>NZ_JAGGLB010000023.1 GCF_017874215.1 Paenibacillus eucommiae
TTCAGCGTGCGGGCAAATTGCTTGGCATCAAAGTTGGCGCCAAAGTCCGGAATATTGGGCAGCGTATGAAAATCCAGGTGCACAGCCCGTTTAATCAGTCTCATGAAATAACCTCCTGGAATAAATAAAATGTATTGTCTTCTCGACTATCATTATATATAATACAATGAAATTATATATGATAATCAAGTTAACTTCAACATATAAATATGTGCTTTTCCCACACCTTCCCACAACGTAAAATAGGCCCTTGCTCCATAACGGAACATGAGCCTGATTACCTCGATTTAGATCGGTTTAGATCAACTTAATTCTACTTAATTCAACTTAAATCATCATTATTTGAAACTTCTACAAAAGAAAGCCGGGACTCACCGCCCCTTCTTTCCACCTTGTAAGTAACAGCATGCTCCTTGTCCGGTCTGCGAATCAGCCTATCCGCCAGAGGAACCTCCACATATTTTCTCAGTGCCCGTTTCATCGCCCGCCCGCCGTAACGCTTATCATAGCCTTCCTCCATCAGAAAGCTGACCGCCGACTCCTGCAAAAGCAATTGACAATGATGCTTGCCCAGCCTGACCAACATTTGCTGCATTAGCTTGTCGATCATCCGGTTCATAGTAGTCTTGCGCAGCCACTCGAAAATGATCATATCATCCATACGATTCAAATATTCCGGAGGAAAGGTGCGTTCCAGCTTTTTCTTCATCAGCTTTTCGAGCAGGGGCTCCATGTTGCTATTTCCCCAATTTTTCGGCTGCATGTAATGAGTCAATCTTTGAAATAAGTAGGAAAAACGCCGATCCGTAAACTGGAATATTTCCCGCGCCCCCAGGTTGCTTGTCATAAAAATCATCGTATTCTTGAAATCAATGACATCGCTTCCCGAAGACATCCTCATCAGCCCGTTATCAAAAACATTGAGCAGCGCCTGAATCACCTGATGGCTGGCTTTTTCAATTTCATCGAACAAAATAATACCCGGGCGGCTGTAGGTGCCTTCGATCTTTTCTTTATCCAGCACGGATGCGCCCTCCTTGCTCCCTACATAGCCCGGAGGAGCGCCTGTCAAAGCGGCTGCATAATGCTCCAGTGATAAGGTATTCATATCCACCCGGCAGAAATGGTTGCGGTCTCCGTAGATAGCCTCTGCCAGAACTTTCACGATTTCAGTTTTCCCGACACCTGTAGGCCCCAGGAATAAACCTATGTAGAGCGGCTTTTCCGGATCGGAAATCTCGGCCTTCACTACCATCAGCATATGCTCCATAGCTTCAAGCGCCCGTTCTTGTCCGTAGATACTAGCCCTCAGCTTCTCCATCACATCTTGAACGTCAAATTTGTACCGCGAAGCGGCGGCCGTCCTGCGCTCTCTTTCATCCCGCTCGCGATGATTGTCCTGGACAGCCCGCAGCTTGTCGTTGATAAAAGGCATGTGCATCCCCCGCCAGCCGGATTATTTAGTGCTTATTTGCCGCTCTCCATCTCTTTGCCCTCATGGGGGATGCCTTCGATCTCACATTCTGCGGTACCTACCGTGCTGCGGGTAATTTTCTCGACATTCTCGCGCGCCTTCTCAGCATCCAGCACCCAGGTCCGGTAGAAATCAAATGGACATTCTGCGATGCCCCTGTCTCCTTCTCCCGAGTTGATTAAGCCAGTGTAGCCGCGGTGCAGCAGCTTAAACAGATGATTCTGCGATTGCCCGTTCTTTCTGGCATCCCGAATCTGGGAGACGGAGAGCTCCGCATATTGAATGCCATAGTCTTCTTCTGCACATTCCCCAAGCGTCCTGCCATCAAACCCGATAATGGCGGAATGGCCAAAATAAGAATAAACGCCATCAAAGCCGGTAGCATTGGCTACGGCAACATAGGAATTATTAGCCCAAGCCATAGCTTTGGCCATAATAATCTGCTGCTCTTTGGAAGGGTACATGTATCCCTGGCATCTGACGATCAATTCAGCGCCTTTCATCGCACAATCCCGCCAAATTTCCGGATAATTTCCGTCATCACACACAATCAGGCTGATCATCAAGCCCTTGGGACCTTCCGAAACATAAGTGGTATCTCCTGGATACCAGCCTTCGATTGGACACCAGGGAATACACTTGCGGTATTTTTGTACAATTTGGCCTTTATTGTTGATTAGAATGAGCGTGTTGTAAGGCGCTTTATTAGGATGCTCGGCATGCCGTTCCCCGGTAATGGAAAATACACCCCATGTATTCGCTTCGATGCAGGCTGCCGAGAAAATCGCCGTTTCCTCTCCGGGAATAGCAGCAGCCGTATCATACATTTCCTGCTCATCATACATAATGCCCATCGTGCTGTATTCCGGGAAAATGACCAAATTCATCCCTGGAAGACCCTTCTTCATGCCGACTACCATATCCTTAATCCGGTGGCAATTATCGAGAACCTCTTCCCTTGTGTGCAAACGGGGCATTTTGTAGTTGACCACCGCTACCCCTACCGTGTCGTTACTGCTTGAAATATCGCCATGTCTCATAATAGTTCGCTCCTTCTTCAAACTGTATTTTTTGGACACTATCGATCTCATCTTTCGTACGACTGACCCGGTTGTATACATCATTTAGAGGCTTGGCAAACAGCAGCATGGCAGCATCAACATTAAACATCAACATCAAAGATCAAAGATCAAAGAGGTACAAGCCTCAGTGAATTGCCTGCGTACACTTTATCCAGCACATCTGCCGGAAGCTCCAGGGAGTTAAGAAAGCCTTGCAAATTATTATCCCAGTCATCTCTGCCATACAGAATACGATCCTGGAATTCCAAAATAAACTCTTTACTGAATGCCGCATCCCGCTTCAAAGCATTTAAGCCCGAGCCTGCGGACAAGTCGCAGTACAGGTTCTCATAATTACGCATCAGCTCCGTTACTTTGCCTCCTGGAAGGACAGGACCCTTCGGATACGACTGCTCCTTATAAAGCTCATCGCCGGAAATATGTGCCCAGAAGCCAGGACCATGTCCCAGGAACACCGTATCCCCGCATTGCTTGATCGCCCGTTCGAAAGCATCAATGCCACCTCCATACCAGTAGCCTGGAGTTGCATATGGACCTCCTTCGCCGATACCATAATTGACCTCGACGATAACTGGCAGCCCTCTTGTTCCGCAATAACGGAACATGCTTACAGCATCCGGATTATCGTACATCATCCGCAGCATAACCTCACCATATACACGTACTCCATAGGACTCGATTGCTGCTTCCAGCTTCTTGATCGCATACGGCTTACGTGGATCGGGGGCATACCCCAGCACGAATTTATCCGGGTGCTTCTCTACACAGGCCAGGCAATTGGTGAAGGGAATCGGACCGGACTCGTTGCCCCAGGTCAGGCGGTGATACTCCGGTGAATATTCAAATTCGGGAGTCTCCAGTGTGAGCAGCCAGGTCCGGTCAATATTGCAGGCTTTCATATTTTCGAGAATTTTCTCGCAAGTCATGTTGAGGTAGTTGGGGTGATTGTGGGAATCAATAATCATTTGTGAGTAGCGCCTCTCTTCTCTCCCTGTACCAACAGGTTTATACTGTCCTTAATTTTGGATTCCGTAGATGGAGCGAAATAAGAAGACTTGCCAAAATAATAATAAGAACCCGTGGCTTCATATCCACCCTCAACAAGCTGCTGGGCAGTGGAAACGTAGCCAACCATCCCATTGCTGTAACCTAACGGAAGAACAGCTCCTCCGGATTGCTCCTTGGTAAACAGACCATACTCCATAACCATTTCACCGTTCATCGCCAAAAGGGATAGCCCCTCAGCTATATCCAGCCGGACGATGTCGAGCGGAATCGAAGCCGTGACAAGCTCCGGCTGCTCAAGCATCTGCTGAGCCCATTTCCTTGTACCTTCCTCGCCCGTTCTTTGCAAGCTTTCCAGCTCCTCCCGGGTAGGCAAGTGCGCTAAATCCAGCGGCAGCAATATTCTTTCTCCGGCTAATGCACAGGGCTCAAGCTGCTCCAGCGGCCTGTTCAGCACTTCAAAAACAGCCTCAGCCAGCAAATCGGCCCGCTCATTCACTTCTTTCACGCTTCCGCCGAAAAATCTTCCCTCGTCATTGATTAGAGCAGGGCGAACATCGCCTGTGCAGCCCTGCAGGAATAATGCCGGAGCCTCATCTCCTAACGCCGACTCCACACTCCTCATCGCTGCTCCGCAATATTCAGCTGATAAATAGTTGTCGGGGGTCACAGTCGGATGACATGTAAAGTGAACGAAGAGTGCTTTCGTGCCGCTGCTGGCATCCTTGAAACGAATAACCGTCACTTCCTGGTCGTTAGGTCCCTCCGGGTTAGGCAGCATCACGATTTGCCCGTCAACCATTTTCCGGCGGTGAATGCCGATTTGGCATTCACCGTTCCCCCGTTCAACTGTCACTGGCTCAACATTAGATGCTGCTGTTCTCACGCCAGTGAGCAGCTTATGCTCAAGCCCTTTCAAGTAAGCGTCGTCACAAAGCCCAGTCTGCGGAAAGCGATGGGAGGTTTGCGGTCCGGAATGACTATGGGACGCACTCAGAATGACATGCTCCGCCCTTAGTCCCCACTCTGCTGCCAATTTGCTGCGAATACGCGGCATCTGCTCTGGTCCCCACCACAACAAGTCCGCTGACACCACGAGCAGCCTTTGCTTCTTTTCCTCCCCTTCCCACTGTTCAAAAAGAGCAATTCTCGCATAAATAGGAGTGCGGACTCCTTCATATGGACCCTTGCGGCTGCTATAGCCAGCCAGCGGGATCGGGTTTTCCGGGGTGATATCTACCTTTGCCGTACCTAATAACAGCTTCATCGCTTGACCCTACTTTCCATCCTACATATTTAATAATGTAATAATATCGTCGGGATGCTCACAAATCTTCGTATGTGCTGGTGTTCTCCCATCGCTGCGGTAACGGACTTCCTTCGTAAAGGGAGCCTTGACATCAAGAAGAGTGAACTGCTCAGGGCTTTGAATAAATCTCCGCAGTGCTTTCTCTGCACCCTCCCGGATCAGGAGTCTGGCTTTCTCAGGATGTATATGTATCGCTCCATTGTTCCGTTCCCGATATCCCTCACAATCATATTCATCGCCGCTGCCCGGCATCAAGCCTTTTTTCACACTGACGGTTTCAATGCCCGGCACAAGGGCGGATGCTTCCTTCACAAAAGCTTCATCCCCGGCTCCAAAAATCGATCTTACACCCAGAAAGGCGCCTAACATCGCAAATTGCCCAAACTCTCCTACCGAAGTGCCATTGATTTGATAATCGAGCACATTGAACCAGCCGGTATGGGCAAGATGTGCATATTCAGCCCCGGCCTTGGCATGCTGCCCCACCCAGGCAATCGCATCATAAGTCTCGTCCAGCATAAAAGGGTACGGACCCGGCAGCGCTCCTCTTACGTAGCTGACGCGATTGTCCAGCAGCAGCTGGTTGATCCCGCCGTAACCGTGCCCGTCAATTACGACGATTTCATCGGCCCCCGCAGCAAAAAATCCCTCAACAGCGGCATTAATCTCCCGCGTCAGCAGTTCTTTGCCTGCTTCATAATACCTGCCCTCCGGAGTAACCCATATGTCATGACTGGCAACCCCGCATACGCCTTCCATATCAGTCATCAAATAAATTTTCACTTTGTTTATGCCTCCTGAAAATCATCTCAAGCATCTTATTCGCATCCATTCTCCTTCAGCATTCGTCAGGCGTAAGGGAGAGAGCACACGATAGTTCTATCTTAAAAGATTACCAGAAAAAAACACGTCAAAACCGAAACAGAAGAAGTCACTTTTTTACCTTACATGCCTATTACATATACTTATTTGCAGATTGCAAAAATAATGATGATTTCCTCCTTACTGGCTCCGATTAGCAGGGTTTAACAACCTGCAAAAGAACCCTTACATCGTAAGGGCTCTTTTTGTGCCTGCTTGATTGTATCCTCATATTGCTTGAGAATTATCTCTACATTGTGATTACTCATAAGCTGCTGAACCACGAACACCCACTTCAAAGGACAGAGCTCAAGGCGTTTTTCTCTCATGCTAAGATGGATCGCGTATTACGAAGAATTCCTTTCATAAAATCGGAATCGATGGGAACGCTTCCAACAACTTTGATTTTTCGCTTTTCCACCTCCAAACTTTTCAACTGGTCCGTTAGGACCACGCCAGTAAATGGAAGTCCCTCTGGCAGCGGTATTTCAAAGGCGTAGCCCTTAGCTTGGTTAGTAATCGGACACACAAACGCAAAACCCGTCAGATCATTAAAATCTGCTTCAGACAGTATGATAGCGGGACGGCGGCCAGCCTGGGGGTCGAAGTCCAGCCAAACCAGGTCGCCGCGAGCTAAGATCGTCAAATGATTTCGTCTCCTTCAATACCGAGGTTGATTTCTTCATGTCGAGGTGACTCTGGCTTGATTTTTGAGAGAACCATTTTCATATGGGCACGTAATTCCTCATTCGACTCTAAGGGTTTCTCTGCGATTCTAAGCACAATATCGTTTTCTGGCGTCATCATGATCTCCATTTCCGCACCCTCTTCCAGGTTTAGACGCTTCAGGAATTGATTCGGAATACGAATAGCACTGCTGTTGCCGCAAAAGCGTGGCCTGTATATGCCCTTTTAGCCTGATTACCCTTATTCCGATGGCTACCTATACTGCATGGCTCTCCGTGCTTCAATATTTGCACGATAAAAATTATTATATATAATATAAAAAATAAGATATATATTGATTTATATTTTATTTTCATGTTAGTATATACACTGTATCATTAAAAAATATAAAAACTGGAGGGGATGAGATTATTTGGATAACGCTATAATTATCATTATTAAAATGACAACAAAATTGATAGCGTTTTCATGAATTTAAGCTCCGATAAATCTGATAGACAGGAGATGAACGATTTGTTGAAAAAGCCGATTTCATTCATATGTTGTTTTATTCTCGTACTATCCATGTTTCAAAACCTTGCTTTTGCAGCCCCCGAGGCTGAAAGTTCTGGAGCGTCTACAGATATTCCCGATTTTCTGGTTGGCGTGCCTGAGAACGATTGGGTAAAGTTTGAAGAGGACGAATTCATTCTTTATGATCCTGCAGTAATCGTCGATGACACGAAGGCAACGAATCAGAAGGCTGCGCAACTAGCCGGCAATAAAGTTGATTGGGCGATACAGCTGCATAGAGCTAGCCTCCCTCAAGAAGGCCAGTGGGAGATCTACGCCAATGTGCGCATAGATCCAGGCATGGCAACGGATGGCGATGCATTTACCACTGGTCATGTTTCAATTGATCTAAATGGTCAGGTACATTCAGAAATAAATAATTCAAGTCTTTCTACCTATTCAGACGGGGAATACCATTATGTGAAATTCCCGTGGATCTATGAATTTGATCCAAATAAGAACGTTCAATATTATTTCTTGGCGAGTTTAGCAGCCAATTTATATGTGGATCAAATAATTTTGGTCAAAAAAGCGTCTGAAGAACCGGAAGAGCTTCCGGATTTCCTGGTTGACGTGCCTGAGAGCGACTGGGTGAAGTTCGAAGAGGATGAATTAATTCTCTATGATCCAGCGATAATTGTCGATGACACGAAGGCAACGAATCAGAAGGCTGCGCAACTAGCCGGAAATAAAATAGATTGGGCGATACAGCTACATAGAGCTAACCTCCCTAAGGAAGGCCAGTGGAAAATTTATGCGCATATGCGGATTGATCGTGGATCAGCAAACGCAGGCAATGCATTTAACTATGGGATAATATATCCTCCCGATGTGTATAAGGCATCGATGAAATTTTCATCCTATGAGGATGAGGAATATCATTATGTTGAATTCCCATGGCTATATGAATTTGATCCGAATCTAGCCTATCAATACGTGTGGTTTTCTACGGACGGCACTTCAATTGAAAACTTGTATGTGGATCATATAATTGCAGTCAAACATACACCAGAAGAACAGCTTCCGGATTTTTTGGCCGGTGTGCCGAAAAGTAATTGGCTGAAAATAGAAGAGGATCAATTTGTTATTGATAGTCCAGCAGAAATTATCGTTGATCAGGAGGCCGCGAATCAAAAGTCTGTACGAATAGCCGGTAATATTGAAGATCGGGTCATACAGGTGCCGAGATCAGCGCTGCCTACTGAAGGCCAGTGGAAAATTTATGCCAATGTACGGATTGAACGCGGAACGTCGCAAATTGGAGATCCGTTATTAAACTACGGAATATCTTCGTCGAATCCACAGTCGAGACAAATGAATCTTACGGCCTCTACGGATGAGGAGTATCATTACATCCAATTCCCATGGATATATGAATATAATTCAAATGAGGAGTTCCAATCGATTTGGTTCTCTACTCAAGGCGCTACAATTAACAACCTGTATGTAGATCAGATTATCGCTGTCAAATTTGAGCCTGAAGTGCCTGTAGAAAAACCGGATTTTCTTAACGGCGTGCCCGAGAACGATTGGGTAAACATGGAGGAGGATCAATTCCAACTGGCAGATCCGGCTGAAGTCGTCAGTGACGCGAACACATGGAATCAAAGTGCAGTTAAGCTGTCCGGAAATACGAACATCCAGGCGATTAGGCTGCCCGCACTGGCATTGCCTTCCGCGGGGAAATGGAAGCTGTATGCCAATGTTCGCACCGAGACGGGATTAACGTCTGGCACAAAGGCATTCCAAGTCGGCATCTATCCTTCTGAGTCAATCGGAACGCCGATCAGCCGAGCGCCTCTGTCCGACGGCGAGTATCATTACGTCGAAGTACCTTGGATTTATGATGCCGATCCACAAGCAGAGGCGCAATATTTGTATTTCAATACGGAAGGCGCTTTCATCGAAAATTTGTACGTAGACCGGATTATCGCCGTAAAATATGAAGAAAACGAAACGGAGTCCGTAACGATTGTGGATAACGGCACGGTCCATGCCGTCATTGTTTATCCCGAACAAGCAGATCAGCAAATAGTTAAGGCAGCGCTTACCTTGCAAAATTATATCGAACGATCGACAGGTGCCAAACTGCCCGTGATGTCCCGCGATTGGGCGTTGACAGACCCGAACGGAGTCGCTCGCATCAATGTAGGCTACAGCATGGAGGCTCGTCATCGGGATCTGCTTGATCCGATGAAGGATGATGGTTTTATCATCGATACGCAAAACTCATCAATTACGATTATCGGGCCTATGGAGTGGGGAACGGAATTCGGCGTCTATCGCTTCTTGGAACAGTTTGCGGGCGCTGTCTGGCTCCTGCCGGGTCCTGATGGCGATGATGTAGTCCAGCAACGCACGATTACTGTGCCAGTGGGACTTATTCAAGACGAGCCGGCGGTTATCGCGCGTCATTTCTTCGGCACGGACGAATCATATGGCCTGCATATTTATGCCGAATGGGCTCGACGCAATGGCATGCATGACAGCTTGAGCTTCCATCATAACTTAAGTACGTTGTTTGATCCTAACGTATTCAGCGACCATCCAGAATATTATCCAGGCGGAGTACTGCCAACGCATCCTTATGAATGGCAGCCTTGTTTCAACGATGCCACTGCATCAGCAGCGGTGGACCGCATCGTACAATACTTCGAGAATAATCCGAAAGCGATCTCCTATTCGCTCGGGACGAACGACAGCATTAACTATTGCGAGGCAAATCCGAATCATCCAAATTATCCAAATAAGACTAACTCAATGGGCCGAGTCGATATGTCCAATATTTACTACGCTTGGGTCAACAAAGTGGCGGAAGGCGTTACGGAATACGATAACGGGAAGTTTTCGGATAAATATTTCGGGCTGCTCGCCTATTTGAACGTTATTGATCCTCCGACAGGGTTCACCTTGCATGAGAATGTCGTTCCGTATATTACGGTTGATCGCATGATATGGGGAGATGACGATGCGAAGGCGGCGGATCATGCCTTAACCGAAGCTTGGACGGCGGTCGCATCCAATATCGGATTTTACGATTATATTTACGGCTCCTTATATCATGTGCCTCGAATCTATATGCATACGATGGCAGATGTGTATCAATACGCGAGCAATAACAAAGTCATCGGACATGTCGGGGAGCTGTTCCCTAACTTCGGAGGAGAAGGTCCGAAACCTTGGGTTATGGCCAAGCTGCAATGGGATCCAAATCAAGATGTAGACGAGTTGATGCACGAATGGTTCGTGAGAGCCGTGGGCGAGGATGCTGCTCCTTATATGGCTGAATACTACGCCATCTGGGAAAATTTCTGGACCCAACGCATTTTCGAGACAGATTGGTATTTGGATTGGGCGAATCAGGATGTCAGGACAAATTTCCTACCTTTTCACGACTATCGTTATCTTGGAGACGTAACGGAGGAAGAACTAACAACGGCGCGCGCATTGATGGAACAGGCAGTCGATAAGGCAACTGCAGGAAAGCAAAAGGTTCGAGCGGAGCTGATGATGCTGTCGTTCGAATACTATGAAGCAACGGCGCTTTCCTTTCCGAGAACTTCGGCTGCAGTGCCGGCCGATGAAGATGAAGCTTGGCACGATCTAGCGTTCATCAAGAACAGCTATGCGTATGCAAAGAAACGCATAGAGCTACGCGAGTCGTTCAGAGGCGATCCCATCTTGGAAATGTCGGATTATTTAGACGCGGCGAAGTGGGATGGCATTCAATTCAAGATGATCGACGCTTTGCTTCAGTATTTAAATAACAATCCCGGGGTTGCCGACGTAGCTAAAGAGTTGAATTCCTTCTTGGAACAGATCAGCTATAAGGAATACAGCGCAATGGCGGTTAAAACTTCGGCAAGCAAGCAGGACATCTTAAACTCGCTCGATTTCGCTTCCGGTCCTTGGACGGATGCCGAACCATTTTCTGATTTCCTTGTGATGAGTCAGCGTACGCCTCCTCCGGTTGACACCCATGTGTATTTGCTGTGGGACGAGGATTACTTATATGTCGGTTATGAGAATATAGATAGCGAAATCATGACAGATAAAGTGAAGATCAGCAATGAAATTGTCAACGGCTGGTGGAAGAGCGGGGGAGACGATTCAGTCGAAACCTTCATCGCGAAAGATAACGCAAGCGCTTATTATGGCTATATGACGAATCCGCTCGCCAAGAATTTGATCTATCATTTGGAGCCTCAGTCGAGTCCGGCGTTTCAATCGAAGCTGGGCATCGAGAGCAATGCCGCAATTGATCAAGATCGCTGGAACGTGGTGCAAGCCATTCCTTTCGACATGATCGGCGTCAACCCTAATGAAACAAAAAACTTGCTGGGTCATTTCTTCCGGAATTATCACGGTCATTCGGTGTTTATCGGTTGGGCGGGAAGCCAGCCTTGGCGCGCCGATCAGTTCCATACGATTTATTTGCAGCAAGATACCCCTCCGATCTTGACGCATGCTGAAACGCCTGCAATCACGACACAGCCGCAAGATCGAACGGTAAACAATGGAGCCAGCGTTACGTTGACGGTAAACGCCAGTGTTAGTCAAGGAACGCTAAGCTATCAGTGGTACAGCAACTCGTCTAATAGCACAGATGGCGGCACAGCCATTGATGGAGCGATTCAAGCATCATATCAAGTACCGACAGCAAGCTCTGGAGTCAAGTACTACTATGTGATCTTAACGAATACGGATGACAGCGCAACGGGCAATACGACCGCAACGGCCGTCAGCAGCATCGCGAAAGTGACGATCAATGCCGTATCCGGCTCAGGAAATACTACAACGACGGAACAGACGAAACCGGAAACGTCTAACAACGAGATAGAGATCAGCGTTAACGGCAAATCGGAAAGATTGGGAACGGCAACGACCGCGAACCAGAATGGTCAAACCGTTATCACGGTAGTTGTCGATCAGGACAAACTGGAAAGCAAGCTTGCTTCGGAAGATCAACAGATAAAAGTAACGATTCCGGTACAAGCTAATGCCGGTGCGGTGATTGTTAAACTCAATGGTAAATCGATTAAGCATCTGGAGAACAAACAAGCGACTATAGAGATCCAAACCGAGCGCGGAACGTATACGTTGTCTGCGCAGCAAATCGGCATGGATGCGATAGCAGCTCAGTTAGGCCAATCGGTTTCCCTGAAAGACATCTGGATTCAGATAGAAATCGCCGCTTCAACAGCCGACATGACCCGACTGATTGAAAGTGCAGCGAACCAAGGACTATTCGAAATCGTCGTTCCGCCGATCAATTTTACCGTCAAATACAGTTATGGGGATACGACGTATGAAGTTACGAACTTCAATAGGTATGTGGAGCGTATGATCGTCATTCCGGATAATGTTGACCCCGACAACGTCACGACGGCTATCGTTGTTGAAGCAGACGGAGCAGCGCGTCATGTTCCGACCACAATCGTGCGCATTGACGGTAAATACTATGCGAAAGTAAGCAGTTTGACCAACAGCACGTACGCACTGATCAAAAATTCGATTGTATTCCGCGATACGCCGAATCATTGGGCAGAAGCAGCCATTCAAGACGTCGGTTCGCGCATGATCATTAACGGAATCGGCGATCAGCTGTTCGATCCCAACCGAGAGATTACGCGGGCCGAATTTGCCGCAATCGTTGTTCGCGGTTTGGGAATCAAGCCGGACAATAGTACATCGGCATTCTCCGATGTGAAATCGACGGATTGGTATGCAAGCGTCGTTCGTGCAGCTGTCTCTTACGGCTTGATGAATGGACTCGAAGACGGAACTTTCCGGCCAAATGACCGCATCACTCGCGAACAAGCAATGACTGTAATTGCCAGAGCGATGTCGATCACCAACTTGAAAGCGAAGCTCGAGTCTAAGACACCGGAGGAGAAGCTCAAGCCCTATCAAGATGCTGACACCGTTGCCCAATGGGCGAAGATCAGTATCGCCGAATGTATCGAAGCAGGTATCGTATCCGGCAGAAGCAGCAGCATCCTAGCCCCCAAAGCATCTATGACAAGGGCTGAGGTCGCCGTGATCATTCAAAAACTGCTGCAAAAATCAGAACTGATCTAACTATAAGTCAACAGGAAACGGCAGACATCCTACCATTCAGGCGGGTGTCTGCCGTTTTCATTGGAACAATGCGGTTGGAATCATTCTATAACCCTATCTTTCACAAGCATTTCAGACTGGAACTTGGCACGCATATATCAAAGCTAACGGGCAGGATAACTCAATTGATTCTCTTTCTCTGCTTACTGTTTTACAAAATAAATTTTATCTACATACACCGCAAACACGTTTGATGAATTATCTGCTGGCCAGATATAAGCGTATTGATTGTTGGTTCGCGTCGTAATTCAAGTCATCGGCATATTTAATTTTAACTACCGCGTAGAGATCGTAAGTTCCACAGGGAACAATTTGGTTTTTATTCCAAGACCATTGAATATCCCTTCCATTAGTAGCTCCTATAATCTTAAAAGCTGTTTTTCCGTCCAATGCTGATACGTCGGAATTATTTTTACTAGCTCCGCTACAGTTAATGCTATTCTTGATTTGGTTGTAAATGAAAATTTAAAAATAGACGGTTTAGAAATTGGTTCTGCTTTGGGTATGAAGTATATTGGAAAATTTGATTCTGAATGAAATTAATTACTTACTTATGGAATTAATATTTTCGACTAACGAACAACTCCGATTGTCTGGAGGACGTTTACTTGTGGGAGGTGGACAAAATGCGGGACGCAGGTCAAAATAGCTGTACTGGCATCAATGCAAATAAACTTGTTAAGAAAAGATGGTGGCCCTTTTGAAAAGAGTCTTATTTTCCATAGGCATGTCATCAATGATCATTATGGGAGGTTCGTTTCTAATTCGGCTTTTTCGAGATGGGGATTTTCGCAGTGTTGAAGGTACAGCTGCTCTTGTTGGTATTTTACTATTTACGGGTAGTTTTTTTGTTAAAGGTGGAGGAAAGACGGGTCCTTCTTGATAAAGGAGTATAGGGTTAAAATGTTTGGATTGTGTTAATTGTAAAAATTACAAATTTCCTTTGTGATCACTATCCCTTTCGGTCAGGAAACAGACGCCCGCTGGCTGTCTGTTGGGAAGGGCTTGTTCTGACCTTTATAGCTGAAAGAGGGAAGAGCTGCCCTGAACCCACAGCCCTTCCCTCCCCACGCGCCCAAATCTCGAACAAGTACCATCAAAGGACGCCGCAAGGTGTCTTTTGAACTTAGCCGGTATTTACGCTTCTTCCCACAGCCGGCGCACATTCGCCAGGTTAATACGGGAAGCAAGCAAGCAGTCTTCTTGTCCTTCAAACTCAATTGACAAATGACCATCATATCCAGCTTCCTTCAGCACGCGAACCGTCGCCGCAAGATCAAGGTCGCCGTAACCGCAGATTGCGCCGCGCAGCCAATAGCCGCCTGCACTTGGGAACCAGCCTTCACCTGGCTGCTTGCTGGAAAGACGGCGGTAGAAGTCCTTAAAGTGAACGAACGAAGCAATTTCTACATTACGCTTAACGCCAAGCAGAGGATCTTCATCGGCACACCAGAAGTTGCCTACATCAAGAGTCGTGCGGAAATTCTCGCGGTCCACCACTTTTACCAGACGGTTTACCCGTTCGCTCGCCTGAATATAGTAGCCGTGATTCTCAACACTGGTCATAATGCCGAACTGTGCGGCATAATCAGCCACTGCACGGCATCCTGCCGTCAACACAGGTAAATCCGACTCAAAGCGGCTCAGTGAGCGGTCTTCATCAATTGCCGCATACGCAACGTCAAAACGCATATTACGTACACCCAGCTTTGACGCGATATCCACATGCAGCTTGACCCGATCAATCTCCTGCTGCTGAGCCTCCGCTCCATCCTGCAGGAAATTCGCTCCGATTAAGTATCCGGAAAGCTCTATGCCCGCCTGTTCGGCAGCATCCCGGATCTGCCCAATCAATTCTGGGGTTTCAATTAAATCATATCCTGCTGGCACGATTTCAATATGTTCTCCACCATGCTCGGCAACCCATTTCACAGCATCTACAATGGTCAATCTTCCATCTGCTATCGCCTGATATAAACTGTAAGAACTTAGTCCCAACTTCATAATAAATACCTCCAGACCTCATAAGGCCGCTAATTTTCGTAAATAACAACCTCAAGATACCACATTACGATTAGTGAAGGAATGAATATTATAGCTAAGTACATGGACTATACGTTCAATACATATTTATCCAAGGGTTTCTAGCCCTCAAAAATAGATTCAACCATTATTTAACAACATTTTTAAAATATCATCAATAATTAACTCGTTTGCTTTGGTTCACACTTTACAACTATTGACACCTCCAAAGATGTGGGGTATAGTAGACAAAAATAATCGAATCTGTACCACTTACGATGGAAGCACCCGTAAGAATAGGCGAATAATGCCTTTCTTGCAGGTGCTTTTTTGCTGTGCAGATTCCGACTACAAGCTTGGAGGAGGAACATGATGAAGATGGATAAAAGGATAGTGGTATTGCTTTTTTCGCTTACGCTCATGGTGACTGCTTTCGTGCCAACGGCTGCTGCAATCGAATTTACGGCAGCGGTCAAAACAGCCCTCGACAAAACGACAGCCGCCGCAAACAGCGCGACGGCTAGTAAAATTAACACACTGTATAGCGAGCTTATCACCTTGCAGACGCAGGATCGGAGTTGGGATGATAAAATTAAGGCCATTCATTACAAGAACGAAGAGGCCATCATCCTGCTGCGCAAACAAATCAAACTAATTGATGCGGAGAAGCTGAGCAAGCTCGAGATCCAGGTCAATCAGACACGTGAACGCTACAAGCCCTTATTTGCCCTCAGCACCTCTATTAATCAACAAATTAAGACCGCCAAGTCTCTAAAAAACAAAAATCTGAATACCTTCCTGCAAGCCCAGGCAACTAGTATAAAAATCGCGGTTCAACTAGCCAGGCAGGATATAAAAGCAAAAGAGAGTGCGTTAAAATCAGCCAAAGACAGCACCGCCAAAACGATCAAACGCCTTCGCGGAATGCTGGCTGAGACCGATCCAATCCATGTACAAATCAAAGCCGAACGAAGCAAGATCACTGTTCCCAAAAAAAATATATCCACCGAATGGAAAAACTTTAACCAAGCTATCAAAAAAAGCAATGCAACAAGCTCGTTAAATTCCCTGACAAGTCTCGTAACCCATTCACGTCAAGTCAACGGATATAAGCAAAAAATCCATACACTGGAATTAAAAATCGGCGATATAATCATAGCCGCAAGAGCGCAGCTACCAAAGTGAAATCCGGTTTTGAAAAAAACTATCATTATAAAGAGTGTAGTGTAGGTTTCATAAGGAGCATTTTTATGCAAAAATAGGCCTTTTCGAGCACTATATCTACTATCAGCGACCTTTTTACTATAGTAATATGTACCCGCCTCTGATAAACTAGTAATCGGTAAAATATGCAAAGAATTGCATTACCACAATCTACTGGTCAAAAAGAATAGGAGTGTTACAATATGAAAAAATCATTATTTCTTTGGATAGCTCTCATCGTGATTATTGCAGGGTGCAGTACCCCATCAACTAAGGAAACAGGTGCCACCACTACTCCGTCAGCCTCCCCGGAAACAAATGTTACCGAATCTCCCTCCGCTTCGACCTCACCTTCCCCTGAAGTTAAAGAAACTGAAAAGCCAGAACAGTCTAAAGACAATAACGCCAAGGGTAAATCAAAGCTGAGCAAAAATGAGGAATTAGCGCTGGAATACGTCAATGTCTTCCTGAATGGCGAGGATAAAGAAGCCAAAGATAAATTTGTTAAAGATCATGTCGTTCCCGAGATTCAGCCGGTTTTTGAAATGGCGGCAGCGTTGGGCGGCGGACCAGCGGATCAAGGAGACAGCACCTACGTAAATCCGCTTGTTATGGAATCTGTTAACTATGATACCGATGGCGAGAAGGCAGAGGTCATACTCATTCAAGCGGATGAGGGCAAAGAATTGATGATCATGATTATCGAAGGAAAATTGGCTATGGCCTTTAACAACGAAAATAGTGGTTCTGAAATGATGGAGGGCTACGCGGATATCAGAGCCAAATTCAAAACGCCAGCCAAAGCAGAAAAGTAATTGAGGAAAGTCCCTTGCGGCGTCCTTTGAGGAGCGTCTTCGTGACGATAGTGCATGGAGGGAGGGAAGGACTGTGGACTCCAGCCGCTGTTAAAGATTTGTTCCCTGAATGGAATATAAAAGGTTGGAACAAATCTTTAAATGCGGACGCTACCGCTCTTCCACCCACAGCCCTTCCCTCTTTCTGCTATAATCGCACGAATCGCACGAACACGAAGCTCAAACGGACTGCCAGCAAGGTTTTTCTCTTGGTTGGAGGAGCCTCCTAGCGGACGAAGCGCTGCGGATGAATTATCTGAGAAGGAAATCTGCTACTTTAACGATGAAAATCATCGTTAAGTGAAAGATAAAGAGCTCTCCATTTTCTGTGGATGAGCTCCTTTTTTCTTTGTATTTCTACTATTTAAAATAAATCACTCAGTACATCAAGAACTGAATTTTTCTTTTTAGGTTTATGGTTTTTGTAATCATAGTCGCGATGCCCTGAAGATGTGGGATTCGTGGGGTACGTTTGATTTTTATCCGGATATTTCCCATCCCTGTCCCTGTCCCTGTCCCTATATTCTTCCCTATAGTCGTCTCTGTCTTTCTGATGCCATTCATTATACTCTTGGCGCACTTCACGCACATCTGTCATTAATTTATCCAGCTCTCCCCGGTCCAGCCAAACGCCTTTGCAATCGGGGCAAACATCAATGTGCACTCCGTTCTTCTCCACTTCTCTCATTCTCACATCATCACAAATGGGACATTTCATTGGAGCTCCTCCTCACAAATTCTCATAAAGTAATAATTAGTACTACGTCTCTGCTTCTTTGAGGTTTCTATTTGTTAAGAATCGTTGAATTTACAAAATCTTCACTTGCCGCTAATTTAGCGAAAATAAATCTTCGATATACTTCCTTTAGTGACATAACTTGTATGTAGAAGGGGACTACTAAATTGATGAAGAAAAAATGGCTAATCACTACTATCGCTGCTCTTACGCTTACGGCTGGCACCAGCATCGTGTCCGCAACTGTTAAGAATGGTACAACAGCAGACGAGGTTAAATACTCGAACAATGGACAGGCTGTAACTCTGCAGGCTCCGGCCATAAATTCGGATGGTAGTCTCTACTTGCCACTTCGTGCTTTTAGTGAAGCCACAGGCAAATATGTGGATTGGGATGAGTTACGCAGCAGCGTTGCTTTGACGGATAAGCCTAAGCTGACTGGCAAGTATCTCTTAAAAGCACCTGATTTGGCTGAAGGGCTCAAAATGGGTATCGGCTCCTCTCTAACGCACTTGCCGGGAGATCCGGATAATGTGTTCTACACTACAGCTGACCGCGGCCCGAATGGAGAGCCAACCGTTAATGGAGAGAAGCGCCGCACGTTCCCACTTCCAGGCTATACACCTTCCATATATAAAATTGAAATTACCGCTGGTGAAATCAAGATTTTAGACCAATTCCCGTTGAAAGTGAATGGTATAGATCCTGTATCCGGTACAGCCAATATCACAGGCCTGCCGAATGTCGCTTCTCGTGATGAAGTGCCCTATGATGGTACAGCCGAAAAACTACTCCAATACGATCCTTACGGTCTCGATATAGAAGGCTTGGCCTACAACCCTAACGACAAAACATTCTGGATTTCTGAAGAATACGGCCCCAGCATCGTTCATGTGAAAATGGATGGCACCTTGATCGAGCGTATCGTTCCTCAAGGGATGGCGGCTATGCTTGAATCCCCTCTAGTTCCACTGAAGGAGACGATACCAGCTGTTTATCTGGACCGTCGCCAGAATCGTGGTGCTGAAGCACTGGCCATTACGCCTGATGGCAAGTATATGTATATGGCTATGCAAAGCGCGCTGCGGAATCCGGATAAATCCATGGATAACTCCCGCCAACTGCGTATTCTGAAGTTCGATCTTGCAACGCTGAAAGCAGTTGCCGAATATGCGTATGTAGCAGAGGACGTAAACCAGTATAAAGATTTGAAACAAGCGGACATTGTTATTTCTGAAATGGTTGCAGTTAACGAGAACACCCTGCTGATTGACGAGCGCGATAAAGAAGCTGGTGACAAAGCACAACTGAAACGGATTTTCGCTATCGACCTATCCGATGCAACGAATATTCTTGGTAAGTACGACACCAAAGCAGCTGGAAAAACACTCGAGCAAATGACGATAGCGGATCTGAGGGCTGCAGGTATTATGCCCCCTTCTAAGCGCACCATTCTCGATGCTCAGGCATTCGGCTACCCTTATGAGAAAATCGAAGGCTTAGCGCTTGTTAATGGCAACAAGCTTGCCATTGTCAACGACAACGATTTTGGTGTAGATAGTAAGCTGGAAGCAAACGGTACTGAATTGTGGACTTTTGAACTTCCTTATACCTTGAAATAAGGCGTGCATGGGCACCGTAACTTCAAACAGATCTAAAACAAAAAAACCAACCCTATCTGATGACTTCAATCAGCCGGGTTGGTTTTTGGTTCATTGCTTTTTTCACTTTGCTGATTACGCTTATTGCGCCGCGGATACCTCAAGCTCAAGCTGCTGCGGCTTGCTCTTGCTGTGCAGCCTGACAAAGTAGACCAGCGTGATTGCCGCAAATATGATCGTGAATAGACCTAGAATAGCTGCATGTTTCCACATGGAAGTGTAATCACCACTGGAAATCACATCTTTCAATCCCGCAACCGAATACGTCATAGGAAGCCAAGGGGTTACTTTCTGCAGCCAATTCGGGATCAGCTCCAATGGGAATGTGCCTGCCGAGCTGGTCAATTGAAAAATCAGGATAACGATAGCGATGAACCGTCCAGGATTTTGCAGTGTCGTAACGAGAAACTGGATCAGCATCATGAACGTGATACTTGTAATGATAGAGAACAGCATGAACAGCGGGATGCTTTTAACTTCTAAATCTAATATCCATAAAAGGGCCACATCAGCGATTAAAGCTTGAATGATTCCGGCTGCTGCAAGTGTCAATGCTTTGCTCCAGAACCAGTTCAGACCGCTTGTCGGGCGAACAGCAGGCTCGCGTACGGAGTACACGATCGTCAGAACCAGGGCCCCGACGTACAAGCCAAGTGATAAGAAATAAGGAGCAAACCCCGTACCGTAGTTAGGCACTTCGTTCACCTTCTGAACCTCCGGTTGCACCGGATTCGCAAACATGTCGTACATCGAGTCAGAAGCGTGAAGCTCAGACGTCTTGGCCGTCGCTTCGCTCAGCTTGCCAGCCAGCTCATGCGTGCCATCGTCCAGCTGAAGCAGTCCTGAAGTCATTTGCTGGGCTCCATCTTTTAACTGGACAGATCCATCGACGAACGGATTTACACTCGTCTTAAGCTGGATCAAGCCTTGATTTAATTCAGAGGCGCCTCCTGTCAGCTCCTTCGCTCCGGCAGCTAGCTCTACACTTCCTTTTTTAGCTTCCTCCAGCTTGCTCGCAAAATGGTTTAAGCCTTCGTTCCATTTACTAGCTCCATCAGCTAGCTGCTGTCCGCCAGCTGCAAGCTTTTGCCCGCCAGCAGATGCTTCTTTCAATTTACTATCGAATGTTGACAGCCCTGTCTTCAACTGAACCAGACCTTCATTTAGCTGGTCGGCACCATTGCCCAATTTCTCCTGAGCTGTTCTAGCCCCGGTTAGCCCTCCAGCCAACTGCTTGCTCCCTGCCATCAGGCTTTGGAATTCCGCATTCTGCGCAAGCTCCGGCTTTTGCTCAGCAAGCTTCTCAAGCCCCTTCGCCAGCTGCGCGGCGCTTTCCTCCAGCTGGGCTGAACCAGCCCCGGATTGATCAAGTCCCGCGGCCAATTGCTTGGACGCTTGCTCGGCCTGCTCCAGGCTGCTCACAAGCGTTCCGCTTCCTTGAGCAAGCTGGGACAGCCCGCCGCTTAAGCTTGCTGAACCTGTGCGTAGAGAATCAGCACCAGTGCCAAGTGCCTCGCTACCAGCACCAAGCTGCTGCTGAGCTTCGTAGAGCCGGGTGAGTCCATCGGCTAATTTACCTGCTCCGCCGCTTAACGCAGCTCCTCCTTGATTCAGCCGCTCACCACCCGCCTGCAGCTTGGAAACTCCATCCTTTAACGTCAAGGTGCCGTTTACTAGCTTGCTTAAGTTTTGCTCGATCTGAATGGCGCCTTCCTTAGCTTTGGTCGTGCCATCCGCCAATTTGCCGGCACCATCGCTAGCTTTTCCGATACCATCGACCATCTGCTCCACCTGCTCAAATACTGTCCGGGCATATACTTCAGTTATTTCCTTATTCAAAGAAGCATTCATCTTCTCAACTGCGGTGTTTCCGATCTGGGAAGCCAGAAAGTTGAAGCTTTCATTCGGAAGAAAGGTGAAATGCGCCGCAGTAGGATGATCAGAAGTAAGTGTCGTCGTTTTCTCCGAGAAATCATCCGGTATTTCAATAGTCATATAGTACGTATTGTTTTCCATCCCGGCAGCTGCCTCTTCTTTCGTGACAAATGCCCAATCAAACTGCGGGTTATCTTTGAGCTTCTCCACAAAATCATCGCCAATGTGCAGCTCCGTTCCATTAAATTCGGTACCCTTATCCGCGTTCACAATAGCTACTGGTAAATCCTGCAGCCGGTCATAAGGATCCCAGAACGCTCCAAGAAACATCGCGGTGTAAAGAACAGGTACCAACAACACGGCAATAACCGAGATGAGTATTTTGCGGTTTCGACCGATCGATGACAGCTCACTGCCAAATTGCTTTAGAAATTTATTCATTATTTCCACTCCCACTTTGTCTCTTTTTGTCCAATTGACCACTTCGGTCATTTAGTCATTTTATTGTGTAAAAAAAGGCATCCGTCTTATTACGGAGCCAATCCTTCCTGTAAATAAAACTGCAGCATCTCAGCGACTTGACTTTTTTCTAGCGGTTCATGTGTTTTTTTCCAGTCCGAGGTTAATGCTATGAATAGCTTCATCATCACAAATGCAGTGATTTCCGGATTACACGGCTTAATCTCGCCTTTGTCCACGGCCTTCTTCACTTGTTGTTGAATATAACCGACTACAGCCTTCTCAATTTGTTGAACTCCCTCAAGCGCCATTTGCGTATTGATTTCCCTGACCTCTTGAGAGAGCTTAATCGCCAATTCATGCTCTTCACGAAAATCCAGCAGCTTATCCAGCACTCTATTCAGATTATCGAAAAACCGCAGGTTCGGATCTACAACTTCTTCAGCAACCATTTTCATTTCATGAATGAGATTATTCATTATTTCCTGAAATAATTGCTCCTTATTCGCAAAAAAAGTATAAATCGTCCCTTTGCCAACGTTAGCGATCTTTGCTACCTGGTCCATCGTTGTTGCTTTATAGCCAAATAATGCAAACGACTTCGATGCCGCTTCAACAATAAGCTTACGGCGGTCAACGGCCATTTTACCACCTCCGAAATACCAACTGACCAAAATGTTCATTTAGTCATTTATGAGCTGGACTTATTTTACCATGGCCTTTTTTATTTTGCAATAGCTTTGAGCGGGGTCTACAAAAAATATTTACTGCTTTTCTTCAAAGTTAAGGTTAACAGGTTGGGCAGGCAGTCCTTCATCAGCTTGCTGATCCGTTGTAGGCACCTTATCGTCCACAACCTCGAAACGAAAATTATCTACCCAAACCTTGCCCTTCCCTGCCAGCAGCACACCGAAGGCAATCGCGTGACTCTTAACAGGTATATCTAATACAACAAAATATTGATTCCAATTGTTCGTTCCGGTAATCGCTCTGTTTTGCATATTATCAAACTTCAGCATTTCTCCTTCATTGCCGTCAATCCTCATCCACAGTCCCGCCCAACCCTCAACTTGATTGGATTTCACGAACGCGGTCAGCTTCAATCTCTGGCCTCTGTATGCACTAGCATCAAACATTTGCATAAGTGTGGCAAAGCCCCCGCCCTTTTCGCCTTTTGAACCTAAATATCCGGATGCACGCCCTTGATGGACCTCTTGGTTGTCAACAGCTGTTTCGTATTCATTAGGGCTATCTCCGGTAATCGTCCATCCATAAGGAACTGATTTGCTTTGCATTTGATTTCCTCCCATTTTTGTTAGCTTGGAATAGTCTCTATACTGGCCAGGCGTCAGATGAAACATCTTTTTAAAAGCTCTCGTAAATGCCTCTTGCGATTGAAAATGATAGTCGATGGCAATATCAAGAATGCGTTTATTGGTTTGCACCAGCTCTAGTGCGGCTCTGGTCAACCTCCTTTTGCGGATATAATCGGCAATGGACGTTCCGACAGCAACGCTAAACATACGGTGAAAATGGAATTTAGAAATGATCACATGCTTCGCAATGTCTTGAAGCCCGACCTTCTGCTTGATATTGTTCTCGATGTAGTCGATGGCCCTCTTCACTAAGCTGCCGTGTTCCTTATCCTTCATTTGTAAATTCTCCTTGTACAAGGTCCTGATTTAAGAATAGCACCTGGATAGAGGCTGGGTTTGATTTTTTTTGCTCATTATTGAGAAAAATGCGTTGCGGGACTGTTGACAAAATATCTTTTTGACGAAATTGACATTTGAGAACCCGCATAAACACTGGGTATATAAAAGTCATTTTTCGCAAAATCGGCTTTTGTCAACAGTCCCTTGCGGTGTCCTTTAGGATGCGTGATCGAAACTTGGGAGCGTTGCGGGAGGGGAGGCTGTGGGCCAATGTTGTCAGGTTAACGAGGGGCAGCGGACGCGAATGGGAAGCCAGTAACTGTAACGGACACCAGCGCTCCTTGGCGCACCACAAAAGCCCAGCTGGAATTCTAACGGACATTAGCGCCTCTAACAGCCCTAACGGAGCGTAATTTCCCCTTGTTGAGCGGGTTAAGAGTCGCTAATGTCCGTTAGGATGGGCGACGGATGAAAAAAACGCGTCTAAGGTGCAAAATTGTCCGTTAGAAATCCGTCCGCTCTCCGCGTGCCGTTGCTCGGGTTGCTCGGCGTATCGCCTGAGAAGTTGCTTAACCTGACAACATTGGGGCTGTGGGCTCCAGCCGCTGTTAAAGATTTGTTCCCTTGAATGGATGGATGCAGAGGTGGAACAAATCTTTAAAGGCGGACACTACTGCTCTTCCATCCACAACCCTTCCCTCTCTCAGCTACAATGCATGAACACCAAGCTCAAACGGACAGCCAGCAAGCGTCTCTTTCCTGACCGAGAGGGATAGTGACTACAATGAACACATTTGGACTTCATTAAGGACTTCCTTACAGATTCAGATTCCATGATTCTCAGCTATTTTAATATTATATCACTTTACCGCCATAAAGCTGTGCTGCACCATCATAAGAAAACGTCTTGCGGCGTCCTTTGATGAGCGTGTTCGTGACGTGGGAGCATTGCGGAGGGAAGGGATGTTAACTCCAGCCGCTGGGGATGAAGAGCACGCGCAACTGAGAAGGAGCTGCTGCTTTAACGATGTTTTTCATCGTTAAAAGCACTGGCTTCTCTCCATATCCTTACTTTAACGATGAAGTACATCGTTAAAATCCCTTTTAACCATCCTGAGATGCCATCCTCCCTCTTTTAACGATGAAAATCATCATTAACGTGACGTATTGACCTTGAACACTCACTTTAGCGATGAAAAACATCGCTAAGTGGAATACACGCTCATTTTGGCGGAGAGCGAACAGGGAGCGAACGGAGGGCGGGCTGCTGCTAACGCTCAAAAGGACTGCCTTCCCAAAACTTAAACTTTCTAAATAAATAAGTTACAAAAAAAGAGCCCGCGGTTTTCTTTCGCGCGGGGCCCTTAAAATCGTACCATTGCGTGTAGCTTATCTCTGTTTAGCTTATCGGATTCATCTTGATATTAATCCTGGCGAATTAGCTCAATATCATCCAGGTAGAGCCGTTCTCCTACTTTGAAATTTCTAATATGAATTAGCAGCTCTGCACTCGCCATCGGCACACCGTTGTAATGGGACATCACTTCAAATTCAGTCGAATAGGTTACCCATTGCCCCCCAGATGCTGATCCTTGCTGCACCGGTGCAGGGACAGAGCCGATATTTGTGCCCTGTGCATTTTTGAATACTATATAGTAACTTACTGTCCCCTCTGTTTGGGCAGATGTCAGGTAATGGAGTACCCCCACATAGTGACCAGGTTCCAGCACAATTCTTTGGAACGGTCCCCCGCCACCTGCTTGAATCTGCGCCGCAGACAATCCATTGATTGTCATGCTCGATAGCCCGCTTCGCTTGAGCGAATCCGAGCGTGTGAAGCCCTCTCCCCAATAACTCCAACCATCTGCTTTGCCGTTCGTCCAATGCTCAAAGGATGAATTGGCCAGTACTGACGTGTATCCCGCCAAGCGTCCAACCGTTATCAGATTCGTCTGCAACACAGGTGCACTGCCATATCCGATTTCATATGCAGCATATTGCTCCCATGGAAGGGGGGCAATGCTGGGAATCGTTACGGTTGCTGTTAAAGTCGCAGCATCCCAGTTCACCCCAGCCGGAATGACTGTCTGACCGTTATGTGTATTGCTTATTGCAAAATCAGCTATGGCCGGTGTTTGCTCCGGCGCCGTATTAAAGACGACAAGCAGCTCGCCATTTGCTGCTTCCGCTGATACCGGTACTGGTACTGGAACATCATCCTTCCGGATCAGCTCGATATCGTCCAGGTAGAGCCGCTCACCTGTTTTAAAGTTTTTAATATGAATCAGCAGTTCTGCGCTTGCCATTGGCACACCATTATAATGGGACATTACTTCAAACTCGGTTGAGAAAGTCACCCATTTTCCGCCAGACGTAGCTCCTTGCTGCACAGGAACAGGAACGGAACCGATATTGGTACCTTGTGCATTTTTAAATACTAACGAGAAGCCGATTGTCCCCTCTGTTTGAGCAGCAGTCCGGTAATGGAAGGCACCGACATATTGTCCAGGCTCCAGAACGATTCCTTGAAACGGCCCCCCGCCGCCTGCTTGAATCTGCGCAGCACTTAATCCATTCACAGTCAGACTCGCCTGTCCGCTCCGTTTGATTGTATCTGCACGTGTGAATCCTTCTCCCCAAAGGCGCCAGCCATCTGGCTTCCCGGCTGTCCAATCCTCAAAGGATGAGTTGGCCAGCACTGAGGTATACCCTGGCAAGCGTCCAATCACCAAAGGCGTCGAACGAATGAAGTCTTCCTTGTAAGTGATTTCGTACTCCACACTTTGCTCCCATGCGAGCTGTGCAATAGACGGTATTGCTAGCGAAGCTGTTCGAGTTGCAGCATCCCATTCTATATACGTCGGAGTAATGACGCCTGTGCCATCGAGTTGCTCTACGCTGAAATCTTCAATTTGCGGCACTTGTGCCGGCTCCTCATTAAACACAATACGCAGCGTACCATTCTCTGCTTCTACTGCAGTGAGCAGCGGAACCTCGCCAGGATCATCTGCTTGATAGAACTCGAAATCATCCAGATACAAGGTACCTCCCTCGAAAAAGCCGTTCACCGTAGCAGACATACGAATACCTTTCACTGGTATGCCGTTCACCTTGCTTGGCACGACATCCATAATTTGAATCGTTTGCCACCTGCCCATCGAGGTATAGAAAGGCTGTTGGTCACTCTTAAAGGTCGCCAGCTTGTGGCCCTGCTCATCCAGAAGGTTCAATTCCAGCCAGATGTCTCCGACAGAAGCAATATCATTGCTGACAAAATATTTGAGGCGGGCAATAGCAAGGCCTGATTGGCCAGGCATGGTTTGATTGATATCACCAAAATAAAAATCCTTCACTACCACACTTGAGTCCCCTGAGGCAGCAAGACCGGTTTTCTTGTCGAACTTCCCATAATTAACAATATTCGCATCCCAATATTTGGCCGTCACTTTTCCATTATCGTTTTCAGTTGCTTCCTCAAACGATGAATTAAGATTATTCGGTCCATCAACTACTGCTTTCAATAGCAATTGGGCATAATTGCGAATCATTGGTGTTTCCCCTTGTGCCGCCAACTCCACTGCCTTTTGATGTACAGGTCCTGATGACGGTTCATGATCCTTCAAATAAGCAACGAGCGCCCAGAACGCTTCTGCATTTATTCCAGACCAAAGCATTCCTGTGCGGTTCATTTCAAACAATGGGGTATGCACGAGTATCGGATCATTTTTGAATTGTTCAACCAATGTCTGTCTTTTTTTAGCATACGTCATTTTCTCTTCGAAATTCACAGCTTGCTCCAGCAGTATGAGCGCATCAGCAGCCGTCTGCAAAGGCGCCACTGACTTCGGATAGCTGATTGCTGACGCTTCATAGTATTCGAATGCGCGCAACAGCAGCGCCGCCCTTGACTTTTCCTTAGCTGTCACCGCTTTGTCGAGCGCTGTCTCCAGCCATAACCGGCTCTGCCTGATTTCTTCTTCTCCGACGATGGATAGATAGCTTGCAGAGGAAAAGTTCAAATACGTCGTATTTTTTCTACCGTTAAACCAACTTGTCTCTTTGATCCTATTTTCCCAAAAATCATTCCAATGCTCATAGTACGCCTGAAGGTAAGGTGCTGCCTCTGCACCAACTGCGCGTGTGTACCAATCATCCAGCAATACATCAATATCCTGATCAGGATTCCATAACAGCTTCGTCATAAGCCAAGCCTTTGGCCCTTCACCCCAGTTAGGAGCCATTTCCGTGAAATAGGCGTTGGCTTGATGCTGTTCCCCATACTTGAATATATCAGCGAGGATGTTGAAGTATACGCGTGGCACTGTATATGGTGTACCGTAGGTGTAATCATAGAGACCAATATTTGCCGCTTTCTGTTCCCAGGCTTGCATAATTGCAACATCTTTAGCCAACACACCAGAGTCGTTCCAAGTCATTCTGTCTTTGGTCAAATAAGGAACAACCCGTTCATGAAGCTGAAAAGAAGGCGGATCATACACTTCCTGGTAGGCAAGTATGCCAAACCATTTGTCCTTGAATTTCCCGTTCTCTGCTGCGAGCACTCTTTCAACGACATCATTCACCCATGTGTAGTAGATGTCCGACATATCTGTCAGCCCTAACGAATTTTTTTGGCTCGTATAGTTGCCATGGGCTGGATTTTCTTCACAAAAAGTACCATTGTCATTGACCGCAAGAGACATGGAAGGTTCATTAGGATTGGCGTTAAAATAATTGATAATCCAGGCAGCTGCGACTTGAGCGGTCTCAGGATTGCTATAGCATGGCTGCCAGCCCCAATTCACGACCGGAATGTAAGGCACGCCATTTTTTTGGGAGAAATAGTCGGGATGCATGTTTAAATAAGCTTGTGATGTCGGGAAAAATCGCCAAACATTATGCTCATAGCCTATATTCTGCACGCGCAGCCGATTGCGTACGCCCCATTCATGCTGTGTCGGATTACTCCCTACTTGGTTGTAATACTGTAATGGCCACATGACCCGCGACAAGTACACAGGCTCTTCCTGAACTTCCTGAATGGGCACGAATAAATCTGGATGCTGCGGGACATCCTCACCATCTTCTCCAGGCATCAACCAGCGCACGCCGACATAACGCTCAAGAAATTCATATACGCCGTACTCCATGCCCTGTACTGTAGTGCCAACAATTGTTATAGCGCCTGCTTTCGAATCGATAATAAACGAATCTTCTTTCATTGCTGCGAGTTGGCTCTCCAAATACAATTCATCTCCAGGATGGCTGGTGCCGATGTATATTTTTGCGAGATCGCTGTACAACTGCTCATTGGCATCCAGTTCCGTTTGAGGTATAATCGGCAGTTCAGCAGTGGTCGATCTCTCCACATATGCAGCAAGCAATTCAGCTGCCTCCACCGTTGCTCCAGTTGCTGCTGCAACAACTATTACAGCATGTGCCTGCCCTTGCTCCACAAGCAGCAAGCCCGCTGGTACAACCAAGGGAGCAACATCAACGGCTGTCTGACCTTTGTAGGAGATGCGATATGTGACTTGCTGTTCCTCCGGCTTGAGCACAATGGATGCAATCTTTAACACCGCTTTATTATTGGAAGCATGCCAGATCACTTTGTTCGGGGCAATCGTTAGCTCTAATTCACCAGCGATTTGCTGCTTGATAATGAAATCACTCTGCTGTGGCTCATCGGCTGGCAATTTGTCAAAAAAGACGGTAATGGCACCATTAACAGCTGTATGAGATACGATTTTGGCATTATCACTTTGCTCCGGGGGATTCGTAGCAGGCGCTCCGGTCGACGGAGGCGATCCAGATGATATGGTAGCTGCGCCTTCCAGTGATAATGGCTGGCTTTCAAATGTCGAGCCTTTGGCGCCTTCGCTCAGCGTTGCCTTTTCTATCGTGCCAGTCCCTAGAACATGGAGGATCGCTTCCACAACTAGCCAGATAATCGTCGTATCCTGTTCAGTTACAAGGGTCGTTCCGCTTGCTTGTGACTTAATAACCAGCTTGTTAATCACTCCATGAAGCAGCTCAATTCTGGCATCGGAAGCCTCAACTTCAACGCGATCAAATTGTCCATTAAGGATTACCTTGCTGCCAGCAGGTAGGCTTGCTGAGACCTGAACACTGTGAACCCCTCCTCCTGAAACAACAGCTGCATGCTCCAAGGTCGCTGCGGAATGTATACTAACAGCTCCAATCGTTGTATTTCCTTCAAGCACTACTCGGACAGGGCTAAGTTTTTTGTCAATTATTACATTGCCCAGCTGAGAATCACGGATATAAACGCTATGAGTTCCTCCACCGTTAATAGTCGTTTGGCCCTCTACCTTTACCCGGTCAAGCCGTACATCGCCTTCGCCGATGCCGTCCGTTAACGTTAACTGCCCTTTAATGATCATGTTGCGCAAAGTCACTGCCTTAGAGGATATGACCACATCTCCATGTATAGTTTCCGTCTGATCCTCCTCCAGACCGTATACACCGGGTTCTCCAAAGCTACGTTCGACTGCATCCTGTGCATGAACGAAAGTCAAGGCTCTGTCAAGGAGTGTAACGGCTTCTGCCCGTGTCATTGCGGTGAGTGGCCTGAAGCTGCCATCTTTGTATCCAATCATGATTTTGAACCCGGCAATGAGCTGTACTGCCTGATGGCTCCAGTCTGCAATCTCGGCATCATCCATGAAGGCCGGAGCTTCTGCAGCTGAAAGCTTGTTCAAATACGGCGCTAGAATGGCACCTAACATAACAGCCGCTTCCTGTCTGCTGATCTTACCCTGCACACGTGCGGTTCCATCTTCATAACCTTGGAGATAGCCTTCATTTACCGCGATAGACACATCCTCATACTGCCAATCTGCTGCAGTTAGATCCGTGAATTGAATGTCTTTCTGTGCCGTGAAGCCAAAGGAACGATTAATTAATGCAACCATCTCTCCTCTGGCAATTTGAAGATCAGGTGCCACCTGTCCATTCGTATAGCCCTGTAGCAAGCCAGCCTCCAGCCACTTTGTTAACTGGGCTTGTGCCCAGTGTCCCTGAATATCCGTGCCTGTCAGCTTCTCTGTCTGCACTGGAGCTGTTTGCACTGAAGCTGCTGCCGAATACGCTGTTGCCGCTTGGCCAGAAGTAAGGCCTAGTGTGGAAAGAATAACACAAATACTTAGTAAGACCCTGAAGGCCGTTGACCCCAGCTTACTTCCCTTCATGAAACCACCACCTCTTTTCTCAGATATAAAATCCTACCGCTAACGCATTAACCTTTTACAGACCCAACCAGCACGCCTTTGATGAAATGCTTCTGCAAAAACGGGTATACACACATGATCGGGACAGTAGTAATCATAATCATTGCCCCTCGTAACGCCTGAGGCGTCGCCCTCTCGTTCATATTCAGCAAAATAGCGCTATCCAGATCCTGATTGGTCATCGTCAAAACAATGCGCCTCAAGAACACTTGTACTGGCATAAGGTCCGGGTTCGTAATGTATATGGTGGCATCAAACCAGGCATTCCAGTGCGTAACCCCATAGAACAAACCGATCGTTACAAGCATAGGCATGCTTATGGGTACAATAATACTGACCAGTACCCTCAGCGGTGAGGCGCCATCCAGAACGGCAGACTCTTCTAGGCTTTCCGGTATTTGTGAGAAAAAGCTCTTCATAATTAATAAATACCAGGCGCTAATCAACGATGGAAGAATCATGACCCAGAACGTATTGGTCAGATGCAAAAACTTCATCAGCAAATACGTGGGCACCAGGCCGCCGCTGAACAGCATCGATATAAATACAAGCGTGATGATGATGTTGCGCCCTGGCAACGTTGTTCTCGATATCCCATAGGCCATTGTTGCCGTAAAAATCAGATTGAGCGAAGTGCCAACCGTTGTACGCAATATGGAAATCCAATAGCTTTTGTACAACGCGGATCCTTGGCTCAGCAACGTCTTGTACGCGGTCACATCGATTTTCTCGGGAATCAGAATGAAGCTTCCCCGCCGGATCAGCTCCTGTTCACTAACAAGCGAGGTAGAAAGCAAGATAAGGAAAGGAACGATAAATGTTAACGTCATCACTGACAAAAAGGTGTAATTAAAAATGTTAAATAGCTTGCCGCTGGCGGATTCTCTCATTCCATCTCACCTACCATATTCCTTCATGTCCTAGCTTCTTCGCTACGTAGTTCGCCCCGGCGACCAATATAAGCGCAATAACGGCTTTGAACAGCCCCACTGCTGACGCGAATGAATATTGCAAATCAAGCAGCCCTTTGCGGTACACATACGTATCGATAATATCTGCAACTTCATACACGGACGGCGAATAAAGCAAGAATATTTGCTCGAAGCCGGCATCCAGAATATGACCGATGTTCAGTATAAACAGAATAACCATAATAAAGCTAATGCTCGGAAGCGTGATGTTCCACATCTGCCTGATCCGCCCTGCACCGTCGACTTTGGCAGCTTCGTAGAGCTGCTGGTCCACCCCTGCGATCGCTGCAATATAAATAATGCTGCTCCAGCCGATTTCCTTCCATATCCCGGAGATGACAAGGACGGACCTGAAATAGCGATGATCCCCCAAAAACATAATCGGCTCAAAACCCAGGCGCTGTAAAGCGCTGTTGATAAATCCGCCATCCGCTGTCAGCATCATAGTGACGAGGCCTGCCAGCACGACCATCGAAATAAAATGCGGCATATAGGAAATGGTTTGGACCGTTTTTTTTAAAACCTTCAGCCGAACTTCATTTAATAACAGCGCTAAAATAATCGGTGCAGGGAAGCCAAAAAACAGCTTGTAAGAGCTAATAATGAGCGTGTTGCCGATAATATTCCAGAAGTAGTAGGAATCTATAAAATTACGGAAATGCTTGAGCCCTACCCAATCCGCTGACAAAATGCCGCTTAGTCCCTGGAAAGGTGAAATATCTTTGAAGGCTATAATAACACCATACATAGGGCCATACTGAAAAATCAGAAAATACAACAAGCCAGGAAGTACTAATAATAAATACAGTTTTTCCCTTCTCATTCGAACCCATATTGAAGTTTTCAAATGTTGATCATCCCGCTTCCCTGTCCTTCACGCGCTCATATTCCTTCGTATATGCATCAATCCATTTATTGATCCCTGCATCCTCAAGCTCTTTCAAAAATTGGGCATACTCGGACAATGGCCGGGCACCCATGATGAACTTTGTAATCTCCTGTTCAATCATTCTGTCAACATCACTCAATGACGGAACTTCCTCAGCAATTCTGGCTGTTTCAAACAAGTAGCTTACCTCTGAGGTTCCTTCATACTTCACTTTCTCTTTCTCTACCAGATACTTAGCAAAAAATGGCCTGATCCATGGGTCGTTACTGTTCGGATCATCTTCGCGGAATTGGACCGTCATGGCAAAGGAGAAGGCCGTCATAAACTCACCGGCATAGTCGGTATTCAAGCGGCGGAGTGTTCCTTGTTCCTTGTCAACCCATTCCCAATGCTTTCCCTGCAAGCCGTAGTATCCGGTCAAATAATTGTCCACATCGGATTGCAGCCAATTAATATAGCGAATCGCACCTTCAGGGTTTTTGGCGTTTTTGTTAATCATCGTGCCTGCTTTTCCAACGCCGCCTACCATCCGTCCATAACCTTTAGGCCCTTGCAGATCAGCCACTACATACTCAGCATCTTGATCTAACGTGCCGCGAATGGCCATTGTCTGGGCAAATGTGCGTGAATGCCATGTTGCTGCGCTGCCAACCCGGTTGGCTCTGACAAGCTCGATCACACGTGTTCCATCTGAGGAGAATGATTCGCGGTAAATATATCCTTTCTTAAACCAATCTGCCATTTTTTTGACGAACGTTTCATAATCCGGATTTTGCACCGTCGGCCGTACTTTACCTTCGGCATCGATCCAGTTGCCATAGCCGTTATCCATGAACAAGCCAGCCAATGTCCGGTTCATTTCGGCAAAGGACGTAATAAGCGGAATGGTTTCGCCATTGCCGACCGGGTCTTTTTCTTTGAATGCTTTTAAAACAGCTTCAAATTCCTCCAGATTTGTCGGCACTGGCAATCCCACCTCATCGAGCCAATCTTTGCGAATGGTTAACGCCTCGCCAGCCATCGGGGGCGAGATCGGCAATGCCCACAGTTCGCCATCCGACGTTTGGAGTGCCTCCCAGGAAGCCCTCGACCAATTGTCTGGCCACAATGCCCTGATTGCTTGACCATGATTATCAAGCAGCTTGTTCAAAGGGAAAGCGCCACCACTGGCTTGATGCAGATCCATTGTTCCGATATAAATATCCAACGGTTCATTGCCAGCCAGCAGTAAATTCAACCGGTCTGCCTCCGACCCTTTCGGCGGCACGATCTCAATGACTTCTACGCCCGTCTGCTCTTTAATGTATTGGCGTATTTCATCCAATGTCTCTTTGGTGCTCATATTGACTGCATTTCCTAGATGCCCATAGTTGGGGTACAAATATACTTTCCCATAATCTTTTGGTGCCTCTCCATCTGTACCGGCAGTGCTGCCGGAATCGCTTGCTGACGGCTCAGCCGGTGTATTGGATGAACACGCTGCCAATAAAGAAAGTACTAAAGTGATGCTCAGCAATAACTGGAACCATTTCTTTTTCATACGCAACCTCCCTTTGTTTGTTAAGAACATAGCCAAATTATAGGTTACGACACCGCATGATTTAAATGATTCATCTTTGACATTCATAGGTAATATTATGACTTTACCGAGAAACTGTAAGGTTTTTTCGATATTCACCCGGTGTGGTGCCTGTAAATTCCTTGAACAGCTTAATATAATAGTTCGTTTGCAGATAACCGACTTGCTCCCCGATATCTTTAATTTTTAAATTTGTTTGTTCAAGCAGTTGCTTGCTGCGTTGTATGCGTACAGAGGTCAAATGCTCCAAAAAAGTGATGCCTTGCTCATCCTTAAAAATACGGCTCAAATACGACGGGTTCAACCCAAGCTGCTCCGCTACGTAGCCCAGTGTGATCTTCTCCCCGCATTCCTGGCCGAGCATAGCAAGCACTTGCTCAATATGACGATTTTTTTTGTCGCGGACAGCATGCCCCATATAATCGGACAGCTTCGCAACCAATTCCTCAAACCAGCATGTAATTTCTTTCCAATTGTTTTTTTGCTGCAGCAAGTGAAACAAATTATTGTTTTCCATCAGCAGCATATTGAGATCTATCCGAATGTCATTGGCGATTGCCATAATACGGCTCAACAATTGAATGAGCGCATGCTTGATCTGGTGGTAGTGAACTTTACCTTCCTGTTCCTGAAAATCCCGCATCATTTGCGCGAGAATGCCCCGTGCCTTCTGGCTTTCGCCGTTAATAAGCGCATAAATAAATGCCTCTTCTTTTTCCTTCGGATAATTAAACAGTGGCGTGCCGCTCATCCGTACATCGTCGGTATACACAACCTCGCAGGAGCCTGCCATAATGCGATAACGAAGCGCTTCTTTTGCCTGGTTGAAGCTTGCAGGAAGCTGTGAGAGGTGCTGGCAATGCTCGCCGATACCAATGGAGCAATATAGTTTCAACCGCTCTTCCGCTTGCCTGATGACGCATTCCGCCAATTGATAATTGTCTTGCAGTTCATCTGCATCACCATTCATCAGAACGACGATCTGGCTTTCGACGATCTCCAGCACGATGCTGTTATGGTCAGCGGGCAAACATTGCCTAATCTCATCGATCAAGCAAAGCTTATCCAGGCGCTCTTTCTCAACATCCGTATACGAATCACCTTGCATGGAGACGAGCCAGACGAAAATCCCTTCCATCTCTAAATTTAAATTCAGGTATGCCAACCGTTCTTTGATCTCATCCGCGCGCAGCGTATGGCTATGGAGCAATGTATATACAAACTTCTCCTGGTTCGCGGGTAAGCTTTCGAGCAGCCTGAGCTGCAAGCTGGCCCGATCCTCTATAACGACTTTAAAGCTATCCTGAATAACACGAACTTCACTTGACTGGGCGTTCACATGCTCATGGTTAGGCCCGGAATTTTTGTGAATGAACTCCAGCAGATGGCGAACAGGGTTATAAATTTGCCTAGTAGCTGCATAAATAAGCAGGCCAATGGCTGCGACAAGAATGGTGCAGCTCACAATAATCATCATCCTCGCCTTGGACATACCAGCATATAGCTGCTCAAGCGAAGAGATTGTTACAAATCGCCAGCCCAGATGATCAGAAGTGTATGCCGTCAGCAAACTGGCCCTATCATTAATAACAAGCTGTTCGGAGTATACCTTGCCCATCTGTTCCATGTGTGGCAGCAAGGTAGAAATTGTTGTGTCCGTCATTTCTGTCTGTGAATCGCCATCATGCAGCAGCAGTTGGCCGCTTGTTGACAGCACGAACAATGTATTGCCGGTACTACCGTTGTTGCCGTCCATTTTGCTCGTTAAGGCACTGGCCAGTGCCGCGACATCCAGGTTCACCGCGATATAATTGCCCGTTTCCGGGGAAGCATAGACCATCGGTATGACCTTTCGCTTCTTATAATCACGCCCGATCGCCATGCGTGGCTCTGTCACGGTCGGATAGAACGGCAGGCTTTGGATGTCCTTTTCCCAGCCTGCATCATAGAATCTTTCAGGTCTGTATTCCAGGTTTTCGGACGTTAGGACCAAATTTTTGGCACGGTCGAGCATATAGACGGAGTCAATGAATTCATTGGAATCCTTCAGCTTTCGAATAGCCAGCATGGTCTGCTCCTTGCTTTTCAAGTAGCTGTACATGCCAGGCAGATCCTCCTCGCGATATTCCCCTGTCAGCGATTCAAAGTAGGTCCCGCGCGGGAAACGCTCAAACTCTCTGACAACTTTATCCAACGATAGCTGACGGAAAAAACTGCTGATCTGCATCGTTACGCTTTCCATCGCATTGACAGTCTGCTGGACGTATTTGGCATTGGCAGCGAGCAGCTCCTGCTGCATCGTTGACCGAATCTGATTATCAAATATCGAGCTAATAATAAACAGCGGCAACAACGAAATTATGAGAAAAAAGGCAATTAGCCGGATGAGCATAACACGCTGCCTAGCCCTGGAAAGAAAGCGTTTACGAAACATGTTTTTTTACCCCCTCTGATTTTTAGGCTGCTTCTGATTGTTAAATTACCTTTATTATGTAATATTTACTTAATTGGTAATACCATAATACTGGCTTGAATTCCTTACGTCAATTGCCTTGAAGCAGGAAATCCACTGCATGCTGCACAGAATCAAGCATAGTTGCACCATTGATATATTAGGCCATATGGGCAATAGGCATAGCTTCAAAAGCTGCATGTTCATTCATATGCGCCGGTACAGAGCAAGGAACGAGTGGCGAGAAAGGAAATGTCATAATCGTAGCTATGAATGTAAAGGATCTAGCATTTCGTACCGCCGCGTAGCAGCTTATAATATTCAATAAGTGCTGCGGAGCATTCGCGAAAAAACTCGCGGAGCACTTGCGAAAACACTCGCGGAGCACTCGGGGTCCAGTGGTCCAGCCGCTGCAAGCGAAGGGCTTTCCGAAAATTGCTATAGACCAACTGAAGGGGAAGATGAATATGAATATGATAGAGAAGGCTATGCCACCTAAAGAAATTTCCTTCGAGGGAAAGCTGGGTACGTTCATTACCTTGCCTGATCAGACACTAATATCCTTCATTGTAGAAGGCAAAAAGCCTGAACAGTGGAACGATACGACGATACCCCAGTACTTGTATATTCGCCGTTCCTGCGATTATGGACAGACATGGAGTGAACGCGAATTGGCCATAACGTTCGCCCCGCAGCCAGGAACAGTCAAAATGCTGGACCTGGATTGCGCTCCAATCCTTGATCAGGAGGGTACGATCCATGTGTATGCCTTCATGTTGCTGAACTGGGATGCCCTTATCCCCTACCGTGATCGTCTTATACAAATGCTGCATATGTATTCCAGAGATAATGGACAGACATGGCATGGGCCGGAAACGATCGATTACGGCCATTCCTACACCGGCTCTCTGAATGCAGTAATCCAGCTATCCAGTGGCAGGATGGTTATGCCGTTTTCTTATTTGTCACGCCGTGAGACTGGGTGTTTCGTAAGTGAAGCCATCCTGTCCGATGACCAAGGCTATACGTGGCGCAATGCACATGCCGAGCTGGTCGTCGACAACGGCGGATCTGCCCTTGAGTCAGGTTCGGTAGAGCCGGTAGTGATAGAACTGCGGGATGGACGAGTGTGGATGGTGATTCGTACACAAACGGGCAGACTGTATGAATCCTATTCTTCAGATGAAGGTGAAACCTGGACAGTCCCAGGTCCCACTCCGTTCTTTGCTTCCAATGCACCGGCAGGCCTTGTGCAACTGGATAATGGGCGTATTATGATGTGCTGGAATCATAGCAAATGCGAGCCTATTAGTGATGGGGTCAGTTATTCCCGCCAGTCTCTTGTCGCTGCTATTCGCGAGGTGGACGGAAGCTGGAGCGGTTACCGTGAAATTGCACATTTAACAGAGGAGCAGGATGAGAACCATTCGGTATGTTATCCATGGATGCAAGCACTCGGGGATGGCACTGTGCTCGTTGGTTACTTATCCGTACACTTGGGCGATTGGATGGGAACGATTAAATTCAAGCTTGTCAAGGTCAATCCGGAGTGGGTCGCCCAACAGGAGCAAATCGAGCGCTGGGATGAAGGATTACAAACGGCATCTGTTACAAGCTGTGGCGTTCAATTGAAGCATGACAAGAACGACAACAAGGCCGTGCGGATCGCAAGAAATTCGGACACTGCTGACAATGCTACAGACAATAATCCAATTGGCCTGACACGCAATTTCCCACGTATGGAGCAAGGTGAGCTGTCTATGCGGCTGCAAATCGACGCCTCATTCGAAGGGGCTTATATCGCCGTATCCGAGTCCTTCATGAAGCCAAACAACCTCCAAGGTGGCATGTTCAGAATTAAAATCGAAGGCGATGGCTCTTTTCACGTTCAATATTTGAATGAAGGGCCGTACTATCCTCTTAAGACGTCACTACGTATGGAGCTTGACTGTTGGGAAGAGATCACATTAAGGTGGGATTGCAGCCAAGAGCATGCGAATCTGTCCCTTAATGGCCAAAGTATCGGGGTGCTGCCCCAGCTGGAGCAAGGGCGTGGAATCTCTTATGTGCGGCTGAACATACCAGCAGCAGGTGAATTACTCATCCAATCGATTGCAAGCAAATGAGTGGTTCGTATCGGGGGGGGGATGAGATTCCTCGCAAGCGCAGGGGCTGGGATGAAGAACTGCTATTTTTAACGATGTTTTTCATCACTAAAAGCGCGGTGTCGTCTCCTCAACCTTGATTTAACAATGAAAAACATCGTTAAAATCCCTTTTTTCCGCCCAGATGGGCCATCCATCCTCTTTTAACGAAGAAAAACATCATTAACGTGGCGGGTTGACTTGGAAAACTTACTTTAACGATCAAAAACATCGTTAAGTGAAACACACGCTCATTTCGGGATAGACGGGCTGAAAAAAAACACCTCAATCGAGGTGTTTTTTCATCTATCTTATATTTGACCGCTGGGAAATAGTCCAGACATTTCTATTTTATGTACATTTATTGATCCATCACAGATTCGCGGCCGAGAGCTTTTGCTTTTTGGCGTGTAGTTAGAAGTTCTAGCTTCTTTTCAACAATCTGAGCCATGAACAGAATCAGCAGCAATCCAAGCAAGGAGCCGCAGACGGCTAGCGGAATCGCCCAGGCATGGGAGGAGTGGGAAAAGAACGGAATCAATGAAACAGCTACAATAGGCGGGGCATTCCATTTGAACTTATTAATTAACCATATCGTTATGAGTACGTTTATAAATAATGAGATTGCACTAGGGTAAATATAAAACAACACCGTCCCCAGTACGGCTGAGACAAAGGCCCCAAAAATAATTTTGCCCAATTCCGAAAAAAGAAAAGAGCGTGATATGAACAGGAAGCAAAACGCGCCAAGTGTAGGGTAAAATAATGTATCTAAAGTCGGGAACTGCAAGGAGATCCAATATATTAGCATAACGTACAGACAAATCGCTACAGTTTTCACTTTCATTGAGCCTTTTAGCCTTCTTTCGAAATCAGAGTAAACTTATCGCCATTATTTCCGCAATTTTTATTCTATATCGCTTTCTTTATATCGTCAATCTTTTAAGCAAAATGACATACCGGGAACAAATTTGAACAAATCCGGACGAAAAAAAAGGAACTCTAACCACATCAAGGTGGCTAAGCTCCCTTATCTATAACTCTATTACTTTGTAATTTTGCAACTTCATAATTCCTCTTTATTTAAAAGCCTCAAAAGGAATTTCAAATTCAGGCATTCCTGCTGCATAAGGTGTATATTCGTACTGACTGAAGTAGATGGTAATCCCGTTGTGCTTCAGATAGAATTCACGGTCCGGTTCGATTGACTCGAAAGGCTCTAAAAGAGGCAGGTCTGCTGCTGCAATTTGGCTGTTAATAGCTTTGTTGATGATGGATACGTAGTTTGCGTTCCCCTGTGCGGCCTCTTTCAAGGTAATTAGCTCACCCGTACCAAGATCAAATGTGTAAGGAACTCTAGCCGTCATCCCATGGGCTCCGCCAGTGTACATATAATAATCCACATATAGGCTTAATTTGTTGTTTTCATTATAAGTTACTGTATAGGTTCCGTCGTAGATCACTGGAGGCATGGAATAATCTGGATTTTCCGCTTCTATCTCCTCATTACCTTTTACAGCTTGCTCCAAATCAGATCTGCCAGCCTGCGCATGGGTTTCTGCTTCCTTCTTCAAAAAAGTATTGATTTGCTGTTGAACTTCCTCGTTCGCAAAACCAGTCAACTTTGGATAGTGGACAAGCAGTGACATATAGTCGTCTTCTTCCTCAATAGCGGAAGTAGTAATCGCGAGATCATTCTCTTTAATCGTTTGAATACCGACGGTGTGCGATTTTGCATCATAAGAAATGCCATAGCCCATACGCTCTAACAAAAAGCGCAGGGGTAAGTAAGTCGAGCCTTCCTGCTCAATCGCCTCCATGCCATAAATCAGCTGCCCATTAAGCACATATTCATTCAAATATTCGTTATTTAACGAAAGCTCCATTGTCCGTCCCCGGCCTTCCACTGTAACGGTGCGCGTCTCAGGATCCCATCCAGTCTTCAGACCAAGCTGGTCATTGAGGGCGCGAAGCCCAATATATATACTGCCTTCCACATTTGCAGCAGGAAGAACAACGTTCGTTCCATTTATTACAAAAGGCTGTTTAATAACGTTCAGTTTAGCCGCACTTTCGGCATGAGCCTGTCCTATAGGCAATCCAATAGCTGCCGGGGCCATGCTGATGGATAAGGCTACCGTAAGCGCCAGCAAACCTTTTTTGCCAAATTGAATCTGCTTTACCAACGGTCCCGCAGCTTGCAGTGTTTTAAGTTTTATTTTCATATCTCATAATCCCTCCGATTGGAATAGTTAAGTACAGAATACATATGCTCTTGGGTGTCCGCTTAATTGGTTACAATAAATAAAGGACTGCACACAGTTGAATAGGTTTATTATGTACTTACCCCACTTAGACGATGAAGAAGCAATAAAAGTTTGATTTTTAGAAAAGAACGATAAACAGTGGAATTCCGCATAGTAAGAAATGATATAATAAAGGAATAGTGTGTGTCAAAACATTTGATGATAAGGAGTGGTAGCAATAATAAATCAAAATAAAGTTATATATAGAGAAATTCAAAGACCACGACAACTTTTGTTGTGGCTATTGGCCTTACTGGTTACTGTTTTTATGTGGTATGGCTTTATCCAACAAATTATTTTCGGGATTCCACTAGGGAGTAACCCTGCTCCAGATGCGGTTTTGGTTGCTCTTTGGCTTATTTTTGGGATTGCTTTCCCGATAATTATGCTTATATGGATGAAACTGATCATAGAAGTTCGAGATGATGGTCTTTATATTCGATTCATGCCTTTTCACACTCGTTATAGGCAGTTTTTGTATAAGGAAATAACACACTATGAACCTATCATTTACAGTGGATTTGAACGTTTTGGTGGTTGGGGGATTCGTGTAAATTTTAAAGGAGAAACGGCTTATACTATGAATGGGAACCAAGGACTGGAGTTGAAATTAAGAAATAAAACTGTGGTGATTGGTACTCAAAAACCAGAAGAATTAAAAAAGGCAATGGATGCTTTAAACAAATCACAGCCGCCTACATTTTGAAACGTATTAATAGAATCGCTCATTGACAAAAAGAAGATCTTATAGAACAATTACATACAATGTTCAAAGACATCAAGAGAAAGGTGATTCTATGATAAAAGCAGTAGTTTTTGACTTTGACGGACTGATTATAGATACCGAAACGACTTGGTTTGACAGCTATTACGAGGTGCTCTCCTCCTATAATATTGAATTTCCACTCGACGTTTTCAGCCGCTGCATCGGCACACATGGCAGCGAGCTGCAGCTGCACTTGGAGGCATTAACAGGAAATGCGGAAACTACACGAGTCATAGAAACCTCAGTCCTAGAACTCCATAAGACAAAAATGCTTTCAGTGGAAGCACGAGAAGGTGTACGCGACTATCTGGAAGCAGCCAGGCGCCTGGGCTTGCGGATTGGTTTGGCTTCAAGCTCCAATAGACTGTGGATTGACAACTTTCTCGCGGTGCTTGGTCTGAATGAATACTTCGAAGTCATCAAAAGCAGCGATGATGTGGCCCATGTCAAGCCAGATCCCGAATTGTACGTGCAGGCTGTGGAGGCGCTGGGAATTGAACCCTTCGAAGCGCTTGCCTTCGAGGATTCAGTTAACGGCTCGAAAGCAGCCAAAGCCGCTGGTCTTTACTGCGTTATCGTTCCCAACCCCGTAACAGAGAAGCTCGCTTTTGAGAACTACGATATGCGTATCCAATCGATGGGCGATCTGCCGCTAGAAGCTCTTATCCAACAATTGAATGTAGATGGACCAAAGAATTATGAGCAGGAGACTACAGCATGAGCTATAAAATTGCATTTTTCGATATTGATGGTACCTTGGTCAACGAAGATAAAGAAGTACCCGCAGACACAATCGAGGCTATCGCTGAGCTGAAAAGCCGCGGTGTGGAGGTCGTCATCGCCACAGGCCGTGCTCCTTATTTTTTCAAGCCGCTTGCCGAATTGCTAGACATCGATTCCTTCGTCAGCCTGAATGGCGCTTATGTGGTATATCGTGGACAGCCTTTATTTAAAAGGATTATTTCTAGGACAAGCCTAGAAGCTTTGGTGGACCATGCGGCGAAGCATAATCACTCCCTCGTGTTTCAGGGAGGCGACGCGTTCTTCTCCAATTCAGACGCTCATCCCTATGTCATGGAAGCCGTCTCCTCCTTGAAAGTGGACCTCCCCGGGTATGACCCCGATTATTGGAAGAGTGCGGATATTTACCAGGCTTTTCTCCATTGTCAGGAAGAGGACGAGCACTTGTACAACGAGGTTTTTCCAGACCTCCGTTTGATTCGCTGGCATCGCGCGGCTATGGATGTTTTACCGCTTACCGGCTCCAAAGCGCAAGGCCTTGAGGCTATGCTGCAGCATCTGAATTTGTCCCCCGCCGAGGCAGTCGCCTTCGGAGACGGTCTGAACGATAAAGAAATGCTTATGCTGGCTGGACTTGGCATCGCCATGGGGAATTCTCACGAGCAATTAAAGCCCTACGCTGATTATATTACGACTGATGTTGATAAAGGCGGTATCCGCAATGGACTGCTTTATGCAGGCTTGCTTGAGCAATAAAGACGCCTTGCGGCGTCCTTTGATGTGCGAGTTCATAGCTTCGGTGCGTTGCGGAGGAAATCGCTGTGGGTTCCAGCCGCTGTTAAAGATTTGTTCCCTTGAATGAAGTTGATGAGGAGGTAGGAACAAATCTTTAAAGGCAGACGCTACCGCTCTTCCACCCACAGCCATTCCCTCTCTTTAGCTACAATCGCACAAATCACACGAACACCAAGCTCAAACGAACAGCCGGCAAGGGTTTTTCTCTTGGATTGAGGGGATGTCCTAGCTGGCGCACAGTATTTCCAATAAAGAAGAGGTTATGGTTGAGACTTGTAGCTATTGCCATTTTCAATGATGTCTAATGCACCGGTTTCGGGATTAATTACCAAGCCGTGAACTGGAATGTCTTTAGGGATTAACGGATGGTTTCGGATCACTTCAACACTCTGGCGAACGCTTTCCGAAACAGAATCAAACCCGCGCAGCCAATCCTTTATTTTAATGCCGGAATAATTCAAGGTGGAGATCGTTTGTTCAGAAATACCTCGCTCGATCATCTTTCTGGTTGTTTCAGATGCGTTTACATGGGTCATTCCGCAGTCGTGGTGACCTACAACGCAAACTTCGTGGGCGTTGAGATCATAAATGGCAACAATGATGCTTCGCATAATGCTGCCGAACGGGTGGGAAACAACCGCACCGGCTGTTTTAAGGATTTTGGCATCCCCATTTCGTAAATTCATGGCCTTTGGCAGCAATTCCGTTAGTCTGGTATCCATGCAGGATACAACCACCAGCTTCTTGTCGGGAAGCTTTGACGTTTGATATTGTACATATTCCTTATTTTTGACGAACCTTTTGTTGTAATCGATCATTTCATCTAAGAACATTGCTAACCATTCCTTTCCCATTTAAACATTATCTTGGCTACTTGTTCAAGTCACAGGATATGCCGTAAAGGTAACTCATGCAGCAGGTGACTATAGAGCCGATTTTGAAATTGTTCTTGTTGCTTAGTTTAGCTTTTTCGTCTGGCCATTAAAATTCGTCCTTTGTGCATTTTATCATTAATAAAAAATTCAATAAAGTCCTTTACGGCTTCAACGTTGATTTTCTTATCCATTGATCAAGTTGAATGCCCTGACTGTGAGATTTGGTATGAAGTAAAACTACCACCTCTACCAACCGTGTTGACTTCATCGGGGACTTAAAACAAAAGACTTCTTTCCATTCTTCGTAGGTTTTAACAAAAGCTCCGTCGATTTCTATCTTTGGACGACCAAATTTAACCCCAATTCCCTTAGCAACCTCAATGCCCTCTGATTGACGCTGGCGGTTCTTTTACGCTCCTGTTCTGCTACATACGCTAGAAGGCTCGAAAATTTGATCTCATGGACTGGAAGCCGCGTTGCGATTGGGCAGGATACGATATCCGGGAGAGTTCCAGATTAATAGCATAAGTCCAAGCCAATATATTAACCAATTCATACACTGTTACTATCTTATGTTTAGGAGAGTGAAAGGGATGGGATTAATATTTAATCGAAATGTTAGAGTTACTTTTTTCTCGGGTTTTAACTTTACTAGAAGAAGTCTAACATTTAGACGAGGCGTGGCCGTTTCAAATCTGGGATTATTCGGTTTTAACAACATCATCTCCAGTTTTCGGCTAAGAAATGTTATAATTCCTAGTCAAGTTACGTTAGTTCTGTTTTCAGGCCGTAACTTTACAGGGAATTTTCGAATTTTCCGTGGTAGCCAGAACATTTCAGACTTACGAGCTTTTAACTTTAACAATGTAACCTCGTCGTTTATTCTGGTTGGATTCCGGATAACAACTTCTCAGATTCGTACCATTCAAAGCACAGGCAGAATGCCAAGCGACATTTCCAAATTATAGACTAAAGGAACACTGGAAAAGTACCTAGAAATGGCCCTATAATCCATTTTCTTTTTCTTGGTCGAAGATTAGGGGGAAGTGGTAAAATAGGGCCTTTCTGTCTGTGTGGCGCCTTATCGCTTTTTTGAAGGCAACAGCGGGTAGCATGCACACAAAATAATGGTTTTTGTACAGATGTCCTTTGCAGAGCACCAAAAAAGACCTCAAAAACTAGGAACGGATATATAAATTAATGGAATAATCAAGTCCCCATAGAGGGTCCGCTCATCATCGGCGGTTCCTTTTTCTTTTCGGAACAGGATTGAAGGGAGCAAGGTTATCAATGAGCACAGCTGGCAAAGCAGAAATCTTCAAAATGTTAGGACTCCTTAACGTACGAATTATGAGCTGCCTATCTTTCGCTATTTTGACAGACTGGTCCTTTACTGTTTTGCCGGTTTATAACTTTCCTGCATTACCGATTTACTACTTTACCATTGCAAACCAGCAATATGCCAATTGAAAATATGTACTTCAGGCTTCCATAAATAAAAGAGCCACTCTAGCTGCGGCTCCATTGCTTTTCGAACATTATTGGATTTTAATCTGCACCTTCAAATCCTCAGGATCTCTGGGCTGAACAAAGAAATCAACCGCTTCTTCCAAGGATATGGTTTTAGAAATCAATGGTTTCACTTCGACTCTTTTTTCATTTAACCACTGAAAGGCTGGCAAAAAGGTGTTATTAGTAGCCATGGAACCCATGATTGTCCAATCATTTTTAAATAGCTTGAAGGGTTCAATCTGAATCTGATCATGCATAGCTGTCACACCGAACTGCAAATATTTAGCGGTTTGCCCCATGTAATCCAAAGCCTGCTCAATGATCTTAGGTATTCCCGTCGCATCAATGACGATATCAAATCCATTCGAGCCCTTACAGTCACCAAGCTCCGCGTCCAAATTTCTACTTTCTACCGCCTTGGTCGCCCCATACTTCATAGCCACATCAAGCTTAGCCTTTGAAATATCAACAACCACTAATTCCGAAGCTCCTGAACGGGCAATCGACTGGATTAATTGCTGACCCATTGCGCCTGCCCCAAACAAAAGAACCCGATCGCCAATTTTAATTTGCAGACGATTTAAACCATGGACGACACAAGCCATTGGCTCTATAAAAGCTGCCGTTTCAAAATCCATGCTATCAGGCAATTTAACAGCCAAGCGGGCCGGAACCACAACAAATTCTGCCATCGCACCATTCAGTGTCACGCCAACAGCATTCCAATTTTCGCACATATTTGGTCTTTGTGTGAGACAAAACCGGCACGCATTACAGCTAATATTAGGCTCTGCGCTGACCCGCTCTCCGATCTCCCAGGCTGTAACCCCTTCACCAATTTCAAAAACCGTCCCCGAAAACTCATGTCCCGGAATAATCGGAAATGGAGAAACATACTCCCCTCTAAAAATATGAATATCCGTCCCGCAGATTCCTATATGTTCAACCTTAACGGTAATTTCACCAGGTCCCGGCTTTGGATAAGGCACCTCTTTGATGACTGCCTGATTAGGCCCTTCGATAACCAATGCTTTCATAGCTATTCTTCCTCCTCATCCCAATTGCATATTATTTAATCAGACTGCCCGCCAACTTGGACGCACTCCACGCAATGCTTATGCGAGTTCCCCTTATCTTATCATACCAGCGGTTCCTGAAATAAATCCAATAAACGGGAAAGAAAAGAATACTTAAATGAATATTGTGGAAATATACAACTGACGAACACACACATACATATAAAGGATGATATGGAAAATGAATGAGAATGACATCACTTCCCAGAGTGAGGAAGAAATGATACTGACAAATCGTCAGGGGCACCCCATTGGCAACAATCAAAGCATGCGTACGGTAGGCAGCCGTGGCCCTGCTACCCTCGAGAACTACGAATTTATTGAAAAGATTACCCATTTTGATCGCGAACGCATTCCTGAACGTGTAGTTCATGCGCGTGGGGCAGGCGCTCACGGATATTTCGAGACCTACGGAACGGTCGGCGATGAGCCAATCGGGAAATACACCCGTGCCCGTTTGTTTCAGGAGAAGGGCAAGCAGACCCCGGTCTTTGTGCGTTTTTCATCAGTTATTCACGGCAGCCATTCTCCGGAAACACTTAGAGATCCACGCGGCTTTGCCGTTAAATTTTATACTGAGGACGGAAATTGGGATCTTGTTGGCAACAATTTGAAAGTATTTTTTATCCGGGATGCCATCAAGTTTCCTGATCTTATCCACGCTTTCAAGCCTGATCCGGTTACGAACATTCAAGATGGCGAGCGTATTTTTGATTTTATTATGCACACACCAGAAGCGTTAATGATGATCACCTTCTTGTTCTCGCCTTGGGGAATTCCAGCCAACTTCCGGCAAATGCAGGGCTCGGGCGTCAATACTTACAAATGGGTAAATGCGCAAGGGGAAGCCGTGCTTATCAAGTATCATTGGGAGCCCAAGCAAGGAATCAAAAACTTGACCCAAAAGGAAGCAGAGGATATCCAAGGGAAAAACTTTAATCATGCGACTCAAGATTTGTATCAGGCTATCGAATCGGGAAAATTCCCTGAATGGGAGCTTTGTGTGCAAATCATGAGTGATGATGAACATCCGGAGCTCGACTTCGATCCCCTTGATGACACGAAGCTGTGGCCACCGGACAAATTTCCTTTCCTGCCTGTAGGCCGTATGGTCCTGAACCGCAACCCGGAAAATTACTTCGCAGAGGTAGAGCAGGCAGCCTTCGGAACTGGAGTTCTGGTCGACGGGCTTGACTTCTCAGACGACAAAATGCTGCAGGGACGCACGCTTTCTTATTCTGATACTCAGAGGTACCGGGTAGGACCGAATTATTTACAGCTGCCTATCAACGCGCCGAAAAAGTATGCAGCCACGAACCAGCGCGATGGCCAAATGACTTACCGGGTGGACGGAGCCCCTGGACAAAACCCTCACATCAACTACGAACCGTCCTCGTTAGGCGGCTTAAAGGAAGCCAAGAAGCCGGGCAAAGAGCACACGCCTCTTATAGAGGGCAATCTGGTGAGGCAAACCATTGAGCGTACGAATGATTTCAAGTATGCCGGGGAGCGATATCGGGAGTTCGAGGACTGGGAGCGAGACGATCTGATTCTCAATCTTGTAAATACGCTTCAAACCTGCAGCCCCCACATTCAACAAAAAATGACACAATTGTTCACTAAATGTGATCCGGACTACGGCAAGAGGGTTGCTGAGGGCTTGGGGCTAATAGACGGAATACAGTCAGGTAACGTGAACACTGCTGATACTGAATTCGGTGGACCCCTGGGATCGACGCAAACTAGCGAAGCCGTCCAGGAGGCGGAACGGTCAGGCCACCCAGCCAAACCTTATTAACTTGAATAACTCAACCAAACTATCGTTTTGGAGGACACTGACTTAATAACTCAGTGTCTTTATGTTTTTAGAGAGAGCATAAATCAACTTAGTAGATTCCTTGATAGAACACTTCAAATACACATCAAATCGTTTATGCGAATACATGCAGCAGGAGGTGGAAAGTATGTCTAAGCACTATGGTGTAGTCATTTTGCGTTTTGACAGTGGTGATTATCAATATGTATCCAGCTCTCACGCTGGTTATGTCCCGTCGGAATGCATTGCCTTGCTTCAAACCGGTATAAATGGCCAAGCGGCTGAGATCATAAACTACTTAACTGAACACAAATTTAAAATCAAAGCTTTTAACCCAATTGGAATAGACGATCTTATTTATACTTTGGTCAGGGAATCTTAACCTTAACATGTAACACGCACAAACTCTTATTATCTCACTGGTCAAGCCCACACTCCTCAAAAGCATAACCCATCTAAATCAAAAGCTGACACCCCGTTGAACACGGGAGCCAGCTTTTTTTTTCGATTTTGCAAAGCGGGGTCATCACCCTGTCCCCTACTAGCTGCCCTTTGGGTATCGATTGAATGATAGTTGAACAGCCTCTACCTATCCAGGTTTGCAACCAAGGCTTTCTTAATTGCACAGACTTTACCGCTATCAACGGCATCCATGATACCGCGAGGTCCATGGACTGCGCTGCCAAAATGGATTTCACGGACGCCAGTTTCCCGGAATAACGCCGGCAGCGCTTCAAGCGTCAATCCGCTGCCAGCCAGTATGGCCACGTGTGAGCCTTGGCTCAGTTCCACCAGACGGCGCAGCTGAGGAAAGGCATCAAGCGCCGAAGGCTTGCCGCCAGACGTAAGCACCCTGCGGATGGCAGGGTAACGCGTCAGCGTTTCATAAGCCTTTTCCTGATCAGCTACCTCGTCGAAGGCACGGTGAAACGTGATATCCATCTCCCCAGCCTCCTCCAGCAGCGTTTGCAGCACATCCGTGTCAATCTTGTGGTCGCGTGTCAAACAGCCCAGCACGATACCGATACGCGAAAGGGACACATTGTCCATTGCGTAAATATCGGTGTCGCTTATATTTTCGCTCGCGTTCCCATGCCCGCTCTGACTGCTGCATAAATTCCCTTGAGCATTCCAAATGTTTTGAATTCCCTTGATGGCACGGATATCGCTGAGCATCGTCTTTACATCCGCTGCGTTGTAGCAGAATGATTGGCTGTGCGGACGAACCATGACCTGCACAGGAATCGTCGTCGAGCAGGCGACCTGCGCAATAAGCCCATAGCTTGGGGTCAATCCGCCTTCTGCCAGCCCGGTCACAAGCTCGATGCGGTCTGCGCCACCCTCTGCTGCAGCCAGTGCATCCGTCAACGTAGTTGCAATCACTTCCAGACTTACTTCTAGGCTCATACGCTGCCGCCTCCCCTTAAGTATGGTTTGCTTTGCTGTTTGCTTTGCTGTTTGCTTTGCTGTTTGCTTTGCTGCCCGGTGATTGCTTCCCGATGCTTGCTTCTCGGTGATTGCTTCTCCTGCTTTGCTTCTCGGTGCCTTACTATCCGCACAGGACTAAACCGTCTTCAGTTCAAATACGGTCTCGTTGCGCCCAACCAGCTTGTTATTATCATTCCTAATATCAACCGGGTACAACGTGTACAGCCGGTCAATCGTTTCTTTCCGGCGATAGCCGATCTGCTCCAGAATAGAAGCAACAATAAGCGGCCATTCATCCTCCGAGCCATCCATCACCTTCAGTGCAAAGCCAAGCCGTTCCTCACGAAGCCCGAAGCAGTACACACCTTTCGCGCCGCCCTTGGCCACTATGTTATTATCCGCAAGCAGCTCCGGGCAAATCAAACCCGTTCCGGATATCATCCGGTTGTTGCGGTGCATCACACCCGAAATCTTCTCGACAGCCGTACGAACAGCTGGATCGGCAATTAAATCCGGACAGGCCAGCTTCAAATAAGCAGCCGCCAGATTTTGCAGCGGAATAGCTGCAACCGGGAAGCCACAGCCATCCGTTCCGACTGTGATTTCATCCTGCCGCATATCGGCCATCATCGCCATCGTACGCAATATTTCCTGCTGTACCGGGTGTTCTTGATGCCAATAATCTTCCGTGCTGTATCCCATTTTCCGGCATAGCGCCAGCACACCCAGATGCTTACCCGAGCAATTATGGTAAATTCGCCGTTCCTGTCCTGCACGGGCGATCAGTTCATGTCTGGCAGATGCGCTCAGCGGATATGTCGGATGGCAGACTAACTGCTCCTCGCGCACACCCGTTTTCAGCATCATCGACTCCAATGCCGCTACGTGGATAGGCTCAGCTCTATGCGATGCTGCCATCATGGCCACTTCGGGCTCATCGAGCAAATACCGTTCATCCACACCGTGCACAATGGCCGGAATGGCTTGAATCGGCTTGGCCGATGAGCGTAAAAATGTTCGATGCAGCGGATTACCAACCGCATATTTCACTTCTCCGTTTGGCATGACCCCACATATATGCCCCTCGTGGACATTCTCCAGCGAACCACCGCGGTATTCTTCGACTAATACTTCCGCTTCCGCCATATTCCTTACACCCCATTCGACTCCTCGAAATCAATAACGACCATCTGATGGCATTCCAGCTTAGGGACCACATATTCAATTTTCTGACCGTCTTGTTTAAAAACAATTGGTGTCATCTGTGGGGCCAAATAAACCTGTTTCGCCTGCCGCTTCTCCATAAGTATAGAGACTGAAATATCGTACAAAGGCAATATGTCCTCGATAATCTCAACATCATCTCCCCGCTTCACGGGCGAAGCATATAAAAGGTGATTAATGATTCTGCCTTCCGCCCTCTGCTCCTGCAGAGTGACAATCCCTTGTGCGGGCAGGCTCGTGGTTAATGTTTTTGCGGATAACAGACGGTTCAGAGCGTACACCACAGTTTCTCTCAACACCAAGCTTCCTTTTACCGCGTAATCCTCAAACACATTCCAGGCGATGTAAATACCCTTCTCGCTCTCCACCATCCCAGGACCACCATCATTCATACTGCTTGGTGTGTGCTGATGCGAACAGAATGTGAATACATCCCGGTTGAAATAAGGATCTTCGCGCCGGCCCAGCTCTGTTCCGCCATTCAAGGCAATCTTCTGCCCTTTCGCATAAAAAATAAAAGAGGAGTCGCCCAGATTAGGCAGTGGAAATGCAGGCCTGAAGTAATCCGGCTGGTACGGATTTTCCATCATATGCGTTACACCCAAGTCGATCACAAACTCGTTCTCTTCAGGATTCAAGCCAGATTTCCCCGTTGCCAGCACTTTACCGCCATGCTGAAAGAACTCATCAAGCTTAGCCTTCAGCCTGTCAGAAATCACGATTTGGTCTGGCAAAACGATCACTTTATAAGAATTGAAATTGGTTTCCAAATCCACAACGTCAAACAAAAATTTGCCTTCCAGCAGCATCCGCACCGCGCCTGCATCCGCCCGCCCGGTATACATCGCACTGTCCATATTCCCTACGCCGGCTGCTTCAGCTGTCAGAAGAGCAACATCCGCAACATTAACCGTGTCCGTAATCCACGCCTCTTTCTGCTCCACTTCCGCATAAGCTGCGCCAATCAGCTCATACGTTCCCGAATCCATAAATCCTTCCGGATGCAGCTGATCTCCGATCGAGCAGCGGGCTCCATTCGCCAAGCTTAGAGCCGTTTCATAACGCAGAGCGTTGGGATGCTTATATCCGCCGAATTCCCCCCAGAACGTATGGAACTTCCCGGTCATTCCAAGGAAATCCATGCCGAGCAGCTGGGCATAACGGGCCGAAAGCGGGAAATGATCGTAGCCCCATCCGCCTGTAGGTAAAGACTCCAGCTCCAGATGTGAGTTCATCGCCGCCAAATCACGACGCCCCTGCGAAATATGTCCTGCATTATGAAAAATCGCCATCCCCGGTTTAATCGCATGAACCGCTTCCCGGATCCGTCTCGTATAGTTTGCATAAATACGCTCGCCCTGAGCGACAACATCGCTTTTGCTGCGGGGATCCTTGCCTTCTGCTCTCAGATCAGCCACACATGTATGGCAATAACAGGTACGGACCCCTACGATGTCCAGAAAAATGCCATCTCCATCATATTTGCGCACCGCTTCTTCAACCTGACTAACCATCAAGTCCAAATAAGGAGAGTTCAGGCAAAATTGATGCCAGCCGGCCGTCATAAAGCCTTTTACCCAGTTGGTTTGGTCGTTCTCATCCCGCATCAGCCAGTCTGGATGAACTCGCGCCAGCTTTTCGTCAAAGCCTACTGAAAGATAGACCGGTGTTTTCACACCAATCTCATGAGCAGCTTCAATCTGCGCTCCAAGTAAATCAAAATTAAGGTGGGGATGCATCTCATTCGTTTCCGAAGGGAAATAAGCCCAGCCGTGATGGCACTTGGCGAACACTGTGATCGAATCTACGTGCCCCTTCTTCAGCATGTCTTGAAACTGCTGCTTGGAAAATTGTTTTCCTATATCCTTAATCATCTCTGATGTATGAAAGTCCAAATGTACTTGTCTAAACCGCATCTTCATTTTCTCCCTTCATCTTCAAACCATTCGTTTTCAAACCATTAAGCTTTGACAGCTCCTGAGCTGAGGCCGCCTTCTACTTTTTCCTGGAACAGCAAATACACGATTACGGTTGGAATGATAGTTAGCGAAATACTGGCAAAGGTAGGTCCCATCTGGGCAGATCCCCGTTCCCCTACAAATGACATCAAAGCCATCGAAATATTGTACATATCCCGCTCCGTAATCAGAATTACATTCCATAACAGATCATTATAAATGCTAAAAAACGCCAAAATTCCTGCCGTGGAAATCGCGGGCATAGCTAATGGAGTCAATATTTGAAATAAAAAACGGAAGGGACCGCAGCCATCCATAACAGCGGATTCGTCGATTTCCTTATGAATGCCTTTCATAAATCCGGTAATCAGGAATATCGTCAAAGGCAGCTCAAAGGTGCCGTATAGAACCATCATAACCAGGTAGTTATTAAACCCGCTAATGCTGCCAATCATGCGTGAAATCGGGATAACCAGGGAAAATACCGGGATCATTAAACCAAGAATAAAATAAATATATACAAAACCATTCATTTTCAAATTAAATCTCGATAATACATACGAGGCCATAGTACCTAATACCAGCGTAATAAATGTACCTACTATCGCATATAGGAACGAGTTTAGTACGGCGCTATGAATATGCGCTTCAGTAAATGCCATCTTAAAGTTGCTCCAGAGCCATACGTCTGGCAAGGCAAATATTTTATCACTGTAAATACCCGTGTTGTCTTTAAACGATGAAAGCAATGAAAAAACCAGGGGATAAATCAATATCACCGAACAAATCGCCGCAAAACTATAGATACACAACTTTTTTAGGCTTGTCATTTTTCTTGTATCACCTGCCGTTCTTGATTATCTTGTGCTGCGGGAATTCATCAACTGATTTAATAGGACGGTTGAAACTAACGCGGCAATGATAATAAAGGTTCCTATACTGTTTCCCACACCGAAATTATTATATTTAAACGATTCGTAGTACAGCAGTGTTGTTGGAACATCGGTCGCCCCATTTGGACCGCCATTGGTCATGACAAAAATTTGTCCGAACACCCTTAATGACTGCGTTACAGCCAGAATAGAGAAGATTTTGATCGTTTCCTGCATCAGCGGTATCGTAATATGCAGCAATCTTCTGAAGCCAGTCGCTCCATCCAAAGCTGCTGCCTCATAAAGATCTTCCGGAATGGCTACAAGTCCGCTGGCGAATATAATCATGTTCAGTCCGCAGTAGATCCACGCATTTACGATGACAACCACATAGATCGCTATCGCGGGTTCTCCAAGCCAATCTCTCGTTAGCGAGCTCATGCCTAAAGCCGAAATGACCACATTGACAAGTCCGCCATCTCCTTTTAACAGAAACTGCCACATTAAACCGACAGCTGTAAGCGGAAGAATGGAAGGCATGAAAAAAGCCACCTTGAAGAACCGTTTCCCTTTCAGCTTGCTTGTAATAATAAGGGCAAATGTAAAAGCGATCGGCAGAATAAGAACAAAGGAGGACAGAATAAATACCCCAATATTTTTTAAGGAGCGGTAAAATTCCGGCTTATGAAACATCTCCACATAATTTTGCCAGCCTACAAACTTTAAGGGCACACTCTGAATGCCATTCCAGCTGAAAAAAGACATGTAAGCCGTTTGGAACATAGGAATGACGTAAACAAGTGAGTACAACAAAAATGCAGGCAGCAAAAATGCCGCTGCAATAAGATAGGGTCTTCTGTTCACCACATAACTCCCTCCATCTAGAAAGCGAATAATCCGAATGCGAGACATAAACTTTACATCAAACCGCCTGAAGAAGGGCGGTTTGATGCAGGCTTACGTTCGGCTTACTTGGAGTTGGAATCCACAAAGTTTTGGATTGCATCCCCGGTTTTTTGCGCACTGTTGCCGGCAAACATACCTTGAATTTCATTGCGGGCTTTATCCAACAGCTGCGTAATTGGGCTGTACTCGGAGATTTCGCCTTTGAAATCAGAAGCCGTATCAAGAGCTTCCATGTATTGAATCGTAATAGGATCTACAGCAGTCGTATCTACATCCATTTTAACCGGGTAAACGCCGCCGCCAGTTTCCTTCAGATATTTCTGGAACGCCTCAACCGAGGTCAAATATTTAACCAATTTGATCGTTGCCTCTTGCTTCGCGCCGGTAGCCGCTTTGGATACCGAATATCCGCCTGCTCCGCCAAACCAGTTGTCTTTGAGCTCAGGCTTGTCTTTGTAGCCCGGGAATGTGATGACACCAATCTTGTCAGCTATCGGCGAAGCCGCCATTTGTGACAGTGCCCACACACCTTCAAAGAGCATGGCGCTTTTTTCTTCAAAAAACATCGTTGTTGCTGTATTTCCGTCCATAGTGACAATGTTTTTGCCGAAAACTCCGGCATCCTGCCAATCCTTCATCGTCTGCAGCAAAGAAACCATATCCGGATCATTCCATTTCGCAGTACCGCTCATCAGATCCTGAGTTTTCTGGAAGCCGTATTTCTTCAGAGCCAGGTTCGTGATCAAGTGACCTCCGCGGAAGTTTTCCTTCTCTCCCATAGCCATTGGCACTGCATTGATGGCCTTGAACTTTTCAGCCAGTGCGGGAATTTCCTCTATTGTTTTCGGTGCTTCTACGCCAGCTTTTTTGAACATTTCCTTATTATAATAAACAGCTACACTGTAAAATTCAGTTGGGACACCAAATGTACCCGGCACATCCTTGTACTGCCATGTACCCAGCAGGGGCAGAAAGTCTCCGGACCATTTCTTATCTGCATCCAGGAACGGCTGCAAATCCAAGGCCACATTTTTGGCATATTCCTTAAACGATTCCCCGCCATAGTTCATCCAAATCTCCGGCAGATTTCCAGTAGCCAAGCCTGTTTTGAATTTATTATTAAAAGCAGCTTCATCGTTCAACGATTCATCTACGACTGTAATATTCGGATTTTCATCCATAAAATTTTTCAACAAGCCTTGATAGGCAGCTACTGTCGGGCTTGTACCTGCGGTTCTGGTCATAATTCTTATAGTTACCTTCTCATCCTTGCTGCCCGCGGTTTGTGTGGGCCCAGGAGTAGCGTTGTTGTCTTTATTATCTTTAGAGCTTCCACAGCCTGCCAATATAGTTGCCATGACAAGGATAGTAACGAGAATGAATGACAGTGTTTTCTTGGTCACGATGAGTTGCCTCCCCTTTTTGAATGCGGATACAATGGTTGTACGTTGATTGTCGGCCCGACATACCCTTATTATAAGGACGGGGAGCGCCACATGACATGCAAATTCTTTACTGCAGGGGGAAAATTTTTAACATGTATGCCCTATACCTTTATTCAGATGCCATAAATTGAGAAGGAGATATGCTGTATTGCTTTTTAAAACATTTGCTGAAATAATTCGTGTCCTTATAACCCACTGATTCTGCGATAAAATACAAGTTCACGCAGCCTTGCTCCATTAAATTCTTAGCTTTCCCCATCCTGCATTTCGTTAAATATTCGACAACAGAATAGCCCGACTCATGCTTGAAAATACGGCTCAAATAGCTTGGATTAACGAAGATGCTCCCGGCAATTTCGCTTAAATCCAGCTCGGCATCGGCATAATGACTATCGATATACTGCTTCGCCTTTTCCACCAGCTTAGCCGGGGTCGACTGCTTCAAGCTGCTTGCCTGAAACAATACGGTACGGTAAATCTCCTGGACCCAAAGCTCAATCGCCTCCATGGTTTCCAGCTCGTCCACAATCTGGGCCGGATTGAAGGATTCGCTGATGGCACGGTTCAAATCGATTTTATTTTCTGCAGCAAAAATATTTAAAGTAACTATAAGCTCATACAGGGTCAAATAAAGCTTATCAATGGACTCCTTATGCTCCACGATCGCAGCAAATCGTTTGTGCAGCTCCATTTCCACCGCTTCAGCATTACCCAGCCGCAATTGTATGATCATATCCTCACGGTTGTAGGCGAATCCTGCGGACAGCTTCTTGTCTGGCAGCGCCGTATAGCGGATAATCTTATCGCCGCCATAAATGGTTTTATATTTACAAGCTATAATCGATTCTTTATAAGAAGCTGCTGCATCCGTGAAGCTCTGAACCACAGATCCGACTCCGGCTGTCACCGTAAACTTCAAGTGCTTGCTGACGGCACGAGCCGCGTCCAGACATGTTTTCAACAAATAACCAAGCTCTACCTCAGCACGGTCTATTTCTTTGATAGAGAGAATTAAAATAATTCTATTTTCATCGTCATAGGTAATTTCGAAATGCTTAACTTCACCCGTAACGAAAATCTCATTAAAAATATTGGACACAGCAAACCGCTTCCAGATGAATTTGTCATCAGCCTTCGTTTTATCGATACTAACGGCAATCACAAACAACGCACCCTCCCGTAAATGAGGGCAGTACATTTGAAATTTATCCTGTTCTAACCTGGAGGCTGTTCCATCCAAATGCGATTGAATAAATTTTCTTCTCAAAATACTATCGCTTTCCACCAAGCTTTGCTGCAGATGTACATTCAGATGCTGTTGCTGTGCCTCCGCCTCAATACGCTGATGCAGCTTAGCCAACACTTGCTTCAGCTCGTCCATATTGATCGGCTTCAGCAAATAATCAGAAACCCCGGCTTGCAGGGCTGTTTTCGCATATTCAAAGCTGCTGTAGCCTGTCAGGATGATGATTTTTACCCCGGGATGCTTGCTCTGGACCGTTTGGGCGAATTCCAGACCGTCAATGATCGGCATATTGATATCTACAATCGCCAGCTGTGCCGGAATATGCTCCAGCATCATAAGGGCATCTTCACCATTGGCAGCTTCCCCGGCTATTTCATAGCCAAGCTCGCTCCATTCCACGCACTGCTTCAATCTTTCCCTGACCAAATACTCATCATCGACAATTAGCACCTTGATCATTCTGCATCACCGCCCGTTTCTAAAGTTGGCAATGTTATCTTAACCGTCGTACCTGCTCCATACTCACTTTGAATGTGCAGGCCGTATGCCGCTCCAAAATAAAGCTTGATCCGCTCATCTGTTATTTTCAGCCCAAAGCTTTTCTTCTTATAGTCAGCTTCCCCGATGTTGAATAGGTTATCCACCTGTTCCTGCTTCATACCGACCCCGTTATCAATGACATAAAGAACGACATGCCCGCCCTCAATCCTTCCTTTGACGCAGATATGACCTTTTCCCCGCTTATTCTTTAGCCCGTGATAAATGGAATTTTCCACGAGCGGCTGCAGCAGCAGCTTGATGGATTTGTACTTATAAACATTTGGATCGAAATCGAAGGTGTAGGCAATCTGATCTCCGTAACGAATCTTCAAAATGCCTAAATACGTTTGCGTTATAAGAATTTCATCTTCTATGGATATAACAGGACTTCCTTTGCTGAGCACTCCGCGATAGAACAGCGCCAGCTGATTCACAACCTTCACTACATCCTCATTTCTTTTCAGATCAGCCAAGCCGCAAATACTTTCGAGCGTGTTATATAAAAAGTGCGGATTGATTTGCGACTGCATAACCGCGAGCTCGTATTCCTTCTTCTTCTTTTGTTCCTCAATGATATTTTCCATAAGCATCTTGGTGTTGCCAACCATCTTGTTGAACTCTTTGGCCAAGGCCCCGATTTCATCCCGCGATTTAATATCGAGCCGGACATCGAGGTTTCCTTCCTGTACGTCCTTTACGGTCCGTTTAATTGTATTTAAAGGCTTCGTGATCGATTTGGCAATCAAAATAGTAAGAATCACCGCCGCCAGCACAAAAATAGCACCAATCCCAAAAAACCTTCTGGTCAGAATCTGATTATCTTTCGTAATTTCATAAATCGGGACCATGCCGATGATCACCCAGTCAAACCGCGGATAGCTTCGCGATACAACGAGTACATCCTTCCCATCCATATGAAAAACTTTTCCGCCTTCATGGCTCTGCACCCAAGGAAAATAGATATCCTTGCTTATGGAAGTATACAGCTTGTCCTTACGGGGATCCGAAGCAACCCTGCCATTTTTATTGACAATAAACAGGTTTCCGCTGGCACCTATATCAATATCCGCATATTGATCAGCTATATATTTTTCATCGATCGATAGCTGGAGCAGACCAAGGGGGACCCCTGTTCTCGCTGAATTGAATTTCTGAAATAAAGAGATCACATTGCGCCCCTCATTAACTTTCAAATAGTTACTTGCTTCCGTATCCTCCCAAACAAGCCCATAAAATGAGTTGGCAAATTTATTAAAATATAGCTCGCTTATATTCGTAATACTTCCGAGACTTCCGGAGTCATATATCTGCTTGTTGTGGTCATACAGGATCAAGGCATCGACAAACGTCTTCGAATCCGCAATATTACGCAGAGCTTCCTGTACTGCGAAGTACTTATTATAATTTTCTAGCGGATTATCAGTGGGCGGCTCGCTGACAATTTGCTGAATCGTGTTGTTCGTTATGGCAATCTGGGAATAATTTTCTGCATTCTCGAAAATAATTTCTAATTTTTCCGTAACCAATCTTAAATTTTGCGCTGTGTTTTCAACAGCCTTGCCAATCAAAATCGACGATGATATCCGATAGGTGAAGATGGCCAGCAAAATGATCAGCAGGGATAATGCGAACATAAACGCCAGTGTAATTTTCTTATTAATGGACAAAGAATAGTAATAGTCCAGAACATTAACCTTGATTTTCTTCAACATGCTTGCTTCACCTCCCCCTTAGTGTACAACATTATTGAAATTTAAAAAAATGAGGAAGACGCCTTGCGGCGTCCTTTGATGAGCGTGTTCATGGCGTTGGTGCATTACGGAGGGAATGGATGTGGGCTCCAGCCGCTGTTAAAGATTTGTTCCCTGAATGGGATGGATGAGGAGGTAGGAACCAATCTTTAAAGGCGGACGCTACCGCTCTTCCACCCACACCCATTCCCTTCTCAGCTATAATCGTAATCGCCCGAATCACACGAGCACCAAGCTCAAACGGACTACCAGCAAGGGTTTTTCTCTGGATTGGAGGGGATTTACCCGCGGGCCAAGCCGCTGGGATTGAAGAACGGCCCTGCCAGCGTGCACAACCGAGAGGAGCTGCTATTTTAACGATGTTTTTCATCGTTAAAAGCCTTGGCCCGCTCCACATCCTTACTTTAACGATGAAAATCATCGTTAAAGTCCTTTTTAAACCCCCAAAGAGGCCATCCGTCCTCTTTTAACGATGATTTTCATCATTAACGTGACGGCTTGACCTGGAACACTTACTTTAGCGATGAAAAACATCGTTAAGTCAGCAGAGGTTTGCTCTCCTGAGAGAAAGGGATAGTGACAAAGTGAAATCTGTGCTTCTTTTCTGAAAGTAAACTTATACTTTCCAGTAAGTTCATACAAAATAAGAGGGAAGCAGACAAGCGGGCTCCCGCATGTTCATTCCCTCTTATTTTTACCCGTTTAACCAGTCTTCAAGTGTCGCTACCTTCTCAGGATACATGCTGCTGCGGGCCAAAAATCCAGCGCCATGATTAACCATCGGGTCCTGATCGGTTGGCTGATACCTCAAATCGACACTCCAGCGTATTCCGTCCGAAAGATTAGGCGTCGACATGTGGAGCAAACGATCGTTAAACAAGATGGCCGTCCCCGCCTTTACGGGAAGAGCGATCGTTTCCGCCTTGCCAAGCTGGCTATCGCGCAGCGCCGTATATCCCGTCCCAGTTTGTGACTCCTCATGCCACTTTAACAGCTTATTCCTATGGGTTCCGGGCTTAATATGCAGGCAGCCATTTTCCAGCGTCGCATCAACAAAGGAGATCCACACCGTAATGACAGGATTAGCATTAGCGTCCGGCCAATACGATTTATCCTGATGCCAGGGCACTGCCCCAGCGGCCACGCCAGGCACTTTCGGACGTACATTGTACACCGGATTGCTGAAAATTTCTCCACCGATCAGTGATTCTACAGCATCCAATATTTTGGGGTTGCTCATGAGGTGAAAATACCCCGGTATGCGATCCCTCCAGCTTCGGCCATATTTAAGAAAATCCTGATCTGTCATGCCCTTAAACAGTTCCGTCAGCCGCGATTCAAATGGAAGATGCTCCAGTTTGTCTGTAATCATTTTATCGCTATAAAGCTCGTCAGCAATCATGGAGACTTTCTCCTGCATCGCCTGCCGCGGCGCTTGCATATCCTCTTCCGACAATAAATCGGTCAAAACCAGATAACCATAGGTATCATAATGCACCCTCTGCTCTTTGGTGAGAATTCCTCTAAAGTCCCACATTGCATCCATATCATTACCTCCATGTAGTTATCATTTCAATGGATTTATTGTATCATTAAGAGAATAATTCGTATTTAAACGATATTCCTTTCATTTATACAAAATTCCGCTAATGAAACAAATCACAATGAAAAAGGAGGTTCTTTATGAAGCCGCTGGCAGAAATTAGACCGTTGGTTCGATCGGCGCTTCCCTGGACCTACAAAGGCGAGTTGGGAGAAGGAACACGTATCGGCTACACCTATGCTTTCCATTTATTTACCGAAGGCAGGGGGCATATGTTAGTTGATGAGACCCGGTATGCTGTTGAGAGAGGAACTCTTCTGTTCATCCGTCCGGGGCAAGTTCATTCCTTCCATCATAACCCCGGCTCTCGGATGGAATCGTATAATGCCTATTGCGATTTCTGGACTGAACCTGAGGTGCTGCTTCCCCGTTTTGCCTTTTTTCCGGACCTGCCTGATTTCACGCTGATGACCCGAATCGAAGCCTGTCCGGAGCTGGAGTCTCTGCCTACTCAATGCTCACTCAGTCCTTATCCGTATCTGATAGAGCTTTTTACACAAATTACTGAAGCCTTCGAATCGACACACTATGCTAAACAACTTACTGGCAGCTTGATGCACGCATTCATACTAAGATGGTTCAACAGCTTCACAGATACGATCCCCAGCGATTACAGGATATTAAAAATAATCGCGGAAATGGAGAGCAATCCCGAAATTCAACTAAGCTACGAGCAATGGTGTGCTAAATGCAACCTCGAGAAATCACATTTCTATAAGCTGTTTAAGCAGGAAACCGGCATGACACCGAAGCAATACGTACTTAAGATGAAAATGAAAAAAGCAATCGTGCTGCTGCAGGAAAGCAAACAGTCGATTACTTCGATAGCAGACATGCTTGGTTACGACTCGATCCACTATTTTTCCAAACAATTTTCCACTTATTATGGCATCAGCCCGTCTCATTTACGCTCGCGGAAGTAAGATTGAAAGTAAGATCTGTACCTGATTACCAGATTGTCTCTCAGTACATGCATTCTCTGTAGCTGACCAACTAGCCATGCAACCCTCCCTCCAAGCGGGGACAGTGACGATAAGGACCGACGGGTATTTGGATCAGGCTGGTTATTCCCTGCGAAGTCATGCTGTAAATATCATCGCATAATTGAGCATTAAATCCGAGGAGCGGATGCCCTCCCATCCCGATAGCGGATGCTGCCAACAGTAAGCGCTGCACAAGCATCCCGGCTTCCATTTGTTGAATGCGGTATCCTCTGTAGCCAAGGGCTTCTCTACGTTGATTCCGATCCCCTGCCACATGAAGACAAAGCGGGACTTGAAATATATTTATATTGTCCGAAGACATTGCCTGATGCAGCGAGAGCCGCTGATCTCCATGACGTAATCGCCGTAATGCATGAGCTTCACTATCATAAAAGTACGCGCCATCCGGTATGCCTTCAACGTTATACAGACAGCCGTACAGCGCAACGCGGGGTTCGGGCTTTCCAGTGGGTCCATCCAAATCATTTCGGTACAAAAAGGAAGCCGTCGCCTCTTGTAGCAGGATGGCCAGCTGCACTTGACTCACCTTGGCCAAAAGAAAGTCTTTGTCCGGCGAAAACCGCTTTCGGCTGACCAACGCCAGATCATATGACAGCCGACTCACTTGAGGTAGCTTCACTACTTGGCCCTCTTGCTTCTCTTGCTTCTCTGCTTCCTCTCGCTCATCCCAGTTTGCAAGCCCCTTCCCGATTTCTGTTATCGGCGGCAGGAAATCAAGCCGGGATGCTTCGTTCATCTTGATTAGCATTGGAAATTCCTTGACCCTGCGGGAACGGACATAATGAGAATGCTTGATCAATGCCAATTCCCTGCATAATTCAGTGGCTGAGACCATCCTAACTCTGTTATCACTGCCATCACTGTTGCCAAACCAAGAGATCCTGGACTCCACCGATAACGGGATCACCGCATATACACTTTCCTCTTGCTCGGATATCCCGAGCAGATGGTTAACAGCCTGATCAAGAAACTGGAAACACACACCTGTTGTGAAGCCAAATCGCTTCGCAACTTCCAGCAGCTGTCCAATCAGCGCACCGGCGTCCAGCCCTTGCAGCCGATAAGCAAAGTTATTGTATTTAAAGAAGTTTTTCCAAAACATAGTTGAAACAAAAACAGTACCAAAGCAGGAGGACACATCACAACGATTTCCAATAGCGCAGGTTAAATAAGAATCATAATTGCCTTCGCGCAGCAAAACCAAACGGTGATGGGCCACATCATAATGGTACATACCCGCTGGCAAATCCTCCACCTTCAAATACACATATAATTCATTTGGGTATAAGGCTCCCCCCGAGGGAACAAATCGCCGATTGGACTGCATCATCCCCATCGTTTGTTCCGTGGAATTAAACGCAGAAACTGATTGACACAATTGAGTGAGCCCGAAAACATACCAAAGAAAATCGCCAACTCCACGGAGGTTGGGCTTCGCGGGTGCTTCCACACCTTCAAGCGTTAGCACCACCTCTGGAGAGAGCGGAACGACAGGCAGGCCGCGGTAGAGCTTATATGCAAGCGGTCTGTCCTCCCAATCCACCACCGTGTCTGGCGGCTTGGTTTTATCGGTGTCATAATGCAAATTGTGGAGAAAGGCCTCCATACTCATTCTTCTCCCCCCTCAAATGAACGAAACTGCAAACACTCCAGATTCTGGTATTCGGAATCAGTTAACCTTATGGAAAGGGATGCGGATGTGGATTAAGCTGTTCTATCGTCAGCGGCTGCTTCACATATCCAAGCTCCATCGGTACCCTCAGCACTCTCTCCAGTCCTGTAACACGGGTAAAATGATGCCCAAATGTCATTGGCAGCATTCCTGGAATGAGCACTTTTACACAGTGTAGTCCATTTCGAATCGTTTCCGGCGATGTCTGATCCACCACGATCACATCGAGGTCCAATCGGCGAAACATCTGAAGAATGTCCTTCAGATCATCCGTCAAGTCAGCCTTCCCAGGCTGTCCGGGCTGTCCAGTCTGCTGCCCCGCCTTCCGCTTGAATTCCTCGTCAAACGTCAGCAACCGGTCATTTCCATCCAGCAAAAATTGCAGCCGCTCCTGCGCCTCCGGCAAACTGTACAGCAGTGAATGATCCTCCATCTGCCGCAGTAGCGACGAATCGTGGAACATTCGAACATACGCCTCCCGGTTCGCATCCAATTTCTCGTCAAGTGTCAGCACTAGGCCAGCCAGTTCGTGAACCGCACCCTTCACCGCCCGTACCGGGTCCGGATGAGCTCCAGCCGCGCAGATAAGATTCGCTCCCGTCTGCTTCCTGTTAATCGCCATCGCCCAAACGCTTGGAATCCCGTTCTCCATCGTAGAGTTATAGAAATACACATCATACCCCGCAACAGCTTGCAAACGGTCAATCATCAGATTCAATTCTTGATCATTAGCCGAATAAGGGTCAAAGCGAGGAATAGTTAGCTGCGCATACCAAGTCATCAGGAATGCATCACGCTCCACCACTTCCAAAATGCCATAAAAAATAGACTCCTCCAAACTTCCACCTAACGCACATCCATTAGACGTTTCAGCTACATACCCCTTCCCACAGCCCACGCTGTAATAAGCAAGCTGCTCCGGAACCAGAATCGGGCGCTCTTGCAAAAAAGAGTAGCCCCAAACCCAATCGAGTGGCTGGTCAGGATCAAACGGTTTATAAGGATATCCCGGCCGGGCATACTGTTCCTTCGTGTGCACCCCTATTTTGACGGGATCGAGCGCTTGATCTGCCAAATTGCGGAAGGAATCATAAACTACCGTTCGTTTACCCCGAGGTGCCAGACCGCAGGACCGCTCCAAGCCCTCAAGAATGGCGGTCAGCTCACTGACAGCATAAGAATTACTCCTGCCCGCCGTTCCCACGTCCTCCGCGAGCATTGGCAGATTCACACTCACATCGGCAAACGGTGCCTGAAGGTTAAGCATTTTTCCATTTAAAAAACCGGTCCGGTAATCCAGATAGTCATGGGCCAAAACTTTATTCAGCTCCTCTATAGAGCGGCTGCGGTAGCTGTTTACGCTGATCTTCGGACTTGGCTGCAGACCAATGGCGGCGGCTGATGATGAATCGTCGGGCATTCGGCTGCAAACTGGACACAACGGATCAGGGAGAAAAAGGTGGAGCTTGCTTTCTAACGTCCCCATGTTGATTAGAAACACCCTTCCTTCCGAGTGACCCGACCTGCCTTGCAGCACCCTCCGGGCTTCAGCCACGAGCAGGTGAGCCACCTGCAAAAGCCCAGTGCGCGACGCCCAGGCATCTTGTGGCACTCCCCCTTGAGCCGCAAGCCTCTGCTGCAGCTTAAGTATCTCCCTGCGCTCTCTCCCCGCCATAAGGCGCCGCGTATCTGCACACCGGGAGCACCCCTGTATGCCCGGGCGAACCAAAGGGCCGATCACGCCTTCGCCAAATGAAACGAAGCCGCGCAGCCATGGAATGCCGGCTGGCGGCAGCACCTCTTCTGCTTTTTGATGCATATAAGGATGCCAGGCATCATGCAGCACCAGAGCCAATGAAGCCGATTCGGATACGCCTCCCTCGAAATCGAGCTGACGTACGACCTCGAACCCGGTGGCTAGTTCTCTGCCCACGCAGTCCGTCAGCACCCCTTCTCCCACAATCACAACGGTAGGGCTCACCACGTTCCCTCCTTTTTCAGCAATACCCCGAACACCCCAGCCAACCCCTCCTTCAAAAACGGTTCCTGTGCCAGATCCATCACTATAAGCCGCTGGCGGTTCCTTTTTAAAACCTGCAAGGCGGATTGCAAAACCTCAGCTTGTGCCGTCACATCACAAGTTGGAATCTCGATGCTTAGCAGCTTTGCTGACAATTTTTCTGGCACCCTATCTGGTTCTCTTTCCGGCACTCGTTCTGGTACTCGTTCTGGCACCCTTTCCGATACTCTTTCTGACACTCTTTCTGGTACCCTCTCTTCCAGATGCACCGATGAAACTACCAATGCCTGTGAGGTGAGGAAAGCCGATTGGTTTTGCACCTCAAGCAGAGCCTGCTGCAAAGCCTTTTGCAGCGCCATAGTTACATTCAGCCCTACGCTTCCATACCAACGATCGTTTGTTCCGACCCAAATCACTGGGAATCCAGCTACTTTCTTCCCCAAACCGATTATCGGCACTCCCTTCATTGTCGTCAATGCCTGCAAATAAAACCGGCAGTGTTGATCTTCTATCTCAGACAGCTGCACCCGAAAGACAGAAGGCTTCTGACCCTCATGCTGCTTGCTTAGCTCCTCGGCCAAACACTTTTGCAGCCCTCGGCCAATACCTTCTGCAACCGTTGCTCCTGCTCCTACACCTATAAAATCCTTAAAATCCCGCTGTCCTATTCTACAGCCCTCTGCCTCCTGATCGCTGGAAAGCTTTGCAGCTAGCAGACCGGACATTCGCGACACATACGCTTCTATCCCCGTCAGCCCTGCTTCCCTCCGCGCCTCCTCATGTGTCATATTTGCACAGATCATATCCGTCAGCACCCCAGCCGGCCCTTCCGACAGCGGATCGGCTGCCTGAACGCGGCACTGAGAAAGCGGAAGCTGCAGTAAGTCGCCCTCCTCCCAAATATGAAAAATCCCAGATACCTCCGATGTCAAACTGTTGAAATAGGGAAGCAACCCGTTCTCATCTTCACTGGCCCCCCATTCGGACTGCTGATCGAAATCTTGAATCCAATCTGCTGCTGCACGTCCATTCACAAGAGGATGGGGCATGAACGAATGCCAGTTCCCTTCCAAGGTTTCCAGATTCAGCAGAAAAAATTGCGGTTTCTCCGAAGCGGTCAAACCTGCAACCATTTTTAATAATTCAAACACGATCACATTGGATAACATCGCTCCCGCTGTAGAAGAAAAGTTGTGCAGCTGCGGATCTTTACCAAGCGCAGATTGGTGTATACGGCTCCATGCCGAATCCCAACAAGCCTCAGAATCTGGATGTACCAGCGGACCCGCCATGCCCACCTGCTGCAAGCATACCGCTGGAAGGAAAGTCTTCTTCTCTTCTCTGCAAATGGCATGAAGCATTTGAAGCTCCTCAACATCGCCCTCCTGTGATACATATAAAATAGAATCAAATGGCCTCACAGCCTCCTGCCAAAAACTTCCCCCCTGGGGCTGCCGGCCAACCTCCTCTACTACCACCTCCGGATCCAATTTACGGGCATGTGCCACCAAATCTGCCAAACGCTGCCGATCAGTCGGCTCCCGATCCGAAACCATCACGTGAAACTTGGGTAACCCAGAATCGAGCAGCGCAGAAACGACCGATAACAAAAAGGGGCCAGAGCCGATTGCCAGCACGTTTGCCTGACGATAGGACTGAAACCGGTAAGCACCCGAATCGCCAAAGCTATCCAAAAATTCTACTTGAGAAGCATACTTCTGGAGGATTGCTTCCGGCAATTGATGCGGTTTGTCTTGACTCACATCTCGAACAAAGCCATTTTGATACAACGTTTCCGCGATTTCATATATCTGGTTGCGGTGTGGAGCCGGCAATCCATCAGTCAAATCCTCTAGCCTGTGCTCTCCATTGAATATTGGAATCAACTTCTCAATCCACTGATCGATCCCGCGGCCTTCCATGCGAAACGAGCTTACATGGTTTCGAAAATAAACGCTTCCGTTTGGATCAGGGAGAAAAAACGTATCCCGATTCACTTTCAGGCGCATTGAAGGATTCAAATTTGTCATTCTATTCCTCCTCCGTAAGCTGTGCTCTAACGCTTCACTCCATTTTTTCGCTGCATCTTCCAAACCGTTCACATGTAATCTTATGTATAGCGATTTGTCCCTCATGTCAAATTTAAAAAAAACACCTTGCGAAGTCCTTTGAGGTGCGTGTTCGAAGCTAGGGAGCGTTGCGGAGGGAATGGCTGTGGGCTCCAGCCGCTGTTAAAGATTTGTTCCCTTGAATGGAATGGATGAGGAGGTAGGAACAAATCTTTAAAGGCGGACGCTTCCGCTCTTCCGCCCACAGCCATTCCCTCTTCTCAGCTAAAATCGCACTAACAACACGCTCAAACGGACAGCCAGCAAGGTTTTTTTCTCTTGATTCGAGGAGATTTCCCCCGGTCCAAGCCGCTGGGGCTGAAGAACGCGCAGCTGAGAAGGACCTGCTACTTTAACGATGAATTTCATCGTTAAACATCAGTTCCTCTCCACATCCTTGTTTTAACGATGAAAATCATCGTTAAGTGGAGCACGCTCGGCGGAGGGCAGACTGCTACTAACTCTCATCCCGCCACATCGTGACTTGGGCGCGTTACGGAAAAAAGCCCCCTTCAAGATAAAGGGGGCCTTCTCTTCTTATCAGGCAGCCATGAGTTCCACTTGCAATCTCCTCAATGCCCACCGTGATGACAGTTTTGACAATTATGGCAATTCTGACAGTTGTGACAGTTCTGGCAATTGTGACAATTATGACAGTTGTGGCAATTTTGGCAGTTATGGCAGTTGTGAAAGCAATTAAAACAATTGATGCAATTAAAACAATTTAAGAAACAATTGAAACAAAGACGCGCAGGTTGCTGGGCTTGAGCATCCCAAGGAGTCACCTCGCTCGTGCTAAATCCGGAAACATTCAAACTCTGCAGATCATTTTTAAATTCATTCATTAATTTAACCTCCATTTGAAAATAATTTAATAATTTTGCTGGCCTTGTGAATTCGTAATTTTCTGAGTTCAGAGTAATTTCATAATCACAACATATGTATTTAGCTCCGCACTTGTTACTGATCTTAAATACCTATATTTTTACTCTTCGTACTATCGCAATCCGCAAGTTATGAAGACAGAAAAGAAGACCACCCCATTTGAGATGGCCTGAGGCAAAGGGATAGTGACTACAAGGAGATATTTTATGTAAAAAAAAGAACCACCCCGGAAGTCGTGCTGACCGGGATGGTCCTTTAAATAAATATTAGTAAGCTAATGAGAACAGTCCGTTGATGTGAGACAGATAACGGGCGTTACTCGCTTTTTTCATTAATGAAGCTGGTGTACCCTTCAGTTCAATACCAGATCCGCCGATTGCACCGATGCCGTCTTTTCGGCCCAGGCTCGCCAATGTTCCTGAGAATACTGGATGGAACCCGCCCATTTTGGTACCCTTAAAGGAAGCTGCGATGTTCTCTCCAACAAGCTCACCCATTTGCCAAGCCAGTTGTGCGGTTGGTGGATAAGGACGGCCATCTGGAGCAAATACAACAGCGCAATCACCAGCAAGATATACATCTGGATGAGAAACGGATTGCAGGAATTCATTAACGGTTGCGCGGCCGCGGTTTACTTCGACTCCGCAATTAGCAACAAGTGAACTTCCTTGTACTCCGCCAGTCCAAACTAGCGTATTCGTATCAATCGTTCTACCATCCTTCAGGCTTACAGTCGAACCGTTCACTTCAGTGATCGCTAAGCCTGTAAGGAACTGCACACCGCGCTGCTCAAGGCTCGTAGTAGCACGTTGGATCAAATCTGCGGAGAAAATTGGCAGAATGTTAGGCATTGCTTCAACCAAATATAGAGATACGTCTGCGAAATCAACGCCATTAGTCTTGCAGATTCCAGGCAACTCATCAGCAAGTTCGCCAACAAGCTCAACGCCTGTAAGACCGCCTCCACCAATAACGAAAGTTGCGTCTGCTTTATTTTTTGTTTTTGCATAGGTACTGATACGCTCTTTTACATGTGCAAAGACACGTTTTGCGTCTGTTACGGATTTCAGGGTCAAGCTGTTCTCTTGAAGTCCTGGGATACCAAAGTAGTTGGTTTCGCTGCCAAGAGCCAATACCAATGCATCGTAGCTGTATGAAGTACCATTTTCGACAGTAACCTTACGGCCTTCCACGTCGATAGTTTGTACGTTGCCAACTTTAACATTAATATCTTTGCCTTTGAAAAGCTTCTCCAGCGGAAGTGCAACTGCTTGCTCGGAAACGTTACCAGCAGCAAGACGATGCAGCTCAGTAATAATCTGGTGGGAGCCTACCCGATTAATAACGGTAATGGAAGCTTCCTCTACCGACATATTAGCACGTGCGGAAAGAGCGCTTAGTAAGCCGCCGTAGCCTGCACCTATAATTAAAATTTGCTTTTTCATGTTCATCCTCCGTTTTTTTAACCTGGCAATTTATTTAAGCTAGTCCTGCTTTTTTCTTTCGCCTAGAATATCCAGATAAGCTTGGCCGAAACGAAGCATCTTCTGCAGTTCCGGATCCTTCAGCAATCTCACCATGCCGAACAGGCCAATAGTTGAATCGCTATGCTCAGCACGGTCATTCGCTTCAATAGCCGCGGAGGCATATCCTTTCACTTTCTCTTCAAGCGGTTTAACTACTTCTTTCAGGCCGCCTACCATGTCTTGAATAAGAACGCGGTCATTCGACACCTTTTGCGCCAAGTCATAAGTCTTCGTAAGCAGAGTCATCATTTCCGATAGCTTGGGCAATTGATCCACCAACAGAGTCAAGGCTTCTTGCACTTCCGGCTTCAATAATTGATCCAGAACATCTGGCTTTGCAGCAGTTTCTACTGCTTTAACTTCTTCAACATTTTTTACAGCTGTTTCCGACATTTCTTCGTTCCCCCTTAATGCGTATGGTTAGTCTGGTTCGCAGCGAACACTATATTTGAATCGTTGTTTGATAAAATTCATAGATTTTTCGCACAACCATAGTAAGTGAAAAATTTCACATATCGACTATAATCAATTACAAAACTGCTGCGGGTACCACCGTTACTTCCTACCCCTATTCTATACCTTTATCTAAAATTTCGCATTCATTTATGCTATTTTTAGCAAACGATTATTTTTATCGACATGAAAGATTTTATAGATCACTTTAGGCTATATCACCCCAATAAGTCAAGTCTTCCAGCAGCGCAAAAAAGAGCACCTGTCATGATGCGCACAGGTACTCTTTTGTTTATTCAATGTCCAGGTGAATCCATCGTCTTCGAACTGTAAGGGTCCGAATAATTGGCTCCACTTTGCTCCCATACGTCTGCATACTCAGGATATCGCTTGAACTGCTCAAGCACGTAAGAACACGAGGGAATAATTTTCCTGCCTTTCTCCCTTGCCTCTTCAACTACAAAATCGAGCAACTGCCTGCCTAAATTCTGCCCCCGATGCTCGGGATCAATATACGTACTATCAATAATCCAGGTGTCCACATCTACAAATTGGTAAGTTATTTCTCCCACTGTACCACTTGTTCCAATGAGTACAAAACTATTTCCACGCTTTCGCGCTTCAAGATCGACTTTTGCTTTTTGAACTACTGTTTCTTTTTCTTCATTCATGGTTTCCTGCACCTCCTGAAGATAGATGATAGATGAAGATAGTTGAAAGATTTCATCCACTACGCTAGTCTTCATTACCCCATTCAGGAAACTATGAAGCAAACTACTACTGTACTATATAGTTGTAATCCCTGGGCGCCATCGGTTATATTCGAATAGTGAACCAATTAATAAGCTTAGGTAAGAGTTTGGGCAACAGCCTGATACTGCCAAAGGAGAAATTATGCAGCCATTCAGCCGGCTTACGATTGAAATCATTCGAGCCATTCCCGAAGGTAAAGTTATGACCTATGGTCAAATCGCGGCATCAGCCGGAAGTCCTCGCGGAGCCAGACAGGTCGTTCGCATTCTGCATTCGATGAGTCAAAAGCATCAGCTTCCCTGGCACAGAGTCGTTAACGCCAAAGGCGAAATAGCGATCCAGGATGAGGAATCGAGCTTTCTTCAAAAATTACTGCTTGAAAACGAAGGCATCGAGCTGAGCGCAGACGGTAGGGTAGATCTATCGATCTATCGTCACGAGGTGTCCTGTGAGCCATAGTTTGTCACGTACACACGCACAACAAGTCCATTCAACAAAGTGGATAATCACTTTTTCCCACCAAAAAAGCACAATTGCCCACAGAAAAAACATCTGGGCATATTGTGCTTCATTGTGCTTCCCTTTTTGAGCATGGCTGTCAGTGAAATCACTCTATATCAGGGCAAATCGTCTTCCTTTTTATTAATGTATTCATTTGGGACATCCTCATCCCCAGGGTTGTTATTTTTAATTTGACTCAGTCTGCCATTTTTGAATTCGCCACCGCGCACTCCTGATGTGCTTTGGTTGTTATTATCGCTCCTGTTTTGTTTATTCTTTTCTTTGTTTGACATATTAGGTATCCTCCTTGGCCGAATTAGCTTGGATTTGCTTGGTCCATATGAAGTTCTTATTATGCTCAAAAAATGTTCTTTTTTATTCCTCTGGCAGCTCAATATATTCTGCAACTCTTGATTTTAATGTTTCAATAAGTTCCTCATCCATAAACATATAATCATCAGGAATATCGAGACAGATCACTCGCTTACCTATAAGCTCCGGTCCAAACTTCTCCTGCAGCCGCCTACTATGTTTTCTCTCCATAACAAATATAAGGTTAGCCCAGCCAATATGGCCTCCCGTCACTTTGATTCGTGCATGATCCTCTGTACCAGCTGATCTGACATCATAGCCGTTTACACCATGGAATATCTTCTCGGCTGTCAAGCTCCGCCATTTATTACGGCTGCATACGAACAATAACTTAACGTCATTCACTCTCCTCATTTTTTAGAAAACATCGGTTGCTTTCCGTATGTATATAACTAAGAAGCTCAACTAAATCATTTAATCGCTTCACTTGCGAATCGTAAACCCGCTCCACTTGACAGCGCTTGATTGCTATAGCTTCACGGATTAGCCCGTGCCACCGATCGGACAAAAGATTCATTCCGTATGTACCGGCACCTGTTTTGCTGGTCACTCCATGTTCCTTTATTGTGTAAAGCTGCCGCAGCATGCCGAGGACACACCATTCGACAGCATAATCCAGCTCCGCTGCTTTTATCGTTTGCTCAGATAAGTCGGGCTCACGCAATCGCCTCTCCAACCGCTCAACCCAATTTTTCCAATATGAATTCATATTTGCCATTACGTAATCAATCAATGTTTCCTTCGATATTTCATACGAAAAGGAAATATTCAGTCCATAGGCACGAATACCGTGATGCTTCAGCACCCACCATGTAACTGGATTGATATCAGTTCCGGTTCCATCCTCATGCACTTGCTTATTAAAATAGGTCAAAACGAATGGGATCTCGTTGAAAGCTTTTCCAAGGTCCTCCTGACCTAGATAGGCTCCCATAATATCCGTTCCAGGCAAGATCCGCTCAACCTCTTCATGTGCCTCTATTATCGCTTGGATATGTACCGGGCTTAAGGGCTGCTCAACAACAGCTATAAAATCAATATCGCTCGAGCCCTCTATATAATCACCCAGCGCTGTAGAGCCATACACATAAACCGCTTTGAGTCTACCTTGCAGGCTACTTTCTAAAAGATTACATAATTTACGCATAGTTATACTTACTTTATCCGGCAGTAATTCCATCCTGCACCCCCTAGATTAATAAACCATTGCTTATTTGTTATATCCTTTTCATCGTTGTGGAATAGGGCAGAAATCCAGCCTTCCGCCAAAATCTCATACCATTCGGATTGGTCTCTAGAACTTCTATGGTGATCGTCTCTATTCCTTCCAACCGCTCCGTTAATAGCAGCTCGATGCCCTCTTTGCCATACCCTTGATTGCGATAATCTCTTTTTATAAAATATTGCCGCAGATATGCCTCGTTCCGGGTTGCGCTATTGGAAGCAGGGCGGAACTGATACAGCACATAACCAACAATACCAGACGAATTACAGAGAAGATCAATCTCCCAGTCGGTAGTCATCCAGTCTCTCATTCTTTCCCGCAATTGATCGAGATTCATCGGATTCCGGCTGCCTTCATCGTCAATCAGCTGCTTATTCATGGCAGCCAGCACTTCAAGGTCCGGTTCCGCTGCCTTTCTCCATATAAGAGTCATTCTTGTGCATTCCCTCCATTATATGCGATACCTACCTTAGTAATATTCTATAACATAAGGAAATACTTTCCTACAAAATAATTAACCTGCCGACAAATCAACTCTTCCGCTAGCAACCAACACCACTAGTAACATTGGGGCTAGTTTAATAGTAAGAAAAGGTGTACATACTAAGTGTACTTGGATATACTTGAGTTAGAAAAAAATTATTGATATCATTGGTTTTTCAAGTGTAAAAGGTGGTGTAATTTATGACTTATATGTTTGCTTATGAGCACTTCGATACTATCGAAGATCGATTAGTCTTTCATCCGAATATAAATCCCTTTGATTATGAAATACAACAACTGATTCTTGAAGCTGAGAGGAATATAGGAGCCTTGGCCAGACTTGGTTTAAAAAGCCATCCCCTAAAGCCCACAATTTTACGTAACTCTCTGGTTAAAACCGCGCATTTCACAACTAAAATTGAACAAAACAAATTGGAATTCAAAGAGGTAGAACAACTTTATCAGAACTACAAAAGAAACTCCCTAACTATTAAACAAAAAGCACAAATAGAAGTTAAAAACGTCTTTGAAACTTATGAATTTATTTATAGTTTAAATTCAAACAAAGATTTTTCAGACATGGATGAGCCTATTCTAAAAAAAATACAACAAACTTTAATGAACAACTTGACCAGCTATCCTGAGGGATATAGAAATATCCCGGTAGCTCTTCTAGATGGTGATGGGCATGTCAGTTACCAACCTCCAGGATCTAATGAAGTTCCGCGTCTTATGCAGGCCTATTTTTCCTGGCTCTACACAAGTGTAACCGGATATACGAGCCCCTATGAGACGACAAATGCAAATTTTGAAAAAAAAGTCCATCCTCTAATCATTTCTGGGATCACTCATCATTTAATAGGTTACATTCATCCTTTTCCTGATGGTAACGGAAGAACAGCCCGGGCTTTTTCTACATTGGTAGGATTAATACACAACGATCTTGCTACCATTAAGGATGCATTTAGTGTAGAGGAATTCTTCGATAAAAGAATCGAGGATTATTATGATACTCTTATGTCTGCAACTCAAGGTAACCTGAAACCATTCATTGTTTTTTACCTCGAATGCGTCAACGCATCGCTTACTAAGGTACTCAAAGAACTTCAGCGTTACGATAGAATCAAGCATATTCGTGAACTACTGGGTAAAGGACATGCAAAAACAATGTTCGAATTAATTAACCAAATGGATGACGGAGAAATATTTCATAGACAATTGTTTGATAACACTCTAGACGCTTCCCCCTCAAGTATTGCCAAAAATATTTCAAGGCTAAAAGATTTAGGCGTTATCAAGTCAGGGGACGGCCGAGGAGAATATATTGTTTCTATTACGGAGTAATCAGCGAATGAATTAAGACTCACAAGAAAAGTAAAAGCACCGAAACAATCATCGATGCTTTTACTTTATGGAGTCGTGCTTCGGTTCCTGCAGCAAAATGCTGGCTTGCAAGCTGAAGAATCAATATGTTTGCTTTAACTAAACAACAGAATAGACCATAAATCCACCATCATCGGGGCTATGAACCCGGTAACGAAGCCCGATGTATGGTTGTCTACAAGCCAAAACAGAGTTCCTAATAAATCTTCATCCGCAAAATGAACGGCCAGCCACTGGTAAAGATTTGTTCCCTTGAATGATGAACAGCCTGCAAGAGATTTTCTCTTGGTAGGAGGTGATTTCCTAGCGGCAAAGGCGCTGGGGATGAAGAACCCCCCGCCGCGCATCTGCCCTCGTCACCCCTGCTACTTTAACGATGTTTTTCATCGCTAAAGTAGCAGTTCGTCTCCGCATCCTTACTTTAACGATGAAAAACATCGTTAAAATCTCTTTTATCCACCCAATGGGCTCATCCGGCCTCTTTTAACGATGAAAATCATCACTAACGCGGCTGATTGACTGGAAACACTTGCTTTAACGATGAAAAACATCGTTAAGTAAAGCACATGCTCCATTAGGGGGAGCCAGGCTGCATACTATCACAGCTTACTATCGCAGCTTCCTCCGGCATCCCTTCCCACGCTCAGCTATGTTAATCCTTATGGGTTTCTGTGACCGTTGTTTTTAATACATTTATGAACTCCCGCGCAGCAAATCCCATATATTTCTCCTTGTGATAGATCAAACCAATTTGCCTGCGAATAGACGGATTTTCAATTTTTATAATTTTGATATTATCATTATTCCATATATTTATAAGCGTTTTAGACAGGATCGATACTCCCGCTTGAGCTTCTATCAGACTAATGATGGTTTCAGGTGCATCCGTTTCTATGATTGGTTTCAGGCTGATGCCTAGTAATTGAAAAGCGATTTCGATTTGTTGGCGGCATTTATGGTTTTTTGGAAATACGATAAACGGCAGTCCGGTTATTTCTTCTAAATCGATCTTTTCGCGATTCGCCAAAGGATGATTGCTTGAAACGGTCAAATAAAGATTTTCCTCGTATAGGGGCACTGTCGTTATTCTTTCATCATGAACCGGGAGAATCGTTAAGCCAAAATCAATTTCATTCTGAATGACACGTTCTATAAGATCATCCGAGCCTACTACTTTCAGCTTAATTTGGGGATATCTTTGGTGAAAATCTACAAGTAATTTGGAAACCAGCTGATTTAGTTCTCCTGTTAGAGCTCCTATTGAAAGACTGCCTTGTTTAATTTCTTGCAGCTCCGCAATCTCTTCCCGGGCACTTTCCAGACTGTTAAAGACATTTCGGCAATGCTTTAATAAAATCAAGCCGGCTTCTGTTAACATTGTTTTTTTCCCTATTCGATCAAATAGCAGAATGCCTATTTCATCTTCTAAAGCTTTGATTTGATGGCTTAAAGTAGGTTGTGTTACCCCTAAATTCACGGAAGCGCGAGTGAAATGGAGCTCCTGGCAAATTGCCATAAAATATTCCAACTGTCTTATTTCCATTTCGACCTCCGCGCTGTGTTATGTTACTAATCCTTCCATGGCGAGTGCAATACACAATCACAAAAACTGGTTCGTTTAAAGCCTGGAAGCAAAAGCTCACAAACATCCGATTTAATATTTCCGAATGTGGTTTCCGGTTTATGCTTAAAGCCTTCGAGAAAAGCGGGCAATATCTTATTCTTGAAATTGTCCCGCGGATAAGCAGCGACTACCTGCTCACGCGTCTCTTCCGAAATGCTTTCAAAGTTTTCACCCATAACATCATAGCCGACTCCCGAGTATATTAACGCAACTTCAGGCTCTTTATATGGTGCAACTCCGATCGTTGTGTGCAGGGCGATGGCGTCCCATACTAGTCGAATAGACTCATCCGGCACCCCATGCTGTTGAAGATAGCTGCGGGCTGCATTGGCCCCGTCCACTTCAAAACGCTTATCTGGACTGCTATATTTCTTGGTGAGCCCCAAATCGTGGAACAGTGCGCTAATATAAAGCAGCTCTGCATCAAATTTCACCCGAGCATTCTTACCTTGAAGGGCGCCAAAAAGAAATACACGGTGGGAATGATTCCATAGTAGTGTATCGCCATGCTCACGAAGCAGCTCAGCTGCGCCAACAGCTAATTTGCTGTCAGGAATTATTATATCTGAAACGGATTTCAACATACAACTAACCTCCACTTTTGTATTTCAATACTTTTAAAGTATATTTGAGCCCAAAACAATTAGTCAATGTTATCGTTTCTATAATAATGATAGATAAAGAACATGATATATCATTAAAACCATCTATAGTTATGATAGATAATGTAACATTGATCTTATAAAGATCTCAGCCATGTCATTGAGAGAGATTTAAGGTTGGGATCGCCATTGGAATACTGAAGCTTACTTTCATTGCCCGCCCTTAACAGAAAAAGCAGCCCGCTATATACTCCAGCAAGGGGCTGCTTTGGTTGGGATCGATTCTTATAATATAGCTTTACAGAGCTTGAACAAGACTGAAGAACTATTTTGAGGTAAAACGGCTGAGGGAGCTTACTGCTCCCTTTTCTTATAATCGTAAAAACCCCGTCCAGACTTTTTGCCCAGCCAGCCGGCAGCGACATACTTGCGAAGCAGCGGACAGGGACGATACTTCGAATCCCCTAGGCCTTCATGAAGCACCTCCATGATCGCCAGACAGGTATCCAATCCGATAAAATCAGCTAACGCCAAAGGCCCCATCGGATGGTTCATCCCTAGCTTCATTACTTCATCGATCGATTCCCGTGCAGCAACTCCCTCATAAAGGCAAAAAACCGCTTCATTAATCATCGTCAATAAAATCCGATTCGATACAAATCCCGGAAAATCATTCACTTCTATCGGCACTTTGTCCATGCGCTTGGCTAAATTCTCAACGAGCAGGTACGTCTCATGAGAAGTACGCAACCCACGGATGACTTCAATCAGCTTCATAACAGGGACCGGATTCATAAAATGCATGCCAATAACTTGATCCGGGCGCTTCGTAAAAGATGCAATCTCTGTAATCGCAAGTGATGACGTATTGCTGGCAAGTATGGCATGCTGCGGGCAGATCAGGTCCAGCTTTTTGAAAAGCTCAGATTTTATTTGCATGTTTTCCACAATCGCTTCAATCACCATATCCACGTTCCGTCCATCTTCCAAGTCACTGGATAGAGAGATTCGGGCTAAAATGGCATCCATTTCTGCTTGAGATTTGCGCTTCTTTTCCACATCCCGGATTAGATTATTGCGAATAGTACCTAACCCTTTAAGTGAGTATGCAGGATCGATGTCATTTAAAATGACATTCATCCCTGCAGCAGCGACAACCTGGGCAATTCCGCTGCCCATCTGCCCTCCCCCAATGATCATCAGCCTCTGGATGTCCATCAATTAAACGTCCTCATTTCTAGTCATATGTAATTTTTGGAGGCTTTGAGCTGTTGAATTAATTTTCGGGCTAACCTTCTCTTCGATGCTTGTATATCGTCCTTTTCGTAGGTATAAAAACCTTCCCCGGATTTGACGCCCAGCTTTCCTTCTTCCACTTTTTTTCTCAATAATTGATTGGAAGAGCGTGAATGATCCATGTCTTGCAGCAGGTTGTCTCCTACCGTGCACCAAAGATCCAGCCCCCCTAAATCAGCGATTTCGAGCTGCCCTGTTGTAGCATATCTGAAAGCCGGACCGAACTTCAATGCTCTGTCTACATCTTCCGGGGATGCGATCCCTAATTCGATAATGGAAAAAACCTCGCGGGCAATCGCTTGTTGAATCCGATTGGCGATGAGCCCCGGAACATCTCTTTGTACTTTCACGGTCTGCTTGTCTATAGACTTGTATAATGCCTCAACTTCCAGATAAACAGGCTCAGGCATATTTCCGAAGTAAGATAGCTCTACAATGGGCATTAGATGTCCCGGATTAAACCAGTGATTTATGATCATCCGCTTTTTGCGCTCATCACTAACCAGCTGCATGAGATCCGTGAGCTTCAAACTGGACGTATTGCTTGCGAAAATGGCGTGTGGAAGACAATACGAGTCCAGCTGCTGAAACAGCTGTTGTTTAAGCTCTAGAATCTCAGGAACTGCTTCAATGATATAATCACGATCTTCAACTGTCCCTTTCAAATCTGCCGACAAGTGAATTCGTGCGATTGCTGGAGCTACTTCCCCATATCCAATCACATTTTCTTCCGCCAATAATTCTAGTTCATCCTTAATTTCATCTACAGCAGAAGCTAGTCTGTTCTGGTCCCTGTCATATAAATTAACATCGTAACCATACATCGCAAAAGTTCCCGCAATCCCATGTCCAAGCGTCCCGGCGCCTAAAACGGCTATTTTCTGTATCACGACAACATGCTTCTTTCTCCATGGTTATGTAACTTCAAAATCTGCCTAGCCTCATCCGGTGAAGCGACTTCTTTACCTGCTTCTCTGATGAGTCTTGCCGCCCGCTCTACAAATTCAGCATTTGATTTAGCCAGCCTGTTCTTTGTATAAAAGACATTGTCCTCCATACCTACCCGGACATGGCCGCCCATTGCGATCGTTGCAAACAGGATGGGAAGATGATGTCTCCCTACGCCAAAAGCAGACCATGTGGCATCTTGCGGGATCAAGCCTTTTAGAAAAACAAGATTTTCAATCGTAGCTCCTATTCCACCAGGTACTCCCATGACAAATTGGTAATGCCCCGGCGTATTCAGAACTCCCTTGTTGACATAATGAAAGGAGTTATAGACCATTCCGGCATCCATAATTTCTATCTCAGGCTTAATTGCATGCTCCATTGTAATTCTCCCCAGCTTCTCCAGAAAATGAGGATGGTTTATGAACAACGTGTCATGCATCCAATTCATAGTTCCTGCATCAAAGGTTGCCATCTCTGGCTTTAATTCGATCAAATGAGCTATTCTATCATCATTCGTAGCATTCAGATCACCTGAGGTTGTCAGATTCAGAACAATATCACACCGGCTGCGAATCAGCTGCACCGTCTCTTTGAATTTCTCCAAATTCATCGTGCCTTTCCCTTCATCATCCCGCACATGCACATGTGCAATGGAGGCTCCAGCTTTCCAACATTCATAAACGTCGTCTGCAATCTCCTGGGGGGTTAAGGGTATATTCGGATTTTGTCCCTTTGTGGGGAACGCACCTGTTGTTGCAACCGTTATCATTACCTTTTCCATATGATAGATTCACCTCATACTTCCCATAATTCTCATAATTTTCTATTCATAAGCTTTCAGGATTTAGTCGTATTGTATTTAGTAGTATTGTAAGTGAAGGAACTATGGGTGTCAATTAATTATTCTAATATACGAATACGATTCACATATGAGAAAACTTGACAGTGTCCTTTGAGGAGCGTGTTCGTCAGTGTCAAATCGTTCGGTTGTTTTATGGTTTTATCCACAAACTCTAATGACTATAATATAACGTGTTTCGCTATGAACATCTCCTGATTTAGAAAACCGAAGCAGCCGCTCTGGCCACCGTCCTCACCACAAAAAAAACCTCGCAACTGCAGTCTGCAGCCACGAGGTTATATTTTTGTTAAATTAAAATAGTCTTGCCAGTGTACTATTCAGCATCCGGCAACTCGACAAGCGACACATCATCTACCCATATGGTATCCGTGCCGGACATGAACAAGTAGATCCAGTTATGCTCATACACTGCATTTAAGTCTGGCGCATATTCCAGTTCCAGCAGCTGCCACTCACCGTTCAGTGCAACGTCCGCATTCGCAGTTACCGGGTTGTTGCCACCGCCCGCCAACATCTCATAGATGGACACATTAGCCGTCCCGGGCGAGAGCCCTTTGACCCAGGCGCTCAGCTTATACCGCTTGCCAGGCTCAAGCTGGAAATCCTGCAATGACCTCGCCAGCGTGTATTCCCCCCCTTGCAGCTCAAGCTTCAGAGAACGCCCGCCGCTGTGCGCTACTGTATGATCCCATACACCAGTCGGTGCAAACCAGCGGTCCGGAAAGCTGCTCGGCGTAGCAATCTCAAACCCGGGATTGTACAGCAGATTGCCAGCTTCAGGGGCTGTTAATTCTACTAAACTCACGTCATCGATCCATAACTTATCGGTGCCGGACATGAAAATGTATACCCAGTAGTGATCGTATGGCGCGTTGGTAGGAGGCTCATATTCCAATTCTACCGTTTGCCATTGATGATTGGCCGTTAAATCCGCGTTGGCGGTCATAGTCGTTGCGCCACCCGTGCCAACACCATAAAGCGACATGCTTACTGATCCTGTCGAGGCTCCTTTCACCCGCGCACTCAGCTTGTAACGCTTGCCAGGCTGAAGCTCCAGATCCTGGTCGGCGCGGGTATATACGTAGGGCGCCCCATTCAAATCCAATCTTAAAGAATGCGTCCCTGCGTATTTGTCCCCTCCGTCCCAGACAGTTGAGGAAGATAGCCATCCTGCTGCAAAACTTCCTTCATTGCCACGCTCAAAACTGGGGTTATCAACCAGATTAGCCTGATTGCCTGACTGCTCCAGATGGATGGGGTAGAAATCGCCCGGGTTCCAGACCATGCCTCCACCCCATGTGAAAAATCTTTCTTTGCCATGGAAATTTCGGAAAAAGAAGCCATAGAGTGTACTCGTATCCGCTGGATTCACGCCAATACTGGCGAAAGGAATGACTTGAATCGCATTCCAGCGATCAGTGCCAACATGTGCCCCAGCATACCACTCTCCATTATAAGTTGAATCCTGGAACGATTTGTACTCGAATTTCACTGCTTGCGGATTGGAGAAGAAGCCATAATAAGTGCCAGCCCGGTCTCCTGTGACATAGGTTTCAACCGAGTCGTCCGCTCCGCTGCTCCACCATTCGCCAGGAGCACTTTCACTGACTACCATACTTGCCAGATCATCGTCCATGTTTTCATAACCGACGTACAGGTTTTCATCATCCCAAAGCAGGTACACATTCGTTTCTACCGGTACCGGGAGTTTCGTACCCATTTCGCGAAAATCGCTCATTGGTACCGCTTCAGCCCAAGGGCCTGCGCTGAAATCGGTTGCGTTCATAATGTCTGTTTTGTTGAAAGCTGTCTTGATGGCTGTGGCTGACAAGTTAGGCAATTGCCCCACTGTAAATACCATTGTTTCAAACGTCGTTTTAATCGGCGCAATACGCTGCTTGGCCGCCGCATCCGCCAGATTCCACGCCGTATCCAGTGCCGCCTGGGCAGCATCCGCGATACCCGCCTCAATGACATAGCGCCCGATATACTGGCTTTCCCGGGAATACACACTCACAGGCTGCTGATCATAATTGTAGCCTTGCTCAATAAGATCATAATAAGTGCCCATCGCCTCAGCGGCTGCCCCGTAGGCCTTGGTCAAGAACTTGTCTTTCAAAGCATCCAGATCGGCATCCGGGTCCCAGTATAATTGGTGGATGAGCCAGTATTGCAAGGCGTTGATGCCCCATATATCCCCGTTGTCAACCTGTCCTTCAGGCATGACTCCAGTAATGCCAAGATCGCGATAATACTGCATATCCGCCTGCACTTTGTCTGCAATTGGACGCTCATACACGTGGGTAGCACAACAGCCATAATAATTGTACATCACAATATTTGACGTTTTGGCTGCCCAGGCTTCCAGCTTCAGCTTATAGCCATAATTGGAATTGCTTTGGTCCGTCGTGTTGAACGGGGCGCGCACATCCTCCGCAGCAGGCGCCATCACGATGACAATATTGTCCTCCAGTTCTACCTTAGGAGGCGTATCTGTGAAGAAATAAGCGAACGTCGTAATTTTCACATCCGGATGCGTCAGCTTCAGCTCAGCCGCTACTTTATTCAGGAAGGTGAAGAAAACCGTTGATTTATAAGCCGGATCTTCCGGCTGGACTACAAGCCCTGCAGGTGTAGTGAATGGCAGGCTGCTAAGTTCACCTTGGCTGAACACCTGGTTATCCATAATGCCTACCCCCACGTATTCCAGCGGCTGAACGGCGAGCAACGCCCTGATTTCACTTGCTACCACTCCCGGCACATCCGGATGATAGAAGTTAATCTGTGACTGATCCACTGTAACGGGTACATATTCCCCATTAATCTCGTTATAGTATTCAGGATGCGTGGCGAAATATTTATCGTTCGGCAGCCAAGAGTCAAGATTATGGCCCAGTAAGAACGGAGTAATGCCTACGCTGTTATGCCTGTTCCAATACTGCACATTGCCCATTTCCGCCAATTTAATATTCAGTTTGTTGCGAGCAAGCATCTTTTCGGTATCCAGATCAGAATGGAACTCCCCGTACTTGCCCGAACCGGTCGTGTGCCAGCCGCGCAGCAAAAACGGTGATTTCTCTGCATAATTAACCTTCCCGGCGAGGATTGTCGACTGCGGGTCATAGAGCGTACCGATCGAGATGGATCGGGTCCACAGGATATCTGCATTCTCTTCCAGGAAATCATACACGCCGTTCAATACGCCGCGCGATTCATCACCAATGATGTAAATGCGGCTGCCTACGGCGCGAATGGCGTAGCCGTCGGAACCGGCCAGAAAGCTGAGATCGTCAGTGTACAGGCTGGCGAGCTGTGTTTCAGTCTCTGGGGTAGCAAGCACAATCTCCACTTTGCCGCTGGAATTGCCGGAGCTGATCGTTGTAATCTCCGGAGCCGGTCCTTGCTCGGCATCCACTTCAATCAGCCTTATGTCATCCACCCACATCGAGTCCGTACCTGACATAAAGAAATAGACATTATTGAAATTGTACTGGGCAGCAGCATCAGGCGCATAGTCCAGTTCTACCAGTTTCCATTCCGATGTTAAAGCACTTTCTGCCCGGGCAGTTACAGGGTTGCTGCCACCACTGGCCTGCCGCTCGTGGATTTCCACATTCATTGTTCCGGCGCCTGCAGACTTCACCCAAGCGCTTAGCTTGTATTGCTTGCCTGGCGCCAAATGCAGCTCCTGCTCACTTCTGGCAAACATATACGAATTGCCCTCCAGATCGATCCGCATCGAATGACTGCCGGATTTCGCTGCCGCAGCATCTCTTGCAGCAGCAGGTGAAGACCAGCCTTGCGGCAGTGTACCGCTCGTTTGCTCGAACCCAGGATTGACCAACAGGTTCGATGTATATTGCACAGCCAGTTCAGGCGTATGGAGTGCAACGCCACCAGCGCTTGCCTGCACCGCGATTACATAACTGCCATCAAGCAATGCATCTGTAATTTGAAAAGAACCACGGACAATTTTCCGTTCATATCCGCCCACTGTCACTTCCGTAGGCAGATTGACAGGAATGGCGTTACTGCCGGTTTGTACCAGCGCAATTGTGGCCGGACTGGCCTGATTATTGACAATGTGCACTTCGAGCGGGTAGTGCCCGCTTTTGGCCAATGACAGTTCTTCATTGGCAAACAAGACACTGACCGCTGCCGACAAATCCCGTTTGAAGATCGGCAGCTCAGCTCCGCTGACCAGCTTGATTGTGTCCTGCAGCTCCCGTGCTGCATAAAGCAGCATTTCATCCGCTTCCGCGCCGATAAAGATATCCGCATTGGCAGCACCTGAGCTTACTATTGCTGGTGGTGTGCCTGGGTTCGGGCTAGAAGTAGGAGTAGGCGTAGGAGTAGGCGTAGGAGTAGGCGTAGGAGTAGGCGTGCTGCCGTTTTCGTTTCCGTTTCCACTTTCATTGCCAGTACCAGTACCTGTCGCTGGAACTTTTGGCTGCTCTTGCCGCGTATCCTTGGCGACCAGCTTATTGCCAATTGTAGCCGTTATACCGGCTGCAAACTGCACTTGGACAGGCCAATTCTCCAGCTCCGCGCCATTTACATGAAAGACCGCCTTTTCAATCTTGCCCTTGCCAATTACAGAAGCAGGAGCATTAAAGGAAAGCGTTACCACTTTTGCAGATGCTGCCAGTTCAATTATGCCGCTGGAATCCATCTGCAAATCCTGAATAACTGTTCCTTCGCCGACAGCAAGCTTAATATGCTTATTCCATTTGCCAACCCTTGTCGGTCCGGTCAACGTCGAATGCAGCAGCGTAATTCCCGGGTCGCCGCCACCAAGTATATAGGTTGAACCTAATACAGTGACACCTTCAAGCAGCACTTCCCCGTCATTTACGCCTTGCGTAATATACAGATCGCCTGCGATCGTCAGATTGCTTAATTTCACCCCAGTGCTGTTGACGACCAGGTTCCCGGCAACATCTGCATCATAATTGCCAGGCTGGTTCACCAGCGTGCCCATCACATTCTGGATCATCTGCACAACTTCAGCACGGGTCGTGTTATTATGCGGATTAAACCGATTGTTTCCGCTCCCCTGCAGATATCCCTTGGCCTGCAAAGCTGCTACTCCAGCCGCCGCATAACCCGCAATATCCTGGCTATCCGCAAACGTTGCATCAGCTCCCGCGCCGGATCCTACTTGAAAGGCGCGCGCAACAATAACCGCAGCGTCCTGACGGGAAATAGATGTATCAGGCGAGAACTTGCCACTGCCGGTACCATTGATAATTTCGAAGGCATGCAGTTTGGCAACATCTTGCACATACCAGGCATCGGCTGGCACATCCGAGAATGGACTACTACTGCCTGAAGTGCCAGGAAAGTTAAATACCCGGTTGATGAATGCGGCAAATTGGGCACGAGTGACCGAACTGTCCGGCCGATAGCTCTGATCATCGTACCCTTGTAATAAACCGCTTTCAATCCATTTTTGCATAACATCTCGCGCCCAATGCTCTGTAATGTCCGATGTGCCCTGTGCAGTTTGCGTCCCCGCACCTGCTGCGCCCGCCTGTACAGGCGGCAACAGCATAAGCAGCATACAAGCAATGATCGCCATTGACACTAAACGATTCCACTTGATTCTGTCGGTTCTGATATTCATCATTTTCATCATGTTCATCATCTTCATAGTACCCGCTCCTTCATTGTAATTTCTCCAAAACCTCAGCCAAATGCTTCCTGGCAACCGCCATGTTGCATCAATCACCTCCTCCCATTGTCCAGCTGTATTACAAGCTAACTTCTACAATAACTGCCCCGCGCCCCGGAACATATAAACTAAATTCAGATCCACGCGGTTTAACGGGGACACCGGGAAATTCAGTCAGCACTTCGATCCGCTGAATAGGCCTGCCCATATCTACATGTGCGGATTTGTAATTGATGTGCACATTCGTCAGTATGAGACGGTAACGCTGTGGAGCGACTTCAAGTGCAGCAACACGAATATAGGCTTCGTTTTTCAACAGTTTTGGCGCATGGGTAACTGCGATGATTTCCTCAACCACACGGTTTATTAACGGCTCTGCCACCGGACGAAAGTGCAGGCTCTTCACCCAAGTAATCGCATCACTAATTGGTTCTTGCCCTTGTTGCCACTCGTTCCCCTCTGAAAGTTGATCTTCCAGATAGCGAATGTCATCGGCTTGGCTGCCAGCAGGACGGATCAGGCAAAATAACTTGTGTTCATCATGCCCACTATGAATGCCCAATTGCTCCAACGCTACTGCAACCCGTTCTGTCATCCTTCCCAAGAAAACTGCGGCTCCACCCTGATAAGCGAGCACGGTTTGCATTTCATCATCAGGCAGCACATGCAGATTCGTGACGAGAATCGTACCCGTAAAGGAAGGGACCTCCTTGATTCCGATTGCCGCATGTACCGGTGCTCCCCGTGATAAAAGCTCATTCGCATACTTGTGGACAGGCCATGTCCGGTCCGTCGCGTATTCCCGCATGGAAGGCTGCAGCATCGCATCTGACCAGACCAGTGCTGCTCCGGCAATTCGATACGGCTGCGCTTCGAACCCCAAATTCCAGCGTGTAGTAATCCACTTCCAGCCTTCACCGCTAATTCCATCTCCAAGACAAGCCATGAACCCTGCTGCGCAGCGCTTCACTCCATCATTTGCAATGAGGTACATATTCGTTAAAGTATGAATATCCCGCTCCAGCACGGTTGGCGCATGACTGATTGCATCCCACTGCTCATGCGTATCCGCCAGCGCATTCAGGCAAATCAGCTTCGTATCCGGTACATAGGCCTTGATCATCAGCAGCATCGCCATAAACTCGGTCCCCGGTTCATATTCGGTTTCCCCGGCACCGGCCGAGAGTGAGGCGCCCACTGTCTCAACGATAAAGCCGTCAATCCCTGTATCAGCCAGCAGCTTGTAATCGACGCCATATCGATACAACGCTTCGAATGGTTCTCTCGTCCAGGCCGTGTTCACATACGCTTTTTTCCCGGCCTTGCGTATCCCATCCATGATTTTGTGCCAGAGCTGCGCCCATCTGCTGCCATGGAATTCGATCCATTCCATCCGCTTGTTGCTCCAGATCCAGTCCGCACGCAGCTCCATTTCACCCTGTTCGCCATCGCAAGCAACCTGCATATTATCAGGCAGCTCCAAGCCGCTCCATTGTATAAACTGCCCTACCATATCATCGGAATAGTCGGTTTCTGCCAGGCTCAGCCTTGGGCTTGTATATCCGTCTGCGCCATGATACCCGTCGAACCCGTAGTCTTCCAGCACCTGTATTAACTCGGGTACAAACTGATCTTCATAATAGCTGCCATCCTTCATGCGACGCAGCGGATTAATGCCCGGGAATGGCTCCCCCGTCTTGCGCATCTCGTACAGCTCGGGATGGGCAGCGCACCATGTGCTTTTGCTCAATTCCTCGCTGCCATTCTCACCATCGAACTGAAAAATATCAAAGAACGCACAGTATACTTCAATACCATGCTTCTGCAGTTCACGCACCAGATTCCGTAATTCAAGATTGGTCCATTGCTGTCTTCCCCGCTCTTTGTTATACGGGCGCGCTCCGTAGGAGCACATCTCCATCGGCAGCCCCCACTCCGCCTCCATCCCCGAGTGCCCATGGACAAAATCAGGCGTGTAGAACAACAGGGAGACGCTGTCCGGAATAAATCCCGCACTATCCAGATAGGCCTGAACGGCATAATCCGGTTGCTGGTTGTCGAAGCCGATTAATTCGATCCAAACCCAGCGTTCATAGTTTACTGTACCTGCACGGCTAGCCTCACGACTCATTTTACTCACCCTCTCATCCCTCTTATCCCTTGTATCCCTTTTATCCCTTTTATCCCGTTCATTCGTCTCATCCCTTCACGCTGCCAAGTACAATTCCCTTCACAAAAAACCGTTGCAGAAATGGGTACACAATCAAGATTGGCAGCGCGCCGAGAAAAATCTGGGCGGAACGGGTCGTTCGCTCGGAAATCTCCATAATCCCGGTTAAATTGTTGGGATCTGTCTTCATCGGATTGCTGTTAATGACCATCAATTGCAAATAAGTGGATAGCGGATAGTTTTGCGGGAAATTCATGTAAATCAAACCGTCAAACCATGAATTCCAATGAAAGACCATTGTAAACAACGCAACAGTTGCCAGCACTGGCAGAGACATCGGCAGAATCATACGGCACAATACTGTCCAATGCCCTGCACCATCCATAAATGCCGATTCTTCCACTTCTTTGGGCAAGCCCCGAAAAAAGTTAAGCAACAAAATCACATTGAACACGGACACTGCCCCCGGAATGACCAGCGCCCAAATCGTGTCGATCAACCCGGTCTTGCTCACAACCATATACGTTGGAATCAGCCCGCCACTGAACAACATCGTAAACACAAAAAACCAGGCGTAAAAGCTGCGGCCCTTCAAATCATGCTGCTCCTTGGACAATGGATAGGCGGACAAGATGGCCAAGCCCATACTAATGACAAAGCCAAGCCCAAATCGCTGGAGCGTAATTAGAAAAGAAGCGATGAACTCCTTTTTTTGCAAAATATACGCGTAAGAAGACAACGTGAAATCGACCGGAAGCAAATTGATCTGTCCTGCAGATGCTGCTGAGCTGGAGCTGAACGAAATCGCCAACACCTGTATTAAAGGAAGCAGGCATAGCAGCGAAAGCGAGATGAGGAAGAGATAGTTTCCTGCAACAAACACTTTTCTACCGAAAGAAACTTGGTGCAGCATATCAACCCATCCTTTCATCAAAAAATACGATAATTCATTAACCGGTAGGCAAGAAAATAAGACAGTACAATCAGGCCAAAGGATACCACCGACTTGAACAATCCGATTGCCGTGGCAACTCCGAACTGTGCATCAAGCAATCCGATCCGGTAGATCAGCGTATCAAGGATATCACCGCTTTGGTATACACTAGGGCTATACAAATTAAATACTTGATCAAACCCTGCGTTCAGCACATTACCAAGGCTCAGGGTTGCCATAAGGACAATAATCGGCACCATGCCAGGAAGCGTGATATGCCACACTTGCCTGATATGGTTTGCTCCATCGACAATAGCCGCTTCATACAGCGCGGGATTAATCCCGGTTATAGCCGCGAGAAAGACAATGGTGCTAAAGCCGAATTCCTTCCAGACATCCGATATGATCAGGACAGAAGGAAACCACTTGTTGCTTCCCAGGAAAAAAATAGTGTCCAATCCAGTTGCCTGCAGCAGTTGGTTCACAATTCCCTCGGAGGGAGATAAAATATCGACCAATATGCCTCCCAGAATGACCCAGGACATAAAGTGAGGCAAGTAAACCAGCGTCTGAACGCCACGCTTGATAAACATGATCTTCAGTTCATTTAACAGGATGGCTATCACAATTGGCACGAGCAGGCCCAGTATAATTTTCATCGTTGCAATATAAACCGTGTTATAAAGCACCTGCCAAATATCGGGCATCTGCAATACATAACGGAAATTGCCGAGCCCGATCCAATCCGATCCGAACAACCCCTTGACCGGAATAAACTTTTGAAAGGCGATCACAGATCCTACCATAGGATAGTAGCAATAAATAAGTAATACAATAATGCCTGGAACCAGCATCAAATGGAGAGGAAACTGCCGTTTCAGCTTCAGGATATTCATATTCCCGCATATCCCATCATGCCGATATAAGCCAGATTGGGCTGGGCAATATCCATGCGCCCGTACTGAATGACGACCTCAATATTGCTTCTGAAGCGCAATGAATACTGGAGCTGCCGATCCAGCCGGATGCCGCCAATATCGTCCGGGCGATCCATTCGCAGGCATTTCACCCGTTTTCCCGCTACAACAATCGGAATCTGCTCATCCGGCTCGCGGTCCTCATAATAGATATCCATGAATACTTCGGCCACTTCATCGTGGCAGTTCAGGATCATCACCGCTTCATGCCCTTCGAAGGGCTCGCCTTCCACTTTTCCCGCATAAGGCAAGTAGCCGTCAACAATATACCAGTTTTTTGCGCCCTGTTTGGCCCCTTGTTTACTCATCTTAGCCTCCTATTTCAGTCGAAATAATCCGTTTTTCCTTCCAGGTTTTGCTCAGATGCCTGACGAGCGGTGACATCGATTCATAGCCATCCGTCGTCACAAGCAAGCTTTCCTCGATCCGATTGGAGCCATGCGGGTGCCCGAACAGGCTGACATCCGTATTGACGGTCATGCCGGCTTCGAATAGCGCCTCCGAATGCTCGTCCGGATAGGGAGATTCCGCCTCAGCCAAGCCGCAGCCATGCATGGGCGGGTACAGGTCGTATTGCGTAACCCCTTGCTCCCGGAAGTAGCCTTTGACAGCCCGGACCACTTCGCCTTGCTTCTCCCCAGCCTTGATCTTCGACAGGGCAATATCCTCGGCTTCAACAAGGATGTCGATGAAGGCCTTCTGCTCTTCACTGATAGTTCCGGCGACAAACGGGAAGTTCAGCGTGGTGACATAGCCCTCCACCTGGACCGCGATCGCCGCCATAATCATATCCCCGTCCTCTATGACCTTCCGCGATGCCCGCCCGATAATCGTGTTGACCCGTTCCCCGCTGGTCAACAGGCAGAACGGGATGCTCTCCGCTCCTTGCTTGGTACATTCTCCCTGGGCCAAAGCTGCCAGCTCCAGCTCCGTCATGCCTGGCCGCACCTGCTCAATCATAAGCCGGTAGCCCGCATCAGCGATGCGCGCCGCCTCTTGCAGGCAAGCCACTTCATGTACCGATTTGGACATCCGCAGCTTGAACAGCAAGCCTGCAGCATCCACGATTGCGACTCCACTAAAGGCCCGTTCAATCGCCTGCATTAAGGGTACAGGGATCGCATCCAGGCCGACGATGCCCAGCGTTCGCAAAGCTGTGCCTGCTTGCAGCTCCTTGCAAATAGCAGCCAGGCTTGTGTAATTCGCATACGGATATTCGATCTGATCAGGCACCGTTACACAGTTGAATTCCGGCAGCAGGCGTACATCCGGCCAGGCGCTCATTTCGCGGCAAAACATCTCGCCCTCAGGCGCAGCGATGATGAACGGCTCTCCCTCCAGAGGCACAATCGCCGCTCCACGCTCAAACAACGGCCAATAGTTGCCGATGTAGCGCAAATTTTCTTTCCTGTACTCATCCCCGTAAACGAGGCAAGCCTGCAAGCCTTGCTCACGCATCAGCGCCCGCAGCTTCTCAGTCCGCAGCGTGTATTCTTCCCGTGGAATTTTTATCATTCTATCTGAATCCTCCTTCATAGTGGCTCGGCATATGGCTTCGCACATCCCGTTTTAGTACATCACTTTGCGGATGCCCATGAAATCTGCGACATAAGCCAGTTCTTGCGTTAAATCTCCATAGGCAATAATGCAATGGTGGGCAAAGCCCTCCTTGATCAGCGCAGCCAAAAACTGCTTGATCGGCGGAACAAACTGGATGACCGCTGTTATTTCTTCGCACGGAATGTTGTGCGGGATATGCAACGCTTCGCCTTTGACAATCAGCATCTTGTAGCCCTCTTCATCAATAATCAAGTGGCTGATCGTGACCGTCCCCGGCTTCAAGGTGTACTCAAAGCCAAACCCTGCCCCCTGCAGCCCCCATTGCTCAGGCGACCGGTTCACCTTGACCGTGCTGCGGTCTGTGGCATAAGCCGTGTCCGCAAAGCCATGGTGGACCATCAGCAAGGCATTCAGCTCTTCGTCAAACTCACCCCATTCGGCATAGGCCGGCACCTTCCCATTAAGCATATGCATCAACACCATCATGATCAGGCCGTGGACGTCGCCTTCGGTGTTCACCACATACTTGCCTTCCTCGTGCATCATCGTATTGGCCAAATAGGAGGTCGTGCCCGTCTTTTGTTCAACATAATGCTGGCCCAGTAAGGTCAAGGCGTCGAGCCGGAACCGCTGCAGCGTGTTGCGCAGTGCTACATAGAAGCGCGATGATTTGGCAATATCTGCTTCATCCAAGCCTACGATATTGAACCTCGTTTTCGTCGCTTCAGCAACCGCCTGGCTATCTTCCTCCGAGGCATTGTTGAACTGCTCCAGCAGATGGCCGACCTGGATCGCAATAATGTTCGGCCCCAGAGTCCCCTTGATCATCGTCTTGTCATACTCGAAATCGTACATGCCACGGAACACATGGCCAACGACGCCGATATTCGTCTTTTTCAGCTGGGTAAAAGCTTTGTAGGCCCGAATATACGCCGACATCTCGCCATAAGCGGCTTCATCGCGGATCGATCCGACGACTACCTTCAGGTCGCGGTACCAGCCCATCTTGCGGAAGGTGGCTGCTAATTGCAGGTTGGCGATTAAGGCCGAATTGCGCAGTACATTCTCATAGTTCGTATGCAGGTCGATTTTATTCGTATGCTGAGTGTTGAACAAAACTACAGGCACATGGCGCACATGCTCCAATGCCTGGATTGCCATATAGTCCGGGCAATACGTCCCCGCGACATAGACGATCAGGTCCACGCGTTCCTCTGCCAGCTGGCGGCCTGCCGCCTCAGCGGCATCCAGCGTGTCAATGATGCCGGGCCAGATGACCTCTTCTTGCGGCATGGCTGCCTGCAGCTGTTCATAAACAACTTCCATATCTGCCGTTACATTCGCCTTCAAGGATTCCGGGAACATGCGCCAGTATTCAAAAAATCCTAACGTCATCAAGCCGACCTTCAGCGGCATCGCCGCTTCCTTGTTCGTCAGTAAGTCCCCAAACACATTTCCTTTTGCCGTTTCAAATGATTCAATAATGTCAGTCATTCCTTGCCATTCCTCTCTTATGTCCCGTTCTATTTGTTGATGCGGCCCACGAGCCGCACCGCATTGTTATGAAGAATATTGCGCATCTCATCGTCCGCAATGCCGGAGAATAGCACACTGCCCAGCATATAATGGGGATCGTACCAGGGAAAATCGGTGCCGAAGATAACTTTCTCCGACCCAGCCTCCCGCACCATCTTGCCGACCATACCGTTAAGCCGCCCAGTATCGCATAGCTCCAGATACACATTGGGCTGGCGCTTGGCAAGCGCGATCGCGTAATCCGTTTCCCCTGGTGCCGAATGCCCAAGTAAAAACTGAACATTCGGATATGTATGTGCCAGTTCTGCGATCATTTGCGGCGGGTTATACAGGCTATGCCCCCATGTATGGGAAAGAAGCAGCAGCCCCCGTTCATTGGCAAATTCATAGATGCGGCGGTAGCAATCCCCTGTGAGGGGATACTTGTGATAGTCCGGCAGCAGCTTGAACCCTACATAGCCGTAGGTGCGGTCGAACGCCGCCAAATCCTCCTCCAGCCCATCCAGATAATGCGGGTTAACGGTATAATAACCTCGGATACGCTGCGGATGCTGCGCCATTGCAGCCACAATCTCGGTATTGCCGCCTACCGGGTCGAACAGTGCGCTATGCGGCGCGGAAATAATCCACGCGATATGTTCGCGGTCCATCGTGTCCAGCATCGTCTCCAGGCCCGCTTCCGGCAAATACGTACCATAAAAGGCGCCCATATGCGTATGCATGTCGATAATCGGGATGCTGGACAGCCTGCCTTGCTCCACAAACTCCCTCGCCAGCTTCGAGCGGTTTTTCATACCCTGCAAGCTCATAGTCGCACCTCCTCCAGCAAGCGTTCCAGATTTCCGTGTGCAATGCCCTCCAGCTGTTCCTTGCCAATGCCGGAGCCCAGCAGCGCCGCCAATGGACCGCCGATGGCATTGCTGGGAAAATCCGAGCCAAACAGCAAGCGTTCGTGCCCGAAGCGATTGCATATTTCCCTGATCTCCCCGGCTGTCTGCATATCGCCTGTTTCGATATAGAAATTCGGATAATTGCGCAACAAAGGAAACGTGAACCTCGCATGGCTCCAAAGCCCATAGTTATATAAAATAACGGTTAAATCCGGGAACTCCTGCAGCAAGGCATAAATGTCTTCCCAGCCCTGACTGGGCGACAGAAATAGGGGAATCCTCGCATCCGAAATCGCCTGCAGCAAATCCCCCATCACCAACCCACTTAGAAAATAGCGGTTGCGCTGCGGATAAGCCCTAAGCAGCCGTACGCCGCTTGCCTTCATAGCAGGGAACAGCTGCTCTGGCGCATAATGCCCTTCCGTAATGGGCGGAAGAATCGTCCATGACGGCAACAGGCGACCTGGCGCTTTGGCGGTTTCAACAAGCACCGCCTTGTTGCCGTAATCCGGATCAACATCCGCCATCGCCTGGTGGGCGACCACCGCAGCCGCAATGCCGCAGAAGTCCAACTCTTCCAGCAATGCCTCTGCATTGCTGGCCTGCTTCACCTTCTCCTGCACCAGGAAGTGCTCATGGTTCACCACTTCATAGTTCACCGTTTTCAGACCAACCGAACAGCTGCAATCGATCAGTTTCATACAACACCCCCATCCAGATTGCCGATTAACAAGCCAGTGTTAATCGACGGCCTTCCATCATCCCTCATTGTTTGCCATCATCCATAAATGTCGCCGGGTTATGGCACATCAGTGTTTCGATTTGTTCGGGCGTTATGCCCACATCTTCCATCATCGGTATAATATTGGTGATCATATGGTCAAATCCCCAGCCGCCATAGCGGTGCAAACAGGTTTTCAGGCAGACATCGGTCGAAACCAGGATTTGCTGCAGGAAGCCCCAGTCGATCAGTTGCTTGATCGCCCTGACCCGGTCGATATCCCGGGCAAACATACCGCGCAGCACACTGCGGTCCCGTTTATCCGCATAAAATTCCTTGCCAAAATTATCGAACTCCACATATACGCCAAGGTTCAGCAAATCTTTAATATACGCCATCCGAATATCAACATCGATGTGGTTAATGCATATTTTTTCAGCCGCAGCACCATTTTCGGTAAGAAGATCGACAATTTCATAGCCATTCGTACTGTACAAGTCCGTATGCACATGCAAGCCCAGCCCAGTCTCCTTCTGCACAATCGCAGCCGCAACCAGCGCCTTTCTTTCATTCGGATCAATGATTTCACTTGTCCCGATTTCTCCGATTACCCCTGCTTTAATCGTTGTTCCGTCTATTCCATAATGAATTTCATGCAGCAGCTCTTCCGCTATGCTCTCGACTGTATAGGCATCCATATCTGGAGGATGGGAACCGCGTACATAGTATCCACAGCCAGCGATAATGTTCAGCTCCAGCTCCCTTGCCAATCCTGCCAATAAAACCGGATCTCTCCCGATATCACGTAAAGTAAGGTCAACGAATGTCTTCCCGCCTGCTCTTTTAAACTTTAATAACTCATCCCTGACTACATCTTCTTCATCAATGACCGCATTATCCAACACCGCATACGGATTGCGCATCAGCTTGCCGAGATTACGAATATTGACTTGTTCCCCGGCCAGCTTCTGCTGTGCAATGCCGATCGGAGCAGGCACTAATTTTCTTAAATCAATAAAAGCATGTTCATGGGGCAGAACCCAGCCGAGGGTATCCTTGCTGACTTTTCCCGTTACTGTCATAATTGACAACCTGATTCATCCCCTAACTGACTTCTCAAGGAAGCAGACCTTCAATAATGCCTGCCCCTTGAAAGAAATTTTATCTCCTTACTTGCTGGCTTTCCATTTCGCGACTTCCGCGGTAATCTTATCTCCGCCAAGGTTTTTCCAATTGACGACAAACTCATCAAAAGCATCGATGGAGGATTCCCCCATGACGATCTTTGTAAATACTTCCAACTCCATCTTTAACAAGGTTGCTTCTTTCTCCACCATTGTCGGTGTCGGTCCGGAAATAAATGAGGTCATCTTGAATTGATCCTTCGTATGATAGTCATATAAAACTGAGATCGCATCAAAGAATCGCTTAAAGCCCCAGCCACTTTTATCCCCATTGTTGAAATCATTAATGCCCTTATAGAAGCTTGCCTGTCCGGGGTTGCTTGTTAAGTTGAGCAACGATTCATCCTGTTTTTCCAACGCTTTGGTTACATATTCATAGGTCTCTACATTCTGTATCGGGTTGGCGGCTTGCAGCAAAGCATACTGCCACTTCTCTGCATCTCCATTGCGGTTCATATCCGTAAGCGGATATTTGTTCCGATCCCAGTCATGGCTTGCAGCATTAAGCAGCTTGACCGCCGCTTCGGGGTGCTTCATACCTTTGCGTACTACATAATATTGGTCTATATTGTACTCCGTTTGCGGACGAGCCGGGGCATTATCTATCGAAGGCAAGTGAAATGGTTTCCAATCCATCTTCTCATCCAGTTCCTTACCATCGAGAAACAACAACGGTGACCAATCGGCACCATAGAACATGCCTAATTTTCCGGAATTTACGGTTTGAATAAATTTCTCTTTATCCTTCACGCCGAACTCACGGTCAATATGGCCATTGGCATACATTTCTTGCAGCTTGGCAAGCGCCTGCTTCATCTCGGGTCGAATGCTACCGTATACGAGCTGTCCGGATTCATCTTCCACCCAGCTTTTTGGATAGGCATGGTAGCCATTGAAGAACCCTTCAAGTCCTGGCTCCAGACCATAGAAATCTTTGGCCGCTCCCAGCCCATGTGTATCCTTTTTATTGTTGCCATCCGGATCTTGTGTCACAAACGCTTCCGCGATTTTGAACACATCGTCCATCGTTTTCGGTTCAGGCAAGCCTACTTTTTCCAGCCAGTCCGTGCGTATCCACAAGAGCGGTGCAGTGTCGAATGAGCCTGGATTAACGGGCAACCCTAGCAGCTTTCCGTCAAAAGTCGCCGACTCGATGCCGAGCCCGCCGTCTTTCATGAGCAGCTCTTTCATTTTCGGTGTTCCGTAATTTTCCAATGCTCCGGTCAAATCTTCCAGTTGGTCTGCTTCAACCAACTGATTGAATTGAATGCCATTGACTGGCATGATGTCAGCCAGTTTACTTGATGCCATCGCGATATTGAACTTTTGTTCATATTGGGATGGATCAGCAATCCACAAATATTTTATTTTAATGCCAAACTCATTTTCATACAGCTTTGTCCAGGCATTGTCTTCGATAGTTTCTCCATTTTCAAATTTCAAATTGGAATTTACAGCCCGAATTGCGGTCACTTCAATGGGTGGATCGATTTTGCCAAGTGGATCATAGTTAGCGGCTTCTTCCACCTTTTCATTCCCGTTGGCTCCATTGTCCGAAGGGGTCACACCTTCGTTCGTATTTTTCCCATTGCCTTGACTGCTGCATGCTGCAGTTAACACGAGCACACAGACCAGCATGGATAGCAGTAACGATTTTGCCGCCTTGCCTTTCATATCTCAGCCCCCTATTCATATTTACTTACATCCCCAATTATAAAATATCGCCTTCTCGCATACTATCGACGATCCTTGTCTTTCTTTGCGTTTGTTGCCCTCTTCAGTTCTCTCTCGATCACCGAACGCTCCCGGTACTCTTGCGGGGTAATCTGGAAGATGCGCTTGAACGAACGGTTGAACTGGGATGCAGCCTCATAGCCTGCCGTTATGGCGATCTCTTGAATCTTCATGCCGGTTTCTGAAAGCAGTTCCTTCGCCTTCTTCATCCGTTCATTTGTAATATAGTCCGATAACATCGTTCCAGTCGTCCGCCTGTACAATCGGGACAGATAGGTTGGGCTATGATGGACCAGAGTGGCCAGCGTGGTTAAGCTCAAATCACCATCCAGATGAGTGGTCACATAGTGATGAATAAACGGGATGAGACGTTCCGTGTATTCCCCGTCGGCCAGCTCGTAGGAAGATGATGGCTTGTCTGAATCCTGGATCAGCATTTCCTGTCCATTGCCGGTATACTGGTCAAGCAAGTCCGATAGTAATTTCATCCGGGTTCCAATTTGCTCCCAGCCATAGGGCTCTCTCGCGATTACGAAGGATACGGGATGCTTTAATAGCTTCATACAGGTTTGCTGGACGGTTTCCATAATCGAATACACTCTTGTCTTCAGATGCTGCCAGGCACGCTGCTCCTGCTGGGCATCTCGCGTCTCCCCATCCAGCAGCCCTCCAGGCTGAATAAACCAAACAAGCTTATAAGCTTCCAGGGTAAAGGATAGTTGAATGCAAGTTGGCTTTAAATACTCCGAGGCAATATTCTGGCAGGCATAGAGAAGCAGCATTCTCCCGGCTTCGTTCATTCCCTCATCCCAACCATCCATACTCCCGACAACAAGGAAAACAGGCTTGTCCGGCAAAATTGGAATATCGGATTCGGCCAGCTTTCGTGCACGTTCTTTAACAGGGGCCACCGGTTCCGATATCAGTTCCAGCAAGGTGCTCTTTTGAAACGCCGGCATAGCCAGGTGCAGCTTCGTTCTTGCTTGTATATCCTGATTCACCTGCTGCTCGAGCTTACCCAATTCGACAAAGGCTTTTTCTACTGCGGCGAGCAATACATGGTCATCTTCATTTTTGAGCACATAATCAACCACGCCTCCCATGCGAATCGCCTTGCGGGCATAGTCGAATTCATTAAAGCCTGTGAGAAAGATGACTTTGCACATCGGCCAGCTGTGTATAATCCGCTCATGCAGTTCAATGCCACTCATACCCGGCATACGGATATCCGAGATGACAATATCGATTCGATTATGGGCCAGGCAATCAAGCGCTTCATAAACATTGTATGCACGGTAGGTTTCCAGCTCCAACTGTGACTCTTCAGCAAGCAGCTGAAAGATATTATTTACAATAAACGGCTCATCATCAACAATAAGTACGCGATACATGTTAGTCTCCTTCGTGATTGTAATCGGTAGGGATGCAAATACGGACTATTAGACCCTTCTCTTCGCCATTCAGCACTTCAAGCCCGCCACGGTCAGCATATCTAAGCTTCAATCGGCGCTGGATGTTAACGAGTCCTGTCGTCTCCCCCTCTTCCAGGCCATCCAGCTGGCGGGACAACATCTGAAGCTCCGGCTCCGCCATGCCGGCCCCGTTATCCTTCACAATAAAATACAATTTGCCAGGTTCATGTTCAAATCCGATTTGCAATTGCCCGCCTGCAACCGTTTCGCCAAGTCCATGCTCATATGCGTTCTCAACTAACGGCTGCAAAATTAAACGCGGGATTTTAATATCTTCGCAACCCCGGGGTAAATCAGCAAAAGTAACCTCAATTCGATTCGAAAAGCGGATATTTTGAATCACTACATAGGAACGGACATGGTTCACCTCATCTTTAAGCGCGACTTCTTCCAGCCTGTTACGGGTAATAAATTGAAAATAATCACCCAAGTTTTTCGATACCAGTTCAGCAGTACGATTGTCGTCATGCTTAATAAGCCGATGTAACATATAGAAGCTATTGTACAGAAAATGTGGTGCAATCTGCATCTGAAGCTGCTTCAGCTCGGATTGCTGCAGCCTGATCTTCTGTACATAAAGCTCATCGATCAACGTTCGCAGCCGCTTGATGGTATGATCGAAGCGAGTGAACAGGTAGCCGAACTCATCCGCGCGCAATGGCATCTGGACGGCATTGAAGTTACCCTCCTCCACATTTCTGAACCGGCGTACAAGCATTTGCAGCGGTCGTTGAATCAACAGATAGATGCCATACGCGAACAGGATGACGATAATCAAAGAACTGCCCACAAGCAGCCAAAACCAGGTGCCGTACGTCTTGAGCTGGCCAACAATCAGATTCTCGGGGAAATAAAACACCAGCGTCGCATCTAGAAAAGCGGAAGAATCAATTACCACCATATAATTCTCTTTGCCGACCTTCACTTGCTCCATAGAAAATGATGGTCCTTTGCGATGTTCTACAAACTTCCTCACCGGTTCAAGTGCTTCCGTATAACGATGATTGGAAAGGCTCCAATTCGCATTAAAAAGCAAGGCTCCTCCCTCTTGAGGGAAGGACGTCAACGCGCTCACCAAAGCCTCTTCAGATAATTCAATATTTTGAATAAAAACAGGCGACTTCCTGTCGTTATCCTTGTTCAACAAAAACGTAGGATAGGTTAAATTAAGATACAAACGATCATTCCATGGCGTTATGGGAATACCTTTCGAATAGGTAGCGAGTGATATCGCTTCCATCTCTTCCTTAATGCCTGGTTGATCCATCAAGTGAGAAGTGGTCACCACGCCCCCCAACGATTCGATATAAATCGTGATATTCTTAATGTAGCTGCTGGAATCTTTGAGGGCAATGAGCTTACCAGTCAAATCATTAATTGCTTTGGTCCGCTGGTAAGCAGACAGAATCGAATTTACACTGCTCAGCTTCAACAGGTCTTCATCATTAACAAAAGTCTTCTGCGCCCGGATGACCCGTTCGATCTCCTTCTCCAGATTGACAAAATAATAATGAATGGTTGTTGAGATGGAATGAGATATCTGGCTCTTCACCTCCCGCTTGCCCAGTTCATTTAGCACCAGGCTCAATGTAAACAAAGGCATAACGATAATCAAAAAAATAATGATAACTTTGGTGAAAATAGGTGTGTTGTTAAGTTTAAGTCTTGTCCACAATTCCATCAACTCCCCGATGTTTAAGCTAATCTAAGTATATAGACAATTGTTGAGATTGGCGATTGCCAAAATCAGTTCTCTACCATAAAAACCCTGTTTGATTTCAGATATGTTCTTCAGTGGCCTCGCGCCGTCATGGCGCTTTTTTTCTCGCCTTCTTCTTTTGTCCGGGTTATCAATGGGGAAGTATATAGAAGGTGAGTAGATGGTGTTTAGATGGTGTTTAGATGGTGTTTAGTTGGCATATGGATGGTATATGGATGGTATATGGATGGTATATGGATGAAAGTTGGAGTCTTATGTACCAGATTGCTTTTTCTGAGATAAGTACAATTGTACGGATAGATCCCAAAATAAGCTGATGGCAGCAAGTTGGCATAATAGTATAGATAGTCGTTTTGTAGATGAAACAGAAAAAAATTATTGAAACATTAATGGGGGCACACCAGGCATAGCCAAAAAAGCTTAAATGTTAAGGCGTCTAAAATAAATGAGAAGACAAGCCACACGACACGCTCCATACAGATCAATAAAATCATCAGTTGTTAATGTCCACACAACCTGTACATGATCGCCATATTATATCTCTAAGAGACAGTTGAGCATATACAAGCAAGCAAAAATTCGATCGTTGGGTTGGTGATATTCCTATGATCTATACTGCTCTTGGGGATTCCATTACATTTGGGGAAAATGCCTCTTCTTGGGCAAATGCGTATCCCCAATTAACCGTATCCGCTTTAAATTCATGCTCCCGTAGAGTGACTGGATATGTTTTGGCTCGTCCTGGTTGGAGCAGCTGTGATCTATTAGATGCTGTCATATGGCGGGGAGCATCCGTGATTAGGCATGCTGCGGTTGTTTCTATATGGATCGGAGGCATAGATTTAGCGAATGCGGCACTGCTTTCACTTAGAAACCAACAACCATTGCCTGCAAAACAATTTGCAGCCAATTATAAGCGAAATTTACGTGGCATTCTAGCTCAAATAAAAAAAGGAAGCCATGCCCGAATTATTTGCTGCACGCAATACAATCCATTTCCGAATAGCCCCCTTTCGGTTGAAGGGATAGACGGATTAAACCGCCTGACGATAGAAATCGCCCAATGTTACGGTGCAAATATCGCTCCCGCTCATACTTGGTTTGAAGGAAAACAAGCGGATCTCATCTATGGATATCGCAAAGGAAAGATTGAAGATGCATTGAGCGGCTTTCTGCCCATCCATCCCAATGATCGGGGACATCGAGTTATTGCAGCTGGTTTGGCGCCATATCTTATTCCTCGCAATTAGTTTCACTCCCCTGACCGGATTGAACCTCCAAGGTTCGTCAACCCAAAGAAAAGGACACCGCTTAAAGTGTCCTTTTCTTTGGGTTGGCTGATAGACAGGGATCAACAACTGATTGTTGCACTGGAATGCCCTATAATTTCAAATAATTTGCATTGCTTATATACCTGTCACCGACATGGTCTTCTGAAGCGGACGGATCATTTTTATATTCTTCTATATGGTCCCGGTCACTAACAGCTCCTTCATTAATGAGTAGCTTGCTTTGAATGACTCCGTATTGCTCGCCGCTTCCGTTAATGATACCGTAATTAAAGATACCAGTTATTGAATCAAAAAGTTGTTGGGGATCGATATCGGATGCAATGTCCAGTTCCCCATGAACGACAAAGACAAGCTCCTCTTTCGTGTACTTAAGCTCAGCAGCGGTTAGCTTATAATCGCCCTCCACAACCTTCAGTTTTCCGGTATAACCACTTACCACTACAGAGGGATCAGCAGTCTTACTTAGCACTTCTTGCTTCATTTCATCCCTGCATACAATCAACTTATCAGAATGGAGGTTATCGACCCATTCGGCGAACATCGCGGGCTTGATATCACTCTCAATCAGAATTACTCCCGTGGCATGAATACGCTTCTTTTGGATCCTACTTAGCACACCTTCATTCAGCATTAGATTGTCCTCGACATAATAGGTGTCTTTGGACACGGCCATGATGCTTGCTTTATGAGCATTAACGATTTTGCCAGAGATTGCGGATAGCAGTTCCTCACGAATCACGAGTTTGTCCATGAACTCGATAGTGTCCAGCTTTTCGTTAAGCAAGTTAGTATCAACTTCATCAAGCATAAAGACTTTTCCTGTAAAAGAAATTCTAGAGCCTGCCTTAAGTGCTTGGAGGTAGGTCTTGTCTATTCGGATATTTTCATTTACCAGTTCCGCACCATCCATGTAAGATACAAGTCGTCCATTTAGAGAAACAACCTTCTGTTGAACGATCCCCTTCATCTGATCCGGGCAAAAAATACTGCCGTTGATGAGGATACCAGCGATATTTTTCTCCAGAGCTTCTGCAGTGACATCATGTCGAATGACAATCGTTCCATTTACCATGATGAACAAAGGTATGTCGTTATTTAACGAAGTAATCTCGTACCGGCCATTGGCATGGATCAATGCACAGCTTTCGGGCAATTCTGCCCGGACATTAACATTTTGTTGCGTCACCTTTGCAAGTAAGCTGGAAGTAGCTTTACTATAAAGAAGGAAATTGACGTTTTCCAGCTTGCTCACATCGTCAAAGGCTCCCTCGGATGCAGTAGTAATGTCCAACACGTTGATGTTTTGAAAAATTGTACTCATGTATTCCAATCCTCCCAATTATTATTGTATACCTTCTTCAGCAGTTTCAAGGCCGTATGCAATCGATATCTTACAGTGGCATGAGGGATACCTAGAATGTCGGCGATCTGTTTACTATTCATACCGAGGATGAATCGCTTGTGAACGATATCGTGGAGCTTTGGCGGAAGATTCTGCAGTAACCTTTCCATTTCCAAGCCTGACACAAAATCAACTTCGTTCACGGCATCAAGTCCTTCAGGAATCGAAGTTACAAACCGATCTCTTCTCCTAAGGTCATAAAGAAGGTTCCTCATGACTTTGAACAGCCAAGCGCGGCGACTATGGTTCGTCAGCGTCTGTAGCATGTTCCAGTGATGAATCGCCCGCAGGAACGTCTCCTGAAGCAAATCCTCTGCTTCCTTCTCGTTCCCCGCAATGGATCGGGCGAAACGTTCCAACTCCGCTTTGTGCAAGTTGTACATATCTTCGATCATCATGTACATCTCCAATCCCTGCTAACATCTTTTCAATCCCCTTTACCTTACGTATGTATAACGTTTGAGAAAGAAAAAGTGTTGGGTTCCGATTTAAAATCGTCTGTTCCAAGGAACAAAAAAAAACCTACTGCCTGCAAATAGGCGATAGGTTTAACCTTCGTGTCTCCAATCCCGGTGACGGCCAATAATGATATCCTCGTCACACGTTCAGTTTCTGGCCGCATTGCGGACAGAAATTAGCCCCTTCATTTTTCGCGCCGCAGTTCGGGCAGAAGTTAGGCTTTTTGCCGCCTTCAGGAGAAGACGAAGCGGCAGATGCAGCAGGTGTAGCTTGGCCTTCAGCCGCGGGCTTTTGGTTCTGGTTCATATTTTTCATCATTTCATTCGCCATGTTCATTCCCATCATCATGCCTGCCATGTCGGAAGCCGCGCCGCCGCCTTTTACATTGCCCGAGGCAATTCCGTCCGTCATAGAAACCTGCTGATACTTGGACAGATTGCCAATCATTTCATGGGAAGCCGTCTTCGTAATCATATTTTGAATTTCTTGCGGGTAGTTGAAGCTCATCACGTTAAAGCCTGTAATCGTCATCCCGTTGCCGAGCACCTGCATATCCAGGTCTTCACGAATCCCCTTGGCAATATCAAAAGCATTCGCCTGCAGGTTAAACATGTCCTTCCCTTCTCTGCTGATCCACTTCATTAACAACTGATCCAATATGGACGTAATCCGGATTTTAACATCCTCAACCAGATAACTGTCTTTCATCCCGGCAATCTTGTCAATGAGCGTCACGTAATCATTTACTTTGAAATTAAACGTGCCGTTAGCGCGAATAGGCATGCCGCCTGGCAGCAGAGGAGTAGGGATCAGAACCGGATTTTGCGTTCCCCACTTGACCGTAAACTCCTTGGTATTGACGAATAAAACTTCCACCCGCATACCGCTGTTAAAGCCAAACTTAAAGCCTTTCAGTGTGGATAAAAAAGGGATGATTTCAGAATCAATGCTATAATCCCCTTCATCCTCGAAAACCCCTTCAATCTTGCCGTTATTTACAAAGATCGCGTCTTGACCGGAGCGGATAATTAATTTGCTCCCTTTTTTAATCTCCCGGTTGTTCCACTTCCAAAAAATCATATCATCCCTGAATTCTTCCCATTCCACAACATTCGCAAATTGATTTTTAAAAAATACCATGCTCCATCCATCCCTTCACTTAGAATGATCCTTTGCTGCCGCTATGCGAATGACCGCCTCCGGTAGTGCCTCCGCCTCCGCCCGATCCGCCGCCATTGTTCTTTTCGATTTTCCTTCTCGTGACAGTAGTTCGCAGAAACTGGTCCCGATGCTGCAGAATACCTGAAGTGCTGTTATCCTCGTAGGTCTGCCGATGTATCGTAACACGGCCACCGGAATTGTAAGCCATGGTCCCCACGATAACACCCCCGATAGCTAGTGAAACCACCAATTGAAACCAGCCATTAAACAATATATTATCGGGGTTCACTCCTGGGCGGAATCCCATATATTTATGCGCTGTCAGAATATAAGTTTCAAATGCAAGCCGGTAATCGCCGTTCGTTAAATCCGAGCTGATCTTATCACGTATCTTGTCTAGCCTGCTGTCATCCAGATATTCCTTCGCTTTATAAAAACCGGCGAGATACAACTCTCTATTTTTCATATCCATCGTCAAAATGACTGCATTGCCATAAGGTTTGTCATATCCAGGAGCACGCTCATCGTAGAAGTCTTGCGTCATTTTCATAACTTCCTTATTTTCGGCATTCTTGGATGTAAAAATGATGATATCCGTTTCTCTTTCGGCTCCGTATTGATTAGCCATTTTGTTCAACTCATTGTACTCGTCCTTAGTGAGCAGACCCGCTTCATCGTAAATCAACCGCTTTACTTCTGTGGCTGCCGCGGCGCCCGAGGTTATCTGCATACAAGCTGCCAACACAACAACACAGCAAAATAAAACTGCCAGGATCGCCTGCTTCTTTTTCACCAAAAACCGCCTCCCATCATCCAAGAGACCAGCTTAAGCGAGAGGAACGAGACGCCGGAAAGACTTGCAAACCACACCGCCACTTTCGCCTTGCTAATCGGAGGCTTGCCAACCACCTTGCCCGTCTGGCCATTCATAGCAAATGTATGCTCCAGTTTATTGTAATCATAGTGTACGACCCATACTGGAAGCAGGGCATAATCGGCATGTACGAATCGGGTATCAATTTGCTTATGGGCAAAATTCACAGTCGCATACCCAGCCACTGTAGATTGAATATACGATTCAATAAACTTACTAATTTTATCTTTGGCCCGCGGCAGCAGCTCCTCATCACTGTAACTGTACTTCTCCGCAATGTAGCCCGCCAGATAAGGCGTTTTGAAGCTTTGCAGCTGATCATAAGGAAAAGGCTCCAATTTATCCATCAGCTCATCATTCATTTTCTCTGCAGCATCAATCGGCACCCTCGTATAATTCACCTGGAGCTTCCGGTATACATCGAAATGCTGCGTTTCCGTGCATATATAGTCGCCTTCTCTATAGGTTCTCACCTTCGTGCCAAGGCCTTGAACCTCAATTCCATTATGCAGCTCATATAGCCAGAAGGGCACATACATCCCGGTTATTCCCTTGACCCGGTCCGCAGTCATGAACCCGCTAGGCGTTAGACGGCCCTTCCTGCACCACTTCTTAAAGGCCTTCATCGCCTCTTCCTTGCTAATGGAAAAAGGAATAACCGTCGCCGGAGCCAGCTTCCCGGTCAACCGATCACCAAGAACGACGGCTGAGCCACAAAAGCTGCAGACCGTTGCGGTCGTCTCCTCTTCAGTCATAATGACGGCTCCGCAGCTTTGGCAATGATACTCCTTCGCTTCAGATTCAACAAAAATTTGTTTCGTCAGAGGATCAGGATTGTCCTCAATACTGTCTTTTCTTCCGCAGCTGTGACAGGATAACATACCTGTTTCACTGTCAAACACCATGCCGCTGCCGCAGCCCGGACACTTGTATTCTATAACCGGCATCTGCTCACCCCAATGAAACCGTCATTTTTTCATTTTTAATTTTTCATTTTTTCTTTTTTAATTGTTCTTTTATTGCCGCCAATTCATCTTCTGTGCTCATGTTCGTATTCGTATTTGAATTCGATTTCGTATTCACGCTACCGTTCTCACTCTCGCCCGAATTTGTACTCTTCTCAAACTCCGCGAACAGCTCATCCAGATCGTCTTTCTTTTCTGCTCTAAGCTCGGCAATCGCCATTGCTTCATTATAAGCCATATTAGCCTTCTCTTCCATGTTATCGAAAACAGAATCATCGAAGCCTACAGAAGAGCTTTTGGCGTTCAGGTTTTGCTGTGTTTTAACAGCCGCCATTTTCGCTTTCAGATTGACACGCCGTGCTTCCAACTGGCTAATATCTGATACAAGCTTATCCTGCATTTGTTTCATATTTGCAGCGTTTGAAGAGGCTGTTTCATAAGCGGCTTGCAATTGGCTTTTTTTATCCGCCGCCGCTGCCTTTTTATCCAGAAACATTCTGGCATCTTCCTCATTACCGGCCTCCACTGCCTTCTCGGCATATCGCTGCAGCTTCTCGATCTCAGCTTTGCATTCATCCAGTACCCGCTTCGCTCTGCTTTCGTCCGCCAACACCGCAGCCGTCTCTGCTTTAACCTTGCCCAGATCACTGTTCACGTTCCGCATATATGCATCAATTGTTTTAGCCGGATCCTCAGCTCTATCCAATAGGGCGTTAACGTTACTAGCCATAATATCCCTAAACCTTGACAATACTCCCATAACGAGCTCCCCCCTTAAAAAGAATATGTTCCATCATATAATACAATACAATCATTTTGGGGAAAAGGTTTCATTTCCTGAACATTTCTCAAGGGTATTATCTATGCGTTCCTTCATGGCAATCCATGTTTACGCCAGTAACACACAGATCTACGCTCCTAATTATTCACCATAATTATGCCGTCTTCCAGATCATCATCTTCCATACTATCCGCAGAAACCCATTCGAAGTATGTCAGCCCCAACTTTTGAGCAATTACATAGGCAGGTGGTTCCTCATAGTTAAGATTCCCATCCTTCAAGTCAAATAGCAGCTCCAAATCCTCAACTGAATTGCCCTGCTGCCTAATAAGCTCTCCAAGCATATCCAGATCGAAAATATTCTTTTCAATAACTAGCTCATCCGTCCATTCCGCTACATAATCAAACACAAGCTCATCATTGTTAAAAATTTTCAACTCCCACATATGGTCTTCCATATAAATGTAATGAATAAGGACACCAGGGTTACTTTCACGCAGAGCATCTTCAATATTTCCGCTGCGCTCAGCAACAACGAACGTTACCCATCCATTCTTTTCCTCGTACATATATCCTTTAACTTTTGCGCTTTGCAGAAGCCTAATTACATCATTCTGATTAGAAGTCTTTAAATGAAAGCTATCGCTAAATTCGCTCATCGGAACTTGTCATCTCCCTTTATTTCTATTTAAGTGTGTACCACATGTCCATTACGATTCAAAAATGACCCTACAACTTACAAATAACGCTCCTCATGTCCGTTAGCGCGGTCATCTTAACCCTTACCCTTACTCAATAACAAAGTTAAAGAGCTGTCCCAAGCAACAACCTCTAATCTCGCCATAAAATGCTGCAAGTGAGGACTCGGTACCTAGAAATCAGGATAATCAGCTGCTTCAATGCTTCAGCTTCATTAACTCATCCCGAAAAGCCGGCCTTCTAGGATATTTAGCAAGTAGCTGCTGAGTGATTAGGAACGCTTCCTCTTTACCTCCGGCTTGTTGAAGAAGCAAGATAATTCTGCAAACATTTTCATAATGTTTCCTTGATGTGGATCTGTCAGCCTCCGTTTCAATATGGATATTGAACAGTTCTTTTACATCCATAGGAAAATCCCGATTCAAATAGGAGTAGAATTCTTCGATTCTCGAAGGCTGCTTCTTGACATATGCCAAGAGCCGCGAATATTCCTGCTCCTCCACAAGGATTCGTGTGTGTATACTCCGAGGCCATATATCTTTCTCCAGCTTCTGCAGCATGTCCAGATAAACAGGTCGCCACTCGCTATTCGGATAGGTGTCCTTTAGCAGGTTGTAATACGAGTACTCCCCGTCCAGCACAAGCTCTACACCCAGCTTGCGCTGCAATGCCAATTGTCCAGAACGACAATACGCTTCGTAGCGATGCTTCTTCCATTGTTTAACCAGACCTGCTAAGCCTTTAGCTCGATCCTGAGCTTCTCCTTCTTCAGAAAGACGAATAACCTCTTCAAAACGAACGTTATGAAACGCATCTGAAATAGCCTTTTCCCGGAAACCAGAAATATGCAAATGACTGTTCAGAAAATCACTGGCCCGCACCTCATCTTCATGGATTAGAATCAATCCATACCTCATCGCGGCTATCTGATCAGCAAAGTATGCTCCACTGATGCTACCTCCTACTGCTTGTTCGGAGACCATCCGGGAAACATGCTGCTCCCATTCTTTGCGCAAATCAGCTGTTACCGCCAAGTGTGAGGCACTAGCGAGCATGGTTAGCTGCCAGTCTGGCCATCCGACATAACGGGATTGTCGCAATTCATGCAGAAGAAGTTGGAACAACTTTTCCCTGTCCATTTGAGATATTTGATCCATTTCCAAGGTGATCTCTTCCACACGCGCCAGACTTTCTTTAATGATACTCCCAACAGTCCCACTAGAGTCATCTGTTTCCTGAAGAAAATCTACCATTTCCTCCAATACACAAAAGTTAATCTCGACAGCTCGAACCCATTCTGCGTTCTCTGCTGTTTCTATGGCTTTTTTGGCTACCATTTCTGCTCCTAGGACTGCCTGGTCAACATTTCTCCAACTAACAAAACCATGATGGTCAGCATAAGTATTGATGTACGAGCGAATCAGCCTTCTGCATGCTCCCAGCTCTTTGGCCCCACCGACTTTCGATGTAAAAAGCTTGATTCGATGTTCCACAGCATCGGAATCAGCCGCGAGTGAAAGCAGTAAGGCAACTAAGCTCTCTTTACTCTCAACTTCCAGCAGCTGCTTCAAGCTTTTTTTCGGATTCGTGTCCAGTTCATTCGTTTCAGATTCTGATAGCGCTGCTGTATGATCCCGAAGCTTGAGCAGGACGGCAACTTGATGCTTGCAGACAGGTCCAAAATCAAAGGGACAATCACATTCGGATGATGTAACTTCGCCCTCTTCATCAAGCTCTATGTGTACCTCATAAATCTCGCTTCCTTCCACCTCAGCACGGTACACCAAATCTTCTATCTCCTCTATAGAAAGCACGTGGCCGCCCTTTAGATAATCCCGTCCTCTGTCCAGAATAACTGGATCCACATATTTTCTTAGATTGTTTAAATTCAACTCTCATCACATCCATTCAGTTGATATTTTGAGATCGTGAATGTTAAACAATTATACCATAGCCGCAACCCTGTAATAATCCTAAAATGGGCATAAAATGAAATAATGGAATTAAAAAAAAGACTGCTGAGACATTTCATTCTCAACAGTCTAAAGATGCACCGGGTTTACCACCGCGTCTATTATATTCAGTCCGCGAAGTGAGCCATACCCCGATCTAGACGTTCGATCATCTCGAAATCGGCACCTTTCTGAGGTCCGTAGACGACAGCTGCTCCTCTTTCACCACAGAGGGGATTCGTAACATCGCTCATGACGACAATGTCCGTATCCATAATGCGCGGATCAAGTCCTGTTTAGACAATCGTTTCCGTTATCTCGGCGGTTCCGCCCGCAAACCCCTCATACTCGTCCAGGAAAAATTCCGCCACCTTCGTCATAAATACAGAAATATCACCGCCCTTGAAGGTAAACGTCGCCTTCATCGTGCCGAAATAGTCATCCGTGATATAGACGAGCAAATTCAGTTTATGCTCTTCCACCCAAGCCGCAGAAGTCAGGCATTGGTACCCTCTCCCAACCGGGGTGCCGATCCGCTCCCCGAAATAATGCGTCTCCGGGAACGCCTCTTCTGCCAGCTTGCCAATGCCGAACCGGAGCCTGTGCTCCCCCGTTGCATTCACATATTCCCAGATGCCCTCGTCCCCTTCGAATACCAGCCGCATCCGCGAAATTCCCATCTGATTATCATTCATCCGGTACCATTTTCCGCTGATTTCCTTTGCATAGGAAGAGTCTACTGCTCCCCGCTGCGGCAATACTCGGAGATGGCGAATCTTCTCCTGAAGCCGGCGGCTCGTCTCCGGATCTTCCGGTAAAGATGCATTCGCGATATAAGGATACAGCTCCTCATGAAATGCATCGACAATACCGGTACCGGTCGGTCCACCCCCCTGCGTGTCCGCAATGCAGGCGAAGATGAAATCTTTCTCCGGATAACAGAAGGCAAACTGCGAGCCCATCCCGCGGAAGGAGAAGCCGCCGTCCCTCTCCATCCAGATCTGGTATCCATAGCCTCTATTGTCGTTAATCGAGTTGTCGATTTGTTTCGACGTCGCTTCCCGGATATACGTCTCGGAAATCAGCTGCTGTCCATCCCAGCGTCCGCCGTTCAAACAAACATTCGCCAGCTTTGCCATATCCCGCAGGGTGCAGATAACCCCCGACCCGCCCCAAGACGTGCCCTCCGGCGTCTGAATGCACCATGCATCTTGGGAGAAACCAATGGGGTCCAGCAGTCGCGGACGCATATACTCAAGGAACGGGACTCCGCTGATCCGCTCCACAACCGTGTTGAGGACGACCGTCGCCGCCGTGTCGTAAGCAAAGATCGTTCCCGGCGGATGGGAAGGTTCCTTCTGGAAAAAGGTTGCCGCCCAATCCGGGTCATATCGCGTATACGAGTTCGAGCTGTGAGGTGTGGACATCATGAGAAGGTCTCGAATCGTCGTCTGTGCAAGGTACGGATGAATCTGTTCAGGAAGCTTGTCCTTGAAAAAGGTTGTCGCCCGGTCTTCCAAATGCAGCTTCCCTTCATCGATCAGTAATCCAACGGCAAGAGAGACGACGCTTTTACTGACAGAGTACATACGGTGCTTCCGATCCGCTGTGAACGGCGCCCAGTACCCTTCCGCGGCCATCTGCCCGCCCCGCAACACTAGAAAACCATGCATACATGTCTGCTCCCGGTCGATCCTCTCCAGAAACCGAAGAACCGCCGAGGAAGGAATGCCAGCGTTTTCAGGGAAGGACACAGGTGTAAACAAATTTGTCATCGAATAAGGCTCCTTTCAAAATTGGATTATTATGATTGTACTACTGGGCTGAAACGCTTTCAAGAAAATAATGATCGCAGAGAAACACTTCAACAGCAAATCATAAAGAGACAACCAGATGATGTTAGTCAACGATCTGATCATCTAATTAGTCCATAATTTCCAGCGAACTCGAAGGTCACAGATAGAGCTTAAGTATGGATTCCAACCATTAGGTTCGCTGTTCATACAAATGTTTAACCAGTTTTTGATTTCTCTCTTTAAATATTTCATTATGAGAAGAAACTCTTCCTGTCTCCTCCGCCCCCGGCTCGATATATTGCTTGGCTTTGTTGACTGCATTGGCCGCGTCCTGGAACGCTCCTGCGATTAAGTGAAGCTTTCCTTCATGATGTAAAATATCCCCCGCTGCAAACAGGCCGGGAACCGATGTTTCACTCATCGGGTTGCCGTCAATAAAGTACTCGTCCTTCATTTTAATATTTAGATTATTTTTTGATGTCAGCTCTTTATCCCGTTCATAACCGTGGTTAATGATCACATCATCCACATTAAGCACAATTCGAGTGCCGTCTTCGTTATTGACCAACTCAACCTTCTCGATGCTATCATGATTCTCCCCGGCAATCAGTTTGTCAATCGTTGTATTAAGCAGGCAGTCAACGGAACTGTCGAATAGACGGGCGACATCTGCTTCATGTCCCTTCAGCATGTCTTTCCGGTACGTTAAGTATACTTTTTTCGCAATCGGCTCCAATTCGTTGGCCCAGTCAACAGCGGAGTTCCCACCGCCGGAAATCAATACGTTTCTTTCCTTAAAACGTTCGAGAGATTTGACGACATAATGCAAATTGCCAACTTCAAATCGCTCCGCACCTTCCAGTTCCAATTTAATCGGCTTTATAATACCACCGCCAATCGCTAAAATCACTGTTTTCGAAAAATGGGCTTGACTCATTGCCGTTCGAATGACAAATAAACCGTCATCATTTTTATTGATCGATGTGACCTTTTCCCCCAATACGACATCTGGATCAAACGTCACCCCTTGTTGAACCATCTGCTCAATCAACGCAGCCCCGGGAATCGGCATCAGCCCCCCGACATCCCAAATCATTTTCTCCGGATATACGTTGACCTTTCCGCCCAAATAAGGCTGAAACTCGATGATTTTGGTCTTCATTCCTCTTAAACCGCTATAGAAAGCAGAAAAAAGTCCCGCCGGGCCACCACCGATAATCGTTACATCATACAATTCCGTATGCATCTCGAATCCTCCTCCTGATCAAAATAGCCATGCATGGCGCTATGTCTTCGGTTTGGAGGCACTATTCCTTCGCGCCATCTAACAAAATGCGCTCAAAAAAGTCAAGTTGCCCATTTAATGAAATTGGATCGCTGAAATAAAACGAGGGTTCATGAATATAATAAACACGTTTATTCTTAACGATAGGTAACGTTGCATATAGCGGATCGTCCAAAATCGTCTTTCTTTCCTCTGTTGGGCCCGAGATAAATACGTAATCTCCTAGATAATCGGGCAACAGCTCCTCAGAAAGCTGTACGTATCTCACATCGGTTTTACTCAACTGATCTTCTAATATTTTCGGGTATTTCAAACCGAGCGACGTATACAACACTTCCGTTCCACGGCCGAAATTCGGTCCGTAAATATACAATTCCTTTGTGTAATCACCAATGACACTCACGGTTTGAGAGGAATCGAATTCTTCAAATCTTTTCTTTGTGCTAGCAAGCCGTTTCTCCCAATTCTCGACTTGCTTATTCGCTTCGTCAACCTTGCCTACAATCTTTCCGATGTCGATAAGTGTTTCAAGGCGATTGGTGCGCTTCGTTAAATCGAAAACAACGGTAGGTGCAATTTCTTTCAGCTTGTCAATATTCGGATTAGTCGAATCCGTAACAATGAGATCCGGATTGAGCGCCAAAGTTTGCTCAATGCTTTCTTGTGTCAGTAATTCAGCATCCTTAACTTGATCCCCTATAAACTTGCTTTCCTTCGCATTCTCAAAAACGCCAATCGGCGTAATCCCTAAACTCAGAAAGTGACCCGGGTAGTGCCATGTCGCAACAACAACTCGTTTAGGATTCGCAGGAACTTCAACCTCGCTACCCAAATCGTCCACAAATATTCTTGTCTCGGAAGCGTTGCTAATTGGATTCGTTGCCACCACTTGACTTGCCCCGCTCTGCTCTGTCGCCCCCGTATTCGTCGTTGCCGCCCCTCCTGAACAAGCGCTAAGCAATAAAGCAAAACACAAGCATAGAGTCGCTAGCATAGAGGGCTTTGTTACTTTAACCATCGATAAGTCTCCTTCTTTCTTATTATGATAATGAAATTCATTATCAATATAGCACCAAAACCATTCCCAATCATTAGAGTATTTGCTCCTCATCATAGGATAATCTGCTACCTGCCTTTTGTTCTGATACTGAATTTTGAACTGGCTGGGGGTGGTGCCGTTATATTTTTTGAAGAGACGAACGAAATAGGATACATCTTCATACCCTACCCTTACCGCAATCTCTTGCAGCGTTGCATCTATCGTTAACAGCATGCTCTGCGCTTTTTGAATTCTTATTTGAATTACGTAGTCGATCAGGCTCTTTCCGGTCTTTCGCTTAAACTGCTTACCCAAATAAGAAATGCTGTAATTGAACTTTTCTGCAACTGAATGCAATGTAATAGGGTAGTTATAATTCTCCTCTATGTAGTAAACGGCTTGGTCCACCAGGTCGGGCTTGTAGTGACGAATTTCCCAATCCTGTTGTTGTCGCAAAAGCTCGTATACGAATTGATAAAACAATCCTTTGACATGGAAGTGTTCAAGTTCCCCCTGTTTATTCCATTCCTGGCACATCTTTTGAACCTTGTCCAGCAAGTTGATAGGATAGGATGGTGCAAAAACGTACTGCATTTGAAATGGATTGCTCGTTTCCATCAACTCCAACAGGGTATGACGAATGGGCAAAGACATCTTCGCTTTATAGAGAATTAAATAATATTCGAACTCATCCCCTACACGGTTGATGTCGATACATCCGCCTCTTCCGCTATGTAACACATGATAACGCTCCAGTTCATGCATCTTGCCGTCCAATATTACACGCGCTTTGCCTCGAACCGAATAGAGAAAACTGCTTGCCGGCAAGCGGTAGGAACGAAGCTCTTCCCCTTTATTCATCAGGGTATAACGTATATCTAACACTCGGATGGAGGCAGTTTTCCATAATCGCAAATGGTCATTCTGATTCATTGGACTCACGCAACCTTTACTATTGGTAGCAACGTCTATCGATTATTTGGCAAAACAGACGAGTTATCTAATCGGCTCCACCAACATTATATATGATAATCATTCTCGTTTGCAATTATGTCAACGACCTCCTTACTTCCTCAATGTAACGATGACCAACTTCAAGTATCTGAAATATAAATATTCCGAATCCTACCTATTTACTTTTTAAAACAGACATGATATCTTATTTCTACACATATAGAAATAACGTGATTGGAAAAAGGTGAATTTACTATGCTAGAAGAGATTGCGGACGTAAATCAAGCTGTTAAAGTATACAAAGCGCTAGGGGAGCCCACTCGAATCAAAATTGCTCTTCTTCTTACGGAGGAGAAAAATTTGTGCTGCTCCGATATTGGAGCTAAGCTGGAATCCGTGGCTGGTTCAACGCTTTCTCACCACTTGAAGCAATTGACGGAGTGCGGATTGCTTAATCTCCGCAAGGACGGCACGTATATCTACTACAGTGTAAACCGCGAAATGGCGCAAAAGTACGCGCCTTATTTGTTGGAGTAATTTTTTTCACCTTTATTTCTATATATTTAGAAATATAAAAACATCGGATTTGAGAGAGGAGCTTTACTGGTATGTCGAACGTTTGGAAAATTTATATGCTGGCAATAATCAGCTTTTTAGTTGGGACGTCCGAGTTTATTATTGCGGGCATTTTAGATAAGGTGGCTGCAGACGTAGGCGTCTCGTTATCAGCCGCGGGTCAATTGATTACCGTGTTTTCGCTGGCTTATGCATTCGGTACCCCGATCCTCATGGCTGTCACGGCACGTATGGAGAGACGACAGCTGCTGCTCTATGCACTTGGTGTTTTTGCGGTAGGCAATTTGATTGCCGTCGCCTTGCCAGGCTTTGCGTTTTTATTAGTGTCACGGGTCGTTCTAGCACTTAGCACTGGCGTATTCGTCGTTACCGCATTGACAGTGGCTGCAAAGCTTGCTGCTCCAGGCAAACAAGGAAGTGCGATTGCAACGCTCGTTATGGGCTTTAGTACTTCCTTGATCATTGGCGTGCCTCTCGGCAGGCTTGCAGCTTCTGCTTATGACTGGAAGCTAATTTTCGGGGGGATTGGCCTTCTTGGTCTATTCGCTATATTCATCATTTTAATGACTATTCCCCGATCAGATGGTGAGGAGCCTGTACCCATTAGCAAGCAGCTCGCTCTATTCAAGCAGCCAAAAATTGTGATCGCGTTAGCAGTTACCTTCATGTGGATCGGCGGTTACTCCATCGTCTACACCTATATTTCACCATACCTGCTGACTGTAACCAAGTTAAGCGAGCAGGGTGTGAGCATCGCTCTCTTCGCCTTTGGTATCGCCAGCTTGTTCGGCTCGAAGTTCGGGGGCTACAGCACCGATAAATGGGGAGCACCTCGTACGTTAGTTGGCGGGATGCTGTTCCATACGATTGCACTTGTACTGCTTTCACTAGCAGGGCACACGCCTTTCCTCGTGTTCCCACTACTTATGTTTTGGGCATTCACAGCTTGGTCATCCGGCCCTACTCAGCAATATCATTTAATGACACTGGCTCCGGAGGCTTCCGGCATTATGCTTAGTCTGAACAGCTCTGTGCTTCAACTGGGTATGGCAGCCGGTGCCGGACTTGGCGGTATCGTTGTTCAGCAAGCATCGCTTACCTCCATCAGTTGGATCGGAGCAACTGGCGTTATCCTTGCTGCCACGACAGCCGCCACCTTCTTCGGCATATCCCACATGCGCTCTCACAGAGAAGAAGTGAAAAGCAGCTTAGCTAAGTCAAGCGCGTAAACCTAACAAGTTTAAAGAAAAACCCAGTATCACTGCTATTTGGCTTACGGAATACGCTGGTTCGGCTAACAACTTAATCACATGGTCGATTCTTTTTCTATTTATGAAATCCTGTAAATCTATATGTATATGTTTGGAAATCATATAAGGCGATAAACCGAGCTGCTCTGCCATATAGATCAATGTCAGCTTTGGCTTGTCAAGAGATAGCTCGCCAAGACTGTAATTCTGCTCGATATAACGAATATTTGTTCCGGAATAGTCAGGCTCCAGCATCCCAATCCAGTTATGATGATACCGTAAAGCTCATAATAAAAAAATTTTAATGCGAACAATTCCCCCAATTTATTTGGGGGATTATGGTCTGAAATTATAAGTTCAATCTCAAACCGTCTGTCCTATGTCAACAACTTTTTAACTTAAGGACGACATACTTGGTTAGCAAACCAACCCCTATACCTATTGGTACAAATAAAATAGGTAACCAAATAGGACCCAATAAAATGCCGTAAAGTTTAAAACTTGATGAGTAGATTAATCCAACTGTCACAAAATAAGCTGTACAGACAAAAGGGAGAAATGAATACGGTGATTTTTCTCCTCCCGCATCTTTATAGGCATCCCACATAGCAAAGAAGTAAAGACAAGGATAAAACATTAACCACTGGTAATTTGCACGATGAACTGCCGTTTGAATATCTCCGTTAAAACTTAAAAGAATCACTTGGTTAAAGTTTGATTGCACATTGATTAAAAGTTCCACCGCAATAAACAAAATCCCTTTGAAATACTTCCCATTGAGTATTTGGCCAAATCCAGGAAGGGCGATGCTCCATAAAAGTTTTTCCATTCCATGTCATGTCCTCCCTAAATATTTGCCAGAGCTTCTCTGTTTGGCGCCAGAGGAGGTTGTTCTAACCAACCATTTTCAATCATAATATTTGCTCCGTCTTCCGAATATAAACTTGATTCAGCCATCATGCGAGCAAACAGGGCTGCCAAATCTCGTCTATGAATGGTTCCTAACCCCATTCCATAATTGCCAATTCCATAAGAACCTAATATCAGTACATGAAGTAACATTAATCGATCCGAAAAAGGAGGCTCGGTTGTATCAAATACTTCCCCATCAAATGTAGAAGGAATAGAAATGTCTTCATCATTTAAAACATCAGTAACCTCTTTGTAAAACTTGTTGGAAATTTCCTTGCCTTTTTCAAAATAATTACGAATATCTTTAGATTTTGCAACTTGACTAAATCCCATTAACATTGCTTTTCCGAGCGCATTTTGTAGCGCAGTATGAAAAAGCTGCCTAATTTCAATAGCTGATAAAGGTCTTTTGTTACCAAAGAATCCAGTTAGAAAATTTTGTTTTTTTACAAAATCCACTTGTTTAGGTACTGGTATGAACGGTGGATAAGAATAAATACCTTTAGCAAGTAGTAATTCTGTTGCCTTTTGATCAACCATTTCCAAGTCATCTAGATGTTTTTTTAATAACTTCCTAACATCGTCTCGACTGGATTCTCCATAAGCAATTACAATTATTGTTAAAGCAAACTTCGCCATATTTTTAACGTAGTTTAACATGTATACATCCGAAAATAATCGTGGCACATTGGGATTTATATCCTCAGAAGTAATACCACGTGGGATCGGGAAGTTTTCTTGTTTTAAAATTGACGTGATTCCATTGACATGATCTTTGGATATTGTAAGGCAAATTTCATAAAACTCTTTTATATCATCATCTTGAATGTGATTAACAAAACAAATACACATATGGTGTACTAAAGATTCAAACAAGTAACCGCTCCAAAGGTGAGACGTTTCTGTAGAGGTTAATCTAATTTCAGCTGTGTTTTCCACTATATATCCTCCATTTTTTAATGTTTTTATCACTTATATAGTATGTATAACTCGAACGTTATACATACATTATGCATTCCATTATTATGATCTTTTGATCGAGTAGGGTCGTACTAGTCATCGCGAGCGGGAGGGGTGACTTGTGCCGACGAAGAACTCGGCGCTCCGGCATACCCTGACGGCTTCACCGTTTCTTTTTACCGCAAGCTCTCTTGTGAGATTTTCTGCTGTCTCTGCTCTTCATACGAACGCACCGGTTCCCACTCTCCTTTTGTTTGGCCTTTCCGGTTTCCAGTGTCCCGTACTTCCGTGTAGAGTCGAAGGAGGTCGGCTTGAGCCTTCCTCCGTCCGCTCGTTCAAACGGATCGTGCAGTTTTCCCGCAATCCTATCGATCAACGGTTCGTGGTGGACCGTCCCAAAGAAATCCCGGAGATCCGCGTCCACGATCTATTCACATCCATCCATCCTCTCGCGGCACAAAGCTCAATTTCCTCTGTTTTCTTCAACTTCAAAAATCATAGAATGCTTTCCGCACTTCTGGACCCTATCTGCCACAAGTATACTGGTTAATCTCCCCTGGACATGCTACACTAATTCTGATTTTATACGGGAGGAACAGCGATGGAACGCAGTTATTATAAAAAGTGGTATCTGATTGTATCTTTTATACTCTCTTTATATCTCGTCCTTGTCACCATTCTAGGCTTCACTTCTGTTTCCAAAGAAATCAAAGCGCCGTTCGAAGCCGTGGCACACTATATCCTATGGTTTTTCATTATTGAGTTAGTTGTGCTGTTCTTTGCGGCCAAAGATATCCGAACGTTTTTCAAGGAACAATGGTTAAGTATATTAGCTGTGGGGACATCGTTTTCCATCACACAGTTTATGGAGGCAGTTGTCGGAATTGGTTCATTAACCGGGGTTAAAGCTCTAAAAGGATTGAAATCCTTGAAAACATTAAAATCACTCAAATCCATAAAATTGTTTAAAGCCACCAAAAGCGTCAAGGCAGCCAAATCGTACAAAATTGGCAAAAAAGCTTCGAAAGCAGTGAAAGAAATGGAGATGCTGGAAAAAGAATCTCTTTAGCAGGCGCGGCTACAAGAAATTCATACTTTTTCTACGACGATCAAGGGATAGATGGCCCATTCTGGAACGCTTGCCCGAGGAGCATATGGCATGGAAGCCGCACGAGAAATCAATGACGGTTGGCGGGCTGGCAACGCACCTGATCAACCTGCTGAACTGGCAAATCGCGATTTTTCAGTACCCTGAGTTCGATCTTTCTACCGAGCCGCAGCGGCGGGACGCTTTGGAAAGACGCGTTCTTGAAGAGTTCGACGCAAACGTCGACAAGCTGGAAAAGCTGATCACCGAATGTGATGAGAAAACGCTCGGAGAGGAATGGACGCTGCGCCACGGTGACCACATCATCCTCCGCCAGCCGCGGGCAATTGCGTTCCGCACCTTCGGATTAAGCCACATGATCCACCACCGGGCCCAGCTCGGAGTGTACTTGCGGCTTCTCGATATTCCTGTGCCGGGCTTCTACGGTCCCTCTGCCGACGAGGAAACCCAATGAACTAAGTTGCTTGATTCAATACGCACCAAACAGTCGCAGGGCACTGGCATGACCGCCGGTACTCAGTGACTATTTGTATTGTCATCGAATGGACGCTCGCGTTCTTCAAAATGACAAACGATATGGTATGACAAAATGTCAACTCTAGGTTACGGCTTTCATTTCCCTTCCTTGGCCAAACGGATACCGCAAAACTATGCTATCGATGGAGCACGATCGAAGCCGCCGAAAGCGGCCTAAAACGCGCCAAATTTGTCCATGGACTAACAATAGATTCATGAAATGTTTAGATGGGAGACTGATCTGTTTTAACGGGAACGTGATTAAATACAATATCGTCGCGACGCAGCATTTCCGTAGGGGTCATGCCGGTACGCAAGCGAAAATCCCGAATAAAATGCGATTGGTCATAGTACCCGCAAGTCAATTCCGTCTCCTGACCGTCACCCTCAGGCTTGCAGCGAAGATGGTCTACCGCCCGCTGGAAACGAATGACTCCGGCATATTGCTTTGGCGTCAAACCGGTTTCACGCTTGAACAGCTGAATGAACCATTCTGTGCTGAGGTTGGCCCTCTCTGCCACTCGCCTGGCATCAAGAAGACCTTTTGCCGAAAGACCGCGTGCTCGTTCTTGTCCAAAAACAAAAGGTGATTCAGCATGCCTTACCATATAGATCGTTATGTAAGCGCTTCCTCCCACCATTGTCATTCTTCCCTCCCTGATTATCAAATCCAGTCCCTATAAATGCTCTTGAAACTCAGCGGACGGACGAACGGGCCCGGTCGTATACATAAATCTCAAACCCCATTAACCACTTCCATATTTCCCCTATTAAACTATTAAAAATTATTATATTTCCAACCCACGATTCACGCAATGAAAAGATTGGCTGCGCCATCATATACAACTTCCAAATTTTATGATATAATCAGCCATCCCACCGTAAAGGAGTGTAAACGTGATCGATTTCAAGAATGCATCCTTCATCAAGCTTCGCTTAGTCGATAATAATGCTTTTTCCACGCATATTAACCAATTATTAATTACAGGAGAAAAAATCCTAGAAACCTACCAGAGCATCAGGGACGGGGTGGTATTCACGGATAAGCGAATTATTGCGATTAATGTACAGGGGATTACCGGGAAAAAGAAGGATTTCACTTCTTTGCCCTATTCCAAGATTCAAGCCTATTCGGTGGAGACTGCCGGCACACTAGATCTGGACAGCGAACTGGAATTATGGTTTTCAGGATTAGGCAAAGTGAAGTTTGAGTTCGTAGGCAACGCCAATGTTTCCGAGATATGCCGTTTCATTTCGGAAAGTGTACTGTGAACCAAATGACCTGTTTAATAACTACGTTATTATCATAAATTAGAGAGCCGCCAACCAGATTACTGGCTGATGGCTCTGTTGACTTTTCCACAACTAGTCAGCTATTTCTAATTTGCCTTATCCATGGATTCTTGCATCACATTCTTTTTAGCCAGTCGGGCTTCCAAATGGTAGTTCTGTGATAGCCATCAGGTTACAAACAAGCGAAATACCTCCAAGCAGCCCTCCAAATAGATCCTCCAAGTCCCCAACTTCTGCTAAGCCGTTAACCATAACTCTACCATCAGGGGTAAGACGTACCTCTAACCTATTTGGTATATCTGTTAATCGTTCTTTAAGATGAAGATACCGCTCTGTTAGAAAATGATAGCGCTGATTGGACGAACCCACCCAAGGACGGCTTGTATTCAAACGCTCTTTCTGGAAAGGCCCATCAATGAGCAGGTCAGTAATTGCCAATAAGTCAAGATAATCTTGGTTTTTCGAACTTTGCAGCTTTTCAAGCAGGTACCTGTAAATACCATTACGGAAAGTCCTTTTTAGGGTCTCAGCTCAATGCTGAGGCCCTTCTGTTATTTATGAGGCGAATCGTGGATCAGAAATTCTAAAGTCTAGAAATCCATCCAGAAAAATTGAGAGACAGCCAGAACGAGCCCAATAACATTCACAACAATAAAAAACCACTTTTTGGCCCTGCGGCTTATGGGTTCAAGCCCTACTAAAAAATTCCAAACCAAAATTCCGTTTAGCACAACCATAATAATGAGAGCCAACCACCAATTAGCTGCCACTTCAATTTCATCCTCCTCTGACCTAACTAGCCATTCCTTGAAATTATCTTTAAAATTACGTTAATCCCCTGTTCTCTGTCAAGGTCTAAAATTACACACAATGTATTAAAAAGCACTATTCACATATATAAAAACTTGCGTCAACATTCTGGTGCATTCGTTTTAAAAGAAAGCATGTATCAACTACTTACCTTGAGATGTGTATTCTTCTTTGATGAATTAGAACGCAAAAAGAGCACCTTATAAGGTGCTCTTTTTAATGATACTAATGGAGGCGAGGGGAGTCGAACCCCTGTCCGAAAATATCGCAACACAGACATCTACGGGTGTAGTTACAGTTTTGATGTCACCCGAGAGTCGTCCTGTAACCGACTACTCGTTGGGTCAGCCTGATTGTCTTCCTCCGTTCGACCCCAGGCGGAGACCAAACGGCGTATCCCACTATAGTTGAGCCCCTATCCCAGTCACATGGGCGATGCTAGGTAGGAGCACGCCAACAGTTTCTTAGGCTGCTAAAGCGTAGTTGTTTTGTGTTTTGCCATTTAATAGGCTTTAGCGTTGATAAAGCGGACGCGTCCCCACTACCCGCAACCCATGCCCAAACTATCCCCGTCGAATCCATAAACGCCCCCAGGATACTTTCCGATAGAAAGTAAAGCTTCGTAAACTTACTATTTACGAAGTTGAGTGTAACGGACTACTACTCGAGCCGAATAGATCGTCAAGATTGCCACTTGTTACTGTTGCTACTAATTAAGTATAACACAAATCACTGCATATAGAACACATTCATTACTGGAAGCTCAGGTTTTCCATACCATATGCTTTTCAGCTAATCCATACTCAGCCAGCTTGCACCTTCTAAAGCTGTCCAATTCTTACCGAGCGACCTTTTGCTTCTCACGGAGAGCACGCTGGATATCGCGCTGTGCATCCTTTTTAGCTGCGGTTTCTCGCTTATCGAATTGCTTCTTCCCTCTACCCACACCTATTAACAGCTTCGCATATCCATTCTTGATGTACACCTTGAGTGGAACCAAGGTATAACCTTCTTGCTTAGCAAGACCGAGCAGCTTCCTGATCTCGACCTTTTTGAGCAGCAGCTTGCGTGCCCGAGTAGGATCGGTAGGATTACTGCGGTTGCCTTGCTCAAATGGACTAATATGCATATTGTGTACAAAAGCCTCTCCATTCCGAATCGTCGAAAAGCTATCGGATAGGTTCGCTTTACCCGACCGCAAGGACTTGATCTCCGTGCCAGTTAGCACTAGACCGCATTCGAATGTATCTTCGATAAAGTAATCATGCGAGGCTTTCTTGTTCTGGGCCAGCACTTTACCATCTGCTTTCTTGGTTGCCACGTGAGAACACCCCTTCCCGCCTAAGTGAAGTTATTGTACCAACTTCAAGGCAAGAAATCAAGGCAGCTCCCTTTGTTCGCTCACAATTTACCCATAGTCACTGTCTGGAGTTTATTTGAAGTTTCTAAGATAGGAGAAAAGATAGCGGCAAAAAGGTGAGATATAGCAAACTAACAGCAGCAAGAGACAGCACTACATAAAGACCAACGAGACACCAAACTGCCGTCTCCATGCCAGCCAACAGCCACTGGCACGCCTGAAATGCAAATCAATGCAACGCATCAAAGCCAGCAAGTACAGTTCGATTGTTCAACCTTTCTGAGCACCACTTTAGATAGCGCCCGAAGGGAATAGAGCTACAGAACGTGTGTAGCCTAGCCGCAACACCACGCAAACGGCGGTGTCACCACCCTCCGCTCACGCGTGGCTTGCCTCCTCGCGTCCGGCCGCCCAGCGGCGTCGCCCCCGCCCCAGCGGGCGGGCCAGCGCCCACCGCACTAACGGCGGCAGCGCCGCCTACTTCCGCCGCTTCTTCGGCGCAGCCCCAGCCCCGGCTCCGCCGGCGCCAACACCACCGCCCTGCCCGCGGCGGCGGCCACCCTTAGCGAGCGCGTTCACGCTGCTCGCCCAATCCAGCCCGCCCGCTGCCGCAGGTGCGGGCGCTCCGCCACCACCGCTGCCGCGCTTCGCGCCTGCGGTGCCTGAACCAGCCGCTGGAGCTGCGCTTCCCAGCGAAATAGCACCCCGGCGGCTCTTCTTTTTGCCGCCTTGAGCCTTGGCCTTCGGCGCAACCATCGCCCCTTTGCCAGGCTTCTTCTTGCCTCCGGCCCCGGCAAAACCAACGCCGGACGGCTTACCGCCAGCACGGCCGCCTGCTCCAGAAGAACGGCCACCGCCGACGAAGCTGACCTTATGGCTGCGCGATTTCATTCCGACCATATCGAAGTCGATCGTACGTTCAGCTACATTCACTCGCGCTACGCGCACCTTGGCTTCATCGCCGATCCGGAAAACCTTGGAGGTGCGCTCGCCAATGAGAGCATGTTGCATCTCATGATAATGATAATAATCGTCTGTCAAATCGCTAAGACGGATCAGGCCCTCAACGGAATTGTCGAGCTCGACGAAAATACCGAAATTGGTCACACCGGAGATAATGCCTTCGAATTCCTCCCCGATTTTATCGAGCATAAACTCTGCCTTCTTAAGTGCGTCTGTCTCCCGCTCCGCTTCAACAGCGACACGCTCACGTTCAGACGATTGACGGGCAATATCATCCATCCTCGAAGCCAGGTAGTCATGGCGCTTATCGGACATAATGCCATTCTCAATAATTTCACGGATTACCCTATGAATAATAAGATCGGGATACCGGCGAATTGGAGAAGTGAAGTGGGAATAAAACTCCGCTGAAAGCCCAAAGTGACCCAAGCTCAAAGCATCATAACGCGCCTGCTTCATAGAACGCAGCATCACCTTACTAATAACTGGCTCCTCCGGCTTGCCTTTGATCTCTTCAAGCAAAGTTTGCAAAGCCCGTGGATGTACAGTGTTACCCTTGCCGCGCACCACATAGCCAAAATTCGTAATAAATTCCATGAAATGAATCAGCTTTTCTGGATCAGGATCTTCATGGATCCGGTACAGGAAAGGCACCTTAAGGAAGTGAAAATGCTCAGCAACCGTCTCATTGGCAGCAAGCATAAACTCCTCAATCATCATTTCCGCGATGGAACGCTCTCTTTTAATAATCTCAGTCGGCTTCCCGTCAGGATCCACCAAAATTTTAGACTCATCAAAATCAAAATCAATAGCCCCACGCTTCATCCGTCTTCCACGCAGCAGCAGCGCAAGTTCCTTCATAGTACGAAAATCTTCAAGTAAATAATCATACCGTTCAAAAAGCTCTGGATCCGGCTCCAGCTCTTCATCAGACACCAGCTTACGCACATTCGTGTATGTCATGCGTTCACTTGTACGAATCACACTTGTAAAAATATCATGCCGAACCACATTTGCCTGCGCATCAAGCTCCATCTCACAGGATAAAGTCAGCCTGTCCACTTTTGGGTGAAGGGAGCATATGCCATTGGACAAACGATGCGGCAGCATGGGAATCACACGGTCCACCAAATACACGGAGCAGCCGCGATGATATGCTTCCCGGTCTAGTGCCGAATCTTCCTTTACATAGTAGCCCACGTCCGCAATATGCACGCCCAGCAAATAGTTCCCATTAGGCAGCCTTTCCACGTTCACGGCATCATCCAGATCCTTGGCATCCTCACCATCGATCGTAACGATTCGCTTATTGCGTAAATCCTTGCGGCCTTTTATTTCTTCCTCCGTTATCGCATCGGGCGCAGCTTCTGCTTCAGCAACCACTTCATCTTGAAAAGCTTCGGGAAGCTGGAATTTACGGATAATAGCAAGAATATCCACACCTGGGTCGTCCTTGTGACCGAGAATCTCGACAACTTCACCCTCTGCAGCAGCGCGGCCCTCCGGATAATGGACAATATTCACAACTACTTTCTGCCCATCCGCAGCACCATGAAAAGCTTCCTTAGGGATAAAAATATCTCTGCCAATACGCTTGTCATCAGGCACTACAAAGCCATAGCTGTCCTGATTCTGAAAAAGACCCACCAGCTTCGTATTCGCACGCGTCACTACACGCACAATTTCCCCTTCAAGCCTGCCTCCAGCCTGACTTTTAACAGTGATACGAACCAGAACAATATCGTTGTTCATTGCTGTGTTCATGTCGTTAGCATGGACGTAAACGTCCGGATGCTCCCGATCCTCAGGAATCAGAAAACCAAAGCCCTTGGCATGCGCCTGCAGTTTACCGCGGATCAAATTCATTCTCTCCGGAACTCCATAGCGATCATTGCGTGTTCTAAGAACATGCCCTTCCTGCTCAAGCTCATTTAATATTTTTAGAAATGCTTTAAATTCAGAGGCACCTTCAATTGCAAAATGCTTTTCCAGCTCCTGATAAGTCATCGGCTTATAAGCGGTATCCCTGATAAAAGATAAAACCTCAGATTTAGTTACCATAATTTTTCCACCTTCTTGTTTGTTTCTCGTGTTTGTTTTCCGGGCTTTCCCCGGTTTGTTTGTTTCCTCACTCATTACGGATAGGCGCCTTGATATACGCACAGGTAAATCTGATGACTCAGGTCAAAAGAATGCGAGGCCAGCTATACAGGCGCTCCACACATGCCCATACCAACCCGTCCATTCGCTTCAATCCATATATCTTATTAATCATTATCGCCAAATTCTACACACAGTTATAACTAAATAAAAATAAAAACAGCAGGAATAGGATTTCCCTGCTGTCATAGTTTTATGTGCTACTGTTTAACTACGTAAGCTGCAACAATCGAGAGAATGAAAAACGCCGTTGCAAGTCCCATCGTAAGCCTTGATAAGAATAGGTCCAATCCACGAGCCTTCTGTTTACCGAACAGATGCTCAGCACCACCGGAAATCGCCCCCGACAACCCTGCGCTTTTACCTTTTTGAAGAAGAACAACAGCAATCATTCCAATAGAAGCTATAATTAATAAAATCTTCGTCGCTATTTCCATGTGAGCACCCCAATTGCCTGTACTTGCCGAATGAATCAGCATGAGTATTTTACCATACAACGCTTAAATTTACAAGGATGAGCCTGTATCCAGCTTGTATTCAGCTGGCATTCAGCCTGCATTCCCATGTTTTTCGTTTACATCTGATCTGCACCATCACTGCATTACGCTGCATTTCATATGCAAATTAATTACACACTCCTGAAAACATGGCCTCAACATTGTCCCCAATATAGCCCCACTCAAGCAAACTAGCCCTGTCAGAAATTATGTGAACAATCCACTTTAGTTTCATGCATGCTTCCCAATCACTCCCGATAAGAAGGAACCGGGGCCCTGTAGGCCCTCTTGCTTTTATGCCGGCCAAGAAAGGCTTGGACCGCTTGCTTGGCACACCAAAGGGCAAATAGAGTGAACAAACCAGCCCACAGTATCGCGGGCAATCCCGTGTAATTGCTGAGAATTGAAGCGTCACCCGCTTTGTTAGGATCAGACCAGGCATAGACCATCAAAGAAAACGGGCCAAAAACGGACTCCTCCAAACAAAGAAAGGCAAGCAGCAAATAATAAAAATTTCGGATCCACTGGGCCTTGGTAAGCAGCATCACAATTACGTTCAAAGCAATAAATCCGCCTAAAAAGGTCACACCATACGAATTCCTTACGAATAGCACCAAGGATACTATTGCCAGCAGTGTGATTACTATCAGTCCCTGCCGCTGCCGACCTTTGGCATACGCGGCAAACAAGTACCAGGTGAACAGCGAGGCGGTCATATACCCGGAAAGCGCAATCGGAAAAATGGACCATGACTTCGTAATAGTGGAATAAGTAACTCCGCTATGATCGGCGTAGAGCTCAATAAACATTACATTTCCAGAGAGCGCCAAAGTAATGATGGCATGGCCGAATTCATGGACCATCGTATCCAAATTGCGAAAAAAAGAAGAGGGGACCAGGTGTGTCAGCAAAGCGGAGCCTATCAAAAACAAGATAGTTTTCACCCAATTGCCCAAACCTCATCCCCCCTCTCGAAGAAAGATTAATTAAAGATTATTTAAATGATTTAAGATTATAAAATGCTGACTTGCCCGCATACTTGGAAACACTGGACAGTTCATCTTCAATACGAAGCAATTGGTTGTATTTCGCAACGCGGTCCGTACGGGAAGGTGCACCTGTCTTGATTTGTCCTGCATTGGTAGCTACGGCGATGTCAGCAATCGTGCTGTCTTCGCTCTCGCCGGAACGATGGGAGATAACAGCTGTGTAGCCTGCGCGTTTAGCCATTTCAATAGCATCAAAGGTTTCAGTCAACGTTCCGATTTGATTCACTTTTACCAAGATGGAGTTGCCGATGCCTTGCTCGATACCCGTGGACAAACGCTCTGTGTTCGTTACGAACAGATCGTCTCCTACCAGTTGAACCTTGCCGCCAAGCTTCTCGGTCAGCAGCTTCCAGCCATCCCAGTCGTCTTCGGAGCAGCCATCTTCAATGGTGATAATCGGATATTTATCGGCCCACTCAGCAAGTAAATCCACGAATTCAGCAGAAGTGTATGATTTGCCTTCGCCTTCCAGATGGTATTTACCGTCTTTGTAGAATTCCGTAGAAGCGACGTCCATACCAAGGAATACATCTTCGCCCGGCTTGTAGCCTGCACGTTCAATGGCAACAATGATCGTTTTGATTGCTTCTTCGTTGGAGCTAAGGTTTGGAGCGAATCCGCCCTCATCGCCTACCGCTGTGTTAAGGCCTTGTTCTTTAAGTACAGCTTTCAAGCTATGGAAAATCTCAGTACCGATGCGCAGCGCTTCTTTGAAGTTAGGAGCACCAACTGGCAGTACCATGAATTCTTGAACATCCACGTTATTGTCCGCATGCGCGCCGCCGTTTACGATGTTCATCATCGGCACAGGAAGCGTTTTGGCGTTGAATCCGCCTAAGTATACATACAAAGGTACATCCAGAGCATCAGCTGCAGCACGTGCAACTGCCATGGATACAGCCAGAATTGCATTAGCGCCCAGCTTGGCTTTGTTTGGAGTTCCGTCCAGCTCGATCATTTTTTGGTCGATGCCGACTTGATCCAGTGCATCCAGACCGATGATCTCAGGAGCAATGATTTCGTTGACGTTCTCAACGGCCTTCAGGACGCCTTTACCTAAATAACGACTCTTATCTCCATCACGAAGTTCTACGGCCTCATAAGCGCCTGTGGAGGCTCCAGAAGGCACGATAGCACGACCCATCGCTCCTGATTCTAAATAAACCTCTACCTCAACCGTCGGATTCCCCCGGGAATCCAGAACCTCGCGTGCGTAAACATCAGAAATTGTACTCATTGCATATACACCCCTTCATTATTATTCGAAATTTTTTACTAAGATGCGTGTTAAATGCATGCTTATAATAACTTTTTAGCTGTTTGTTAAGTTTGTAAGTACTAACAATAGTTAATTTGCCTGCAATCTCTTTATAATGGTTGTTCCAGTAATTTCCGCAGGAACTCCAAGCTCAAGCAGATCCAGCATAGTTGGAGCAATGTCAGCCAAAATACCGCCATCTCTTAGTGTAACATGATTGGCTGTAACAATGAAAGGAACGGGATTGGTAGTATGTGCCGTGTTCCGGCTGCCATCGGGATTCGTCACAACGTCTGCATTGCCGTGGTCAGCCGTAATGCAAGCCACTCCACCTTTGGCAAGAATCGCTTCAACCACCCGGCCCAGACAAACATCCGTAGCTTCGATTGCTTTCACGGTAGGCTCCAGCAGCCCGGAATGCCCTACCATATCCGGATTGGCGAAGTTCATAATGATCACGTCCTGACGCTCAGCTTCGATCTCCTGAACTACCGCATCGGCAAGCTCATAGGCACTCATCTCTGGCTTGAGGTCGTAGGTTGCCACTTTTGGTGAAGGAATAAGAATACGCGTCTCCCCAGGGAACGGCTCATCGCGTCCACCGTTGAAAAAGAACGTGACATGCGGATATTTCTCCGTCTCAGCTGCACGCAGCTGCCTCAGATCGTTCTGCACCAGCACTTCACCAAGCGTATTGTCAAGATTTCGCGACTTGTAAGCAACGTAGCCCCCGACCGTTTCGCTGAACAGTGTCAGGCACACGTAGTACAAATTTTTCGGCGGATGAGCTCCGCGGTCAAACCCGCGGAAATCTTCATTCGTAAACACTTGGGAAAGCTGGATCGCCCGATCCGGACGAAAGTTAAAGAAAACTACTGCATCTTCGCTCTCTACCAAGCCTACCGGTTTATCGAAGGCATCTACAATAACCGTCGGCATCACAAACTCATCAAAAACAGATTTCTCGTAAGATTCAACGACAGCTCTCAGCGGATCTGTATAATGCGGGCCATCGCCATACACCATCGCGCGGTAGGATTTCTCCGTACGCTCCCAACGCTTATCACGGTCCATCGCATAATAACGGCCTTGAATCGTTGCTATTTGACCCACGCCAACCTCAGAAATTTTCTTTATCAGACGTTCCACATAGCCTCTCGCGGAATCTGGCGCTACGTCACGACCGTCCAGGAAGGCATGGATGTAGACATCCTCCAGCTCTTCCTTCTTCGCCAGATCAAGCAGCGCAAACAAATGGTCAATATGGCTGTGAACTCCGCCATCTGAGAGCAGCCCGTATAAATGCAGCTTTTTGCCGTTTGTCTTGGCATGCCTTACGGCGCCAATCAGTGTTTCATTATCATAGAAATCCCCGTCACGAATCGACTTCGAAATACGCGTCAAATCCTGATATACAATACGGCCCGCACCAATATTTAAATGCCCGACCTCGGAATTTCCCATCTGTCCTTCGGGCAGTCCGACCGCTTCTCCGCAAGCCGTTAACGTCGTATGGGGAAAAGTCGACCAATAACGATCATAGTTTGGCTTGTTAGCAAAGGCTACCGCATTCCCTTGCACCTCCGAGCGAAGCCCGAAGCCGTCAAGAATAATCAATGCTACCGGTTTCGGTCTGGACATCCTACTTCGCCCCTTCCACAAGCTGAATGTAGGAAGAAGGCTCCAGGCTGGCTCCCCCTACAAGCGCTCCGTCGATATCCGTTTGAGCCATGTATTCTGCAATATTAGCTGGCTTAACGCTGCCACCGTATTGAATGCGCACCGCTTCAGCAGTCTCAGTCCCGTAAAGTCCGCTAACCAGCTGACGGATATAGCCGATGACATCTTGAGCATCTTCAGCTGTTGAGGATTTACCGGTTCCAATAGCCCAGATAGGCTCGTAGGCAATAACGACTTTTGCAGCCTGCTCAGCACTGATGTTTTGGAAAGCAGCTTCGGTTTGCACCTTGCATACTTCCTTCGTTTGCCCGGCTTCTCTTTCCTCCAGCTTCTCGCCCACACAAACGATTGGTGTTAAGCCATGTTTGAAGGCAGCAGCCACTTTTTTATTGACAATTTCGTCTGTTTCAGCAAAATAAGCTCTGCGCTCCGAATGTCCAATAATGACATACTCCACACCTAGCTCCTTCAGCATAACGCCGCTGATTTCACCTGTGAATGCTCCATTGTCTTCAAAGTGTAAATTTTGCGCCCCGATATGAAGCGATGTTCCCTTGGCAGCTTCCACAAGTGCCGGAAGGTTGGTATAAGGTGCGCAAATGACGCTTTCCACCTCTTGAATTTCTACTTGTCCCTTGACTTCATTGACGAAGCTGACTGCTTCAGAGACGGTTTTGAACATTTTCCAGTTGCCTGCAATAATCGGTTTTCTCATCCGTGACTCACTCCTCTATCCATTATTTATCGTTTAATGCTACGACGCCCGGTAAAGCCTTGCCTTCCATGAACTCCAAGGAGGCTCCGCCGCCTGTTGAGATATGATCCATTTTATCCGCAAGATGAAATTTCTCCGCAGCAGCAGCAGAATCCCCGCCGCCAATTACTGTATACCCTGATGTTGCAGCGCAAGCCTGGGCTATCTCCTGTGTACCATGTGAAAAAGGCTCGATCTCAAAAACACCCATAGGCCCGTTCCATACGACCAGCTTCGATGCAGCAATGGCTTCCGCATAAATTTTGCGGGTTTCTGGTCCAATGTCAAGACCTTCCCAATCGGCCGGAATTGCATCGACGCCCACAACTTGCGTATTTGCATCGGCGCTGAAAGCATCAGCGATTACAATATCAACAGGCAGCAGGAAGTTAACACCTTTTTCTTTTGCTTTATTTATAAAGCTGAACGCAAGCTCAAGCTTGTCGTTATCTACAAGTGATTTGCCGATCTCATGTCCTTGTGCTTTGAGGAATGTATAGGCCAGTCCACCGCCAATAATTACGGTATCCGCAAGATTCAGCAGGTTATCAATGACGTCAATTTTGTCCTTTACTTTGGCTCCCCCGATAATTGCTGTGAACGGACGTTCCGGATGGCTTAGCGCTTTACCGAGAACCTCCAGCTCCCTTTCCATAAGCAGACCGGATACAGCCGGCAAATGGTGGGCAATCCCTTCCGTTGAAGCATGCGCACGATGCGCCGCGCCGAAGGCATCATTAACATAAAGATCCGCCAGCTCTGCCCAGGCTCTGGCCAGCTCAGGATCGTTCTTTTCCTCGCCTGCATAAAAGCGGACATTTTCCAGCAGCAGCACGTCGCCGTCTTTTAGCTCAGCAGCCTTAGCTTGTACAGCTTCACCAATCGCTTCGTCCGCTTTAGCTACCGGCTTGCCAAGCAGCTCAGACAATCTTGCCGCCACCGGCGTCAGCCGCAGCTCCTCGGCCACCTGGCCTTTGGGACGTCCCAAATGGCTGGCCAAAATAACCCTAGCCCCTTTGTCCACCAAATATTTAATGGTAGGCAGCGTTTCTTTAATGCGCGTATCGTCTGTAATTTGTCCGTTCTCCAGAGGCACATTGAAATCAACGCGAACGAAAACTTTTTTACCTGCTACTTCTACATCCCGAACACTCTTTTTACTCATTTCACTAGCCTCCTGATTTGCTTGGAATTCAACATTTCTCTCACAATCATACCGAAAGAGGAGAATCTCTTCTCCTCTGTTGTAGTACAATTCTGTGAAAAATGCAATTATAGGCCTTTAGCAGCGATGAAAGCGGCAAGATCAACAACACGGCTGGAGTAGCCCCACTCGTTGTCGTACCAGGAAACAATTTTAACCATATTATCGCCAACCACCATAGTGGATAAAGCGTCGATTGTGGAAGAAGCAGGGTCACCGTTGTAATCACTGGACACAAGCGGCTCAGCCGAGTAGTTCAAGATGCCTTTCAGCGGGCCTTCAGCAGCAGCCTTCAGCGCTCCGTTGATGTCGTCGACTGTTACATTTTGGCTCAGCTCTACAACAAGATCCGTTACCGAAACATTCGGTGTAGGAACACGCATAGCCATACCATTCAGTTTACCCTTAAGCTCAGGAAGCACCAGCGATACTGCCTTGGCAGCTCCAGTTGTGGAAGGAATGATGTTCTCTGCAGCAGCACGTGCGCGGCGCAGGTCTTTATGCGGCAGATCAAGCACGGATTGATCGTTTGTGTAGGAGTGAATAGTAGTCATCATCCCTTTGACGATACCAAAGTTATCATTGATAACCTTAGCGAAAGGAGCCAGACAGTTCGTAGTACAAGATGCATTCGAAATAATAGTGTGCTGGGAAGCATCATATTTATCTTCATTAACACCAAGCACGATCGTAATATCTTCGTCAGTAGCAGGTGCTGAGATAATAACCTTTTTGGCTCCGCCCTTTAAATGCAGGGAAGCTTTTTCTTTGGATGTGAAAATTCCCGTGGATTCTACTACGATTTCAACACCATATTCTCCCCAAGGAAGGTTCCCAGGATCACGCTCAGCAAATACTTTAATCGGCTTACCGTTTACGATCAGCTCGCCTTCGCCAGCTTCAACCGTTGCATTAATTTTACCATGAGTTGTGTCATATTTCAGCAAGTGAGCCAGCGTTTTAACGTCTGTTAAATCATTAACCGCGACAATTTGTACTTCCTCATTGTTTAGAGCAGCGCGGAACACATTACGACCGATACGTCCGAAACCATTAATCCCAACTTTTACCATATTAAATTCCTCCTAAAATATAGTTCTACATTTATTTCAAGACGGCCTGATAGACACGTCATGATGACTACGTTTAATAATTTCATGAGCAGCAGCTTCGTCAGTAACCAGCACATCTTCTTGACCGTACAAAAGTACCGAAGCGATCGCTTCTCCCTTGCTCTTGCCACCGCCTACGCCGATAACAACCTCGGCCTGCTGAAGATCTTCCAGCCTTAGGCCAACGGTAGGCATCCTATGAACTACATTACCCTGCCTGTCAAAATAGTAACCGAACGCCTCCGCGAGCGCGCCTACTTCCTGTAAATTCTGCGTCGCCTCTGCGCTTGCTTTACGCCTGCGTGCCATCACCATAGCATCTCCGATTCCATGAACGACGATTCGGCTTTTCCGCACCGTGTCCACAATCTCTTTGATTTGCGGATCCTGAATCAGAGACTGGTAAGCTTCTTCTCCCATATGGTCGGGCACATGAAGCAACCGGTATTTGCCGCCCGTTTTCTTGGCCATCGTCGAGGCAATCGTGTTCGCCTGCAGCTCTACGCTTTCGCCAAGGCCGCCGCGGGCAGGCAAGAATAGATTTTTTTTCATGGAGGCTGACGTAGTAAGGTGGTTGGCAACTTCAGCCATAGTGGAACCGCCCGTTACAGCAATAACATCCTCATTCGCCGCATATTTCCGCAGAACCGCTGCTCCAGCACGCCCCAGTTCCTTTCTGGTAAATGCGGAGGTGTCCGAATCCCCGGGAACAATAACGACTTGACTAACGCCAAAAAAGCTGCGAATCTGCTCTTCCAAATCCGTAAGCCCAAACGCTTCCTTCACCAAAGGCTCCATATCCTCTAGCAGCTTGCGGCCGGATTCACTTATCTTCATACCCGATGTTTCAATCTCCAGCAGTCCCTGCTCCTTGAGGTACTCTACCTCAGCACGCAGAATCCGTTCCGTCATATTCAAAGAGCTGGCCAGTGTCCTTCGTCCTACAACCCCAGTCACCTGAATATGCCGCAAAATGGAGTATCTTTTCTTCATTATGTCCAATAAATCGGGCAATAGCTGTTTCTGAATATTGAGGATTTCTCTCATAGCGTGTTGCCTACTCCCCTGATTCTAATCATGGACGATTTACGTCCCGGCCATGCATTTTAAGTCCCACCTAGGCCAAAAAAAATATTTCCTGCTCCTTTAGTATACTCAATTTCACCGAATGTTTCAACCACCCTTTACAAACCTTTAAGAAATGGGCCATTTGGCGCCCTTTGAAAAGCTTGTTCGTTACGGAGTTCGTTGCGGAGTTCTTTACTGGAGTTCGTTATGGGAGCTCGTTACTTAAGCCCATTACGGAGTTCGTTACTGGATTCGTTACTGGAGCCCATTACGTTGATTCGTTCCAAAGGGACTTGCTGCTGGCTCCAGCCGCTGTAAAAATAAAATTTGCTCCCTTTAATGGAATGGATGTGGGGGTTGGAACAACTCATTAAATGCTGATGCTACCGCTCTTCCACCCACAGCCCTTCCCTGCTCCTTCCCTATTCCAGCTACAATCGCGCCCGAGCACCACGTTCAAACATCAAGCTCAAGGACAGCAAACAAGTTTTTTTCTTGAGATTTCTTAGCGGACAAAGCGGGGGATGATAAATTGAAAGAATCTGCTGCTTTAACGATGTTTTTCATCGCTAAAAGCACGGGGCCGTCTCCACATCCTTGCTTTAACGATGAAAAACATCGTTAAAATCCCGTTTCACCACCCAGAGAGGCCATCCGTCCTCTTTTAACGATGAAAAATCATCACTAACGTGACTGATTGACTTAGAAAACTTACTTTAACGATGAAAAAACATCGTTAAGTGCTTTAAGTGAAACTCACACTCGCGAGCGACTAAAAGGTAGGTCCCATCCCCAATCCGAAGCGGCGGAATGTATGCGGAGAATCGCGCCATTTGGCCGGTCTTATTTGACTACATTAGAAGTTTGCCCTGGCTCTTGTGACGCTCCTTGGCTCTCTGAACACTTTCTCGCCCCCCTTGCGCATCCTTCCCATTCTCACTCCGGCTTTCTCCACCCTCTTCTAGTACTTACTGATCCATTTGTCCATTCTGATCCTTTCTAAACCTGGATTCCACCTTCTGAGCCTAAGGGATAGTGCACATATAAAAAATACGAAACTATCATACAATTCAATTTTCTTGATCTGATTAAATCATTAACGCGTTATTACTTTATTGTAATAACGCGTTCTCCCATCATTCTTATCGTTCCTGCCCCTCATGTTCTTGTCTTTCTTGTCTTTCTCGTCTTTCTCGTCTTTCTTTTCTTTCCCGTCTTTCTCGTCTTTCTTTTCTTTCCCGTCTTTCTCATCTTTCATGTCTTTCACATCTTTCTCACCTTTCTCATCTTTCTCCTTGATTTTTTCCTGCGTCTACCGTATAATTACCCTTGCTTGTCATTTAGTCGTGAAATCATTTTGTATGCGCCCGTGGTCCAATGGATATGACGTAGGCCTCCGAAGCCTGAGATCAAGGTTCGATTCCTTGCGGGCGCGCCATTTAAACATCATGACAAGCAGCCATCAGTTGAAAAACTGATTTTTTTATTATAACGGTTTGACCTTTCTTGACCTTTGTTTGATTTTTCTGTATCATGTTTGTAGAACCCACTAGAAGGAGGCAATTCGAATGAGCTTTATTCCTATGGTCGTAGAGCAAGACGCAAGAGGCGAGAGAGGTTACGATATTTACTCGCGTCTTCTGAAAGATCGCATCATTTTCCTTGGAACTGGAGTGAACGATGTCGTAGCCAATTCCATCATCGCTCAGCTTCTTTTCTTGGCGGCTCAAGATCCTGATAAGGATATCAGCATTTACATCAACAGTCCCGGAGGCTCCATTACTGCGGGAATGGCCATCTATGATACCATGCAATTCATCAAGCCTGATGTGTCGACGATTTGTGTCGGTATGGCGGCATCCATGGGAGCCTTCCTCCTGACAGCTGGAGCAATCGGCAAGCGTTATGCGCTGCCTAACAGCGAAGTTATGATTCATCAGCCTCTCGGAGGCGCTGAAGGGCAAGCTTCGGATATTGCTATCCGGGCTAAGCGAATTCTCAAAATGCGCGACAACCTCAACAAAATCCTTGCCGAGCGCAGCGGACAACCGATAGAGCGCCTCGAGAAGGATACCGACCGCGATTACTTTATGAGTGCTGCAGAAGCTCAAGCTTATGGGCTGATCGATAAAGTTATTGAAAAGGTATAAAACACGCAAAAAAAGGAACAGGCTAATCAGCCTGTTCCTTTTTTTATGCTTATTTATCATCCAGCGGGTAGAAGACCAGGTCGATTGGAAACACCGAGCCTCCCGGTGGGGTAAATTCTATTTCCAGAGCTTCCTCTTTCCCAGTTGTCCGGGCCAGTATCTGCATGCCATCAAATGATGTCATCACTCCGGAAGCTGGCGCCTTCACGAACTTACCATTAATTTTAAATGATCCGCTGAATACGCCGCCGCGGGCCAGAACCATAATGGCCATCTTACGCGGTTTATCCGCATGAATTTTGTAGATTACACCCTGATTGCCTTTGTTTTCCGTTATTTGCATGGTCGTGGCATCGTTGCCCTTTGTATAGGGATCCGTCTTGTTGTCGCCAATAGTCACGATAGAGGCTTTGGAAAAGGATGAAGCATCGATTTTCCAATCCAGCTCTGTTACTGGAAAGGTCCCTCTCGTATCCCCTGTGTTAGCAAGCTGAGGCAAGTCTAACAACGTATCCAGGGAAATCTCCGGGGCAGCGACAAAAGCAAATTTCAATGCGCCATCGGTTTCAATGTCATAAAATAAATTTGCAGCCTCTCCCGGATAGAAATTTGGCAGCTGCGCATACACTAACGTCCGGTTAGGCGGAACAATAAGCTCCTCGTCGTAGCTATCCTGGAGCAATAAATCGATTGCAGCATTATTTCCAATAATGTTCGTATACACCGAGGATGTTACAGTCCCTTTGCTTGTTGTACGAAGCGTAATCGGCTCATTCGAACTGTTGACAACTAGAATGGCCATCGTCATCTTTTGATTAGAGCCATTAATGTGATTAGCATACAGCCTGGCTTTACCGCTAACTTGATCCTGGTACAGCACGCCTGCTTGCGTGAATTCCTCCGGACTGTTGCTAAGCAGCAGCTTTCTGTCCGTACCTGGAGTCACAGCCTTGGGCAGCCGCGGCAGCTCATCAAATCTTGACCACGGCAGACCCCAATTGGTTGTCCGGATCGAGCCTCCCACGGGCTTCGTGTAGAAAGGGTATTCGGCCTCCGTCAAATATGGCACATCCACAACAGTTACATACGAAGCAAACAACTGGCTTTTATGACCATGGAAGTCCGTCACCTGAAGCGAAACCGGATATTTGCCAGCCGCAAAGAACGCCTCCTGCTTGCCAAACCATTCATAGTGCACGCCCTCAGCATCAGGATCATAGCTCAAATCTACATAGTTAATCGGCTCACCGATCCGGTACGTTGGCTTAGCTGTGGTAAATCTGGCAACGGGGTTGGAGTTACCATCCTGCTCAACATAAATGCTTTCCGGGTTTGCTGTATAAACAATATTTACGCTTCTAAGCTTATCGTCATAAGTATACTCAGCACCCATATAATCAGCTACCCACGTCAGCTTGACCAGCAGCTTGCCCTTCACTATAGCCGCAACGGAATCAAAAGGAGTGTCAATGCCGTTAATGGTCGCCTTCTTCTTATCCGAATTAAGTACAATATTATAGCCCGGCGGTTTCATTTCAATGTTGCGTGAAGCATCATTCCAATTCACTTCGAAGCCCAGCGCATCTCCCAGAAATTTGGCGGGAACGAACATCTTATCTTTAATAATTGTGGCCGGCACTTCCAATTGAATTTGCTTGTCATCAATGAATGCACCCTTCTGATCTACATAAAGCACGATAGTGGAAGTGCTTGTAGAGATGGCCTGAGCGGGGGGACCGGCTAAGAAACTTGCCAGTAAAACCAGCAGTGCCGTAAAAAGTGCGATTTGTTTCTTTTGCGATTTCATGTTTAACTCCTCATGTATGCGAATTTTCTACAGAAAGTATGTCGTCAGGAGTCTCCTCCTGGCGGAACGGCAAATACCCCTTTCCATAAATGGTCATGTCTACTTAGACACCATTGTATAGGAAAAGGTTTCATTCGATTTCTCGATGTAACAAATTTGCCATACTTTGTTTGGATATTCGCTCCTAAGCGTGAAAAAGCTTCCTTCGGAGGAAGCCTTCGACGAATTATTGGTTCTCCAATTCTTCCTTGCTTACCAAAGTGACTAGAGCGTTTACAGCCTGTTCGGCATCCGAACCTTCCGCACTAATGAAGACTTCAGTCCCTGTGCTTATTGCAAGACTCATGATTCCCATTATGCTCTTCGCATTTACCTTCTTTTCATCCTTCTCTACGAAGATTTCCGATGAAAACTTATTCGCCTCTTGAACGAACAATGCCGCAGGTCTGGCATGAAGGCCGGTTTTCAATTTCACAACGACTGGCCGTCTGGACATGGAACCAATTCCCCCTACTTTAAACTTTATATGAATTACTTTCGTAAACGGTGCTGCTCATGTTTATAGACCATTATACCATTTTTCCACCAAGTACACTAGAACAAATACGAAAAACTTCATTTTTTAACGATTTCATGGGATTGAGCTAAGAATTTCGCAGCTTATCGGCTAATTCGTCGATTTTTCGAAGGCGGTGGTTCACGCCTGATTTGCTTACGCTGCCCTTTAGCATATCTCCAACCTCTTTAAGATTCATATCCGGGTGCTGAAGACGGATCGTGGCGACCTCCCTCAGCTTCTCAGGAAGATTCTCCAGACCGACCTCTCTTTGCAAAAGGCGGATATTATCGATCTGCCTGACGGCTGCACCTATCGTCTTATTCAAGTTGGCAGTCTCACAATTCACAATCCGGTTTACGGAATTGCGCATATCCTTCATGATCCTGACATCCTCAAAACGCAATAATGCCTGATGCGCTCCAATAATATTAAGGAATTCGATAATTTTCTCGCCTTCCTTCATATAGAACACAAAGCCCTTCTTGCGCTCAATACAACGTGCATTCAGCTCGAAGCGGTTTGCCAGGCGGCAAAGCGACTTGCAGTGCTCCTCATAGATAGAAGCTATCTCCAGATGGTAAGAGGATCCCTCAGGATTATTCACAGAGCCTCCAGCTAAGAAGGCGCCGCGTAAGTAAGCCCGTTTGCAGCAGTTATTGCGGATAATATCCTTCTCAATGCCTGGTGCGAATACAAAGCCCTCCGAGACGATACGGAGCTCTGACAGCAGCTCTTGCACCTGCTGGGGGACACGAACAATGTACACATTATTTTTCTTCAGACGCATTTTCTTTCTTACCAACAGCTCGGTATGCAAACGAAACATCTTTTTGAGAAGGACGTAGATTCTCCTTGCGATAGCGGCATTCTCAGTAGAAATATCCAGAATGACCCGCTGATTCGAAAGCTGAACCGACCCGTTCATCCGGATCAAGGCGGATAGCTCCGCTTTCTCGCAGCATGCATCCGCTTCTACAAGTGTTAGTTCTTTCTTGGTTTGTGCCGCAAAGGACAAAGGTCTCACCTCTTCCTTAACATCCAGCTTTCAACGAGCTGATAAATATGATCGCTAAGCTTTTCCGCATCATGCCTGAGATAGGTCCGAAATAGAACCAGACGGTCCGCAATGACGCGGTACCCCTTCTTCGCCACTTCCTCTAGGTCCAGATGAACGGCCTTAGCTCCCTGCTCCGCATATTTGGCCTGCACCTGGGGAGGAATCTCACCATTATTAACAATAACATAATCAAACAGATGATGCCCGACATGATCATGAATCGCATCCAAATGGTCACTAACCGAATAACCATCCGTTTCGCCTGGTTGAGTCATAACGTTGCAAATGAACATCCTGACTGCGTCAGAGCGAAGAATTTCCTCAACAATTTGGGGAACAAGCAAGTTCGGCAGCACGCTCGTATACAAGCTTCCAGGCCCGCATAGGATAGCATCTGCTTCACGAATCGCCTGAAGAGCTTCCTCCAGAGGGGCTACATCCTTAGGCTCAATATAAAGCCGTTTGATTTTTCCTAATGCCTTCGGGATTTTGGATTCTCCCTCAATAGTTGTTCCGTCTTCCATAACCGCTCTCAAGCTGATCGCTTCTCTGGAAGCCGGGAGAACTCTTCCCCGTACAGCAAATACACGATTCATTTCCTGAACGCCAGTGACAAAGTCACCGGTAATATCAGTAAGGGCCGCCAAAATTAAGTTTCCCAGACTGTGACCGGCAAGTCCTGTACCTGTCTGGAAACGATATTCCAGAATCTGTGAGAGCAAAGGCTCTACATCAGCGAGCGCTGTCAGCACGTTGCGAATATCTCCTGGCGGAGGCATGTGCATTTCAGAACGAAGTATCCCGGAGCTGCCGCCATCATCCGCAACAGTTACAATTGCCGTAATATCGACCGGCTTCTCCTTTAGTCCCCTGAGCATTACAGAAAGACCCGTTCCCCCGCCAATGACTACGATTCGTGGAATACCCCGAGGATCGTCTTTTTTCATTCAACCTTCACCCTCTTATAGGCGGTCACGATCCGCATCTCTATGACTTATTCTGACTATCTCGGTTTCACTATTGTCTATGACCCTGCCCAGATATTCAGCAATAGCCACAGACCTGTGCTTTCCTCCTGTACAACCAATGCCGACGACCACCTGGCTTTTGCCTTCCTTCTTGTATTGCGGCATCAGGAAGTGCAGCATATCGAGCAGCTTGATCAAGAACTCCTGGGTTTCCGACCATTTCATCACATAATCGTAGACGTCAGGGTCCTGGCCTGTTTGAGGCCGCAGCTGCTCTACATAATGGGGATTCGGCAAAAACCTGACGTCAAAAATCAAGTCCGCATCAATCGGAATTCCATACTTAAAGCCAAAGGAAACTACATTAATAGATATACGATTCGTCTCCAGATTAGTAAATCTGGAAATAATTCTTTCTTTGAGCTGTGCAGGTTTCAGCACACTGGTATCAATCACCTGTGTAGCCAGTCCCTTGAGCTCCTCCAACAGCTTGCGTTCTAGCCCAATACCCTCCAAAGGCGGGCTTTGGGGAGCAAGAGGATGTCTCCTTCGGCTCTCTTTATAACGCTGTACGAGTGTTGCATCTGTAGAATCAAGAAAGAGGATTTCATAGGTTAACGTGTAGTTCTCTTGAATAGAACGAAGTGATTCCTGAAGCGCCGTGAAAAATTCACGTCCGCGCAAATCGATTACCAGCGCGACCTTGCCGATCTTCCCCTTCGACTGTTCAATCAATTCGGCAAATTTCGGGATCAGCACAGGGGGAAGATTATCTACGCAGAAAAATCCGATATCTTCGAGGCTTTGAACGGCAATCGTTTTTCCCGCTCCCGACATTCCTGTAATGATGACCAGTTTTGCTAATGCATGGGTATCTTCCATAGGCTGCACCTTCCTTGTGAAGAACGTTAACCGGCTCTTTCGGTGAAAAGCTGCCTGTTACGCACTCCATTACTTAATGATTTAGATTCAACCCCGCGGCACCCACAACACCTGCGTCGTTGCCTAATGTGGCAGGAACGATATCCACACCTTCACGAGCCTGCTCCGGCGTGAATTTAAGAAAGGTTTCGCGGATAGGCGTAAACAATATTTCCCCAGCTTTGGAGACGCCTCCACCAATAATGAAGCGCTGCGGATTAAGGACAACGGCTATGCTGGCCATAGATTTCCCTATATAATGGGCTGCGCGGTGAACGATACGCAAAGCTACGTCGTCTCCCTGCTTAGCGGCATCAAATACGTCCTTGGCTGCTATTTTTTCGAGCAGAGCCAGTGATGTGTGCTCACTGCGTTCAACAGCATCGTTAGCCATCCGCACAATACCCGTCGCCGATGACACCGTCTCCAGGCACCCGACTTGGCCGCAGCCGCAATTGATAGCTTCGATATCAGGCACTATCGACATATGGCCAAGCTCGCCAGCCATACCGCCTGAGCCTTGATAAATATGCGAATCGATGATAATACCCCCGCCAACGCCTGTACCGAGCGTATAGCAGACTACATTCTTAATTCCTGCACCTGCTCCGCTCCAGGCTTCTCCAAGAGCAGCCACATTAGCATCGTTGTCTATCTTTACAGTTTTGCCCAATTTCTCTTCTAATATTTTCTTCGCCTGAACGTTGTTCCAGCCTAAATTCGGTGAGAACTTAACGATTCCCTCCGGAATGTCCAAGAAACCGGCCAGACCCGCACCAATACCGGCAACCTGATCCCAAGTAAAATCCGAATCGTCAACTATTTTCCTCACATAATCAGCTATTCGTCCCAGAACAGCCTCTGCCCCATCCTCTACCTTGGTAGGACCTTCATAAGTATGCAGAAGCTGGCCATTTTCATCACAGATACCAACTTTAATGTTAGTACCGCCTAAATCAACACCAATATAAATCTGATTTGCCATGCGAGTCACCTCAACGAATGATCGTAATATTTGGGGCCTAAGCTCCTGTTCCAACTATAAGTCAACCCGCTAGGTTGGTCAAGATTGTTCCGTCTGTTCTGAATTTTTGAAAAAACGTGGAAAGGACTCCCCTTCCACGTTTTCAACTGCCCGCTGCCCAAGTTTTACCATCGGCGGCTTGCAATGATTCACAAGTATTCACGAAATTTTATAGCGATTGACTCCAGTCATGGACCATATGGCCTTCAAGGAACTTTTCAGAGTCCAGGGCAGCCGCACAACCACTGCCTGCAGCCGTAATAGCCTGACGGTATTTCTGATCCTGTACGTCTCCGCAAGCGAATACGCCCGGGATATTCGTTTCTGTAGTGCCTGGCGTTACAAGAATATAGCCAAGCTCATCCGTTGTAATCTGTCCGGCCAGGAAGCCCGTATTTGGCGTATGGCCAATAGCTACGAATATGCCATCCGTTTCCAGCACTTCTTCTTCACCGGTTTCGTTGTTGATGACTTTCAGGCCTGTTACGCCTTTGTCGCCAGAAATAACTTCGATCGGTGTATTATTGAGAGACCATTTAATTTTTTCGTTGGCGCGTGCACGGTCCTGCATGATTTTGGAAGCTCTCAGCTCCCCGCGGCGATGCACCAGTCGTACTTCGGAAGCAAAGCGGGTAAGGAAGTTAGCTTCTTCCATGGCGGAGTCTCCGCCGCCCACAACAATAATCTTTTTGCCGCGGAAGAAAAAGCCGTCACAGGTTGCACAGGTACTGACACCTCTGCCCATGCTTTCCTTCTCGTTCTTGATACCTAGCAATTTAGCAGACGCTCCGGTGGAAATAATCAAGGTTTCTGCCTCGATCACACCCAGCCCTTCTACGTTAAGCTTAAACGGGCTCTTGCCAAGCTCTGCTGAATTCACCCAGCCGGTCTTGAACTCAGCACCGAACCGCTCAGCTTGCTTGCGCATATTATCCATCAATTCCGGACCCATAATACCTTCCGGAAATCCAGGGAAATTCTCAACTTCTGTAGTTGTGGTAAGCTGTCCGCCCGGCTCCGGGCCTTCAATAACTAGCGGTTTAAGGTTAGCTCTGGCCAAATAAATAGCAGCCGTCAAGCCTGAGGGTCCTGTTCCTATTACAACTGATTTATACATATAGCTTTTCCTCCTATTCGCTCTGCGAAGTCTGTACGGCAGACTCCTTATTGGTGTAGCTTTCCCTCGTTAATCTATATTTAAAAACTTAGGAAAGATGGCTTCCATCTTTTCCTTAAGCCCACATGCCTCATCAATCAGCTTGACATTCTTGCTTACGGTTGAAACGGTAACCCCATATCTGGCCGATACCTCGTTATAAGATATAGCGCGGCGGTGCATCTTGGCGATCAAATATTCGAGCGCAGCCGCCCAGCCTTCCGACTTCGTAATTCTCGGTATGCTCGGATACATACGGGTCAAATATTCAACCCATAGGATCTCCAGGTCATGCTGCTGGATCATATCATACCGTTTGTACATCCCCCGCAGTGCGATTTCCAGCACTTCCTGCCATTTGGTTTCCCATACCGGCAGGTTCGGTGTAAACGGCGATGCCTGGATCTCGATCGGCTTGTTATCCAGATAGGCGGGAAGCGCATCTTTGACACCTATGCTTCGCAGTACAAAAATGGCTACCTTTTTCAAATAATCATCTTCACCAGGCTCTATAATAAATTCTTTGAGAGCGTCCTTCACTTCACTGTCGGCAATCAGACCAAAAGCCTGAATGACCTGCAGCTTCGTATCCATATCTCCATGGCGCAATGCCCAGAAGAATGAAGACCGCACTAGAGGATCTTTCTTAAGCTGATCAGGAATGCCCTGCTCGAACTTCTCCAGCACGCGAAACTGCTCCTCAAAGGGTAAATGATAATGGTAGCTAACAACAACTCTCTTACCGTCATCCTGCATTTGCTGAATTTGGTCGAGATAGAATTTAGGTATCTCCGTCCCAGGATCCAGCTTCTCAACCTGCCGCCAGTAACGCTGGGCTTCGATATATCTCCCTATATTGCAGGCAGCAACAGCCGTATAGTGATAAAGACAAGGATCAAGATCCCCTTCTCCCGTCTTCAACAGACGTTTGAACAGATGATAGGCCTTCTCATGCTCGCCAAGAATTCCCATTGTGGTAGCCAGCTTGAACACATGGTCCTGCTGATAGGGTGACGTCTTGCGCAGCAGCGATGCCAGCTCAGCCAGCTGAGCTTTGTTGCCGAAATGCTGATGAAAAATAGCCAGGTTACAAAGAGCATGAAGGTTGCCCGCATCGATCTCAAGCACCTCATGGATCGTTTCCATTGCTTTGCCAAATTGACCCATATAATAATAAGCAAGCGCCAAATTGTTGCGTGCCGCTAGAAAATCAGGATGCTTCTTGATCAGCTTCTCAAGCTGTCGCACCGCCTCCGAGAACTTGCCTTCTTCCAGAAGCGCTCTTGCTTTATCGTGTTCGAACAAGCCCTGACGGCTCTTGATCGTAGTTAACGGTGTCGGCCGGTCCAGCTCATAGCTTAAAAGCTCCATCATCTCTTCCGACTCTTCCAGAAATTGGCCCATCGCATCGTCCTCCAAATACCGGACAATTGATGCCTCCGCCTGTTCGAAGCTTTCCATGTTGGCATAGTTATTAGCCATATAAAAATAGCACTCGGTCATAGCAGGATCGACCTTATCGATAATCTGCTGCAAAATGCGGTTAGATTCTTCGTAGTTCCCCATCTCGGAAAGAACGCCAGCCAGGTTGCAGTGATTCACCGGGTTTTCCGGCTCGTATTCAACTGCTCGGCGAAAATACTTAAGCGCCTTATCATAATGAAACCGATCCAATGATTGAACCGCTCTCTCGAAAAAGAATGCGGCATCCATGTGAATCGATATGACTTTAGGCTTCAGCGCTTTGGACACACGCTTTTTCTTTTCCATAGCTAGGCACCTCCGGTATCTTGAATTACTTCAAATTATACCACAGTTAGCGGGGAAGCCAAAAACCTTTATCCAAACTTATCCAAGTTAATTACTAGGAGTCTATACGCCGCCGTATTTAAATAAGGAAGAAATCGAACCGCCCTCAACAATAATCCGAATGGAATTGGAAAGAAGTGGCGCAATGGTTAGCACGTGGAACTTCTCGGAATGGTTCTCTGGAATCGCGATCGAGTCCGTAATAATGACCTCTTTGATGTTAGGATGATCCAAGCGCTGTAGGGCAGGACCAGAGAAAACTGGATGGGTGGCACAAATATAAACATCATTGGCGCCTCTTTCCTTCAAGCCTTCCACAACATTGACGATTGTCGTTCCTGTATCGATCAAATCTTCAATAATAATTGGAGTCCGGCCAGCAACCTCACCAATGACATGCGTAATAACCGACTCATTATGTGCCGGCCGTTTCTTGATCATCATGGCAAAAGGAGCATCGAGAATATTGGCCATTTTCTCAGCTGTAGTAGCACGTCCCGCATCAGGAGATACGATAATGGGATCCACCAGATTTTTCTTGCGAACATAATCGGTGATGACATCAAGCGCAGTTAGATGATCCACTGGAATATCGAAGAAGCCTTGAATCGCCGGAGCATGCAGATCAATCGTAACAACACGATCGGCGCCTGCAGCGCTGAATAAATCGGCTACCAGCTTGGCTGAAATCGGTTCACGTGGAGCCGCTTTGCGTTCTTGACGGGAGTAACCATAGTAAGGGAGGACAAGATTGATCGTTTTGGCAGAAGCCCGTTTGGCCGCATCCATCATAACTAGCAGCTCCATTAAATGCTCATTGATTGGATGGGACAAGGTCTGAACCAGAAACACATCGCAATTACGGACGCTTTCCTCATACAAGCAGTAAATTTCTCCGCTCTTGAATCTGGATAATTTGATCTGTCCTAGCGGTAAGCCAAGCTCGTTGCAAATGCGTTCCGCGAGCTTCGGATTCGAAGATCCGGAAAAGATTTTTAGATTGTCGCTATACATGGTTACGGTTACCTCCGAAGGTTCGTTAATAAAAAAATAAATATCAAGGAAAGTCTAGCTTCTTGTTCCCTTTATCATTATACATGATAGACAGTAAATTTAAAAAGCAACAAGAGTACGCTTTCTGGCTGAAAATGTGGCTATTTCGTTAAATCCTATTTCTTTTAACTGCTCTGCGGCCAAATCCAGATATTGAGCCAGCCGCTCAGGCTGGTGGCAATCGGAACCGATGGTCAGCGGAATCCCCTGCGCATAGCAATATTCCAGCAGTCTCCTGCTGGGAAACATTTCCTCACATGGCATTCGCAGGCCTGACGCGTTCAGCTCAATGGCCAGCCCCTGCTCCTTTACCGTGTCTAGCGCCGCCTTCTCCAGCTTCCATGGATCGCGATCCGGCTTGTAGCCAAAGCGCTTAATCACATCGATATGGCCGATGAAGTCGTAAAAGCCCGTGCGCGCGGCTTTGGAGACGGCATCGTAATATTGCTCGTAAACCTCATAGATATCGCGCCTCTCCCAGCCTGCCAGCTGCCGGTGGTCGGAGATATCCCATTCGCCCAGGAAATGCACCGAGCCAATCACATAATCCCAAGGGTAAGCCTGTATTATGCTCTCGATTTCCGTTTCATAGCCTTCTATATAGTCTCCTTCAAGACCGATGCGGATGTCGATCTGCTCCTTATACTTTTCCTTCAGCAGAATACATTCCTCCACATAGCGGGGCAGCTCTTCCTTGGACATCGCCATGCCGGGCAAATAGGTGGCCGGATCCACATGCAGAAGCGGCATATGGTCGGACAGCCCCAATTGCGCAAGCCCGAGCTCTATGCCACGTCTGACGTACTCTTCCAGCTCGCCCGAAGCGTGACCGCAGCGCACATGATGGGTATGATAATCAATCAGCATTGCTGGATCAATCCTCCGGTCCTCTATTTTTTCAGATGCCTGCGCTCAAGCTCCATCAGCACATCATCAAGTGGAAGCTTGGAATCACGCAGCAGGACCATCAGGTGAAAAATAAGGTCACTCACTTCATAGCGAAGCTCGTCATGATCTTTATTTTTTGCCGCTATAATGACTTCCGCAGTTTCCTCGCCGACCTTCTTAAGGATCTTGTCGACGCCCTTCTCGAATAAATAGGTTGTATAAGCACCCTCCGGCCGCTCTGCATACCTTGAAGCAATAACGGATTCCAGGGAGGAAAGAATGGCAAATCTGTCTCCTGCAGCCGGTGCATCACTTGACTGCTGCTCCGATTCCAGCTGCACTGAATTGGTGAAGCAGGTGTATGTGCCTGTATGACAAGCTGCGCCCTGCTGTTCAACCAGAACTAGCAATGTATCCGCGTCGCAATCATAACGCAGTGCTTTCACTTGCTGTGTATGTCCCGAAGTAGCCCCTTTGTTCCAGAACTCTTGACGCGAGCGGCTCCAAAACCACGTTTGTCCGCTCTGTACGGTACGTTGTATAGACTCACGATTCATATAAGCCAGCATTAGCACGTCTTTGCTTAATGCATCCTGTACGATAGCAGGAACAAGCCCCTGCTCGTCGAAAACTATCGAATCCGCAATTTGTTCCCATGATAGCTGTGTCAACGAATTTCCACTCCCTTACCCCTAAGATCATCTTTAACTTGTTGAATCGTCAATTCTTTATAATGAAAAATCGTCGCCGCGAGTCCCGCATCCGCTTTGCCCTCTGTAAATACATCATAGAAATGATCTATATTTCCCGCTCCGCCGGAGGCAATGACAGGAATGGCTACCGTCTCGGAGACTGCCCTTGTTAGCTTAAGGTCGAAGCCATCCTTCGTACCGTCAGCATCCATGCTCGTCAACAAAATTTCGCCGGCTCCAAGCTCCTCGATACGCTTTACCCATTCCAGCGCTTTGATGCCAGTTGCTTTACGGCCTCCGTGTGTGAATACTTCCCACTCGCCCCACTGCTCATTGAACTTCGCATCTACGGCAACTACAATACACTGCGAGCCAAAGCGTCTTGCCCCATCAGAGACAAGCTGAGGATTGGTCACCGCCGCTGTATTGATGCCGATCTTATCAGCACCTGCGCGCAGCAGACGCTTCATGTCATCCACACTGGCAATGCCTCCGCCAACAGTAAATGGAATCGTAATTTCACCAGCCGTTTTACGAACAACCTCAACCATCGTAGCTCTGCCTTCGTAAGAAGCCGAAATATCGAGAAACACGAGCTCGTCTGCGCCCTCACGATCATAGATTGCAGCCAGCTCAACCGGATCTCCCGCATCGCGGAGGTTAACGAAATTCACACCCTTTACTACCCGTCCGTCCTTCACATCCAGGCAGGGAATGATTCTTTTGGCTAACATAAGCGTTCCTCCCCACGTGCTTTAGTTATTCTTTAGTTATCCTCTAGTTTTGAACCATCTAGTTATGGACCACATTACTGCATAAATCAAGAAAGTTGTTCAACAGCTGCATGCCGACCGCACCACTTTTCTCCGGGTGGAACTGCATACCATAAATATTGTTTCTGCCAACAACAGCCGTTACAGGCTGATTATAGTCGGTAACAGCGATCAGGTCCGCTTCGCTCTCCGGCAGCACATGATAAGAGTGAACGAAGTAAACGTACCCTTCCTCAAGTCCGCTAAGCAGCGGGCTGCTGCGCACGAAATTCAGCCGGTTCCATCCCATATGAGGAACTTTGTAATCTCCACGGAAGCGCACCACTTTGCCTGGCAGCAAGTTTAAGCCCTCATGGCTGCCGTGCTCTTCACTTGTAGTGAACAGCAGCTGCATCCCTAAACAAATGCCAAGCAGCGGCTTGCCTGATTGCGCATAGCTGATCACTACATCATGCAGGTTCGCTTCGCGCAGATGCTCCATAGCATCTCCGAAAGCGCCGACACCTGGAAGAATCGCTCCATCCGCAGCCATAATCTCCTCGGGATCAGAGGTGACCAGCGCTTCGTAACCAAGCCGTTCAACCGCTTTGCTAACGCTGTGCAGATTGCCCATTCCATAATCGATAATAGCTATCATAAGTTACAGCACCCCCTTCGTAGAAGGTACCCCCAGTACACGGGGATCGATGGAAGTCGCTTCGTCCAGAGCCCGGCCCAATGCTTTGAAAATTGCTTCAATCATATGATGCGTGTTCTGTCCGTAGTGAACAATGACATGCAGCGTAATACGTGCTTCAAGTGCAAACTTCCACAGAAACTCATGAACCAGCTCCGTAGTAAAGCTGCCTACTGTAGCCGAAGGGTATTCAGCGCGATATTCGAAATGCGGACGGTTGCTAATATCAATGATAACTTGCGCTAACGCTTCATCCATGGGCACGAACACGCTAGCATAGCGTTTGATTCCTCTTTTATCACCCAAAGCCTCACGGAGCGTATGACCCAGACAAATTCCGATATCCTCTACCGTATGATGATCATCAATATCAATATCCCCATTAGCGGCAACTGTCAAATCAAAATGACCGTGCTTGGTAAACAAGTCGAGCATATGGTTCAAAAAGGGAACATCGGTCTCTAACTTGGAAATCCCCAGTCCATCCACCTGGAAGGTGAGCTGAATGTCGGTTTCATTCGTTTTGCGGGAGATACTTGCTATACGTTCTGAACGTTCAATCTGCTGATCAGCCATGATTATTTCCTTCTTTCTCTAAACGAACTTGAATTGCTCTGGCATGTCCTTCCAAGCCTTCATTGCGGGCTAACGTCATAATTTGCTGTCCGTTTGCCAGCAGGGCTTCCTTGCTATAGTGAATTACACTGGATTTTTTGATAAAATCGTCCACGCTCAGCGGAGATGAAAAGCGGGCGGTGCCGTTCGTTGGCAGCACATGGTTCGGACCGGCGAAATAATCGCCAACCGGCTCGGAGCTGTATGGCCCCAGGAATATCGCTCCCGCATTTTCTATGCGCGGCAGGTAAGTAAATGGCTCCGCAACCAGCAGCTCCAGATGCTCTGGAGCCAGCCGGTTCACCACGCTGATCGCTTCATCCAAGCTATCGACCAGCAGGATCGCTCCATAATCGCGAATCGATTGAGCGGCTATGTCCTTGCGCGGCAGCAGCGCCAGCTGACGCTCCACCTCGGCCTGCACCTGCTCGGCGAGCTTCCTCGACGGTGTAATCAGGATGGCCGATGCCATCTCGTCATGCTCCGCTTGCGAGAGCAGGTCTGCGGCCGCATAGGCCGCATCAGCCGTCTCGTCAGCGATGACGGCGATCTCGCTTGGGCCGGCGATGCTGTCGATATCGACGACGCCGAACACGCTGCGCTTCGCCAGCGCCACATAGATGTTGCCCGGCCCCACGATCTTATCGACCGGCGGGATCGACTCTGTGCCGTAGGCGAGCGCTGCTACAGCCTGCGCGCCGCCGACGCGGTAGATCTCCCGCACGCCCGCCTCTGCGGCCGCAACCAGGATGTGCGGGTTGATGCCATCCTGCCCATTGGTAGCCGGAGGCGTCACCATGACGATCTCCGGCACGCCCGCCACCTGCGCAGGGATGGCGTTCATCAATACGGAGGAAGGGTATGCCGCCTTCCCTCCGGGCACGTACAAGCCGACCCGCTTCAGCGGCCGGATGACTTGTCCCAGCAGGCTGCCGTCGGCCTGCAGGTCCATCCAGGACGTGCGTTTCTGCCGCTCATGGAACGCACGGATGTTCACGGCGGCTGCACGCAGCGCCGCCACAAAAGCGGCGTCCACCTGCGCGTACGCCGCCTGCACTTCCTCGTCGGTGACGCGCAGCTCACCGACGCTTACACGGTCGAACTGCTGCGCGAAGCGGCGCAGCGCAGCGTCGCCCTCCTGCCGCACAGCTTCGATGATGCGGCGTGTGCTTTCATTTTGCTCGGCTGAGCCGTATTCGACCTCGCGGTTTAATGCAAATTCGCCGGCAGGTATAATCCGCATCTCTCATCTTCCTTCCCAAATCATACAAATTTAAGCTCAGGTATAACCTTCTGCAGCTGATCGCATAAATGCTGGATCGCTTCATTCTTCATCCGATAGCTTACCCTGTTAGCGATTAAACGGCTGGTAATCTGGAAAATTTCCTCCTGCTCCACAAGCCCGTTCTCATACAAGGTTTGCCCTGTCTCCACCATATCTACAATCCGGTCGGCGAGGCCGATCAGCGGCGCAAGCTCAATGGAGCCATTCAGCTTAATGACCTCCACCTGCTGACCCTGCTCGCGAAAATATTGCGAAGCCACATTCGGATACTTCGTCGCAACCCGCGGATTGAGCACCGGCTTCCAATCAGGCAGCCCAATTACCGACATCCGGCAGCGGGCAATCCCGAGGTCCAGCAGCTCGTAGACATTGCGGTGATCCTCAAGCAGCACATCCTTGCCCACAACGCCTATATCGGCCACGCCGTACTCCACATAAGTCGGAACATCCACCGGCTTTGCCAGAATAAACTCCATCCGTGCAGCCGGAACCGGAATAATCAGCCTGCGCGAGTCCTCGAAATCCTCCGAAATCGGCAGCCCGGCGTCGCGGAACAGCTTTGCAGCCTGTTTATAAATTCGCCCCTTGGGCATCGCTACTTTTAATATATCGTCCATTGTCCTGCCTCCTATACTTGCTTTCTACTCCCGGTCAAGAACAGCGTCCAGCGCCGGCAAAGCAAGTCCAAACGCAAGCACATCGCTGTACAGATTGCCTTCCACCTGAACCTGCCCGTTTGGCAGGCGCTTCAGGCCATTTAACAAGCCAGCATCGAGCCCTGACAGGCACGTCACTACCTGGATGCCATCCTCGGAGCGTAGCCCCTGGGCCTTCTGTAAAGCTTCCTGTCTGCACTCCGCAGTATATACGATTAACGTGGGAAGTGCAGCTTCTATCGCTTCTTGGCTAATAACCTCCAGGATGCGGGTCGTCTTTAACGCAAAGCCTGTAGCTGGAGCCGGTCGGCCAAACTGTCCCAGCAAATTGTCGTACCTGCCACCGCTGCAAACAGGAAATCCTAAATCGGATGAAAAGCCTTCAAATGTCATCCCCGTATAATAGGAAAAATCGCCGATCATCGTCAAATCGATGACTACCTGCTCGCTAACCCCATACGCCTTCAGCACATTCCACACTTCGCACATATGGCGGATAGCTTCCTGAGCAATTGGATCCTGAGTTACCATGCGGGCTTGCTCGCAAATTTCTTCCCCTCCGCGCAACCGCAGGAAGCCTAACAGCTCCTTCTGGACATGCGGCGGGAGCTCCAAAGACTGGATGGCATCTCTATACCCGACATAATCACGGTTCAACAGACAATCCTTGAGCAGCTTCTGTGCTTCCACATTACCGCCAAGCGTCTCGCGAAACAATCCATTCAAGAAACCGACATGACCGAGCGCAATCTTAAACTTGTTAACACCAGCTGCCTGCAGCGAAGCGATAGCTAACGCTATAACCTCAGCATCCGCTTCTGACGAACCGTCACCAACCAGTTCAACACCTGTCTGGAAAAACTCGGCATCACGTCCTGCTTCTTCTTCAATCGCACGGAAAACATTCGAATGATAAGATAAGCGCAGCGGAAATTTATGCTCCTTGAGCAGCGAAGACACGACACGGGCAATCGGCGCCGTCATTTCTGAACGCAATACAAGCGTCGTCCCTTTACGATCCAATAGTTTAAACAACTTCTTATCTTCTGTGGAGCTGGCGGCCCCTACCGTATCATAAAACTCCAAGGTAGGCGTAATGATTTGGTTATATCCCCAGCGTTCCATACATGTGAGCACACTATGCTCAATATTGCGCAGCTTCGCAACAGCCTCCGGCAAATAATCCTTAACACCAATCGGCTTTTCAAAAACTTTAGGTTTTGACAAAACGTATCACTCCGAACCTATATTCTTCAAGTTATTTTCCATTCGCTTTAGCGCGATACCATACTACCAAAATAAAGAATGTACGGTAATTTTAACATGTAACCTATGGAGCGTCAACGAATTTCTAGCGAATTCCTGTCTCTCACACAAGAAAAACACCTTGCGGAGTCCTTTGAAGTACGAGTTCGTGACGTAGGTGCGTTACGGGAGGGAAGGGCTGTGGGCTCCAGCCGCTGTTAAAAATTTGTTCCCTTGAATGGTATAAATGAGGAGGTAGGAACAAATCTTTAAAGGCGGACGCTATCGCTCTTCCACTCACAGCCCTTCCCTCTCTTTTGCTACAATCACACGAATTACACGAACACCAAGCTCAAACGGACTGCCAACAAGGGTCTTTCTCTTGATTGGAGGGGATTTCCCCGCGGGCCAAGCCGCTGGGACTGAAGAACGGCCCCATCAGCGCGCACAACAGAGAGGATCTCCTACTTAACGATGTTTTTCATCACTAAAAGCACCAGCTTCTCTCCACATCCTTCTTTAACGATGAAAAACATCGTTAAAATCCCTTTTATCCACCCAGAAAGCCCATCAGGCCTGTTTTAACGATGAAAAACATCATTAACGTGACCGATCGACCTGGAAACACTAACTTTAACGATGATTTTCATCGTTAAGTGCAGCACACGTTCCATTCAGGAGACAACATCCCTTCACTCCCAGCTTCAAATTACCGAACCTGCCACACTCAAACGGACTGCTAACAAATCCAGCAGAATCCAGCAGATGCCAACGGAGGTTGCATTCTGAGGGAAGGGGATAGTGGCGATAGGGAAAATCTATGCTTCCTTTCTGATCCCTTGGAGATTAAATGGAAATTCCGGTTACTTTATCACTGCAAAGCTGCACTACACGATAGTCGCTTTTACTCCAGGCATCCCCCAAAGACCTATACTTTCTAAAAAAACCACAAATAAAGCACACCGTTCCCTGAGGAAACCATGCGCTTATTATCCAAAAATATAACTGATATAAACCATGATAAGCATCCCGAAAATAAAAGAATACGTAGAAGGCCTCTCGTGTCCATGCGCATGACTTTCCGGAATCAATTCTTTATACACGATAAATATCATCGCACCTGAGGCAAAGGCAAGCCCGTATCCAATTAATGCTTCTATGTAGCTCGCGGCAAAAAATCCAATGATAGCCGATACTACTTCCACCAGGCCGGTAAGGGCAACGATAAGAAACATTTTCAGCTTACTGACTCTTGAGTTTAAAAGAAAAACCGCTAATATTAAACCCTCCGGCATGTTCTGGGCACCGATGGCAATTGCTACCATTGGCCCTAAGGCATCATTTTGGCTGGCATAGCTAAACCCCGTACTCAGGCCTTCAGGAATATTGTGAATAAACAATGCGATAATGACAAGCAAGGACTTAGCATCAAAGGAGCTGATTCCAGAGTCATTCTCAACATCAATATGTGAAATGTTCTTTTCTATCAGATCCAGGACAGCAATTCCAATAATAAAGCCGATCGTCAGCGCCATAATGCCGGATTCTTTTATAGCCTGGGGCATTAGCCCGAAGGTTGAAGCGGAAACCATGATTCCCGCCGTAAACGCAATTAGAATATCCTTCCATTTTTCGGAAAGACGCTTTACGAACAGTAGAGGAATCGCTCCCAGCATAGTTGCCATCGCAGAAATAAAGCTTCCAATTATAGCTGTCTCCATCTTGATTACCCCTCTGAATATCAGCAAGTCTCTATACGGTACGTTTGTCCATTCTATAATAACTATGCCTTGTCCCGCAAAGATTATTCCTTGTCAACCAAAATTCCTGGTTAGATATGGCTGCTTAGATATGCTGTTTAGATCTCCTGTTTAGATCTCTTGCTTAGGTCTCCTGCCTAGATCTCCTGCTCATGTCTCCTGCCTAGATCTCCTGCTTATGTCTCCTGCCTAGGTCTCCTGCTTTGGTGTCCTGTTTAGACGTCCGGTTTTACTTTCCTTCCCTGATCACCTGAAGAGGATTCCCCGCTACGAAGCTATGGGCCGCTACATCCTTATGAACCACAGAACCAGCGCCAATAATGGCATAATCACCAATTGTTACCCCTGGCAAAATCGTCGTATTCGCCCCAATCATGACATGAGAGCCTATATGAACCTCGCCTAAGCGATACTCTTGGATCAAATACTCATGTGCCAGAATGGTCGTATTGTATCCGATAATCGTATTGCTTCCGATGTGAATTTTTTCCGGAAAAAACACATCTACCATCACCATCAGCGCAAATGCGGTATTGTCCCCAACCTTCATGCCGAGCATTCGGCGGTATATCCAATTTTTGAAGCGCAGCGAAGGTGAATAGCGGCTAATTTGAATCCAAATAAAGTTCCGAAAACCCTTCCACCTGCTAACAGTGTGATAAATCTGCCATAGTGCATTCGATCCTTCAACAGGATATTTATCCGTTCTTCTCATCCCTTATAATCCATTCGAATCGTCCTGTTCATATTTGGCCCCTTATATTGTAATTGATCCATTCTTGGAACTGATCCAAACTGATCCATTAATAGTTAATATTCATTTACATTCATTTAACACTCATTCACTTTAGTGCGATACCATGCTACCAAATTAAAGAACTTATGATTATTTTAGCATGTAACACTTGGAGCGTCAATGAATTTCCGACTCTTCCTGGACTGTACATCCTGTTTATCACGCACAAATCAAAGCGGCTATAAAGCTTGAAATATTAAATATTTCCTTAACATAAAGCGGCTATTCCGTTAACAAAAGTATGGGATTATGTGAGTAAGACAGCAATTGTTTGGTTTTGGGGAGGGATACAAAGCAGCAGTGATGATTGTCCGTTTCACATTAAAACAAAGATCAGGACGGGTGAACCATGAAAAGTAAATTATTGAACAGCTTTCTAGTTTTAAGTGTGGCATCTGCGATTTCTATTGGCGCGGCTGGCGCAGCAGGTACAGAGGCAGCGAAAGAGCCGATCACTGTAACAACCCTGAGCAAAGAAGGCAAGCCTTTTAACGTTAGAACTGTACATAACCACAATGCAACGCTTTATTCCGTCCGCGATCTGGCGGCAGTCATGGGGGCTTCAGTCCAATATTCAGATGCTACCCGCACCATCGAACTGACGGCAGATAATCGTGTAGAACTATGGGCGGACTCCCCCACATACACAGTAAATACCAAGGAATTTACTTATTCGAGCGTTCCCCAGAATGTAGATGGCTCCGTCTTTGTTGAGCTCGAGAAAACGATCGAAGCAATCGGAGGCAGCGTAATTACCGACGATTCGGGAGTAAAAACGATCAACACATTGCAGCTGCTCAGCGGTACTTTCAGCAACCCTCGTTGGGTCGGCGAAGACAGCATCATAGCTGTTAAGGAAGACAGCGAAAATAATCTTTATAAAATTAATCCGAAGACTTTAAAAAGCGAGCTTCTCTCCAACGATCCCAACGCTGCAGGGCTAATCGTATCTCCAGATGGTGTTTATGGAGCTTATACAAACGACAAAGCCGAGCTAGTATTAATGAATTTGGAAAACGGCGCTGCTTATAAGCCCAGCAAAGATACATCCTTGAAAACCGACTTAGTCTGGTCCGCAGACAGCAAGAAAATTTATTTCATTCAAGGGGATAATCAAGACAAAATCGCCTATCTGAATATCCAAACCAAAGAAATCATCAAGCTTTTGGAAGATAAAGTGAATTACAAATCCGAGCTGCGCGTGTCCTCTGATGAAAAAAAGCTGCTTTACATTGTAAATGTAACGGGTGCAGCTAAAAACGACAGCAACAGCACAGAAGAATCACTATCCATTGATTTTTCCGGCGCGGGTACACAACTATTTGAGTTTGACACCACAGTTAAAGATGCCAAGCCAAAAAAATTGGCTGCTGGCAGTGACAACAAGCTGTATGTGAATATATTGAGCAGCGGCCAGGCGATTTATGTAAGCTTCGAGACCGAAGGTTTAAATCAGAGCGGCTCTTTAAAAATGATCGGAGCTGACCTTGCAGCCACAAACTTGGTTTCCGATTTGGATGTAGACTTCAGTGCGTTGACGAATTCCGGCCAAATCGTAGTGTCAGGAAAAGATTCAAGTGATGATACCGTTGTATCTATCGTTAGTACTACTGGTACAAAAACTCCTATTTTCAAAACTAAAGAAGACATTTCTGAAATTATCGTATCAGGAGATGGCACTAAAATAGTCGGCATTGCAGACGGGAAAGTCGTCTTCATTCACAATGACAGCATGGCCGAGCTAACTAAATAGAAGCCAAAAGGAGACTAACTACTCATGAAATTGTTAAATAAGTTTTCAGTCCTAGCCTTATCAGCCGTATTGTTATTTGGCGGAGCTGCGGCAACCGAAGCGAAGTCCACCTTAAAAGGCAAAATCACCATTAATGGCTCCACAGCCCTACTCCCGCTCACTCTGCAAGCAACTAAGGAATTTAAAAAGCTGCACCCCGGCGTTTCTATCGCCGCTTCCGGTAAAGGCTCCGTCACAGGCCCTCAAGCTGTAAAAAAAGGAATCGCGGATATCGGCGCATGTGACTGGGACGCGAGCGTCGATGTACCGGGTTTCAAAAAGTTCGATGGGCAGGTAGCCAATAAGGTGGCTGTAATCCCTTTTGCCGCTGTCGTGAACAAAAATGTGAAGGTCGATAATCTGACTACAGCACAAATCAAAGGTATTTTTACAGGTAAAATTACGAATTGGAAAGAAGTTGGCGGAGCTGACGCGGATATCGTTGTAATTAACCGGTCTTTTGGATCAGGTACTCGTGTTAACTTTCAAATGAAAGCCATGGATGGCGTAGAAACGGTCAAAAAAGAGAGCAATTACAAAGAAGTAGGTTCCAGCGGGGATATGAAAACCAATGTTTCTAGCACTCCTAATGCCATCGGGTACATTGATTTGGTTTATGTCAGCAGCGATTTAAAAGCAGTCAAAATTAACAATGTTGAGCCTACAACAGACAACGTTATCAACGGTTCTTACAAAGTCTGGTCTTACGGCTATTATATGACCAAAGGACAGCCTACAGGTGCTACAAAAGCGTTTATTGAATATGTTCAAAGCAAACAGTTTCAAGACAGCTCTCTGAAAAAAATGAAGTTCATTCCAATCTCAGCTATGGATAAATAATATTTATACACTGTACTTATCTTAACAATACAGCCAGCCTCCCTACGAATTGCGGGGCTGGCTGCTTTATGGAGGTCAACACTTTGGACAAGGGAGCTTTGGAGAAACGTACGCAGTCCATGCAGCCGAGCGTACACCCAGGGAAGCGATTTTCGTTTAATCGCCAGAGCCGGATCAGAATCACCAATTTCATTTTTAAATATTATTTTTTAGTTTGCATTTTAACGCTTTGCTTTGTTCTGGGTTTGGTCATATTCTTAGTCGGCCAGACTGGTTTAATGACCTTTCAACATATTTCTCCATTGGAGTTTTTCCTATCCTTCAATTGGACTCCAGAAGAAGACCAGTTCGGTGCTGCCTCCTTAATCATCAACACCCTGCTGCTGACAGGCTTGACCTTGCTGTTCGCTGTCCCTGCATCCGTTGGCATCGCCATATTTATTGCCGAGATTGCTCCGCAAAGCTTGAAGCGTATCATTCGTCCTGTTCTTGACATGCTGGTCGGTATTCCTTCCGTTGTATATGGATATATAGGATTAACTGTATTAATCCCGATCATCAGGCAATATTCCGGAGAAAACCTGGGAGACGGCTTGCTGGCAGCATCCTTAGTACTGACACTGATGATTTTGCCAACTGTAAGCAGAATCAGCGATGATGCGATTGTGGCAGTGCCAGAAAGCTTTCGTGAAGCGGCTTACGCCTTAGGATCGACACGTTTTCAAATGATTAGACTTGTCGTGCTGCCCTCAGCTGGACGCGGCATTATGTCCGCCATCATTCTCGGCATGGCACGGGCAATCGGAGAAACTATGGCCGTGGTCATGGTAATCGGCAATACACCCCAGCTGGTCAAAAGCTTAATTGCTCCTACTGCTGTGTTAACCAGCAATATTGTCATGCAGGTTTCCAATGTTGAGTTCGAATCCACATGGAACTATGCGCTCTATATGATGGCATTTTTATTGCTGATCATTTCTCTCCTATTGATTATTTCAATCAGGATTATACGGCTTAAAAAGGAGAAGCACTCATGAACGGGACCTTTGGTACCAGGCACAGTAAATTGTCCAGCAGAATTGACCGTCTTGCCACTTTTGGATTTTGGCTGCTTTCCATGCTGCTGATGCTTGTCATCGTTTGGCTGCTTTTCACCATCTTGAAAAACGGAATTTTCAAAATCAACCTGGATTTCCTCACCAAATTGCCTGATGAAATGGAGGCTGGGGGAGGAATTGGCCCCGTACTGTTTAATTCTCTGTATGTGCTTGTCCTTTCCCTAATATTTTCGCTGCCAATCGGCATTGGCGCTGGGATTTATATGGCCGAATATGCTCCAGCAAATAAATTTACAGAAGGATTAAGAATTTGTGTAGAAGGATTGGCCTCCGTGCCTTCAATTATTTTCGGGCTTCTGGGCTTGGCCATTTTCGTCGAATTTTTTCACATCGGTCTCACTATTCTTGGAGGCTCCATCAGCTTGGCTCTGCTCAATCTTCCAGTTTTGACGAGGGTGACCGAGGAAGCAGTTCGTGCCGTGCCGCGTGAAATACGCGAAGCCTCCTTCGCCCTGGGTGCCTCCAAATTTCAGTGCATCCGCACTGCGGTTCTGCCAGCAGCTCTGCACGGTATCGTAACGGGAGTCTGCCTTGTGTCGGGTCGTGCTTTCGGGGAATCAGCAGTCATCATTCTAACCGCGGGTCTAAGTACATCAGGTGAGTTACTAAATTTCAACCTGTTCGACCCCGGAGCGACATTGGCCGTTCATCTTTGGTATGTACAATCTGAAGCAATAGTGCCCGATGCTCGGGAAATCGCTGATAAATCTGCGGCGGTACTGGTGCTTTTTGTACTTATTATCAACCTGCTTTTCCGCTTCCCTCTCTGGCTGAAAGAACGCAAATTAAAAAAGTGAGAATAAATAAACGCCTTGCGGCGTCCTTTGATGTGCGTGTTCGTGACTTAGGTGCGTTGCGGAGGGAATGGCTGTGGGCTCCAGCCGCTGTTAAAGATTTCTTCCCTTGAATAGAATGGATGTAGAGGTTGGAACCAATCCTTAAAGGCGGACGCTATCGGTCTTCCTCCCACAGCCACTCCCTCTCTTTAGCTACAATCGCACGAACACCAAGCTCAAACGGACAGCCCCAAGGGTTTTTCCCCCTCCTGAGGCAAAGGGATAGTGCACATATGAAAAATCCAAGACTTCACATAACCTCTCATTCCAAGAAACCAACACTGCAACGCGAGAATACTACATCACATTAATACTACAACGCATTACTATTATAAAGCAATGCCATAAAAAATAACCAACCTATCCATAAAACTTGATAAGCTGGCTACTCCGGTTACGTTTGTTACTAATGTTTAAAATTGTTTATTAGTTTTGGACTGTATTATGACTTTGTGGATGTGATAGGATCTGAGTAACGCTCACCCGCATACCCTTTCATCCGCCTTACTGTAATGAAGATTACTGCAACAATAATAATCAAAATCGACAACAGCTGTGATACCCGGACATTGCCCCCATAAGTCATATCACCCGCTTCAAACACAAGCTTCATAGGAGCCCACAAGCCGTTCATCAAAGAAGCCAGCCATGACGGACCTACGAAATCCAAGCTGTCCGTACGTAAGCCTTCGATAAAAAACCTGCCGATCGAATACCAGATGAAATAGCTAAAAAATAATTCTCCCGCTCTAAGAAACGCTCTGCGGCGAAGCAATAATAAAACCAGCAGACCTACCAGGTTCCACAGAGATTCATACAGGAAGGTTGGGTGATAAAAAACTCCATTGATATTCATTTGGTTAACAATGAAATCAGGAAGATGCAGCGTGCTGCGTAGAAAAGACTCTGATACAGGCCCGCCATGCGCCTCTTGATTCATGAAATTGCCCCAACGGCCAATGAGCTGACCAACTATTAGACCTGGTGCACAGATGTCTACGATTCTCCAGAAGCTGTATCCCTTCGCCCGGATGTAAAAGAAGCCCCCGATAAGCGCACCTATCAATGCACCATAAATTGCAATGCCTCCATGCCAAATCATAAAAATTTCCGCCAGGTTATTTTTATAATCATCCCATTGAAAAGCGACGTAATAAATACGCGCTCCCACAATTGCTGAAGGCACGCCAATCAGCGTTAAATCCATGAAAAAATCCGGCTTCATGCCGAAGCGTTTGCCTTCCTGAATGGCCAGCAGCAGTCCGACTAGCGCCGCTGTTCCAAGAATAATCCCGTACCAGGTTACTGTAATGAACCCCAAATCAAGCGCAATCGGATTGATCATCCTTAATCCTTGCCTCCCTAATCAAATCAATCAAAATCCTCATACTCTTCCGACAACGTTTCTGTTAGCTTATGAGTAAATTGCAAGGCTGCGTTATAGCCCATTCGTTTCAACCGGTAATTCATTGCCGCAACCTCGACGATAACAGCCAGGTTTCTGCCGGGTTTAACCGGGATCGTAACCATCGGGATGTCGGTATCGATAATGCGGGTCGTCTCCTCATCAAGACCGAGACGGTCGTACTGTTTGTCCTGCTGCCAGCTCTCAAGCTTGGCAATCACAGAGATCTTCTTCACATTGCGTACAGCCCCAGCGCCAAACAGCGTCATTACATTGATAATCCCTACGCCGCGGATTTCCAGCAAGTGGCGTATCAGCTCCGGTGCATTGCCTGTTAGTACGTTGTCCGCCGTTTGACGAATTTCAACAGCATCGTCGGCAATCAGGCGATGCCCCCTTTTAACGAGCTCCAGTGCGGTCTCACTCTTGCCGATTCCGCTCGACCCAGTAATTAGCATACCTATTCCATATACGTCTACAAGCACCCCATGAATAGTTGTAGTGGGTGCCAGCTTGCTTTCCAGAAATCCTGTTATACGGCTAGCCAGAATCGTTGTCGCCACTTGACTTCTCAGAATCGGCAATTCCCGCTTGGTAGCTTCGCTGATGATTTCCTCCGGCATTTCCAACCCTCTGGTCACAATAATACAAGGGGTCTCCTCCGGCGAACACAGCTGCTCAGCACGGTTTTGACGTACATCATCAGTCAGCATCTCCAGAAAAGATATTTCCGTCTTTCCAAGCATTTGAACCCGTTCCTGTGGATGGTAGTTGAAATAGCCTGCCATCTCCAAACCCGGGCGATATAGATCGGCAACCGTAATCGGACGGCTCAGTCCGGCCACGCCTGTGATGACTTCCATGTGAAATTGCTTCACCAATTCGGAAACCTTTACTTTTTTCGCCATCCAGTTTATCCCCTTTGTCATTCCAATAATCTCATCGTAATGGAAACCTTATTTGAAATCAACTTTCACTATTGGGCCCATATGCCTTCATCATTCTTACAGTGCTATATTAGTCATTATACAATAACTTATTTGAAAATACTTGAGTCCTCTTAAGAAAATCGCCTTGTGGCGTCCTTTGAGGTGCTTGTTCGTGACTTGGGTGCGTTGCGAAGGGAATGGCTGTGGGCTCCAGCCGCTGTTAAAGATTTGTTCCCTTAAGTGGTATCGGTGAAGAGGTAGGAACAAATCTTTAAAGGCGGACGCTACCGCTCTTCCTCCCACAGTCATTCCATTCCCTTTCTTTAGCTACAATCGCACGAATCACACGAACACCAAGCTCAAACGGACAGCCAGCAAGGCTTTTTCTTTTGGTTAGTAGAGATTTCCTAGCGGGCGCAGGCGCTGGGGAAGAAGAACGCGCAGCTGAGAAGGACCTTATGCTTTTAACGATGATTTTGATCGTTAAAAGCATAAGGCCCTCTCCTCATCCTTACTTTAACAAAAAGGTATCCCCTCTTTTATACTTTATCACTGTTTAAGCACTTATACGCTTCTATACTAACAAAGAAGGCCAGCCGATTTGTACCGACTGGCCCTTCTTTATGAAAAAATTAGTGATTAGCAAAAATCGAAAGACTTGTTTCTTTATCGAAGAAGTGAGCTTTATTCATATCGAGTGCAAGCTTCACGTTAGTACCTTCTTTAAGCCCGGAACGTCCGTCAACACGTGCGATCAACGTAGTTGGACCCACACCATTGATGTATAAATACATTTCATGACCAAGGTTTTCAGAAACCTCGATGTGTGCATTAACAGCAGTGTTCGGAGAAGCATCCAGGAATACAGGCTCATCGTGGATATCCTCAGGACGAATGCCTAGAATAACTTCTTTGCCCAGGTAGTTTTTCTCACGAAGAATTTGTGATTTGCCTGGAGGAAGCTCAACACTAACCCCAACAGTTTTAAAGTACACCGAATTGCCCTCTTGAGCAAAAGTTCCAGTGATAAAGTTCATCGAAGGAGATCCGATAAAGCCAGCTACGAACATATTTACAGGGTTGTTGTAGATTTCTTCCGGAGTATCCGCTTGTTGAATAATCCCTTTATCCATAACAACGATACGGCTTCCCATCGTCATAGCTTCAATCTGGTCATGCGTTACATAGATGATTGTAGTTTCAAGACGCTTGTGCAGCTTGCTGATCTCTGCGCGCATCTGTACACGAAGCTTAGCATCCAAGTTGGAAAGCGGCTCATCCATTAAGAATACTTGCGGCTCACGAACAATCGCACGGCCCAAGGCAACACGTTGACGCTGTCCACCAGAAAGTGCTTTTGGTTTACGGTCCAGCAAATGCTCAATATCAAGAATTTTAGCAGCATCACGTACACGAGCTTCTATATCTGCTTTTTTAAATTTACGAAGTTTTAAGCCGAATGCCATATTCTGGTACACGTTCATATGTGGATACAAAGCGTAGGATTGGAAAACCATCGCAATATCGCGATCCTTAGGTGCTACATCGTTCACCAGACGATCCCCGATATACAATTCTCCTTCAGAAATTTCCTCCAGTCCTGCGATCATCCGAAGTGTTGTGGATTTACCGCAACCGGATGCTCCAACCAGTACCAGAAACTCCTTATCTGCAATATCCAGATGGAAATCCTTCACTGTTGCTTCATCATTACCTGAGTATTTCTTCACAATGTGATTTAAACGTACGCCAGCCATGGTTCATTCCCCCTGCTTAATGTTCTTAATCTATACTCATCTTACCCTACCTATGCTTTACTGACTATGCACAATGTTCACAAAAAAATCACTTCCTTTTCGTTACTTTGTACAATAGTAAAGCAAGCCTAACTAGTACAGCATGATTAAAGGTCCGCACGTCAAGGCCCGTCTCATTCTTAAACTTGTCCAGTCTGTAGAGTAGTGTATTCCTATGAATATAGAGCTTTTTGGCTGTTTCGCTAACGTTGCAATCCAGGGCAAAAAACTGCTCAAGCGTCATCAGAGTTTCCGAATCCAGCACATGGTCAGTACCGCGGAGAACCTGCTCCAGAAATTTATTTTTCTCCTCTTCCTCTACCAAATGCAGCAATTTCTCCAGATGAAGGTTCCATGGCAGATGGATAAAACTGCCCACATGAAACGTCCTGCCAAGCATAATGGTCTCACGCAGCTGAAGAATAGTAGACAGCAGTGACTTGGCAGGCTTGATCGGATAATGAATAGCCAAATGGCACTCACCGACCCATTCATTCGCCAGCATTTCGTAAAGCCCGGAGCCAATTGCATCCAGTACCTGCTCTGCACTCTCCTCCACATCGCCTTCCCGCTCTTCACTTCCGCTGGTTAACAAACCCTCCGAGCCAAGAATCAGCCACTCTCTCTCCATAAGGGGAACAAGGATGATCTCCGCTTCAAAAAAAGATTCCAGCAGCTTTTTCAATTCACCATAGGAAACCCGCTGATTTTGTGAGTAATCACAATAAAGCAGCAGCGGAATTTTAGTCGTATATAAAGAAGATTGCGAAACTATAGAATCCGGCAGCTCGACGCTGCTGTGTGCTTGATCAATTTGCTGCAAGAGCCATTCCCGGAGAATGTTCGCCTTTCGCTCGTCTTCGGTCAAATAAGAGACCCATTGCTTGCGTTCCTCAGAATGCTTGGACTCTACCATAAGCTCTACCAACAGGCGTTCCGCCGGGGTAAGCAGCAGCTCTGGAGCCTGCAAAACCCGAATTTCCCCATTCTCTCTGGCCAAAAAAAACAAAATATCAAGATGACGAACTACACTTTTCCCTGTGCTTTCTTCCTGCGTTTGCTGTGCAAGTACTAACTTGTTCCATTCCTGTTCTGGAATCAATTCGATCTGCATAGGTGCTCTGAGCACCCCTTCAAGCCGCTCTTTCATTCGTTCCCAATCCATTTGGCCTAACTCCCAACTCCAAGTTGATTGAATTAACAGTTGTCTATTTCTCTATTGTAGCATATGTATGGGAGGGGATGTGAATGGAGCTTTCAGCTTGCAGTAATGACCACGATAATCGATATTAAAGAAAACAGGGCTCCTATGAGATATAAAAAAGACACGGTTTGAGTCTGCGACAGCCCCCATTTCATCAAGCTATGATGCGTATGAAGCTTATCAGCCCGATGAAGCCCTTTCTTCTCTATAAAGCGGCGTGAGAACACAATAACTGTATCCAGAATGGGCACAGCGATAGCCAGAAAAGGAACCAGTATAGAAACAAAGGTAGCACTTTTAAAAGCCCCATCGATAGCGATAACAGCCAGCGTATACCCGATAAATATAGCACCCGCATCACCCATAAATATTTTAGCCGGATGAAAATTAAACGTCAGAAACGCCAGACATGCCCCCACCAAAATGGCTGCCATCATAGCCGAGCCCGCTTCATGCTTCCAGATCGCAGTCACCAGCAAAGTAGACGAGGAAATCGTAACGATACCTGACGCAAGCCCGTCTACACCGTCCATAAAATTAATCATATTCGTAATACCAAACACCCATGCCATCGTAGACACCCAGACAAGCCAGGCAGGAAAAAAAAGCATACCTTGAGTTTGTATATTGCTAATTCCCACAATCTCCAGCCCATAAAACAAAGGAACCGCCGAGACAAAAATATAAGTAATTAATCTTGGCCATACGGGAAACTCAATCCCCTTAGTCTTAAACCAATCGTCCAGCAGTCCAACGGCAAGAAGAATCGTTCCACCAGTAATAACGGCAAGCGATAGGGGCGACAACTGGTTAAAAATGAGTATCGAGACTACACACCCGATGTAGATAGCTACACCGCCCATTAAAGGAATAGGAGCCGCATGGATTTTCCGCTGCGAGGGCTGATCTACAAAACCGATCTGCGACGCAAAATTTTTCACAATGGGCACAATGAGGATCACTATCATGAAGCTGACTATGAGTGGAAATAAATACTGCATCATCTGGGCTTCCCCCTTTTCACTATCTTGGGGAGACCTTGTTTAGTCCTTCTCCCACGAAAGTATACATGCATAGGTTAACCCTTCCTGAAAATCCTCATACATAAGAAAAATGCTTTGCGGCGTCCTTTGATGAGCGTGTTCGAAAGTTGAGAGCGTTTCGGGAGGGAATGGCTTTGGGCTCCAGCCGCTGTTAAAGATTCGTTCCCTTGGAATGGAATAGCTTGGAGGTTGGAACAAATCTTTAAATGCGGATGCTATCGCTTTTCCACCTTTGCTCATGCTGCCCACGCCCACGTCCGCCCATTCCCTTTCCCTTTCCCTTTTCCTCTTCCTCTTCCTTTCCCGCTCCAGCTACAATTGCACGAACACCAAGCTCAAACGGATATCTAGCAAGTTTTTTTCTCTTGGTTGGAGGAGATTTCCCAGTGGACAAACGCTGGATCGGGAGACTGGAATGGATCTGCTACTTAGCGATGTTTTTTATCGTTAAAAGCACCAGGTCCTCTGCACATCTTACTTTAACAATGAAAAACATCGTTAAAACCCCTTTTTACCGCCCAGGAAGGCCATTCGTCCTCTTTTAGCGATGAAAATCATCATTAAAGTGACGGATTGACCTGCAAACACTGCTTTAACGATGAAAAACATCGTTAAAGCAAGCAAACGCTCATCTTCGTTCCATTTTGGGGGAGGCGGAGAGGAAAACAGATGGGATGGGCAGACGGAAGCGGAGGTCGAGGCGGAGAACAGCTACTTCGGAGCTGCTTTAGAGCTGTTTCGGAATTGCCTTTAGTATTGTAATCACTTCAACTTTCGTATCTGTTAAGAATAATGCCTTTCGACATCCTTTGAGCTGCATGTTTGTAATTTGGGTGCGTTGCAAACGGAAACTCTATGGCTCCAGCCACTGTATAGATAGGTTCCCTTAAGTAGATTTCTCAAACAAACCTCAGCAAAAGATCGCTCCAGATTCCCACCAAAAACCCTCACTATCCAGTAAACAACAGAACAAAGTCATCCTGCGGATGATTCAAACCAGAATACTTATCCCCAACTTTACACACAACTTATCCACAACAGGCAAAAGTCATATTTACCTAAATAATCAAAAAACGCCTTGCGGCGTCTTTTGATTTCCTATTCATTACATGTTCATATTGATGTTCATGTTCATGTTGATGTTGATGTTGATGTTGATGTTGGTTTCATGGACATGGACATGAGTTACATAACTTTTGTTTCTTTCTGAGTCTTAGGGATAGTGAACAGATGAAAATTCTGAGACTCTCAACTGACCATTTTCAGAGCACATCAACGCTGTACCACTATGCCGATTTATCGCTTTAAAGCAATGTGATTTCACATTTAATTTCAGATTCACTTTATTTCAATTCAATTTGAAGTGAAGCACTACTTTGCTCCAAGCTTCAAGCTCCAAATTCCAAATTCCATTTTATTCACTATCAAGCGAAGTTTCGAAAAGAGGCTCAAGAGCAGGATACAGCTTGATGTATCTGCGATATTTGTGCTCATAATGTTCAGACATTGCTGGATCGGGAATATAGCGTTCAAATGTTTGAGCTGCAGTCAGCCTCTGAGAGAATGCCTGATAGTCTGAATCCCATCCAAGATTAATAAAGCCCAAGGCCGCGGCACCCATTGAAGGCAAATATTGTGATTCTTCAGGAACAAGCACCTCTAAGCCAAGCATGTCGGCGATGATTTGGTTCCACACTTTGCTTTTACTGCCCCCGCCGATAAGCGTAATTCGTTTGTAATCGGAGGCATCGGAAATCAGCTCCATAACCTGTTTCATACCCATCGCAACGCCTTCCAACACAGCTATGCACATTTCTTCTCGCTTTGTTGTTGCTTTGATGCCGATGAAACATGCAGTCGCATCCGGATTTTGCACAGGACATCTTTCACCGTTTAAGTACGGCAGGAATAGCAGGTTGCTTGTTCGCCGATCGCTGGCCTGCATCTGCTCTTCCATTTCCTGAAAGGCAAACTTGTCACTCATCTTGGTATTCGTTCCGAATACGGACATTGCCCACTTATAAGCATTTCCAGCATTCATAAGCGGGGCAATCGCGATATGCATTCCCGGCTCTGGATGAGTCAGATGGAAGACACCCTCTCCGGCATATGTTACTTCTTTCGTGGGAATTGCGATCCAGCCTGTTGTTCCAATGTAGGCATACATTTCTCCTTGCTGAGAAACGCCAGCCCCAATTGTAGCTGCACCGGCATCTCCAATCCCGCATAACACAGGGGTTCCTGGTGCGAAGCCCGTCTTTTTAGCTGCTTGCTCGGTTACTTGGCCAACTACCTCATCCGCAGGGCATATTTCCGGCATTTTATCTGCAGCTATTCCATAACGCTCCAGCCAATCTGTCTGCCAGGTTCTTTTTTCTAAATTCATCACTCCGGTAGTTGCTGCTGAGGTTGGATCTGTCACCAGACGGCCTGTCAGCTTTCCGATGACATAGTCCTTAGCACTAATCAGGAAAGATGCCGTTTGTTCATAAGTCACTGGTTCTTGCTCTTGAAGCCAGATGATTTTGGGAAATGTGAGTGTCCCGTCCATATGGTTCCCGGTCTTTTCGCGAATCAGAGCAGTTCCCAGCTCGTCTTTAATCCGCTCAGCCTGTTTCCCGGCCCTGGCATCCGAGTACAAAATAGCAGGTCTCACAGGCTCCCCCTCTGCCGTAACAGGGATGCAGTCCTGCATTTGACCACTAAATGTTATGGCTGCAATATCTTTAGCACGGATACCAACTGACAGCCACTCTTTCGTAATCTTGAGTACAGCATCCAGCCATTGATCCGGATTTTGTTCTGCTGTATGTTCCGTTTGTATAGTGGTAATAGGCACACTTTTTTCCAGAATCGACTTAGCCTCATGAGTAACTAATACACCTTTGGCGTTCGTAGTTCCGATATCAAAAGAAGCAATATAAGGCATAACCCGTTACTCCTTTCCGATCCCAAGATCCGTTTGTATCTTCATATCCGCAATTAAACGATAGAGATAATCCTGTTCCCCATTTTCGCATCTCGCCACAAGCACAGAGCCTACAACAGCACCCTCAAACCCGCTTTCGATAGCCAGCCGCACTTTTTCAGGTGTTCTTAAGCCAAACCCCGATATCGTCAGTGCTGAGGTGTATTTCCGGATGCGGTGATACAATTCCGATAAATCGCCTAATTGTGCGAGCGGATTACCAGTGGCACCACTGTAAGACTGAGCGTATACAATTTTTGCTTCCTTGGACATCTCCATCAGCTCATCATCCGTCATACCCGTAGAAGCGAAGCGTACCACATCTACGCCATACTCACGCATAGAAACATCGATCTCATCCGATTCAGCGAGTGAACAATCTGGAAGTACTAAGCCATCAATCAATCCAAGCTGAGCCAGCCTCATACAGAGCCCCGTATCAACCAGATCCGCTTTGTATCCCATGGCCCATATTGGAATTTCAATTTGCTGACGCACCAGGGTCCAATACGCAATCAAGCTTTCTTCCGAATAGTGCTCATTACTCGTGACCCGTTGATGCCCGCGCTTAATAATTGCCCCGTCCATATACGGATTCCCGCTGGGAATCCCCATTTCAATAATATCTATCCCGGCAACAACGGATTCTTTTAACATCTCTAGTGACTTGGATGCCGTCGGATCCTCAGCAATTAAATAACCGATCAATAAAGCTTCATTTTTCTTATAGGCAGAATTCCAGGCATCTTGGTTTTTCTTGCTGTAAAATGCTTTTGTCACCTGGATCCACGCCCTAGTCTTTGCAGAATCACAGCAGCGATCACGATCAGCCCTGTAATTACATCCTGCATAAAAGTAGGCACTTCCAGAATGGTCAAGCCATTAGCCAAAATTCCGATAATAGCGGCTCCAACAAAGGTCCCCCATATGTTAGGCACGCCTTCCTTGAACGAAGTCATCCCCAAGAAAGCTGCTGCATAAGCAGGCAAAAATAAACCATTACCACTTGTTGGCTGAGCCGAGCCGAGCCTTGAAGCCATCAAAATTCCTGTTAAAGCAGCAAGCATAGCACATAAAGCAAATGCCGTATTTTTATTCCATACCACATTTACGCCTGCGATTCTGGAAGCTGATTCGTTGCCTCCAATCGCATACAGCCTGCGGCCATAAGCGGTTTGCGACATGATATACCAGAACAAAATGGTTAAAAGAATCATAATAAACGATAATACCGGTATGCTCGCCCATTCAGTCTGGCCTAAATAACGGAAGGAATCGGGAATATTCTCAAATACCGTAGCTCCACCCGTTAACCAGAACGTGATTCCACCCAGTACCGTACCCATAGCCATTGTTGTAATAAAGGATAATACACGAAAACGTGTTACAATCCAGCCATTTATAAAACCAATAACCAAAGCAATAATTAAGGTAATAGCAAACACTAAGCCAATCGGCACACCGGAAACGGCAAGCTTAGCGGCAAGAACACCTCCGAAACTGGCAATCGCGCCAATAGAAAGATCAAATTCGCCAATAGCCATAACTAAAGTTGCACCTAATGCGATAATAACTAGAAAGGAGATTTGTCTGCTAATATTAATAAAGTTGCCCAGCGTCGCGAAGGAATCGGTGCTAAGCAGGCTGAAACATATGATGATCAACAAACCCGCCATTACAGTTCCATACGATCTGAGTATACGTGTTAGCTGCGCTGCGGGATTTGATATGCTTTTATCCATGAGTGACTTCACTGTCCTTCCCCTGCTGATAACAGATGTTTAAAATTTCTTCCGGCGTAATACCGTCATTTACAAGCTCGGCCAAAGTTACACCATCATGCTGTACGTAAATCCGGTCCGCAATGTCCAGTACTTCCTGTAAATCAGATGATACAAATAGAACGGCACTTTCCTGATTGGTCTGTTCTCTTAGCAAACGGTGAATCTCATCTCTGGTCATCACATCGACAGCTTGTGTCGGTTCATCGCATAAAAAAAGAACAGGCTTCGAAAGCAGCGCTTTGGCAAAAACGACCTTTTGTTGGTTTCCACCGCTCAATTCCTGAACGGATTGCTCAGAACCAGTCGCTTTCACCTTCATGAAGTCCATCCAGCTCTTCACTTCTGTTTTTTCCTTTGATTCCGTAACCTTAATTCCATTGGAATATTGGTGCAGTACAGGTAATGTCATATTTTCACGGATCGTCATGCCCATAATGAGCGCATCCCCTCTTCGATCCTCAGGGATCAGCACGACTCTTCGATTTAATGCATCCCTAGGTGTAAAAGCCCGCAAGCGGTTATTTTCTATGTTAACCTCACCGCGTTTCAAAGGCCTGGAGCCATAAATGGCTTCCAAAAGCTCAGTTCGTCCAGAGCCTGCCAAGCCGAATAGCCCGACAATTTCTCCTTGTCTTACAGTTAGGCTCACATCTTTAACTTTTCCATCCATAGTAGCCGCATGGCTTACTGTAAGTACGGAAGGAACCGTATCGTCCACGAACCTTTTCTGAAAGGTCGACTTCTTTACTTCAGCATTCGTCATTAATCGGATCAAAGCTTCTTTATCCGTACCCGCTTTTTGCAAAGTACCAGCCAGCTGGCCATTACGGAATACCGTAATTCGGTCTGAAAGACGGAAAATTTCATCCATCCGGTGTGAAACATACAGAATAGCTGTACCATTGGCGGTCAGCTTATGAATAAGCTGAAACAGCATCTCCGACTCTTGGTCGGTTAGTGAAGCCGTTGGCTCATCCAGGATCAACAGCTGACAATCCAGCATCATAGCCCGCAAAATCTCTAATGTGGTTCTTTCTGGCGGTGACATCTCTGTTGCCGTTTTTTTCAAATCCAGATCTATGCCCAGACTTTCTTTTAATTGTTCCGTTCGCTGCTTTAAAGATTTCCAATCTACACCGAAACCCACACGATTTTTGGGATAATCGAGGCCCAGATACAAATTCTCATATCCTGAAAAAGAAGGAATAAGATGCCGATCCTGATGCACAACGTTAATCCCAAGCCTTCTTGCCGAGTTAGGATCGGTAATCGTCACCCGTTTGCCTTTCCAATCTATTTCTCCGCCATCCAGAGGATAAACACCGGTCAAAATTTTGATCAGTGTAGACTTGCCTGCCCCATTTTCTCCTACCAATGCATGAACTTCTCCAGGCTGTATATCGAGTGAGATCTTGGAAAGAGCGTAATGAGAGCCGAATTTTTTATCTACCTCTTTAACCTTCAGTAAGGACATGAATGTCACCCCTTATTCTGTACTAGTGGGGAGAAAGCGGCTTCTCAGCCGCCTTCCATAGTTATATGCCTATTTACCGGCATTTTCTTTAGTAATTAATGAAGCAGGTGCATACAGTTCTGTGCCTTCTACAGCACTACCTTGAAACACAAGATCGATTTGCTTAGCTACGATTTCTGCCATTCCCACAAAGTTTTGTTTAACCGTGGCGATTAATGGCGAACCCTTGGCAATCATTTCTACGGCTTGACTGTTACCGTCAATACCAATAACGACAATGTTCTTCCTGCCAGCAGCTTCGATAGCTTGAGCAGCACCGATAGCCGGCTCATCCCAGCCCGCCCATACGGCATTGATAGAGCCTTCGGCTTTATTGGCTAACAACAGGCTTTCCATTTGTTTTCTGGAATTTTCAATAGGCCCTGGAACTTGTACTTGCTGTTCTGTAGTCAATTTAATGCCGGTATTTTCTTTAAGCATTTCATCAAATTGAAGCGTTCTAGCCAGAACACCTGGGTGTGCGCGGTAGGTCAATGCCACTATGTTCCCTTTTTTACCAAGGGATTCAAATAAATAATCAGTTACCAACTTGGACATGGCTTTATTGTCGCTAGTAGCGTTCATCGTCATACCCTCGATATAACCGGAATCGCAACCAAATACAGGAATCTTCTTTTCAGCTGCTTTTTGAATTTGAGATTTTACTTGGTTTGGATCCGTGCTCACAATAATAATAGCATCAGCTTTTGTTGAGATTACATCTTCCATACGGCTTGCGAGCTGACCTACGTCACCTTTTGTATCGACAACATTGGACTTCCAGCCTTTATCAGCAGCTTGCTTCTTCAATGCTTCCACCATTTCATTCGTCGTTACCGAGGAGAGAAATGGAGTCATGATCGCGACCGTTTTTTCCGATTTGCCGGAACCGCCCGATTCACTCTTCCCACATGCCGCCAAGCTTACTACTAATAAAAACGCTACCAAAACGATTAAACCCTTTTTCATTGTTATGCCTCCCTTAGTTGTGTTTGCAATTTTTCTGGGTTGCTCTCCGATCCAAAAATTATTGGACCGGATGCAAACGATGCCATTCAAGGACACTCTTTGCAGTCTTCATATCGATAACTAATACATCTACCCATTGACCTCTTAGTGCAGCCGTTATGGCAGCAACTTTCTCTTCACCACTGGCAATAGCAATAACATTAGGTGCTTTGCGAAGCTCGTCCGCATTTAATCCGATCATTCTGGAATCAGCATGATAAGGGATGCTCTCTCCACGCTCATTGATGAAGGAAGTACAAATATTAGCAACAGCCCCTAACGAAAGCACTTCATCAATATCCTTCTTATCAAAATACCCCGATCTTACAATCGTAGCTTGCTCTGATACTTGTCCGATCCCGACTAAAGCTACATTAGCTTGTCTAGCCAGCTTCAGTACAGTTTGAATTTCATTCTCCTCGACAAGAATATCCCTCGCCTGGCTTGATGCCACAATAGCAGGAGCATTTAATAGCCAGTACTTTGACTTGAGCTTCTCTGCCAGCACTCTTGTGTTCGAATTAGCATGCCAATAGGCGCCTGCAGATCCCCAACCACCAACCAACGGAACGAACTGCATATTTTTGCGAGTAAAATAATTAATCTCATTTCCGATCGAAGCTATCGTTTGCCCTGCCATAACTCCTACGATATCCCGATCCTTGAACACATTCTCCAGCAATGCCGCACCTGCTCTGGCTAATTGCAAATCAATCAGCTGCTGATCAGCTCCTGGCACATGGACAACGATGACATCATGGATGCCGAAAGTCTCAGCAATAGCCCGTTCATACGTCTGTTCTTCCGAGAACGGATTCTTGATTGTAATCTGCACAATGCCTTCCGCCTTAGCATAAGCTAGCATCCGGCTGATTTGCGGGCGTGAGATGCCTAGCCTTTCCGCGATTTCTTGTTGATTCAGGCCATCCACATAGTATAGAGTGCCCACTTTCACCAAAAGACGCATTTTTTCTTGAGTAATATCTGCCATAAATTCAACTCCCTTTTGAACATATGTTCTTTTCGGAAATTATGTTCAAATTGAGTATATAACATTCCATGTCATTTTGCAATCCATAATAACTCATTCCTGATTGCCAATAATTACGTATCACGCAACCCATTCCAGAAGGCCACAGCTGGCAATATAAGGCCATCTTTCTCAAGAGAATTTATTCCCCCAAGTATCAACTAAAAATGCGTTTTGACGTTATTGTGCAGCTCAGCTACAATGAAAAGGACAGGTATAGAAGGTAAAGCACATAAAAGTTAAGTTATCGGGCTTTCAAGAATTTTCGTAACGAGGTGAAATTCACAATGGCCTTAGCCGAAATAACAATTGTACCCATTGGAACAGGCTCTACAAGCCTTAGCAGCTATGTTGCCGACATCCATAGAGCCCTGGAGCTTCAGAGTGGCATTCAATTTGAAATGACCTCCATGAGCACCATCATTGAAGGACCGCTTGAGCGCTTGCTGGAGGTCATTCGCGTTCTCCACGAAGTACCTTTCCTCCAAGGCGCAGAACGTGTCTCCACGTCCATCAAAATTGATGACAGAAGGGATAAGGAAGGATCCATCGTGCAAAAAATGAGGTCAGTAACCGAAAAGCTTACTCAGCCAGACGTGCTAATGTAATGCTGTAGTGCTGTAGTGTATTTTCACAACAAAAAAAGACCCTAGTTAGGGTCTTTTTTAATATGGATTAGTTCCATGATTTCATTCATATAAAAAAAGTGAGTCATGTAGGATTCGAACCTACGACACCCTGATTAAAAGTCAGGTGCTCTACCAACTGAGCTAATGACTCAGGATAAAATGGTGGAGGATGATGGATTCGAACCACCGAACTCAGAGAGAGCAGATTTACAGTCTGCCGTGTTTAGCCACTTCACTAATCCTCCAGGTATGCATACACTGCAAATGAAAAACCTTCTGCAGTATATATGGCTCGGGACGGAATCGAACCGCCGACACGAGGATTTTCAGTCCTCTGCTCTACCGACTGAGCTACCGAGCCTTATTGATTAGATTACCCTAAAAAACAAAAAAAAATAATGGCGGAGCTGACGGGATTCGAACCCGCGGTCTCCTGCGTGACAGGCAGGCATGTTAGGCCACTACACCACAGCTCCATATTAAAATGAAAAAAATGGTGCCGTCGAGAGGACTTGAACCCCCAACCTACTGATTACAAGTCAGTTGCTCTACCAATTGAGCTACAACGGCACATTCAAATACTTTGGCATTCTTCCTCGACATGTCTGACGAGTATGGAGGCTGACGGGATCGAACCGCCGACCCTCTGCTTGTAAGGCAGATGCTCTCCCAGCTGAGCTAAGCCTCCGTCTGGACTTTGTTGTTAAGAAGAATGGTAGCGGCGAAGGGGCTCGAACCCCCGACCTCACGGGTATGAACCGTACGCTCTAGCCAGCTGAGCTACGCCGCCATCTTTTTATATCTTACTGTAGTAAAACTGGCGGAGAGAGAGGGATTCGAACCCTCGCACCACTTACGCAGTCTAACCCCTTAGCAGAGGGTCCCCTTATAGCCACTTGGGTATCTCTCCAAGCTATACATACAGGAAATGTTATTCCCTGAAAACTAGCAGCGAAACGAACGATTGCGATGGAAACCCGGCATACCATCTACATGGCAGCCTTGGTCTTACATGTGTGGTTAAGCCCTCGACCGATTAGTATTCGTCAGCTGCATGCATTGCTGCACTTCCACCTCGAACCTAT
>NZ_JAGGLB010000024.1 GCF_017874215.1 Paenibacillus eucommiae
GCTCATTTGGATATTTTTTATTTATATAAAATCAACTTAATTTCCAATATTTGATATTTCCATAAAATTGGAAGCATAGTGGGGCAAGTTTAGACTGCGGTGACCATTAGCGTACGTTGCGATCTCGTACCCCGATGCGTACTCGTTCAGCCGGGCCTTCAGCCAATATTATAGATTTCCCCCCTCTCGGACTCGGGATCTCTGAACAGCCGCCCCATCGATTACGTTCATCTTAGCAGAGGCGGATAAGAGACAAAATGGCATAATGTTTCGGAATTCGGATTGCATTTTGTGCGGTGGGAATCAGCCTAAAAACGAACGTATGGTCGCATAAAAAAAACTCCCCGATGTAATGAGGAAGTTCATGTATGTACCTGCTTCGTTTTTAATCAATCGTCTAACCTCAATCCCCCTTATAGTATCGACTCTGCACGAATTTCTCCACGGCTTGACCTCTTGTTTTCACCCCATATTTCTCATATATTTTCCTTTGATAATTATCTACGGAACGCTTGCTTGTAAATATGGCGTCGGCTACTTGTTCAAGCGTAGCACCCTTCACTATCATGGTCATAATCAGAATTTCATCCTCAGTCAGAACTACTTCCTGTAGGGACTGATTAGGCATCATTTTGATCTTCTGCAGAATAGAGCGCGGCAGTACAATGTGGTTTTCCAGAATGCAGGCAATCATATTTTTGATGGATGTATGCCTCGTGCCTTTAGAGATAATGCCGCTGACCTCAAAATCCAGCAAATGATTAACGAAAGCGGAAACATCGACTCCGGTAAAAATAACGATATGTATATTAGGGTTCTTCCCCTTCACAATCCTGGCAACATCGGTACCCACCATATCCGGAAGCTGGTAATCAAGAAAAACCATGTCGGGTCCATACTGATCAACTAGCTCGATGCACCTCTGGCCATCATTGGCTACACCGACAACTTCAATGCCTTCGATTTGATCCAGGAGCTGTTTAGTCGCTTGAGCCATCAAGGGATGGTCATCCACAACGAGAACTTTGATAACCTGATTCATGCGACTTGACCTTCTTTCATTGGGAGTGTTACCGCTAACTTCATTCCGTTTCCTTTACTCGTACTAAGTTCAAATAACCCGTTTAATGACAACACCCTGCTTTTCATTTGCTCGATGCCTATGCCTGAAGAACCTATTTCTCTTACAGCTGTATGATTCGAATCGAAGCCACGTCCATCATCCTCATAGCTTAGCACCATCATTTGCCGCGCACAGATCAAGGTAACCTTGACCCGCGATGCCCGGGAATGCTTCTTGGCATTGTTAATTAACTCCTGGATCATGCGAAAAATATGCAGTTTCCGGTCCAAATCCCATTGCTCAATCTGGTAAGCGTTCTTGGCATCCAATTCCAGTTCAAAAGGACTAACTGCCATTTCAAAATCAAACAGCTTCTCAATCGTCTGGATCAGTCCGACCTCTTTCAATAAGTAAGGATGCAGTTCAAAACAGCTTTGCCGCAGGTTCGAATTAATGACATCAATATATTCAATCATATTAATCATCTTGGCCTGATCAGCACTGCTGAACATATACTTTTCGAGTAGAGAGTGCAGTCTTTCCTTGAAAAAAAAGAGATCCTGCATAGTAGTATCATGGAGCTCTGTTGCAATCCGCACCCGCTCCTTTTCCTGCAGTTCAAACATTAATTTACGGAACCAGACGAAGTCAGTCGCTACCTGTTCATTCGGCATATTAGAAGCTAATTGCTGCAGTTTCATAGTCAGCTTACGGATCAGATGGACATTTTCCAAGCTGACGGCCAAATAAGTAATGATGAGACTGAGCCAATTCCTCTCTTCCGTTCCTAGCAATGTCATTGTTTTTTTCTGGGTCATGATCAGATAACTGGTGTACTCCTCCTGCTCGTTAATCTCAAAACATGAGTACTCCTCATGTTCCAGATCCCCAGAAGTAATGAGCAGCTCCACCTCCTCAACATTAATATCCCCGTGACTGATCACTTCGATGGAATCGTTATGCTTATATTTTAAAGCAATAGCCCCACCGAATACCTGCAAGGTATTCACCAAATCAACCAATATAATCTCCTTTAACCCACGAAAGCTTGTGATAGACCCCAGCCTCTTCGATATGTTGCCCAGCCCGGATTGTAGTTGATACTTTCTCGGAAACATGACCGGCTCCAGCTTGGTCGTAAAGTATTCGAAGGAATATAAAATGAATGTGAAAATACCAACGAATAAAATGAAGATAACAAGCAGTCGCTCCGCAGTTGCTTCATGTGGCAAAACAACCCGGATAATGCCTACGAAAAGTCCACTTGGAAGGATAGAAATAACTGCCGCTAAAAGAATTCTGCGTAAAACCACGTCGATATCGTATAGTCTTTTGGTAATAATCAGGTAAGCAAACGTTAGAGGTAGAAAAAATACAAACCACCCCATAACAAAGGGATCTACGATTGGGTACCCTCGTATAATTTGCGGGATAAACGAAAAAGAAATGATAGGCGAAAATGATATAATTAATGCCACCCAAACACTTTTAATTATAGTAGATACATAAGTTTGCTGCTTTCGATACTTCGTATACATCCAGATAAGGAAGAAGAAATTACCTACTAATCCGATTACAAAGGATAGCATTATTTCCTTTGATATAAATTGGTATATGTAATATGTAACCTCGGATGTAGTAAAATATGATAATGTTGCAACAAAATTACATCCAGCAAATATATAAAGATATTTAAGAAATTTGGTGGATATTTCAATATTGCCTTTCTCTTTGAGAAAAACTATAAAGAAATGCAAAAACGTGATTGGAATTAATATGATAAGAACACTAATACATATTTTTCCTAATGCATCACCCCGAGTAGAGGCGCTTAAACTCAAAAATGTTATGCCAATATTTAATAGCACTAATGATAAATATTGTGCTGACCTGGACATTGGCATTTTTATGTAAAGCATATAAGCGATGAACAGACTAAAGAAAGAGACAGATATGGACAATAAATCATTGCTTGAGTAAAAAGATTCACTTTTAAAAGATACTTCAAATTCCTTCTCTTCCCTTGCAGCAAGGAGCGTTTTGGCTTGATCAAGTGTTTTCCACTTTATTATGGAAGAGAATGTGCTAGGATCAGAGCCATTAACTTCTTTAATCACATCTCCAATCCTCAGATCATATTTGAATGCCATATTTCTTGTGTCAAATTTGTCTATTACCCAATCTCCCCCTTTATCTCTCTCAACTATAATTCCTATTACTGGCTCGGATATCGTAAAGTAGATTAACCACAACGGAATTAGTAAAACTGCTAACAGCAGCAATAGCTTTAATTTCTTCACAGCCCCCTTCTCCCCCTTTACTTTTATATGATTAATGGTATAAAGTGTTAATATAGTTTATATTTCTCTAGAATCGAGGTGATGAAATGAGTACAATGGTATGGTCTTCCAATTTGCAACATTTGACTAAACAATTAAAGAACATAGATCTAGAAAGCACTACTGCTAAAAGATTGATGGAAGCGTTAACTCTTTCTGAAAAAAAAGCAGTAACTAGCACTTTTGCAAAAAAGAATGACGAAGCGAATATTAAGAATGGCTACTGGGTTTAATCTATTGAATATTTTACCAAATTAAAAAGAGATTGTATATTGGGTCTATGTACCCTAATATATAATCTCTTTTTAACGTCTGGGCTTAAGAGAAACAAAATAAAAGAGGCACTCAATGATTATTTTCCGCCCAATCCTATGATAGGCTGTGCAGCATCTGGCTTACCTCCACTTGCTGACACCATAATATTATTGTTAACATAGAGTGTATCGTGTTTATTTCCTTACCCCACTATAATAGAATAGATATTAATAGATATAAACCTTTATATGACAGCAAGGAGCTTTGTGATGAGTGCTACTCCTGCTTTAAACGATGAGCAATGGTTGCAGCTGCTTGAGGAAGTGGCTAAAACTTTTAATGAGGTTACCCTTAAACGAGGGTTTACTTATTTTAAACAGCAGCTTGTAACATCCTTGAACGTTTCTAAGGATCGCGTAGTTCAAGCAAATGTAACAGGCCCGGAGGATTGTAGCGTTACGCTGCGCTTGAACAATTTCAGTTCCAGTTCCTGTACTTGCCCCGCCCAAGCCTCCTGCAAACATCTGGCGGCAGTTATAATGGAGATGGCGGACCGGTTAGGCTACCCAGCTTCCCAGATTGTGAACCCCAGGCAGTTTCTCGAGCAGGCAGCTTCGGCGGCTTCCTCAAAATCCGCGATCAAGCAATTGCCTGGCATGGATGTTGTGGGCTGGCATGAATTCCTGAACCAATATACGGCTCATATTCAATCGTCTTATGATCAGGAAGCTTATGCAGCCGCTCTGCGGGATCAGGCGGAGCATATCCATAAAGCGAATGTCCCTTTTTCTGCGATTGACTGGATCTATTTCGAACTGCATCAAGAATTGTTCATCCTGCAAAAAATAACAGAACAAATCGCTCAAAGTAGTGCAAATACCTACACTTATCTTGCACTGCGCAAAAAATACGATGAAATGCATACCTGGTTTCTGCTGAAATCAACCCACTTTAACTTCAGAATCTCCCCTGAGCGTCTTCAACAAACGTTGGGTTATATAAGACTGCAGATGGCCAAAGAAACCGGTCATAAGTATCTGAATTTCAACCTTTATACGGCGATGTGGAAGCAGTGGATAGCCCCCTATCCCGATACTGACCAGTGGGCAGCGCAGGAAATCAACGATATAGAGAAGCATCATTCTGGCTCCAATTCTGATTCTATTTCTGCTTCTATGTCAGCGGCGAAGGCTTTTTTGTACCTCAATCAATCCAAAAGCAAAGAAGCATGGGCAGTTTTAGAGGCGGGCGGTGGGTTGGATAAGGTACCTGCGAGTCTTTTTCTTTTTTTCCTGAATCATATTTTCGACTCCCAGGATTGGACAAGCTTGTTGGAATGGTTAATTCATACTTCCTCTTCATTCTATGGCCAAAGCGCCACGGAAATCGATACTTATTTAGGTTATTGGAAAGAAGCGGTCTCTCATTTGCCTGAAGCGGATCAGCATTTGTGGAATGTTCTGGAAGGCATGCTTCCCCATTCAACCCTGTTTATCGAGGAACGGCTCTACGAGCAGCATAAATGGAAGAGTTGGGTGGAGATGCAGATCCTTCAAGACCGCAGTCCGCTCTACCATCGGGTCAACGTTTTGGAGCCCATCGAGAAGGAAGACCCGGCGGTTCTTTTGCCCTATTACCATCAATCCATCGAACACTTTGTCGCTCTTAAAAATCGGCATGAATACGAACTAGCGGTTAAACTGCTAAAAAGGCTAAAAAAAGTGTACATGAAAATGAAAGAAGTAGAGCGTTGGAATAATTTTTTTACCAGTTTTATAGATCGGCACAGCTGGCTAAAGGCATTGCAGGAGGAAATGAGGAAAGGAAAACTTTTGGAATGAGCATAAAATTAGTTGATATGTCCATGCACGTGATCCTAACTGAAAGCGGGGATGCCTTACTATGGGGATTTCAAGATGGAAAAGAGGTTCCCGGAGATAAATTCCGGCAATTATTGTTCGCTTGGCACGAGCCATCCTGCTATGGAACAATCCTGGAGCTGCAGCAGGCCGGGGATCTGACACTAACAGTCCTCCCAGTGGAAATGGTGCTTCCTTTCTTCGCTGAACCAAATTTTATGGACATCCTCCGATGGGAGGGCGGAAATGCCGCCACCAAAGGATTGCTAAGGGCAGCACCGCTGCTGTTCAAAGAAGCCCAAGAAGGCCGCTACTCACCAAGCTATAGCTCTTTCCGGAATGGGAAGCTGCAATGGACATGGGAAGCTGACGCCGAAGGGCTGTATGAACTGGATTGGGAGGCGATGCAAAGTCTGGACATCTCCAGCGGCAGCATGTCGGGCTTGCGTTCCGCTTTCTCTGCCGCTGTTACCTCAGCGCATTATGCGGATGAAGGCGCCATGTCCGAGCTTCAGCGGGACTATCCTGCGCTGTTCCAGGGGCCGCGGAATTCCGACGTCCAGATAGATGCGTTCGCGGAGGAAGAGTGGCTTGCAGCACTTGGCTGGAAGCCGGACACGGCCCCCTTCCGCCCTGCTTTGCAGCTGCTAGAGCCGGATGAAGAGCAGGACGAATGGCGTCTTCGTTTGGTTTTACAGGATAAAACCGAAGCTTCGTCACTAGTTCCCATTCGCCTCACTGCAGACGGACAAGCTTTCGGCTTATGGGACAGCCATTGGAGCCCTTATATCCATGAGCGCTCCGCGGGATGGGCATCAAGGCTTGCCGCAGCGCTTCCAAGCGAAACGGATTCCGACGAGCTCTTCGCTGAGCCATTAAGCGATGAGGCTGCCTGGCACTTTCTGAGCACGGACAGCCGCCAATTGCTTAGTGACAACTGGATCGTTATGCTGCCCGGGTGGTGGGAGGATGCCTCCAAGCGGAAGCCCCGCCTGCGCGCGCAGGTTACTTCCGAAGCCGGCGGCAAAGGTCCGTCTCTGTTCGGGCTAAATGCCATTGTCGATTTCGACTGGCGGGTATCCATCGGTAATTCGGAGCTGAATGAAGCGGAATTCGCAGAGCTGCTGAGCCGCAAGGAGAAGCTGATCCGTTTTCGTGGTGAATGGGTCTTCCTCGACCCTGCACTGCTCGAGCAGATCCGCAGAATCATGGAAAACATGAAGCCGGAAGATGGCTTGTCCTTGCAGGATGTTCTCCAGCTGCATCTGATAAGCGAACCGAAAGAAGGGCAAGAGAAGGAGAATGTGAAGTCTTCGGGGAGCCGCTCTACAGCTGCTGAAGCAGATGAGGACAACGAAGATGACCGGATCAAATTGGAGGTTGAGTTAAACTCGCACCTCTTGGCACTGTTCAAACAGCTTGGACAACCCTCGGCGTTACCAGAGCTTGACGTGCCTGCCGGGCTGCGCGCAGAGCTGCGCGGCTACCAGCGTGAGGGCTTCATATGGTTAAGCTTTCTAAGAAAGCTTGGGCTTGGCGCCTGTTTAGCCGATGACATGGGGCTCGGTAAAACCGTTCAATTCATCACTTATTTGCTGCATCACCAAACCGGGTCCGAACAACCTGCCCTGCTCATCTGTCCAACTTCTGTGCTTGGCAACTGGCAGAAGGAGCTCGCCCGCTTCGCTCCAGATTTGAAGGTTTGGCTCCATTACGGAAAGGGCCGGTTAAACGCTGAGGAGATGTCTGCCGTATTAAAAAATACGGATATCGTCATCACTTCCTACACGACTGCGTTATTGGATCAAGAGATCCTGCAGGAAATCCGCTGGAGCTCCCTCTGTTTAGACGAAGCCCAGAACATCAAGAACGCCCAAAACAAACAATCCGCTGCCATCCGTTTATTCAAAGCGCAGCACCGTATTGCGATGACAGGTACACCGATCGAGAATCGTCTGTCCGAGCTGTGGTCGATCTACGACTTCCTCAACCCCGGTTACCTGGGGAATTCGCGCGGCTTTCAGCATCGGTTCGCTAATCCCATTGAGAAGCATCACGACGATGAGCGAACAGCGCAGCTCCAGAAGCTTATCAAACCCTTCATGCTGCGCCGGCAAAAGAAAGACCCGGCAATCCAGCTGGATCTGCCGGACAAGCAGGAAACAAAGGTCTATATCAACCTTACCGCCGAACAAGGGGCCCTGTATGAGCAGGCTGTCAAGGATCTTATGGATCGGATGAAAAATCTGGAGGGCATTGAGCGAAAAGGAGCCATTCTCGCTGCTTTAACTAAGCTTAAGCAGCTATGCGACCACCCCGTGCTGCTGACGAAGGAATCTGCGCTCGCAGAGAATACCCTGCTCTCCGAAGAACGCCGGGAATCGTTCATTACCCGATCCGCCAAACTCGATCGGCTCGTTGCCATGCTCGATGAGCTCAGGGATGAAGGAGACTCCTGCCTGATCTTCACCCAATACGTAGGCATGGGCCGCATGTTGGCCGACATACTGAGCGTACACCGGAGCGAGCCTGTGCTGTATCTGAACGGCAGCACGCCCAAGGCAGAGCGTGACAAGATGATCGACACCTTCCAAGCCGCAGACGGATCGGGCCCCGGCATCTTCATCTTGTCGCTAAAAGCAGGTGGAGTCGGCCTCAACTTGACTGCAGCGAATCATGTATTTCATTTCGACCGCTGGTGGAACCCCGCCGTCGAGAACCAAGCTACCGACCGCGCCTACCGCATGGGACAAAAGCGCAACGTGCAGGTACACAAGTTCATTTCCCTCGGTACCCTGGAGGAGAAAATCGACGAGATGCTGGAGAGCAAGATGAGCCTGAGCGAGAACGTAATCTCCACCTCCGAAGGCTGGATTACGGAGCTCTCCAACGAAGAGCTAAGCGATTTATTTGCACTTCGGCAGTCGTGGTGAATAGTGATTTAATGATTTAATAGACAACCACGTCTGTAGGCACACTAGATTGAATATTTTACATCCGCACAACTTCTATATCATCATGTAAAATTGTTCATAATCATCATATTTGTTCACAATTGTTCATAATTGTTCATAATTACATTTAATTCCAAATAATTAGGAGGGCTATAAGGGAAATGAGGTCGATCAAACGAATACGGCTGCTGCTCTACATGGTACTCATGTTCTCGGTGCTTACTTGGGTACTCACAGGATGCACGGTTTCGGAGGTAGTTCCGGAGGGGACGCCAGGAGTGGTGTTGGAGTCTCCCCCATTAACTGGCACACCCGCCCCAACGCTCAGCAGTGAGTTTGAAGCGTTGGATCATGGCGACGGTGAGCTGGACGAATTCCGGGACATAGCACTCCATTTACTGGAACACGGAGAACTACCCGACTACTATTTAACCAAAGCCGAAGCTCGTAAGCTTGGATGGGTAGCTCAGGAAGGCAATTTGCACGATGTTGCTCCAGGAACATCCATTGGCGGCGATACATTTCTAAATCGGGAGCGGCTTCTACCAACAGCAAAGGGAAGAGTTTGGTATGAGGCGGATATTCACTACTCAGGGGGAGCAAGAGGAGCAGATCGGATTCTGTATGCCAGTGATGGACTGATTTACATGACAAGAAACCATTACAAAACATTTACCCGGATGGACAGAGGGGAGAATTGACTATGCGTATTGTGACACTGAACAGCGAAAAAATTAACAATGCAGCGCAGTTCCACGAGTTGTTAAGACTGGAGCTCGGCCTTCCGGAGTGGTATGGATGCAACCTGGATGCATTGTGGGATGTTCTGGACGGGTTCGTCGGGCTGCCACTATTGATAAGGCTCAGTGGTATGCCCCTAGTCCAAAAACCGGAACTAAACCCTGAACTTACCCCAGAACATAACAAAGAACATAACAAGGAACATTCACAGGCTAACACTGAGATTATAGCAATTATTCAATTGCTGCAGGAAGCCGCTGCGAACATCGATGGGTTTGATTTTGAACTGGTTTGACATTCCTTGAAGCTATGGATACATTGGAATATTAGAGTCAAGATGAGTCAAGATGCTCAAAAATCAAAATGAGTTCTTGAAAATTGGTTCTGCATAAAAATTAGCGCTGGACTCAACAGGCTACAGGGATCAGTATGGTGATTTGGCATCGGTAATTCTTGAACCCACTAATCTACGCATGTATAGCAAAGCTTACGGACATCACAGCCGTTATTCATAATAAAATCGCATGATTTGAAAGGACTACGGACACAGAAGCCTTTATTGAGGCTTTTTTCTCTTGTTTGGGCCCGATTCTGGGCAAATAAGGTATCTCATGTCCGTATGTTCTAGAAATGGCCTCATTTCAGAGAAATAAGGTATCTCATGTCCACTACGGCTTCGCTTAAACTGTCCTTAACCTGCCTAAAGACTATTTCATCATCGGAATCTGGCCAGATCCGTTTCTGTTAACTCAATCTACTTCATCAAACACTTATTTCTTTTACTTCTATTACATCCTTTACACATACCGCGCAAGCGCCGCTTGATACACCCCCTTGGTCCTAAGTCCAATAAATTTATCTACCGGTTCGCCGTTATAAAATAAGATAACGGTCGGCATAGACATGACCCCGAATTCAGAGGCGATCTCTGGTGATTCGTCGCAATCCACTTGCAAGATGGATAGACGATCCCCCTCTTCACGTTCCAATTCTTCAAGAATTGGAAGTAACACTTTGCAGGGTGGGCACCACTTCGCACCGAAATCGACAAGTGTCACTCCCTTCTCTCTAATAGCACTCCGAAAAGTTGTTGAGCTGATGGTCTGCAAACTCATTTTCATTCCTCCGCTTCACTGATTTTTCCATTCATCCAAATCGACTGTATGTGTTCCTTCAAATCCTCTACAGATTCAGACCCTAATGACTGTCGATTCGTTTTCATTATAAACCCTGACATTAGTAACAGGGTCAAGAGTTAATTTCACTTTACTTCAAAAAAGGAAGACCAGAGCGGCGGCCCTGATCCCCTAATATTTCCTCAAATTTTTCAATAACGCTATATATTTGTCCATGCTTGCTCCAGGCTCGCCTCCATGCTTACCCAAATTCCTTACTTATTTTTGTGAACAATAAAAGATATCGAAGTCCCAGAGCCCGGTTTGCTTTTGATTTGAAGTCCTTTTCCGTAGTGCCGTTTTAATCGAAGATCCGTATTCAGCAGGCCGACTCCCGACCTAATGTCCGATCTTCTTTCCGGCATTCGTTGCAGGATCGCTTCATCCATCCCAACGCCGTCGTCTTCTACCGATATCTCTGCATAAGTGTCATAATCCGAGATCCGAATGAGAATCTTTCCTCCCCGGGAACGCTGCATGATGCCGTGCCTTACAGCGTTTTCAACCAGGGGCTGGATCGTGAGCAAAGGGATTTTCAGCTGCTTGCATTCGTCTATCTCCCAGGCAACTTGCAGCCTATCGTCAAATCGTTCCTGTTCAATAAACAGATAGGAGCGGATGATACTTAACTCATCCTCGATGGGTGCGAGCTCATCCATATTTTGAAACTGAAATTTATCCCTCAAAAATGTACCGAATACTTCAATCAGATTGCGCATCCGATCCAAATCGATTTCGCTTAAAGCTGCAACTGCATTCAAGGTGTTGAATAAGAAGTGAGGTTGTATTTGTGCCTGAAGCCATGTGGCTTCCATCCTCAGCCGCTCGCGCACGGATTGTTTCACTTCGGTTAGCGCTCTAACTCGTGACCTGATTTCCAACGCATCCACCGGTTTCGTCACATAATCGTTGGCGCCGGATAGGAAGCCGTTTTCGATGTCCTCAGGATGACTCCTAGCCGTAAGGAGCAGTATGGGAAGTTCCGTTAGCGTGAACCGTTTACGAATCGTACACGACAACTCATATCCGGACATTTGAGGCATCATGACGTCGGAAATGATTAAATCCCATTCCTTAGAATCCAATACAGCCAATGCTTTTTTACCGCTCGTTACCGTCATAATGTCATATCGTTCTAAGGAAAGAATCGTTTCGAGCACTTTCAGGTTAACGGGATCATCGTCTACGACTAATATTCTGGGGCGATCAGAAAGAATCAGCGGTTGCGGCCCAGAGTTGGCATCAAGCGGTGCGGAAGAAGCAGCCAATGTAGATTCCGCAATAGCAATCGTTGTAAGAACTCCCGCCTCTGTTTCTTCTTGCGAACCGATCTGCGAACCGGTCTGCCCGGCAAGCTGTAAGGTAAAGACGAATTCCGAACCTTGACCGGGAACAGAACTGACCTGCAGCGTTCCTCCATGCAGTTCGACCAGTTGTTTGCTGATGCTAAGTCCGAGTCCAAATCCTCCCTCGATCATCGTCTTGCCAGGGTCTGCCTGTTCATAAGGCTCGAACACACGACGCATCGTTTCCTCGTCCATGCCAATGCCCGTATCCGAGATCACAATGGAGGCTCTCCCGTCCTTCACATCCCCCCGAATTGAAACTTCGCCTTCGTTTGTGTACTTCACCGCATTGTGAAGCAGATTAAATATGATTTGTATAACCCGGTTTTCATCGGCAAATACTTGCGGGAAATTGTCAGGAATATGATCTACAATCCGTACCGGCTTTCCTTCCGTCATAAAACGGAGCATATCCAACACGCCATTTGTTATCGTCTGGATGGAAAAGCGGCGGAACTGCAGCCGGGGGACGCTTTCCTGCAGCCTCATTGCATCAAGCAGGTCGTTTAACATCAATGACATTCGGCGTCCCACAGATAGAACCGTCCCTAAATCCTTGATGCTTTTTTCATTTAGCGAATGCTGCTCTCTTTCCAGAACCGCTTGTGAGATGCCTAGTATGCCATGAAGCGGATTTCGCAGCTCATGCGACGTATTGGCCAGAAATTCATCCTTGAGCTTATCTGCTCTTTGAAGCTTCGCCGCGAGCTTTTCGGTTTCGAAATGTGCCTGAAAATAACGCCTGAACCAGACAGATGCAAAACAGGCCGTCGATACAATCAGATCAAACGGATAATAGACAATTTTGATTCCTGTTAGCAGAAAAAATCCCCACCAGGCAAAGCTGCTCGTGAACGCGACAACAGACATCAGCAATAAAACATTATCCTTGATATCCTTAATGGACGTACGAAGCATGGAAACCATGGTTATTAGAATAGAAGCCCCAATGGTCAACACATACAAAGGCTGCAGCACCACAACATACTGGGCAGGCAGGAGCAGCGCCAACAATGCAGCAATTCCACAAAAAATAACAAACACCGGAAAAATTTTGCGCCAATACGCGGACAGCTGGTGTTTCACACATTGAAGAAGAGCGTATGCTGCGGTAATTAAAGAAAGATGGACTAACTTAAATCCCCATTCAAAATTAATGTGCAGCCAAAAATGCAATATTTTTTCTTCGCTCCCAAGAATATTTGCGAACATCACACTGACGGCCACCAGGGAAAAATAAAGCATTCTCTTCTCCCGGGTTCCCAACAGAAATAGTATAAGCGCATATACGGCATGCATCAGAAGTACAACCGCCACCAGTTGCTGCATCGTCACAGACAGTTGTATCTCCCGGGCAATCGCAGACTCCGTACCGAACTTGATCGACCGGATGATGCCGCTACTACGAGGATCATTATAATTTGCCGCCTGGACAACAACCTCGATTACGCTGCCTCCGTTCGCTGAGAAGGAGGATGAGTAAGGAATATTCCGTGCAGCATGCTCCTTCTCATTCTCCCCCGGCTCCCCCGACTTGGCGAGCAGCCTGCCATTTACATACAAAGCCGACGAGCTTCTAACGCTTGGAATGCGAATGCTGTAGTTTAAATCATTTTCTGGACTAACAAGAATTCGTAAACGATAAGAACCATAACCATACGGAGTGTTATCTCCTGGCTGCAAGAAAGCATTCCAGCTTCCTGGAACTTGTATCAATTGGGGATTTCCCACTAATGGTTCTTTGGAATTTTCATTATTTATCAGCCATTCATGAGGATAAAATTCCCACTGGCCATCTAATGTAACAGTACGACCTTCACCAGCATTCCAGTCTCGCAAATCCAGCTGCCCATTCACAGCATTCAGGTGATCCGTATTTTGAAACGACACAAGCCAAAGTATACGCGAGCCTGTCAGGATGATAATAAACAGACCTAATATTAATAAAATGTTTCTTTTTTCAACTTTATTTAGATGAATGGACAAAGCAGCCTCCCTTAAAAGTTACCAACCTAGCCAAGTTAAAATCACAAAGAGGTTAAACCAAATTTTAACATACCATATCACAATCTTTTTTGTATAGACTAGATACTGGAAAAATAGTAAGAAAACCGCCTTGCGGGACTGTTGACAAATTACCTTTTTGACGAAATTGACGTTTGAGAACCCGCATAAACACTGGGTATCTAAAAGTCATTTTTCGTAAAATTGGCTTTTGTCAACAGTCCCTTGCGGCGTCCTTTGATGTGCGTGTTCGTGACTTGGATGCGTTACCGAGGGAATGGCTGTGGGCTCCAGCCGCTGTTAAAGATTTGTTCCTGAATGGAATCGATGAGGAGGTAGGAACAAATCTTTAAAGGCGGACGCTATCGCTCTTCCTCACACAGCCATTCCCTCTCTCAGCTACAATCGCACGAACACCAACCTCAAACGGACAGCCAGCAAGGTTTTTTCTCTTGATTGGAGGAGATTTCCTAGCGGGCAAAGAAGCTGGGGATGAAGAGCAGCAACTTTACCGATGTTTTCATCGCAAGACTTTCTTATCTGGCAAAAAAAGACCAGGAATCGCTCCAGGCCTTTTCATATTCCGCACTACTTATAGCGAATCAAGAAATTCATGGTACAAATCCAGCACGTCAGATAGGTTCACTTCTCCCTTGCACAGCACCTGACGGATCCTTGCACTTCTTTTGTCACCCGGCTGCAAGTTTTCACCGAATAAATTTAGATAGGTTGCGTTATGCTTCATGATATCGTCCTCTGTATCCGGACTTGCATAGGTCACGTCGATTGCCAGACAATGCTCCGGATCAGTCATCTGCACGACATATCCCTCTTGGCTAGCCATAATCGCTATCGGTCTTCCGTAGCACGGACCAATCACATGATGAGCGATCATTTGGCCTGTTGCCGCATCTGCCCACCTGCCATCCGTTCGAATATGCGCTGCCTTCTGATCACGCGGCAAACAAAAGTAGTAGCCCTTAATATAAGGGTGATCCTCCATTTTGATTAACCTCATATCAGCATCATCATTTTTCCCCGGCCAAGAAGAGATAACCGCAAAGGGCTCCCATGAAAAATCAAAATAGGAAGATATCGATACTTCATAGCTTTCCAACTGCTGCAGCGCTTCCACGGACAAAGTGAAATCCAAAACAGATTCATTGATTGCTTCATAGGTGGCGACCATATTGCAAGGATGTGCATCTTGCGCTTCCCATTCCAGGACAAGCCGATTGCTTGCAAAGCTAGTCACCCGAAAAGGTTCGTACCGGGCTACGCCCATCAACTTCCCTGAACTCATCAACCGGTAAACATTGAGTCCGAAATAAGGTTCCCTGATTAATTCACCTGATATTTCTTGCATTTGCAGGGATACAATACCATGACGCTGTTGGTCCGCACCCAGAATAAGGCGACTTTCTGGAAACTCGATCGTGTACCGATTGTCGTTATTTTCCGCTTCATGCGCTTCATACATCATAGACTGCATCCCTCCTCTTGCTGGTCTATTCCAAGCCGCATACCAATGAACCCGATAAAACTAGATTTCTCCGCCATATGTTTTTCCTCCCAAAAATTCCACATTGCCTCTCGGCTTAAACTCTACTGTAGAGTATGGTACCTCACTACATGGGGGAAGTCTTTATCCTTTTGGTTATACTTTTTGCACTGAAGAGGATTTATTTAATTACAGGTAGTCAGGCATGACTAGTGAAGTCAACTTTTGAATAATTTTTCGTATACAGATTCAGCCATCGTTAGGAGTTCCATGCGAAAACCGTCCCCTTCAATTTTTGAAATCATTTGCCGGGCTGTTTCGAAATTCATCGTTACTCTGCCTGTAGTTTCAAAACCTTCCGGTATTAAGGCATAATTCTTTACTTTAGCCATAACGTAAACGGTATAGGTATCCGTATTTTCCCAATACCAGGCAGCAATAGGTACCCTCCGAGACTCTAAAATAATTCCGGCTTCTTCAATCGTCTCACGATCTAAAGCCGTGTGAATATCCTCATTATCTTCTAACCTTCCCCCGACTGTAGTTAGAGCTTTTTCATTCTTATCCCAAACCATCACTATCGACCCGTCGTCAGTAATAGGTAAGCTGTGTATGCCTGCAATTTTTTTATCAGTAGGAAAATCCCCATTTAATGGACGAAGCATTCTATCCCTCCTAATGTATGAATCTTTAAGTAATTCATTATAAAATTGGGATATCCTTCTTAAATTAGTTTGGCCGGAAATAATAAAGAGAGGCAATTTGCCCCTCTTTACTTATCTTTAGGTCATGAATCGGCTGGGTATCGGGCATTTCCTGCAGTACTCAGCAGCTATTTCGTAAAATAGACAGCAGGTTTGGCGAATACCCGTCGCCTCCTCCACTGGGGAACCCATGACCGTCGAGCCCATAAATCGGGACAGAGGGTTCCGGGGTTCGCCAAACAAACTAGCAGGCGCCTTGTGTGCGATATAATCAAAATCATCGCAAATACGCTGTTTAACCAAACCTATAGCTGTACCATCGCTTTCTTCCAAGCCATCCTCGTACAGCGGAACAATCCGGACGGCCGTATTTTCCCATAATATCGCCATCGGCACTCGTCCAACCTCTGATAGAGAGCGAAATATAGGAGACAAATGGCCGGCAAAAATATCATGCAGTACATGGTCCCGCCATTCCTGCCTTTTACCGGCAGCCGGTTCAGTAACTTGCAAGCCGTTCAGAGTGAGATCGGGAAACCGGGACTTTTCCTGATCGCATCCGCTGTAATCTGGCGATACCAACCGGCAATTCCCGGACGATAGTCTCAAGCCTTTATCATACATCGTCATCGCATATAGGACCGGAGCAACCGTCAGAAAAGCATATCTCTTCGCAAGCATAGACGCCGTTACCCTTCGTGAAGGGGCTCCAATGTAAGCCATCAGCCAGTCCAAATACCGCTCGCACTTTTCCCTCTCCAGCAAATCGACCGGTGACAAAGATTGAATGAATGGACGGGAGTTGTCGTATAGCGAAAGACTGAAAGAAGTCGACAAGCTTTCCCATTCCATTTGCGTCAGTGAAGCCGGCATATCAGTGTGTACCCAACAGTGCTTCTCCGACCTGGTCCACTATCATATTAATGGCGATCGGCCCATAATAGGCAATCCATAAGGTTGAATCTACTGTGTACACATGATTCTGTTTGACTGGTTCGAGAGTTTTCCATGTCGTTGTGTTTTGAAACTCCTCTACCAGTTCCTTGAACATGTCATCCTTCAGCAGAAAGTAATGATCAGCGCCTACATCCGCCAGAGCCTCCAATGGAATGTGATACGCTGTGTCTGTCTCTTTACCCACTGCTTCCGGAACCTTCAAGCCCAGATCATTATACAAAATAGCTCCTGTGCGGTGCCCGGGTGTATGTACACGGATCGAATCGTTCCGCGGCCGAATTAATGCGACGGTTTCCCCGTTAAGCTTGGCCGCAAGGTCTGCCTTCAGCTTGGCGGTCTTATCCTTGTATGCCTCCAGCACTTGCTCGGCTACCTGGTCTTTGCCCACGATTTTACCAAAAGTGATTAGCGTCTCGCGCCAGTCCTCGTCAAAGTCAAGCATAATGGTCGGTGCAATTTTGGATAAACTATCATATATTTTTTCCTGGAAGCCCGTACAAATAATAACGTCAGGATTCATCGCCGCAACAGCCTCAAGATTAGGCTCATCCCTCGTTCCCAACACTTTAACATCTGTGAGCTTATCCATTAAGTACTCCGGAAAATCTGAATTAGACCCGGCCGCGGTTACGCTTCCAGCTGGCTGCTCCTCCAAGGTTACCAGTTGGTCCACGAATTTGGTGTCAAGAACAGCAATTTTCTCCGGCTTCTGCTCTAGCGTTAAATCCCCTTTCAAATGCTTGATAGTTACCGGAAACTGCGTCTGTGGAGCTTGGGTAGAACTTGCCCCTGCCGAAGCTATTGGAGACGGGGACACCGTTGATCCCTTCCCGCTTGTTATATTCCCTGTCCCAGTACTGCTGGAACATGCCCCCATAAATAGCATTAAACTTAACATGAAACTGACAACTAACATTGCCCTTGTACGCCTCATCACTTGCATATCTCCTCCGCTCGTGTATTGATAATGATTTTCATCATCAGAAACACTATACGAAAGAATACGCTCCGATCCAATGGAAGTTTGCGACATGCCTGATGCACTTATACGACAATTGCGCCGGTATTGAATAGGAGAGACTCCGCAATATTTCTTGAATGCGCGGCTGAAATAATAGCTGTCTGTATAACCTGCCGCCTCGGAGATCTCCCTGAGCGGAGCGTTTGTATTTAACAGCATGGCTTGCGAGTGATGCATGCGAATTTGGATTAAATATTCCATCGGGCTGATGTGAAGCCTCGCCTTGAATTGCCGCTGCAGCTGCCTGGCCCCATATTGGAGAACAGAAGCCAGCTCTTGGAGGCTGAGAGGCTCTGCATAATGCTCCTCCATATAGCGGATGGCTTGTTTTACAAGGTCAGGACGGGTTACCTGCCCTCCGCCATAGTTATGAAACTGCTGCAGCAGCTCATATATCAGTTGATGGAACAGGGCCCTCACATGAAACTTCTCCAGTTGAGTCTCCACCTGCCATTGCCGGTGCATCTGCTCGATCCTCGTATAGAGACTGAGTGGATAGGCAGGGGCAAAACCATATTGCACCTGGAACGGATTATTTTCCTGGTACAAGCGCAGTAATTCCTGACGACATGGAAGTACTATAGCTGCTTTATAGAAAATTAAATAATAATCCAGCTCTTCATCGACTTGCACAATATCCAGCGACGCACCTTTGCCAGCATGACAAACATAGCAGCAGTTGACGATATGCTTGAATCCGTCGATGAGCACTTGTGCCTGGCCGCGGTCGATGAACAAAAAAGCGCTCGCCGGCAAATGGGCACGCATGCTTTCTCCAGGCTGTATAACGGCTTGCCGGATATCCAGCACTCTAATGGCTGCATGATTCCATAACGGCAAGTGTTCCAGTAATTTCATCCCTCTCACCTTCTATGCACCAGACTCTTTTCTATTTTTGATTATATCAACAATGATTCTCATTATCAAAATGATTTTGAGAAGGCAGCTAAGGCTTAAAAAGCGCATGTCAATTATGGTATAATAAAAAGAAATGGAGTTGATTATCAGATGACGGATTTGCTTGACCCTCGGAACGATTTCGTCTTCAAACGAATTTTTGGAAGTGAAGAGAATAAAGATGTGCTGCTGGCTTTCTTAAATCGCACGTTTACCGAGTCGGGTGAGCCGCCGCTAACGGAAATTATTCTTTTAAACCCCTATACAGATAAAGATGCTCCGCTCGATAAACAATCCATCTTCGACATCTGGGCTAAGACAACCGAAGGGAAATTAATAAATGTCGAGATGCAGCTCTTCAATAAATACGATATCGAAAAACGTACACTCTACTACTGGAGCAAGCGCTACTCCAGCCAGTTGCAAGAAGGGCAAACCTACAAGGAGCTGAAAAAGTGCGTCACCATTAACATTTTGAACTACTCGTTCATTGCCAATGACCGTTATCATAATGTATACCATCTGAGAGAAGACCATACTGGCATTGAACTGACCGATGAAATAGAAGTGCATTTTTTGGAGCTGTCCAAACTGGACGATCAATCGGTTCCGGTGGAAGGTGGTTTGATTAACTGGCTGTTGTTCTTGAAGGGCTCGGACAAATCGAATTGGGAGGTGCTCAAGATGAATGAACCAACTTTGAAGAAAGCCATGGATACGCTGGAGTTTCTCAGCCAGGATCGGGAAGCTCGCCGCTTGTATGAGAAACGGCAGAAGTATTTGCATGATGAGGCTTCTATGATTGAGTGGGCTACGGAAAAAGGGATGGCTGAAGGCATGGCAAAGGGCATGGCGGAGGGTATGGAGAAGGGAGAACATAAGAAAGCACTTGAGATTGCCAAGAACATGCTCTCGCTGGGAATTGAAGTTTCAGTTATCGCCAAAGCAAGCGGACTATCTGAATCCGAAGTTGAATCGTTAAAGCCGATTCACTAATTCTCATCATTTGGGAGGTGCTCAAGATGAATGAACCAACTTTGAAGAAAGCCATGGATACGCTGGAGTTTCTCAGCCAGGATCGGGAAGCTCGCCGCTTGTATGAGGAACGGCAGAAGTATTTGCATGATGAGGCTTCTATGATTGAGTGGGCTACGGAAAAAGGGATGGCTGAAGGCATGGCAAAGGGAGAACATAAGAAAGCACTTGAGATTGCCAAGAACATGCTCTCGATGGGAATTGAAGTTTCAGTTATCGCCAAAGCAAGCGGACTATCTGAATCCGAAGTTGAATCGTTAAAGCCGATTCACTAATTCTCATCATTACAATTCACCGCCTTCAGCGGAGTATTGTACCAAAGCAAAATAATCGCCCTGCCCCTTCAGAAAGGACAAGGCGATTTATTTTTATTGTGAAATCGATGTTAAACTTTGGTCAAGTTCAAGGGCCACTCAAACTCGTACATGCCCGACTCTAAATGAAGAACCTGTTTGCCCTGCTCTTCTCTGACCCATCTGACTCCCGCTGCTTGCAATACCGGCCTGCCTTGCTCTGTAAGCTGTTCCCGGCTGTGTACTGGCACATGCACATCTGCTGTACTATTAGCAGGAACTCGAATATGCCAATGTACATGGGTCCCTTCCAACCTCCATTTACTCTCGATGGTGCCATACGCCGATTTGTAGCTTGTGTTGACGAAGGTCAGATTGTCCGCAAAGTAAGGCCGAATTTCAAAATGCTTGAAACCGGGTGTTTGCACGGCTGGACGAATACCGCCCAATCCTTTGTAAAACCAGGCTCCGACACTGAGGAAGCAGGCATGAATGCGCGACATATGCGGATGCCATTGTTCCCAGATTGTCGTAGCGCCCTGATCGATCATATACCCCCAGCTGGGGAATGTCCGCTTGGATACGATATGATGGGCGATATCTTCCCTTCCATACTGCATAAGTGCATTCAACAGAAATCTCGTTCCAAAATGCCCCGTATCCAGATGTCCCTGACGCACTTCCATAATATCGTAGATCAAGGCATTTAGTACCCGCTGCTCTTCACCGGGAGGAACGATTTGCAGCAGCAAAGCAAAAGCGAGATAAGGCTGTTCGCCGTTGCCATATACCGCGTGCTCGCGATCATAAAACCGTTCATTGATGGCCTGCTTGATCTGCTCCGCCATTTGGCTGTATTTCGCTGCATTAGTATCATCGCTGACCATGACGGCAATTCGATGGGCAATCCACACATTCAAGTACAGGAACATCGAATTGAATAAAATATTGGATGGCAGATCAGGCCAATTTCCGCTTGCCTGCTCAAATGGACGCTCATCACCAGGATTGCTCGAACTGGAATCAAATGCCTTCTGCCAGTCATACGTGGTCATATCCCGGCGGGGGGCCACCCAATCACCCAGAAATTCCCATTCAGGCTGATGCGGATGGACCGCATAAAACTGCAGCAGATGGTTTTCCGTTTGCGATTCCAGGAAACCGATCCATTTCTGTATCGCAGGGTACTGTCTGCACAAAATCTCCTTGTCTCCATAGTAGACATACATATCCCACGGGATTAGAGCAACCGCGCTTCCCCACCCGGGCCCGCCGCCACTAAACCCGTGATACGGAGCGGCATGATAAATGCTTCCGCTCGCCTCCTCCTGCGCATCGGCCCAATCTCTCGACCATTTCGAATAAAAGCCGCCCATGCCATAATTAAACATCGCTTGTTCTGTTACCATATGGCCATCGCCGTATCCGATCCGCTCCCGGTGCGGGCAATCCTCGAATACACCACTGTGCATCAAACTTTTTTGTGTCCACCTGACCGCTTCTGCAATCTGATTCAGCATTTCGTCGGAGCTGCTGAAATCTCCATGATCTTCCACATCATCATGCACCCATTCTCCAATAAGCTGGTCCACTGCCGGCTCTCCCGGTAATCCTGCGACAGACACATAGCGAAATCCGTGATAGGTGAAGCTAGGACGCCAAATTTCGACACCTTCTCCTTTTAAAATATAACGATTCTCCTGGCCGTACACATTGTCTTCATCCAGTTCCCCTGAATCATGAATCAACTCGCCGAAACGCATACTCACCTCAGTGCCGCGTTCGCCTTCTACTTTCAGCACGACCCACCCTGAAAAGCAGCGTCCAAAATCGTAGACGACGTTGCCCGACTCTAGCCTCGTCATGGTCACCGCCTGAAGAGAACGTGTCACGCGCGTTGGCTCATGCATTTGGGCAGACAGCGCCTGTGTAGGCGACGGAAACTGCTCCGCAGTTACCCAACTGTCGGCTCTATCCGCGCGAAACCCGGGGCTGCTCCATCCTTCCTGTTCCAGACGGGCATCATACACTTCTCCACCGCTTTTGTTCCAGACGTAACTGCTAATCTGCATCAGCGGGCCAGACGACACTTGCCAGCTTTCATCCGTTATCCATTTTTGTACAGATCCGTCTTCGTACTCCACATGCAGTTGAACAATCAGCCGGGGCGCCGTGCCCCATTCCGTGTTAATCAGATCATTCTCCCGGCCGTACCACCCGTGTGCCAGAGACACAGCTACGGCATTAGCGCCCGTACGACAGTAGTCAGTCACATCATGCGTAACATAAAGCGAGCGTTTGTCATAATTCGTATGACCTGGATCAAGCAAATGATCGCCGACCTTCTGACCGTTAAGAAACAATTCATAATAACCAATTCCGCATACATATGCCCTTGCTCTCACAATCGGCCGGTCAGCCACATATTCCTTACGCAAAAGTGGAGTCGCACAATATGGCTGGGCTGCAGGCATCCCGATCCAGCGCGCCTGCCAATCTTCCGGTGCAAGCAAGCCCATCTCCCACCAGGCTGGGGCGCTAAAGTTCGTAATACGTCCTTCTTGGTCCCATATCCGCACCATCCACCAGCACTGCATGCCGGAAGTCAGCTTTTCCCCTGCATAAGCAATATGTACCGACTGATCGCTCATCACTTGTCCGCTGTCCCACAAATCCGCCTTGCCTTGACTTAATTGTCCTGCCGAGCTCGCTACCTGAATTTGATAGGCGCTTTGTCTGCTGCCTCTTGTCTGCTGTTCCCATATCCAGCTCAGTCTCGGCCGGTCTGCGTCAATCCCGAGCGGATTGCGTAAATATTCACATTTCAAATGACTTGGAGCCTTCAATTCCATTCTGCTGTCCTCCTGATACTCGTTATCGTTCTGCCTCAACTGCTGGTGATAGGCTTGAAAGGCTTTTGGACTCATGCCTGAATCCCGTTTGAAAACTTTATTGAAAAAGCTGATATCGCGAAACCCAACCTCTTTGCTGATTACACGCACTTTTTTATTGGATAGGGACAGCAGCTTCTTTGCACGCTCGATACGCAGCCGGTGCAAATACTGGATGACTGAAACGCCAGTCGCCTGACGAAACGACCTGGCAAATTGGCGTTTGCTGCAGGAAGCCATCTCCGCTAATTGTTCAACTGAGAAGTCTTCATTGTAATGATGCTTCATAAAGTCAATAATTCTTGGCAAATATTCAGCCGTTCCCTCCGATGTTTCCGTGACAGATGTACTCAGGCTGTCCTGATCCGTCTTCTCGGCATAACAACGGCTGATCCGGATGAACAGCTCTGTCAGCAGCAGCCGCAATAAATGGATATAATCCTTGCGTTTCTCCTCATATTCCTTTTCAATTTTGACGATCAGCCCCTTAATTTCTCCGATGGCCGCCGCATCCAGCTTCAAAATCAAACTCAATCTCGCTTCCTCGGACAGAAAAGGCTGTGCATAAAAAAAGTCCATTAATTCCTGTTCTGACATGGATGATTCGAACATAAAGATGGAATCCAGCATGGCCGGATCAATGAGCATATTGACGATTTCCACTTGTTCGCCGTAATCCAATTGATACGTGTGCGTATCGTTCGGGTTAATCATAAAAATATCACCAGGATAAATTTTATACTTAAACTGTCCGAATCGCCGGTAATTCACAACATGGGTAGCCGATCCGCTCCACACAAATACAAGCTCTATAAAATTATGGGAATGCAGCGGAACAGGTTCGAGATAATGATGCTGATAGCGAAAAAAATAAAAGGGGCGTTCCCTACTCAAGTTGAAACTTTTCGCCTTCATTTGATAGAGCTTGTCGTCCAACACATGGCCTCCGTTCCGAAGATAATGTGCTCATTATAGCATACGAATTTGCGGATTTGATTGGGTGATCGGGACATATGATTGGTGGATACGGATTTTTATAATGAGGATATGTTTTAGGCCAGCTGCTAAGCTGCTTACAGAGCTTGTCCGCCATCTATTTGCTTTGTTCACTCTTGGATAAGAACAAGCGCCTTGAGGGACAGCCAATTTTACGAAAAAAGACTTTTAGATTCCCAGTGTTTATGCGGGTTCTCAAACGTCAATTTCGTCAAAAAGGTAATTTGTCAACAGTCCCTTGCGGCGTCCTTTGATGAGCGTGTTCGTGACGTGGGAGCGTTGCGGAGGAAAGGGATAGTGGCGATAGGATAATGTGAGCTTCTTTCTGATTCCCTCGGAGGATGTTTTCTAATAAAATCAGCACAAAAGACCATACCGCAGGCGGCTATGCCGAACGGGTTGGTCCTTTGTGTGCTCGTAATGCACCTTGAAGACTTCAAGGGAGACAGAGATTGCCATTAAGGGTGTAAGAGCAAGCATTGACACGAGACTTGATGTCTTTGATTTAGGTGAAGCGGACAGATTAAAAAACTCGTAAAAATACATTTGGCTCAACCTAATAATCAGTGCTTGACAATCAAGCTAACATTCGATCGCGGTTAAATGCTACGAAAATGCCAGCTTTATAGCGGCTCGGTACTTGTCATAGCTACTTTCATATCGGCGAGGGTAACACGTGCGCTAATGGTCACTGCAGTCCGTTAGAAGCGGAAATCCAGTGAAATGAGATTGTAACGGTCACGGATGACTAAACTTGACCCACAACGCTTCCAGAAAAATGGGATTTCATATTAGCTCCATGTGAGCGTTGTTCAAGAGCGGAAAATATACTATTTTACCAATATATGATGAAATTTGATCTCTCCTCGTAGAGCCCCAGCTCTATTTTCTGTAAAAGAGCCGCTTTCATGTCGGGGGTCCGCGGCAAGCCATAGCTGTTTTTAGTAATTTTGTTCGTTCCCAGTGCTTTTAAAAGGGAAAAATTATTATTATTGGGCTCATTTGGATGTTTTTTATTTATATAAAATCAACTTAATTTCCAATATTTGATGTTTCCATAAAATTGGAAGCATAGTGGGGCAAGTTTAGTCACGGATGACCCTTACAGGCTGAAAAGGGGGCGATTGTGGGGAAAACCGCCTTCTAATGGTTACGGATGACCAATAGAATCGTGAATATGTAAAAATCTGCCTCTAAAGGTCAGCGGTGACCGTTAGAGACAGGTCCTTTCCGGATCGGGAAGATATCTTCCGTCGTTGTGATATACGGATTCTGCATCGGTCTATTCCTCTTTTGTTGTTGGGTAGGCCTTTCAACCGTACAGGATTGGCAGATGCTTTTCCAGTCTTAGCTATCCATTCATTTATCAAGCACTGATTGTGGTGTTGAGCCATAAATTTCAAGCAACTTCTATCTTTAATCAAGTGATTTCCTGGTTCCCCCTGACTGGTTAGTTTCACTGCCCGATATGGGCTACGAGACTAACCAGTCTTTATTTTATGGATATTACTTGCCCTCTTGTCATTTCAACTATGCCCTATGCCATCGGATGTTAATTCCTGCCGTTGTCATTAGTAGTATCAAGTAAAGCCGCATTAATACCATTGAGGAAGGCCATAGCGCTCGCTTTGATAATGTCGGTGTCCATGGCGCGTCCCAAGTATATTTTGCCTTGGTATTCGATCCGCAGGTTGACCCTGCCGATGGCTTCTTTCCCCCTGGACAGGCTGTTGATTTTGTAATCCTTCAACTGTACCTCCAGCCCTACTAATGATTTAATGACACTATACAGAGCATCAATCGGACCGTCGCCTACAGCACTTTCTTCAAAAATCTCGGAGCCCTTTTTCAATTTAACGGTTGCAGAAGGATTCAGATCATTGGTGACTACTTGGAAAGAAACCATCTCATACAGCTGGCTGTTGCTCTCCTCAAGGGAGCGATGATTGTTCACCAGGTAAAATACGTCGTGATCATAAACTTCTTTTTTGGCATCCGCTAAGGCAAGGAATTTCTGGAACAGACCTTCAAAGTCTTCGGCATCGCTCGTGTCAAAACCCATTTTCTCAACCGCATTCTTGAAGGCATGCCTGCCGGAACGGGCGGTCAGGATCAATTCCATACTATCGGCCCCGACCTCCTCAGGCGACATAATTTCATACACTTGTTTGTCTTTCAGCAACCCATCCTGATGGATCCCGGAAGAATGCGCAAAGGCGTTCTCGCCGGTAATCGCCTTGTTCACTTGCACATCCAAACCTGTCAAATGAGTTAAGAGCCTGGAGGTTTTGAATAGCTCCTTCGTATTGATTTGGGTGGTGCAATGATAATGGTTTTCCCTCACTCTGATCCCCATTACTACTTCCTCTAGCGACGTGTTGCCAGCCCGCTCACCTAGCCCGTTGATCGTGCATTCGACTTTTTCGGCTCCATTTTTGATCGCACTGAGTGTATTTGCCGTTGCGAGTCCAAGGTCATTATGGCAGTGTACACTAAGGATCACTTTCTCATTCAAGTTTTTCAGCCGTTCGTTTATTTTACGGATCAGCTCTCCGAATTCATCTGGAACCGCATAGCCCACTGTATCAGGCACATTAATGATGGTAGCCCCCGCTTTGACAACGGATTCGATTGTTTTCCACAAATATTCGAATTCCGACCTCGATGCATCCTCTGTGGAGTATTGGACTTGCGGCAGCAACGTTTTTGCATACTTAACCGCATCAACCCCCATCTGCATCACAGCATCTTTGGAGCGATTAAACTTTTTCTCTACATGGATGTTCGAGGTTCCAAGTACGATATGAATAAGCGGATTCTGTGCAAGCTTGATACTTTCATAGACGGCATCGATATCACTTTGCACCGCCCGTGCAAGCGCAGTAATGGATACAGTGTCTCCTACATTTCGGACAATTTCCTGTACAGCTTGGAAATCGCCAGCAGAAGAAGCTGGGAATCCCGCTTCGATGATATCTACATGGAGCCGTTTAAGTTGTTGAGCAAACTCGATTTTCTGATGTACATTCAATTTAGCGCCCGGAACTTGCTCACCATCGCGCAAGGTTGTGTCCAATACGATAATTTTACGGTTCATTTACAGTTCCTCCTAAAATGATTTTGGTTAGCTGCATACATGTATGGCTATTTTAGAACACAAAAAACCCCGTCTCTACGTATAGAGACGGGGTTTAACCCGCGGTACCACTCTAATTCATTTCTCACGAAATGATCTTCTTCGATGGCAATTACCATCTATCCCTGTAACGGTGGAATTCCGTCTAACCCTACATGTCGGGCAGCTGTTCATAGACGAGTTCAAAGCAATCGACGCCACCGTTTCTCACCAACCAACGGCTCTCTGAAGGGTCATTTCGCTCCTACTATTTCTAATCCTAACATTTGAATAATGAATTATTTTTCATAATAAAGCACTCCGTTGAATCTGTCAAATATTTAAATCTTAATATTTAAATTTAATATTTACATCCGTTTATGATAAACGCCTCATACAAGCGGTCCTTCTAATTTCTTATTTAATTTTAATTGAAAATGGACGATGTCTATTGCATTGTTTTTGATATATACGCGATAATCTCCATCCTCGGGAACCGTAATGTTCACTATACCCGTTCCGGTTGTGACGATTTCACTATACACTTTATCGGTGGAGACGGACATGATGCCAATTTCAAGCTCTCCTATCTCCTCAGATTGAACAGAAAATGTGATAGGCTCGCCTTTTTTCCATGCCATCTTACCGAAGTTATTGCTACGTCCAGCAGCCAGCCATATCGACAATTCCTTCCCATCCGATGTTCGAATTTGTCCTCCTTCAACTGGCGCTCCCTCTGATGCTTGGGCTTGCACCGGGTTCGCCTTCGACTGCTCCAGAGCCGGGGCAGCTTCACCAGCTTCACCATTGGCCATGGTGCCCGCCCGGATTTGCTCTTTTGCCGTTTCCTTTGGGGAACTGATGGCAAAAGCCGCTCCTGTTCCAATTGTGACAATAAGTGCAATGCTTAAGATCATAAAACCGGCCTTCTTTTTCCTGGAGTTCATAATTGAAAAAACACGAGTTTTCATCCCTTTTTGCCCTCCATAAAAGTTTGTTGTTAGAGATGTTTGGTACTTAGCTGTGTTTCTGACGACACCAATAATCGTCTCACCGTAATGCTTGCGCTGCTGGAAGCTTGCTCCTTCCAATACCCGTTCGTCACATGCGATTTCACACTGCGCAGCAATCGACTTTGACATCCTATATACAATGGGGTTGAACCAGTGGATGGCAGTTGCAAGCAGAACCAATGCTTTGTACCAGAGGTCGTTTCTCTTTAAATGAACCAGTTCGTGCCTTAGGATGAACGCCAACTCGTCGGGCTCAAATTGGGTGGTAGGCAGTAAGACAGCGGGTCTAATAAAACCAATCAACATAGGCGTTGTGATTCCCGGACAAATCCGGATACGTACACGACGCACAATTTTCATCTCGGCTTTTAAAGCATGGAATACGCCTACTATCTCACAATCCGTAACATCTTCGCTCCATCGATTGACCATTTTCATAAAACGCCAATATCTCCATGCTTGAAAAGCTAACACGACAATCATACCGGCCAGCCATACGCTTGCTATTGCCCACCACAGGACTGCAGATAAATCCCTGCTTGCTTCATGCACCACACCTGTAGGCAAAAAAAATCCGCTAGTCCCTGTAGGTTCAATTGTTGGCATAGCGGGTATTTTAACAGGCAAAAAAGCTGAATCAAAGCGTGGCCGAAAAGGGATCACCCACCCGACTACGATCACCAGCCAAATATAATATAGCCACTTAGCAGCATAACGTAGAGAGAAAAGACGCAGCGCAGCCATATAAGCTAGAGCTATGACCGACATGGCTGCCGAGCATTCCAGTAGTGTTAACAAAAATCCTTGCATCTCACTCCCTCTTCTCCTTTACCCACTTCATCAGTTCGTCAAGGTCCTTATCCTTCAATTTGTCGCCGTCATATAACGTGGCAACCAGACTGGTAAAAGAGTTTTCATGAAATCTTTGGATAAAATCACCTGTTTCGAACTTTAGATACTCCTCCTTGCCTACAAGCGGAAAATAAGTACGTTCCTTCCCGTTTTTTTCTGTTCGAATAAAGTCCCGCTCCACCAACCGCGAAAGCAGCGTGATAATCGTCTGAGCTCTCCATTCTTTGGCTTTTCCTAATTGTTCCATGATGATGCTCGTCGTAATAGGCGGCTGATTGGCCCATACCACTTTCATAATCTCAAACTCAGCATCAGGCAGCTTTCTTAACTTTTTCAAGGCATCATCCCAACCCTCTACAGTTTTCTACAATTGTCTATATCAATATTCTACAATCGTCTTAAATCCCTGTCAACTGCAGAAGATACATCAGGTTTCATCATCTACTTCTTCCCAAACAGATAACTCTTCAATTAAATCAAGCTCACCAACTCTTCTTAAATAGCTTTTCCCTCCGTCCACCCCTACTTTACCGCACTTGCATTTTTGGAAATCATGCGTGGTTTCTGACACCACCTCCTGCAAGCACTGCTTACACCTAACCTTGTTCACAAGAATCCTCATAGCCTACTTCTCCTATTTAATATGTATAAAAGTAACCATTTCGTCCAGCTGACAACACATAGAAGGCAAAAACTCCCACTCCAAATCCTCTTTTAACCAAAGTGTACTTTCAAAATAATCGACCACCTCCTGAACATGTAACAAAGAGACATATTCAGCTCCGAAAATGGTTATCTTGATCTTATGATCCTGACTGATCAGGTTCTTCAATTCGATTGCAGAAAAATTAGGGACTACCTTTTCCCGATTTTCCTGCAGCGTGAAGGTAAATTTTGCAAAATTCCATTTCTTAATCACTTTTGTTTCTGAATAATCGTTAAACCAGTTCAACAAATACTTGTACATTTTTGCAGGAAAATTCACATGAATGCTGTTTGGCGATGGCTTCAACTCTTCTGCACCAAGCAGATTCTCCTCACCTATCCTCTCCAAAATAGCAGCACATTGCAGCATTCCCCCAAGATGAAACGGTGCTGTGGGAGAAAAATCATGAAAGAAATCCGTATAATCATTCAACATGTAATCAGTAAAATTAGCTAACAAATTACGAACAGCTTGTTGGACTTGGATAACGGACATTTCAACCTGGTTAGAATCCAGCTCTAATAATTGAATCAATCGCACCGCCATCTTGATGTCAGCAAACAGATGAATAGATAATTCCCTCAAATTCAGATAATTCTCTTCCCGGCAATCTTTTATCCATGCAGAGTAACGTTTCAAGTTCTCTATTAGTCGTTTAAGCGCTGCCATATTCACTAAATATTCAACATCATCGGCAGAGAAATATGGCCGGCTCATCCTATCCCTTATGTCAGAATCCAGTTTAACCCCATGCTTTTCCAATTCAGCTGCCATAATCGCAAATTTTCCGGTTACTTCGTAAGTGTTTATACCTAGCAGTCTCAATCGATCAATCATTGCGGTCATAAGCTCACCATGCAAACGGTCGGTACATGCATTAGGACCTATATGACCTTGATTATATAATTGTGTGCTCTCCTTGATAAACCATATCCAATAAGGCACCGCCATGTTCACACTATCCATTGTGATGCTCCTCTCTGCCTGGTTCATCTTCCCAAAACAACATATCTACAACTTCAGGCATAAGCGGACTTAATTCATCATCAAACTTTCGGAAATCAAAAGCTCTTCCTAACGAGCACAGCGATTCCAAGTTATATTCTCTAGACAGAAGTGCCACTCTAGCCTCCTTGACTTCCGGCCGAGATGCCTCTCCCATGTGAACAATCAACAGACGGGAAGCTGTAAAAAAGAAATCACTAGCGATACATAGCGATGAGACTTCCTGATATTTCTTAGCTCGAACAGCCGCGTAAAATTGCCGTAATGCCAAATACTCTAAATGCTTAGCAACCGAATTGAATGCCTCTGCCAGTTGCATAACGCTTGTAACATAATCTTGAAATTCTTGTCTGAGTTCTTGAAAAATCTCCTTAATACGAACCAGTCTGCTGAAATATTGCTCTCCCAAGGCAAACAACGCTTTATACTGAGATACGTCAGCCTCTTGTAGTAGTTCAATGAATTGAACATTTCCTTGATTCAGCAATTCCAGTTCCTTGGTCAAATCTTCACATGGTAAATCTCCGCAATGGATTTCGCTGAGTAAATGATTCACGCTGGAAATCACGCTTTCGTAACTGCCCATCATCTGATCAAAGCTGTACTCTGCATACTCCATACGATTAATCACGACAGACAGATTTGCCCCAAAAACCGCAAGCTTATTCGCCTCATCCAACCATTCGTATTCCAAGCCTACGCTCCAAGTTAGGTAATGAATCCCATATTCGTGGTACGAATTTTCTACATATCCCTTGAGTAATTTATGCCTTTTTCTAAGCATCCACTTCTCTCCTTGTTCATGATGGGCCTTACATACCTAAAGCTTTTCGCAAGTATGCACATTGAGCAATGATGTCTTCCTCATCTCTCAAATCAATCTTGTAATTGCTAATATTTATCACATGACCTTGACGGGCATTCTGCTTTTTAGAAACTAGATACCAGTCGTGAGTCTTATGATCGAAATGAATCGTTAAAATTTTCCTGCCGCTCTTCCTATCCAGTGAGAAATGAAGTGTTCCTAATAGAGAAGAAGGAATTTTAAATATACAACTGTCATTGCGACATCCAAATACAACCCATTCTGTCTCATCTGAAAATGCTGAACGAAGACCAAACACGTAATCATCCGTAGACGGAGCGGATGCCGCGATAATGATTGGATCAGCTCCGACTTGATACAGGGATCCCTCTAAATAATGGATCGTCTCCCCGTTAAATGCCTTTGCAGAAATTTGATCTAAATAGGCTTGATACATTTTCATCATATGTAACTACCTCCAGATTATTAGATATAAAGGATATAAGTAATCTGCCGATTGGCGAGTTTTATTTCTAGTTGAGCTAAGTAACCTTGACAAACCATTTCCTTTTTTTGATAAGCTCGGCTCTAAGAGGGATAGGAGTGGAATCATCATCACGCTTCATGTACGGAGTTGGCAGATGGTCATGAGCAACGATCTCCCAAAGCTGCCCTGCTTCATCCAACAGCGTGGATCCGTAAAAGATCATATTTCCTTCTGAGCAGTTACAACCGGTGTACTGACCTTTTTTTTGCGTATTAATCATTGACATTTTTCATTCCCCCCATTAATTTGGTGCGATTGTAACTAACGTTAGCGCCACATTTTTTATTGCTTTTTAGTTTTCAAAGAACACTTCTCACACTCTTTACAATAACTATAATAGCAAAGTTATAAAAGTGGTGTCAAGCACCACTTTTATAACTTATTTAATATAAGTTCTTTCGAGAACAAAAAACACCACATAAGCTTTTGAGTTCCATAAGCTCATGTGGTGTTCATGCATAACGATTCATTCATTTGTCTAAATCCTCGACCATACCCTCAACTGATACAAGAATCATTTTAATTTTCGTAAGCAATTTGAAATCAGCAGCATCAAGGTGCAACGGGTTCCTGCTACCTGCTTCTGATTCAATGCGATGTATCGTATTTAGCAGTATATTTTGAATAGATTCTTTAAGTGGAACCTGGTGAATCGACTCCTCTGACTCGCTTCCCCCCATATACTGGTACACAGCTCTTCCGACATTCTCATAGCCTTCTTCTTTCTTCACCAGATCTCTGAGAGTGCCTGCATAATTCCCATGACTAAAAGTCTTTCCCGCTTGTTTCTCCACATATTCTTTAATGTCTTGCAGCTTATGCTCTTTTCTATCCGATAAAAGTTCTTTCACATAATATCTGATTTCATCGGCGCTGGAGCTGAATTTGAGCATATGATTCCCACCTCAAACTTTAAGTGATATACAAACTTTTCAACACTATTACATATTAGAACAAACTTTCAATAATTTCAAACTATTTGACTGAAAAAGCACAAATAAAGAATTGATTACTTGCTCATTAGAGCATATCTCAGGCTTGATGGTAAGAAAAAAATCTTTGACCGTTGAAGATTTCACGAACCTCTTGGAAACAATGAGAATGAGTCACGAGAAGTTTTTTGCCGAGAATCGGACAAGCTGGGACACCCATCTCGACCGGCTTGGCGATTACCTTAACGGGAATCCGCAATAATCACATAATTGGAGGAATGAAACCATGGAGCTTAAGCGCGCAGATTAAATAGGAATCGGAGCTGAACATCACTTGCATAGAGCTAAAATCATAAATTCAGCATAATCTCAATGCCATCCCGGCTTACAGATGATGTTAAAATAAATGGGTTGTCTCAAAAAGAAAAACACCGAATCGTTTGGCTAAAGTGAGAGGGTTAACCTTCACCTGCTGTACCTTCGGTGTCTTTTCGTCTTTGGCTAGGGGTACTTTTAGACTTGGGGCAATGCTTCAATTGCTTTCACATACTGCTCGTACTTGATTTCCCAACGCGCTTTTCGATCCTCGACAGACCCGCCGTCCAGCAGCACTTCGACGACCTCCAGACATACGTCCCAGCCGGCCAGATCTCTGGGTGTATGTGGTGTAAGCTTCAATATCGTCTCGATTAGAACGAGGCGGCACCCCTCCTGCTCCGGATAGAGCTCGAAACGAACCCTGTCTTCCCCCCACTTGTACTCCAGAACAGAAAGAGGCTTCAACTCTAGAATCTCCAGCTCCTCGAACGTGCCGTCACCCATGTCGAACTTGATGAACCCTCCCTCGCGCAAATCGTCGACGCTCAGCTCCGAGAACCATTTTGCCAGCTTTTCGTTCTCGGTTAACGATGCCCATACCTTCTCCGCCGAATGTTTCAACTGACGTTCGAACCGTGCCGTATAACCTTCCTTCGTTTGCTGTATCACCGCTAACATTGTCATCCTCCTCTTATTTACAGATAGCTCCCTGAATAGGAGGCTTCATGCTCTCACTGTACGCTCGCTTCCAACTACTCCTCTTCATCCAACTATTCCTCTTCATCCAAATGCTTCTCCAGCGCGTCCAGCTTGTTCGACCAAAACTGCCGGTAAGGCTCCAGCCACTGATCAATGTCCTCCAGCGGCTTGGCATTGAGGCGGTATAGATGCTTCTGCGCCTCCTTGCGCACCGAAACAAGTCCAGCCTCCCGCAAAATCCGCAAATGCTTCGAAATCCCCGGTTGACTCAGCGTCGAAGCGGCGACCAGTTCTCCCACGGAACGCTCGCGATCCCGGAGGCAGTCCAGAATAGTCCGCCGATTCGGCTCGGCCAGTACTTCAAAAAGTTTATCCGTCATCATATTGTTATATTACCACATAGTTATATTTCCCGGAAGTAATATACTGATTTTGCACCGCTTAAGCTCGCAGTGGCCGTTGCCGTTCCCCAGTTTCTTGATCAGATTTTAGTCAGGACGGATGGTTTACAGGGATCCAACCCGTAAGCAGTGCTCCCCCTACCGAATGGTTGCTTACGGCAAGCTCGCCTCCGTGCCGCCTAACAATTCTTTGTGAAATGGTTAACCCTAATCCGCTGCCTCCAGTTGAACGATTTCTAGATGCTTCACCACGATACAAAGGTTCAAATACCCGTTGCAGTTCTTCTGATGAGAAACCCGGCCCTGTATCACGTATCGTAAACATTATTTTGTTACCGTCTTTATAACATTGAACAACAATTTCACCATAGGAAGGTGTGTGTCTGACGGCATTATCCAAAAGATTGTTCATCACACGCTCCAATAAGTGCGTATCGCCGCTAATGACGCAATCGTCTGCAGCATGGTTTGAGATCGAGATGTGCTTTTGCCGGGCAAGTGGGCTCAGACTGTCAATCGACTTCCGGAGTATGAGGTTAAGATCAACAGCCTTGTTGCTAAGTGTCGTCCCCAAATACTCCAGTTTGGTAAATGTGAAAAGCTCCTCAACCAGCCGATCCAATTGTGCCGATTTTTCCTTACATACCGCCACATATTTTGTTATTTTCTCCGGTGTCTGGGCAATCCCTTGTTCCAGGCCATCCAAATACCCCCGCAAGGCGAACAACGGTGTCCGTAAATCATGCGCGACAGCAGCAATCACGAATCGGCGCTCTTCTTCCAATTCCACTTGCTTCTGATAGGATTGTTGAAGCCCCTTCACCATCACTTCAAATCCGTCGCGCACTTCAGCGATTTCTGTGATCCTCGACAAGGGTAATTTCACATCCCAGTCTCCCGCTGCAAGTTGTCTTGCCGCAGCACTCATCTTCTCGAGGGGTTTAAGAAGGAACCGTCTCATTTCAACACCGACAACAAAGAAGGCAAGCAGTATTCCGGCAAATGCCGAAATCATTTGAACTGTATTTGATTTTGGCACATAAAGAGTAACCCTTCCTAGCAAAATACCGTCCTCTATGACGGAAAACCGTTCAGTTGACGACAAAGCACCACGCCGCTCCGGGTTAGACCGATAAATATCCAGATCTGACGCAGATTGAATAACCACATCCATCTTCGCTTTCTGCAGCTCTTCATGTAATTGGTTTTGCCAATTTGGATCCCTCCATTTGCCCGCTCCCGCTTCGATCAAGTGAATCGTCCCGGTCAATTGTTTTTGGAGAGTCTCATTTTGCAGCTGACTGTTTGCAAATCTTAGGGATTTTGTTTCCATATAGTGAGCTGTGATAAAAAAGATCCACGGCAATAAAAGAATGAAGCAGAAGCAAAGCATAGTAAAGGTACGAATGCGAAGTGTCCTCATCCTCATGTTATCCCCCCTCGAAGCGATACCCTATTCCCCATACGTTGAGCAGATGCTGCGGGTGGTTCGGATCGGACTCGACCTTCTCTCGAAGCCTGCTGAGATGGACCCGAATCGTATGCCTGTCGCCGACCCCCTCCCAAAATTTCGCAAGTAATTGTTCATATGAAAAAACATGTCTTGGATGTTCAACAAATAATCGCAACAACTCAAATTCCTTCGGTGTAAGCACTACACTTTTCCCTTCCACCAGCACTTCTCTTGCGGACAGATTTAACTTGATCCGGCCATAATCCAAAATTTTTTCATCCATTTGCTGCTTGGATACCTTGGATGCGGAGCGCCGCAATACAGCTTTTACCCTGGCAACAATCTCTCCGGGTGAAGCGGTTTTGACGATATAATCATCTCCGCCGAGCGTTAGTCCTCGAATCTTGTCCACATCTTCGCTGCGGGCACTCAAGAAAAGGATAGGAACGCTGCTCTCTGCCCGAATCCGGCGGCATAGCTCAAATCCGTTTTGTCCCGGCATCATGATGTCAAGCACCATGCATTGAATGGAACTCTGTTGGAATAAGGCCCATGCTTCATCGGCACCACAAGCGGTTATAACGTGAAAATTCTCATTCTCCAAAAAATCCCTCAAAAGTTCAACGATACTTTGGTCATCGTCTACAACGAGTATCGTATTTAATCCATTCATGATGATCCCACCTTCACATCCTAGTTTATCATTTTTTCTGCAAAAGCAGACGGAATCCCATGTTTTGTGATGAATTGTTTATTGTTTTGTGACCTTTTTACAACTTCGTTTGAGATATTCATTTGTTATGATGCTACTAGCGAACACGGAGGCAAACATTGCGTGCAATGACTCCTCCCTTTATTTACTTTGGACAAGGAGGATTTATTTATGATAACAGTTCAAATCGTGCTTTTTGATGGCTTTGACCTTCTGGATGCCATTGCTCCTTACGAGGTCTTTTGCGCCGCTGCAATGAATACGGAAAACGCGTTAAGCGTACAATTCGTCACAGCCGAAGGACCAAGGTCCGTGACTAGCGGCATCAACGGGTTAAAAATTGAAGCAAGCGGCAGGCTGAACCCGGAACATGCTGGCATCATTCTAGTGCCTGGCGCGTCCGGTGACGTCGAAGGAGATGGCCCCAATTCGATCCCGGCTATTCTAAGCCGTGCCATGCATACAGAATTGACCGGTTTGATCGGTCAGGCACTCGAACTCAAAGACAACGTAGTCGCCACGGTATGCGGCGGTTCTCTGCTGCTCGCTATGGGAGGGCTCCTGGAAGGCAGACCGGCGGTAACTCATCATCTGGGCATGGATGTGCTTGGAGCAACCGGGGCTATTCCCGTCAGGGCACGCGTAGTGGACGACGGCAACCTGGTTACCGGCGGCGGCGTAACTTCAGGACTCGATGTAGCTCTGTATCTGGTGGAGCGTGAGCTTGGACCACGCATCGCACACGCGGTAGAGCAACTGTTCGACTATGAACGGAGAGGGACAGTTTGGAGAGAAAGGGGGCTGGCACCTGGCAGTCATCAAACATTGACGGGCGGTGAACCGAACAACGTGGTGGATAAAGCGGCGATAACTTACGGCACCCAGCGTAACAATATTACACAGTCATCTGTTTTCGATGGGGATTGGGATACGACAATCGCTACTCCAGTAGGGAAGCTGCAGGTCAAGCTCTCTATATCAACAAGTAATGGAATAGTCCGGGGCAAGGCAATACAAGGGGATGAGACGGTCGAGTTTATGAACCCGGCGCTTCAGGACAACAAGCTTAGCTGGTCGCTGAGAATCACGAAACCAATGCGCTTAAATCTCAAATTCGAAGTGGCCGCCGACGGAGATCACATGACCGGAATCGCCAAGGCTGGCCTACTGCCTGCATCCAAATTAACAGGTAAGCGGATTTCTAAACCTTAAATTTTGTTGTTAATACATGCAGCCGCGGAGGTTTTGGATCAAATGAAGAAAATGCAGAAAATGCAGAAACGGAAACCATTATACGGGCTTTTAGCCTGTGTCAGTATTGTATTTATCCTTTACGCCTTGGTGGACAATTATATAATCGATCCTGGAGCTGAGGGATTTCTAAGCCATAAAACCGGACTTAAGCGCGAGCTTAATTTGCCGGTGTGGTTAAACGTTATGCACATTCATGTCGCTTTTGCCTGCATCGCCATGGCGACTGGGCTGCTCAATTTTTCTAATCGAATCTTTGATAAAAGCCACAAGTTCCATCGCATAAACGGTTACGTTTATTTAGTTTGCGTACTTCTTGTCGTGCTGACCTCAGGTTACATGGCGCCTTATGCCACCGGAGGAAAAATAACTAGTATGGGATTCAATGCGCTAAATATGATATGGCTGCTGATAACCCTTATGGCACTTGTTCAAATCAAAAAGAAACGGATCACCCGTCACCGGAATTGGATGATCCGAAGTTACGCCTTTTGTTTTACGAACCTGCTGATTCACCTCATCACCTTCCTTTTTCATCAGGGATTCGGTCTCGCTTACGCTACCAGCTATACCGTTGGCGTGTACGGCTCCATAGTGCTGCTGCTGGTCATCGCTGACGTCATCATCAGAAGGATAGGTCCATCCAGAGAGGTTGCAGCTCTCAATAAATGAGGTGCCCACTTGCCGCAGCTGGATAAGAACAATCCACCGCGTTTTTTACCTATATATACTGTATGGATGTGACGCTGATACATATCGACCTATTCCCGGTCCGGCAGGAGTGTGCTACCTTGTCCATCTCTTCACCTATTACAAATCCTCATACTGCGAAAATGTCGCCGCCTGGCCCTGATACAGCCCCGCTTCATCTACCAAATTCCAGACCGTAGCCTGCTTGATATAAAACCGGCGGCCGGTACTCGATATGCGGATACCCGTATAATTGCTGACATATCCATACTGTGTGACCTGCGCTAGAAAGCGGACTCTATCTTCCCGTTCCATCGGCTCGGCTGTCAGGCGGGAGGGTGTGCTTGTGAACTGCTGCCAATCCATCTCCCACAGCTTTAGCGCCGCATAATTGCCGTAATACAATACAGGATCGGCCTCCGTCCCATGGGACAGCACGATTACTGGGGACTCGTCAATTTGTTCGGCTAAACTTAGTCCCGGAGTGAGATGAATCAGCTCCTGACCAACCCATCTGCGGTAGCTGTTTACCAGCAGCCTGGCATGTGCCTCCGCCGCCTCATCTGTCAGTTGTACCATATTTGCTTGATTTCCTTTCCTTCAATTCTTTAATCAACTAGAACGATCACACCACTTTTGTAGGTCGCTTCGAAATTCATATAGGATCATTTTAACATAAATAAGAAAGTTATTGACAATATTCTCCCATGCTTCCTATCTATTATACCTAAGGTGATTGCAGTAACCTTTCATAGATAAATGGTGTTAATAAAGAATGAGATTAAAACATATACCGCTGACACCGTCTTTTAGAAATGGAACGAAGCTTCTCCTTCTCCTTCACAGTCATAGAAAGCAGCATGAGATTCGTCGTGTTCGGGAAAGAACAACTGGTGAAATCCGGAGAGCGCATCACCGTTCATCCCCCGCAAAAGTGCATCAGTTCTGGAATATGAGCGAAGATGGTCTTAAGGCTGTCCAAATATCCACCCGCCGGGCCGAACTGATTTTTTACTATACCGAAATTTTCCTGCCCTACCCAACAACAAAATGTGACCAAATACCGTTCTTAACTGTGTTATAGGTAAAGGAGGGCAGAGCAACCATGCAGCGATCCATGACCCGGCCGGGGAATTATGTGATGAAGAGCTACGAAACTTACTCAAGCATGCTGTTCCGGATTGCCATGGTCCATCTGGGCAGCCGCGAGGATGCGGAAGAAGCCACTCAGGATACCTTCATCAAACTAATGGAAAAAGCACCCGAGTTCAAGGATGCCGAGCACCAGAAGGCATGGCTGATCCGGGTTATCACCAATCATTGTAAAACGATGCTTGGCAGAGGCTGGCGCAAACGGGAGGTCAAGCGGGATGGACTGGAGACGATTACAGCTGACACTCCAGAGGATCTGGCGCTGCTCCATCTTGTGATGGCGCTGCCTATAAAGTATAAAACAGTTATCCATCTGTACTATTACGAGGACTATCAAGTCCAGGAGATTAGCAAGATTCTGCAGATCAGCGAGTCTGCAGTAAAGATGAGACTCCAGCGGGGACGACAGCTGTTAAAACTGGAGCTGGAAGGAGCAGAACCGCAATGAATGAAGATCAGTTCAGGACAAAATATAAGAAAGTAGTGGATACGATGAAACCTAATGAAGAGATGAACAAACGAATGGAAGACAGGCTGCAGAAGCAGCAGCAGCAACCGCAGGAGAGGAAGCGTCCGCGCCGGACGGCTTATATCGCCGCCAGTCTAGTACTCGCTGCCGGTATCGGACTGGCCACGCCAAGTGTGTGGAAGCAGTTGAACGGACCGGCATCGCCTAACGGCCAAGCCGTTCAGGTAACTCCGAACACACCTGCCGTACATGAACCCGGCAGCGTCGTCATCCCCAAGGTGAAGCTTCCGGATAAGAGCTCCGGCGTCAGTATGGACATGGTAGCCCTGGTCGTCTATCAAGGCAATGTGTATACCCAGTCGGCGACCCGCATTGATGCCGCCGATGCTGCTGCGCTGCGCGGCGACAAACTGGGACGGACAACAGGCGGCATCGATGAATGGAGCGGCAAGGACGCGTATATCGAGCTGGCCTCAAATATCGGCGAAGCGGACATTTACACGGTGAAAGGATACGATTCAGACTTCCGCATCATGACCTATACCGAGATCGATGGCCAAGTCATCGCCGAGCTATTCGAGCGTACCAATGGCATTACGGTGAGCAGTGGCGCCGATCTGCTTGGTAAGCTGAATTTGGACGACCGGATCGCTTCGGCCCAGTGGGAGAGCTTCGCTAGCTGGAACGAGGGCCTGCAGCAGTATGCGCCGCTGGCCAACGACGAGACGCTCGGCAGCTTCCTGGCAGCCCTCCAGGATGCCAAGCCGCTCGCAGCAGAGCCGCTGATTCAACAAGGCATCTACGACGACGAGAACCGCAAGGTCATCTATCTGAAACTGGAGGACAACACCCGGGTAGAGCTAATTCTGTTTGGCAAAGGGCTGGTCCGTTATGGCAATTCACCAGTATTCTTCGAGGCAGAGTCTGGCGCATTCCAAGCATTGTGGGAAAGTATGCGTTCATAAATAAACGAGTGATCAGACAGCGGCTTGTTCCTTTGGGATCGGGCCGCTTTTGCTTTGGGAACATGCCGCAGTTTTTTGCGGGCGGATGGACTCTTGGCAAGCAGTCAGCAGCAGTACTGGGTGGTCTAAAAAAATCACACAAGAAGACTTTCCATAATTTTATATTTTAAGAATTATAGCTTTGACATCCTTTAATTTCACATCCCAACTTGATTCAGTAATCTGCGGAGATATGGTTACATTATGAGCAGAGGTTCTAACTACAGTGAGGTTATTGGGTAGCTTAACATCATAATCTCCTAAGCCAGCGCATCCTGTAATATAAATGGATAAAATAATGGCTCAACCTAATAATCAGTGCTTGACAGTCAAGCTAACATTCGATGGCGGTTAAATGCTTCGAAAATGCCAGCTTTATAGCAGCCCGGTACTTGTCATAGCTATTTTCATATCGCGAGGGTAACACGTGCGCTAATGGTCACTGCAGTGTCAACGCAGTCCGTTAGAAGCGGAAATGCAGCGAAATGAGATTTTAACGGTCACGGATGACTCTTACAGGCTGAAAAGGGGCGATTGTGAGGAAAACCACCTTCTAATGGTCGCGGATGTCCATTAAAATCGTGAATATGTAAAAATCAGCCTCTAAAGGTCAGCGGTGACCGTTAGAGACAGGTCCTTTCCGTATCTGGAAGATATCTTCCGTCGTTGTGATATACGGATTCTGCATCGGTCTATTCCTCTTTTGTTGTTGGGTAGGACTTTCAACCGTACAGGATTGGCAGATTATTTCCAGTTTTAGCTATCATTCATTTGTACAAGCACTGATTGTGGTGTTGAGCCAAAATAGTTAACGTGAATAAGTACTTTGTCTTCCATAACCTGTTCAAAAACATTTTTATCTCCACACCTTTTAGCGATATCAACTCCATATGTCTTGAGAGACTAGTAAAGATGGAGTTTCTATTGAATATTAATACGGCTCAGATCGCTTCAATTCCGGAAAGAAATAAGCAGCCCCCGCTTCATATCTGTCCTGTGCTGACAGGCAGTTGTCCATTAAGGACGCAGCAGTGCGAGGGCTTATCCGATATAGATATGCATTTAAAAAGAGTAAAAGAGGCCGCCATGTCTTCGAATAATTATGGGAAATTCATGATAAGATCACCTTAACATAAATAAGAGAGTTATTGACAAGACTCCCCCATGCTTCCTATCTATTATACCTAGGGTGGTTCCCGGAACACTGCTCAACGTACATGCTACATATACCGATTTATGCAGGATGCAGGCTGTGACAAGTGACGGTCGTCAGGCATTGTTCCCTCATCTTCTCATTGCTGCTCGAAGCCACTCGAATCGTCACCTGCCCCGCACCATGCAGCTCCTCCGGTTTATGCTCCGCCTAGCTGTTCAGCCCATTCTCTGACTCTACGAATACTTTCTTCCTCCGATATATCTTCGATCCTGGTCATGATGGACCATCTCACGCCAAATGGATCCAAAATGTTCCCATACCGGTCACCTGAAACAAAGTTAGCAATAGGCTCCCTGACCTTCGCTCCCCTCGCCACTGCCTGTTCAAATACATAATCTACATCCGATACATAAATGCCCAAGGAATAACAGGCTTGATCCTCCGTTGGCGGCAAAACCAGTTTATAGGCCAAGTTCGCTGCTCCCAGCTGCAAAAATCCGTTGCCAAAATCCAGCTCTGCATGAACAATCATTTTGTTGCCTTCGCCATCCGAGAATTCGGTAATATCTTTCACTCTGGCTTGAAAAACAGATTTGTAGAACTCTATCGCTTCAGCAGGATGGTTAACTACCACGAAAGGTGTTATAGCTGTAAAGCCGTTAGGCACACCATTCTTGGTGTGAGCGCCGGATACTCCTGTAAATTGGGGACTATTAGTCATTGGTCTATCTCCTTTTCAATATAAAAGTTTGAGTACCTGTCCCCTATTATAAAGAAGCTTCACTGACAAAGACTGTCAGGTAAGCTTCTAGATTTTATAATATTCCATTAATTCTGATGCAATAGAAACGAGCTTTATTACAAGCTCTCTAACTCCTACACAAAAGAAACCATCCCTTGTGAAATGGAGGTCGTAGCCGGCCATTGCCCAAGAAGATGGTTTTCGGAATACATCAAAAATGCCACCGACTAACTTTTTCACCTAACTCATCTCATGTTAATTTATACATAAAATCCATAATTTTAGTCTTATCAATATGGGTGCAAGCCAATATATCCGGTTTCTCTGATCAGCTTTGTATCAGGATTCTATCATCCACTTTCCACAAGCTTCAAAGTAAACATGGCCTAAATATCGCCCCTAGCATCTTACATGCTTGCGTTTGAAACCAATGTCCCCTTTATCTACTGCCTTTTGAATACGTTCGGAAGCGATTAGAGGACCACCTTTTTTCTTGCCTCTGTTGACATCAACGGGACCGACTGCCTTTGCAGTTTCGACCGCCTTATCATGGAGCGGCAAATAGGATACCCCTACTGTATAAATAAAATTGTTCATGGAGTATTTCGCCCGTTCGGGAGCAGTATGAATCGTATTTTTCGCGAGTTCCAGCATAGCGGCAATTTTATCTTCAGAAAACTCACTGTCCGGCTGATTTCCCAAAAGCCAGCAGTAACAGCTCCAGCCCGCTGACATTTTCAGTTCTTCACCGCTTGCGATCCATGTATCTGACACTTCTTGTGCAATATCTGCTTCTGCCAATGTCACCGAAACCACAAAATCGGACAGCATATAAAAATAAGCCGCATCGATCCAGCGCTCAAAATCCGCTGCAGTCATCGCTTTTGGATCTGCAATGATTCCCGCAAAGTACATAGCGTCGTAGTTTCCTGTAGCGTAAAGCTGCTCTGCCAAAGGCTGGTTTATTTTAGTTTTTCTGAAAATGGGCTTCATTTCCCCGGTAGCCACGCCAAAAAGCGGTTCATGCGCGCCATTGGACAGGTACATTTTTTTGAGTCTTTCCTTCCCGAGAGCTTCAAGCTCCTGCATCACCATTTCCAAATCCATGATTATCACTTCCTTTTGAATGTTTGCCCTTACTTTTCCTCTGCACCTATTATAACAAAATCAATGACACACGTATCCTCTGAGTCTCTCTCATTTTATGGTAATAGATAGGGCATTGATATAGTAACAGGGAAAAACGTGAAATGATGTGGCAATTTGCTCGGCAGAAATAAAAACCACATGCAGGGAAACTGATAGGGTAAAAAACCTATTGCCTGCAAAGAGGCGATAGGTTTTCCTTCTCGGTACCACTCTTTTTGATTCGTCGGCTCCATTAGCTGCACGAATCATCTTATAAACCTAACGACGGAGGTTAACCATCTCGTAATTTTATGGAATACGGCTCAATCGTTGAAACAGTTCTTTATTTTGCTGATAAGCATCTCTGTAAATCCCGTATACCTCTTCGTAAATGCGCACATTTTCCGCAATAGGCGTTACCGGCTGATCGTTAAACTTGATAAGCACCGAGCACGCTTCAAAAACCGACGTATACCGCTTCACACCAACTCCGGCCATAATTGCTGCGCCTAAACATGCTTGCTCGCTCTGATCCGATTTATAGATTTCACGATTCATAATGTCAGCCTGGATTTGCATCCACACTTGGCTTCTTGCTCCGCCTCCCGATGCAATAAACATATCCATATGAATGCCAAGCTCTTGAAAAATAGCTGCGGAATCCTTCAGAGCAAAAACGACTCCTTCCATCACGGAACGAAGAAGATGAGCCTTATCATGCTTCAGAGCAAGGCCGAGAAAGGTTCCACGGGCGGAAGGGTCCATATGGGGAGTTCTTTCTCCGGAAAGATAAGGTAAAAATACCAATCCTGCGCTCAAAGAAGCCCCCATGATATTCCATGTCCCCGGTATAGCGTTGCAGAACGTATGCGTTCTTAGTTGGGGATCATAATATGGCTTTTCGATCACTGAAAATACTTGCCCGCCCGTGCCTATTGTCAGCGATACTTGTCCCGGCTGCACGATTCCGTTGCCAACCGCCTGCATCGATTGGTCTCCACCGCCAAATGCGACCGGAGTTCCCGGCGCCAAGCCTGTTTCTTGAGACGCCTCGGATGTAATTTCGCCCGCAATGTCAAACGGATTCGAAACCTCCGGGTACATCGCGGAGTCTAATCCCACCCTGGACAGCAGCAGCTCAGACCATTGCCTATTTGTTGTATCAAAAGCAAGCGTAGCTGACGCATCCGTAATTTCGGTTCCTATCGTTCCCGTTAATTGCATGCGGATATAATCCTTAGGCGAAAGCACTTTGAAAATACGCTCGTAATATCCCCGCTCATTGTTTTTGATCCATAGCAAGGATGCCGTTTGAAACCCGGTAGATATAGGATTTAACGTGATTTCCCCCAAGCGGTCCTTCCCTAGCAAGCGGTAAACTTCCTCTACTTCACTGACGGTTCTTTGATCGGACCAAATGATGGCAGGCCGGATTACCTCGTGATTGTGGTCAATCAGCACCATTCCGTGCATTTGTCCGGAAAGTCCGATGCCTTCCTATCCCTGGACGATATCCCGGCTTCCCTCAAGGATGACCGGATCGTCTCAACGGTAGCCTTCCACCAATCTGCGGGATGCTGCTCCGCATAGCCAAGGCTTGGAATCAGAATCGTATAGCTGCTCTGCGCGGAGCCGCGGATTTCGCCGTCCTCATCCATAATGATTGTTTTGACACTGGATGTGCCTAAATCGATTCCCATCAAGTAACCCATCTCAGCTTCTCCTTTATTCTCCAGAAAGAAAGGACCCCCTGTCAGAATGCCCTAAATAACAAGCACCCCAAACACACTCTTTTTTCAGGAAAATGAGAGCGTGCACCTTGGGGTGCTTTTGCCATCTGATCATTATCAGTAAAATGTCATAGATTATTAAGAAATTTTAAATATTTGTTGTTGATATATTTGTAATTTATGATATTATAAAAATGTTAATTTGGAAAGTTGCTATTCAAAACATACAGGATCTTTCCATGCAGATAATTTTTGACCACATCCACTTAGGAAGTAAAGGCCATACGGACAGCCGGGTCAAATGCCGACTGGCAACTTTAGTTGCCTTATTGATGGAGCTAGAAGCTCAAATTTTATAAGTTAGGTTTCTTTTCAACCAGTGCACCGCACATCAACTTGTGAAAAGATCAATAAGAGTGGTAAAAGTGATTATTTGCTATATAGACTCTGATCCTTTATTGATATATTTTGAATATTAAACAGCTTCCTTAAAAAAGCTATGTCTCCGGATAATGGTGACTTGTAATATATTCTGGTTATATCTAAACAAGTGTGATACGCGAAGATGCGTTTCTTCCACTTGTTTTTTTGTTTGCAAAAAACGAGGGCAAGCATCTGATCGCAATAAACATCGCAAGTGGCAGGTACGTGGCTATTGGATTGTTGAGAAATTGAGATTGACCAAAATCTAAGGGGTAAGGGGATTGAACAATGGGAAAAGCACTAATCATTGGTTGCGGCGGTGTAGCATCCGTAGCCATCCACAAATGTGTTCAAAACAGTGAGGTATTTGAAGAGATTTGTATCGCTAGCCGTACTAAATCAAAATGTGACGACTTGAAAGCAAAATTAGATGGCGGTAAAACGAAAATTACCACTGCGCAGGTGGATGCCAATAACGTGGACGAGCTCATCGCATTGATTGAAGAGGTAAAGCCGGATATCGTCATGAACCTGGCACTCCCGTACCAGGATTTAACGATAATGGACGCCTGCTTGGCAACCAAAACCCATTACATGGATACAGCCAATTATGAGCCGGAAGATACCGCGAAGTTCGAATACAAATGGCAGTGGGAATATCGCGAGCGCTTTGAGCAAGCTGGTATTACCGCGCTTCTTGGCAGCGGGTTTGACCCGGGTGTAACAGGCGTGTTCTCAGCTTACGCCCTCAAGCATTACTTTGATGAAATAGAATATATCGACATTCTGGACTGCAACGGCGGGGATCATGGCTATCCATTCGCTACGAATTTCAACCCGGAAATCAATATCCGTGAAGTATCTGCCAACGGGAGATATTGGGAGAATGGCGAATGGATCGAAACCAAGCCGATGGAAATCAAACGTGGCTATAACTTCGCTGAGGTTGGCGAGAAGGATATGTATTTGCTTTACCATGAAGAGCTGGAATCCCTTGCAGCCAATATGCCGGGACTTAAGCGTATCCGATTCTTCATGACCTTCGGCCAAAGCTACCTGACTCACCTCAAGGCTCTGGAGAACGTAGGCATGACTTCTATTGAGCCTATTGAATTCGAAGGAAAGAAAATCATTCCCCTCCAGTTCTTAAAGGCTGTATTGCCGGATCCCGCCTCTCTGGGACCGCGTACCGTCGGTAAAACAAACATCGGCTGTATCTTCCAAGGGAAGAAAAACGGACAAAATAAAACGTACTATGTATACAATGTTTGCGACCACCAAGAATGCTTCAAAGAAGTGGGCTCTCAAGCGGTCTCTTATACAACCGGCGTTCCTGCTATGATCGGAGCAGCTATGGTTCTGACTGGAAAATGGAACAAAGCGGGCGTGTACAATATCGAAGAGTTTGATCCAGATCCGTTCATGGAAGAGTTGAACAAATGGGGACTTCCGTGGGTAGAAGACTTTAATCCTGTACTGGTTGATGATGGACAGGAAGCTCAGGAGGCTCCCAAACAGCCGGTGCTGGTTCCATAGGATGCGGATTGAAGAACTGCCGACGCCTTGTTTTGTGGTCGATGAAGCCGCCATTGAGAAAAATCTTAAAATCCTAAACGGCGTCATGCAGCGGACGGGTGCAAAGATTATTTTGGCGCAGAAGGCATTCTCCATGACAACCATGTACCCCCTCATTGGCGAATACTTAAGCGGCACGACCGCAAGCGGCTTATTCGAAGCTCGCCTTGGCTATGAAGAAATGGGCAAAGAAAATCATGTCTTTGCCCCTGCCTATCGGGAAGATGAGATTGATGAAATCATCTCTATCTGTGATCACATTATTTTTAACTCCTTCTCGCAGTTGGAGAAGTTTAAAGACAAGGCTCTTGCTGCCGGGAAGAAGGTAGGCTTGCGCGTCAATCCGGAATGCTCCACTCAAGTTGGGCATGAGATTTATGACCCATGCTCCACTGGTTCCAGATTCGGCACCAAACTGGAGGATTTCCGTCCGGAGCTGCTGGATGGCGTATCCGGACTGCACTTCCATACCCTCTGCCAGCAAAACTCCGACGACTTAGCGACCACACTGCAGGCATTCGAAGCCAAGTTTGGGAAGTGGCTCCCGCAAATGGATTGGGTCAATTTTGGCGGTGGCCACCACATCACAAGGGACGATTATGATATTGCCACCCTTGAAGCTTGTATTAAGAGAATGCAGGATCTATACGGTTTAGAGGTGTATTTGGAGCCTGGAGAAGCCGTTGCCCTCAATGCGGGCTATTTAATTGCATCTGTATTGGATTTTCATAAAAATGGCATCGATATTGCGATTCTTGACACCTCGGCAACTTGTCATATGCCTGATGTACTAGAAATGCCGTATCGTCCGCCGCTTATTGGCTCTGGCCAGCCTGATGAAAAGCCGTTTACCTATAGGCTTGGTGGACAAACGTGCCTGACCGGGGATGTGATCGGAGATTATTCGTTCGATGAACCGTTGCAATGTGGGGATAGGTTAGTGTTTGGGGATATGGCCATTTACTCCATGGTGAAAACCAACACATTTAACGGCATGCCGCTTCCCGCTATAGCCGTACAAAGTAAAGATGGCTCTTGCCAAATCGTACGTCAATTTGGCTATCAAGATTTTAAGTTGCGACTGGCCTAGAAGTGTAGTTGTTGCTTCTTGTTGCTTCATCCCGAAAGTTTGGCCCCTTAAGCTGACACCGGTATTCACCGGTGTCAGCTTTTTTTAGTGGTTAGGGATCAGGGGAAGATGAGCGTTAGCAGCAGCCCGCCCTCTGCCGAAATGAGCGTACTCCACTTAATGATGTTTTTTATCGTTAAGCAAGGATGTGGAGAGGAACTGATGCTTTTAACGATGAAAAACATCGTTAAAGCATTAGCTCCTCTCAGCTGCGCGGACTCTTCATCTCCAGCGGAGAACAATCGGCTTTATGGAACTATTGATAATCATAATCATTTGAATTATCCTACACATAGGATGCTTACAGGAGGAGTGAACGCACTTGCCAAGAGAAAGCAATTTTACTAATCATTTATCGCAAGAGCTGATCGAAGCGGCCATTCAATTGTGGGCGCGATCTTCGATCGACATTGTCGATGTTCGTCTTCAATTGCTTCAGCCTGACAAGCCGTTGCAGCCTATCAGGCTGCCAACCAGCATGTTTATATATACCCAGGGTGGTGCAGCGAGCGTAACACTTAATCGTACTTCTTTTCAAACTGGAAGATTTGGAATTTTTCATGGGGGGAAGGGAACCGAACTATCGATTTGTCCAATTGATACGGATTTGGAAACCTATATGGTCTTATATAAAGTGGGGAGTACTCCGTTCCACAAGCGGAACATTCATCGATTACTGGAACAGATCAATCCATTTACACAAATGTACGGGCTTTCACCGGAAAATCCCATCTTTTTTATGGAAAAGCTTAAAGCGATGTATGACCATTGGAATTCGAATGTGAAGCTAAATCAATTTTATTCAAAGGTAGTCCTGTATCAGACGATACATCAAATTTACATGGAGCTTAGGAAAGGGAATATTCGTTACTTTGAGCCTGATTATGTGGGGATGGTCAAGCAATATCTCGATGAACATTATAGCGGGCAGGTGTCCATTCAATCACTGGCGGAGCTGCTTCCCATTAGCAGAAGTTTGCTCACTAAATTATTCAAGAAACGCGAACATAAAAGTGTACAAGAATATTTGAACGAAAAAAGATTGGAAGCAGCCAAGAAGTATTTGCGGACAAGCCACGTGACCATACAAGAGATTGCCGCGGGATGTGGTTTTGTAGATGAGTTGAACTTGAACCGTATGTTTAAGAAGTATTACCGCATGACGCCAAGGGATTACAGAAGAAAAATGATGGATAACTTTACGAATTGTGATATTGATAACCTTTCTCAACAACCTTACAATGATAAAGGACTAGATCGACTAGCCAAATCAAAAGGAGATGGGGAGTTATCCATGTTTGGACAGACAAGAAGTAAGGAATTTGTACTAGCTGCGGCAACGAGTTTGATGCTGCTGTTGTCGGCATGTGCGTCGAATGCGCCGGTGAATCATGCAGGATCGCCAAACCCGACGCCTACACAGTCGCAAACGCAGGCGGCCTCCCCTGCAGATACTAAGGGGACAGAGACGGCCGCGCAGACTCGTGTTATTCAAACAGAGAGTGGAGATATGGAGGTTCCGGCTGATCCGCAGCGTATTGTATATTTGGTAGGCAATAATGTTGGAGATATTTTGCCATTTGGAAAAACTGTGGTCGGCGTCGATATTTATGGTGACCCCTCTAAGCGGCCCGAGGAATGGAAGCAGCAATGGGGACAACATCTCGATGGCGTTAAACTTGTTGCCGGAAATGATTTGGAAAGCATTTTGGCTCTGGATCCTGACCTCATAATTGGTTCTCGTACATGGACATCATCATCGATCGAGCAGTTGAACAAAATAGCGCCTACTATCTTTTATAATGAAATGTCTGCTTTGGAAGAACGGATGACTTTTTTTGGTGAAGTTTTTGGCATGCCCGAACAAGCCAAGGAATTTATTGCTCAGTATGAAAACAAAGCCGAAGCAGCTAAGCAGCGCCTAGTGGACTCCAATCTCTACGACAAGAAAATCGTATTTTTACAAGGCGTGGAAGAAGGTACACCTGGTCTGCAAGGCGACAAAACGAGAGGAATTATCTACGAGGATTTGGGCATGCGAGCGCCTGAAATGGTTGAGAAAGAGTTTTTCAATAGCAAAAATCCTAAATCAGAGGGGTTCTTCTCACCTCTATCCATGGAAGTAATCAGTGAATATCTGAGTGAGGCCGATATGATTGCGTATACGAATTTTGATCCTAATGTGGAAGAACTCAAAAAGCGTTTAACAGAGACATCCATTTGGATTGGTCTTCCAGCAGTGAAGTCAGGAAATGTACTCTTCTATTCAATTGATGATACACTGAACGATTACGATTATGCCAGTCGTATGGTTTCCCTGGATACTTTTGTGAATGCCATGATGGAACTGCCGCTTGCCAAGTAAACAATGCGGGATAAGGCCATTTAAAATCTGACTGACAGTATGAAAAAGACCATCGCTCCTCTCACCTCATAGTGGATTTGCCACCGAACCACAACAACTCGCTGCACCTTGAAGGCAAGGGTGCAGCGAGTTGCGTTGGCAGTTCAACAGCCTTTCTTTTAAGTATCTACTAGGCGGGCGCAGCAAATCCGGCAGCAAAATACAAGTAGTTCTCTTCACTGCCGTTTCCGGCATCAGCAATCACGGGTTTCGATATAAATAAGTAATAATTTAACGTTAATGTTCCATCCAGCACCAAAAACGCAAGCTCCAGGTTAATGGAACTTGCGCTTTTGGTTTAATTGACCTGCGTTAACTCCGGTTGCAGCAGCACATGGATATCGTGCTCCAGTTGTAGCAGGTTAAGCAACATGACAACTGCTTCGGCGCGGGTAACCTCTCCCCGCGGGCGGAACGTGCCATCCTGATAGCCTGTAATTATGCCCGCATTAGCCGCCAACTCGACAAGCTTCACTGCATAGCCACTCACCTGCTTACTGTCCGTAAAGGACCGCTTGTGTTGCTGCGGCAGCGTCTCGGTATGCACCAGGCCAAGCAGTATCGTCACCGTCTCCTGGCGGGTAATCGTCTGGTTCGGGCGGAACGTGCCGTCCGCGTAACCGTTAATTACCCCATGCCCGGCGAGAGTGCCAATCGCCTGAGCAGCCCAGTGTGCTTCAATATCCGAGAGCGACCACGTCTTCTTGCCGGTGTCCTCAATTCCAAGCAGTTGCACAAGCAGCGCTGCGAATTCAGCCCGTGTGATCGTCTGATTGCCTCGCGCTGTGCCATCCTTATAGCCGCGAATCCCTTCCAATCTTGCGAACAGCCCGATCGGCTGCTTCGCCCAATGCTTTGCCAGGTCCGTGAACCTTGCTGCACCATCCTCACCCGCGGTGCTTGCAAGCAGCATCCGGAAACGGGCGAGCACTTTCTTCAGATCGAAAATATCGGACTTGAACAGCCCTTGCTCTTCCGCCGGCTCTGTTGGATCGACCGGATCAACAGGCTTCGGATCGGTTGGTTTTGGATCTGTCGGACCCGTGGGACCTGTTGGGCCCGTTGGACCTGTTGGCGTACCCGGCGTAGAAGTGCTGATGAATTTCACGCTCGCCTTCTGCTCCAGCACAACCGGCGTGCTGAACCCAATGCCAGTGACCTCAACTTTAAACTCTACCTGTTCCACTTTTTTATTGGTAACGGTAAATTCAACTTGGCCGCTCGCATCTGTGGTCAGTTCATCGTCTGTTATTTCTGCACTGCCATTTACTGCTTTGAGCGTTACCCGGTATTCCGGCAGCGCATGGCCAAAATCGTCCTTTACCGTCACGGTAATCTTCGCTTCACTTGTACCATCTGCTTGGATTTCCTTCGGTGTTACGGCAACGGTCGAAGCCTTGCTGCTGGCTGCGCCTGCTGCGAACTGCAGGGGAACCGTTTCTTTCAGCGGCTTCTCTTCCGTTACATCATACGCCTGGTAGGTCCAGCTTCCGATTGTGGTGCTGTTCACCAGGAACTTCGCATCGCCATTCGCATCCGTCGTTGCGCGCCAATTGCGGCCCATTTTTTCTACGAGCTCGACTTCACGATTGGCCATGCGATTGCCATACTCATCGATGAGCGTGACGGTAATCGTGGCATTCGTCTTGCCATCGGCTAGGATTGGTGCTTGTGTATCAACCACGAGTGTTGATGCCGCAGCATCCAGCTTGCCATTTGTAAACACAACGGTTGCGGCGCCCAGCAGTTGCTCCGATCCGCCGATCATAACATAAACCTCATATTGCTTGGACTCGACAACTCCGTTAGCTACTGCGAAGGTTGCTTCGCCGCGGGCATCGGTGACTTGCTTCCCAATCCCTGTATCGCCATCCTTAAGCGTTACTTCCTGACCGCTAAGCAAGTGCTGATGTCCATCCTTCAACGTAACTGTAATATTTGCGGTAGCCGTCCCGTTCCCAGGAACCGCGGCAGGAGCTGCGGTAATTATAGAAGCGTTAAAATCCACTTCCCCAGCGACAAACATAAGATTCGCCCGCTGCAGCAGCTCAAGTCCTGTGTCTACATCTGTTACATAAACGGTAATTTCTTCGACCGCTGTGCTCGTAACCTGGAATGTTGCTACGCCATCCGCATCCGTTGCAGCCTGCCAGCTTCGGCTAGCATCATCGGCCACATGCAGCTGCAGAGCACGGTTCGGCACGGCAAGGCCGTTAATATCCTGCAGCGTAACCGTTACTGTAGCTGCAGTTGCCCCATCCGCCACAACAGCCGCAGGAGTTGCGCTAATACTAGATCCAAGGTCAACATCTCCATTGATAAAGGATACGCGAACCTTTTGGGCGAGCGCTACTTCTTGAGCATTCGGCAGCGCAGCATAAGCGGTGTACGTCACTTGCCCAACCTCGCTGCTTGCCACGGTAAATACTGCTGTACCCGCCGCATCTGTAACCGCATTGACTGCTGTAAGCGTCGCATCGCCCCCATCCGCTTCCAGCCTGACGGTTGTGCCCGGCAACAGATGGCCATATGCATCCTTGATAACCACCTTGATCGTCGATGTGCTTGCGCCGTCTGCGATAATAACATTCGGCTGAGCCTTCACCTCGGAACGACTAGCGTCCGGTGCCCCTGTGACAAAATGAATCATCACTTGATCCGTTAGCGTAAGGTCTGTCGCAACGTCTATAGCCTTGTACGTAACCGCCGCCACCTCAGCAAGCGACACCGTAAAGCTCGCTACGCCATCGTTATCGGTGAACGCCAGCTGCGGATCGATCGCCTTCTGGCTGCCGGCCGCTTCAAGGCGAACCTGGCGCGCAGGAAGCGGATGCCCGTTTTCATCAAGCAAAGTCGCCTGCAAGGTTGCCGCGGACTGGCCGTCTGCCAGCACCTCTGTATGCGTGCTCGTCAGACTGGACAGGTTAATGTCCAAATTGCCGGCTACGAACTGAATGGTCGCTTGTTCATCCAGCGCAGCGCCGCTGAACACATCGATGGCCTGGAACGTGACCGCTTCAACCGCTGCATTGGATGCAAAGAACCATGCGCTGCCATTCTCGTTCGTCTGTACAATTACGCTGTCGATCGTTGCCCCGCCATTTAATGCCCTCAGTTCCACATCCCGATAGGCAAGCGGGTTGCCCGCCTGGTCGACCAGATTAACCATAACAACACCATGTTCGCGACCATTCGCAAGGACGGATGCATCCACAGCTTCAAGCTTGGAATGCTGCAGGTCAAGCTTTTGCTCTGGCGTAATAAATCGCAGCATAATTGGCTCTAGCGTGCTGATCTGTCGATAAGGATCGCCGATTAACAGCAGTACTGTCGCCGGATTCTCACTCGTCACCCTGAAGCGATACACGCCATCAGTATCTGAGCCTGCCTGCGCATCTAACTCTTCCACTTGAACCTGATCCATGCCATAGCCAAATGGATATACCCGCTCACCAGCCATCGGCTCGCCATCGATGTTAACCATATGAACGGTAATAAGCGAAGCTTCCTTCCCGTCTGCAAGCCGTTCATAATGGTCGACTTCAATCCGCGATTGCACGGGATCAAATACTTTTTGTACAAAGGCGTGTTGAGGCTGATACTGCCCTACCGTTCGCCCCAATGCCTCATCATACGTCTCAAACGTTACAATTCCGGCCTCACTCCGCTTTACCTTGAACGTGATATGGCCATCAGCATCGGTCAGCGCGCCGCGCAACAATTCAATTGTTGTTTTCGGATCAGAAACGAGTTGCCCTGCGTCATCCTGCGTATAGGCATGCAGCGTCAGCTCGCGTCCCTCTACCGGATTGCCCCCCGCATCCATTGCCGTTAACTGTACATTCGTCCAGTTTTCCTGATGTACGCTGGCCGGGGATTCGTAACGTTCAAATGACCAGTTTACATTGCCCTCAAAATCACCCGTCATAAACGTCATAATCGGCAAATCCCCGAGCTTGGCAATTCTTTGGCCAGTAGTATAACTCGCCAGATAAACCTCTAATTTCGCCTCGCCCACGCGGGAAATATTCAGCTCATACGGCTCATAGGAATCCTGCCCGCGATAACGCAACATAAATGTTTGCGGCCATATTTCCGTATCTCCAACCGTACCGACAACTTCAAAATATTCCCCTCCGGCCGGCTCATACGGCAATCCGTTCTCGGTCTTGAGCACCATCGTCAATTGCGGCTTCTCGCCGACCTTGAAGCTTGTTTTATTCACCTTGAGTTCAGCATCAAGCAGTTGAAGCTCGCCCGGAATAAATTTAAAGTTGTTGATTGCTGGCGCAGAAGCTTGCTGGCCATCGTACTTTACGGTTGTATAGATACTGAATGTATCCGAGCCTAAATAGCGCAGCGGAATGATCGCTTGCCCGGCTGCATCCGTTGTACCCGTAAACGTCAGTGAGCCTCCAGTCTGGCTATAGAGGGATACAATCACTTCTGCCCCCGCATAAGGATTTTCTTTTTTATCCTTTGCAGTAACCGTAAGCTTCGCCTCATCGATGCCATTGCCTAGTACCTCGGACTTATCCAGTAAACTGCTGATGACGGCATTTCCGGTTTGAATTTGCTGCGGCACCACCGTAATGGTCTCGTTCAGCTCCACTTCGCCTACTTTTATGGTGAGTACAGCGGTGCCGACAGATTCGCCATAAGCGCCAATGATAAGCCGCCCGGATGGATCTGTTTGCCCGCTGCTCATACTTAGCCTTACATGCGGGCTATTCATAGTAATACTTACATTGGCGCCCGGTAAGCTATACCCCAGTGCATCCTTCGCAAATATCGTTATTGTTGCAGGCGTGTTGCTCTTTGCTTCAATTGTTCTTGAATCGATATACACCTCTACCTTCGAGCTGTCCGGAGCACCGTAATCAAACATGATAGTAAACTGTCTAAACAGGGATGGATTAGTCCCAACATACAGACTATAATTAACCGCGCCGTATGGCAGGGCTTGAATCGTAAATTCCACCTTGCCATTGTCGTCCGTTGATAGCCCTTGCCCTTGAACAGCTCCACTTCCAGTTATGCGCTGCGCTCTTAATTGAACCGCTTGATTCGCAATCGGATGGCCGGAGGCATCACGAATGTAAGCTGTAATCGTCGCCGTCTCTGAAGTGCCGACGTGAATGGTGCTCGTCGAAATGCTCGCTGCAGAATGTGACGAAGAGAAGCCGCCCGGTACAAAGGTAAGCACAATCATCTGTGACGTATTTGTCTCCGCTTCTGTTGCAGTAATCGTTGCCTTGCCAAGCTGGCTGCCCCATACTCGAACACGTGCCTCACCGCTCGCATTGGTCGTAACCGTATCCGATTCAAAACGCACGCCCGGCAGATCTGCAGCTAGGCGGACGGACTTATTGGCAATGCCTCTTCCTTTACCATCCTTCACCGTTACCTGAAGCGTTCGTGAATCGCTGTCATTGGCAGTCACTTGACTGCCCTGGAAGCCCAAAATTTCGATTCCCATTTTGCTGCCGTCGACCGGCCCTGCAATAAACTGAACCTGAAAAGGCTTGCTCTGTGACGGATTGTTGTTCAACCAGATTTCAAAGGATTGGACACCCGCCGAATCGCTGGTAATTGTCGTATAGAACTGTCCGTCTTGATCTGTTTGGCCGGTATAGTTACTAATGGTTACAGTACCGGCAGACGTTGGCTGAAATATAAAGATATCCACGCCCGGCAGCGGATTGCCGCCCGCATCCCTTGCCGTTATTGTAACTGCTGCCTCATCAATGCCATTCGCATATTTGCCAGACTCCACCTCAACGGTTGAACGTGCCACGCTAATGCCGCCCAGCTTGAACGTCACGTTCACTGGCTGGGCGAAGCTTGCTCCGCCCGCTTCCATCGCTGTAAAGGACACCGCCCCCGGAGTCGTTGATGCCACCTGGAAAAGCGCCTTGCCGTCGGCATCCGTAGTCACTTGTGCCGGCTCGATTATTGCAGCTGCCCCGGACGCTTGCGCCAGCTCTACTTCCCGGCCTGCTAGCGGGTACCCATTTGCATTGCGCAGGACCGCTTGCACGGTCAGCTTCGTCGTCCCGTCCGCCAGCCCTTCAGGAGCCGCAGCTTCGGTGGTCGATTTCACAGGGTCCATCGCAGGGTCTTCAATCGTGAAAGCTTGCTTCTCCACTTCCTGCGTTAAGCCGTTCTCCAGCATGATGCGCACTCGCATCTCATACTTGCCTGGTGCTGTCACCTTGGCCACTTCGGTTCGCTGCGAACCGTCGTATGCAGCTGCGGCATCTTGCCAGCCCTGGCCATTGATGTTGTACTGTGCCTTCTTAATCGGGTAATCCTCGATCGTATAGGCACTTAGATAAACGGCAGCATCATCCCAATACACGAACGGCGCGATTGGCTTGGAGCTTTCTACCGCAGCCGATAGTTTGGTGCCCGCCTCTGCGGTATTCGTCACCTTGAACGTATAGGTGTTGCTTGCATAGAGCGGGCTAGTTGGCCGGTACGCAGTGACGCGAACCTGCCATTGATTGACCTCGCCACTTGCTGAGCCTAACAAGGACACATCGGCAATCGCATTACCGGTGCCTGTCGCGATGGTTGCGCCGCTTTGGTCAAGGATTGCCACCGTTGCCCGCGGGTTAGCCGCTACCGCTACAAGCTGCGTGCCACCCAGGTTTTCAGCATTTGCTTCATAAGCCAGCGTGCTTCCCTTAAAGTCAAGCGGCACTCCCGGCATCGCAAGCAGGCTTAATTCCCGGTTGCTGTCGTCGGCACTTTCCTCATAAAACTCGGCCCGGATATCATAGCCCTTCTTCGTGAAAGTAAAGGTATGTTCAACCTTCTCCTCTGCACCTAGCTGCAGCAAGCTGCCGCCTGCCTTTAAATAGTTCGTCTCAAGCACATGGCCTGCTTCATCTAACAAATACATGGCCACATTACCCTTCGCAATTGGCGCCATGTTCATATTTTGCATCATGAACTTTACGGACGTGGCAGCGCCGCTATTGTCCTGCTCGGTCTCGATGTGCACAAGCGGCTTGTTGTACTTCACCGCCAGGCGTTCCACGTACACCGGCTTCACATTATTCGTATCATCGAATTCTTGCAGCACATTGCCTTTGCCATCCTCGATCCACGCATGCAGGTACACATATAGCCCATCATCCAGAATCTCCTGCTTGCCCTTGGCTGCCAGATACGCCTTCACATCGAAGTCCAGCGCTGCAGCAAAGCCGCCGTTATCCATCTGATCGAGCGACAACTCGTCGCTAATCGTAATCGGCGTACCGATCGCATATTCATCTGTAAAGATCGTATTTTCATACAAGCCAAGCTTTATGACCCGGCCTTTGCCCCCGGCAAGCGTCGCATCGTTTTTGTTATACAGCGGTACTTGCAGCTTGCGCTTGCCGTCCTCTGCCTGCATCGTCGGGTCCGATATGCCCACATCGGCAATGTCGAGGGTAATCTTCCCTTGCTCAACGATTTGGTCGCCATTCGCAAACGTCGCCTTCACCGTATAGCCCATATTGCCAATCTTGTCTGGAATGCCATATACGTAAACCAACGATTCCGTTTGATTCGGCAGCAGCTGCACAGGATACGTTTTGGAAGCACCGTCCACGCTGATCTCGACGCTTTGAATCGCATCCAGCCCCTGGTTCACCAGCGAGAACGTAATCGGCAAGTCGAAGCCTTTGACGATTTCCTCCGGGTTCAGCCAGAACAGGTCCCCTCTAAAGGCATTTTTATACGTCCCGATTGCGCTATACAAATCGCTGACCGACTTCGATACATAGACCGGCAAGGTTTCACCATCGACCGTTGTGACGCTGCCGGCCTCAAACGCATCGGTCGTGTACGTCGTGCCAAGCAGCACGCCCTTCACTTCGCGCCCATCTGCTCCGCTCACATAGCCGGAAATCGAATCGAGCTGCGTATCCATCGGTACGGCGCCAATATCCTGCACCGCGCTCAGGTAGTACTGCCCAGCGCTAGTAACACCGAATTTCACAGCCTTAAGGCGATCATGGGTAGACGTCTCCCCGCTCGCTTCATCTGTCACGGTCTCCAAGCTTTTCCACAGAAGCGATAAATGCTCTATTGCGTTATTCGCACGCGGCAGCTTGGTAAATACAAAGCTTGGATCAATCTTTTCATTCATGCCGGTTGTCAGGTCCGACAAGCTATCGACAAAGCTGCCATCGACTTCGCCATCAGCGCGAATGGCTGCCAGCGGAATGTCATGTTCCTGCGTCCCGTCTGCGTTGCTTCGCGTCTTGTACCAGGCCAGCACAAAGCGCTCGGTACCATCGTGCCAGCGCACGCTTGCCAGCTGCGGCTTTTCATTGGCTGCGTTGTCGCTGGTCAGCTGGACGCTTTTCACCACGCCTTTCGCCTTCCAGGTTGTAGCTGCAGCTGCTGCGTCCTTGTCTGTGTTCACAACCGCATAGACAATTTCATTGTCTGCAGCATCCTGGTTGCCGCCGCCATTGACGGCATAGGCGACTGCACTTGTGCCATCCGACAGCGCAGCTGCGCTAATGCCCATGATGGTGCCATTTGTACCGTTATACAGGACATCCGGATCGCTCCAGGTGCCGCTTGCCTTGTCATACACACGGTACAGAATCGAGTCGAACCCGGAAAAATCAAGCGGGTTAGCGACATTCTGGGCATACACGTTCCGGTACGCCACAAACACTTTATCTTCGCTTACCGCAACGACCGGCGCCAGGTCCGGCGTCAGGTTATCGGTCAGCTGGTACGTTGTCCATTTGTGCCCGTCATAAATGCTCGCCATGACTTCCGAGCTGTTGTTCATGAGCATCAATTCTTCATTGGTAATCGGCTCACCGGCTTCCTTCTCGAGCGGCTTCGCCTGCGACGTCCATACCGCGGCCACGAGGCTTCCCTCGCCATCCACCTGCAGGCTGCTGTCACCGAAGCGGCGCATGGCCGGATTCGCCGTAATCGGGCCTTGCTGCTCATAGCTGCCTGATGCTGCATTGTACTTCGCCCAAGCAGCGACAGTATCTTCGACTTTCGCGCTGTCTGCATCCGACAGGTAGACAAACAAGGACCCATCGTTTGCGAGCAGCGGATTGGAGAATGGATACGCATTGGTCTGCAGCGGGTTGATTTTTGAAGGCTGCCCGCTGCTGGCCAGTGACCGCAGCTTCGCAGCTCCGTTGCCCGCGCTCTTCCAGGAACGTTCGTAGTCATCCAGATAATCCCGGTTTTCCACCGTTATCGACTGCAGCAGCTCTTGCTCCGGCTGCCCGATGGACTCCAGATACATGCTGATCGCCCGCGAAGCATTGTCCGCCGTGAGTGGCTGGTTCGCATGGTTCTCCCAGTAGTCCTCGATCTTATTCCAGTTTTTGAACAGCCAAGTACGACTATACTTTAAGGAAGCCAGGTCATAATTAATATGGATAAACAATAATTTAAAGACGACACGAATACCGACAATGCCTTGAAGCGTGAGCGCATCCCCAGACAATACGCGTTCTTCTGTATTCGCCAGGTAATTCCGGTTAAGCCACTTTGTCGTATTGTCAAACTGCAATCTTCCAAATAAACCTACTTTAAAGGCAATGATCGACAAGTCAAATCCTATACCGCCAAATGCTTCCGCATACGCAACGATTCTCAGGCTCGTCAAGTAATCATTGACGCTTTTCTTCGATGCATCTGACCAATCGTAACCTGGTTTTTGCTCGTACAGCACACTTGTCTTAAATGAAATCTCCACCGCTGCCCCGAGTTCGATCGAGAAGGTCACTGGCACGAAGCCCGCCATCATGTTCCAAACCTGTTTATACTGAAAGCCTCCGCCGGCAGTATAACCTCCTGCTTGAACAACATTATTCCATGTGGCAGTCTTTATATCGTAGCGAAGCTCACCCATGTAGTAGCCGCCGACCGAGAAGAGCGGACCCTTATCCTTCGTTCCGCCATCTTTCAATGCCTTCAAAAAGGACGAACTCTGCTCCTGCGCGTAGGTGCCGCGCGCCATCTTAAGCATGTCTCCAGCGCCTGGTGCAAAGCTTTGTTCATTTTTATTGAAAAATTTCACTTCAGATTTAGCTACCGTGTCAGGGATGCTCGATTGATTAATTTTAATGAGTGTTTTGTATGTCATCGGGTCATCCGTTGGATACAGCTGCATCGTAATCGGCCCCGCACTTAAGTTGAATTTGCCCAATAACTTCAAGGTTTCCAGCATGATCTTATCCTTATTGCTAGGCGTTGGCGCCGCAGTCGAAGTTCCTGCCATATCCCCCCGTATGCGGGCAATCTCGGACTTCAGCCCGAAAATATCGACATCTGGCACGCCAATCATGTTGACCAATGTCGGACGTGCATTAAAGCTTCGCAGAAACGCTCCCTGATCGTTGTACAGACGATAGCTGAATGTGCCCGACTCTGCCTTATCAAGCCAGATCGTCTTCGCATTAAGCACCTGCACATGGCGCGTCGTATAGTATTCCGAGAACGGGTATTTCATCGTTTCATAGCTTTGCCCCTCAGGCTTACCGCCATAGCTATTGAGCAGCTCGGCCTTCGCCTGGTCACTCACAAAGGTTTCTCCCCACCACATAAACTCACTCGTGAGGCTAATCGTCGGAAACGGATTGTTCGGTCCAAACTTACCGCTATAATCGAGCACGTCAACCCGGGTATAATCATTCCCCGTTTTTACATACTGCGCGTAAACGAACGTCTCCCGCTGTCCCGCCGAATTGCTGCGCAGCCGCTGATGCTTCGTACCGAACTCAACCTGGTCAATCGGCTTCGTATTCCCTGAGCTGTACACCATAATGGGGTAGAACGCATCGCCTGCAAATTGAACCTCCAGCACGATTTCCACCTGGTCCTTGGCCGACAAGGAATACGCATTATTCTCCAGCGTAGGGTCATAAAACTTCGTCGTATCAAAAATAACCTTCAGGCGCCCATCATTGCCGACCGTATAAGACGTGTCGACGCCGATCTCCGCTGGCTGGGCATAACGCCCGTTGCGGTATACACCACCGCGATACGTAATTTCCCCCACATACGGCTTGCCGTCCGGCTTGATCAAATACACATCAACCTCAGCCAAGCGCCGCAGTTGCAAAATATTGATCGGATACAGCTGCCGGGTCGCCGGATTCTGCTCCTTCGTCTTTAGCTGCATCTGGTCGATTACGCCCGTATACGTAGAGCCATCGTAGAACGACGTCACGTAAACATCGCTAATGATGCCATGCTCTTCGTATAGCGCCAGCTCGCCCTTCGCGTTCGTCTTCACCTCGCGCTCGATCTCGGCACCATTTTCAAGCGTTTTGTACGACAAGGTTGTCTCTGTCTTCGGGTAGAACTGGAACAAATACAGCTTGTCGCGCAGCGTCTCTACCGAGACGTCCAGATCGACATTCATGCCCGTACGGGCATGCGTCGCAGACACCTTCGTATTACCGGTCTCAAGCCCGGTCAGATGGAAGACCGACTTGGGCAGGTAGGAGCTGTAGCTGTACTCCTCAGTCGATGCCAGGTTGGCATAGGTGCCATAATTCAAGGCGGCTACCTGGTTGTCCTGGACCTTCCACGCGATCTGATCGGTGATCAGGTTCAAGTCCGTAAAGTCCGATGCATTAATGGACGTATCCTTCACCAGCGTAATGTCCCGGTTCAGGGCAAGAATCTCTTCACTTGTCATCTTGGAGATGCGATCCACATTGCTTAATGTCGTCTGTGTTGCTTCTTGCCCATCCACCGTAATTTTCAGTGCATCGGCATCGTACACATACAAATAATAGGAGTCATAAGACCATGTATTGTCCGCGCTGTTCTTTGCTTTGATTGTAATGATATACGTATCCTTTAAGCGCTTGTCAGCACCATCGACCGGAGCAAGCTGCAGCACATAATCGCCGCCGTTTCCGTTCACAGAGCTGCTCGTAAATTTGCCTGTCTTGTCGTTATAAGCAATCGTGCTTCCTGGCAACAGGACACCATTGCGCGTCACTTCAAATTCAAATGCGCTGCCTGGCAGGCCGTCAAAGTTGCTCATCGCCCAGGAGATCGGAATCGAGCCAGCATTATCCGTAAATGCCTGCCCCGCGGAGCGGTCGATTTCAAGCTTGACCGCCGGGGAACGGACAATGACATGCGAGAGCGCTGACAGGACGTGGAACTCATTTTCCGGATTTCCTGTCGAGACACGCAGTGTATATGTCGGCTGGTTGCCTACGGACAGCTTGGTGAAATATTGTCCTGGCACTTCAAAATGGATGGCGTCAATGAGCCCTGCCGTTTGTGGCCCTGACCAGGAGGCGACCGGCGTGTGCTGCTCCAAAGCGGCTTCGTCATAATACCCCTCGAACAGCTCGACCTTGAAATTCGCCTTCTTCGGCGTACCGCCGCCTGCCAGCTGCTTGTATCGTGCCATAACATTCGTCGACCAGTACATCATCACATTTTCCTGCTTGTAGGCGAGAAGTTGGTTCGCAAAGTCTGGAATAACGATCGCAGAGGAGCCGTCGTCGACAACCTCAATTGGCGCACTCGTCAGCACTGTCGCAGGCTGGAGGCGGCCATCATTTTTAATCAACAGCTTAAACGTGACCATCCCTGTCTGCTTCGGCACAATCGTACCATCCGCGAGAATCGAAGCGACTGATTCATTATCGCTCGACCAGACGAATTGATCTGCCGTCTTAAAGGTCGTTGCTTTCGGAATGCTGTAGGCGAGCTTCGTCGCCGTTTTACTAATGAGCGGCAGCTTCTTCTCGCCCGTCTCCCAAGCGCTTGGATAAACAATGCTTGCGTTATCTGCGGTTGCATACACCGGCTGTAAAATACGGAAGTAAGCAAAAGCGCTGTTCAGCATTGCCATGTCTTCCCGTAAGCCTGTATTGATCGAGCTGAGAACATCGCTATTATTATAGAACAGCTTGGCGCGCAGGAAGCCTTTCTCCTGATGGGCAGTGGAAAGCAGGTTAAAGGTCTGCTCATCAATCTTTAGCTCGCCTTGCAGCTCAAGCGGTGCGACCGGCTCCCCGCCGGCATCCCGTTTCCAGTCCAGTCCTATCTTGCCATGGTCACGATCACCGATCGAGACATACACACGCTTCTTGATGTCCTCGGGTGTAACCGTCCCATTCACAAGCCATTCATAGAAGCCGTCGGTATCTTCGAGCTTTACATTTACCTTGATCGTATCGCCCAAATAATAGGTGTCCTTATCTACGGACAGCCCGGTAAATGCATCTGCGCGGGCCGGCGTAAGTACGATATCCGGCTCGTTCGCATAGGGTGCACGATGGAAATAGTTTCCCCCGACATACTCGGGATCGGAAACAGGCTCGTTCCAATTACCGTAAAAGTCCGGCATCGCATAATAGCGCCAAGCATAGATAGAGGTTACTTTCCCCACATTTGTGGTTTGCAGGCCCTCGTAGGTTTTGGGAGCCTTTAAATAGTCTTTAATAGTCTGCTTGTCGAGCGGAACCGCAAAACCGAACTTCGACGCTGCAGTCGCAAATCGGGCTTTTGTTGGTGCTCCTGTAGTGGTTAATGAGTACCCTTTGAGCCCGTTCTTGAGCGTAATGGCAGCGGAAGCTCCTTTTTGGGACGTAATCTCAACAGGCTGATTAAAAAATACATTGACAGGCAGCAATTGGCCCGTCTTGAACTTGCCATCATTGGCCTGCGTGCGATCGACGAGTTCCAGTCCATATTTGACAGCACTAAATTTTTCCGAATAATTGAGATACAAATTATCAAAGCCGTATAAATTGCTGATCTGCCTGTGTCCTGCGATTCCAGAGATCGGAGAAAAAGATACATAGGCACCACCGTTGTACGCGTAACGAATGCGGTCTTCAGTATCCTTCAGCGACGTTGCCAGATCAAACCGATCAAAATTTTTGAAGTTGTAGAAGTGGATTAAATCCGCTTGTGCATACCCTTCATAAACGCTCGATTGAAACAAATTCCAGTCTTTTGTCCTTACATCCGCAGGATACACATACTTGATCGGGACCGCGGCATCCTTGGTCGTTTCCCCAGGCTGGAACACCACCGTTCCTTTACTTTTCCCATCGCTCAAAACAGCCCCGAGAGATCCCGGAATGACCTCGTAATGAAATGAAACAGGTACAGCCTGTGCTTTATTGAGCTTAAAGGTGATCTTAATCTGATTGTTATTAATATAATAACTAGCCCCAATGCTTGAAATGCTTACCTGTACAATATCCTGATAGTCTTCATTTTTACCGACAACATCAGCTGCACCAGGTGCCGCGCCCAATTGACTGGCTGACGTCGCGCTTGCAGCTTCAGCTTGCTTAGGGAAGCTCACAAGATTGCCGTCCGCATCAGAAGCAAGCGGATTGCCATCCTTATCAAACGTCTCGATTCTGCCCTGCTCCATTTGTTTCAGCATGCTTTCGAGGCTGTCCAGGTGCTTGCTCGTAATGTTGACCTTTCCATCCTCCAGGCCAGTAGTCGCATAGCTGATCGACTGCTCGATTTCAAACAGCTTCTGCAGCTGCCCAAGTGTAATTTCATCCCCATCCACCGTTACGGCCTGAGAAAGATCCGTCTTCGGATCTGCTAATAGAGACTTGATTTCCTCTAGCGTATAGGCGCGATCATTCAACATGAGCGGATAGCTCTGCAGCTCTCCCTCCTGATCAATTGCCCCAAGCTCCTTCATTAAGCGGAACATTCCGTCTGCTTCCTCGGCGCCGTATTCCTTTGCCAATGCATTGTAAAGTTCACTGTGCTTACCCTCAGTCTTGGCTGCCGCCTTACCGGCGATTGCCGCTGCTGCATAGGTTGGCATTGCTGTTGTTACAAGCATCAGGACGGCCAATAGCAGCGCGATATAAGCTTTCCATTTTCTCACTCGCTGTGACACTCCTTTTATCCTATTCTTTTATCCTATTCTTCTATCCTATTCTTCTATCCGTATCGACAAGACCCAGCCTTTGAATCATGTCCAGCATGGCCGGAGCCTGATCTGCGCCATACTCCTGCTCTAAAAATCGCAACAAAAAACTCCTGATATTCGCCCTATCAACATAGTAGTGCAAGTACCAGAAGTTTGTAGTCCTACGAAAGTCGTACCCCTGCAAAAAAACAGGAACAGCGCCTATAAGGCCTGTCCCTACTCAATAATGTTCCATTCTTTAGCCCTGACGACCGCTTGCCCGCGCCGCTTTACGCCAAGCTTGCCGAAAATTCGGGTTGTATGTGTCTTTACGGTCGTTTCCGCGATGCCGAAGCGTTCCCCGATATCTTTATTGGACAACCCTTGTGCAATAGCCTCCAGCACTTCGATTTCTCTACTTGTCAGTGGCTCGATGAATGGCGGGACTTCTGCTGTGGCTTGAGCACGCAGATGCACTTGGGCCGGCCGACCGGCTTCTATAGCTTCTGCAGCTGCCTTAGTATCCGATGCATTCGCAGTCACTGACCACTTATGCGTTGCAGCCTCATCCTCCAGCATTTTCAAATAGATCGTGCGTGCCAATATGAGCTCAAGCACATTTATATCCCGCTTCGTAAACACGCCTGGCACATGACGATTTTCCAGATAGAGCAAGAACGGAGCCTTTTCTCCCGGCACTACAATCGGCATACATAGAATCGAGCGCGTGCATCGTGCCTCAATATAAGCATCCTTGACAAAGTAGCTCTGCAGTGCATCATAAAGTACAATCGGCTGGTTGGTCAGTAACGTATGTCGCAGCACGCTTTGCGCATATGCTTGTGTCTGCTCTGCTGAGCGGGAAGGATATGGATCCGCCACAACGGCATAGCCCTCCTCTTTGACGCTTAAAACAAGCCCATAATCAGCGCCGGATTGGCGGATTGCCGCCTGCAGGAAGCTTTCCAGCCAATTGTCGCGATTGATGCCGAACCGCGGCAGTTGCTCCAGTATCCGCTCAAATTTGCCGTCTGCAGTTGCAGTTGCTTCAGCTTGTTTGCGCCGCGGCGGAAGCAAGCTTTTGCGTTCGCGGGAGGAATTAAGCTGTAACGGCTGTACTTCAATAGGCTCGGGCATCGCACGCAGCAGGTCAGCATGCTCGGTCCGAATCTGAGTAACCTTAGCATTCACGCCCCATAAGGAATATGCTGTACATGCATCCATCATCGCGATCATTGCGCCGGCCCGGCTCATCAATTGATGCTCATAATAATGGGCCAACCGTTCACAGATAATCCCTTCCATTAATCCATTTTTTTCTGTCTTCGCCTGCTTGGCAGCAGCCCAATACGCATCGATGACTTCGCTTGGCGAACCTGCAATTCGCTTCCATTCCGCCTCTATAAGTCCATGCGCAGCTGATTGCGAGCCGAAAATGCCCCGCCATTTTTTCATACGTTTCAATTGCTTGCGCAATGCTTGACGGATCCATTTACGCTCTGCCGTCCCGGCCTTCGGGTACAGAGCCGAAATTGTCATCGTTTCATAGAAACGATGCCTTCGAACACTCGCCCAGTCTGAAGCCAGCTCATTGGTTCTGGCGAGCTTTGCCCAGTACAGCGCTTCTTCGTACCGAGCGGACAAATACGCTACCTGCAGCCTGCAGCAGCAGCTGTAGTTATCTTCCTTGCTTTGTTCCGCTTCTCCGCTTGCTGTTCCGGGAATGGCAATAAAAGCCTCTTGGAGAGATGCATCTCGAAGCGCTGCTGCAAACTTACCCGTAATGCCGACGATTTCCATCGTCTTTTCTATCGCGTAATACCTCACGTATACCGCAATACTATCCAATAGCTCAGCTAATTTATACAGATCGCCATTATATGTAATCAGGCAAGTAATGATAGCCATATTGACAAAGCCGTTATCCCCAAGCTTCATGCCGCGGTGCAGGGATTGTCTCAGATAGGCTTCCGATTCTGCAGGATGCTCCAGTTGCTTGAACATCCCTCTCAGAAAGGCGAAATGGTACTTGGATTGGGGCTGGGATGCATGCATGTTCATGAGGTTATCCGAATCCGCAAAGTAGGAAACCTGCGCGTAGCCCGGAAGGACGCGCTGCAGCAGCAGCTCATAAATTACAATGATGGCCGCCAGCAAATCATTCATCCCTTTATTTAGGCCATACCGAATAAATCGGGCGTATAATTCAATTAATGCCCCGGCATTATGAAGCAGCATAGGAAATGAAAGCTGCAGCATAAGGCTGCAATGTGTCCTATATTCGGCATCCTGTTGTACAGCAGATCGCTGCACGTTGCGCCGCTTACGATACAAGAGAAGCTGGGTCTGCGCCACTTCCTTGGCTATCGACAACAAGGATGGATTTTCCTTGAGCTGCCACCCATACTCATGCAGAGCTTGGTTTCCATATTGAACCGCAATTTGATGATTTGCCAGCGTATGGAATTGAATGAGATGCTGCCAGAGAAGCAAGCGCTCTGTTTTGCTAAGCCGTTCTCCGAGCTGCATCAGCCCCAGCAGCAGCTCCCTTGCCGGCTCCAGCTCTCCGCCGCCATACAACGAACATGCCAGGTCAAGCTTTAAATGAAAAGAAATCTTCTCTACCGCACCGGTACCTGCCTGCCCGAGAAAGCGTAGCCCTGCCTCCGCGTAATACCTCCCTTTCGCATACTGCCCATTCTGTACAGCCTTATTGCTAGCCTGCAGATTATACGATGCAAGCTGCTCGAGCTCCTGCCGCGGCGTCCCCTGGATACCGCGGTTTAAATGATCGACGGCCGCCATCAGCGTCGAATCCGCGCCTTCCATCACCCCGGATAGCAGCTGCTTCCCTACCCGCCAATGCCTCTGCGCATTGCGGCCTGCGTCATGCGCATACGCAAGCCGATGCAGGTGGGGGTGCAGGAACAGGTATTGCTTCTCTCGATCCGTACTCCCCTCTTCACCCTCATCCTCACGGCCGATAATGCCCTCCGCCTCGGCAGCATACAGCAGCCGTAGCGTTTCCTTCGGCTCATAGCCGCATACTTCCGCAAGCAGCTGCGAGCCAAAGGAAGGACCGATCACTGCAGCTGTCGCCAACAGCCCCTTCGCCTCCTCGGCGAGCGCGGCGAAGCTCTGCTCCATCAGCTGTACATCCGAGCCCTCCGGTCCCTGCGAATGTACGATATCGGCATCCCATATCCATCTGCGCAGCTCATCTTCAAAGCGCAGATGCTTCTCCCGAACCCAGCTCTCCAGCAAATGCCGGATTGCTCGCGGTATGCCGCCAGTCTAATTAAAAACAGCCCGGGTTAGCAGACGTATGCGCAGTGAGCTGCCATGCAGTCCGCATTCCAAATAATTCCTCACCTCATCGTAGCCGAGCGGCTGAAGCGTTATCTGCTCGGACGGAAAGGTCCGCAAACGCTCATTCAACCAAGCTGCCTCTAGGACATCCTCTAGCTCGGCACCCTGCTCTCCCGATGTGCGACAGGCTCCAATGACGAGCAAGCCAGCGGCGGCATGCGATTGCGCCAGCGTTTCAAGTACCGAGCATAAGCTCGCCTTGGCACGTTCCATATGATCCAAGAACAGGACGAGCGGGGGACTGTTTGCGGCAAAGAAGCCAATGAGCCGCGTCAATAGCGGACCGGTGTCCTTCCCGTTATCTACAGAAGGCGCGGTGCGTTCGCCTGGTGCTTGGCCGGCAAACATCGGCTGAGCTCCCGGCAGCAAAGAGGCGATGATTTGCGCCTCTTCCCCGAACTCCGCCTGCAGCCGCTCTCGCAGCAGCGCAATATGTCTTGGGGGCTCGCTCCACAGCTGCTCCAGCCACTCGCCAAGCGCTTGAAGCAGCGGCCTATAAGGGGAGGCATGCTCCGCCTGAACAGCAGTCCCCTCCACAAAGCGTCCTCCCCACCGGGCGGCAGTTAGCCGCAACTGGTGCACAAGCGCCGTCTTGCCAACGCCTTCCTCTCCGGTTACCCAGCGAAAAGCAAGCCCGCCGCTTGCCGCCTGCTGAATCCCGTCTTCGAGCTGCTTCATAGCTTCACTGCGTCCGAATAACGTATCGGGAACACGAAATTGCCGAAGATGATCCAGGCTGCCAACTTCAAAAGGAGCTATCCTGCCGCTTTCGGTGAGCATGCTGTCGCATTGCTGCAGGTCGTCCAGCAAGCCATATGCGCTCTGGTAACGATCCTCGGGCGACTTGGAGAGCAGCTTCATCATCATCGCTTCCAGCGGGCCTTCCGTGTCCACCCGAAGCTGAGCGAGCGGGAGAGGCGCCTGCTGGATATGCACGGTCTCCCAGTCCTCATCCTGTCCAGGCTGAAATGGCAGCTGACCGGCCAGCAGCTCGTAATAAATTACGCCCAATGCATAAAGATCACAGCGTTCATCCGGTATCCGATTCATTCTGCCCGATTGTTCCGGCGCGCGATACGCCTCGTGCCATTGCACACTTTCTGTGAGCCATGCCGACAAGCCACCGGCTGCAATGACAATATTCGCGGGGTTCAAATACCCGATTATAGCTATTTGCTGATGCTCACGGTGCACCATTTCTGCCACCAAAATCGCAAGCCTAGTAAATTCCGAAAGCGCAAGGGTAGGCCCGGTTACATATTCTACCAATCTCTTGTTAGTATGATGCGACATGATCATGTACCTGCCTATTCTTCGCTATGTTTTTATTGCTACAATCGATCTATATTGCTTGTCCGATAAAGTCTATGTAGTGTTAGTAACACTACGTCTATGCGGTCTGAATGTTTTACTTCATACCTGGCCTGCATCTATTTTCGCAAGCTTCTTGCTTATCGTAATTATGCCATAAAACAAATTATAAAAATATGATATAACTCACCAAACCGAAAGTCTAATGAGCTTTTTTTCCTATTTTGGAGTATGAGTTCGTAAAATCAAATTCTTCATAAGAAAAACGCCTTGCTTCGTCCTTTGAGGTGCGTGTTCGTGACTTGGGTGCGTTGCGGAGGGAATGGCTGTGGGCTCCAGCCGCTGTTAAAGATTTGTTCCCTTGAATGGTAGTGATGAGGAGGTAAGAACAAATCTTTAAAGGCGGACGCTACCGCTCTTCCGCCCACAGGCCTTCCCTCTCTTTAGCTACAATCGCACGAATCACACGAACACCAAGCTCAAACGGAATAAATGGAACCCCACTCAATCCAGCCACCTTGACCAAGTGATTATACTCGGCATTTTTTTCCTGACATGTTCACTTACTTGCGAAAACAAAAATAACCCGCCTACGACCAAAGGAACGGGTTATTATTTCTAATTCTTTGGAGGTTTTCCATCCAAAATGATGTGCGTGGAACCGGACAGCCATCCGGCTCTTTATTTTAATCATAATCATGTCATGGTTGTTTCATGCCATTAAGGAGTTACGGCTCCAAATGTTTTCCAAGTGCCGGGGCTGCCTGCAGTCGTGCAAATCCAGCCTGCGTGACCACCGGCCGTTGGAGCTGTGCTCCACACAATTTCCCCAGGGCTCCATGTTCCGCTTGTTGGAGCTGCTGCGCCGTAACTCTGCCTTTTGCCATTCAGTATTAATGTATCGTTGGTGGAGTTAGCGTTCGCACTGCCGGTTATGTTCGGACCATCCAGCGGTGTTCCGGATAACGGACCAAAGTTGTTGCTCGCCAACACAAACGCAGCATTAGGGGCTTTGACGTAATTGGCCGAGCCTTGTGTCATATTGCCGCTGACTTCATGCATTCCGGTCCCTTGAATATAGACGACGGCCTTGGAAGCACTGCTTCCCGCAGATAGAACATAGTTGTCCGTAATTTTGCAAAAATCACTTACAAATGTTGCATAGTCATTAACAGTAATGGCATGATCATTAACTAGGTCATACGTCCGGTTGCCGGAGACCAGGACACCGCTGCAAGCGACAATGTTGATTAGCTTTGAGTTGGAACCTACAGGTGAGCGGAGCGTATTTCCTGAAATCGTACTGCTGTCGCAATAATTGTAATCGACGGCTACAGTTACATGTTCCAGTTTATTATTAACAACATTCATATTTCTGCCTTTACTTGTGCCGCCTACTGAGGAGTAAACCAGAATGCCCACAATTGAAAATCCGTTTTTTCCGGAGATCGTATTGTTTGTAACCGAAATATTGTTCAGATTGTCAAACGGAGCAGAACCCGGCGTTCCGAACGAAACATTAATTCCGGAAGACCCGTGTGCATCCACGATCGTGTTGTCGCAAACAGTACCGAAGACGCTGTTGTGTTCACATGTAATCGAACCGTCCCCCCCACAATTCGCAATCACATTGTCTGCTATGATATAATTGCGGCTTCCATCCCCAACCCCTAGCGCAGATATGCCACAGTTGCTGACACGATTGCTCGTCTCCAACACGTCTGTACAATTGACAGCCTCAAAGCCATGATTTTGTGCGCCGTCCACGACATTCCGATGAAAGGTGACGCCATCGCAATAAGCTGCCAGAGCGCCATGTGTACCGCACTCTTCAATGAGATTACCTTCGATCACAATGTTTTGATGGCGGTACGGTGACCGTTTCCCGTCATCGTTGTCGAACAAAATGCACCCGAATGCAAGATTGGGATCTGACGCGGTTGCTCTTTGCTTTGTATTCCGGACAGTAAGGTTGAGCGGGCTAACGGCATAGGTTCGAAAATGAATGTTGCTTACAGAAAGTCCATTTCCATCAAATTGGCCGCCTTCAATCACAATGTTCGAGTTATCCTGCGAATAAATGAGCGAGTTCATGGCCGCCGAAGCAACAAATTTGGCTCCTTCCTGAGAAACAAGCGAAAATCCGCTTTGCGACAAAACGATTTGCGAACTGATTCTGTAGGTTCCAGGCGGCACCGTTACGTATTTGGCCGAATTCACGGCAGTTTGAATAGCCGTGGTATCGTCGGTCACCCCATCTCCGGCCGCTCCGAAATCCATGACACTAGCATATTCACGCAATTTCACCGTCAAGGATCGGACAGGATCGCTAGGTGAAAACTGGTACTCCACATCATCGGAACTGACCGGTGACAGAGCGTGTGCCTTGGGCACGTTCAGTAAGGACCCGGCGGCCAATGCCGCTCCTGCCATCCCAAGCGATGCCAGCATCGTTCTGCGATTTACAAGCTTCTTCATGCCCGGGGCATCGGGAATCGAATAGATCGATTGCTCGTTTTCTGGTTGCTTCTCAACATTTTTCTCCATTATACAACAGCCTCCTATAAAGTGAGTTTCACAAGCACAACTGCTCCCCAATCCCTCGATTGAACCATGTCTGTGCTGCCGAATTTCTGAACTTCAGGCTTGTCATCACCTCCTCTAATGTAGAAAATAGGAGCGCCAACTTCTGTAGATGACGCCCCTTTCGGTTCTTTCGGTTCTTTCGGTTCTTTCGGTTCTTTCACTTCTTCTCCCGCTTCATGCGGCTCATTTCATAGCTGTCTTTCCAGCATCTATTTCATCGACAAGAAGCGCTCGTACTTCTTCTTCTCGATTTCCAGCAGCTTCGTTATCCCAAGATCATTCGCTTTCGCAACGTATTTATCCCATTCGTCGAACGAGGCTTGACCCAATACGAATTTGTCTCTCATCTCCGCGATATATGTCCATACCTCGCCGCCGATTTCGGTTACAACTTGCTGCTCTTCCAGCGTCGGATTTGCGGAGAAATAAGGCATCCTCATGACAGCCAGAGATTTTTCGTATGTTTCGATGTCAGCCTGCGCCGTTTCACCAGCTTGGAAGGCTTCTTCCTTGGTTACATTGCGTACGTAAGGAAGTGCACCGATCGGATTCAAGCCTTCTCCATCCATTGCCGCCTGAACAGTATCGTATTTATCTTTGTTTGCGGCGACAAACTCTTCCATGATGGAGACGGGCTTGCCATCGACGAGCTTGTAATGGACGTTCTCGATACCGTATTGCAGCAGTATCCGTCCTTCAGGGGAAAAGATATAATCGAATAGCTTGATAATGCCTTCCGGATTTTTGGCGCTCTTCGTTATCACCCAGTTGTAACCGTTATACCCGCCCGGTACGTTAAACACAATCGCGCGGCTTGTTCCATCAGGTCCCTTGAGCGGCTGGATCGCCCGGTATTCCGCTCCTCCTCCAACCAGATCATTGTAGTTTTTCTTGACCGATTGCGCATAGAAGCTTGTGGCCGAAACAATATTAGATTTAAGCCGCGCCTGAGAGGCATCATAGGCCATCGTCGTATACTCCGGATCGATCAGACCTTCACTGTACAGCTTGTTCAAATATTGATACATCGCTTTAGCCTTGTCGGAAGTCCAGGTCGAGAACACCTTGCCGTTGTCGTCGACATCCCAGTTACTGCCGGTGTGCTGGGCATTTAGGCCAAACGCGGCGGGAAAGGTAAGGAACAGCTGCCAGCCCTGTCCGCTGAAAAATTCGTCCTGCTTGCTGTTTCCATTCGCATCCTTGTCACGCATCGCTTTAAGCGCTTCGTAAAACTCATCCGTCGTTTCCGGGATTTTGGTTATGCCAACTTTTTGAAGCCAATCGTAACGGATAATATCCGAAACAAACATCACACCTTCGTTCTGTGCAGCATACGTGACGGAATACAGCTCATTGTCGGGCATCGTCCATAATTTCTTGGCGATCGGATACTCTTCTTCAATCGTCCTCTTGATGTTGGGCGCATGCTGCTCCACCAATTTCGTGATTGGAATAAATACACCAGACTGAGCCGTTTCAAAAAATTTGGTCGAATCCATATTCAGCTCGATGACGTCCGGAAGGTTGACTCCGGCAGACAGCCGTGTCTGGGCCACGCTTGCAATATCGTTCGGCGGCACGAATTCCCATTCGAACTTCACATTGGTCCGCTTCTCCAACTCCTTGATGATGGGCCTATCGGCGTAACTCAACTGAGCGTTGTAGTTTTCCTGGGCCAGGATACGGATCGTCAACGGTTCCGATGACGGCTGATCGGACGGGGAATTGGTTTCAGAACTTGCAGAAGATGCTGATGGAGAGGGGGATGCATGATTGGATGCATTGTTGCTGCAAGCTGCCAGAAAAACGGATACCATTAGGGTAAGCAGCAGCGCGATTGTGCCTTTTTTTCTCATCTTAACATTTCTCCTCTATTCTTTTAGTGAGCCTATTAAGGCCCCTTTGACAAAATATTTTTGCAGGAACGGGTACGAGCATATAATCGGCAGTGTTGTAAAAATGATGGCCGCATATTTAAGTTGAAAAGAGAGCGCTGTCATATTCATCGCATCCTGCGTATTACGCATGGCATTTACCGCCAAATCCGCTTTGGCATACACAAGCACCTTGGCCATAAATAACTGGATTGGCTGCCAGGACTTGTCAGGAAGAAACAACAATGCATTGAACCATGAGTTCCAAATGCCCACCGAAGTGTACAATACGATCACAGCAATAATGGGCTTCGATAATGGGACCATAATCTGGAACAATATGCGCAGATCTCCCGCCCCGTCCATAATGGCCGCTTCTTCGAGCTGGTCGGGCAGCGTTTTGAAGAAGGTGCGCACCAGAATGATATTCCAGATGGAGACAACTCCGGGAAGGATCATGACCAGTGGATTGTTAAACAAACCGATTTTGCTGACCAATACGAAAAAAGGGACAATGCCTCCGCTGAAGAACATGGGTACGAGCAAGTAAAAAACAAAAAATTTTCGTCCAAACAGCCGTTTTCTCGATAGCGGATAAGCACTAATGATCGATACGATTGTCGTGAGCAGCGTTCCCGCCGTCACATAGAGGATCGTATTTCCATAGGCCCGCCATAACTCCGTGTTCTGGAAAATCAGCTTATATGCTTCGAAGGATAATCCTTTCGGATATAACCAGACGCTCTGACTGACGACCTCTTCAGGCGCGCTGATCGACATGCTGAATACATAGACGAAAGGCCAAACCGTAATTACCGCCGCTATTCCTACTGCCAAATAGATGAACATATCCGCCGTTCTTCCGATCCAGTCTCTCTGATGACTTACACTGGCATGCACGCTGCTTCCCCCTCTCTACCATAGTCCATAGTCGCTCACTTTTCTGCTAATGGTGTTGGCTAGAATAAGCGCAATAAAATTGATGACGGAAACAAACAGGCCGACTGCGGCAGCATAACTGTAATTTCCGTTAAACACTCCTTCACGAACGGTATAGGTGCCAATCACATCTGCCGAATCGTATACGGCTGGGCTGTACATGAGCAGAATCTTCTCAACATCGGCATTAAGTAAGCCTCCGACTGCAAAGATCAACATAATCGTGACGGTAGGCATTATACCGGGCAGCGTAATATGCATCATTTGACGCCAACGGTTCGCTCCGTCCATTCTAGCCGCTTCGTATAGCTCCTGGTTGATCGCAGCGATATTCGCCAGATAAAGAACCGAGCCCCAGCCGAAGCTTTGCCATATGCCTGTTATGATGTAAATCGTCTTGAAATACTGCGGATCATTCATGAAGGCCGTTCGGTCTCCTCCGAAAAATTCGATGATATTGTTAATGACACCATCGACGGGAGAAAGCAGCGACAACACGATGCCTACTATCACGACACTTGAAATAAAGTATGGCAAGTAGCTAAGTGTCTGAACGACCTTCTTATAGAAGGTACGGCGAATTTCGTTCAACAGAAGCGCAAATACGATGGGAATCCAGAAGCCGAACACGATCGTATACAGACTGATCAACAGTGTATTCCGCATGACGCGGTCAAAAAACACGGAGTCGAAGAAACGGATAAAATGCTTGAATCCGACCCACTTTGTAGTTCCGTCAAAGCTAAGAAACGGCATGCCGATCTTGTAATCTTGAAACGCGATTAATATTCCATAAATCGGCATATAGCTGAACACAAACAACAACACAACCATGGGCACCATCATGAGCAATAGAAACTTGTCTTTTCGCATGTAATGCCAATTGGAGCGCTTTTCCACACAACCCCTCCTTCTGTCCTCCACTTGAGCCGGAGCGGCTTGCCGGTTCGCACAGGTTCGTGCGAAATTCCTCAGCCTCCCCTTTCATCAGCTTTCTCCATAGATCTCCTCCCCGTTTAAGCTTAGGTTCATTGAAGCGACATCCCCAGTGTAAAAAAAGCCAGCCCGTTGTTCAATGGTCCACTTTTTTGTCATGTGATATTTTTGACATCGCCGCAATTTCAGCCATCTGAGCTGCTGAATCGCAGAAAATCCGGTGTATGGGATATGTTTTACTGGCATTTCTGACCTTTGTTCGCCAAAGAAAAAGAGCTCCCAAAGGAGCTCCCGGACCGGTTCATCTGGAACCGTCGCTGCAGCATAACAAAATGGCATCAATCAGATTAAATAACCCGGGAGCCTCCCCGGTGTGTATTTCGATACTCGTTAGGCGTAACTCCCTCATGTTTTTTGAATTTACGGATGAAGTGAGACTCATCCACATAGCCGACCTGCGGAATAATTCCCTTCAGTATGACATCCGATTGGCGCAGCAGCTCCCTGGCTTCGTTCATACGGACAAGATCGAGATACTGCATAAGCGAATACCCCGTCTGCTCCTTGAAATAGCGCGTGGCGTAGCTGCTGGAAATACCAAAGCTATCAGCGATCTTGTCCAGCGACAGCATATTATCCGCAAAATTCTGCTGAATGTAAGCTATAAGCTTCGGATACAGCTGATCGTTCTTCGACTTCCGGTTATCGAGAATCATCTGACACAACTCGCTGCAAATGTCCTCCATTCTCTGTCCCCAGAGACTGATCGTCTCGAACTTCTCATTCAGCGACTCTTCCATCTTTAGGTGGGCGGAGCTGTCCGTCAAGATGCCGATGTCGGAGGCAGCCTTCCATAAAGTCATCGCGAAATCGGTCGTAAGGTTCTCCGCTGTCTCGATGGAAACGCCTGGTGCCGACAGCCGCTCAACAATTTGTACGATGTATGATTTCATTTTCTCCTCGCTGCCTTGCTTCAGCGCCATTTCTACATTCGCGTCCACACGATCTAGCGGCAAGCGCAGATTCCTCATTTCCAAATCCATCATTTCGGAATAGAAAAATGGACGGTTGCCGCCTCGCATAAACCGGTACCGGGCCGCATGCTGCGCTTCGGCGAAAGAATCCTTGATCCGGCTGGCAGCGCTATATTCGCAGCCGATTCCGGCTGTAAGCGTATAGCCGGCGGCTTGCTGGAAGAACAGACTCGCGCGCTGTGTCATCTCCCGAATGGTAAGCTCCGTTGTTCCGCTGCCGCCTTGAAAAACGAGCGATACCCCCCGCTGCCCACCTCTTTCCAAGGCAGCACAGCACTGTGCTTCGGTAACTTCGCAAGCTAAATCCTCCACCATATGGCGAAGGCTGAAGAGCATAACGTCTACAGATGGCCGGGGCGTATTCCTCATAAACCCTTCGTGATCATCAATATCAAAAACGATAACCCGGAAATGCTCTGAGGAAACTGTAAGTCCGCAAACACGAAGCGCTTCATTTCGCTCTTCATGATTGGCAAACGCATCCTCAAGCAGCCTGCCTAACATCCTTTCCTTCACAAGTGCGGCCTGTGTCTTGATTCGGGTCTGAAGCTCCCTATTTTCTTCAGTCACCTCATCCATGATATTGGAAATTAGCTGAAACTCGTCCTTTCTTCCCGGAGGGGTAGCGTCATAGCCGCGATGCTGCCGCACATGACCGGCTAATGCTTGAAGCGGTCTGTAATTTCGTATTGCAAAAAATACCGACATGAGCATGCCAGCAAGCAGAATGCCTGTCAATAATCCAAAAAACAATGCTTTTGCCTTATAAACGCCTGTCAGAAGCTGATTGGCTGGAAGAGCGATGATATAAGTCCAGTTGTTGAATTCAGAAGTGAGCTTCACCAGTCTGTAATCCAATCCGTCTATGCCATAGCTGGACATGCCCTGAGGAATCCGATCCGCGCTGATCTCGCCCAGAAATTCCTCTCCATTTGCGAAACCCGGTATGGCTCCTGCAGCAGCCACCATCTGGCCACCGCCGTCAAGCACATAAACGTAACCTTTGTTCCCCCTCAACGCATTGCCCAATAAATTGCCGAACGTTCGCTCTTCGATTTGAAAAAGAACGACACCGTACGGCTTGCTCGCATTGGCTGGAATCGGATAAAGGTATGTCGCAAGACTTCTTTGATCCGAGCGATTCACCACCACAGACTGAAGCGGCCGCATCACCGGCGAATTTAGCGCGTATGATTCCTTCTGAAAATCCGCAGCTTTCCAGGTCGCATAACGATAGACGGCATCGAAATACGTATCGACTGCATAATTCCCTCTCGCCCCGAAAATCATGTCATCCTCGCGCGACATATAGTAGATGCCGATATCGGAAATAAAGCCGTTTGAGGACATATAATCGTTTAAAATCCGTTTGGTTTCCATCAGCTGGTATCCTCCGCCGTCAATGGTGTACGAAGTAAGCGCAGGGTTCAGAGAGATCCGCACTGCTATTCTTTTCATTTCAAGCATCCGTGTTTCGATGATATCTCTGACCTGCAGGAGCTGCGAAACGCCTGACTTCTCGATCTCCTGCCCAAGAGATGACATAAAAATCCGGTAAGCCAGACTCCCGAATACAAGCAGCGAAAGCGTAACGATAACCATATAGGATAATAAATAGCCGTAAAATCTTCTTGATCTCGCCATAGGTTCACCTCACCCGGTATGCTTGTAACGCTCGTAAGCCCGTTTGTAGAGCTCCATGAAATGGGGCAATCCGAGACGATCCAGCGTACGCAAATATTCGTCCCATTCCGTAAAAGGAACGTCCCCGCTTACAAACTTGATCTGCATTTCATACAAATAGCTCGACAAATTCGGCAGCAAGGCATTCATTTGATCCGCTTCATCTTTCGTATACACGAACTGAGGCCAAATCTCCACCGGCATAAAAGGTTTGATTTTTTCCGCTGCGGCAACCGCTTCTTTGGTTCCTTCCGCGCCTTTGAAGGTGGCTGAACGGACAATCCCCGGATAAGCGGTCCCGGGCCAAACGAGATAGCCGCCAACCGTCTGATTGATGTTCATGCCCTCGGACGGATGCACGATATGATCCAGGTAGGCAAGTTCTCCGTCTTCTTTTGTTTGGTAGGTGATATTCTCAAAGCCCATAAAAAACATCCGGTTCCCTTCATCTCCAAAGAAATAGTCTGCCCAGCGCAAAGTTTCTTCCGGGTGCAGGTTATGCGATGTGATGGCGAAGGAGCCAGGCATCACAACGGAGGGATAAGCCAAAGAATACAATCGATCCCCGTAAGGGCCGGCCAGTACCTCAGAGCCCTCATACCCCTTTCCATTAAATGCAGTGGGTCCGACTCCGATAAATGCGCCCAGCTTGCCCTGCTCCGCCTTCAATACAAACTCATTATTGGACAAAGAAAAAACCTCCTTGCCGATAAGCCCTTCAGCATATAACGAATGGATGTATTGCAGCAATTCCTTGTATTTGGGATCGGCTGGAATAAACCGGAGTTCATTTGTAAGCGGTTCAATATCAACGTACAGATGAGTAGATCCGCGATTGCCGAGCCCCCATGCGCCGCGCAAATAATTGACCAAAGTACTGATTTCCTGAAACAAGAACGGGGTTTCATCCAGTACACCATTCTCATTCAGATCTGTCGTCTTGATTAGCTTTAGTAGATTGCGAAACTGTTCTATATCCTGGGGAAACGATACTCCGAGCCGTTCAAGCCAGTCTCGCTTGATCCATAGCTTCTGTGCGGCCAGAAGAGAGACAAAAGACGGATCGAACAGCTGTGGCAGTGCAAAGATATGCCCATCTGGCATCGTGATCGCTTTGCGCCATTCCGGATACTGCTCAAGCAGCCTACTGAAATTTGGAGCCTCTTTCGCAATTAAATCCTCTAAGGGAATGAGGATGCCTGCTTCCCCATACTTCATTAAGTCCAAAATCGTGAACTGCGAGGCGTAGAAGAAATCCGGCAGATCCTCGCCAGCCAGCACAAGGTCGCGCCGGTCAATCAAATTGTTGACGGGGACTAACTCCCAATCAATATGAATGCCGCTTTTACGCTCATACTCGGTCCACAGCATAAGACGGGACCATTCGGAAGACACGTCAGGCGGATAAGGAGAGAATGCTTTAAGTGCTAAGGGCTGCCCTTGTAAGGTTGTACCACGCTCGAAGACCAAGCTCCCATCTTTAACAGAAGTGTGTTTGACGGAGGGCAAAGTAAAGATCAACAGTATTAACAACAGTAACAAAAACGAGAGTCTCATACAGTCCCTCCCACTATCCAAAGTGCTATATACTATGAAAGGTCCATAACTAGGTTATGGACCTCGAACGTCAAAGTCGCTGGCAACAAAGACGAGAGCTTCAGTACCTAGACTACATTATTAAACTAGCATACAAGATTTCACATACCTTGTATACTGCCAAAATGGCTCATTCAATCAACCGCTCTCTCCGTGATTACACTTTGGTAATAATACCAGCTTCGTTTAAATGCTCTGCTTTGAGTCAGAAAATCGACATGTACCAGACCGAAGCGGTAACGATAGCCTGAAGTGGCTTCGTAGTCGTCCAGGTAGGACCAGTGATAGTACCCATGAACATTGCAGCCTTGACGTATTGCGCGCGAGAGCTCCCGCAGATGTTCACGAACGTAGCTGATTCGCTCATCATCCTGCAGCAATCGTTCCGTTTCCTGATTGACGGTATCTTGGCCAATACCGTTTTCCGTTATATAGACCTTCGGATTGTTGTATTTCTCTTTAACATAAACCAAAATATCATAAAACCCTTGGGGATATGTCAGAAATCCGTAATCGCTTTGGGCGTAAAAATTGCGCACGTCCGTCGCTTGCAGAAACGCTGCGGGATCATAAGCGCATCTGGCAGGACTGTAATAGTTCAAACCGATCATATCCATCGGCTCGAAACTCTGTAGAAGCTGCTGCCGAAATGCTGCCGGCATAAGTGCACCAACTTCGGGGCATTCGAGCACGGATGCCGGGTAGCTGCCTTCCAACATCGGCTGAAGCCACCACCCGCACACAAAATCAAATTGCCGCTGCGCTGCCGCCCGATCATTCGGGCTATGCGTGTGCGGATACACAGGCACTACAGCGATTACAGCTCCGATTTCTCCTGTTAGCCCAAGAGAACGATACATTCTTACCGCTTCGTAATGCATCAGTATCATATGATGGGCAGCCAAAAGCGCTGATTCCATATCCGTTTCGAACGGCGGATAAACACCGTCTCTATACGAGGCAAAAGCCATAACAGAAGGCTCATTCATGGTACTCCATCGCTTCACACGATCACCGAAACGTTTGAAGCATATTTCTGCATATCTCGCAAAATCAGTAACGATTTGCGGATTCTTGAACCCTCCGTTGTCCGACAATGCTTGCGGCAAATCCCAATGATACAAATCGACGAAGGGCTCGATACCTGCCGCGAGAAGTTCATTAATTACCTGATCATAGAAGATCAGCCCTGCTTCGTTGATTTCCCCGAGGCCCTGCGGAATAATTCTGGACCAGCTGAGGGAGAGCCGGAACGAGGTCAGACCCAGTTCTTTCATCCCTTTGATATCTTCTACAAAGTGGTGATAGAAATCAGCTGCCGTTTGCGGTGAATGACCGTTCCAGAATCGTTCCGGATAATCACGCGCAGCTGCATCCCATATGCTCGGTCCTCGTCCGCCCTCTTCCGCCGCTCCTTCGATCTGAAAGGAGGAAGATGCGGCTCCCCACAGAAATGATGGCGGAAATTCAAAACGTATCATTGAAGCTTTCTCCCCTCAACAAAAGTATGCGTCTAACAGCTCCTACAACAGCTGCTCAAGCCGTTGTTTGGCTGACAAAATGTCCCTGATCTGCTCGTCTCCCTCGATTTCTCTTTCTATCGTCAATGGACCTTCGTAGCCGAGCTCCTTCAAGCGGCCGACCAGTGAAGGAAAGTCCACCTTCCCCTGACCGATTGGAACCTCAAGGCCCAGCATTCTGCCATTGGTAGGATACATCCCGTCCTTGGCATGAACACCGCGGACGTACGAGCCAAATACATCCAGTGCATCCACCGGATTGCCTTTACCGTACAAAATCAGATTAGCCGGGTCCAAATTGATTCCGAGATTGCCCGTATTCAAATCCTCGATGACCCTCAGCAGCGTAACTGGTGTTTCCTGGCCTGTCTCGAACAGAAAATGAATGCCCTTCCCCTTGCAATATATGGCCAAATAATGTAAACAAGTCAATAAACTGCGATAACGCTGGTCTCCCGGATCCTCAGGAATAAACCCAACATGTGTAATCATATCCTGCACACCAAGCTTTGCGGTAAAATCCGCACCTTTAAGCAGCATCTGCAGCCTGCTGTCGCGATAAGCTTCTGGAACAAGCCCCAACGTAGAAGGGCCATCAATCAAATTCCAGCTTTGCGGCCCCAGCCAGCCACACCAGATATGACTTATTTTTACCTTATATTCGGCACACGCTTGCTGAATTTCGGCGATCATTTCATCAGTGAACAACGACTCATCCCAACAACTTAACTGGCATGTGGCAAAGCCGAGTTCACTCACTTTACGGATTTCTTCTCTAATCGAAGGTTTAAGAACAACAAGTAGTCCTAGTTCCATATGTGTATCTGCTCCTTAGCCATTTGTTTGAGGTGGAGAGGTGGCCTCAATGGCCCACTAAGCAAATATCCACTGCGTTCACCTCAGCCTCTCCATTTACCACTTTTTTCCATAGAACCCCTCTCGTTTGACCTTATGTTAATGAAAGCGACACCCATAGTGTAAAAAAAGCCAACCCGTTGTTCAATCGTCTACTTTTTTGTTATGCGATATTTTTGACATCGCGGTAATTTCGCAGTTGTTTGGCTGATAAAATGTCCCCACAAGTCGCGCTACCGTTGATATCCTGGGTCCTCAGGAAATAAATCCAACATGTGTGATCATATCCCGCACGCCAAGCTTTGAGGTAAATCCGCTCCTTTAAACAGCATCTGCCCCAGCTTCTCACCTTCTCATTTACTTTATAGAAATGACCGGCACGTTATCATAATCTCCTAAGCCCCTCCTGTCAAGGTATCATGTGCGAATAAACGACATCATGGGGGACCTCCCCCGAAGTTTCCAAGAATGAACGAATTTCCGGGTTTGCAGACTTATTTCGCTTTTTCCAATTCAGTCAGATTCACGTAAAATATTCATCAGGTCAAATGGGATCTACGAACAATAGTATGTAACGATCATACAGGGGGAGAAGAAAAATGGACAAATCGCTTCAAAAAGCAAGTGGAATAAAGAGAGGGCCGATGTTAGCCGCTCTGCTCATCGGAACGTTTGTTGCGTTTCTCAACGAAAATTTGCTCACTACTGTACTCCCCGGGTTGATGCGGGAATTCAACGTTGACGCTGCAACTATCCAATGGCTAACGACAGGTTATATGCTTGTGATCGGCATACTGGTGCCAGTGACCGCCCTACTGCAGCAATGGTTTACAACTCGCCAGATGTTTATGTCCGCGATGGTGTTATTTCTGGCTGGTACCTGCTTAAGTGCAGTTTCCCCGGGATTCAGCATCTTGCTGCTTGGTCGAGTTGTGCAGGCATGCGGGACGGGACTGTTGGTCCCAATTATGATGAATACGATTCTCGCCCTCTATCCTCCGGAACGCCGCGGCGCCGCCATGGGGCTCATGGGACTGGTCATTATGGTCGCACCCGTTATAGGGCCAGCCTTGTCGGGTTTGATCATCGATACCTTGCATTGGCGCTGGCTGTTTTACCTGGTGATTCCTGTTGCACTATTTTCAATCGTATACGCAGCTGCATACTTGAAAAACGTGACGGAACTATCCAAGCCCAAAGTCGATATCTTGTCCATCCTGCTTTCAACAGCCGGTTTCGGCTGCGTCACTTACGGGTTTAGCCGAACAGGTGCCTGGGGAGATCCTGAAGGTTATGGGATGATTATCATTGGCAGTCTATTCTTACTCTTACTTATATGGCGACAGCTCGTGATCAAAGAGCCGTTGATTGATTTGGCGGTTTTCCGGTATCCTGTGTTTTCACTGGTTGCGGTTCTGGTTGTGCTCCTGATGATGATTCTGTTCGCCACAACGACATTATTGCCAATCTATATACAGGATGTCATGCATTTGACGGCATTCGCGACGGGTTTGCTTCTAATACCTGGTTGCATGCTGAATGGGATGATGATGCCAGTGGCGGGGAAATTATTCGATAAATTGGGGCCGAGGTTCGTGATTGTGCCCGGACTGTTACTGATCACTATATCGTTGTGGCTGTTCACCGGCATCGACACGGCAACCACGCAAAGTATCGTTATGTTCAATCACATCTTATTGTTCTTAGGCATATCGCTCGTCGTAATGCCGATACAGACGATAGGGTTAAATCAAATTCCGCAGCACCTGTTCCCCCACGGCACAGCCATTTACAATACGTTTCAACAGATTGCGGGGGGAATTGGCATCACTCTGTTCATCGGAATCATGTCGTCGGGGGCTAGCCGTTACCTTCACCTTTCACCCGATCCTACCGCGACGCACGAGAAGGCACAAAGCTTGGTGACCGGTCTGCAAACCGTTTTTCACATCGAATTTGTTCTGGCTATAGTTGCCTTAATTCTTGGCTTGTTTCTAAAGAAACCGCCTATGCAACATTAACTGCACTTACATATTTTCAACGATTGCAGCAACCTTTCATTGGTAAATGATGTTAATAAATAGTAAGATTAACTATTCTCGGAGGTGATGTGATTGAAAACTTTTTTAAATTTTAAACCATCGTTCATTTCCTTGATTTGTGTCCTTCTATTATTGGGTTGTGAAAAATCGCCACAAGGTAACGAGGAACTTATGAAAGAAGTTCAAACAAAAATGGATGAAAATATGCAAGTAACCAAAGAAAGCAACAAGATGATTGCTGAGCTTCAATCAGAAGTAAGAAGGATACAGACGAATTCACCGCATGTTTCGAATCAGATTAGTATCATACAATTCCTAAATATGTCCTTGGTAGAGAAAAATGAAATTATCAAACATTATTTTCATTCAAGAATGGGTGGTAGGCAGCTTTCGGATTTTGATTTATACATGATGGCGTTTCTTCATAACTTGTTTAATGTTGAAGATGTTAAAAATCGTTTTCTTATTAGAGAAGAAGTTGAAATCGACAACAAAATTGTTTTGTTAAATCGTAACCCCCCCGATGAACTAGGAGAATATATGGTCATTTATTTTACTAAACCTGTTGATATTCTGGATAAAGAAAGTGATGCCTTGGCGATCTATGTTTATCAGAATGAACTATACATGTCCGTATATCAGCAGAACGAGTTTATAGAAGGGTATAGGATTAACCCGAAGTTCTATAAAGATATGTTCATAAAAGTTGGGCAGTTGAAAATGGACTTATTAGAGATTCAATGTGCTCAACGACCTGATTGTTAAGAAAATCGCCTTGTGGGACTGTTGACAAATTACCTTTTTGACGAAATTGACGTTTGAGAACCCGCATAAACACTGGGAATCTAAAAGTCTTTTTTCGAAAAATTGGCTTTTGTCAACAGTCCCTTGTGGCGTCCTTTGATGTGCGTGTTCGTGAAGTTGGGTGGTTAGGGGAGGGAATGGCTGCAATCGCACGAAAACCAAGCTCAAATGGACAGCCAGCAAGGTTTTTTCTCTTGATACGAGGAGATTTCCCCGCGGGCCAGGCCGCTCGGACTGAAGAACGCACAGCTGAGCAGGATCTGCTACTTTAACGATGATTTTCATCGTTAAAAGCATAAGGTCGGCTCCACACCCGTAATTTAAAGATGAAAAACATCGTTAAACTCCCTTGTTAGCCTTCAGACAGGCTATCCGACCTCTTTTAACGATGAAAATCATCATTAAAGTGATGATTGGCCTGGAAAAATTTACTTTAACGATGAAAAACATCGTTAAGTCAAGCACACGCTTATTTCGGCGGAGGGCGGCTGCTACTAGGTGGCTACAAACGCTCATCCTCCCCACATTCCATTGCTTTCCTTCCCTCTCAGCTACAAAGTGCCGAAGTGTCACGCTCAAACAGACTGCCGGCAGAAGGTACACAGCAAAGAGAACGCTAGATTTAGCGTCCTCTTTGCTTGAATATGCGTTTCTCGACAACAACCAGCTAATTTCCCTTTTGCTACTCTTTTGCCGCTAATCCCTCAAAGTTATTTCTACAAGAACATTCATAAGAAACTGCGCAGCTTCTGCTCGTGTTGCATGCTTCACAGGGTTTATCTTACCGCCCGCTCCATTGACCAAACCCTTCTCATACAAGGCTAAGATGCTGTCGCGAGCATAGTCGGATATCGCATTGGCATCCTTAAACTGGCTGAGATCAGCATTGCCCGGTTTATCGTTCAACATATCCAGCTTTCGCAAAGCGCGTTCAGCTATAGTGAACATTTCCTGGCGGGTTATTTGTGCTTTCGGTTTGAATTCATTTTTTCCGGTACCTTGTATTAGCTGTAATGCCTTGGCTGTTGCCACCTCTTTCGCGTAGTAATCGCCGCTGCTCACGTCGCTGAAAGAATCCGTCTCCGCTCCTGTCAGCCCCAACATACGAACGAGCATCGTGACAAAATCCGCACGAGTGACCGCTGCCTCAGGCAAGAAGGCGTTATTCCCAATGCCTTGAATGACTTCCCGCGCAGCCATATACTTCACTGCCCGATCGGACCAATGCCCTTTCGTGTCCGCAAAAGACTTCTCATTATGAAAGACATCGAAAGTTCCGCTTTGCGCGGTCCAGAATGCCACTTTGCCGTTTGCGTAAACGCTCTGGGGAATAATTGCTTTCGACCCGCCGCTCTCTCGATAAGCAACGATGTAATCGCTGTTCTCTCCCGGCTTGATCTCCCGGTTCACTTCGACTTGCAGCGGATGCTCTTCGTCCGTCCAATCGACCGGTTTATCATTAACCAGACACTCGATGATCAAGCTTCCTTTCCGAATGACAAACGTGATTCGATCAGCAGTGTTCGTTGCAAGCTTGCGGATCGATTCTTTGTTCACTTTTACCGTACCAAAGTTGGTCTTAATAAAAAGATTTGCACGTTTATCCGAATTGGACAGCCATTCGCTGACATCCGTTAAGGTTATTTGAATCTCCTTCATCGCTTCATTTTTCGTATAGTCCAACACGAGGTCAACAATCCCGTTTTCATTCGGTTTTGCGGCTGCGAGCAGCTCATTCAGCTTCTGAGGAGAAAGAGTTACTTTCAGCACATTGTCACCTTTGACTTCTTTGTCGATGTCCCCTTGATTTGAACCAGGTTTAGTACCAGGCTTAGGCTCTTGTTCTGGTTTCGGTTCTGTTTCAACTTCTGTAACTTGAAACGTTGCCGTTCTTGTCGTATTGCCATAACTAACCTCAACTGTATACAACCCTTTAACAGCTGCTGCAGGAACAGCGATTGAGAGAGAGGATTGATTCGTCTGCACCGTATTCCCTGTTACCGCAAAGTTTTGTACGCTGCCGGAGCTGTTTTTTACGGTTACCGGCAAGCTTTCACCTGCCATAATGCCGGCAGTCGTAACAGGAATCGTAACTGTACCTGCAGTGCCCTTCACCAAAGCCTGTGGAGCGGGAGCACCCAGCTCGATGGACACATGCTCTCCCGCTTCAACGAAGTAAAACTTATCTACGTATATAGATTCGATATTCGCCTTGTTATTTGCAGGCGACACATACACATACGATGCTTCCTGGGCGACATTGTCCGCCGTTGCCGTGAACTGTCCGACTTTCACGTCCGTCCAGAACATGTTCTCCATGCTGCTCGCAGGAACGATTGTCGGAGACAGAATGGTACCTCCCGCGCCGTAATCCATGCCAACGGTAAAGGCATCTCCTTGAGGCTTCGGAAAGGACGGCCCGTTAACCACATCAGCCAATAACGCTGTTGTGTAATTGACCTTTACTCGTGCATACACATCGTAGGTTTGATCTACAGTAAGATCTGCATCGCTCACATAGCTGTAGAAATCCATCGGAAAGTTGCTGTCACCAACAACCTTCATGGCCGTCTTGCCGTCAGACGCAGACAGATCGGCCACACCTTTACTACTGCCGGATGCCCATGTTCCGAAGAACTGATCTTGAACTTCTTTGACAATCTGCTCGTCGTCCTTGACAAGCTTGAATATTTTCCCGTCGCCGGCTGCGAAATTCACATCAGACAGGATATAGCTATCCGATGTTGTCTGGAATCCGATTTCCGATTCGCTGCCGTCCGTTTTGCTCACTTCCACAACCGATTTGACATTCATTCCGAGCTTCGCACGATCGATGGTGATCGTCACGTCATCCTCAGCCTCCGCATTATGATTGACGACCACGATATACTTATTCGGCGTACTCACGCTTTCATGGGTTGTAACGTCAGCACTTAGGTAACCCGGATCTGGCGGCAGCGTTGTAGCTCCGCCGCCACCGCCCGTTGTCGCAGCGACGTTAGCGATTCTCCGCATATCTAGAATAGTAGGCTTCAACACGTCGACTTCGCTCAGCAGCTGCTTGATCGTATCATAATCTTCCGGACGGCGCGTATAGTCATAGTCGACCATACCTTTCCAGAGGATCGTCGATTGGTACATGAAATACGTAAATCCTCTTGCACCTCTGCCGATCGCTTCGTAGGTCATAGCCCTGACTTCAGCAGGATTTGGATCCCTGAACACACCGCCGTCTCCAAACGCTTGCAAAATCATCCAAACCGGTGCATCATTCGTCAAGTTTTTACGGATTTGCAAGGTAGATGCATCCAGACTTTCTTCATATGAAGCATTCGGATACGCTCCAATATGCTTGAAATTGCCCGGTGTTGGATAAGGACTGGCAGCCGGGTATAGATCCAGACTCATCGCTTGCGTCAAATTGGAAGGATAGAAATATTCCGCGTCCTCAGGCATGGCATAATCAATGACCGTAAACCGCATTGGATCTATACTTTCCAGCATCCTTCTCATAACGGACAGATTGTCCCGGAATCGCTCCTTGTTACGGACATACATACTCCGTGGCTCGTCGAACAATAAGTAACCGATCAGTTGTTCCGCATGTTCGGATATCAAAGCTTTGTTCACGTGTTTTTCCAGCGCGTTGTACATGGCAACTTCATCGTTTCCGTGCATCGCTTCTGAGTCATAGTGGTAACCCTCCCAGAACTTGAACAGCTCATGTGAGTCAGGCAAACCGATTAGCTTGAGTCCATATTCGGCCGCCTTTTCCAGCGTTATATCGTAGATATCCGGCTTTTTCAGCCAGTTGGCCAGAAATACGGTGTCGACTCCCGCTTCCACTAAATCCGCGAACGTTCGATCCAGATACGCGGCCGCATCCGCCGGGATATACGGAATATTCCAAGCTTCATACCAGACGCCTTTAGGAAAATCGTCGAGCGCAGGATTCACGGCTGCCTTCGTCAATTGCACGCCGCTTATGACCTGGACGTTTTTCCTCATAAAGATTCGACCATCCGACCGTTTCACTTCGATCGTATAGAGTCCGTTTGCAACCCTATTTCCCTGATCATTGGTACCGTCCCACTGCTCTTTCGCGTACGTCCAATCTGCCCTTGCCTCTACAATCTTCTTAACCGTATTCCCTTGCTCGTCATAAACCTTAACATCAATGGTTTTCCCAGGCTCATACAATCCGTGGATGCTGTAATAAATGGTAGCTGTATCGTTAATGCCATCTTGATTGGCCGGCGAAATCTTGTAAGGGTACACATTGTTATACTTGTTCGGATCGTAATAAACTTCCGGAAGCACCCTGGTCAGCGTTGCGCTGTCTACTCTAAATGAAGGGAAGTTCTCCTCATTCGAAGTCGAATAAATTTTAACGAGATATTCATGAGAAGGATCGATCGTAATCGGAAGCACGACCCCTCCACCCCCGTAGTACTCCAGCTTCATAGTAAAAGGAGCTTGCGCCGTGCTATAGATTTTTTTGGCGACCAACACTTGATTTGTCGTCGTATCATGTAGAGATATGCCCATTACATCCCCGACAGCAAGATCCCAATCCATACCTGGCACACGATCAGGGTTTGCCAGCAATTGCAGCGTATAGTCGCCTGCAACGAAGCTGCTTCCATCGATTGGGATTTCCAAAGACGGCGCCTCTTCATTCACTCCGTTCATTACTCTCGCAGCACTGTTATCGGGCGTTAATCCGTCTGGTATATTCGAAGCGTTGCTGCCAAGCGTAAACTGGTCATTCTGGATCACATGGGGCACAACTTCTTTCAGTACAATATGATCCACATAAATGCCGGAGACGCCGTTGTTCCCCATTCCTTCCACATAGAACTCAAGCCGGTTGACGCCGTAATTCGGATTTATCGTACCCACTCTGAACTCTTCCCATTGCTCCTCCGTTGTATCGGACACGTTGATTATTCGAGGCGGGATCAAATCCTTTTGTTGAGTTGCGTCATATACGCCAATTTTTACGACACCGCCGCCAGCGCTTATGGCGCGATCCATTTTCAGCTTGAAATAAACATCGTACGGGGCAGCCTGCTTAAGCATACTGAAATCCCAGTCCTTGTATACGATATCCCTGCTTGCGCTATCTCCTGCCATAGCTGCCGCGAATCCGTCCGAGGCCGTCCCGTCAATTGCACTTACAGCGTTATTACTGTAATGGAAGCTGCTGTCTTCAATCGTGTAGTCTCCAGTCACGCTGATGGGACGAGCCCGTACACGAAACTGCGTACTGTCGAGCTGGGAGCCGTCATAATGAATGTTCACCGTGTAAATGGCGTCCTGTGCTGCATTCGTTTCTGGCACAATAACCTTTACAGCAGCTTGATTCGCGACAACCTTATTGCCCGTAATCGCGAACAAGGAAGTCCGATCTGTTCCTGTACTATCTATAACAGTAATCGACAAATCTTCGTTATCCCTAATATTCATCGTCGTTATCGGAATAACCAGGGTTCCGCCGGAATAAGACACCGGGTTTCCTGTGACAGGCAGCATATTGGCTGCGGGAATCCCCTGCACAGCAAAGCTCGTTTCAGCTTTTACTCCGCCCGAACCTTCCAGTTCTATCGTATACACGCCTGCTGGTGTGCCGTTCGGAACTGCGATCACAACATGGGCTGCATTAGCCGTAATCGTATTCCCTGAGACAGCAAACGATAAAGCATCTGTCACATCGACTCCGGTATTGTCTTTGATCGTTACAGCTATTGCAGCCCCATCCGCTACATTAGCTGAAGTAACAGGCAGTTGGATCTCCCCGCCCTTGTAAGAAACAGGACTGTTCATGACATTGCCTGCTTTCAGATAAGGGACTCCCGTCACGGTAAACGCAATTGTGCTGGACGGGATATTCGCGTAAGTAATTTCGGCTGTATAGTTGCCATCCGATGCTGCAGGCGGGATCGTCACATGAATATTCGCCTGGCCGGAAACAACCGCCGTGCCGGTTATCGGGAAATTTTGCACTTGCCCGCCTTCATTTCGAACGACTACGGCAACACTTTCATGATCCGCAATATGCTGCGTTGTCACCGGGATGACGATTTCGCCGCCGATTGAAGCTGCGACGGGATCCCCGGTCACTGTTCCGATCGTAATTATAGGTGCCTGCTGGACAACAAAAGTCCCCTGGTGAGTCGTGGCTCCATAAGCCAATTGCAGGGTGTAAGTTCCAGCTGCCGTGAACGGCGGAATCTGAACAGCCATCTCTACAGCATCCCCTGAAACGGTGTTCCCAGTAGAGGTGATACCTGAAGCTTGAGTCACATCAATTCCATTCGCATCGTAAACTTGGACAACAACGGTCTCTAAATTTTCGATATTCAAGGTCGTTGCGCTTACATCTAACGTGCCGCCATTGTAGGAAACGGGAGTTCCTTGAATGCTGTCAAGCATGATTAAAGGAGCGTTCGTTACTTCAAAGGCTGCTCTGCTGATCGCAGTATTCTGATAGCTTGCTTCGACATTGTAAATCCCGCCCTTGGTACGCTGAGGAACGATAATTTTAATATTCGCATTACTTCCACGAACGATATTGGACTGAATTTCAAAACTTTGCTGCTCGCCCTGGCTATTTGTAACTTTCACGTCCAATGGCTCTTCGTCTGCGATATTAACGGTCGTCACAGGAACAAATAAGGTTTCTCCCGCATGGGATGTCGGGGAGTTCTGGAACTCCCAACCCATATTGATAACCGGAACGCTGTCCGGCGCCTCCAAATAATAGAACTTGTCAACAGAAATAGCCGATATGATATTCTCCATCCCGTCGGCAGTGTACAAATAAATAGTATCCATCCCATTCAAGGAGGGGATATAGGTGCCAACCTTAATATCGGCCCATTCATTCGAATTCAATTGGGATAATGGCACGCGAATTCCGGGAAGCGGAAAGTTGTTCTGAGACATTGAATATACGCCAACAGAAAAAGCGTAACCTGGCGCGTCTTCATTGTTGAAGTCCACTTTCACCCTTGCATAAAGCTCATACGCCTTCCCTTGAACGAAAGGCGACACTCCGGTCGCATTGCCAAATTTGTCATTTGTAAATATTCCGTTCGTCATACGCAGCTGGAAATCCCACGTATTTACCGCTTTCACTACTTTTTTCGCCGTCAAGCCGTCAGACGCCGTTACATCCGCTACACCAAAAAGGGTATCTGGGGTATCGTAGGTATAAAATAACGAATCTTGCCCAACGTATTCAAACGAACCTGCTTCCGCGTAAGAAACAGCGGGTACCGCCATCAGATTGAAGTTTGAAACCATAAGAACTAGTGCTGTTAGTGTAAACATCCATTTTTTGAACAATCGTAACAACCGAAACACCTCCACATATTTGAATACCACTCCTTATCCTTTTACACTGCCAATAACCATGCCTTTCACGAAATAACGCTGCAGAAACGGGTAGACGATAATAACGGGGAGCATGCCTACAATCAATTGAGCCGTCTTTACCGTTCTCGAAGATACTGCCAGCACATCCCCGATATTCGCCACCTTGCTCATGTCCGGATTCGTCACGATCGTTTGCAAGTAAGTCTGCAGCGGATAATGACTCGATTTATTCATATAGATTAGCCCATCGAACCAACTGTTCCAGTGAAAGACCGTCGTAAACAATCCGATTGTCGCTAAGGAAGGCAATGACAGCGGCAAATAAATCCGAAACAGAATCCTCCATTGCCCGGCCCCGTCCACAACAGCAGATTCCTCAAGCTCGTGAGGCAAACCGCGAAAGAAGTTCAGCATTAACGTAACGAAAAAAACGTTGAGCGCCGCAGGGAAAATAAGCGCACCGAGCGAATCGATCAGCCCGTAGGTTTTCACGATAATATAAGTAGGGATAAGTCCACCGCTAAAAAGCATCGTGATGACAAAAAACCATACGTACACAGTTCTGGTGCGAAAGCTTCGCGTTTCCTTCGAAAGCGGATAGGCGGTTATTACAGTTAACAAACAACCTAGCGATACTCCGAGCACAACCCGCTGCACCGAAATCCAGAACGATTGCATAAATTTCGGCTCTTTCATGATGTAGTGATACGCGTCCCAACTGAACTCCAAAGGCCAAATGGTAACAAGGCCAGCATTGGCCTTTGCCGGACTGCTCAGGGAAAAGGCCAGCACATGAATAAAAGGCAGTATGCAGACAATTGCCAACAGGATCATGATGATGTTAATGACCAACCCGACCTTATTAAGGGAGTTGCTTTTGTTCTTGTGCACCTTCCCGCCCCCTTTCAGAAAATGCGATAGTTGGCGAACCGATAAGCCAACCAGTAGGATGTCGTAATTAAGATCGTGCTAATAACCGATTTGAAAAGTCCGACTGCCGTCGACACGCCGTATTGGGCATCCAAAAATCCGACCCGATACAGCATGGTGTCGATAATATCGCCAGATTCATATACGGAGGGGCTGTATAAAATAAACACTTGCTCGAAGCCGGCATTCAGGACATTGCCCAGACTGAGCACCCCCATCAGCACGATGATCGGCATCATTCCTGGAAGTGTTATGTGCATCGTCTGTTTCCAGCGGCTTGCCCCATCGATGTTCGCTGCCTCATATAAAGCCGGATTAATGCTGGTGAGCGCAGCCAAATAAATGATCGTAGCAAACCCGAACTCTTTCCAGACTTCCGAAATCACGAGCGTAAACGGAAACCACTGATTGCTTCCTAGAAAGAAAATCGGATCTAGACCGAACAGTTGTATGAGCCGATTGACGATTCCTCCTTGGATCGAAAGAATGTCCAATAAAATGCCGCCAAGAATGACCCAGGATAGAAAGTGGGGCAAATAAATCATCGTCTGCACCGACCTGGCCAAATATTTGTTTTTCAATTCATTCAGCAATAGTGCGACGATAATCGGTACGAGAAGTCCCGCAATGATTTTCATGAGCGCGATGAACACGGTATTGTAGATCACCTGATAAATATCGGGCATATTCATCATGTAGACGAAGTTATCCCATCCGACCCATTTCGACTGAAAGAAACCCCGATTCGGAATAAACTTTTGAAACGCAATAACAAGCCCCGCCATCGGCGCATAAGCGAACATAAGCGCGAAAACAATGCCCGGCAGCAGCATCATGTGAAAGGAACCGTTTTTTCTTAATTTTCTGAATATCATGATTGCATCCCTCCCGGCCCCGAAATGCGCATAGAGGGAGACTACCGGCGATCAATAGCCTCCCTCCGGCCAGCTGACTATTCGTTCACTTCCTGCGTAATTTGATCTCCGCCTTGCTTTTTCCAATTGGCTACGTATTTATCGAATTCTTCGATCCCGGCTTCGCCGAGAATAATTTTGGTCATCATGACGTTCTCCATCTTGAGCAGCGTAGCCATCTTCTCGGCCATCGTTGGCGTGGACGAAACCTTCAATGCCGTAGGCGTGAGCAAATTATTATCGAAATAATGCTTCAGAACGGCCGTACCGCTATGAGGTGTACCGAACGTTTGATAATAGATCCAACTGGTCGCGATTTCCGGGTCCTTCGTGTTCTTGCGATTCTCCGTATAACGATAAAGCCCGCGGAGATATCCGAATACATTGGCAGTCATCGACTTCTCGTCCGGCTGAATTTGCGCGTCAAAGGCTGCTTTGACTGCATCATGCTCGATAATGTGCGCCATCGGAGAATCGAATCCAACAATCGTGTAGGGGTAGTACATGATGCCTGTTTCCTGATTCGTCGAATATTTAAGCTTAGGATGAACCAGCCAATGCTCTTGGTAGAAATTAGCGAGCTTCACCACGACTTCCGGATTTTTATAGCCCTTCTTTACAACCCAATAATTGATCGCCGTCGGTCCAAGGTAAGCTTTGGCCGGAGCATTGTCGAAGGAAGTAATCGGGTACGCGTTCAATACCGCGTCCGGGTCGTTGACAATCAGATCTTTAATGCCGTCAAATGGTGCCGCGAACATGTTGTAGAACAAGCCTAATTTCCCGGCCACGATCGCTTCCTTCATTTTGCTGACATCTTTGACGCCAAATTCCTTATCGATGATTCCATTTTTGTACAATTCGGCAAGTTTCAAGAGAGGTGCTTTCATTTCCGGCTGGATGCTCCCGTACACCGCTGTGCCGCTTCCACCCTGAATCCATTTGCCGGGATATGCGTGGTAACTATTCATGAATCCGAACAAGTTGGCCTGCAGCTCTTTGCTTAATCCCAGTCCATACGTATCGTCGACGTTATTTCCGTCAGGATCGTTTTTGGCAAATGCGGTCGCGATGTTGATGACATCGTCAATCGTTTTCGGCGGCTGCAGTCCAAGCTTGTCAAGCCAATCCTGGCGAACCCAGATCATCGATGATTCCAAATAACCTTGCGTCATTGCGGGTACAGCGTAAATCTTCCCGTCAACCGAAGCCGCATTAAGCGCTAACCCGCCATCGGAATCAAGTTTCTTGCGTGTAGCCTCACTTGCATACTTCCCGATCACTTCCGTTAAATCCTCAATCATGCCGGCTTCAATCAGACTCTTCAATTGCGTGCCGTTGACCAGGACCAGATCAGGAATGCTCCCCGAGGAAATGGCGACGTTCACTTTGCCTTCGTATTGATCCTGCGGAACAACCCATTCATTCGTCAGCTTGACGCCCAGATCGCTCTCATAAAAATCGTAAACGAGATTCTTATCTATTGACTGCCCGGGCTCGAACTTGAATCCCTCATCGGCACGGCTTATTGACAATTGGATAGCCGGTTCGTATTTGCCCAGCGGATCGATGGCCTCCCCAGTATCCGTCCCTGCGCCTTCATTACTGGCTGGAGCTTGCGAGGCAGGCGGAGAGCCAGTCGCCGAATTCTCTTCCTTATCGCCGCTGCAAGCGCTTAACATCAATGCGATCACACATGCAAATAACAACAATGAAACATACCGAGCGGCCTTGCTTCTTTTCATTTCAAGTCCCCCTATTAGATGCTTACACTCGAGTGTATCTAAACTTTACAGTAGACAGGTTTGCCGTTCAAGAGTAATATCTTGCATTTCATTGTAATCCTTTGCACACAATTTCACGATTGTCCTTTTGCACGTTTCCCAGTATGATGAACAAAAAAGGAGGTTGGCTGCACATGGATATGATTTCGCTCCCCCCGTTCCGCTCTGGCATTTTCCTTAAGCTGCTCATTACGCTATTGTTTATTTTTATCCCGATCTATCTGATCAGCTTCATGATGAATAAATCCGGCGAAAATATTATAAGGCAGCAAATTTTATACTTAATGGAGCAGAAATCCTCCTTCTTCGTAACTTCCTTGGACGCGGAATTCAACCGCATCTTCAAACTGCAAACGAACTTTCTGAACGACTCGGATCTGCAGGACGTCAGCATTCGTCCCGATTCCTTAAGCAGCTATGAATTGACGAAAGCGATTAACGATCTCCATTCCAAGCTGTTGACACTTTCCGAATCCAGCCGATATATTAAAGAAGCTTTCGTCATTATGCCTAACATTGACCGGCGTCTTTCCTCCACGGCAGGTCTGTCTCCGATGGATCCTGCCCAGCTTGAAGATTTCCGTATTTCCACGACTTCCACGAACGGCTTGTACATGAAGGACAATCGCATCTACACGGTACTCGGTTACCCACACGTGACCAAAACACAATATTTGCTCATTATTGAATTGTCCGTTCCAGCCATTAGCCGCGAGCTCGTCGATCCGAACGAAGTCGGAAACGGAGCTTCGTTTCTACTCGTTCGGGACAATGCCGCTAATACGAATATGATCGTTTCTTCAGCGGAAGCCGGTACGGAGAAGATGCAATTCATGGCACAAAGCACTGTCATGGATGGAAACGTGCTGGAAATCGGGGACAAGCGATATATGCGTTTTATCGAATCATTCAAATTTGCCAATTGGGATTTCGTTACGATCGTCGAGGACAACCACATCCTTAAGCCCGTCTATTCGTTCAAAAAATGGTTGTGGATATTATCGCTGATTTCCGTTATTATCGTCATTGTTGTTTCGCTTTCTTTGCGGCGAGTTATTCATAAGCCGCTGCATAAATTAATTCGGGGATTCAAATGGGTCGAGAATGGCCAGTTCGATCTTAATTTGCAGCATTGGAACAATGACGAATTCGACTATTTATACCGTAAATTCAACACGATGGCGGGCAAACTGAAAATACTCATTCAGGAAGTGGCCGAGCAATCCAAACGCAGTCAGAATGCGGAATTGAAACAGCTGCAATCCCAAGTAAACCCCCATTTTCTGCACAATAGTTTGTATATTATTTACCTGATGGCTCAAGACGAAAACTATGCGGGCGTATCCGAAATGTCCGAGCACTTAGGGGAGTACTTTAAATTCATCACCCAGAACAAGGCGGATTTCATCCCTCTGGAGAAGGAAATACAGCACGGCAAAACATACTGCTCCATCCAACAACTTCGCTTCGGCAGCAAGATTGTGTTCCGGATTGATATATTCGGGTCGCCTGACGTTTGGGAGGTTCCCCGTCTAATCATTCAGCCGTTTCTGGAAAACGCAATCATTCACGGCCACGAGAACACAATGGAAGGCGGTTTCGTAAACGTACGCTTGTTCATTGAGCCGGATTCGTTAAAAATCGAGATCGAGGATAATGGCAAAGGGATGACGTTCGAGCAATTGCATGATTGGGAAAATAAGCATAGCGGCACCCATGCGCTGGAGGATCATGCGCTGTGGAACGTTCATCGCCGCCTGCAATTGCGCTATGGAAGCCGCAGCGGAATCAACTTGCAAGTAAACCGATATGGCGGAGTGACCGCTACCCTGTCCATCTTCAAAGAAGGAGATGATTGAGTTGAATCATGTGCTGTTAGTAGATGACGAGCCGATGATTGTTGAAGGTCTCTACAACATGTTAAACCGAATCGAAGAGCTGGAGCTTATCGTCTGGAAGGCCCATTCCGCGATGGAGGGCATTCAGGTTATGCAAAATAATCGCATCGACATTCTCATTACGGACGTCCGCATGCCGGGGATGTCCGGTATTGAACTGATCGGTCATGTGAGGAATCAGTGGCATCACTGCAAGGTCATCTTCCTATCTGGATACTCTGACTACGAGTATTTGCAAAGCGCATTCCGCCAAGGCGCCTTCGATTACTTGTTGAAGCCTGCCAAATACGACACCATTCTGGATACGCTGCAGCGCGTGATCCAGAATATTCATACCGAATGGCAAGAACAGAACGTCAGCGCGCAGGCGGAGCTTCATATGCAGCAAGCGCAAAATTTACTGCAAAAGGACTTTTTCCAAAACGTGCTGGGCCATAAAAAGCTGTCCGTGGAATCCATCGCCGAGCACATTCATCATTTTCAAATTCCGCTCTCTGCCGATCTGCCTCTCATCTTGATGATCGGCAGAGTAGACCGCTGGCCGGCCGGGTCGCAATTAAGGGATAAATTGCTGCTCGAATATGCCGTTAATAATATCGTGGAAGATTATTTGCAGCGCTTCTGCCAAATTGCAACCTACAGCGAGCAGCGCTATATGATCTGGTTCATTCAGCTTCGGGAGCCGGTCGCGCCGCAGGACAATGTCGAAGAAATCAGGGATTTACCTAAATTGCATTGGTACATCGGCCAGTTGCTGGAGAAAATACAGCAGTCCATTCAGCAATATATCCATCTTCCCGTGTCGTTCGTGCTGTCCAAGTCGAACGTGAACTGGCCGGGCATTCCGAACACTTATGAGGAAATGTGCGAATGGATGCGCCGGGGGATCGGACTGGATGAGAAGATTATCCTAGTTGAGCATGCCGACCTGCTGCTATCGCATTATGCCGAGCATGAGCTCTCCCCTCAGGAGATACGAAGACATATGAATCAATTGCTCCATTCGCTGGAATCCGGAGACAACGTTTCTTTCCACGCCGGCATGACCGAATTTTTCCGCTCCGTGCAGAAAACCGTATTTCTTGATTACAGCTTGCAGATGGAAATATTTTGCCATCTATCTACAATGTTTCTATCGTTTATGAACGCAAGGAAAATAACCAAAGAGATCGGTCATACACTTGAGTTAAAATATTTGGCCAACTATGGGATGTTCGCTAATTGGGCGGCTTTTGAAGAGTACTGTTCTCAGCTTGCGACGCTGCTATTTATGAATACTGAGACCGAGAGGAAAGACCAGAAGAAGGAAATCATCGATAAAGTAGATGCCTTTGTAATCAAATCGTTAAATAAGGATATTTCGCTTGACCAGTTGTCCAGCGTGTTCCATCTCAGCCCTTATTATTTATCGCGACTCTATCATGCCGAGAAAGGAATCACCTTGTCCGAACGGATTAAACAGCTCAAGATAGCGCGCTCTAAGGAATTGCTTCTGATCGATGGGATGAAAATTCAAGAGGTGTCCAACGAACTCGGCTTCGATAGCGTGTCGTATTTCACCAAGTTTTTCAAAAAAAACGTCGGTGTTACCCCGCAGGAATATAAAATCAATAATTCGGGATAATTGTTTAAATATAAGAAAAATGCCTTGCGGCGTCCTTTGATGTGCATGTTCGTGACTTTGGTCCGTTGAGGAGGGAATGGCTGTGGGCTCCAGCCGCTGTTAAAGATTTGTTCCCTGATTGGATGGATGAGGAGGTAGGAACAAATCTTTAAATGCGGACGCTTCCGCTCTTCCACCCACAGCCACTCCCTCTCTTTAGCTGCAATTGCATGAACACCAAGCTCAAACGGACTGCCAGCAAGGGTTTTCCTCTGGATGGAAGGAGATTTCCCCGCAGACCCAAGCCGCTGAGACTGAAGACGGCCCCGCCAGTGGGCACAACCAAGAGGTTCTGGTACTTTAACGATGTTTTTCATCGCTAAAAGTACCAGGTCGACTCCACAACCTTATTTAACGATGAAAACCATCGTTAAAATCCCCTTTTACCACCCAAAGAGGCCATCCGTCCTCTTTTAACGATGAAAATCATCCTTAACGTGCCGATTGGCCTGGAAACACTCCTTTTAACGATCAAAAACATCGTTAAGTCAGCAGAGGTTACTTTCCTGAGTAAAGAAGGGATAGTGACGATAGGGAAAAACCGTGATTCCTTTCTGAAAGTAAACTTATACTTTAGTATGTTCACAAAAAAGCCTTCAAACATCGGAAATCCTTGTGTTTAAAGGCTTTTTATTACTTACCCTAAAAGATGTGGCAGTTCGTCTGCATATAAGAATACTACTGCAATAGCAATCAAGAGATTCAATAGGGCCGGTATCACTTTGCCGATAGGTTCTTTGACTCTGAAATGCGAGAGACACGCCAATAGCATCATAATGCCTATCAATATTCCTGTCCATGCGGCAATCTCCGGATACCAGTAGCCAATAATGAGTCCTATGCAAGCAACAATTTGAACGTAGCCCGTAATGACACGAAACCATTGAGGTAGTTTAATTGAATCAAATAAATCGACCTGATGCTTGGCTCCAACAATCTTGCTTCCTCCAAAGAAAGCCATGGAGAAAAGCAGCCAACTTTGAAGAACGATGGTTAATATATGCATTCGAATCCCCTTCCGTATTCATTTATTATCCAAACCGACACCAATCAGTGTCCTATTTCATAATATATCACCATTACATACCTTGTAAAGCAATTTATTATGATAGATTTGGATTTGATAAAGAAAGGATAGGGATCGGGATCACCCACACTCCAAGCATGCGGCCTAACGTAACTTGCTTTATAGGCTAGCTAACGCCTGATTAAAGTCTTCCATTAAATCCTCGATATCCTCGAGCCCAACAGATAACCTAACGGTGTGCTCTAATCGTGTTTCATGCTCGGTGCGAGATTTCTGTTCGGGATTAATGGCTAGACCCGGGGAATAAATCAGGCTTTCAAAGCCTCCCCAGCTCACGCCGATTTGAAATAGCTTCAGATTGTTCATCAGCTTTGCTACAGCATAAGGACCGCCATGCAGCTCAAAGCTGAACAAACCTGTATTCCCGCTAAACTGTCGTACCGCAAGCTCATGCTGCTCATGCTGCTCCAGCAAAGGAAGATTAACTCTGCTGACTTGAGGGTGCTGGCTAAGCATAAGCGCAATTTGCTTCGCGGACTCAGCATGCTGCTTCATACGTAATCCGAATGTCTTCAGTCCACGAGTAAGCAGCCACGCCTCCAACGGTGCTAATGCAGCCCCAAGCAATACAATTTCATTGTTCGCTATCGCGTCGATCCGCTCTTGCGAAGCAATGACTACTCCAGCAGTCACATCACTGTGACCTGACAAATATTTGGAAGCGGAATGGATCACGATGTCAATACCCCATTCAATGGGACGCATAGTTGCAGGTGTTGCACAAGTGTTATCCATTACCGTTAGTAATTGATGTTGTTTGGCGATTTGCACGACAGCCGGAATATCGAACACATCCATGTAAAAGGTTGAAAACCCTTCACAATACAGCATTTTCGTATTCGGCTTAATCGCTGCCTGTACCTGGTCTAATTGTCTGAAATCCACGAAATCAGCAGTAATACCAAACTTAGGCAAGTAGTTTTGAAGCAGCTGATGTGTGCCACCGTATATCGGATAGCTGCACACTACATGGTCGCCTTGGCTCAAGCAGTGAAGCAGCGTAGAAGAGATCGCTGCCATTCCCGAAGTGAATAGCTTGGCTGCCTCTCCCTTTTCCAACGCCGCTAGCTTCTTCTCTGCTATCTGCTGAGTAGGATTAGAAATCCTTGAATAATAATAAGTCTCTTCCTGCCATTGCGACTTTTGGAATGCCTCATACGAATCAAATGTAAATAGTGTATTAATAAATACGGGTGGAACAACCGCTCCTAGAAACGTTTCATCCCCATAATGGGCAAGAATGGTCTGCATACCTGCACCCTTGGTTTCCTTCCCTAATTGCTTGCTCATCTTGTCCTCTCCACCCTCTACCTTTATCTATTCAAACTTATCGAGTGTTACCCTTTTACAGCCCCATCCGTCAGTCCTTCAACAACAAATCGCTGCATAACGGCAAACATAATCAACGATGGAACGGTTGCTGCTATGCCTCCAGCCGTCATGACCCCCCAGTCAATATCATAGTTGTGTATAAACATGTTCAATCCTACTGGAATTGTTTTTAAACTGTCGCTGCTTATAAACATGACTGCTCCAAGCAGATCGTTCCACGCTCCAATAAAGGCAAAGATGAAGGTTGCAATCACACCTGGTACCATCAGAGGCAGAATGATTTTGAACAGTGACTGCATTTTGTTGCAGCCGTCGATCAATGCAGCTTCTTCAAGATCCATCGGAATCCGATCGAAAAAGCTCCTCATCAGAATCAAGCTAAACGGAATCGTTCCCACTGTGTAGAAAAGGATGAGTCCACCCATTGTGTTGGTTAAGCCAAGCTTGGAATACATAATAATCGTCGGTACCAAAACAAGTACTCCGGGAATCAATTGTGTTAACAGCAATCCATAAATGACAAGATTATGCCCTTTGAATTTGAACCTTGCCATCGCATAACCACCAAGTACAGCCAGAGAGGTGCCAAAGAATCCGGTAGCTAATGAAAGAATAATACTGTTCTTAAAAAATAAAGCAAAATTAGACGTTTCGAAAAGATAGATGTAATTGTCAAATGTAATATGTTTAGGCCAATACTGAATATTTGTTGTAAGGATATCCAATTTGGGTTTTAACGATGTGATGAATAGCCAATAGAATGGCGCTAATACCATCAGCAGATAACCCAACAAAACAACAAAACGGACAATAACAACAGGCGTACGTTGTTTTTTGTTCATTATAAGTTACCTGCCTTTTGAAATTTAGTGAGACGAAGGAAAACAAAAGCAAATAGGAGTAATAACAACATAAAGAATAGACCAATAGCCGCCGCTTGACCGTAGTCTAGCGATGCAAAAGCTTTCATGAACATATAAGAAGCTAAGATATTGGATGAATTTGCAGGTCCGCCAGTCGTCATAATATAGATCAATTCGGCAGATGAAAACACCCAAATGGTTCTTAGCAGCAATGTAATCAGAATGGTTTGCTTGATATAACTAAAGGTAACATTCCAAAACTTAGAAATGATGCCCGCTCCATCCATCTCAGCCGCTTCGTAAAGCTCATTTGGAATAGATTGCATCGCTGCAAGCAGCATGATTGCAAAGAAAGGAATTCCTGTCCAGGCCATGGCAATAATAACCGAATACAAAGCCATTTGAGGATCTGACAGGAAATAAATTTTTTCGTGAATAAGGCCAAGCTTCAACAAAATATCATTGACAGGCCCGTACTCGGTATTAAACAACCAGCGGAATGTCAAGCCAATGACAAAGGAGGAAACTGCCCACGGCAGGAAAACAATAGCCTGATAAACATTACGCAAAGGAAACGGGCGACTCAAAGCCAAAGCGAGGATAAAACCGAGTATAAATTGCGCCCCAACCGTTAAAACTACCCAGATTAGAGTGTTTTTCATGATTAATGGAAAGTTATTATCCGTAAAAACAGCTTTAAAGTTCTCAATTCCGTTAAAACCAATATCATTAGGAGCGGTCAGCTTATAGCTCTGGAAGGCGTACAAGATAGAACTCAATAAGGGATACGCCAGAAAAATAAATAATAGAAAAAAACTAGGAAAGAGCAGTATATATGGTTCATTCTTACGAAGATATTTCAATTGTAGAAACCCCCAGTCACTTCTGAATTTCAAAAAAGCATATCAGAGGTCAGTGAACCAACCCCTGATAGTATAGGAATCATATCTTACTTGCCTGTATAATTTGCTGCATGCGGAACTGGGATGTCAGGGTGATCTTTCATAAATTTCTGTTGTGCCTTCGTTAAAAAGTCTCCCAAATGCTTCATCGTATCTTCAGCTGATTGTGTGCCTAATAAATATTTTTGTACTTCGGCATCCATAAAGCTTTCTCTGAATTCACCGAGCTCAGGGAATTTGCCATAATCAGCAGGAGGTATCAGCTTCGGATCATTCAATGAATCGATAAAGCCTTTCATCGGACCTTGACCTAACTCAGGATCCTTAAGTGAATCTTGCATGATTGGAATCAATGTCATTAATTTACTATATTTATTATTGTTTTCCGGTTTAGATAAGAACTCAATAAATTTCCATGCTGCTTCTTTATTCTTAGAGTTTTTGGAAATACCGTAGCCCCATGAAGCTCCTGCCCCGCCATATGTGTTGCCGTCTACATCAGTAGGACTAGGAATAACCGTCCAAGTACCATCCTTCATGGAGGCTTTTGCCGTAGCTACTACTTCAGTAGTTTGAAATAGTATTCCGGTTACGCCAGATGTGAAGCCCTGCACCATTTCTTGATATCCCCAGTTTATAGAGTCCTTTGGAGCCCAGCCTTTTTTATACATATCGGTGTATTTCTTGAATGCAGTCAATGCTTCGGGTCTTAAAAGAACCGATGTGCCGTCTTCTTCATAGGTTTCGCCTTTTGTAACAGAGAGAATGTAAGCAAAGATTTGGTCAAACCCTGCACGAGCTCCACGGAACGAATAACCATAACGATTTTTGGATGGATCTGTCAATTTCTCGGCAACATTAAACATTTCATCCCATGTTTTAGGCAATTCCAGATTAGCCTCTTTCATCCAGTCTGTTCTTATGAACAATGCACCGCCCATAAAAGCATCCGGGATGTAATAAACATCTTTGTAGGGTTCACGCTGCTGTTTCTCGATTGTAACGTTTTTTATGAAGGCTGTAAGATTATCTTTCTTATCCCAATTATCATATTGGGTCGAAATCGGCTCCAGATAGCCTGCTGGAACAAAAGTAGTTAACCAGGCCGGGTAAACATTGACGACATCGGGCAGTGTTTTGCTTTGACCTTGTGTTGTTAGCTTTGCAAAAGCTTGATCCCAAGGCACTGTTTCCAATTTCACTTTGATATTCGTATTTTCCTTCTCGAAATCAGCAATGATTTCATTAAAGAACTTCTCTCTCTCAGGCGATGGCGCAACGTCAGTGAAGCTGATTTCAATATTCTTCCCTGAACCCCCGCTGTCGCTGCCGCTGCTACAAGCAGTTGCAACCAACATTGCAATAATAATAATCGCTAACCCAACCATTTTTTTATTCATCGAAATAACCTCTCTCCATGCAATTTTAATTATGCTGGGACAATCCAAAATGGTTGTGACCATGCAATCTTGTTACCACGCCCCAAGCACTCGATACGTACATATAATGCTTCACTCAGATCTTTATTGTGCAATCTGGGATTCTCACGCAATTCCTTCATGGTCAACGAGGAAGAACCTCCATTTACTTTTTTCAATATAACCCCATTTCGACTAACCCAATGAACTTCATCACCATCGGATTCTATGGATATACACTGATTGTTATCTTTTGCTTCAATTTTTGAAATGGATACTCCCGTTGATGCATAAAAGCGTCCCTCTGAAAGTGCGGCAATAATTCCTTTTGGATCAATGGTTTGCGAATCTGGCCACTGCACACAGTTCCATGCAATAAATTGATCTTCCCGTGCATGCTGGTCATCCGTTGCATGGCCAAAAATCTTCCATCCCTTACTCAACAGATAGTCCCAGCGATCAGTCGCTAAAGCCTTTCCGAAAAGTCTTTCGATAACCCCGGTATAGATTTCTATACCTTTAATACCTTCCAACGAATCGAGCAATTGATCTGTAGCATACTCTTGAAAGGGCTTGAAGTTGGGATGATTGAAGATGCAAAGTCCTCCGGCCTGATGCACTCTATCCATAATTTCTCTGGGTGTCAATGAAAGCGCAGGAAATACTCTGTCAGCTCCAAGATATTGAAGAGTTTGTTCTTCTTTAGCCGCGACCTCTACGGCCGGGATTACACACATCTGCGTATAGGGCTGTAGTTCTTCTCGTCTGAGTAACAAATCATGTTCGGAAAGAGCAAAGTAATCGTATCCAGCTTCCTCATAAGCACGCACAATGGTTAAAGGTTCGTCGGTGCCATCCGACCTCGTCGAATGTCCATGATGATTGCCGCGAAGCCAATTGAAGCTGATGTCTGACTCCAAGTAGGGCGATATAAACTTATGCTGTTTCATTTCCATAATTATCCTTTCCTCTCTCAATCAGTTTGGTCTTTCCTAAATTTACTGACTCATAAACGAAGTTCCAAGTCGATGGCCCGGACCGGCGGCTGGATTTGGCCGGGGATATAAAGTAGTTCCTCACCCAGCATCTGTCCGTATTGTGTAAGCATGTCGTCGTTCAAGAAACGGGTTTCGATACGTACATCGCTGCCTTGCACTGTAATGATCCGGTAAGATGGTTTTATTAGGCAAGCGGCGCTCTGAATATACACCCATGGGCTGCTGTGGTGTGTAGAGTGAATATGATTGTGACCGTTGCAATACAACCCGATTCCCTGCTTACTCGCGAGAATGCCTGTTAGCCGGTCATTCCGGATGGAAAGATGCGCCATCTCGGAAAAAGTGGTCGTTCCAAACAACGGGTGATGGGCAAACAATATAACCGGCTTGCTCTCGCTGCTCCATATCAATTCCTGCAGCCAGTCGAGTTGCTCGTCCGAGATCGTTCCCGAAGAGTCATCAGGACACCGTTCCCGCACCGTATCGATAAACGCCACGATGGCATCCTCCGTCGACACCTGAAAATACAGGGGACGCTGCATTACCGAAGGTATCTGCTCCTTAGGGATCGTCAGAGCATCATGATTTCCTATCGCTTGGCAGAAGTGAATATGTCTCTCATTCGCAATTTGGTAGATCCGGCCGAATTCCGCAGGAGATCCAGAGTGCGTTAAGTCCCCGACTGAAACATGCATATCGGCCGGGACCTGAAATACATGATCGAGATAACGTTCGAGGAAATCTTCCTGATACTCCTTCAACGAAGGATCAGCGAACGATTGCGAATAATGCAGGTCCCCCATCACTACGATCTTCAACACGGCTATCCCCCCTGTTCTTTTCAGATCTGATTGCGCAACTTTCTGTAGAAACCGTCAATTGTGGAAACCTTATAAGTGGGAACTGGGCTTGCTCGTGGACGACTTCTTTGGTAAGAAATCCAAAGCGTATCGATTCCCGCATTCCTGCCCCCCTTAATGTCGGTGTAAATATTGTCGCCAACCATTAGGCACAAGTCCGGGCTCGTTCCGGAAAGCTCAAGCGCTTTTTGAAACGGATATGGCTCGGGTTTTCCAATGGAAATAACGCTTGGCCGGTCCAACATGGAAAGCACCGACGCCAGCAGTGCCCCCGTCTCTGGTACTCGCTCCCCTAACGCACCCGGGTGGTACACATCGGAATTGGTAAGAACCAGTTTTGCCCCCCTCTGCACTTGGTTGACGCTTCTCTTCAATTTCTCGTAATTAAACTGGACATCCCGGCCTAGTACTATGAATTCGGATGTGCTGTGATCGTCCAGGCTTACGACTCGATGTCCACATCTTCTCAAGCTTGCCTCCAAGGATTCCGATCCGCATACCGATACAGTTACCCTGCCGTACTTCTCCAGCAAATATTTTCCGGTTAAATCGGTAGCTACCATAGCCTGCATGCCCAGAACAGGAAATCCCATGACCGACATTTTGGCAAGCACCTCATCCGATGTCTCGGTGGAATTATTGCTTAGAAAAATGATCTTTTTGTTCTTGTCTACAAGATATGAGATAAGTGCGATTGACCCTGGGTATGGTTCATGTCCCGCGTACAAACATCCATCCAGGTCAAAAATATAAGTTTCATAATGCCCAAGTTCACGTGTCATCCCTATATTCTCCCGATTTCTGTCTATGGAGTATAATTTTTTCTATAATTATTTCCAGTGAATTTTATTTCTTTTAAGTTACTTTTTAATTCTATCTTTCATTTGTAAACTACAAATATATTTCAGAACAATGTGATGTAAATATAGCTTCTGCAGACTAAGGGCTATTGCTCGAGTATTTTAAAAAATGAGGATTCGATTCATGGATCATACCTCCTGACTGTCCGTCGTCGTCAAAGAATTATATTCTTTACTCGATAAATAAATGAAGAATAATATTCCCTGTGGATTAAACATTTTCATCATAACTGTTGAATGTTAACTGAGGATTATTGTGATGTTTAAAAATTGTAAATTTGAACGGAGTTTACTTGAATGAATTGGAATGTGATAATATAAAATTATAGATGATAATTAATTAAAAGTATGGAGAGCGTTCATGGACATTGGGAAGGATTACCTGGTCATTATTAAAAATTTGTTACCCTCTATGCATCAAGGAGAAAAAAAAATAGCGGAATACATTCTGAGTCACCCCGCTGATGTCATTAATATGACAATTGCTCAACTGGCTATTCTTCTGTCAGTCGCAGATTCAAGTATTGTCCGATTTTGCCGATTAATTGGTTTGAACGGATTTACTGACCTAAAAATTAATCTAGCTAAGAACATTTCCAAATCATCATCCCCCGTACCGGAAGAGATCAGTCTTCATGATGACGATTACTCGATTGCTTTGAAGGTATTCAGTTCAAGCATTCAAACCTTACAGAATACAATAAATACATTGGATAAAGAGGAATTCCATCGAACGGTTCAACTTTTATTACAGGCTAAGCGAATTGAAATTTACGGCATTGGAACTTCCGCCACACTCGCCCAAGACGCTTATTATCGCTTTATGCGTATCGGTCTTCCGGCTTATGCAGCCACCGATCCTCATATCAGCCGCATATCTGCAAGCATGCTAGATGATGAATGCGTGGCACTTGGTATTTCACATACCGGCCGCACAAAAGATACAATTGAAACATTACAAATTGCAAAAGGAAAAGGCGCCAAAATTATTGGTATTACAAGTTTTTATAAAACTCCCCTTCTGGATCTCGCAGATAGCAAATTGGTCATCTCATCTAATGAAGCAGACTTTCTAAAAGAAGCTGTGTCCTCTAGAATTGCACATCTGGGATTAATTGATAGCTTGTGTACTTGCCTTATCATCCGAAGGTACAAACAGACAGAGCCGCTACTTGACAGTATGACTTATATTCTAAATCAGATGCGTTATTAGTTTTACAAGGCAAGCTCTATTTTCGCAGATATGGGGGCTACTCTTATTGTTAAGTTGAATAGCCTTCGTCTATTAAAAGTCAAAGAGCACATGGGTGAATGATCGGCTCTAAACATGAAAGCTGCTGCAACCAATTACCCCTCTTTCAAATGCGGTTAGGATATGGGAGAAATATGGAGTGATTAACTGAGATGAATTACAAACGGTAACTTGGCAGGGGACTTGAAAACCGCCCAATATCTCCTGTCAAATTAAGAAATTAGAAAATCACTAATTTACCTTTCGGCCAATCGCCGTCCCAGCCGCATGGAAAATGACCTGCTTTATATATTTCTAAGAGGTTAGCATAAAAATTACAACCATGACCCAAAGGCTCATAAAACCGTTCCATAAATGCACTGTGAAGATCCCAACGAACTGAATGAATAAATTCCAACTTTAACTGTTGTTCTTGTGCATATTTTTCTATCTTTGATAAGATAACTGGAAGATATTTTGTTTTTACAATTTTTGATATATTGTTCCACTGTTGAAATTCAGTCTTATGCATTTCACTTAAATACTTAGTCATGGCATTCCTAGCATTTAGTTGTGTATTTTCCCAACTCACTTGCCCGGATATTTTAACAGCATCCTTCCAATTAGAAGCATAAACCATATTTGGGTTCTCACCGATTTCTTTACCGCAATTTCCAAACCAGTCAACAGATTCCAATTGATTCAATAGATTATTCATATTAACCTCCATATTAAGGTTTTACTTGTCCTAATATCCTCAGTCGGTTGCCAATCAATTTGACCTTCCAACGTTTTATACACAATGCATGTGTCGTAAGCTTTGCATCCAGCTTAGCACGATCCCCTGTAAGCTTAATCAGCTTATCCAGATCTTTGAATTTATCTATGGGTTGCAATTCCATTATAACATAGCAGGATGATTTGACATCATGACAAACCCACCGAAAACACAATGGCTTTATTCGCCACTGGTACTAACGCCGGTGGCATCTCTTTCTTCAAAAGCCAAACAAAACTAATCGGCTTATCGCCCTCATGCCTGACATATTCCGCTTCACCGAGGAACGTAAATGGTTTCGGATAGGCAAGACCCAATCTGGTAATGTTTTAGGCTCAGATGACAAAATTCTACAATGCTTCCCCTCCATACAAAGGGATATAGAAAAGAAGACCAGGGGCGCGCCCTTGGTCTCTAAATTTTTCCATAAACCCCCTATATCCAAACTGCTTACTTAGTGTCATTGATTCTTCCTGATCTCTCTTAACTGTCACGTTACGGCAAAGGGCGGTCAATTGCATCTTTATTCCCCAACCCAAGCTTTTCGACTTCATCCCTCCAATAATGAGCCGGCTGCCAGCCCAACAGCTCCTTTGCTTTTGCATTGCTATAGAACGCCTCGTATTCAATGTAGGGGGAGCGTATATCGATGACGTCGGGAAAATAAACACGCAGCAACTCCTGCGATTTCCGGTCGTTGAAGGTATCGTCGGCCGCAATATTAAGGGCGGTGCAGCCCAGTCCTTCGCGTTCGACGGCCAGAACGCAGGCTTCCGCCGCATCGCGAATATCCACATAGCTCCATAATACTCTGCGCAGCTCCTCCGGCTTGGCCAGGCACGACTGAAAATATAAGTACCCTGCTTTATTGAGGATCGAAGACAACCGCAAACAAACGACCTGCATCCCAGTCCGACGGTGAAAGCCTTCCGCAGTCACCTCGTTAACGGCTTTCGAGATACCATAGCAATCTTCGGGAATAAGCGGATGGCTCTCATCCACCGGTACGAAAAACGGGGAGAGCGGCTTGGTGGCCCACGGAAATCCGTAAGCGGACTCACTAGAAGCGATGACAGTTTTCTGAATGCCGTGCTTTGCAGCTGCCTCCAACACATGAAAGGTACTTACCGTATTGTTGGCAAATACGACATGAGGCGAATGGTGAGCCGGATCTGGAATAGCCGCTATGTGGATCAAGGCATCACAGCCCTCCAGGGCTTGTTCTACAGCCGCATAATCGTTCAAGTCCACACTCTTGACGTGAACATCGTGATGTCTATGCTTTCCTGATATTCCTTCATTCCGATCCAGGATGACCGATACATATCCGCGTTTCGACAAATGGTCGACGACTTGGGAGCCGAGTATACCGTTCCCACCGGTCACTGCCACTCTTTTCATTGGAAATCGTTCCTTTCCTGATCCCTTATTCTATTATCCCGCCGTTATGTTCGGAGTAATGACCGAATTTGGAATCGACACAGCAGCCGCTATAGGAGCAATGGTATTCTGAGACAGCCTATTTTGCGAAACCATGTGGTACCCATCATTATTTAAGAAGACTCCAAATTGTTGGCCCATCGACTTATTGCTGGTGATAAGCGACTGTCCGCCGGCAATACTGATGCCTATTTGGGTTCCACTTACACCAGCACGCCCATTAATACGAAGGTCACAGCCTGTAATTACGGATTGTGCAGCCGAGCAGTCCACTCCGTTATAGGAATGATTGATAAAGAAACAATCGCACACATTGACCGAGTACACATTCGCGGTTACCTTCAATCCATGTCCGACTCCTGAAGCTGGAGTCATCTGTCCGACACCGGTCAAGCCGGTCCCTGCCGCCTCCGTATAGGTGGATTGTATCTTGTGGGAACCTCCCCCATAGGTGTCGAGATAAATCTCATCACCACCGTCTTCCCCGAAGAAACAATTGTCCATCCTAATGCCGTTGATTGGCGTATCGGCTCTTCCAAGGAAGCATATCCCGCCTGATTTATTCCCGAATGTATTCAGCTTGAACATATTTCCCATCGATACGAATCCGACGCTGTTGACAGCTGACTGCACACAAATTCCCCACGAATTGTTGAGCTGTGCAAGTACATTGTTGAATTGCCATTGCAGGGATCCGTTAATACTGCTGTTCACCATGTACACCCCATGGTCATAATTGTCGTGGGAAAATAGGTTTTCAACCGACGAATAACCTGTCGACCCGAGCCATAGACCCACATAATGACCGGATATTTCTACGTCTCGAACCGAGCATAGGTTGCTGTTTCCTTCAAAATACAACCCCGTATTCCCCGCCACGCTAGTAATGAGCCGCTTAATGGTCAGCTTGGATATGTCAACATGCTGCAGCCCATCCGGTACCTTCAGCGTCGGCTTACCGCTGGGCACTTCCGAAATAATGACAGTCCCAAACGGGATCATTGGCAGGGCCAGCAGGGAATAGGTTCCCTCCCCGATGAGCCTTGAACCGGATTTCTTGAAGACGAGTGTGTCTGTTACGCGATAGGCACCGCGAGGTAAATAGACGGCCTTACCTGTGTCCAGCGCCTGCTGAATGGCTGCCGTGTCATCGGCAACACCATCTCCTACAGCACCAAAAAGGGAGACAGGGTTGACGATTCCGAAGTCAGACAACATCTCCGTTCCAATGGTAGTCGGGTAAGAAGGTGTGGCATGGGCCGTATTTGCTGTCACCCCAAATGAGCTCAACGCCACCCCCACTCCTGCAATCCCCATCGTCGTCAACAGCTTCCTCCTTGACATCACATTACTAATGATCTCTTTTTTTTCATCGCTCATCACGTTTACTCCTCATCTATGGATAATTTTTTCCCAATACGCTTTTCCTCCAAATCTTGACTTATAGGTTTCGTCCACTACAGATTGCTTTTCCAACTAAAGCTGTGACCGGTATAATGCTTTACCATAGGTTGAACCTCCGGCGGACAGGAAGCGATAAATCGCTTTGTCGACTCGGAAGGCTGCCAACACGGGGAAAACCCGGTGCTTCCCGGCCTGAAAGTAATCGCACAGCTTAACCGAGTCTCGTCTCCATGATGTGGGAATACGCCATGGAAGGTGCGTTCAGCAAATATGACAAGATCCCCAGCTTCCGCATATAGGGGCAGCATTTCCTCAAAATCAAATTTGTCATAAGCAGGCAGATTATCATCCTTGCGATGGAAAGACCTAAGATTCTCAGTTAATTCAAAGCCTTTGGGTCCTTGCCAATCCTCGGTATGCGAATCTGGTATCAGTGCAAGCCCCCCGTTATCGGGATTTACTCCGGTCAAATAAAACCAATTCGAACATGCTCCGGTGTTATTCAAGACTGCATTGGTTCCATATACACCTTCCAACGGCTCCCAATCGGTATGCCACCCACCAACACCAGCACCCGGTTCTTTGTAAATCGCTGCAGAACGATTCAATGTGACGGGGCCTTCTCCATAGAGAGCGCGAACGATTCGCATATAGGGCTCATAAGTCATTAGACTGGCCATCGCATCTGATTTCTCAATAAAATCGACCATTGTTCGAGTGAATATCTTCGGAGAAGCCGTTTCTGCGATCAGTTGATCGGATTGGATTAGCCCATCGATTATTTCCGGATTCAGAAAAACATGGGAAGACTGCAAGGTTGGCTCAAAAACCTCGCAAATCGATTTTTTTAAACTTTCTATTATTTCTGGTGGAAGCACTTCTTTCACCACAGCAAATCCATGAGCTTCGTTGCACGCTTTGATAGCGGCCAATTCATCCCTGTGGAACTCGTATCTATAAGACAATTGATGCTTTTCTCTCATTAGAATCATCTCCATATCATTATTTTTAGTATCCTGCGCCCTCAAGCAGCCCTTTTAAATATCCAAGCGCATACAGTCGACCAACAGAAGCGTAACCTGGATCCAGATTGTATTCGCCTTCCATAGTCGGAACATGGTCAACCCGAACTGGACCGTCAAAACCAATTTCCCTATAAGCTCTAACCGTTTCGAACATATTCGTCTGGCCGTCGTCGTGGAAGGTTTCCACAAATTTTTCAGGGGTGCCTCGCACATCGCGAAAATGAACAAAGAAAATTTTGTCCAGGCCTCCAAGTTCCCGGATTAATTCGGGTATATGTTCCCCTGCAGTAGCAAAGGTTCCCTGACAAAGCGTTACCCCGCTATATTCACTTGGTACGAGGTTGATTGCTCTCTTCATAGCAGCAGCACTCGTGATAATCCGCGATATTCCTCTGATCGGCGAAAGTGGCGGATCGCAAGGATGAAGAGATAGTTTCACCTTTGCCTCTTCTGCCACTGGCACCACTTTCTTCAAAAAATATTCAAGCCTATCCCATAGTTGTTCCTCTGTCACAATACCCGCTTCTGTTAAAGGAGCTTCCTTCATGAGCGAATGATCGTAACCGGTGACTAATGCTCCCCCCCTTGACGGTACCGCTAAAGAAGTGCGGATCCAGTTAAAGTGCGCCATGAAGTTGTAGCATAATACAGGAATTCCTAGCTTGCCCATATTGCGAATCAAGGTCTGAATTTGTGCAATCTCATTTTCGCGTTGGTCTGTAGCGAGCTTGATGTTGTTCATCAGCATCTCGTAACCTGGTTCCAATACCTCAAGCTTAAGCCCGAAATCATCGAATCGCTTCTTCATATGAAGCAAGTCCATATAATCCCAAGAAACTTCCCCGTTAGACTTGATTGGCAGCCTTCCAACAACGTGTGTAACACCCGCTTGCTTGGATAATGTCCACTGTGAGTCTGGGGATTGATTTAGTAATTCTGCAATTTTCATATCGTAGCTCCTAATCTTATGATCATTATTCTACTTGTGCTCATCCTTCTACAAACTCCATCATATTCATAAGACCTTGCATATAGCCCAAAGCATGCCCACGGGAACGATGCTGCCAAGGGCTGTCGTTCACAATAACGGGTACATGATCCGTGGACATAAAACCGGTAAAGCCATTCTTCTTCAGCATAAGCATAACTTCTCCAGGATTATAGTTCCCCTCGCCAAGGAAGCATTCCTTAAACTTGGGAACCGTTCCTTGCACATCCCGAAAATGTACATAAAGAATTTTGCCAAGGGGACCAAAGTATTCGATCATTTGTTTCACACTCGATGCACCACCGGGCATTTCGGAACAACTACCGAGACACAGATCAAGCCCCCAGGCTTCACTATTGGCAATCTCCATCGCTTGCTTGAAGTTCTCAAATTTATGGAAGAGCCTACCGATCCCACCAAGCTCTGGAACCGGCGGATCATCCGGATGCAGAGCCAGCTTTACTCCCGCCTCTTCAGCGGTTGGAATAACCCCCTTTATGAAATACTCGTAATTGGACCACATCTCGTCTTCCGAGATGAAACGGTTTGGACCTTCATCCATAAGCCGCTGAACCGTTATATCAGGATCAACCTTTGCCGCCAAGTCAGGTTTGGGTTGAAACTGCATGGCCCGATCCATATCGAACGCTGTAACCGCAGCACCTCCGCGACCGAGCTCGTTAGGCGTGCGCCAGACGGAGTTTGGCATAAAATGATAACCAAGAATGGGAATACCTGCGCGCCCCATATTGCGGATCGTGTTCTTGTAATGCTCTATCTGTATATCCCTTCCATCGATACCAAGCATGGGCTTTAAATACCAGTCAAAAGGCGTGTTTTCTAGCGCTTCCAGCTTCATGCCGTACTTCTCGCATTCAAACCGCAGCGCAAGCAAGTCTTCATACTCCCACTGGGCATCCCCCGGTAAAGCAGGCCAATTTAATTGGCAGCTGGTGACTCCCAGTTGCCTTCCGAACAGCATCGTTTCTTCTGTAACATATTGAAATTGGCCAATAGCGATTCGTATCATTGCTTGTCTCTCCCTTGCAAACATGGTTAACCTTTGACACTCCCAACCACTATACCTTTAACAAAATACTTTTGCAGAAAAGGGTAAACGATTAACACCGGTAATGCGCCAAGAAAAATTTGTGCGTTAGTGAATGCTCTTCCGGAAATTTCCCGATACAAATCACCTTCTCCTCCTGTCAACTCTAACAGTTTATTATCGATCACGATCGTCTGTAAGTAACTTTGAAGGGGGTACATAGCTGCAGTACGCATGTAAATGATACCATCAAACCATGAGTTCCAATGCCCGACGATCGAAAAGAGCGCAAGTGTGGCCAGAGCAGGTACAGATAAGGGCACGTAAATCCGCCACAGGACTGTTAAATGGCCTGCCCCATCTATTAAGGCAGACTCTTCGATTTCTTTCGGCAATCCCCGAAAGAAATTCAGCAGCAGCACGACACTGAAAACCGGAACGGCCCCTGGGATGATTAATGCCCAAATCGTATCCAACAGTCCTGTATGCTGCATGATCATATATGAGGGAACAAGCCCGCCACCAAACAGAACCGTAAAGAAGAAAAACCATACATACACAGTTCGCAGCCGAAACGCGTTCACTTCTTTAGCCAATGGATACGCTGTCAGAATGATCATTAACATGTTGATCGTTAATCCCAAGGCGACTCTCTGTACCGAAACGAAGAATGCATGAATAAATTCCTGCTTACTAAGCGCGTATTGATAGGAGCTTATATTAAAATCAATCGGCCACAGAGACACCAGCCCGGCTTCCGCAGCCGATCTTGAGCTCAGAGAGACCGCAAGTGTATGAATAAGTGGAAACAGACATAGAAGCGCCAGCAATGATAGACCGATATAGTTGCTCAGGACAAAGAGCTTTCTCGAAAATGACAAATCCGTAACCATTGTTGTACCTCCTGTCAAAAAATACGATAATTGGCCAAACGGTATGCTAGCCAGTAAGATGTTGTAATCAGTACTAGCGAGATCGCTGATTTCATCAGCCCGACTGCACTAGCCAGACTGTATTGCGCATCGACCAGTCCGATCCTGTATACCATCGTGTCGAGGATATCCCCCGTATCATAGACCTGGGGACTATATAAAACAAATACTTGTTCAAACCCGGCATTTAGCACATTGCCCAAACTAAGTGTCATCATCAAGATAATAATCGGACGCATACCGGGAAAAGTGATATGCCATGTCTGACGCCAGCGCCCTGCACCGTCCAGAACTGCCGCTTCATAAAGCGAAGGATTTATCCCGGATAAAGCGGCCAAATAGATGATCGTACTGAACCCGAACTCCTTCCATTCGTTAGAAATCACGAGAATGAAGCGAAACCATCTGCTATCACCGAGAAAATAAATTGGTTGAATACCAAAAAATCCCAAAAATTGATTTACAATTCCCTGCGACGGAGATAAAATATCGATCATGATACCCCCGACGATGACCCAAGATAAGAAATGCGGCAAATAAATCAAGGACTGCACGCTTTTCTTGAACATCTTCCTCCCTACTTCGTTCAAAAGCAAGGATGCCGCAAGCGGAACGATCAAGCCGGCAACAATTTTTAGCAGAGCGATAGTCAGCGTATTCCAAAACACCTTCATCGTATCAGGTACACTTAGAATATAGGTGAAGTTATCCAATCCTACCCATGGCGATTTCGTAAAACCAAGCGTGGGGAAATAATTCTGGAAAGCCATTATGATCCCGAACATCGGGCCATAGCTATAGACGATAATGATCACCAAACCGGGTAAGAGCATCAAATGCAAGGGCAATTCCACCCTGAAGTTCTTCAACATAAGCAGCTCTCCAATCTAACTGATGAGGGGCTTTCGCCCCTCCATGGATTCGTGATCCTTTAATTATTGTTATACCAGTCGTTTACTTCCTGGGTCATTTGCTCTCCACCCAGTTTGTTCCATTCCGCCACAAATTGATCGAACTGGTCAATCGGTGCTCCTGTAATGATCTTGGTGATCATCTGATCTTCCATCTTTTGCAGGATAGCCCCTTTCTGCACCATAGTCGGCGTTGGGGCACCAACGAATTGATCCGGCTTAAATTGGTTGTTTTGCACATATTGGCTGACAATATCTCCAGCGCCTCCGATACCACTGCGGGAAGCGTACTTCCAGAAACTCTGATCTCCTGCCATGTACTTCTGAATAAAGCCGTAATTCAGTCTTTCCTCAGGTGTTAGCTTGCTTAACTCTTCATCAGTGGCCGTTTTACCGCTTTCCAAGATAGGCGCCAAATGAATGGAAGTCTCCATATTTTTGTAAGGTTTATATACTTGTACCGGGGCTTGCAGGAAGAATGCAGTCTTTTGATCGCTGTTATACTTCACGTAAATGTCTTCATCCTTATTCTCATAAAACAGTTTGAACCACGCATCAGCCAGTTTATATAGCACTTCCGGATGTTGTATCCCTTTCTTGACCACCCAGAACCCATAATTAATATTGAGCGGATGTTGAAGCAATGTCTGTGAGCCGTCAATCGAAGGTATCGGATAGGAATTCCACTTTACGTCAGGTGTTAAAGCAGCCAACGTGTTTCCTCCACCCATTGATCCGAGAAAGATGCCCAGCTTGTTGCTGCCTATACTTTCAGTGACCTTTGATGTATCTTTGACGCCGAACTCTTGATCGATTTCTCCAGCTTTATACATTTCTTGCAGCTTGGCCAGTGCGGTTTTTAATTCTGGCTGCACACTGCTGTATACCAATTTTCCACTCGAATCCTTGATCCAAATATCTTTATACGCATGATAACCATTTAAAAACGCATTTATTAAAGTAAAATCTTTATCGATCGGCAAACCGTTCGTGTCGGGCTTGCTGTTCCCATCCGGATCGCCGGTAGTAAACGCTTTAGCAATGGCCAACAGGTCGTCCATAGTTTTCGGCCCGGTCAAGTTCAGCTTCTTCATCCAATCTTCACGAATCCATACAACCGGCACGGACTCCTTTACAGATCCTGTCCAAGGAAGCGCCATCAAGCGACCCTTGACCGTTGCCGCATCCGTTACTTCTTGCCCGGCCTGTGACATAATATCCTTTATGTTCTGCGGTGCGTACTTCTCATATACATCGGTCAGATCTTCAATCAGCCCCGCATTATTTAATTGAACAAACTGCTTCGGCGTCGCCAAGAAAATATCGGGTAAATTTCCAGTGGCAATCATCAGATTCGTTTTTTGCTCCAATTGATCACCCGGCGCATCCCATAACGATTTGACGCTTATGCCATAATGATCTTTAATGTAGGTGTTCCAACGATTGTTGTTCATGTCCTCATTTGGACCGAATGCAATAGCTCCGTATGCCAGGTTAACCATCGTAACCTCCACGGGGGGATCAAACTTATTTGACGTTTCCCCGGCCGGCGCCATCGTTGCTATGTTCGTTGTCTGCTCCGCCACTTCCTTGCCCGGTGTTACGGTGGCTGGCGAATTTTCCTTGCTTGAACTGCAGCCTGCCAATACCGCAACTACCAACAATATGAGCGCGATGTTACTGTACAGCTTACAAACCATTTGTTCGGCCCTGCTTTTCTTAATTCCCATTGATTTATTCTCCCCTTTGTTATTATTGTGCTCCGCCAGCCCTGAACAACTACAAATTTATACCAGCCCCCGGCAAAAATACAGTTTCTATTTTCCCCGGAATGGTCTATTCCTGTTAAACCGCCTAAATTGTATATTTTCCCCGAAAATGAGTATCGTTAAAGAACAAAAATTGTATTAAATTTGGATAAACCAGTGGTATAATTCTCAAGAGGGTTACCCAACTTGCCGCTGTATAGGAGGACAAACATGATGCTCAAAAGACTTCAAATCCTTTTAAAAAGAAACTCGCTTTTCTTTAAATTGCTGACCGGCTTTATCAGCCTGATCATCCTCCTGCTCTCATTTAATTTTTTTTCCTATACGATTTTAATAAAAGACGTCCAAAGAGAAATCATCCGCAACAATAGTTTAAACTTGTCCAATTCGGTAGAACGCTACGAAAACCATTTGAACATCATCCAAAATGCCATATACCGCTTGTATTTCAACGATAAGATTATCCTCTTGAACGAATTGGGTAATTCTTTGCAATTCGATCCCGTCAACCAGGTAGTGGATGAAATCAAAGCGATCACTGGTAATGAATTATTGTTCATAGACAACATTTTCTTACAATTTAACAAAAACGATTACACCATCGATATGAATGGCCCAAGCACAACCGATCAATTCAGTTACAAGTACTTCAGCAAAGCTTATTGGCCGGACTTTTGGCGCGATCAAATGAAAATGACGTATACGATGAAGGTGTTTCCCGAATCCGAATTTACGAACAAAAAAACAAATAACAGTTCACGTTTAATTCCGGTTATTTATAAAAATAAAATTTTGGAGCAATTCTATGTCGCCGCTTTTTTGAATGCGGATAAGCTTATGCAAGCGTTTCATAATTCAAACCAGGATCAATTTTACATTCTGGATGAGGACAAGCGCCCTATATTCAGCTCTTCTTCCGAGTCGCTTAGCCCCCACCTGCTGGACAAAATAACAGGCAGCGAAGCCTACGTCAACCAAGATGCCACCTATTACTTCTATAAGAAGGGCGCGTTTTCCAACCTCACTTATGTGAACGTTGTTCCTTACAACAAGCTTTACAATGACATGATCCAGCTAAACTTAATACTCATTTCACTATTGGGTTTGGCGCTGATCATCAGTATTATCATTTCAATCGGTTTAAGCCTGAAATTCAACAGCCCTGTCAAAAAGATTATCAATGCCATTAATAAGCTGGGTTCGGAAAGTCCGCTTCATAGCAATATCGACGAGTATAATTTGATTTACGATAAGATTAAACACTTTATTCAGGCAGACCAAGACATCCGTGATGATTTCAAACAAAATGCTGCACAGCTCCAATATTTCCGCTATATGTGCAAAATGAAAAACATCTATAGCCACGACAAGGAATTTCAGGATGATAAAAAACCGTTTTATCTCATCCTTTTCCATCTGACGAAAACCGAAGCCTTTCAACTATTGAGTACAGGAGAGCAGCAGCGGGCCATGTATTACATCAAGGAATTCATCGATATAGTATTATCCGAGCATTTTTCCGATCCCGTTACTATGCAGATTGAAAAAGATCAAATCATCTCCATTCTCATCACGGAAACAGAAGAAAAAGATCTGAACGCCATCATTCATCGCCTGAAGCACGTATTCGACCATGACAAAGATTACTGTACTTTGACAGTTGCCGTTAATCCCATCCTTCGAACCTCCGCGGAATTTACCGAAGCTTACGACGAGGCATTGGAAATGGTCCATCGACGGAAAATGACGAACGAAACACAAGTTATTACGGAAATGCTCCCGGAGCCGCTTATTACCGGCTTCACCCCTGACCATGAACAGACATTCATCACCTACTTACAATCCGGCGCGAAGGAAAGCTGTATGTCTATGATTACAACCCAACTGAATCACATGGAAAAAATAGGAGTGTCTGCTCGCCAATACGAAGACTTTGCACGAAACTTAATTACAATAACCATCAAAATGATGCTGACGATGAATCTGGACATCAGCTCCATACTTGATAAAAAATCTCCTTATTCGCATCTAAGCAATTGCTTCAGCATTCAGGGTCATATCGATTTTTTTGAACGTTTTTTCTCCGAAGCTGCTCATATGATTTCCAGTATATCGGAGGATAATGATCCAATCAAATCACTGCTGCTGCAGTATGTCAACCTTAATTATAGCCAGGAGATTTCCTTGGACAAGGTAGCCGATGAGCTCGGCTTGTCCAGTCATTATGTATCCAAATATTTCAAAGAGAAGACAGGTACAAACTTCATTGATTATGTGACCCAGCTACGCATTAATAAGGCGAAGGATCTGCTCTTGAACTCCTCCTTGAAAACACAGGAGATTTCCGAGCAAGTCGGGTATATGTATACCAACTCTTTCATCCGTATGTTTCGGAAGGCAACCGGTGTATCTCCTGGTGAATATCGCAAGTCAGTCCGTTTAAAGAGAAACAATGCTGATTTGACCAGCTTTTAAAGTAGTTCAAATTGAAGATTTACGATTTGCCATGCTCCCACAACGATGGATATGCATCGCTGATGAATGTCGACCGTGATTGTTGCTTGATCCAGCTCATTTCCCAGCAAATCTATGAGTGCGGCGCTGCTGAAATTAAAATTCGGGCTAATACGAATCGTTGAGCTTTTGCCTTCTGCTTCATATAGACGCAGAATCATTTTATGATTTTCTTTATAGCATGCAGAAACAATAACATTATCACTATCGATTTCCATAAGAGATTTCTCAAGCGGCAACTGCTCCTTGGAAACATGATTATACTTCACGACTGCGTCGACTGGTTGTGCCTTCTGTTTCGCAAATCTGGCTACTTCGGCAAATTTTTCATTCTGTACGGGAAGGTAAAGCGAGTATTTGAAATTATGAGTGCCTCTGCCATCGACAGAAGGATGTGTATGCTGAAACCATCGTTCTTCTTTGTTCTCTAGAGGCATACAGCGATTCAACAGAAGAGATACAAGATGTTTGTTCGCATCGTAATTGTAATAAATCGAGCAATTTTCGGAAACGATGGCTGCCGGCATCCCGCCGCATTGAAACAGCGCCCAGCTTTTTGCATAAAATTGCCCTTCCCATCCGCGTTCGAAGGTATTATAGTTGATCGAGCAGCCTGGAATCGTTAGGTAAGATTCCTGCGTTAAGTCCCTTTCTTCGACGCCGAATGGGATATCTGCGAACAAATACGTATCCGGATCTGCGGGAAAATCCACTGCAAAATAACCTTCATCACCAGCGCCATCTACATGCAGATCAAAGCTAACAGCCCGCTCTCCTGTTTGGATAATGATATCGAGTTTGAAAGGGTTATTCCCAACTTTTCCGCTCACACGATAGACCCACCTCAATGGACCATTTTCCGCCAGCTCCCATTTATCAGGAATCATGGCAAATGATTCAATGGGATCCCATGAAGCACACCAATTGGGCGATATTTCGGTTTGCACAAACTTCAGACCATTCAGCCCATGCGGCGAAGCAGCTTGAATCGTTCTGCCCGTTGCAATTTCCCGGATTTCACTTAATATTCCTTTCTCCATTCTTGCTTCAATGACTCCGTTATGGATAACCACAATGTCAGGAGCAGAGCGGCGGTCCGCAATATCGATAAACTCCGCCTTCACCTTGCCGGTAAGCTTCATGCCATTTTTAGCCACAGACAGTCCGCTGTATCCCATTGCTGGTATATCCATTTTCGCAACGATATCGACTGCGGTATACTCACGGCCAGAGTAATTTTTATCACCATCGCAAATATTAACAACCTGGTAGTCAACTTTATGGCCAAGACTGTCATACAGATCAAAGCCTTCTACCCCGACCGGGCTTGTAATATGTAATTCTACAAGCTCCGTCCGCATCCAATTCAAGATATTAAAGATGACATACTGTTCCCCTTGCTTAACCTGAAGCTTAGCAGCGATATCCTCGCAGAGCGTCTCAATCATGGCAATAGCAGCAGATTCAGCCCCTAATGCTCTAGTAAGCAGACGGTTGAAATCTTCCCTATAAATCCACTCCATGGCGTGCCCCGTAATTTCAAACAGCTGATTCCACAGCTCCTGCAGCTTGTCGTACGGATAATCCATTCCGCTTACCGCAGCAATCGTTGCCAAGCTTTCCGCTTTAACAATCAAACGATCAAGCTTGCTTCTCATACGCCACATGGAATGGTTCCCGCGAAGAGGCGCATTGAATGAGAGCTCACATGGATCAAGAACACCTTCGTAAACGGGCAATTCAGACTTTTCCAGATGCTTGAAATAGGTACCTGGCGTAGAAAGCAGCAGCTTCGCTTCCTCCCGTTTATTCCACTCTGCGATAAATTCGAGGATTTGGATCGGATCATCATACAGATTGAGCAAAGGTCTACAGTCGTCACAGCCGTAGTTTAGCCATACGATATCAGCCTTCAGCAATGCATCGACTTTGTCCACCAATTCGTGCTGGATAAATTGCTGCTTCACTTCCTCCCATTCTGTCTTGTAATCCTGATTGGTAAATTTTCCGTCCATAAACCCGCCATATGTCCCTCTGGAGACAGTGACCTGCGAACCATCAAGTCCCTTCCAAATAAATTGACGGGGTACCTGCTTCGCATCCAACGCCTCTTCAGGCCGCTGGAACCTGTAATACTTATGACCCGCAAGCTGTAAAAGCTGCGGCAGCTGGCTATGTCCGCAACCCACATCGGCATTATAATAAAATTCGATATTGGCGATGTCGAATAAGGTCTGGAAGTATCTTTTGCCTTCAACCATGTTGCGGATAAACGTTTCATCCCCCACATAAGTAGACCGGACCAAGCTGTAGCCTCCGTTTGCTACATAAATTCTTCCTTCTTGCACCCGTTGTTTCAACTCATCCAGTTTTTCCGGGCAATATTTAATGAAGGGAAGCAAGCTATGTGTCACATTATCGATCATCCACGTCAAATTCGCATGCTCTTTCATCACATCAAGTACTTCTATAAAAACTTGCAAATATCTCCTAATATGCCATTGTCTAGAATTGGTCCAAGCAAAATCATGATGTGAATAGGGTATAATATGCATTTCCTTGACCTTTTCCATATAAAGGTTTGTATCCTCCACAAGCGCCACCTCTTCCAATTGATCTCTTATATTTCGAATTGCATAGTTACAATTTGCCACGGCTTCATACTACAGGAAAGATAACGACCGTCTATATCATCTGTTAGCCATAATGGATCCCGGTCATCTCCAACGAAATCTACCACTCTCGCCCTAGTAAAATTGAAATGTGTACGAATGCGGATTGTAGAACTTCTTCCCTCCGATTCATATAAACGTAGAAGGATCTTATTGTCTTCCATGTAGAACCCTGAAACGATAACATGCTCACAGTCTATTTCCACAAAAGATTGTGCCTGCTGTAGACGCTGAACAGATTCATCATTATACTTGGGGACAGTATCCACCCGCTGCGTTTTCATTTTGGAGAACCTGCTCACTTCTGCAAACTTTTCTTTTTCTTCAGGAACATACATATGATATTTAAAATGATGAATCCCTTTTCCATCCAGGGAAGGATGGGTGTGCTTCCGGTTCCCGGAAGGCATACGCCGATTCAATAAAAGCGACACCACATGCTTATGCGGGTCAAAATTGTAGTAAATCGAGCAGTTCTCCGAAACAACAGCTACGGGCATTTCGCCCGATTGGAACATGGCCCAGCTTTTGGCATAAAATTGCCCCGGCCATCCCCGTTCGTAAGCGTTATAGTTGACTGAGCTTTCGGGGACACTTCCATAAGATTCTTCTGACAAATTCCTTTCTTCCACACCAAACGGAATATCGGCATATAAATAAGTATCCGGGTCTGCGGCGAAATCTACAGCAAAATAGCCGCTTTCATCCCCAGCACTGTCCAATTCCAGATCAAATCCGATTGCCCGCTCACCGCTTTGAATTCTAATATCTTGCCGGTATTGGCTACTGCCTATAGTTCCATTGACACGATAAATCCAGCGCAACGGCCCCTTCTCGATCCACTCCCAGGTCTTTGGTATAGGCCTGAATTCATCCACTTGGTCCCAGGAAGAAATCCATGATGCTGTAGCCTCGGTTTGCACAAATTTCATGCCATTTATCCTGCTGGATGAAGTCACCTGAAGCATCCTTCCCGTTGCTGTCTCCCTTATTTTGGTTATGGCCCCTTTGTCGAATGTGACTTCCAGTATGCCGTTATTTACGATCATTTTGCCGGAAGCGGTATCGGAAGCAGAGGCAGGAGCAGTGCCGGAAGCGGAGCCAGAAGCAGTGCCGGAACCGGAGTCGGAGGACGCAGCCGCAGCATCAATACATTCCGCCTGCACCTTGTCGGCCAGCAGCGTACCGTCGCTTACCGCCGTTAACATGGCATACCCTGTCGCCGGAACCTCAACTTCTGCGATGATATCCACCGCACTATACTCGCAATTAGAGCGGTTAATATACTCGTCATGAACATTTACGATTTGGTAATTGACCTTTTGGCCAACACTGTCGCGCAGATCGAATCCTTCCATACCCAAGGGGTTCGTAATATGCAGCTCCACCATTTCCGTCCGGGCCCAGGGCAGCGTATTAAAGACCACATATTGCGGCTCTTGCGCACATTGAATCTTATAGGCGATTTCTTCACATAACTCCCTAATCAGGCAAATGGCAGTCATTTTGGCTCCTGTCGCTGCGCCATACAATAGTTCGAAATCGTCCCCGTTTATCCACTCAATAGCATGTCCCGTAATTTCGAACAGTTGGTTCCACAGCATTTCTAGCTTGCCGTAGGGGTATTCCACCCCCGTTAGAAAGGCCATCGTTGCCAAACCCTCTGCTTTGACAATCAGCCTATCCAGCTCACTTCTCATTCTCCACATCGAGTGATTGCCACGAATCGGAGCATTGTAGGCAAGCTCGCTTGGATCCAGAACCCCCTGATGAACGGGCAATTCCGTTTGTTCCAATTTTGCAAAATAGGCTGTGGGTGTAGAAAAGATCAGCTTTAATTCCTCTCGTTTATTCCATTCTTCCACAAATTCTATAACCTGGATCGATTCATCATAAAGGTTTCGCAATGGCCTGCAGTCGTCACACCCATAGTTCAACCAAACGATATCCGTCATGAGCAAAGAATCTACCTTATCTGCCAGCTCCTGCGTAAAAAACTCCTGTTTCACAGTTTCCCATTCCGTCACATAATCCTTATTGGTAAACCTGCCCTCCACAAACCCGCCATAGGAACCCCTTGAGACCAAGACCTGCGATCCATCAAGTCCCTTCCATAGGAACTGCTTGGGAACCCCCTTAGCATCTAACGCATCTTCCGGCCGTTGAAACCTGTAATACTTATGGCCGCCCAGCTGGAGAATCTGCGGAAGTTGACTATGTCCGCAGCCAACATCAGCGTTATAAAAAAAATCGATGTTGTCCAAGTCAAACTGCTTTTGAAAAAACCTTCGGCCAGCAACCATGTTGCGGATGAACGTCTCTTCACCCACATAGGTCGACCGGGCTAGACTATAGCCGCCATTAGCAACATAAAGTCTCCCTTCCTTTACCAGATCCTTCATTTCCGCCATTTTTTCCGGATATTGCTTAATAAATGGAATCAGACTATGCACCGCATTATCAATCATCCAAGTAAAATTCTTATTTGTTCTCATAATTTCTAACATTTCCACAAATACAAGGAGGTATCTGCGAATATGCCATTCCCTTGAATGGCCCCAGGCAAAATCCTGATGAGAATAAGGCATAATATGAATTTCCTTTACCTTAGCAGCTTCCAAAATATCAACTTTCATATATCCCCCTACTTCAAATAAAAATTTGAACCTTCCATTTAAATTTTTCTTTTGTTCATTTCCAATTAAATACACTCTCTTGAAACCACGCTCCCTTGCATTATCGTGTTGCTCTTACCTGTACATCGTAAATCATTCTGCTCTGATAAATACAGTCACCAATCATGATGTAATTGACTTTTATGGGGAAAATCGAAAATGGAATACTTTCCCCTAAGATGAGTATCTTTTGACTCGACATAACAACGATCAGTGCATAGCAAAACGGAGCCGCGAAACCGCGTAACTCCGTTTGTGTTGTTTGTGTTGTTTGTATGTAATTGTATTATTTTATAATATTCAACTTATATTTAATTATCCATTGATGCTTACATAAATTTCCATATCAACCCAAAGGTCATGGAGTGTTGCATGATTCCTGTATAAAAAGGCCTGTCTTAACATAGTGAAATTTGGTAAAATGATCCAGTACAATATGACTTGGGTGGGAAAGTATCGCCTCCAGAGCGGGGGTGATGCTATGCAATTTTCGTTGACAGAAGTGATTATGCTCGGCATGTTCTTGCTCGCGCTGCTTACTTACCTGAATAAACGAAAATAACCCGCCCAGGTTTCGAGCCACGGGAACGGGTTATTTTCTCTGATTCATTTTGGAGGTTTCCCACCCAAAAATGTTGTGCAGGGAGTCGGATGGCCTTCCGGCTCCTTAGTTCTATTGTAAGCATACCATAATCAGGATATACCTTCAATAAGAAGCAGATACAAACTGTGGGTCCTGGCAAGCCCTGCCCGGTCTGCGGAAGCGAGCAGCATCCTCTTTTATGTATTAAGGGTTTAAGGATAATTTCGCTCTGCGAAGTTTGAGTAAAGTAGAATCCTTTTAGCAATCCTTTTCTCTATACTTGAATAGCCTTACGGATAAACCGCTCTCTCCCTACTGTTAATGTATAATCGCACTCCAGCTCACAGAATAGCTCGAACATCCCTTTATCCATATCGTATTCAAGGGTCGCCACCTTATCAATCGAATCGAGTATGAGTGAGAAAGATCGGGTGAATACATAACCGGCTACTGTTAACGTTCCGCTTGCTGGCAAGAGAACCGGCAAACGATGGCTGCGCCGATTCTCTTCACTCTCATACGCGATTAGCCCCATCATCTCAGCCGATGCGTGATCCCAATGACTTTGCGCCCCCACACCCGGCAGCTCCCGATAGCGCACCAATCTGCTTTTGCCAGCTTCAGCCGCCTTGGCTACGAACCGTCTCGAATGCTCCGACGGCACCCGAATATCACTCTCCCCATGGACGATATATAGCGAAGTGCACAAATTGCCGACCGTCTCCAGGCCGCTTCGAGATCGATAGGCCATTGGATTCGCAGCGGGGGAACAGCCGATCCATACGTCCAATTCATCGCGGAACTCCCCGACTGCATCCTGGTTGTACCATAGCGCATAGTCGGATATTCCGCATAGGGAAGTGGCTGCCGCGAAAGTGTCGGGAAATTTGCCTACGATTGCAAGTGCATTGCCGCCACCACCGCTGCCCGCTTCGAAATACACGATATCCGGATTAACAATATACTCCGCATAATGGATGCGAACGTATTCGATGGCGTCAATTATATCGTACAACTCCCAGCCGTTGCAGTCCGCGTCGCCTTCGGAATAAGGTCGGCCACGCATGTCCACCTCGATTCGCAAGTACTTGTTGTCAGCCAGCGGATGATCCATGGGTTTGAAGCCGCGAATCCCCATGTGCCAGCCATGTGTTCCCGCCACAATATAGCCCGGCTTTTCCGGCTTCAATACCCGGGCGGCCAGCCGTAAGCCCAGTGTAGTGGAGGACTCATAATAGATGAAGTCGCAAAAGGGCGATGTTCGATCCACTTTCTCGTTGGTCTGTTTCTCCAGGCGGATTCGGTCTTCATACTGCTCGTATGCCACGTTATCGCTCCTTATTAAAATACGACATGACACGTCATATAATCCGACTTGATTTTCTATATTTAAACAGGTTCAACCTTACTAGTAACTCTCCATATAAGCTTCAAGTACGGCTAATGCTTCAAGTTGCAGGTCACTTCTTAAATGATAAAAAAAACCATGCTCGGCTTCGGGAAATAAGACAACATCGGCTCGCTTGCCAAAATACTTCAGCTTATCGCTCATGGCATAGATAAAAGGATGAGGGAACAATTTCTCCTTGCCCGCAATAAGGAACAGAAAATCAGGTGACTGCTCATTCACATGCTCAATCGGTGATGCTTGCTGGAAAAGCAACGTATTCGCTTCATAAGTGACACCGAGCAGTTCTTCAATCGCTCGTTTGATGTTCACCTCCATGTTATCCCACTTCATCAACGTTCCCGGACCGCAGACTGAGACGCAAGCAGTAGGCCTGCGCCAGTTCAGTCGAGGCTTTGCTCCTTCCTCCAGCCATCGGGGTTCAGTCACGGCCAGCATAGAGGCGAGATGCGCGCCTGCAGAGCTTCCGATCAGTATGATCCGATCAATGGTCAGCCCATTCTCCTCTATATACCGGATAAACAAGCTGTAGCCGTCTCTGACATCTGCCATTTGTCCAGGCAACTGCACGACAGGAACGAGCCTGTAGCCTGCCGACGCACACAGATAACCTCTATGCGAAAAATATTGCATATGCTCATGATAGAGGTCTCGGCTGCTCCCTCTCCAGCCTCCCCCATGAATGTAGAACAATGCTGTTCGGCGAGACAATTCAACAGGTCGGGCAATGTCCAGGGCCCGTTTCAATTGAATGTCTTCATCATAATAATAAGTAATCAGTTCCACTCAGGCCGCTCCTCTCGCTTACAGATTCGATCGATCATCAATCAGTACCTGACAGTAGCTCGGCGATTCGCATTGGTAGCCCTTCTCTCGCTGATCGCCATACCGCTTCGCCCGTCGCCACAGAATAAGCGCCATCGAGTGCACTGGGTAAGCGGTCGTGCGGTCCTGTCGGGTCCGGGCCCAGGAACAGGTGCTCCTGCATCATAGGATCGGCCCCGCTGTGCATGCCGGGAGCCGGTACGACCGATATCGATTCCTTGGAGCCGAATAAGGGGAAATAGTCGATTGTCTGTGCCGGTACCGGGAACGTTATCCGTGAGCTGTGATACATCTGTGTCTCGATTCTACCCTTCGTTCCGTTGATAGCCAGCCGATATCCTTCATAAGGCAGCGAGAAATTGACCGAGTAGTTCAGAAACACGTTCCCCTCATACTTCACGACGGCAGCAAAGGTATCCTCTATATCGATCTCTGAATCAAAGATACAAGCATCCGGCCGGTAATCCGTGAAGAATCTCCCGGAACCGTTCGTATTCCCCTCTACGAGGTGGTCATCCTTAACGGCAATCTCCCTGCTCCGCGATGTCCATCGCATCATATATGTGCAATTCTCCTTCACATTGCAGGTTCCGCAATGACGGCCTTCTACACCCTTTTTGGGATTCAACTCCCCCTCAGAGCCATAGTAGTTAAGTGCGCCATAGGCGAACGCTTCAACTGGCTCAGCCCCTACCCACCAGCTGACCAGATCGAAGTGATGCGTACTCTTATGGATGGAGAGTCCACCTGATTGCGCCCGGGTCCGGTTCCAGCGTTTGAAATAACTGGCCCCATGATAGGAATCCAGGTACCAGTTCAGATCAACAGAAGTGATTCGGCCTATTCGATTGTCAAGCAGCATTTCCTTGATCTTGGTATGAATCGGAGTATACCTGTAATTGAGAGCAACCGTAATTCGCCCCTTGCTGCGGGACTCTGCATCCAATACGAGGCGGCAGTCGCCGCTTGTCGTCACCATCGGTTTCTCCGTGATCACGTCGCGGTCCCAATCCAGCGCCTGCACGATATAGCCGACATGGCTGGAATCAATCCCGGCTACGATTACAACGTCCGGGTCCGTCTGTTGAATCATGGCTTTGAAGTTTTCCGGCAAATAAACAGGCACCTCCTCTAACGCCGGATACGCGGTCTTGCAAACCTCGAACCGAACCGGGTCCACATCAAGCAAGGCGACAATCCGACAGTGGTGCTTATATCCGTTAACGATGGGGTCGATGAACATCTTCAGGGCACGATAGCTCACGCCGCATATCGCATAAGTTTTCATAACTTCTCCTTTGCTTGAGCTACTTGTATTCGACGCCATGCGTATCCCGGTATTCCTTCGGCGTCAGGCCTTCATGTTTCTTGAATACGCGGATAAAATAGGAGGACTGATACCCCACCTTCTCGGCAACCTCGTTAATCTTCAGATGGGTGGACATCAGCAGTTCCTTCGACTGCTCCATACGGAATTGGGTCACATAATCAATGAAGTTCATTCCAGTGACCTTCTTGAAGGCCGCGCTCAGCTTCTGGGGGTAAGTCCCGTGCAGATCCGCGCACGATTCCAGAGACAGATCCGTCATGTAACGGTCGCTGATGGTTTCCATAACCCGCTCGACGAGCCGCTTATTTTGGATGCCTTGCGTTTCCGTTAACAGCCTCGTGTAAGGCTTGACGACCCTGTGCTCGAACCAACTCAGCATCTCCTCCGGCTCCCGGATCTCGCTGAGTTCAAGGAACAGATTAGCTCCCGCAAAAAGCTCGTGCGTGGAATACCCCGATTGCAGAATAGCCGATTGCATACTTCCGAGCAACTGAAGCATGGCCTGCTGGACAAGCAGCTCTGTATCCGTCCTTGATTGATAATCGTCCATAAACCGTCTTAGCGCCTCAATCGTATCCTCTTCCAAACCAAGCCGAACTGCTTGGAGTACATCTTTCTCCGCCGCGAACGGGTAACTGATCGGCTCGCGCCCCTGAGGAAGCAGCTCGGCCATATCCAGCACCTGATTTTCCTGCTGCAGACTCCGATAGCTCAAGCCGCGCTTGGCATCCTCCATCGCTCGCGGAATTTGGTGAACAGATGGGGTCGGAACCCCAATACTCACCGTTACGTTCAAATGCAGAATCGCATTCAGCGCATTCACCCATTCCTGCAGCTTGAGATTCAATTTCCATTTATTGTCCCATTCCTCAGCCGGAAGCGATAGAAGCAGGCCAAAGGAAAGATCCTGAAAATGAATCACATGCTTCAGTCCTTTTAGCGGGAGTGCCATTTCATTAATGATGTTCGCTGCCGCAAATCCGATAAGTGGTTCATCGCCTTTTGAGAATCGCCCTGAAGCCGTGTTAAATCCGGTCAATTGCAACACGACGAGCCCATATATTCTTTGCTCGGTGTCCCAGCCCAGCTGCTCTAAGCGTTCTTTAATATCCGATTCCGTCAGATGGTATAAATGTCCTTGTACAAGCTGAAGAAAAAATCCCTCCCTCATGGCAGGCAGTTGATCCTCGAGTTTCGTTTGCAGCATTTGGCTCTCACGGGAAATATTACTCCAGCGGTCTTCGATAAAAGCAAATTCATCCCCGCTTCTGGCTGCCTCGCGTCCGCCCTGGAACAAACTGACCAGCCTCTGAATGGGACCGTACAATCTCCCTGAGGCCAGCCAAGATAGAATAACCGCGATCAGCATAACCATAAGGCTGACGCCAATAATTAAACGGGATAACGTTTTAACGGGTGCGGTCAATTTGGTCAATGGCGTAGCCGTTACGTAGACCCATTCCGAACCCAATCTGTTCATGCTCCGATAAGACAGGGAATAATCATTGGCCTTATACCGGTATACTACGGAACCCGAATCCGCCCCATGGGTCAAGACATATTGACTTAACGCCTGCTCCAGCTCGTTCTTCGCTACATCTCCCGCTTCTTGACCGCCTCTCGCGACGAACATGCCGTCTTTTCTCAGGATGAAGGAAGCCCCTTCCTCCTGCCGGTAAGCATCGTTGAACAGATGCGCCACTTTCGTGTTGTCCAGATGGACGATAAGCGCTCCGAAGCTCTCCACTTTACCAATCCCGGTCAGCTTGATTACTAGGGACAAGGGGGCTCTGTTATTGCCGGGCTTTACACCTTGGGATAAGGTATGCGTCCAATACACCATTCCCAGCTCCTGAAGCAGCTGCGAGTAAGTGTTCCGAGTGCTGTCTTCCAGCGGCACGACGCCATCCACCGGGGAGATCGTCACCTGCTGGTTGCGCAAATACAGGAGCACCTCACCGATCATCGTGTCGGTCCGTTCCAGGGCGGATAAGCTTACATACAAGTTCTGTGTCTCTTCGAACTGGTCGCGCAGATCCATCGTTTGCAGCCGAATGTCGAAGGCCGAATGAAAGGCCCACTGTGACGAGACCAGCTCCAGATGGGACAAATATTCCTCGATCCGATCATAAGCCTGGTTCAACTGCATCTGATGCATCCGATTGCTCTCGTTCTCAATTTGCCGCACACCCGTGATATAAACCACAATTCCGATGAGTAATATCGGCAAACACGCTATGGTCAGGACAGTCATCAAGCTTTTACGGTAAAAAGGTGCTTTCAGCCGTTCCAAGGCATTCTCGACGAACCTGGCGATCCAGTTGCGAATTAACAATTCGTTACCCTCCCGTAATGACTACTTGCTGGCGTTCTTGGCCTGATACGCCTCATTCATCTCCGTAATGATTTTTTGGAAATCCGTATCTGCTTTTAGCTTGGTTACCATGGCATCATAGGCCGCTATGTCTTCTTTGCCTATTATAATTTTTGTTTTGAGATCTTGAAGTTTTTTGTCGAAATCCTTGCCTACCTTCAGATAGGTTTCGGATTCCAGTCCGATGGCAGGATCGGATACGCTGATCTTGGCCCTTTCATCGATTACCTTAATATTTCGATCGTACATGTCCTTGGGGATACCGGTAAGAAATGCGCGGGAATATTTGGCGAACTTCGTGAACATTTGGCCAAGCACGTTGGACGCTACCATATCCTTGGTGGCTTGTTCCGTAGAATTGATAAAGCCGTCCTTCTTGGTGTAATGGACACCCTCGAATCCGTAGTTAGCCAGATCGGCTCCCTCTTCGGAGGTCCCGTAGTCCATGAAAGCGAGAATTTGTTTCATTTTCTCTTCCGGCACCCTTTTCGGAATAACGAACATGCCCGCGAAGCCGCCTTCTTTAATCGAGAATTTACCGTCAGGTCCGATCAGATAAGTCACAGGCGCGATGTCGGCCTCCGGTACAGTCTTGCGCAGCGGCTCCGCATATTTCCACGTTGCGTTCAACGCACCCGATGTGGCGCCGGACTTGCCGGTCATGATCAATTCCTCGGTCTGCGTCGACTTCCGGATCGCTAGATCGGGATCGAGCAGCTTTTCTTTGTAGGCTTTGTTCAGCCAAATGAGGGCATCCCGGGTACCCGGCTCGAGCGCGGTGTGCACGAGCTTCCCGTTCTTCAGCTTCCATGTGCCGGCCCCGTTATACACCTGCTCCACAAAGGTGAGCCTACCCATGGATTCTGGCGTAACCTCGCCCGCGAAAGGGATCGTATCCGCTTTGCCATTGCCGTCCGGATCGTTCTCTGCAAACGCCTTCAATACAATATACAGCTCATCCAACGTTTCCGGCATCTTCAGATTCAGCTTGTTCAGCCAATCCATCCGCAGCATCGGCAGACCGCCTCCGCCGTCCAATGGACGAACCCGCGGAACTCCATAATTTTTTCCGTAGATTTTGGAATTCTCCCATGTATCCTTCGGCAGCGCGGACAGGTTCTTGTAGTCTTTGATATATGGCGTGATGTCCCAGAATAAGCCTTGCTTTGCCATTTGCTTCACCAACGGAGCGAAGACCGAATTGATCTGCATCATGTCTGGAAGATCGCCAGCCGCTAAGGTAACGCTTACTTTTTCATCGAAATTGTTTTTCGGGACCCATGTAATTTTCATATTCGTGTTCGTGCGCTTCTCGATTTCCTTCAAGACCGGATTGTCTGCCGGCAAGGACTCCGGGGTGAATTGAATCAGCATGATGCTGATATCCGTTGGCGCAGCGGACACCTTCGGAGACGGGCTCGTTACCCCCGTGCCCGCAGTTGGCTCCCCGGCGCTCTTCGAACAGCCGGATACGACCATCGCAAGGGTCAGCACTAGAGGAATGATCATTGTTAATATTTTCTTTTTTCTCAATCAGATCACCTTTTCCTATTATAATTGAATTACTTATATCATGAAAGTCTGCCTGTTAGCAGGCAAACTCTTTCATCCTTTGACCGAGCCGACCATCGCTCCTTTGGCAAAATGTTTCTGCAAAAACGGATAAACCATCATAATCGGAACCGTAGCGATCACTACCGCAGCCATCTTCAACGTCTCTGACGGAAGCCGCTGCTGGGAGGCCAGCTCTTGGGCGATGTCGCCGGAAGCGGTAGAGGACGAATCGATGAGCAGCGTCTGCAATAAGATCTGAAGCGGCCATTTCTCCGGATTGTTGATGTACAGCACCGCTGCGAAAAAGGTATTCCAGTAAGCCACCGCATAAAATAATCCGAAAGCAGCCATAGCTGGCAGTGAAAGCGGCAATATGATGCGGAACCAGATGCCGAGATCGCTGTAGCCGTCGATGGTCGCGGCTTCTTCCAGACTGTCTGGAATGCTGTCGAAAAACCCTTTCATCAGGATCACATACCACCCGCTCGACAAGACAGGCAGGATCAGCGCCCAGATACTGTTAATCAGACCAAGATCGCGCATCAGCAAGTAGGGGGGAATAAGTCCCGGCTGGAACAAGGTCGTTAATAGAATGAGCATCAGGATCGGCTTGCGGCCAGTTAGTCTTTTGCGAGAGAGCGCGTAGGCTCCGGCCGCCGTGACGGTCAGACTGAGCAGGGTACCCACTGAAGCCAGGAACCCGCTGACACCAGATGCTCTGACGAAGGACGAGTTCGACAGCAAATATTGATACGACTTTAGCGACCAGTGCTGCGGAAATAAGACAAGCCCCTTGGTCATATATTCGTCCGGATCGGTGAACGACACGACGAATATGTAATAAATGGGGAATAACGTAATAAGTGCGATAATCGCAAGAAACGTTATGTTCAACACGTTAAAACTTCGATCGGTCATACGAGACTTCATGTTCATCCTCCTTCTGCAAGTGTTGTCAGTTTAATATAAGCCATCTTCCCCGGCACGTTTGGCTAACCGGTTCGCCCCGATGACCAGCAGCAGGCCTACGACGGATTTGAACAATCCCACCGCCGTGCTGTAGCTGAATTGCCCTTGGCGAATCCCGTTGCGGTACACATAGGTATCGAACACTTCCGCTACTTCGGCCACCGCCCCGTTCATCATCAGGAACACCTGCTCGAAACCCGCGTCCATCAGATGCCCGATTCTTAAGATCAGCAGAATGTAGATCACCCCCCGGATAGAGGGCAGCGTAATATGCCACGCTTGTCTCAACCTTCCCGCACCGTCCATTCGGGCGGCTTCATAGAGCTGCGTATCCACGCCTGCGATAGCGGCCAAGAAAATAATCGTGCCCCACCCGGCCTCCTTCCAGATCGACTGCACCGTCAAGATCCCCCAGAACGCATTGGGATTCGTCAGAAAATCAAACTTGGCGAAGCCAGCCATTACAAGCAACTTATTGAACACGCCGTCCGAGGACATCATCAGGAAGCAGATGCCGATAATGATTACCCAGGACAGGAAATGCGGCAGGTAAATGATCGATTGCACGATCCGTCTGTACTTATTGCTGCTGAGCTCGTTAAGCAGAAGCGAGATCACAATGGGCAACGGGAAGAAGAACATCAGGTTTAAAATATTCATGGCCATCGTGTTGCGCAGCAGTAGCCAAAAGTCGTCATTCGAGAAAAATCGCTGGAAATGCTCGAATCCAACCCAGGGGCTGTGCAGCACGCCCTCGATCGGCGAGTAGTTCTGGAAAGCGATGATCACTCCCCACATGGGCACATATTTGAACAAAAGGAAAAACACCAGCATGGGAAGCGCCAATACATACAAGTACTTATCTCGCTTGATTCGATTCCACAGGCTGCTCTTGCGGATAGCCGCCGTCCGTTCTTTGGCCTTTTCGGCCGTATGGTTGGGCGGGCTTAATGCTGTAGGCTTCAAGTTCATATTCATGATCTCGGCTCGCTTTCTTTGGCATATTCTTAATCCTGACTATACCGACGGCCCGAATTTCCTGCAATCGCACTCTTTTCTACTGCCGTTTCCATGCATATCCATCTCATAAGATTAGGACTGGCGGAGCTCCTGCAGCATATAGAAAGAAGCCTGACTGGGGGCGGCCAGTCAGGCTTCTAATCCTAATCTCTAACCCTTACGGGCTGATGTAATCGACATCATCCACATACACCGATACCGGAGTCAGACTATACACCAGCACGACCAGCCTGACCTTTTTCACATCCGTATTTGTCCCTGGGAACTTGGCGGGAATGGTCACATCCCATGAGGCTTCTCCCCAGGCTCCGATGGATTGCGTAAGCAGCTTCTGAGCTGGCTTGATCGCCGTGGAGTGCACGTTATTCCCCGCCGCATCCAGGAGGTACAAGCCGATCCCGATATTCGCATTGCCGGTTACGCCTAATGCGGTGTTATAACGCAGCTTGACGGTAGCATCACCTGGCTGGACATTAAACGTCTGGGCTGGTCCGCCGTATCCAGTCCCACTGACGAGGACACTGGCAGTTCCCGAATAAGCGGTTCCCGCCACGCGCTCGAATGTTCTCGTCAAGGTTGTATTCGAGGATAACGTCCACGGGTCGGCCGTACTCGTGCCGGACTCGAAGGACGGATTGAGAGTCCACGTCGCTGGAAGCGGCGGGCTCTCTACTTCAATCGCCGCCGAGGCGGTAGAAACATTGCCCGCGGCGTCAACCGCGTAGGCCTTGTAGCTGCCCGCTGCGAATGCGGCCGTGTTCAGGGCACCGGCCACTCCCGCTTTGACGGAGGTTCGCGTGCCGTAGACCGTATTGCCGACTGTCACGTTGGCGGCAGCCTCTATATTCGCCAGCGTCGGCGTTATGTTGCCGGGCACCAGGTAGAGTATGCCGCTCTCCGAGCTGGTCGCCGGGATTCGGGTGCCGATCGGCACCGGACCGGCGGCTACGGATGAGAGGACAGGCGGGACCTCGTCCGTCATGGAGACGTTGACGGATTTCATCTCCCACTTGGCCAGCTCGAACTCTTCGGTGACGACGTCGTCATAGACGGCGTGCGCTACTGTAATTGTATGGACCCCGGGAGGTATGCCAGCAATCGTATATTTCCCCTGCGTATCGGTCGTTGCATCGTATACCGTCCCGGTTACCGTGACCGTCGCTCCGCTGAGCGGCGCATGACCCGAACTGTACACTGTCCCGGTTACCGTTGCGCTCCCGCTGGGAACCGAAGAGCTTCTGAGATTGTACACCTTCACATCATCGAGGATCACCTCTACCGGATGGTCGCTCTCCACCAGAATGACCGGCTGCAGCTTCTTAACTAGAACGCTGCCAATTTTCTCCGGAATTTCTCCGTTCAAATAAGCGGTTGCCCATGTCCCCGATCCCGCGGATAGCGGGAAGATCTCGGAACGGACCGAGCTTTTCTTGATGAGGTCCCCGTTCTCGTCTAGCAAATTCAACCCGATCTGTATCACGTCCCGATCATAGACGACCGCTGATACAGTTTTGTAGCTGACTTGCATATTTGCAAACCCTCCCTCGCCCGCGATGATCTGACCGGGACCTCCCCAGCCCGAACCCTCCACCAGCAGACTCGCGTTCCCAGTCAGAGCCGTGCCTTCTATGCGGCTGAAGCTTCTAGTTCCCGTCGTTTTGTATACGTCCCAAGGGGGGGCCTGATCGGTTCCAACCTCGAAGGAGGGATTGACTATCAGATTCGACAAAGACATAGCAGCCTGCAACAGCAGCGCATATTCGCGCGAGGAAGGAATGAAGCCTCCCGACAACTGGGCAGTCAGGTCGGTCACGGGACCGCCGGAAGGCTCATGCTGCTTCATATAATTCACAAGCGACCAGAATTCGCTCACATTGTAACCGGACCAGACTAGCGTGCTCTTCGATAAAGCGCTGGACATATGAATGAGGACCGGGTCCGTCTTGAATTCCGTCAGCAGGTCGAGCCGTTTCTGCCCCATCTGCAGGCGTTCCTGATACTTTCCGGCGGCTTGCTCCAGCATCGCGAGAGCCTCTGTCTCATTTGCGGGCGGGTCCACGGCTTGCGGATAGCTGAGCACGGACGCTTCGAAATATTCGAAGGCTCTCAGCAGCATGTTCGCGCGGGCTTCCTGTTTATCCGTCTGGGCAAGGGCTACGGCCATCTCCAGCCATTCCCGGCTCTGCCCGACCTCATCCGGCGTGACCAGCTCTATATAGTCCGGCCGGATGGAGGAAGGAGCAGCAAAGTAGGGGGATGCTTTCACCCGATCGGTCCAGAACGCCTCCCAATGATCGTAATAGGCTTGCAAATACGGTGCGGACGCCGGCCCCACGGCACGATCGTACCATTCTTCTGTGAGCTGGTCCACATCCAGATCCGGATTCCACTGCAGCTTAGCGGAGATCCAGGGCTTCGGGCCTTCTCCCCAGTTCGGGTATAGCTCCGCGTATTGGCCCTCTACCCCTAGGTCTTGGGCGAGCTCATAATTATCGGCCATCAGGTGATTATAGATCCGGGGTAGCAGATAGGGGGTCCCGTTCAGGTAATCGTACCAGCCAATACGGCTGGCCACTGCTTCCCAATTCGCATGAAGCTGAAGATCGGCTGCTTTGCGGGCAGGATTGATCCAGTTCCAACGGTCCCGCGTAATGTAGACCACGATGTTAGGATTGAGCGCGAATGTCGGGGGCTGCTTGACATCCTGATAGGCCAGCACACCGAATTGTTTGCCCGGATGTACGAGCAGCACCTCCTCCACGATCTGATTGACCCAATGGTAATAAATTTCCTTAGGATTCTCTTCACAGAAGCCACCAGAATCGTTGATAGCCAGCGAATATGCGGTCTCTTCCGGATGATCCGTGAAATACTGGTTGATCGTAGCGATCGCTTCTTGCGCAGTTGCGTTTGTCAGACAAGGCTGCCAGCCCGCCCCCACCGTATCATCCTTAGGGACAGCCGGATAATATTCCGGATGGGTGGTTCCATACTTGGAAGGTGGAAACATCTTGTACAGATTGTGATGGAACTTATCCCGGTAGTGCATCCGGTTGCGTTCTGACCACAAGTTCTGTACGGCATAACTGCTTTTCCCATCTTCGTTGATCGGACTGAAGACCCGGCTCTTGAACGCCGGCTCCTGGATCACATCTCCGTACGGCACCAAAAGAGCCGTCAGCTGCGGCACGTCCTCGCCGTCCGTTCCAGGGAACAACCAGCGTATTCCGAGATAACGTTCAAGAAATTCATAAACGCCGAATTCGGTTCCCCATGCAGTCGGCCCCTTTATGATGATGGTATCGTCGTAAGGCAGGATCACGAAACCGTCATTATCGAGCGCATCTACCTTGTCCTGCGCATCCGGGTCCCCGCTTGCGCCCGTTGTCCCCACATAGATCCGCGCTTTGCTTGCGAGGTTCGGATCGGCCTCATAGTCCGCTTCCGTCATGATCGGGAACGTCGCACCCGTGGATTGAAATACATAATTCACGAGCGTTTGGGCGGCGGATAAGGTTCTATCCTCCGCATAGACGCTCGTAATGACGACCGCCTGGCCCACGCCGCCCGACACCAGCTCGATGCCCGACTCGCTCTCATCCCCCAGGCCGAATACCGTTCCGGAGAAAATCTGAGCAAACAAGGATACCGTTAATACAAACACCAGCAGCTTCGACATCATACTTACATGGTTCCTTTTGATATTCAAGCTCATGCTCCTCTCATTGGCCTACATGAAACGAATTCCCAGGTGCCCTATGCCTTCCTGACTTCCTCGCTGTTTTCCTCCTCTTGGGTTATAGACTTGCAAGGTTCTCTCCACCTCTTTATTTATGTCTTGAATATAAAAGGATTGGACATTTCCGGCAATCACACTTTTATCGCCCCCGTTTCAAGGGATAGCACTTTCTTAAGCCACGCCAAAAACTCCCCGCCGTCTAAGTCCGACAAGGAGTTATCGCTTCCTATTTATCCCATTATTTACCCCATTATCACGTATACCTGGTCGCCTTCGGTTTCCACCGGGAAGCCGCGCAGCTTCATAGTCGGATCCACCAGATGCTCCCCGTTCGTCAATTGGAATTCCCATCCATGCCAGGGACATCGCAGCACTTCGTGCTCCATCCCGTATTCGTATTCGTATACCAAGGAAGGCAGCCTCGTGCCGCAGACAGGTCCTCTGCATACGGGAGCGCCTGCATGCGGACACACATTGCGCCATGCTACGAGTTGGCCCCGCACGCGGAACAGCCCGATCTCCATCCCTTTGATGCTTACGATCTTGCCGCCGGTTGCCGGGATGTCCGCCAAGGTCCCCGCATAATAACGCGTCATGGTCGTGCCTCCGGCCGCTTATGCAGATCGTACAGATCCATAGCCGTCCCGGCTAATATTCGCTGCTTCAACGGCTTGGGCATCGGCGGCAATGCCATACGCGGGTTGTCGAAATCCCAATGCGGGTAGTCGGAGGAGAACATAACCGTCTTCTCCGCATCTATCATCTTCAAGATCTGCAAGAGCTGTTCCGGGTCGTCCGGCTCCTCGATCGGCTGTGTAGTCAGCCGGATATGCTCCCGGATATACTCAGAGGGCAACCGCTTTAGCCAAGGCACAGAGTCACGAAGCGCTTTGTAGTTCTTGTCCATGCGCCACATCAGATGCGGCATCCAGGCGATTCCACCCTCGATCGCAACGAAACGAAGCCGCGGGAACTTCTCGAACACCCCTTCGCAAACCAGACTATTAATATGGGTCATATAATTCGTCGGCAATATGTTATGCCACTCCATATATCGGGTGGGGTATCCAGATGGAGTCGGAGCCCCCGATATGCCGCGGCCTTCCGTTCCCGGATGGATGGCGACCGCCAGCCCGTACTGTTCAGCTGCTTCATAGATTGGATGATAGAACCGCTGCCCATAAGGGAAACGCGCGGCACTAGCCATGATTACTTGCACCATATCCGGATGATGCCCGATTCTATGAATTTCCTTAGCCGCCGCCTGAGGATCTGATGCATTGATGAATATAGATCCCTTGTAACGCGGCGAAACCGCAAGCCAATGCTCCGCCATCCAATCATTGCATGCCGCAGCGATTACGTTGCCATAATCCGGGTCGGGTTGGAGCGAGAGGACCAGCAACCCGGAGCCGGTCAGTATCGCGTAATCAATCCCATACGCATCCATATGATGCTTCAAGAGGAAGTGGGGATCGCTGCCGGGGCTCCCGCCTTGCTCGGGAACGGCATCCTTCCGGCTCCCGCCTATGGGGGACGTATACACAGCCCCGACGCCAATCCCGCTGGAGATCCATTGCGAATGCCACACCTTCGGCAGAAAAGGGAGTAAATCTTTTGCGCTTCGCAGGGCATTATGCACATCCGTGTCGATCAGTACTGGTACATCCTTCAATCTCAATCACTCCTTATCAGACAGACACCGCCGTCATTATGTGGATCTGCTACCAATAGAACCGAGCATATGAGATGGATGCATTTCCTGCAATCGGATTTTCTTCATTTAAGTGTACTTTTGTTTCCTGACCTCTTCCATAAGCTGCTCTTGCCGTTTCGTTACAGTCAGTTCGCTTCCTGAAGCAAGGCTTCCAGCTTATGAATCGCATCGATGCGGCTGTCCGCCTCCAATTTTTCGTAGAGCCTTGTCAACGCGTTTTTGACGGTGCCTTCGGCCAGGAATAGCTGCGAGGCGATTTCTTTGTTGGACAGGCGGCCGAGCAGCAGCTTGATCAGTTGCTGCTCTTTGGGCGAAAAGTGAGGGTTGCGCTCGAAGAAGAGGACCAACCCGCGTTCTTTCATATAAGTGCCGTCGTTCATGACGTAGCGGGCGATTTTGGCGGCCACTTCGGCGGGCAGCACGCTCCGATCCTGCGCCGCATCGCGGATCGTCTGCGTCAACTGACGAAAGTCGAGATTTTTCAACAAATAACCGTTCGCTCCGTATGCCAGACCTTGAAATATATATTCTTCTTCGTTGAATGTGGTCAATATCAAAATCGGCAGGTCAGCATGCAGGCGGCGGATGTGCCGGATGCAGGTGATGCCGTCCATGCGCGGCATTTGCAGGTCGAGCAGCACAAGATCAGGTTTGCTGCGTTCGATCGCGGCGAGCGCCTGTTCGCCATCCTCCACGGAGCCGGCCACCGCCATGTCCGGCTCGGCATCGATAATAAGCGCGATTCCGGTCCGCAGCAAATGATCGTCTTCGGCGATCAACACCTTCAGCTTGTCCATTATCCACACGCTCCCATCCTGTCTTTTCCTCTATAGTACCATTTCCGCCGTCCGGCGGCCACAAGCGCAGGGGTGGGAACAGACACTCGTTTCTTGTCGGATTTCGTAAAATCGTGACGAAACGTCACTTCCTCCATATGGAAAGCAAAGAGGCGATCGTCGAATTTAAAACCGACAAAGCCACCTACAGGCTTCCCGCGCGGCAAATTAACATCGACGCCATTTCCGAGCAACTGGGAAGCGGGGTGGCGCCGAAGGACATCATCATCCGGATTGAAATCGCAGAACCGCCGGCGGATACGGTGCAGATTGTCGAGCTGGGCGGATTCGGGCTCGTCCTGCCACCGCTGGAATTTGCTATCACTGCGAATAACGGCGATCGTTCGATCGAGGTGTCGGCGTTCAACGCTTATGTGGAACGGACGATCGTGCTGCCCAACAACGTCGATCCATCGCGCATCACAACGGCTGTCGTCGTCGAGAAAGACGGCACCGTGCGTCACGTTCCGACGCGAGTCGAACGGACGACCGACGGCCGCTACGTGGCGATCGTAAGCAGCTTGACGAACAGTACGTATTCGGTTGTCTGGCACCCGATTACCTTCTCCGACGTCGAAGGCCATTGGGCGCAAGACACCGTCAATGACATGGGCTCGCGAATGGTCGTGAACGGCATAGACGAGACTCGCTTCGCACCCGATCGCGCGGTGACGCGCGCCGAATTCGCCTCGATGCTCGTACGCGGTCTCGGCTTGCGGCTGGAACGCGGAGCGGCGGTATTCGCCGACGTCGACGCTGCCGCGTGGTATGCGGATGCGGTTAGCACCGCCTATGCGCACCAGTTGATCGAAGGCTTCGGCGACGGCAGCTTCAAGCCGGGGGACAGCGTGACTCGCGAGCAGGCGATGACGATGATTGCGAAAGCAATGACGATGACCGGACTGAAAGATCGGCTGGCTTCGGCCAATGCGGATGCGAAGCTGCAGCCGTTTGCCGACGCCGGACAAATCGCCGCCTGGGCGCGGCAAGGTGCGGCTGATACCATAGCTGCCAGCATCATAGCCGGCAGCCGATCAGATCAGGCCGGACGACCTTAGCAGCCGCTGCAGCATCGTAGCCGCTTCCGCTTTCGTCACCAGCGCTTGCGGCGCCAGCTCGTGCGGACTCGGACCCTAACTCAATGGCCACAACAAACGAACAAGGCAACGATCGCACGGCCTGAGCCGCCACGATCGTTGCCTTGTTTGTTTTCCTGCGACAGGTCAAGCCGTTCCCCGTTCGTCCGCAACCGGCAGCAAGATGCGGAACGTGCTGCCCCGGCCAAGTTCGCTGGCGACATCGACGGCGCCGCCGTGTTGGAGAGCGATTTCGCGCACGATCGCAAGGCCAAGGCCACTTCCCTGCTCATTGCCTCCGCGTTTCGTATAGAATCGGCGGAACACGAGCGGCAGCTCGCCCGCGGCAATGCCAACGCCGCGATCCTCCAATTCGATGACGAACGCGGTTCCTCCGAGCTCGGCCGACGGCTCTGCATACCCACGCAGTACAATCGTGTCGCTGCGGTCCTTGCTGAACTTGACTGCGTTATCGATCATATTGTGCAGAGCCTGCATCAACCGATATCGATCGATCCGCAGCCGAACGGGCATCCCTGCAACGCTCGTCCTCACGATATCGTTAACGAGGCGCATCCCGCTCGCACCGAGGTCGGCCGTGAAGCGTTCGGTCAGCTCGGCCATCCACTCCGCGGCGTCGACCGGCTCCAGAAGCAGCGGCTGCGCCCGAGATTCGAGCTTGGACAGCTTGAACAAATCGTCGATCAGCTGGCGGATATACGCCGTCTTGTCGATCAAGAGCTTCGTAATATCAGGATTTCCCGGCGCCAGCTTGCCTTCCGCCATCAATTGCAAATACGTTTGTACGCCGATCAGCGGAGTGCCGAGGTCGTGGGCGATATTGACCAGCATTTTCGTCCGCAGCGCCTTCATTTCCGACAGTTCCTCGTTGGTTTCGTTCAGCTTGCGCGTTCTTGCCGCCACCTGGTCTTCCAGCGTCGCATTCATTTGCCCAAGCTCGGTGACGAGCGTATCGTTCCGCTGCGACAGCAACGAATAGCGGTACGAAATAATAAGCGCCTGCAGCAGCAGGAAGACGATCGCCGCTTCGCCTAACCATTCCTTAGTCCCCGTCACGCGAGCCCAGTACAGCGTATCGTTGATCAGCGCCACAATCAGCACCCCCATGCCGATCAAGTGCAATGCAGCGCCTTCCCTTTTGCGTACGACGGCTTTCGCCCCGACGTAAAAAATGAAATAAAGCATGATCAGCGCTTCCGCCGCCGACTGAATGATCATCGTTTGCGTAAAGACGCGCGCCGGAACGGCCATGACGTAAACGGCCAGCAAAGCCGCAAACACGCCTGTCACCGGTAACGCCAGCCGGTGCGTTTCCGACGGATACATGCGGTGCATAAGCAGCGCAAGGAACAGGAAAATGATAATTTCCGTTCCGTACTCCAGCTTAACGAGCAGCTCCCAGCTGTCGATGCCGAGCACGAGCGACGAGACGTAGCCATTGATGAACAGCGTGCGTGCGGCGAACGCGACATAGACGACGCCGACGATCAGCGCGGCCATATCCTTTCGGCGCAACCTGTAAATGACAATGTGATAAAGGCCGATCAGCAGAAACCCGCCGACGAGAAACAAATCGTACAGCAGTGATCGGACGATCGACGGAATGAGCGCTGCCGTATCGCCGTAAACGATGTCGCCGATGATGCCGCCTTCGCGAAACGAAAAGTTTGACGTCTGGATGACAATCTCGACCGTATCCTGCTGCGGTTGAAAAAACAGAAGATTGATACGCGACTCCGGCACTTCTCCGCTGCGGTTCGTGCCGACGGTGCCAAGCCCAAGCTTCTCGTCTCCGTCGATCCAAATCCGGTAGGCGCTGCCAATCGAGCGGATAAATAACGCCTTACTCTGGCCGATTTGATTCGGGGCGATATGCAGCTCCAGCCGATACGTACCGTAGCCGTACGGTGAATCGACACCGGTCGAAGCAGGCTCCGCTTTCCAGGATAGAGGCACATTAAGATAGGAAACGGGCGATGTTTCCCGCTGCCACTCGGCCGGCGTCAGCAATCGCTGCCAATAAAATAGCCATGCTCCTGCCAGCTTGACAGATTGTTTGCCCTTCGGGCTGTCGTCCAGACGCAGATCGACGATACCGCCCACGGCGGCATCGTAAGCTTTCTCCAGGGATGACGCTCCGGCGGATGGGCTCCAGCAGGCGAACATGCCGCCGCTGATAAGCAGGATAAGCGCGAATACCCAACGTTGTTTTCGTAGCAAATTGATCCCCCGTTCGCCGCCCTGCTTCATTTTCCTCTTGTGCATGTTAAGCAGAGATATAGTCCAAAAGTAACAATATCAATTTACGAAGGGAGGCGCAATAGGTTATTTAAACTACAAAAAGATTTACACGTAAAGCCCGGCGCGCTCAACCTCGCCTTCATCACTTTCCGCAGCATTTCTTATGCTTCAGACCGCTGCCGCAAGGACAAGGATCGTTTCGACTCAGGTTCTATTCAATGACTACTTTCCAACCGTTCTTCTAACACAAAGCATAAATTTCATGTGCTCGTTCCTTCGTTGCAATTCTAACTATTGCAGGTTTCTTGCAATCCCCAAATTTGCATTTTCACAACCCCTAGCATGATGATTTGCTGTCTTTGTCTTATTTGATAAAGGAATGTAATCAATCCTCCCGATATATCCTTACCACGCACTCCACATGGGCGGGTTTCGTAATTTATTGATTTTGCCGTTTGATTGATAAAATCAACTTCATACTGCCGCTCACCGTATTTTTTTCATTGTCAGTAATATAGGAGTGTTGTTCGATCATGTGTTCAGTTAAAATCAAGGCCGTATTGCCCTGTATATCAAGAATGCGCCAATGATACCCGCCAAATGGCAAGATGAGCCGATATTAAAGTCCCTCATTCTCTTTCTCCTCGTCCCCTTACTTTTTATTCGAATCAGGGCGCCGCGGATTGACCATGCCAAAGATATGATACGGTGTTATCCCATTTGCAAATAGGCTATCTACCAACTTGACCAATTCTTCCGACGATAGATCTTTGCCGTTGCGTATCCAAAGGCGAAACATAGATATTAATGTTGATATGTAAAACTCAATTATGTATGGTGCTAAGACATCATTTGTTGGAAAGTCCACAATCAATCTCTCAAAGGGAATTTCTCTTTTCAGGCGTTCAACAAAATGAACAGAACCATAGTCGCCCAAGAGGGCTTTAAGAACTGAAATTTCCTCTGCATTTTCCAAGCATTGAAGTGCATCTTGGAAAGTATGTGTAGAAAACTCTCTGCCTGCCATTTCCTCGTTAATGGATTTCAAGACACGCTCTTCAACGCAGTCCAACAACTCATAGATATCCGTAAAGTATTGATAAAATGTACTGCGATTATATCCTGATTGGTTAGCAATCTCTTGAATGGATATTTTTTCAATTGGTTTTTGGCTATATAGATCACAGAATACATTTATAAATGTTTGCCTTGTTTTGTCCGTAATTTCAGGTTGCTTATTCATTATTTGCCTCCATTTTTCTGTTCAATCGATTATACGACAGATATTAAAAATCTGATGGTTGATGACCGTATAGTGAATCTATACAATAACATTATACAACACGTTGTTTGATCATTAACAAGGATTAATATATATGTTTAGGAGGCAATATGAGAATTTTATTCTTCGGTAGAGGTGTAATATCGACCCAATATGCTTGGGCTTTTGAAAAGGCAGGGCATACAGTTGAGTTTTACGTTAGAAAAGGGAGAAAAGAAACCTTCGGAAGCAACATAGAGCTTGAAATGTGGGACGCACGAAGAGGGAAACAGCTAATAAAAGAAAGCTGGAACGTCAAACTGCATGAGGAGATGAGCCCAGATTATGATCTCATTATTGTGAGTGTCAACACGGAACAACTTCCAGAAGCAGCACAATTACTATCGACTGCTGCTGGAAACACCCCTGTCCTAATTTTCAATAACGTTTGGCAAGATTTGAAATCATCGATCTCACCATTGTCTATGAACAATGTTGTCTTTGGGTTCCCAGGAGGAGGCGGCGGCATCGCGGACAATAGGCTTAGAGGTGGCTTTTTGAAAATGCTATTTCTGGAAAAACCACGGGTAGGCACTGAACATATTAACAACAAGGTCAAAGAACTATTTGAAAGTGCCCATTTTAAAATTAGTTGGATAAAGGATATGCAAAACTGGCTATGGAATCACTTTGCCATGAATGCGGCTATAGAGACCGAGGTGTTAAAACTGGGAAGTTTTCCAGCACTCATGAATCATAGTGACTCATTCGCAAATGTTGGTAAGAATATGAGGGGAATTATCCCTGTACTTAAAGCAAGAGGTGCAAAGATTGATACGATTTCTCTACTGTTAACTAAGATTCCACCAGCACTTCTCGGTATGCTTTTTAACAAGGTTATTTTTGCAAAGGGCAGCTTACCACGACTTTTCATCGAATACAACAATAGTAAAGCAGGTTTTGCGGTACTTGAAGTTGTGAGAGAAGCAAAAAAGTTAGGTATACCTTTACCACGTCTTACTGTGGCATTTGAAAACAATGAACAACACAAAGCTATTGAAAATTCCATATCATAAAAATTTGCAGGATTCTCTGTCATCATGCGGATAATTTTGGCCTTAGATTCTATTTTGTTCCAAGCACGCGGCAGAAGGCGAAATCCTCCGTGACAGCCAAGCCGATAAGCGTCATTTCGAGCAGCTCAAGAATGTCATGATCCACGTCAACAATCATTATATGGACAAAATTTCGGTAAAGGAAGCCGCGAAGCTCGCCAACATGAGCATTCATCATTTTTGCCGTACGTTCAAAAAAACAGCGGGCCGTACGTTTACCGAGTATCTGAACTCGTACAGAATCAATGAAGCGGCAGATTTGATTGTCCAAACGGATTTCCCGATCACTCTCATCGCCGAACAAGTCGGCATCGGTTCGATCAACTATTTTGACGAACTGTTCAAAAAGTTTAAAGGCCAGTCCCCCACCCAATTTCGCAAAAACAACATCAACCGACAATGATCCGATAAGAAAAATGCCTTGCGGGACTGTTGACAAATTACCTTATTGACGAAATTGACGTTTGAGAACCCGCATAAACACTGGGTATCTAAAAGTCATTTTTCGTAAAATTGGCTTTTGTCAACAGTCCCTTGCGGTGTCCTTTGATGAGCGTGTTCGCGACTTGGGTACGTTGTGGAGGGAAGGGGTGTGGGCTCCAGCCGCTGTTAAAGATTTGTTCCCTTGAATGGAATGGATGAGGAGGTAGGAACAAATCTTTAAAGGCGGACGCTTTCGCTCTTCCTCCCACACCCCTTACCTCTCTTTGGCTACAATCGCACGAATCACACGAACACCAAGCTCAAACGGACTGCCAGCAAGGGTTTTTCTTTTCGTTAGTAGAGATTTCCTAGCGGGCGCTGGCGCTGGGGAAGAAGAGAACGCGCAGCTGAGAGGAGTTGATGCTTTAACGATGTTTTTCATCGTTAAAGTAGCAGATCCTCTCCACAACCTTGCTTTAACGATGAAAATCATCGTTAAAATCCCTTTTAACCACCCTGAGAGGCCATCCTGCCTCTTTTAATGATGAAAAACATCGTTAACGTGACGGATTGACCTGGAACACTTACTTTAACGATGAAAATCATCGTTAAGTGGAGTACACTCATTTCAGCGGAGGGCGGGCTGCTGCTAACACTCATCCTCCCCTGATCCCTTCCCTCTCAGCTACAAAGTGCCGAACCTGCTACGATCAAATGGATAACGGACTGCCAGCAAATTTACGATGCACAAGATGGCGTATCCCCAGATGTGGGCATTCCATCCCTGGTCAACGTGAACGTCAAATAGCCCCCACCTAGCAATCAGATGGGAGCGAGTGTAGATGATAGAGATTGGCTGATACGGCAATACACGGGCGAACGTCTATCGTCGTCTGACTACATCAGTCGTACCGTTATCAGCTAGTCGGGATTTCCTATACTCGTAATGACAAATGGATGGACAATCTCATTTATTTCTGAAGAATAACTACAGCTCCGATTTGAGTCTTATCGGTTGCACTCAGCTTCCTCTGGCTTAGGATTGCTTGTCCTACGTTTTTTAAATTGTTCTTCACGCTCCACAGCATTTCTTATACTTTTTGCCGCTGCCACAAGTACACGGATCATTGCGACCGACAATTACGGAAGTCTTTACCTTACTCTCTCTATCCCCAGACATATCACCTTGAGTCTTTATCTTGCGTTTTAACATATCATAGTGTTTTTTAAGTCTGTTTATATACTCCGCATCTTTCAAAACAACATCCTTAATAATCGTTAGTAGTTCCTGAGCATAAGAGGATTGAGGACTCCATGTGTTTAAACATGGGCCTTTTAACTCCATAATCAATTCCTCATTCTTATCACCGAGCCATTTCTCATAAAATCTCCGGCTTTCCCATCCAAAATTAATGACTGCTACATTACTTCTCTCCCGTTCGGACATTACATACAGCATTACTCTCCTGCAATCACATTTCGGTTCGATGCAGTAATACTCGATCAAACCATAGTTTCCTGATGGAACTTGATCTGAATAGTCTCTATTCAGGGATACTGTCCTTGTTTCTTTTTCGGCAATTTCCGGCAAAAATTCATAGAGTGATGCATAATGCAATCCATACCGCCACCTTCATACCTTAGTAATTTCACTGTATCACGCTCCACAGCATTTCTTATACTTTTTGCCGCTACCGCAAGTGCAAGGATCGTTTCGACCGATTGAATTGTTACTGTATATCGTTTTCGTATTTTCTACTTTGTGTCCGAGCAACCTCTGAATATCCGAAATATCCTCTACTTTATCAGGTTCTATTCCAATGACTACTTTCCAACCATTCTTCTCACACAAAGCATAAATTTCATGAGCTCGTTCCTCCGTTGCAACTCTAATTATTGCAGGTTTCTTGCTATCTCCCAAATTTGCCATTTTAGCAACCCCTATCATGATGATTTGCTATCTTTTTCTTATTCGACAAGGGATGTAATCAATCCTCCCGATATATCATTACTACGCACTCCACATGTGTCGAGTGCTCAGTGTGAACAAATCTTATACGATGTGCCCCCATTTCCATGTAACCTTCTAGTTACCTACCCGATCTAATATATAAGTAACGTTACGAACATACTAATACTTCTAGTCAAGAAAGCAGGTTAACCCTTGCAAGTAGATCCTATTGTCCAATCCGTACACAGTATATCCCCAAGCAAAAAACGCAAGACTTCAGCCCGCTCATCCGGAACTGCAATCTTGCGTTTTGTTGTCTGGCTATGGAGCAGCAGCATTAAATGACCCAATCGGCCACAAACTGCTGCTCAAAATCTTGCGGTGATTTCCCCTTGAACACCAGTTCAGGGTTTTTCATGCTGACTCGCGTGCCATCCGGCACCGATTTGGTGAGAAAGACATTACTGCCGATCATGACATCCTTGCCAATAATCGTATCCCCGCCCAAAATGGACGCTCCGGCATAGACGGTGACATTATCAAGCAGCGTAGGATGCCGCTTCGCGCCGCGCAGCTTCTGTCCGCCTCTTGTTGAGAGGGCGCCAAGCGTCACGCCTTGATAAATTTTGACGCCGTTGCCGATGACGGTTGTCTCGCCGATGACGACCCCGGTACCATGGTCGATAAAGAAATATTTGCCTATGGTTGCACCGGCATGAATATCAATACCAGTTTTGTTATGTGCATATTCAGTCATAATCCGCGGAATGAGCGGAACAGATAACAGGTAAAGCTCATGGGCAAAGCGATAAACGAGCAGCGCAAATATGCCAGGGAAGGAGAAAATAATTTCGCTTGCGCTTTCTGCTGACGGATCGCCGTCGAAAGCAGCTTGTACATCGGTGGCGAGTACACCCCGCAGCTCAGGAATTTTACTGAGAAATTTGCTGACAATTTCCTCGGCTTTTTGCTCAATTTCGCTGTGATTATCGGGCTCGGAACCTTCTTTGTTTTTCTTGTGATGATGAAGTGCGCAGACGATTTGCTCATGCAGCTTCTCATGAATGCTGATTAGCAGCTTGCAAATGCCGTATTCGATCGTCAAACCGGATTGCTGCTTATGCTGCCCTACATAGCCTGGAAATACCAATTCTCTTACCATATGAATGATGTCAATAATCGTATCCCGATTCGGCAGGGCGGATGATTCTAACGGGATAGCATGTGACGGGTCTCTGTGGCTCTCGGCAATAGCTGTCACCAGACTGCCGAATTGGCTTTGTATCGGATTGCAAGTGATTCCTGTATCACCATAATGACTCATGGATGACTCCCCCACTCCAAAAGTAAACTATAACCGACTAATCCAATCAATTTATTTAATATAGGATTAATAAGTCATAATGTCAAGGTGGAATTTCCCGACTTGCTACCAACACTTGTCCAGCACAACTTAAACCCCGATTTTTTCCTTCAGCCCACAAAACCGGAATATAGCCTCTATTTCAATACGATGTGGTTAGAGCCCTTCATTTATAAATGATAATATCAGCATACTTTTTTTCATGTGAAAGGTTATAAGATAAATATGTCAAAAAATAAAGCGTTTTCGAGAGGTGAATAATTCGTATATGTAATTCCATGCTGCATGTTTCATTTTTTACAAGTCATTCAGTAATCCAGCAGGTTGCAAGATCCCTTAGCCATTCAGGTTAGGCAGAAGTGATAATTGTTAATTTCTGGGTTATTGAATCAAATGCCTGTCATGCAGCAGTCTGTTTCGGCTCAATCGTACAATTGCTCCACCGACTGCACTTACCGCCGCTGTTAGCTACTGGCTTCCTCCTTGGTCAACACTTGCACTGCTTGGATCGACAATTACAGTTACTGCCGGCGCGGCTGTAACTGTAATTGTTGCGGTTCCTTTCTTGCTTCCATCGAAGGTCGAGGTTGTTGTAATCGTGTAGGCACCTAGGGCTGCATTTGCGGCGACTGTCATTGAATCTCGGTTATAGGCTGACGAGGCTAATCCTCCGAAGGTTTTAGCGGTAATTTTTCAAACGCCTTGCTCCTCCTCTCGTCCCATAAGTGTCAGCATACAACGTGTATGGTTTAATCGAATTTGTTTAACGAATCGGTCAAACGTCTCAAATTATTAAATAAGCTCGTTTTTTAGGCAGGATGCTTTTCCATAGTATGACGGTGATCGCGGCGGCTTCCATAGACGATTCTGGGGTACGTTGAAGGTAGAAAGCTTTTATCTGACGAAACAACGATAAGAAAAGAAAATCCCCTCAGCTCTATTTATTTGGGCTGAGGGGATTTTCTAACCAATTTTTTTATACTGTCTACTTGGCAGGGGCACTTCAATGTTCTACACAACCGTTAATTAGATCAGGTTAAGCTGCCATGAAACTCCGTAACGGTCATTCAGCCAGCCGAATTTTTTACTGAACCCATAATTGCCCAATGGCATCAGAGCTTGTCTATCTTCTTTAAGTTTCTCATAGAGCACCTCAATTTCTTCCTCAGTACTGCAAGCAACATAGATGGAGAACGAAGGTGTAAAGGTAAATTTATGTTTGACATTACTGTCAATACACATAAACTCTTGCCCTTTTAATGTAAAAGTAGCCTGCATCACGGTCCCCTCTTCTCCGGGTTCATTCGCTCCATACCGAACAATGCTTGTAATTTCAGAATCCTCAATGAGTAATGTGTAAAAGTTCATCGCTTCTTCTGCCTTGCCATCTTGAAACATTAAGAAAGGTATCACCTTATTCATAGTAAATCTTCCTCCTTTTATTCTTCGATTCAAAATTGCTGCGATTCCACAATTAAACCAGAAGTTCTTTTACCGATTGAGAGTAATGTTGAACGAACCTTCAACTTTGGCGCTTCTTTTTGCCTCTCGCGATCTCGGTTTCAAGGGCACTGAGCTTCGGTTCCCAGAAGGAGCGGAAACGATTGAGCCAATCGTCGACCTCCTGCAGCGGCTGGGTGTCCAGCGAATAGATGCGGCGCTGCTCATCGACCTTTACGCGGGCGAACCCGTTGTCCCGCAGAACCCGAAGATGCTGCGAAACGGCGGCTTGGGTAATGCCGAACTCTTGTTGGATGACCTCGACAATATCGCCGGAACGGCGCTCGCTCTCAGCGAGCAGCACCAAGATGCGGCGGCGTACTGGATCGCCGAGAACGTCGAAGGCGTTCATTCCGCCTCCTGCGGCCCGCTGCCAGTGTAGAAGAGCGTAACCCGCTTCGCTGCCTCCTCAGCCTGGGACAAATTCTCTCCGGCTGCAACAGCCGCACGCCGCCACTCCTCGCTGCTGTCGGCCATGAACGTCTTTCCTTCGCTGGAGGCGCTAAAAACGTTCTCATCTATACGTTCCGCATCTCTCGCCGAGAGGTGGAATGCCAGCCCCACCAAGCTTAGATCCCAGCCGACACCAACCGCGCCAGGTCCATACGTCCTCCAATGGTCGTCAATCGGGCAAATGTGAGACAACGTCAGGCGGGACCGGTTTTCCCCTTCAGCGGCTAAGCGCAGCTCGACCCAACTCATGCCGCCTCCGAATTCCCAGGTCACGGAGAAATATTGCGGCGGCACACATTCGGTAATTACGCCGCCTGCGTTATTCTCGATTTGATATCGGCCTCCGAGCTTCAATTCACCGCTGACCGGAGCAAACCAGCGAGGCAAACGCTCCGGATTGGTCATCGCATCCCAAAGATCGTCCGGCGTCGTGTCGTAAGAGCGCTCCAGCGTAACGTTGCGGGCAGGCTTTCCCTCTCGTTCAAGCTCCGACACCGTGCGGGTTACTTCTCCCAAACAAGATTCTAGATTGAACATATGACTCACTTCCATGCGCAAATTAGCGTTATACAAGTTTTCTGTTATACAAATTTATATTTATACAAGTTAACGCTTATATAAAGAGTAGCTTGTACTAACGGCTTTGTCAAGGGAGCAACCTATGTGAAGCGGCATGGTCAAGCGGCTTTTCGTAGGAGGATGTTGAAAACCAAGGGGGATTGTAGAATGGATTAATAAAAAAATTGCCATCCTCTCCCACCCAGGACGTAGTCTCGCAAGCTCCTTGTTGCAATCTACCCCATGCTGGATACGTTGCACAGCATTACGCAATTGGCCGTCTTCCTTCCCATTCAGTTATGATCCGCGTAACTTCAAGAATAGATTCGTTAGCTTGACAACAATCGGGTTCACCTGAAAACCCTTCGGGTTTACAGAATATCGTTTTCCTTTATCTAATTTCGCAATCCGCTCCATGTCTTTCTCACTTAAATTGAAGTTGAATACGTCGATATTTTCCTTGATCCGCTGAGGATTCGATGACTTCGGGATGACAATTGTGCCGCGGTTTAAATGCCAGCGTAGAATAACTTGCCCAACCGTCTTCTGATGACGACGAGCAATGGATTGTAGTTCCTCATTTTCAAACAAAGATCTATTCCCTTGCCCTAAGGGTCCCCATGCTTCATGTAAAATCTGATTGCGAGACATATATTCCCGTAGTGGCTGCTGTTGAAATTCCGGATGAGTCTCGATCTGATTAATCATTGGAATGATCTCCGCATGCTTCTTCAGATGCTCTAAGTGCTCGATCTCAAAGTTCGCTACACCAATAACTCTTATCTTTCCCTCTGCATACAATTTCTCTAGCGCTTTCCAAGCATCAACATAGTGGGGGCCGGCAAAATGAATGAGATACATATCCAGATAAGTAGTATTCAGTTTTTTACAGCTTTTCTCAAAAGCCCGTTGGGTCTGCTCATACCCAAGATCCGTTGTCCATACTTTAGATGTTAGAAAAAAATCTTCTCGCGGAACACCACTATTGCCAATCGCATGCCCCAAGGCTTCTTCATTGAAATAGATGCGTGCAGTATCAAAATGACGATATCCCGCTTTAATTGCTTCGCTAATGATTTGCTCAAAGTTGCTATTTTTACCCTGCTTGACATTATATACGCCAAACCCCAGTTGGGGAATTTCCACTCCGTTCACGGCTTCACTGGACAGATTCATGGGCCTTCTCCTTTATTATAGTTTTCAGGTAATAGTACGTTTACTCGCACAGTGACAAGATCTTGTCAATCAAGCTTCGTAGGTCCTGCATCTTGTTTCTGGCATTTAGTCGATAAAAATTTTTGGTTCCCTCTTTATGAACGCTAACAATTCCAGCGTCTTTTAGGATTTTGAGATGATGCGAGATTGCAGGACGGGACAAATGCGTGTGCCGCCCGATTTCCCCCACTCGCATGCCTAAGTCCTGCGTTTCCTGAGCCAAAGTGATCAAAATAGCTTGGCGTGTTTCATTGCCGATGGCTACAAGCACGTCCTGATTATGTTTAAATTCACGCATAATAGGACTGTTAACGTCCTGTTCCATTGAATCTCTCCTTAGTCAATCCATTTAAACCGACGAACATATGATTAGCTTATCATAGGATTAAGATCCATATGATATCGGTAAAGAAAATCGAGACGAACATATTTCATCTGGTTTCGTCATGTACAGCCCCCTTGCATATTTTAGGTGTCCATATTGTCACAAAAAAGCAGCTCTTCGTTTACATCTTCTACATATCAAACGACGAGGAACAGGACCCCGAAAGGTCCTGTTCCTCTGTCATATCTGGCGACGGGTTATCTTGCAAGCTTCCGCCGTGAGCTTAAATCAATTTCGAAACAAAGACGAAGATTGTGCAGATGCCCTGCAGGAGACGATGCTTAAAGCCTTTAAGTCCATCCATACACTCAGAGAGCCCGCTTTTTTCAAAACGTGGATCTTCCGGATTCTGATTAATGAATGCAACAAAATGGTCAAAAGAAGCTCAAGAGCCCTCCCTTACGGAGAGCTTCCCGACGTCCCTTCCACTTCCAAGGATTATGAGAAAATCGAATTATGGGATGCCGTTCAACATCTTGAGGAGAACCTACGGATTGTCATTCTTCTTCATTATTTACATGACATGCCGATCAGTCAAATTTCCGACATTCTCGAAATTTCTACGGTAGCCGTGAAGACCCGGCTGCATCGCGCCCGAAAAAAGCTAAAGCATTCATCTCAAATCAATCAAGAAATGGAGTTGCGACATGGTCAACACTAAGTTAGAAGAACAATTAAAAAACTGCCAAAGCCTACTTCCCGATCAGTTATCGGATATTACCCGCTCCAAACTGAATGAGACTTACCAAATCATCAGGGAAACCGGTAATTCCATTTCCCCCATTCAGAGAAAGACAAATGTATCAAGAACTTTTAAACAGTGGTGGGTTTCCACTGCAGCCGCTGCCATCCTTGGACTTACCCTCATTGCTTCCGGCTTTGTATCGCCCGTAGTAGCTGATGCACTCAAACAAATTCCGGTTCTGGGACAAATCTATTCATTATGGGGCGCAAACAACGAAGATCCCGGTGTTCAACAAGCCGAGGATTTCATCACAAACGTAAACCAAATCGTGACCCATGGCAATGTGACTATGAATATACCAACGTTGTTATTTGATGGGACCCGAATTCTTATGAACGTAACCGCTCCTGGAAACCGTCTGTACTCGGAGCCCAATTTACTGCCTTCCGATGCTAACAAAGGGGCGGTAGATAAGTTTGAGGTCCTCTATAAAGGCCAACCTCTGGCCTGGGATTACCAATACATGGACGGTGACACTGCTTCCAGCCTAATCGTTCAGGTTTCCAGCACTTATATAGAGCCGGGCACAACACAGACTATCCAGTTCCCTGATCAGTTTGACTTGACTGTAAATGTAACGTTAAAGGGTTACGATGTCCCGTTCCAATTCGTGCTGCCTGTTACAAAATCAACGCCCGTTACCGTTCTAACTTCAGAGGAGACCAAGCATCACGATAACATTAACTTGCAGATCAGCAGGCTGGAAATCACCCCAATCACAACGCAGTTATCCGTTGAGTACCTAACCAAACCGGGCCAGAGCATAGAAGAAATGCTCGCTTCTATCCCTTCGGAATACAAGGGTGCTAACGGGGGCATCATCGCTCTTCAGTTTGACATTGTGGATGAACATGGGGTTCAACTGAAGCCCATCGGTTATCACCCCATTAGCGAATCTTATAATATTTACTTTGAACCCTTCAAGACTGTACCGCGTACCGTAACCATCAAACCGTACTTAGTCGTATCCGAAGGTCAAGCCCCAGCTGGGGTTAAAGGACGGTGGGAAGACAAAGATATGGTCAAGAAATACATCCCTGAACTAGAGACTGTAATTTCGGTGCAATAGTTCATCTGTAAAAAGGACCTTATTCTCCAGGATTAAAAGGGTATGCAAACCTACTAAAGACGGAGCCATAATTGGCTTCGTCTTTTTATTTAAATGACTTTTACCCTTGTCTAGCTTAACTCAAGTCATCTTGTTCTCTAGTGTTTTGATGAATATATTAAGTATAAATTAGTTTCCCGGGTACAATTCATGAATTGTGGAGACCAAGTTTTCTGAATTAGTACGGAACACTTGCTTTGAATCCGTCCAGTCCGATTTCAGAAAATACGCAGCATGAAACTGCCATCCCTGATGAGCTGGATTAAATTCCATTTGAATTTCGCGCCCTGGCCTTCCTATGTACACCCTAGAACCTGGCTTACGCCATCTGCCAATTTGCATTCTCATCGCAGACAGCGAGAAATTAGAAGACCCCACAATCAAGAGCCCTTCGCCATTCTCATAATCAAGTAAATAAGCCTTCGGATGAAAAGAGGTTCCGGCACTGCGCCATAATTGCGCTTCTAAGCGGTCATCAATCTCTTTCAGAGCCCGAAGACCATCCGGCTGGGAGACAAACAAGTAGTCCCCAGCAAGCATCCTGACCTCAGCGCCATGATCCAAGGCTCTCTTAAGATGCGGAGCCAACAAGCGGACACCTGAATGCATGACAAAGGAAGTCATAATATAAATACCAGAGGCATTCTGCATCCCAGCAATGAGCTCATCTGCCAGATTCTCTGTAATCAGCTTTACGTTAAGCTTCGTCGACATCGATCAAATACACCCGATCTTCGAAGCCGCCGCTTCTGCTTTTTGGACTCGAATAGCTTCAAGCTGCTCCCAGCTTGCCCCATGGACACCCGCTAAAGCCCGAATAACTTCAAGCATATCCGCTATCTCTTCTAAAGCTTCAAGTCCATCCTTCGCCTGAAAGTACTCTTCGGTCTCTTCCCCGAGTTTTGTTTGTAATTCACTTCTGTACTCTTCGGTACTCAGAACGCGAGTGCGAAACGCTTTGCCGTTTGCCTCAATAATCTGCGGAATCTTATCGCGAACAAGACGTTTTGATTAACGCTGCTATTTTCTCTGTATAGCCCTCGTCAATTTTTGTATTCACATGCTCAATGGAATCCAGATACTGTTTGTATTGTTGATCAAGCTGCGCCGCCCTCTCCTTATTCCGCAGCTTGCAAATAAAACGAAAACCTGATCTTTGAATGTCCATCTTATGGGTTTAATTTTAAGTGCTTTTTGTTTTTCCAGGTACTCTTTCTCTACCATTTCCTTAACGCTGATATTCGTTTCATATTCCGGTCTATTTGTTTCTGCATTTCTCGATATAATTCGGCAAATTATTCCAAAATCCTCTTTTGTATTAGTAAAAAAGAACCAACATCTCTTCTTGAAAGAGAATATCGGTTCCAAATTTCCTGATTCATTCACTTATCATCCGTCCAAATACCCAAGTCAAATAATCCTTCCAGGAAAATATCGAAAAAAATTACCTTTTTTAATGGACAAACCGTAACCAATGCTAGATCCAGATTGTTAATGATAATAATACAAAATTATAACCGAAGGGTGAAGATGTTATGGTACTGAAAAGATTGGTGTTAAGTTTGCTTCTCCTAAGTGTACTCATGGTCGTCTCTGATTTGTCGGCAAAGGCAAATGCTGAATCTGGAGGCGAAACAGAGCCTAAAACTTCCCCTCCTCCCAACAGTTTTCAGCTATTTGGTGTATTTGATACTTATCATTTATATTTGGATAACGGATTTAATACTGCGAAGGATAATGGAAGTCATGTAATAAAAGTGGAAGTAACGACGATAGCATCAAGCACAGTCAATCAAATTGGTGCTAAGTTATACATAGAACAGTGGGACGGGAGCAATTGGAATTTAGTCGGTTCTGTTATTAATCTATCAACAACAAATACTGATGAATACGTCGGCTCTCATTCAAAAACAGTAACAGGTGGATATTATTATAGAGCAAGAACCGTACATTGGATACAGCATGGTGTCTATGAAGACGGAGAGCGTACCGGAGGCTTTGTATATGTAAAATAAAGATTATAAAAGACACGGAATCAACCATCCGTGTCTTTTTTGATTTGATTTGCTAGTTGAATGATTTCCTCTTTATTCAGATCACCGATTATCATGAAATGGACGGCTCTACTTAGGAACTCAATATTGAACCGATTGTCACCGGCCGGAGCAATAAATCCCTCTCCTCCAGCATACAACTTAACACTTTCAACTTCTCCAGTTGAATTATTTCCACCTGAGGAAAGCACCGTGCTGGGCGTTAGTTCAGTAAGGTAGATGTTAAATTTCTTTATATGATCATCCGAAGTATAATTAATTCTAGCTTGAGTAGCGGTCTTCATTTGTTCATCAAAGAATAAAGTTATCTCTTTGATTTGAAATGTATCTAAAGTAGGGAGTGCCGGAAAGGGGAAACTGACTTTCTTCTTTGCTTCTTCGAGTGACACGATTTCTTTTCTCTTTTCGCCTGATATTTCAGAGCCAGCTCCACTCGGATTATCATTTTTTTCATCGGGAGGTGGGCTAGTTTTAGCGGATCTGTCGGTCTGTCCGGTATTCCCAAAAAAGAATCCAACCACACTGTTTTCAACTGCTTTCATTTGCTGAATAAAGGGTGAAAATGCCCTTGAGATAGTGGGACTGCCAGTGATTATTGCCCCCAATAAGACAGAACATGCAACCACTGCAGATACTTGTAATCGTTTATAAAATCGCTTTCGTCTGTTCATATTCTTAGTTATCCTACTGACTTCATCCCAAGAACTTGAGCTATCCGGAGCTGTTTGCAATTGCTTTGCAGCTTCCTCGAATGCCTCATCAAACTGACGGTCGAAATCATCATGTCTCATAAGCTCTCCACATCCCGATTTAAACTCATTTTTTTCTTGACAGCTTCCCTTGCCCGATAGAGTTTCTGTTTTACTATTTCTTCAGTGATGTCCAACTCTTCCGCGATTTCTTTATAGGATAATCCCTTTTTCCATCGCAGTTCAATAAGAATCCGATATTCCTTTTTTACATGATCCAGATATCTTGTTATATCATCAGCCATTATCTTAGCTTCAACAATGCTCTCGACTGATTCGGAGCTAATAATAAAGTTCTCATTAATAAAAACACTTTCTATGTCGAGATGGTTATGGTTTTTTTTATTTTTTCGTAAATAATTATATGTTGTATTTTTGGCAACCACTCTTATCCATGCCTTTAATTTTGTCAGATCTTCACATTCAGGTGTCTTTTTTAACACTTTAATAAATGAGTCTTGGATAATATCCTCTGTCGCCGCATGATCTTTGACCATGAAATAAACGCTCCCGTATAAGAGATTATAGAATTCTCTATAGACTTCTTTCTGTACGGATTCATTTAAGCTGCCAAAATTATTTGATAGAAGTATGATGATCGTATGTCCCATCTGATCCCCTCACTTGAGAAGTAATATAAAATGTAAAGTCTCCAATGTTTACGGTGAGAGGTTGTATTGAAGGGATTTTACATCTAGTATTTATGTGATAATAAGTTCATTGCTTCATGATATGTATAATACTCCCAATATATTGTAACACTTTTTTTGGAAATAATCAGATAAAAAGTATTTCTCCACTACTAATACACAAACGGCCGATAATCCATAGTGGATCTCGGCCGTTTGTGTAACATTTTTAATTAGAAGTTATAAGAGGGGATCGACTCAGAAAACAAAGTCACCTGCCCTACCAGGAGATACTATCTAATGTGTGTCAAAACACCACCATCCATTTCGCAAACGGTATCGCATAGAACCTCTATATCCTCTGCATAATGGGATGACAAAATAATGGTAATCCCTTCTTGGTTTAGTGCCTTGAGCACCTCGCGGATTTCCAAAACTCCCTGCTTGTCCAATCCGTTCATCGGTTCATCAAGAATCAGCAGCTTCGGCTTTTCCATGATCGCTTGGGCAATGCCAAGCCGATGGCGCATACCTAACGAATATTTGCTCACATGCTTTTTGCTTTTGGGGTCAAGCCCGACACGCACCAGTGTATCACGGATTCCATCATCCGATATTTCGCGGCGGATGGAGGCCAACAGCTTCAGATTTTTGAAACCGCTGAGCGAGCCTATGAAGCCGGGATCTTCAATGATGATGCCAATTTCCTGTGCTACAGCAGACTTGACAGGTTGGCCGTCTACCAAAATGCTGCCAGAATTAAGCTTCATGAAACCGCAGATGCATTTGAAAAGCACGGTCTTCCCGGAGCCGTTCCGGCCAATGATCCCATGAATCCGGCCAGTCTCAAATTTGACCGACACACGATTCAGCGCGGTCGTTTCCTTGAAACTTTTTACCGCGTCCGAAACCTCTACCCTATATGTTGCCACATTAATATCTCCTTCCCTGTATATGCATATCTTTTTTGCAAAAGACAAACACAGAAATTATGCTTAACAGCAGTATCGCCCCTAACAGGCAACCCACCGCATAGACCGGCGAGGGCATCGAACCCGTACCGCCCCAATCCAAATAAGACATACTGCTCCAATTGAGCGGCGATACGTAATAAATCACGTTACCAAAGGCGAGCTTTCCGACGAAGATGGAAAAGTACGCGATGACAGTGAATACCCCAGCCGCTACCAGTCCGCTCATTCTCCCGATCACAATATTGAAGCAGAAGATAAGAACTCCGATGAATATAGTTACAAGCCAAAACAACCCGAAGCTAATCAGCGTGGCTTGGATGGCTGAAAATAAGGTCATAACCGGACCGCCGATGACAGCCAAACTGGTAATGCCATACTTAGCCGGGCTGCCTGGGTTGAAAGCAATCGTCTTTAAAACAGCTCCCCAATCCATAGAGAACTGCACGTTCGGGATCAACACAAGAATAGACATCAGCAAAAAAAATGTGGTGTAGACAAAGCCCGCCAATACGATATAGAGAAGCTGTCCCGTTACCCAGTTGCGCCGGCTCGTTCGAATAACCAGGAAGGGTGTGTGACTGTCCATGAACGGGGCATCGCAAAATAGCAACGCCGTAAGACATCCATAAATTGGAAACATGATAGGGGTGGTCAGTAAGTACGGAAATACCCATGGCGATACAGCAACACCTACAGTGGAAGCATAATCCGAAATCCAGGAAAAGACCCAGATCGAAAATGCAATAATGATTGCTGCAAGCGTATAAATACGGGGGGTTACAGGCCACTTACTGAAATTGACCCGAGCGCAAAGCCATATTGTTTTCAGATCAGTCATTCTGCAACCTCCTTCGTATTTGTCCCACTATGCCGTATCCCATCAGCAGGCACAATATCGTAACCGTCCCCAACTTGAACAGTATTGTTGCCTGTGGGGAACCTGCATGGTAAGTTCCTTCAATAATTGTGCCTAGATTCAGATAAAGCGGTAAATCCCAAAATCTGGTCAAGCGATAGAGTGCAAAATAAAGCACTGTAGGGGCTGCTAGTGCTGTGAATCTGTTAGGGATATACGTTGAAATCCACAGCGCCGCTACCGCAAACAAGGCAGAGGATAACGACAAATGTGCAGCAGAGTAGAGAAGGTATCGCACAGGCATACCTGCTTCCAACAAGGGGGCATACGCATCTCCTGTAGTGATTGTGGAAAAGAACGGTAGTTTGATCAGTAAAATAAGCGCATACAAAAGAATGCCAGCAAATGTTGTCAAAGTGCCAGAGAACGCACTCACCACCACCTTGCTCACCGCGTAATTGCGTACGCCTGAGCGCACGAGCCAAAAGCTGGCGGAACCCTCCTCCCATTCCGAGGCAAAGGTGGTCGCAAACGGAATCAGAGGTAAAATCCCTACAACCAAAATCATATTTCCGCCTCCGGTCGTCTTCACCACGGACAAAACATCGGATAGGGGGTTGATCATACCGAAAGAAGTCAGGAACAGCACCAATGTGACGCCGCAGACGCTGGCAAGAAAGCGCGTGGAGAGAATGGCCCGCTTAAAACTTATCACAAGAAGGGAAAATAACGTCTTCATTTGAACATCACCTCATACCGGACAACTTTTCACCTGTTATGGCGTTTACGACATATTGACTATAGTCGTCGTATGGAAACTCCGCTCCGCTTTCAGCATCTTTCCATTTATTAGGCTTGGCAATGCCAAAGACCCATGCGGGAATCAGTTCATTGGTGTCCTTCGCAGGAATGGACACATAAACTAGCTCCGCAGACGTAACCCTCGTCCCTTCATCCAGCAAAAGCTCCTTGTATTCGTCGAACACAACCTGCAATGCATCAGCCACACCGATGAGCGGTTTTTCATCGCCACCCTTCGCAGCCTCAACATCATACAGACCGCTAGCGCGTATATCTGTTACACCATCCTTGGTGTACGTAACATCAATGATTGGAAACTTCATAAGGTTTCCATCGGCGCCAGTTGCTGTTCCTTTCCCCAATTCCCACGAAACGTTGATCACCGGGATGTTGTCTATGAGTTGTCGGAGGTGGAACAGGTAACCTTCATCGTCTTTCGACCAACTGAAATCTTCAGGATCTTCTTGATTACGGTTTTCCTCAATGTACAATGCATAGTGATTCCGTATGGTCTCCAAATCCATGGAGTACGTTTCTGCAACCTCAAGCTTCGGGAGGCCAATTGCATCGAATTGTTTCTCTATAGCCGCAAGTGCATCCGCATATTTAACAAAAGACAAATCCGCAAAGGATGCATAGTCACTTCGTGACAGGCTCCTCTGTAATTGCTCATTCACGCTCGGTGGCCCCACTTCGCCGGATATGACCGATGACAGATCCTCGTCTGGCTTTCCGTTTATATACACTCCGTAGTAAAGGCCCCCATTCACCTCATTTTCGACACCAAAGCTTTTTCCACCATCAAGAACGGTGAGATATTCCGTCAGTGACTCGTCTCCGGTTTGGAACCACGGTCCCACTGCCTGCGGTTTTTTATCGATGATTTCTCTGCGCAGGAGCCCCTTTGCAACCATATCCGGGTCCAATTCCAGAAAGTCCGCTGTATAGGTCTTGGCTAAAGCTACAGATTTGACCTTGGCTGCATCAAACGAGATCGAAAGGTTTTTGGGCAACTTGACGTTTTGCAGATAGGTTACCAAGTCCCTGTTTCCGGATGGCTTTGTATCTGTCTGCGTCTCCTTGCAGGCAGATACGAACATTAGAAGCGTTATGTTGAGCACCAGGATGAGAATTTTTCGCATAATAGTTTTTAGATCTCCTTTCTAAACCGAGAATAGCAAAATGCAGGTGGCGAGTACACCTGCATTGGCATATTGACAATTAGCTGTCTGCTCTCTTTGAAGGTTATGGAGACCAGGTTCCGGCTATATTATAGTCCACAAAATCAAAATTTGACGGATAGCCAGATAAGCATAAAGAAGTACCCATTCCACCGTAACCGGAATTATAGGTTAAACTCCGAGAACCCGATGTAGATATATCAGTAATAATGTTTGTTGCATTCGTTGAAGACCCTGGGGTTGGAGACAAGAAATAACTCGTCGGCGTTGCCGAAGTGCTTGGATTGACATATGCAGCGGCGAGAGTCGTTACCTTCTGGGTGGAAGTGGATTTTAAGCTGCCAACAAATGGAGGTGTAAAATGGAAGCTAAACGAAGCTGCAAATGCCGAAACTGACCCAAAAACAAGGCACAAGACCGCAACAAAACTAATCATGCTAATACGCTTTTTCATAAATGAATTTCCTCCTCATTTGATTTCTAGTCATATTATTAATTAACCTGCCTTAGACTCGCATTAAAACAAGTTAAATATGACGCATCAATTCAAGTTGTACAACTAAAAAGACTTGTGACAGTGAACAATAGTATTCTGTAAAGGTTTCATGCAGTCTATGCTTATTTTTGATAGATTTACTTATATAAACACTTTATACCAGATTTAGGTTACGAATTTTTCCAATTATTTTTTTGATAAAAAAACAGGTTCCTGAATCAACAAAAAGCCGATCTGGAGAAACAGGTCGGCGAGCGAGTTGATATGGACGAGCTTTACATAATGCCAAATCTCCACAATCCCCACTCCAATTTTTTATGTAAAAACAAAAAGCCCCCTATTGAACAAATATGAACGTAGAGTCAACGATGCACTCATCGACCCGCTAAAGATTGATAGCTTTGGCATGACATCCGCCTACACGGACAACTTCATAGAGGCGAGCCCGAGCGGCGTTCAAGTATTTCAAAATAATGAACAGTATGCTGCAGCTCTGGTTCCTGCATTCGAGGGACAGCGGCGAATCGGCAATCCGAAAGCAACGGTCAAGCAGCCGCGAAATGTTGCCTATTTTTTGTTCGAATATTTCAAAGTCAGCCTCTAATAAAAAAAGCTGTTGTCATATAGTGACAACAGCTTTCCTACATTATTGCCTTCGTACGGCCTCAAAAGTAATAATTTGCCCCGCATTAGACGGTTGCTTCTCGTAAACATAATCAGAATAGCATCTAATCTCAGAGAAACCTATATTTTGTAATATAAGTCTAAATTCCTCGATTCCATACCAACGCATTGCAAAACGCTGCAACTCGGTATGAATCAACTTCCCTTGTCTCCACTTCTCATATTTTATATAGGATACAGTAAATTGATTGAGCCAATCCATTTCTATCGATTTGCTTTCCATCGTAATACCATCTCCGTTAGGTAGGGAAAAAGTTGATGTAGTAATCTCTCCCGTTTTCCAACCATTAGGTAATTCAAGGTCAACAATCAAGCGTCCACCTGGAACAAGATGATTATAAAAACATTTCAAGGCTTCTAGAGAGTCTTCTCGCTTTTCTATCAAACAAAAGGAACCAGTAGGAATTATAATCGCCTCATAATTAAATGGCAATGAAAAATCCTGTAATTTACCTTCATATAAATTAGGCTTAAATCCTCTTTCTTCACAACGTTTACGGCAAGAATCCAACATTTCAGGAGAATAGTCAATTCCATCAACTTTATGTCCAGCCTCAAGAAGTGGTATGATAATGCGCCCTGAACCAACTGCGGCTTCAAGAATTCGTCCCTGACAAGTTTTTAACCGTTCTTGGTAATATTCAATATCACCGTTTAAAGAATACCCCACAGGTTTTGTGAAATCATAGACTTCGGTACAAAGTGTACTGTAATAACTAAACATAAATGTTTTCCTCCGTTTTTTTATGTACGGAAGATAATATCTTACATTAACCGTTCCGTACCTCGAATTTTAAGAATGAATAAACAGAACTGACTATCATAGAAAATCACTCACTTTCTTTAATATCTACAGACATTGTATAATGAATAGCTTAATTCAAGCAAGAATACTTTGCACTGTATATCCATTATCTTGTCACTTGTTGAGTAAGCCCTTATGCTATGTTGTGTTAAACTGCCCGTTAGCGTAATGAATTAAGCTCCTTCGCTGCCAAGATATCTTGAAACAGTTTGACGGCATCCGCCTTGGTTTCTTCCCCTAAATCAAAATCATCTCTGATATACACGTTTCGAGCACACTCAATTAGATCCTGAATGTCCCTTTCTAAGCGGTAGTAGGTGAGCGCCTTCTCATCAAACTCTGCGGTTCCGTACCCCTGAAAAAATGCATCGGCATGTGGAGGCCTTACAAAGATGAAATCGCGCTCTTTAGGAGCGAACATCACCTCGTCCCAATCGATTACAAACACGTTCCCAGCCTGATCTCGGATCAAATTAGCTGGGTGCAGATCCGCGTGACATATTACATACGGGATTTTTCTCGATTGGAGCAACCCTGCCAGCTCTTCCAATGAGGCCAACATCGTGTGTATCATCGACCTATGCTCTACCCAAGCAGCACGAAGTGTACGCTCCAAGTTGCTTCCGCCTTCAAAGAGTATATATTGATCCTCAAAGGTTCGTACCCATCGAACGTATTCCGTCGGATCAAAGGTCTCCAGTCCGTAGAAATGGGAGCCACGATGGAAGAAATCCCCTGGTCGTTGAGATAGTGAGGAACAAGATATTGTGGTTCGTATAGAGGTCTAGATGTGACTTTGACCAGATAGGAAGTTCCCTGCTCGCTAACCACATAGTACACTGCAGCGCTGTAATCAAATCCAAGGGGAAGAAAATCAAGCGTGGAGGGTGTCAAATCGTACTGCTCCATTAGACAGGATCGAAGATGCTCCTCAGGAATCCTCGGTGAATTACGCATAGCTACATTTATCCCTTCCTGTATAGTTGAATATAATATATCGTTAAACTATCCTGCCCGTTAGCGTAATAAAAACAAGGAGCAACTGCCGCGGCAAACTGCTCCTTGTTTCGTTCAACTAACATTTCCCGTTAGCGCAATGACATGGTTTTTCTGCAATACGGTTCACGGTAATGTATCCAATTTAATTATTGAATTTGAAAACTTTGTTGAATCCGACATCATGCAGTTCTTTATCTTCTTCGGTAAATTGACAACTTGTATACCGAGATAATGTTTTTCTCCAGAAGTTTATAGTGTTCAAATTATTGTCTGTAGGTGTAGTAAAGAGCATCCATTTTCCTCGATACAAATTGAAAATTTCTCTTACGGCGTATTCAGCTATTCCCTTACCTCTAAATGGTCTTAGAATGAATAATTCGTTTATCATAAAATCGCAATTATCATATAAATATGGTGGCGATGTAACTAATACAAATCCTGCTGGTAATTCATCAACTGTTACTAGGAATGGAAACAGGACCCCCTCTTTTTCCCACCATATATCAAATACAGGTATTTGTTGTTCTAGTGTGTGAAATTTCTCATCGTCCTCAAAAACACCATATTTATTTGGAAGTACTTTCCGTATCCCCGCTAAATCGTGTAAATACAAAGGGTACAAATTATTGATAATAAACTTGTTATTACGTTCACACAATTCAATTGATATATTACTCATGATATTTCCTCCCTAAGAATGCCCACCAAATCATTTCCATAATAAGGTGGAAATAGAGCTGAAACAAGGGACAAAATAATTGTATCTGTTTTGTATTGAGATTCGAACTATCCTGCCCTTTAGTTGAATAGCGGCGGATTTCTAAAGGTGAATCCACCGCTGTTCTGTGCTAAAAAAATTGCCGATAAAGTTCTCTCCGGCGCTCGCCGCCGAGCTGAGCATAGATTTGCGTGGTTGATGCTTTTTCATGCCCCAGCATACCTTGGATGAAATCCAGTGGTGCACCGTTATCAAGTAGTTGGCACGCATAGGTATGTCTAAAGCGATGAGGATATACATTTGCTTCGATTTCTCCCCGATCTGCAAGCCGTTTCAAAGACCATCTGATCGTAGGAATAGCCATTCGTTTAGTGGGATGTGTATCGGTTACGAATAAGGCTTTACAGGAGTCAGCACGGCAATCCAGGTACTTCTTTAACCATACTTTGCACTCCGTCGTAAAGTAAACTTCTCTCTGCTTTGAGCCCCTGCCATTAACTATTGCAGAGCGATTTTCCCAGTTGAGATCCTCGATGTTTATCTTCTCCACTTCACCAACTCGGTAGCCGGTACAGTAGAGAAACTCAAGCAGCGCTCGTTCCCTTAGTGACTGACAAGAGATCTTTAAGTGAATAACATCTTCCTCGATCAAAAACTTAGGAATACGCTTATCCAATTTTGGTTCTCTTAATTTTAGAGAGGGATTTGAATTTAGATACGTCTCTTCATAAGCGTAGCGAAAAAGGGAACGAACAAAACGAATTCGATGCCCTAGGCTGCTAAGCTTTAACCGATCTGCTTGTTTGGCCAAATACTCTTTCAGCATTGTTACAAGAATCGACACGGCTAGCGAGATACTTCTTCAACCACACTTTACACTCGGTTGTAAAGTAAACCTCTCTCTGTTTTGAACCTTTGCCATTTACAATAGCGGAGCAGTTCTCCCAGTTCAGGTCTTCAATGTTTAACTTCTCCACCTCTCCAACCCGGCAGCCGGAACTGTAGAGAAACTCCAGAAGAACCCTTTCCCTCAGGGACTTGCAAGAGATTTTCAAGTGAATGACATCTTCCTCGATCAAAAACTTAGGAATACGCTTGTCCATTTTGGGTTCGCGTAACTTCAAAGAAGGATTTGAGGTTAAGTATGTTTCTTCATAGGCAAAGCGAAAAAGGGAACGAACAAAACGGATGCGATGTCCTAAACTGCTGGGTTTCAATCGATCGTGGAATAAGATGTAGCACCCGAAAAAGCAAAAACCTCGATCGGAGTTATACTTACAGCATGTTAATCCATCATATTAACAATTGCTTTGTTTTCACATGCTTTAGCTAAATCCATTGGTGTCTTCCCCTCTTGATCTGTAGCTTGAATGTTCGCACCATGTTTTAACAGCATTTCAATAGCGGCAACATTTTCTCTCGTAATAGCTCTATGCAGGGCTGTTTGTTTATACTGATTTCTACATTCAAGATTAGCTCCATGATCCAACAAGAATTTTATCCCGATAATGTTATTAAGATCTGCAAAGTTATGTAGCGGAGGGAATGGTTTCTTTTCTTGATTCACATCACAGCCCAACTGTAAAATGCCTTCTAGTAGAGCCTCATCTGTACAATGAAGAGCAATCCCAAAGCCCTTCTTTTTCACCTCATGTTGATAAACCTCCGGAAATACTGAACGAATATAATTCACAATATCACTTGAGTGTCTAAACGCAATTTCAAGAGAGGTTTCAGCCAGAGCACGTTTTCCTACGTTTGCTCCCTTCTCGGCTAATAGTCTAAATGCCTCTAAATTATTGTGTTTACTACAAAACTGCAAAGAAGTGCCACGATATTCAAGAACTTTGTCTAAATCGGATTTTTTCGCGTGGGTTACTAGCTCTTTAATTTTTTCCATGTCATTCATATAACACGCAAATACTAATGTATTCTTAATTTTTTCTGCCTTTAACGATTGCTGTAAGATTTCTTTTCTTTCCTCTCCCTTTGGTTCCAAATCATATCTCTGGTAAATGATTAACTCAAAGACATCCGTATCAAAAAGTTCAGGATTCATATCTTTCACAATGCAATGCTCAACTAACTTACCAGCATCTACTTTGATACAAAGAATGCCCTTCCCTAGCATTAATTCCTTAATTTCGTTAATATACTTATCAAAAAGAGCAATAGTAATTTCTCCATCATATGAAACTTCATTTTCTAAAACAGCAAAATATCCGCTTGTAAACGAATTCTCAGTGCCTAAAATTAAATATGTATACGTTCTTTCACTTAGCATAGGCTCATTGATAATCGTGTCTACTAAATAATCAAGATTGTTCATATTGATTCCTTCATACCTCCACCTGCAAGATCAATATTTTTTAATTTCAATTCTATTTCCTTCTGGATCAATAATTACTCCGATTATCCCCCAATTAAAAGTATGCACATCAACCTTTACTTTTCGTTGTTTAAGTTCTTTCACTGTTTCTTCGAAATAGTCTACTTCAATTCTAATGACCATTGGGTTCTGACTTCTATTCTTCTCGGATGTGCTTAATACTCCGTTATCTTCAATCATCAAATAGCTGTCACCAAAATCAAGTTTTGAAAGGCCTTCTTTTCTTTCTCTTACATTTAGGCCCAGTTTTTCGGTATAGCAGCGCCTATAGAACTTATGGGGGTTAAACTTATTATTTTTTCTATAATTAAAAAAACCTCCGTCCATAAGCGGGTTTGCTATTATCGTACGAGTTGTATATTATATTTGGAAATAATTATCCTTAATTAGGAGTATATTCCGAAAAACGTTCGCCGGTTAGGTCCGATAGACCCAACTTTGTTGAAATCTCTCTTTACTTGTCTGATTTTGAAAATTTAATGGATAGTCGCATAGTAGAAGAATGCAAAAGCCCACAAGAAGGTGGACAAGAAAGAGTACGATCTGCAGCTTGTGAGCGAGGTTTTACAGATAAGCTTCGATATATTTTGCTTATTCATTACATTATCCCTAGACCAAAGGTCACAAAGGCTCTTATTCACAAGTTCCACACGCCCCATAACACTCCCAAAGCTTCCTTACATCTAACTTTTTCGCCGTCACTTATGATAAGGTTCCCCGCAATTAATCTTCAACTAAACTGCCCGTTAGCTTAATCATTAATTTTCATAACAAGTGGGCTCATTTCTTTCAGTGTAGAACGCCCCCACTGACCTACAAACTTACAATAACTATCGGAGTCATGCATTTGTAGGCCACATAGACGATCGTCATGGTCCAAGCTACCTTAGGGAGTGATTGTTGAGCATTTACCATTCATTGAGATGATTACTGATTGATATTTTGCATAATTGCGCTGTAAAGAAAATCTGCTAAATCCTCATTGCCATATTGATTAAAGTAGCTTTTGAATCGTGCATCGAATTTG
>NZ_JAGGLB010000025.1 GCF_017874215.1 Paenibacillus eucommiae
AGCCTCGTTAAGCTATTGGGCAGTTTAGTAATAATGATTTTTTACCCGTTATCACCTTAATTTGTATGTTAACATACATCATGAGAAGACTTCGGTAATGCAAAAAGGGAGATTGGAAATGAAAAAAGGTGACTCAAACCACGTATTTATGATTGAATGTGAAGATATAATTTTACGTGAGTATAGGATTGAGGATTTAGACGAACTACACAACATTACCTGGCAACCTCATTTTTATGAATTTTTGATTGATTGGAACGTGTCCAAGGAACAGCGAGAAGACTGGATTAAGAATTATGAAATACCAGATAATAAACGGTTTTTAAATGCTATATTAAAAGATGGAGATATGGGACAACTTCGTTTGCGATTGGGGATAATATGCAAAGAAACCGGTAAGTTTATTGGTGTTTGCGGTACAGGAATATTGGACAAAGTGCAACCACCAAATAGAGAGATTTTTTATGGGATTTCAAATGACCACAGAAACAAAGGGTATACGACTCAAGCCGCAAAAGGGTTAGTTAAATATTTGTTTGAAAACACCGTTACCGAGGAACTCATCGCTATAGCTCAGATACGTAACGTTCCGTCGAATAAAGTGATTCAAAAATGTGGATTTGAATTTCAAAATAGTATTGAAATTAACAATCAAAAATACAACCACTATAAACTTAGTAAAAGTAGCTGGGAAAGTAAGATATAGCCGAGATCATGCAAATCACTAGAAAACCACCTGCATCTTTTGCTACGCTAATGAGTACGTTAGTTGAACGATACAAGGATCAAATTGCCGCGGCAGTTGCTCCTTGATTTTATTACGCTAACGGGCAGTTTTGCTGAATAGATCTGCTGAGTATGTGGAGCATCTGGCCTCTCACGGTTGGTTGCGGACAAGAAAGATTAAAAATCGTCAGGTAAAGGAGAAATCCGGCAGATACGATTGCGATTAAAAACTACCCATGACGCACATGCGTCATGGGTGGTTTTTAATCATTTTCATACGTTCAGGAGGGGGCCGTGGTGAAATAGCGATGTCCTAATCACTTCGTTGGACAGACAGAGTTTTGTGTAAAAATAGCCACCACCCGGCAACGGCCATTCTTCGTATACATTTCCGAACCGACTTACTTGACCGGCCCCATCCAGGTTGAAATCGTCTTCTGCTGGTGCGGCAACGGCGGTTTCAACTTCCCGTTATCGATCAAATGCTTCAAAATATAAGCGACCAGCCGGCCTCCGCCGGTATTGCCTCTCACCATGTAAGCAAGCTGCGGCTCCAAATGCTTCGGCTGATTTTGCAGGAACAGCTTGAGCATTTTATCGTAGAGATTGCCGACAGCAGGCGCATACAGAGCGGACAAATCCGGCATTGCCTTGTTCAACCGATCCAACGTTTGCGGAGAGTCGATCCAAATCGCATTGAATTTGTACCCCTCCTCCGTCTTGCGGATGTAACCCTTCTCCAGCAGGAACGAATATTGCTCGCTGTTCTCTTCGTTGTCGGACAGTTCCCCTTGTTGGAACGCATGACAAATTTCGACATTCCGGTATTCCAGGAAACGCCAATCCATCTGGCGGTCGCTCCAATACGTATTGAATTGCCACAAGTATAAGGGAGTGTCTTCGACGTAGCGGAGCGACGGACCGAAGGTGACGTAACTACTCAAATCAAAACCCGGATCGGCATTGCGGCTCCGGTTCAACGCCGCATAGGCAATATACTGCCCTCCGTCCTTTCGCATTGGTGCGACCACATCGAAGTTGTCGCCCGCCGGCATGCTCCGCCAAGATTGCTCCTCGACGTTCTTGGGCAGCAAGGTCCAGAGCAGGAAGTTATAGTCGCCGTCCGGAAAGTACACTCCGCTATCCTCGACTTGCCGGCGAACTTCCATTAACGCGTCGAAATGAACATCGGCCACTTCGGCGGCGCAATCTTGCCAGAATTGATGACCGGCTACGGCCAACTCGAAGAGGTCCCAGACGATGGTATTGCTTTGATATTTGCCGGGAGAGGTTTGGATGAGAAAATTGTAATCGGCCAGGTGCCGGACTTCGCCTTCCAGCAAAGACGGCGGCATTCCGAGCTCCTCCGCGATTTGATGTACGGTACGCGCCTTGTGATAAGCCGAGTAAACGATATTTTGCGCCAAGGCGCGTCCAAGAAAATCGTTGGTTTCGCCCAGTCTGCCGGCCGAACCGGAATGGCCCATTTCCCCCATGCTGACCGGATTGACACTCAAAGTTCCTGTTGCACGCATACGTTTCATCCCTTTCCTTAACTCCTTTTTGGCCTCGCTCAAATGCCACTTCACCGTGTTGACAGGAATGTTCAGAGCAATCGCGATATCGCCGATTTTAAGCTCGTCGTAGTAATGCATGACCACGATCCGGCGATGGATGTCGGACAGAAACGCGACTTCCCGGCGCAGCTCGCGGTAAGCTTCGGTTACCAGCAGCCGGTCAAGCGGCTCCCGGGAAGGGGCGGCCGACAGTTCGGACATGCCGTTGATTTCGATCGCTTGGGGAGCGTGCGCACGCTTTTTCAACCAATTCACCCAAGTGTATCGGGCAACCGTCCAGACGTAAGCCTCAAGGCATCTAATGTCCCGCACCCCGGAGAAGGATTTCAACAACTGCAGCATAATCTCCTGAGCCAGATCCTCCGCCTCCGCCCGCTGCTTGACCCGGTTCAACGCAAAACCGAAAATCGGCTTGACATAATTCCGAATCGCTTCCGCCGCTTCTTTTCCGTTCTTCCCGATTGAATTCATTTTTTGCCTCCGTAGTTGCATCTGTAATTCCTGACAATCAAATATTGTGCCAGGCGAAATAAAGGTTGGGATATTTTCAAAAAAATTTGGACGTCCTACCGGATCACTCATACATGTATAATTACAAACATCATGAGTAGGTCATTTGAATGGTTAAAGAGACGTTATGAACTTTTTGTTGAGTATATTGGAAAAGAATTAAACAAGCTGAAGATTACTTTAGATGTAAAGGTCTCACTTTTAGTATATAAAGATACTTTTTTCCGTTCAACTAAGGGAGGATACAAACTAGGAGCACGAGCCGAAGTTCTTCTTCGGGTACTTGGGGTACTCCTTCTTTCCGTAGGTAAACCAGGAGTGGTCTCGATTAATTATTCAAATGCATAATAGAGGTTCATTAAACTAACGAGGAACGTTAGTTGAACAAATAAGGGGCAGTTTGCTGCGGCAGTTGCTCCCTTTCTTTATTAAGCTAACAGGCAGAATAGTTTAATGATTTTACAGGATTGAGTAGTACATATATCGAAATACAATCTATCGAAAGGACTCTTCTGCAATTGGAAAGGGAGTATCAAAATGAAGTTTAATATTAATTTAGAGTACACACCAATATCTCCAGTAGCTGATTTACCCTTTACGGAATCCAGTTTATCTCGTCGAATTTCTCCCTACGTTTTAGATACGGATGAAATAGGTATTGCACTTGTAGATATTTGGAATATTGGTTGGGAAAACGGACCTTGCATTCCCGAATTAGGGTACGAGTTAAGCACAGAACGGGGTATTTCACATGCAAATCGAAAACGTCAAATTATTGAAGAAATCATTTGTCCTACGGTCAATGAATTAAGAAAATCAGGAGTTCAGATTTTCCATTGTAATCATGCTTTCTTTTTAGAAAAGTACCCACAATGGAATTATTCGACTACTCAAGAAGAACGTGATAGTCTCAATAAACCGAAAAATGAACAAACTAATTCGTCAGAAAAACCAAATACTGAGGATGATATATTTCCACCAAGAGATTGGGTTCATTTTTGGCAAGGTAAACATTCAAATGAAATCAATAATTGGGAATGGTTGAAACAAAACGATAAAGTCTACGAGTTTATTGACATACCAGACCCTGCAAAGCCACAAGAAGGTGATCTACTTGTGTTTCATCATGTTCAATTTCATAGGTTGCTTACAGAACGGAAAATTAAAGTTCTTTTTTATATGGGTTTCGAAACCGATATATGTGTTCAGTTCAGCGATTGTGGAATGAAATTCATGAGTAGTTATGGTTATATGTGTAATATTCTACGTGATTGCACAACAACATTTGAAGTTGCAGAAACTCTCAATGGTTTGTGGAAAACAAGAGTACACATTGCGAATATTGAGAACAAATGGGGGTATTCAACAACATCACAAGCCTTAATTGAATCAATTAGAAAGTCCGAAAGAGATTAAGCTAACGGGACACGTTAGTTGAACGATACAAGGAGCAGTTTGCCGCGGCAGTTGCTCCTTGTTTTTATTAAGCTAACGGGCAGGATAGTTGAATAACACACATTAATAAGCAGGCGCTGATGCCTGCTTATTCTATTAATCAAAGTAACAATGTATATCAAGATAAAGTGATAAATGAAATTGTTGAGATAGATCAGCAGAAAAAAAGAGTAACAATGATGGAGTATTTTCGTCATACTTGTTTGCGATCCGTTGTGAAAATATTCGAAAATGCATTCAGAAAGTTAATGAACAACTGCTTAAACAGGTGGTCGCGCATGAACTGGCCCACTACAAACGAAAGGATACGATCTGGAATATGGTCGGCAGTCTGTATTTTCATTTAATGATAGAGCTATTCGTTTGTACACTAAGATTGGTTTTCAACAGGAAGGAAGCAGCAGACAAAGTCTATTTAGAGACGGTGAATGGCATGACATCATTCATATGGGTCTTTTGCAAAATGAATACTTTGAGAATAAGTAAAAAAGGAATAACATGGTTCTACCGTAAAAGAGAGGAACAGCTATTGAATGGCATCAACTAAATATGATAAAATAGATGATTAAAGTGAAATATGTTTGATTGCAAATCGATTAATATAATTCCGAAAAGAGTGGTAAGCATGAAGTCATATATCAACTGGAGATATACGATCACCATCTACAAAAAAGTGATGAAAGGAGCGTGATAAATTAAAAAGAAAAAGGAGCAGAACGAAATGATACAAAACAGAAAAGCAACCGTTAATGACTATGATATGATTATAAATCTTTGGGAAAGATCGGTAATGGCCACTCATCATTTTTTGAGTTTCAAGGATAAAGAGGAAATCAAAAAAGAATTACCCATGTATTTTCCTCATCTTGATGTACGTCTCTGGTATACCGAAGACTCTATCATTGGTTTTACCGCCATCAATGAAAATCACTTGGAAGCACTATTTCTCGATCCCGATAAAATTGGTAAAGGGTATGGGAAACAAATTATGCAAATATGCATCAATGGTTTTGGGATCACGTCCGTTGATGTGAATAAACAAAATGAGAATGCGACAAGGTTTTACTTAAAAAGCGGTTTCGGAATAATCGGTGAAGATTTGACGGATGGAGCAGGCCGCCCTTACCCCATTTTACATTTGAAATACAATGAACAGCAGAAGTAATTCTTCTGTCCAGGCTGTCGAGAAATCAACAGCCTTTTAAATAACTATTGAAAATCTTTTTTGACAGCACACAGAAGTTTAATGATTTTGCAATACATAACGTCACATAACTAATTAGGTGATTCAACAATTCTGTTAGAGGAACATCGATGGAATGACGGTGGAACAAAAAAATCAAACGCGTAAAGTCAAACTCGAACAAAAAAGCATTACTCTAATCATTAAGAATGCTTTTTTGTTAGTTGAACCATTACGCTAACGGGCAGGTTAGTTGAACAAATAAGGGGCAGTTTGCTGCGGCAGCTGTTCCCTTTCTTTGTTAAGCTAACGGGCAGGTTAGTTATGGTTAAAACAGTTAATACCCTAATCAACAAAATTCGTGTAAAATATAATTATTCTTTTGAAAGTGAGCTGAAAACCGATGATGTGGTCACCACTATTTGAAAATGATGTACCAGTAGTTTTTCTTCCTTAACGGTAGAAAAACTACAACTCCGTTAAGGACAGGAATTGTCTAGTGAAACGGAGGGTACAACAGTGAAAAACACCTTATTAGGTTCGTTATATTTATCACTCGCTGCTAGTATTTGGGGCGGGATGTATGTTGTGGTAAAACATGTGGTAGACTTTGTGCCACCCCTTGAATTAGTATGGATTCGCTATGTAATTGCACTTTTGGCATTGCTAATCATTGGCGTTGTAACAAAGCAATCATGGCGTATTGAAAAACGAGATTTGCTATTAATTTTCACGATTGGACTTATTGGACATACAATTTCTATCATAACCCAAGAAGTGGGTACGATGCTTTCTACTGCACAAATGGGTGCCATCATTACTTCAACGACACCTGCATTCATGGTGCTATTTGCGCGTATCATTTTAAAAGAAAAGATTACGTTAAAAAAAGCAATTTCTATTATTTTAGCAACAATCGGTGTCGGTATCATTGTCGGTAATGCCAATATCGATCCATCTCTTCAACTTGGTGGTGTATCACTGCTTATTGCAGCACTTACTTGGGCACTTATGTCTGTTCTTATTAAACGGGTACCTGGGCAATATTCACAAATTGTCGTAACGTGCTATACTACCCTTGTAGCCATTGTTTTACTTTCACCTTTTACAATTAGCCGATTACCGGACCTTGATATTCAAGCCATGATGCATCCATCTATTTGGGGCGGTCTTTTATATATGGGAGTCATCTCAACAGCGTGCGCCTTTTTACTGTGGAATCGTGGACTGCAAATGCTCGACGCTTCAAGTGGCGGATTATTTTTCTTTTTCCAACCGATAGTCGGTACTTTTTTAGGGTGGTTATTACTTGGTGAACAAATTGGCTTGTCTTTTTGGATAGGTACTATATTAATTTTTATTGGTGTACTTTTAGTCATTCGAGAAGAATGAGAGTGTGCTTGGATTTTTGAATCTTGACCGAAAGCCAATCAACCCTATATAATCATCCATAAATCACCAACACGATGAGGAAACAAAGTAGACAATCATTCATGATCAGAGAGGGGCTTCATTTGGTGCAAGGCCCCCGTGAGTGATTGCTGAACGCCGGTTTCTGAGTGCGAGTTAAATCTTCGCCGGTTCAGGCCCGTTACTGCCTGCTAAGATGGTCGTTATTTTACGACAATTTGGGTGGTACCGCGACGAATTCGTCCCATATTTTGGGGCGTTTTTTTGTTTTAAGAAAAGAAAGGAAAAGAAAAGGAGCGTGAACTCTGTGGACACTGTACGTACAGCCGATCTTGAAAGAATATTGAAAAAACTCGGGAATGCCGATTTGATTGCTCTCTTAGTTGAAGAAATATCGGGGGGCGACTTGAACACACTTCTTTTAAAAATTTTTAATGAAAGACTAAAAACATCTACTCCGAGTGACCTGCTAAAAAGATACAGGGACAACCGTTTTGTGCACCCCGCCGAAGTGGATGCCATTCAGCTAAAACAGTTGGAAATGGATGTTCTGAACATTGCAATTCATCATGGAGTTACTCCTATTCAATTGTCTCCGGTTGCACCTTTGGGTTGTACCTCTGTAATTGGCCCCGTTGATCAAAATAAGGTTATCTCTGCGCTTAGAGGAACGGAAGTTGTTTCGGATGCAACTAATCTTATAGCTTTGCATATTGCTGATTTAATCAAAACCAATAACTTAAGAGAAGACTTATTTCGTTTTTCCACAACCCATAGACATGTGCGTGCACAATTCTTTGGTAATGTACCAGGGATGCTGCCCCACTTTGATTTGTTTTGTATGGTGACTTCCGGAGTTGACCAAGGATCATACGGCTTTGAAAAACAATCACTCTGGGAACATATACAAGTGTATCAAAGCATCTTCAAAACACTCTTTGAATCTGATATCGAGGTTATCTTTAGTGAGCGGGGCGGTTACAAGGACAGTGCCGGATTGATATCAAGAGTCATAAGTCATGGGCATGAGCTGCAATTAAAGAATGTAAAGATAAGTACAGGTACTCCAAACAAGGAGAATCAATACTATAAAGGTCTGCAATTTACTATAAAGACTGTTATAGGTGACAAGGAGTATTATATTGGTGATGGTGGTTTTGTAGACTGGACACAAAAAATGCTTGAAAATAAAAAAGAGCGATTGGTAATTAGTGCAATTGGATTGGATAGACTTTTATAATAATTTCTTTATTTGGAGGGTTATAGTTGTTCATAAGCAAAAAGAAGAAAATTAGAGGCTGGAAAAAACACGTCAGAAAAAAAAGAATCCTCCTGTTTGGTACAATCGACTTCTCCTTGAAGCGATGTTGGATGTTTATCGAATTTGGAATGAAAAGTTATTAAAACTAGAAGAAGATTTTTATCTGAAGTTATGGATATATGACCCACACTTCATCAACTCGCAGATGGTAGCTGCTTATAAAGATTGTCTTCACTTTTACGACCAAACGTTTGAAGTTGGAAATCAAGAAAAACAATTCCCTTATCACAAGTACACTTATCTAAGAGAAAAGTTAGAAATGTTCGATTGGCACCTCTATATGGATAGCGATATTTTCGCAGAGAGTGAACTAATTGACAATATCCAACGAGGTTGGATGAGTGAAAAAGAAATTGAAGCTATTAAAGGGAAGGCTTACAAAGTCGAAACCATTCATCTTTCTGATGGAGATACAGATAAAACGTATAGTGTTAAAGTTGGAGATGTTTGGGTGGGCTCCATTAAGAAACATTAATTAAAGCTCCGTGGATGGAAGGGAAAAATGTAAAGGTTTTCTGCACTAACGGGTACGATAGTTGAATGAAACATGAAGGCAGCTGGCCAATGATCGGCTGTCTTCTGTCGTAGAAGAAACGGGAGGATAGTCCGAAAACCGCTCTTTACAACAGAACATACATTCGGTACAATTAAATTGATCAGATGGTTTGTCACTTATTTTTTGGATGCCCCGACCTGGGAGAAGCGAAAAGATGGGCCGCCGCTCGAATTGTTCGACCGCATGACGGCGGAAGAACGTCAGGCAGCGGAAGAAGAGCTTCTCCGCATCGTAAGCCTGCGTGACAACTGGCCGGTCATGGCGCTCCTTAGCCAATACCGATGAGAAAAATTATATTTTGAACAGAGGGAGATTTTCAATGGATATTTATAAAGACGCAACAGGCTTATTTGAGGACTTCAACTTTAAGTTGGTTGTGATTGATTCATTATTAAATCAATCTCCATCTTTTGAGTCGGAGTTAGAAATTCTGAAAGAGAAATATGACAAGTTTGAATGGTATAACGCTTCAGATCCAATCGAAGAAATGTTAAAATTTTTCAGCAATTTGAAATTGGAACTTCAAGATTTGGATAAAGTTATTGAACTGTGTTTTGATGGCGGAAATGAAATTTATCACTTAATCCAGCCAGATTGGGATGGTGAAGACGGCCAATTTGATGTTCAATCGGTAAGCGGATTTGAGCATTTGAAAAACCTCAAACGCGTTTGCTATATCAGCATGTGTGATGAAGAAATTTTATATCCATTGAGCAATAAGGGGATTGAAATAACATAATTTAATTTACCTTTTACAGTTCGAATATGTTGCAACAATTTTACTGACTCGTGTTTTTACACAGCCTTAAGCATTTTCAGGAGGGTTCGGCTTCGGCACAGAACCCTCCTGATTTAATTATTTTCGCATCCACAGCTTTTGTCCGCTCTCGGCTTATTATTGGAACATGGCGTTGATGTTTATGCCAAAGTTGAAGGCGGTAATGATGCTGTATCACTATCAAAGGAAAGAGGCAATTTGCGAGTTGCAAAATTACTGGAAAGCTCGTAGATTAAGCTAACGGGTAACGATAGTGTGGGAGCTTGCCTGACACGTAACTCCTTTTTTTATTGAAGTAACGGGCAGATTTCCAAAGAAACAAAAGGAGTTCATTTATATGAGTTTACAAATTATTTGGAGGTGATTTATGGAAAATAAAAAGCTCTTTTTTCTTCTCTCAGAAGATGATGGAAAAAAAGTATTCGTCCTAAAAACTAATAATGTGTGGAAAATACCTGAATTCGATCAAAGAGTACCAGGAAATATAGCTTTTGATAATCCTGATCCGTATCTCCAATGGTTCGAATACGAATATGGGATCCCAGTATTCAGGAGGTATATTATTGAAAGTATAACTTCAGATTCAACTTATATGATTCTTGAACCCAAAGACAAAAAGTATCCAATTTTATCGAATTATTCTTGGTTGCCAATTGACAATTTATTAGTAAAGTATAGTGATCAGACGGCTCTTTATACTATTATAGGTAATTTGACTGCTCATTATAATAAGAGCTTTACACTACCTTGGGTCAACAAAAATGGTTATGGAATTTACACTGAGTGGGCAATCAAAACACTTCGACTGTTGGGCAAGAATCCAACAGGATCAATGAGACAAATCAAAAATGCTTATGTGTCAAGTGTATTTTGTTGCCCTACAAACGAAGGCGATTTTTACTTAAAAATACCGTCAAATGTTTATATCCGCGAGTTTGAAATCACCAAGGAACTGAAAAGTTGGGATATCATACAGCTGCCAGAGTGGGCTGCATTCGACGAAAGCACCAAAACAATTTTAATGAGAGATATGGGGGGATCGGATCTTTCGGCAGACGCAGATAAAGCCATACTAACCTTAGTTGTTAAAGAATATGCTAAATTTCAAAAAAGTGCCATTGACTATATAAATCTCTCTAATCCTTATCCTTTTTATGATTTGAGGGCATCGGTACTGATCTCCAGAGTTGAAAGCTTGGTGGTCGATGCTGTCAAATTACTTCAAGGCTCTCAGTTTGAGCTTGACGAAAAAGAAGTATCCAATTTATTGAAGAAGATCCCTTATTGGAAAAAGCTTTGTGAACAAGTACAGAAGTACCCAATACCTTATTCTCTTGATCATGGGGATCTACGCCCAGGCAACATTCACATAACTGAGAGGGGAATTATCTTTTTTGATTGGGCATGGTCTGCAATAGCTCATCCATTCTTCAGTATATGTTCCTTTTTTCATGTTATCAGGAGGTCGATCTCTGATTCCACCAAAATACATTTAAGGGATGTTTATTTAAAAGAATGGCAAAGCTTTGCAGCAATGGGGGAGCTATTGGAATTGTTCGAGTTGGTTGAACAGTTGAGAGATCTTTACTGTGTGCTAGGGGATAGGGATTGGCTGGAAGCAATACAGAAATTGTTAGCTTGGCAGACTCCTAACTTTGCTTCACCTGATGATTATACTCTTGAACGCCGCCAATATTATTTTGCACGCGTACTTCGGAGATTAATTTGACTGTTATTGCCTATCCAATTAGCGGGAAACATTAGTTGAATGAAACAAGGAGCATTTTGCCGCGGCAGCTGTTCCTTATTTTTATTAGCTAAAGGGCAGTAATGCTCAATAAGAAATGATGTAATAATTAGAAAAAGCCTGGTGAATTGCCAAGCTTAAGAATCGTTAATTAATGTTCTCTACAAAATCCGAAATGTTCTTCAACTTCTCGAATCAAATCCAATGGGTTAGTGTTGAGAGTATCTCAAGTGTTATATTTGAAACCACTTTCCCGAGATCGAAAATATATCAATGTAGGATATCATTGAACATACGTAATTGAATGATTGGGCAGCCTCGTTAAGCTATTGGGCAGTTTAGTAATAATGATTTTTTACCCGTTATCACCTTAATTTGTATGTTAACATACATCATGAGAAGACTTCGGAGATTGGAAATGAAAAAAGGCGACTTAAACCACGTATTTATGATTGAATGTGAAGATATAATTTTACGTGAGTATAGGATTGAGGATTTAGATGAACTACACAACATTACCTGGCAACCTCATTTTTATGAATTTTTGATTGATTGGAACGTGTCCAAGGAACAACGAGCAGACTGGATTAAGAATTATGAAATACCAGATAATAAACGGTTTTTAAATGCTATATTAAAAGATGGAGATATGGGACAACTTCGTTTGCGATTGGGGATAATATGCAAAGAAACCGGTAAGTTTATTGGTGTTTGTGGTACAGGAATATTGGACAAAGTGCAACAACCAAATAGAGAGATTTTTTATGGGATTTCAAATGACCACAGAAACAAAGGGTATACGACTCAAGCCGCAAAAGGGTTAATTAAATATTTGTTTGAAAACACCGTTACCGAGGAACTCATCGCTATAGCTCAGATACGTAACGTTCCGTCGAATAAAGTGATTCAAAAATGTGGATTTGAATTTCAAAATAGTATTGAAATTAACAATCAAAAATATAACCACTATAAACTTAGTAAAAGTAGCTGGGAAAGTAAGATATAGCTGAGATCATGCAAATCACTAGAAAACCACCTGCATCTTTTGCTACGCTAATGAGTACGTTAGTTGAACGATACAAGGATCAAATTGCCGTTGTAGTTGCTCCTTGATTTTATTAAGCTAACGGGCAGGATAGTTTAATGATTGGGGCTATAAGGCTGTACTAGATAGAACAATGTATAGTGTACTGTTGAGCTATGGGAGACCATAACAAAACCACCTTTTCGAAGGTGGTTTTGTTATGGTCAAATACTAGTATCAAAATTTAACATAGCCTAGATTTTAAATATTGCACCCACATCCCGTGCAGCTCAGCTTCCGATACTTGAAATGCGCCTTGAAAATCAGTGGCATCGCGTATGAATTTGTTGAGCGCATCTAAACTGTATGAATGGATGAGATATTCTACGATCAAATGCGAGAATCCATATCCCCCTATCTTCTCGAAATCCCAGGTATCATCAGTTAATGCTTGAAAGCTAGGGACAGCGTTATTTTGAATCGCTTCGGAGGTGCTATACTGGATATATTCTTGTGACATTTGTTTGGCTTCATGCCCGCCGAGCCCGTGTGTAAGCCATTTCGGTGCCAACGGATTAATATCCTTCACTAACCACATCGTAAACAAGCTTATAGTGTGCCGTAGTACCGATTGATACGTATGTTCAGGGCCTGGGTTGAGTGGGGATACGATTTTAATTTTATTGTCTTCATAGGTTCCCATAAACCAATTGGGCGCATCCGGCTCGTTTATTGCTTGATGAAAAGTGGGCAGATCCGGATAGATCTCAATAGCGATTTTCTGAGAAGGTCGATGACGATAGGTTGTAATAATTCGATCTACATTGCTTTTCAACTCTTCAAATAAGTCATGGTATACCTTGTTCATACCATCATTCTTGGAGGGAGCCTCGCTTTTATCCACAATTGATATCAATTCTTTAATAGACATGATTGTAATGTCACCCCATTCTTTTAATTCTTTTTTTAGTTTGTTTAAGGCACGATAGAGTCTGTTCTTGACTGCGCTTTCAGGCATCCCGATGATTTTGGATATTTCCAATAAAGTGCAATCGACGAAAAAACGCAATGATATGATTTGCTGATCTAATTCATTCAATCGGGCTAATGCAGCACTAATATCAAGACGGATATCGACATCTCTAGCAATATCGAGGGATATCGATTGGGACTGAAAATCGATTACTTCGTGCACCATTTCTTTATTTCGTGATCTCGTACGATACTCGTTTTTCACAATATTTTGCGCGATTTTGAATAGCCAAGTAAATATACTGGAGTTACACTTAAACAAGTGAAAGTTTTCCATTGCTTTTAAAAAAGCTTGTTGCGTTAAGTCATCGGCAGTTGCCGAATTTGTCTTTACTGCAATATAATTTCGAATTCTATCTCGATATTGATTATAAATGGCTTCGAAATGCTGGATGTGCTCCTGCTCCTCCGGAAGAACAGGGATTTTCTTTTTGTCTTGAGCTCGTGACACCAGTAGTACCTCCTCCTGAACTTACAATTCATTAGACACCGAAGGGAGGTAAAAAGCCACATCATTTTAAAATAATTTTACACGACGCCACTCCACTTTTTTAAACCCCGAAAAAGCAAAGCGTAAAGGCAATTCAGCTATGTGGTATTAAGTGAGGATTACCAATGGAGAAAGATATTCAGGAGCTTAAAAAACGTATTGGATTTCTGGAAAAGCAAGTTCAGAACAAACAACTTCAGTCATCTAATATATTGAGGTTGAGCTTAACTTTTATAATAGTACTCGTGACTTTGCTCATCTTGATTGGAATCTTTCAATTTATAACCCCCCAACCAATTCAACTAACGGGAACGATAGTTAAACAAAAAGGCTGCCGCTGGAACACGTGATTTTCAAATTGACAGCTCGCAATGTTGGGCACATAGGAGTGACTTTTTTGAGCAAAGCCCATTATAATCCTGGAGATCAAGTCGTGTTGCGACGAGTATGGCAAGATAAAATATGTAGCGTCACCGCAGCGACAATAGTACAGGATACCCCTAAATTGATCGCGTTGTATTGGGGTCCAGGCTATCCTCTCAAGTCAGCAAAAAACCTTCTAGTTGTAACCTCAGATCCTTTGAATGACCTTAGTGACCATACATGGGGGGCATCGAATCTACTGATGCTTGTTTCGCCTGGAGCAGCTCATGCCGTCTATGCTATGTGGGGCGATGATCATACATTTTGGGGATGGTACATCAACCTGCAAGAACCGCTTCGCCGAACTCCAATTGGCTTTGACACAATGGATTACTTGCTTGATATTCAGGTAAGCCCAGATCGGTATGAATATTCTTGGAAAGATGAAGCAGATTTTAACGATGCGGTTGAAGCAGGCAATATTTCCGTTGACTTAGCGCGTGCCATTCGATCTGATGGCGAACGGGCGATTAAATTGATGAAAGAAGGCCCTTCATCATTCTACGATGCTTGGAAGAGATGGGTGCCCCCGATAGAACGGGAGATTCCTAAGATGCCGCTGGCCTGGGGCGAGAGATATTTCGAAAGCTAGTTAAGGTTGGGTGCAATAACTATGGCTGCTTAATTATGCGTTGGTGTGCCAGTGAAGCAATTTCACTGCACTTTTTTCTTTAATTAATGCCGGCGAGATCATTCGACGATTAAGCTAACGGGACACGATAGTTGAATGCTCATTGGCGCCATACGGCAGCCATTGAGCATTTCTTTCTTATGATTAAATCCACCCGATTCTAGTGAGACTAGAATGAAAAACGGGAGGGTTTTGTTATGAAATTGAATGAATTATGGGTTTTTTATGAAGCTGATAAGCGCATTTTGGGATTCAGTCCTCACACTTTGAAAGCGTACGTTCTGCAACTCAAGATGTTAATTGGCGGAATTGGTGATGTTGAAATTGAGGGAATTCATTTAGATTTGCTTAAAAATTACTTGTCTAAACAGTCGGAGCGGCTAAAGCCAAGCAATTTAGGACATCGAATTCGCTTCGTACGTTCGCTTTTTCGCTTTGCATTTGAGGAAGGGCATATTTCGCGGAATCCTGCCCTTAAACTGAGAGAGCCAAAGACGGATAAACGCATCCCCAAATTTCTAATCGAAGAGGATGTCATTCATCTAAAGATTTCCTGCCTTTCTCCTCGTGAATATGCTCTGCTTGAATTTTTATATTGCACAGGCTGCCGTGTTGGCGAAGTACAAAAAATAAATATAGAAGACATCGATTGGGAAAACTGCTCAGTTATTGTAAACGGTAAGGGAGCAAAACAAAGGGAAGTCTATTTTACAACCGAATGTAAGATTTGGCTTAAAAGATACCTTGAGAGCCGACATGACACCTGCAAAGCATTATTTGTTACAGATACTCATCCTACTCGCCGGATGTCGATACCTACAATTCGTTACTCGTTAAAAAAGCTAGCAACCCGTGAGAAAATTGCTGTGAATGTTTACCCACATCGATTCAGGCACACCTACGCCTGCCAATTGTTGGATAACGGTGCGCCGCTGGAATTTATCCAAGGAATGCTCGGTCACGAAAAAGCATCCACCACTCAAATATATGCCCAGCTACGAGGTGAGCGGCGAAGAGAATTATATCGCAGGTATTTCTAGGCTGAGATTCGTCAAGAATTCTTTTCGCTTAGAGTTAAGAAAAAACGCTAAGCCGGTCACATTTGAAAGGCTTTGCGTATATTTCCGTGTAATGTTGGCGGGACCCAAATAAAACATCAAGAGAAGGCTGCCGGCAGATTGGGAGCCTTCTGAGCTAAAAAGGGCTATGAGAGGAGAATTATAATGGTTGGCACTTGGTGACAGCTTCGCTGGTACTACCCCTAAAAAGAACTCTCCAGACGCGGAGGGTTCTTACATTTTTATCCATATGTTTGCGGGTGGTGTCAGCTACGCTGGTACTACCCCTAAACTGTGTTATCCCCTACTATGAGAGGAGTATCATCTTGAGCCAATCATCAATAGAAAATTTCATTCGTAATTTCCAAAAGGAAGACATGCCGTTACTTGGCGAGTTACATAAATCTGTCACAGCAAAAGAAAACACAATATTTTGGTGGGTCGGCGAAGAAGATAATTGGAGAAACGTTTATTGTGCTTATGAAAATGGGAAAATGGTCGCAAAGGGTCAAGTAAGCATAATTAACATTGTCCCTCCCGGTCGTTCAAAAGAAAACAATCATTCCATTTATGTCAATCTAAAGGCCATAACTGAAAGAGAAAACGACGCTGATTTACTTGATAAAGTTTATCAATATCTTTTAATAAGAGCCAATCAATTAAAAGAGTCTCTGCCTAAAGAATACGGAACCATACTTTGTGTCGGTAACGATGTGACAGAAACAGCTAACAATCATTTTTTTATCGAACAAGGATACAGTCATCTGAATAGTCTGTTTCGAATGAATCGGGAGATGCTTCGAACAAGCTCCACCTTGCGGAACGATTAGGACTTGCGTAATTACATGGTCGGTACCAGTTACCTATTCGTATCCGAGGAGGTTATTTCCAATGATCCTTCCTCCGACTCCTTTCATTACTTTCCAGATAATGACCTTCGACAAGATTAGCAAAGAATCCTTGTGTAGTCAGGAATTTAGTCGGAAAAGGTTGGCGGTTCCTCGCGCATCAGGTGGATCAGCTCGAGCAATTCCCTTCGCTAGGCATCGCCCGTCGGCAGTGCTACCACCGCGGCAGTCGATGCTAGAGGACAAAGTGCGTAAAATGTCATTTCGTCCGGTACAACCGATAGCTAATAAAGGTAAGGAGTGATGCAACTAATGCTAACACCCCGCCTACCCATCCGGTGTGGAGTAGACCGATATTGGTCGCAACCAGTCCTCCAATTGCCGCTCCGGCAGCAATGCCCAAATTAACAGATACGGGAAATAAAGAAGCGGCGAATACCTTGGCTGAAGGAGAATATTCCCCAGCCAAATCCATTAAATGCAGTTGGAATGTTACGTTAAATAAGTAAACGGCAAGACCGATTAATAAGATACTTATCAATCCGGGAATGGCCGAATGTAAAGTGAAATAAAGAGAGGCAAGAATGACGGCTTGAATAACAAAAACAAACCTTAATTTCCCCAATCCGTTGCGAATAGCAATTTTACCAGCTAACAAAGTACTGATGATAGAGGCGACTCCATATAGCAGCAAAATAAGGCTTGTATACCTGACTGGGATCAGTAGCACATTTTCCAATATAGGCGCGACATAAGTGTACACAACATAAGTGGCAGCAATGCTTAGCGCTGGGACAAAAAAGGCTAAAATAATTCGGGAATGTGTCAATACACCCAATTGGCTTTTTAATGAGCTTTGGGTACCCTTCAGGTTTCTAGGAAGTGTAATCGCCAACATGACCAAGGAAATGACGCCTAAAAAAGCCGTGAACCAGAAAGCCATGTTCCAACCGCCTGCTTGTCCAATCAAGGTTCCTAGCGGAACACCCAGCACACTTGCTATGGTAAAGCCAGCGAATACGAGTGAAACGACTGTGCCTCGCTTCTCGGCAGGCATTGTGTCACTGGCAACCGTCATGGCTATTGTCAGCATCAGTCCGCAAACAACAGCGGTAACCACCCTTGCCCCCATAAGCAAAGGATAAGCAGAGGAAAGCGCACTGATTATATTGCCTGCAATAAAAATTAGGATGCATACCAGCATCAGCGGATACGTAGGATAACGGCCGATCCAAACGGTCACGATAGGTGTACCGATGGCAACCGCAACGGCAAATCCTGATACTAGCGCCCCTGCCGACGAAATCGTTATTTCCAAATCAGATGCAACCTCGGACAGCAATCCGACAATGACAAATTCGCTTGTGCCCGTGACAAAGGTCAATAAAACTAAAGTAAAAACCAGAAGTTTCTGCTGTTTACTTAAGGACACTCCAATTAAGTTTGCTTTACCCATGACTTCATTTCCTCCTGTTTGTGATTCATGCTATTATGAATTAAAAGCATCAATAATAGAAGTACACACTTTTTAGTGATGTAGTAACCAAAAAGTAATAATTGTACAAACAAAGGGGCGTGGAGGAATGAGAACGTACTACTGTACGCTTGATGTTACGATGAGTATCATTGGCGGGAAATGGAAATCACTTATTGTTTATCATTTAACAAAAGAGGCCAGGCGAACAAGCGAGTTAAAGCGGATGATACAGGGGATAACACAGAAAATGCTAATTCAGCAATTAAGAGAACTAGAAGAAGACGGAATCGTTATCCGAAAAATATACAATCAGGTCCCGCCGAAAGTTGAATATTCGGTTACAGAACTTGGATTGTCTATGGCACCGATCTTAATTGCACTGTGCGAATGGGGAGAGAAATATTTAGAGGAAACCTTCGACAAAGGCGAATATCAAATTTTGAATAAATATTAATAGAATCAGTAAGACGGACGATTAGTTCTCCTTTACTCAATTGATATCTTCAATTATTCAAAAGCAAGTTAAAACAACTCATTCTAACGGGACAGGATAACGTCATGGACGTTATGGGTGCGGAACTGGCAGAGGAAATCTGGGATTGACCTTACATACAGAATATGGTATATTTTTGGTGTCCGGAAGCACCGGCAAAAAGAGCCTTGGGGAGAGCATCTCCAGGGCTTTTTTTTATTCCAGCAGCTCCTTATAGGGAAACTCCGCGACCGTTGGGGGGCAGGAGCTCAACAGTAGCAGATGAGTTCTTTGGAATATCATTAAGCTAACGGGCAGGATAGTTTAATCAATATGAAGAATAATTGATATCTTAGGATGTGTTATTAAAAATGACCCTACAGTTGGTACCTTTAGAAATTCCATCGGATTGGACTGTCGTTTGGAATCATTTTTTCGAAATTAATCCTGATGACTTTCATGACGAATCATATCCTTATGAAATGGAACTACACGAGGATATATTCTATTTTAGAAATGAAAAGAAAGGATTGATTTTGGATTTAGGATGGTACCCATCCATGAGTCCAGAAGGTACGTATACATTATATTTAGTGAAAATAGGAGACGAAGAAACTGGGCCCGAGTATTGGGACAACCCTATTTTGAAATATCGTTCCCGCAACATTAACGAGATAACTAATAAGATCCATAAAATCTTTGATAAAGTTGCTAATGATTAGACAGATACGTCCGAAGGAAAGTAAATCATTGGGCTCCGTAAAACGAAGGAGGAAAGATCGCAGGAATTTACTGGTCCGTAAAAGAGCAATCAGATAACTTAACTGTCCTTCACGGTTGCCAAGATGACAAATATTATTTTCCCCGGACGAGGAGAGATATAATTGAATATTTTCTTTTCAATACAATTGACTTTTGAACTAACGGGATGTGATAGCTCAACATTGAACAACAGCTGCCGCGGCGGCCTGCAGTTTCGCTAAAAATGCAGGTTAACGTTGTGTTAAAGGGTTCACTTTATTACTAACTCTAAAAGGTTGTGAATGTGTGAGCAAAGATATTGCATATTACATGACGAGGAGCTACAACTTCATTTCCGAATGTATACCTGAGAGTAATAATCGTTCGGGTTATTATATTGGTCTTGTAGAAGAACTTCCTGGATGTCATGCTTTTGGCACAACAATGCTCGAATTGTTGAAAGAAATAGAAGTTGTAAAAAAAGAGTATTTCCAATCACGGCTTAAAAATAAGGAATTTATACCCGAGCCTGGTGATATGAGTCAGCGCCGTCCATCCCATCTGAGAATTCAAATTAGGGGGGTGGCTATTGAACTAACAGATGAATGATTATGTGGGTATTATGCTAACTAGTAATATTAAACCTAAGACAAATTCAATAGGTGCTTAGATCATGAAGAAAAAGACAAGGGAAATTATTGTAGGAAAAAAAGGAATACTTATATGTAATTAATCAGAAGTATAATCAACAATTAAGCAATATTTCTAAAGATATCTTTAAAGGGCTTAGAAAATGTATTTTGTAGGAGGATTTCTGCTCTATGCGAATAAGCAGTCAGGCACTTATTGAACAATTAGATACAAATTATATTGATGCAAAGTTAAAGGATTTATCGTACGATCACGCATCTCATTTAGTACGTATGAGGTATGGTGACTCAACGGAGTTCAACTCTATAGGTGTTCCATGTTAATACCGATGATGGATTGTCAAATCACATGTGTCACAATAAAAATAAATACTAATTGCTGAGCTAACCTGAGACGATAGTTTAATGCTAAAAGGGATGCCAAAACGAATTGTAACCTTCATTGCGGTATCGGGGTAGTTTTCTCTTGTGAGGGAACGTCAACGATATGTGAAAAAACATCGAGAAGCTCGTAGCTTCCCATGCTACAATAAAGGCCGTGGAGGTGCACATCCATGGAATATGAGCAACGTATACAATCCGTACTTAATTATATTGAAACGCATGTGCTGGAAGACATTGCGTGTGAGTCGCTAGCAGAACTGGCCGGCTTCTCCAAGTCACATTTTCTGCGCGTGTTTGAAGCGTATACCGGTTATACGGTCATGGCCTATGTCCGAGGCCGCAGGCTACATCTGGCTGCCGAACGGATCGACCAAAGCGGAGATAAAATCGCCAATATTGCTTATGAGTATGGCTTTGATTCGCATGACGTGTTCGGCAGAGCTTTCAAACGCGCATACAGTATTACCCCGGAAAGCTATCGGAGGAGAAGGTTCCTTCTGCCCTCATTCCTCGCTGTCAATCTCGCGCAGCAGCGAAAAGGAGAAGAGTCGATGGTAGAAACAACACCCGAAGTATCGGTGTTAACGAGACCGGCTATGAAGCTAATCGGCATCGAATGCCGGATGGAAGATGGTTTTGAGTCTCCAGATTTGTGGAAGCGATATTTTGATACGTGGCAGGATACGTTCGGTAGCATCGCGCATCTTAGAGTAGAACCAGAGAAAGAAATGGATTATGCGTTGACGGTAGCTCAAGACGAGAGCGGCTACACCTATTTTATCGGGATCGAAGTGACAAGCATGGACCTCGTGCCTCCAGGGACGGTAGCACGGCACATCCCAAAGACGAAGTATGCAAGGTTCACGGCGATCGGATCGGTCACGGAGTCGATCAAGCGGGATGTATGATTATATTTTCAGGGAGTGGTTCCCGCGCTCGTCGTATCAAACGGCATCCGGTCCAATAATGGAACACTATGACATGCGTTGCGCGACCCACTTAGGTATTCCGCCCGAGCGACACGAAATGGATATCTACATCCCGATTGAGCCGGTCATGACGGAGACAAAAGAGCTCATCGAACTGCAGCCGTACCGGGCGGCCTATTACAAGGCTGTTGGCGGGAAAGGCAGGAAGTGGCATCAAGTGAAGAAAGAAGCTTTCGCCGTCATGATCAAGTGGGCACTGGCACAAGGCTTTGACAGCTCCGATCTGCGAATTCGAGTTCACAACAACGGCGGTGCAGCTAAAGAGGAATTCTATTATGAGGTCCACATGGACATCACCGAAGCCGTATCGGTTAAGGGGGATTCGCAAGTCAGCCTGGGTGATTGTGAAGGTGGGTCATTCGTCGTCACGCCTGCGCTTCATCGTATGCTTGAACCGACCAGTAGAGCGTTTTGCAGATGGTTAGAGCAGCAGGAAATGTATATTATGACGGGAAAATGCTTCGAAGAGTTTCTGATTCAAGACGGTAAAGTGGAGCTGGACACGGTTGTTAGAATTCATTTTGGTGCGAAGAGGGCTGGAGAGTCAGAATAGAGTAATTTATAATCAGGAAATGTTCTTTCGTTTTTTATTACACGTTTTATAGCTATTTTTTTGAATTAACGGATAACTAAAGTGGAGGAGCTTGCTACTGGCAGCTCCTCTTTCCATTGAACTACTACTATGAAGATCCATAGAAAAGCGGATCTTCTACGAAAGAATAACCAAACTGTTTATCACAAAGACCTTGCAGTTGGCAGGCAAATTTGAGTGTAACGAATACTCCTCGTGTTCGTTGCTTAAGGTGGAACTATTACAATGCTCCTGCATCCCTTGCCGTATAGAAGGTAGGGAATATAGGACGATAGTTTAATTCGTCCCGTATGCGTGTTATGTCCACGATCATATCCCATGGATTGAACTCTTGCAGCAAGGCTCCTCCCGCCAATTTTTGGTGAGGAAAACCATGGAGATGAACCAGCTCTGACACTGTAATGGGGGAATCATCAGCAACGTTATAGATGCTGCCATCAATGTCCGGTGTGGAGACGGCAAGCAGCAGTGCTTGGCCTACATCCGCATGGTGCACCATATGGAGTCGTTTGGCAGGGTTCCATTTGCTCATAATCGGCAGAAATTCAGAGATATGGGGATCACGTTCCCCATAGACAAAAGCAAACCTTACGATACGAAGCCCTAATCCCTGCTCACGATGCATCCGAAGCAAATCTTTTTCAGCTGTCGCTTTAGTTTGTGGATAAGGGAATGCAGGTCGTAGCCCATCATCTTCACGGCTCGGTCTGCTATGAGTACTTGCACCATAGACTAAATTCGTGCTTGCAAACACAAACCTTGGAACGTTCGCCTTTAGGGCAGCCTCCGCTAAAACAATGCTGGCATCGATGTTCGACATTCTCGCAGTTGCTTCATCTACTCCACGAAATTGTGCCGCCAGATGTACCACGGTATCAATACCTTGCAACGCAGTTGCGAGATTTTCTATTTGCAAAAGGTCACCTTGTATAACCTCGACCCCTTGCTGTTGAAAAGAATCCGCCTTCGAAACATCGCGAACCAAAATTTTAATGTTATGACCGCGTTGTAGCAAACGTGGTACAAACCGGCTTCCTATTTTTCCTGTTGCTCCAGTTACGAAAATATTCACTTTCGATGCCTCCTCATATTGTCGATGCTATACTAGTAGTATTACAGATTGCGGAATCAACTGCCTTCCTGTGTTTATCGTACGATTGGAAGTGTTAGGATAAAGGGGATCAAGCTATGAAAAAGAGTTTTAGAAACGAAACGCTGGGTGAATTTTTGCGAGCACGTCGAGAGCGCCTTACTCCGGAAGAAGTAGGGTTGCCGTCATATGGTCGACGCCGAACGATTGGACTTCGACGCGAAGAGGTGGCCCAACTTGCCCATATAAGTACCTCGTGGTATACCTCATTGGAACAGGGCAGAGTAGCTAATCCATCCGAGCAGGTACTGGATGGTTTGTCCGAAGGGTTACGATTGTCCATGGATGAGCGACGTCATCTCCACATGCTGGTAAGCCAAACAGATTTGGAGAAAGATGAAGTGGATCAAGAGGTGAGTACCGGTTTGGAGCGAACAGTGCTTGCCCTTGAACCTAATCCAGCTTTTATATTGGGGAGAAGTTGGGATTTATTAATGTGGAACAAAGCTGCAGAGGTTGTGTTTAGACTACCGGTATTCTCAAAGGAAATGCAGCAGCGGCCCAATTGGTTGAGAAGGTTTTTGACTGATTCTTCGCTTCAAATGAACAACTTGGATTGGGAAGAAAAAGCGCATGTCATGATTGCACGGTTTCGAGCAGATTACGCATACTGCCAACATGACCCGAGGTTTAAGGAACTAATAGAGGAATTTATGCAGATAAGTGAACTGTTCCGTTCTTGTTGGCTGCGGCATGACGTTCAAGTCATCACCAATTGCCACAAGCGATGGAGTGACCCCTTGATCGGGGAGATGGAGTTTGAGCACGTGACTTTACAGCAACCAAACAATCCGGCGTTAAAAATGATGATTTATACCGCATCATCATCAACGGCCGAGCTTCTAAAAAGTTTACTGAGATCTTAGGAAAAGTTGTTACCTCCAGGCACAACGCAGAAGCTCCGTTATAGGCATCGCGGGTAATTTATTGCGCTAACGAAAACTTTAGTTCAATAAAAAACAGCGGCATTCTTAGACAATTTAGTCCGCCGCTGTTTCATTTATTGGGTCAATTCTGCACGATCTTGATATGACACAATGTAATTTTCAATCCCCTTGCTTCACTTTGCTAGCTTTCGGAACTAATCTCGCATTGATTTGAAGGTTAAGTATAATTAACCAAGAAGGTGGGTGGAACTTTTTGTCGAATCTTAAGTAAGTGGGTTGACTATTTTTTGGAATTTAATCATTAAGGCAGAATGAATGCTTATGCTTGAACAGGAGAGGAGAACAATAAAGAGATATTAGAAAGTTAGTTGGGCAATTGCAGAAATATACGGAATGAAGCAGATTTTTATAACTGGAGGTAATATATTTTGACGCAGTCAAAGGCAATAAAAATTGTATTAATGGCTCTATTGGTCCTTTCTTCCGTTACGACTTCTATCATCCCTCTATCTCAGAACACTTATGCGATTGGAATGGATGCCGAGGCGCCACTTATTACAATGGAACCGGAAGATAAAACGGTGAATGAGTTAGAAAGCTTTACCCTAAGCGTTACAGCTGCCGGGAGCGGAGAACTGAGCTACCAGTGGTATAGAACTGATAGCTCAGGAACCATCGCGTTGAATGCAACGAAAGCGTCGCTTACCGTGCCTGGCCTAGGTGCCGGGGTGACGACCTACTATTGTGTAGTAACCAATACGGACACCAATGTATCCGGTATTCAAACTGCAACAGCTACGAGTGCCATAGCTACAATCACCGTAAACGCGGTGGTGAATGCCGAAGCACCGCTTATTACAATGGACCCGGAAGATAAAACAGTGAATGAGCTAGAAAGCTTTACCCTGAGCGTGGCAGCTACCGGGAGCGGAGAATTGAGCTACCAGTGGTACAGAACTGACAGCTCAGGAACCATCGCACTGAATACTGCAACGAAAGCGTCGCTTACCGTGCCTGGCCTAGGTGCTGGTGTGACGACCTATTATTGTGTAGTAACCAATACGGACACCAGTGTATCCGGCAGTCATACCGCAACAGCAACGAGTGCCGCAGCCACGATCACGGTAAACTCGGTGGTGAATGCGGAAGCACCGCTTATTACTATGGATCCGGAAGATCAAACGGTGAATGAGTTAGAAAGCTTTACCCTAAGCGTTGCAGCTACCGGGAGCGGAGATTTGAGCTACCAGTGGTACAGAAGTAACGACTCAGGAACCTTCGCGCTGAATAATGCAACGAACGCGTCACTTACCGTGCCTAGCCTAGGTGCAGGGGTGACGACCTACTATTGTATAGTAACCAATACGGACACCAGTGTATCCGGTAGTCAGACCGCAACGGCAACGAGTGCCTCAGCTACGATCACAGTAAACGCATTGAGGAACGCGGAAACGCCGAGCATCGATGTACAACCGGTTGATAAAACGGTGAAAGCGGGAGAAGTCCTTACTTTTAGTGTTGAGGCCAGTGGCGGCGAAGAATTGACTTATCAATGGATAAGAAATGACATCGATAGTACCTCTGGAGGCGCCTTTGTCATGGGTGCAACAGAACCATCGATTACGGTATCTAGTACAGATCTTTATACTGCGTATTACTATTGCCTTGTGACCAACACGGACACAAGCGCACCAGGTGTGCAAACGGCTACGGTATATAGCAGCACGGCGAAGGCAACGGTCATATTGCCTGATCTGCCTGTCACTCCGCAAAACCTGACTGCCGACTACGGCAATCGACGTGCGACTTTGAACTGGGGTTCGGTAACGGGTGCTACTTATTACAACATTTACATGTCAACTGTATCAGGACAATTCGATGAAACGCCAACTGTCGTATCTTATAATAATACAACGTATACGCTTGGAAAGTTAACGAATGGCACGAACTACTACTTTGTCGTAAAAGCAGCCAATTTAGCTGGCTTAAGCCCGGTTTCCTTGGAAGCTAACGTCATTCCAAAAACGGTGCCAGCCAAACCAACGGATATTTATGCGATTGCTGGGAACGGACAAGCTACCGTTTATTTTACAGCCCCAACCAATGATGGTGGAAGTCCGATAACAGGCTATGAGGTAACAGATTCACTTGGAAACCATACAATTACCGGTTTAGCTAGTCCAATTACGATTACAGGCTTAAGCAACGGGACGAGCTATACTTTTAAGGTGAAAGCAATCAATAGTGTGGGCGAGAGTGGAGAATCTGATCTCTCTAATGCGGTAACGCCAAAGGTTCCAGAAGTCAATCCGGACAGTGGTACACCTGTAGTGGAATCAGCCACACCCGAGCCAGTGAACACCGGAGTAGACGTTCTTGTGAACGGCAAGGTGGAGAATGCAGGAACAGCATCGACAACTACAGTGAATGGCCAGACGGTTACGACTGTGATAATTGATCAGAAAAAGCTGGAAGATCGGCTGGCTGCGGAAAAGAATGGCGCAGTGGTCGTGATTCCGGTGAACACGAAATCAGCGGTTGTTATCGGCGAGCTGAACGGTCAGATGGTTAAAAATATGGAAGACAAACAGGCCGTATTGCAAATCAAAACGGAACAGGCCACATATACCTTGCCTGCACAGCAAATTAATATCCATGCCATCTCCGAGAAGCTCGGGAAATCTGTAGACTTGCAAGACATCAAGATACAGGTAGAAATCTCAACACCAACTGCCTCGATGGTAAAAGTTGTTGAGGATGCTGCAAACAAAGGATCCTTTACGCTTGTAGTACCCTCTATCGACTTTACGGTAAGAGCTGTATATGGAGATAAGACTATCGAAATCTCCAAGTTCAACGCTTACGTGGAACGTACTATTGCCATACCAGGCGGTGTAGATCCAACTAAGATTACCACTGGCGTTGTCATTGACGCAGACGGAAACGTTCGCCATATACCGACAAAGGTAGTGCTAATAGATGGCAAATATTACGCACAGATGAACAGTATGACGAACAGTGTGCACTCCATCATATGGCATCCGATTAAATTTAGTGATGTTGCAGCCCATTGGGCACATGCTGAGGTTAACGATATGGGATCTCGTATGGTGATCGAGGGTACTGGCAATGATTTGTTTAATCCAGATATGGAAATTACCCGTGCTGAATTTGCTCAAGTCATAGTTCGCGGGTTAGGGCTGAAGCTTGAAAACGGAGCAACACCATTCTCGGATGTAAAAGCTGCTGATTGGTATAGCAGCGTGATCAATACGGCTTATTCGTATCAGTTGATCAATGGATTTGAGGATGGGACTTTCCGGCCAAATGATAAGGTTACTCGTGAACAAGCCATGGTTATCATCGCCAAAGCCATGTCGATTACAAACCTGAAAGCCAAGCTGGCAGTTGCAACAGAAGCAATCCTTCTTCCATTTGTAGATGCGTCTGAAGTATCTTCCTGGGCACAAGACAGTACTGCTGATAATGTACAATCTGGCATTGTTTCGGGAAGAAGCGGTAATAAGCTTGCACCGAAAGCGAACATGACAAGAGCCGAGGCTGCTGCCATTTTGCATCGACTGCTTCAAAAGTCTAATCTGATTTAAATCTGATTTAATATCGCTTGACCCACATAGATCATCCCGTTAAATGCCTTATAGGAGGCGGAAACGGGATGGTCTTTTTTCTTGTGATAAGGAAGAGAATGCAGTAGGAGTTTCAAGCGATAAGGAGTATGAAGTTGCTCAGAAAGTCATTACATTGAGGTTGATAATCATCCTCAATTAGTTTACCATACAAATATGATGTCGATTGAAGGAGTGAAGGTAGATGCCGGAAGAAATGGGTTCCACTCACCGCTTTACAAGAGGGATGATTGATATAGCTGTTCAAATATGGGCACGCTCATCCATTTCATTAATAGATGTTCGTTACAAGCTGCTTCATCCGGACAAACCGATCGAAAATTACAGAATGCCGACTAGTATGCTGGTATATACCTATGGTGGAACGGCTACCGTAAAACTGGATCGTACCGTTTATCAATCGGAACGTTATGGTATTTTTCATGGAGGGAAAGGAACGGAAGTATCGATTCATCCTACAAGCAGAAGTCTCGAGACTTACATGGTACTGTATAGAACGGAAACTCCGCCATTTTACAAAAGAGAAATTCATCGCTTGTTAGAACAAATGAATCCATTTATACAAGCATATGGCTTCTCACCAGGGAATCCTATTTTTTTTATGGAGAAGTTCTTGAGTATGTATGACGGTTGGAATCGGAAATCCGCGTTGAAACAATTTTATGCGAAGGTTGTCCTGTATCAGATTGTGTATGAAATTTACAAGGAGTTGGAAGAGGGGAATATTCGTTACTTCCAACCTGATTATGTGGATTTAATTAAGCAATATTTAGAAGAACACTATAGCCAGCCTGTGTCCATTCAACAAACTATTGACATGTTGCCTATTAGCAGGAGTCAATTGATGAGAATGTTTAAAAAAAGCGAGCATAAAAGTTTTCAAGAGTATTTGAATGGAATTAGGTTGAGTGCAGCCAAGCGGCATTTGCAAAACACTAATGCGACGATTCAAGAAATTGCAACCGCGTGTGGTTTTGTGGACGAATTGAATTTGATCAGAATGTTAAAAAAATACAATCATATGACGCCAAGTGAGTATCGGATAAAAATGATAACTGATATGGACGTTCAAGATATTGATAATGATTATCAAGATCACTACAATGAGGGAGGACTAAATAAATTAGTCAAATCAAAGGGAGATGGGGAGCTATCGATGATTGGAAAGACAAGAAACAAGGAAATGATATTGGCGGCAGCCATGAGCTTGATGTTGTTGCTATCGGCGTGTACATCGAATGCGCCTGTGAATAATGGAGCGACGGCGAGCCCGGCAGAGACGCAAGCACAGACAACATCAAATGCTGAAGCTAAGGGGAGCGAAGTTGTGACGCCGCAAACGAGAATTGTGCACACCCTCAAAGGAGATGTGGAAGTGCCCATTAACCCGCAGCGGATCGTTGTCCTGTATTTGATGGGCGATCTGCTTGCTCTAGGAATAAAACCTGTTGGTATCTCCTCACTGGTGGGAGGAGACGATGCGGCAATCGCTAGCGAATTGGATGGCATCACCACTTTGGGGTCTGGCCAACCGAGCCAAGAAGCGGTGATTGCCCTTGATCCGGATCTCATTATTGTTACAACGGATGAAATTTACAACAATCTTCATAAAATTGCCCCCACTATTTATATACCATATGACTTGCCCGTGGAAGAACGCATGGAAATTCTGGGGAAGTCAGTTAGTAAAGAAGGTCAGGCCAAAGAACTTTTGGACAACTTTTATAAGAAGGTGGAACTAAGCAAGCAGAAGCTGCAGCAAGCTGGTATCTTGGATAAAACAGTCACAATTATGGAAAGCAACAAAGGTTCTATGGCCGTAATGGTGGGGATGGGTTACGGACGGGGATCGCAGATCATTTATCAATATTTGGGAATGAAAGCACCCGAGATCGTGCAACAGGAAATAGAAAACTCCAAGAATGATGCGACTAGCATGGATGTCTCCTACGAAGTGTTGCCTCAGTATGCTGGTGATTATGTGTTCCGCTCTGCCTTTGAAGGGATGGCGGATTTATCAGATAACTCGATTTGGAATAACATTCCAGCAGTGAAGGAGGGCCGGCTTATCGATATGAGCTTTGGCTTGTTCTTCTACAATGATATCTTTTCGCTGGATAAGCAGCTTGACTTTGTTGTGGATAGCTTGCTGGGCAATGGTTAAGCCAAGCTGACAGTTACAACAGATGCGATAATCTGATTTAATATCGCTTGACCCACATAGATCATCCCGTTAAATGTCTTATAGGAGGCGGCAACGGGATGGTCTTTTTTGTTGTGAACTGTAGTGGCGCAGCGGTAAGTATTTGAATGAATCCATGACTTCTCCGCTGAAGCTAGCCTAGACGGCAGGATAATTCAAATCATTAAAGAATTATTTAAAAGAACTTTTCAATCACCTGTTATTTTGCTGCATGAAAAATCAGGCGGCTTGATCTACCTCATGATATGCTCCTTTTGAAAGGAGGGAACGCCGTGGATTGGCTTCAACGTATGAATCGTGCAATTGACTATCTGGAAGACAACTTAGAAAATCATATTGATTATGAACAGATTTCTAGGATTGCCTTATGTTCTATTTATCAATTTCAACGCATGTTTTCATTTGTGCTTGAAATACCTTTATCGGAATATATCAGGCGTAGGAGGCTTACGCTGGCCGCCTTTGATTTAAAAAACAGAAATAATAAAGTCATTGATATAGCCTTGAAATATGGATATGAAACCCCAGAATCATTTTCTCGAGCATTTCAAAATTTGCACGGATTGACTCCTACATTAGCGCGCAATGCCGGAAGTCAGTTAAAAGCCTATCCTCGCATCTCCTTTCAAATAATATTAAAAGGAGTTGTCGGGATGAATTATCGCATTGAGAAACGGGATGCTTTCCAAGTTTTTGGGTTAGAGGACATATACAATTACGACAATATTGCGAACGAACAAGGAGTATCGATCCCGGAGGTTTGGCAAAACATAGGCAAGAATGGCGAGTTTGACAGATTGCGCCAGTCGGTAGTTGGGGATTGGTGGAGCGAAGGCAATTTTAGCAAAGAGCTTGGAGCAGTTTTGGCATACGATTCCTACAAATTCACAAACAATACCACTTTCCCTTATCTTATCGGATGTTACAAATCGGAGAATAGCAAGGTGAGTGGGTATACAATTATTGATGTACCAGCATCTACTTGGGCGGTATTTTCAACATTAAGTGATGGAACTGGCAGCGGCAATGATGATTTGCGGTCATTAAAAAACCGGATATTTTCTGAATGGCTGCCCACATCCAAGTTTAATATGATAGATGGCGGCAATTTCGAAATGTATTGTACAGACAATGACGGCTATGAGTATTGTGAGTTATGGTATCGAATTGAGGAAAAACAAATAGGATAAAAAACACAAAGCTCGCATATCGCAAATCACAAGGCTGTCGACATTACCGACATTACCGGCAGCCTGTTCACGCTGAAAAGCCGGATGATTCCCTCACCTGTTCCCCGTTGACATCAAAATGTGATATATTGGCTATAATCTATAGCTTACAATGTGCTTCAAGGAAGGAATCACTATCCATGATCATCGCTGTCGATGTGTATTATGAGGAAAATCAAGCGAAATCAGTGGGGGTTATGTTTCAAAGTTGGGAAGATTCTAAACCACTCGAAGTTATCATGTCTTATACGGAAAACCCTCACGAATACGAACCGGGTTTTTTCTATAAACGAGAGCTCCCTTGCATACAGGAACTGTTGAAACTTACTGATATCAACCAAATACATACCATTGTTGTGGATGGCTATGTGTACTTAAACAACGAGAAAAAGCCTGGGCTCGGACATTATGTGTACACAGATTTTTCAGAGAAAATTCCAGTGATTGGTGTTGCAAAAACGGCCTTTCATGACAACGATGCCTTTGTCCAAAAGATTTATCGAGGCAACAGCTCCAAGCCTTTGTACATAACCTCTATCGGCATGGAGCTAGCAGTCGCTGCCGGGCACATACAGCGTATGTACGGAGAATACCGTTTTCCGCATCTGCTGAAATTGCTGGATAAACATACGAAGGAAGCCCGGCTCTAATCAACAGGGGGAATTCAAAATGTTGTTTTGGAAAAAAGAAACGCAGCTTGAGCGAATAAAAGACAAACTCAAAAAGGCCAAGCGCAAAGATAAGGCTTTTTTGGTGTTTGGAGCATCCTCACACAAATATAGTGTTAATGAGAAGCTTGCAGCAGAAGAGCTTGCGGACTGGCAAGCAAAGAATCAGATTACCCTCCCTGAGCCTTATGCGCAGTTTTTAACGGAAATTGGAAATGGAGGCGCCGGGCCATATTACGGGATTTATTCGCTGGAAAAGGCAGCTTCCTATACCGATACAAATGCACTCGCTGCAAAATGCGTTCTGCACCCTAAAGTGTCACAAGAGGAATGGAACCATCTGATCGAACCATTGATCCGTGATGAGGATATTTCCGATCTGGAATACGACGCAGCCCGTGATAGAGTGCTGGGCGGCATGTTGTGCATGGGCACGCAAGGCTGCGATTACGATATGTATCTCGTACTTGAAGGAGAACACAGGGGGAAAGTCGTTTACACATCAGATTTTTATCCTGATCATCCTTTTTTCTTTGTCTATGAAGATAACTTTCTGGACTGGTATGAGCGCTGGCTGGATGAAATTATGCTGGATTATGAGATAACTTGGTTTGGCAGCAAAATGCCGGGCGATGAAAATACTTTGATACAAGTTTATCAAAACGCCCCAAACGAAGAAATCAAATCAAAAGCGCTTGATGGCATGTTCAAGTTTAAGAAAATCTCGCAGCCAACCATTGATTTTTTGAGAAATGTTGCTGAGCAAACACCAAAAGATCGCAGTACAGCCATTCGTCTGATCTGCAAAACCTCTGTTGCCGCGGGAAGAGACTATCTTCTGGAGCTGCTGCACGCTGAAGCAAATGAGGATTTTTTACAAGCTTTAATCATTCTGAACTATTACGGTAAATCTGTTGATTTATCCGAGTTTATAAAAGTGATTGTGCAAAGTCTTGACCGGGTTCACGACCCTGAAACGTTACGTCATGTGGGGTATGTTTTGGAAACTTCTGGGGCGATTACACTCCAGAACTTTGCGCCCTTTTTGTGCCACGCCGACTTGAATATGCAATCCGCTGCCATCTATGCCACCCGCAATTGCCATGACAAACCGGAAAGTTGGGAAATCATTGAACAGATGTTCATGGGGGGCGGCATGGAGGTCGTGAAAAACTCAATTCAATATTGGGGCATTATCCCACATGAGAAGCTATTGCCTTATTATAAGGCTGCATGGCCGGCATATAAAAACAATCTTAATTTCAGGGTGAAATTTATAGATTGTTTGAAGGAATTAAATTTGCCAGATGATTTTTTTGACAAAGAGTAATATTGAACTTTAGATGATAGTAATCGTGAGAGGAAGTGAGTGATTACATGCATATGATCTCGGCCGTCTTGTTTTTCCTGACGCATCACCCGATCTGGTCATTCTTGCTGATCTTATTCTGCAGCTTTGCCATGGGTATCCTCTTGTCGATATGGCGTAACCATGGCAGATGGTTGTTTATCTTGCCCATTTTGGGTCTTCTGGCGGCAATTTTCAACATTTTCGTAACACATTATGTAAATTCATTATTTCTTAACGCCGTTGGAACTGAGGGGACTGCAATCATTGTTTATGCAGAGGAAACAAACTCCCTGTACAATGATGAATATGTTTGGGAGTACGAAGCAGTCCTGAAAACCTCCGAGGGGCAGGATGTGGTGGCGAATTTCAATACGATGTCCGCCAGCATTTATCCGCTGCGCAATGCCATTCTTATTCCGCCCAAGGGTGAAGGTTTCGTCGCCAAATATGTTCCGGGTTTCGAACGGAATATCCTCATTATGAGCGATGAGTCTGACTACGGAAAAAAGTGGGTAATGAATAAAGACCTAAATCAGGTTATAAAAGCTGAAGCCAAGTTTGCATCAAGCCCCAACAATCCGAAATTCATTTCGGAATACCGCCAGGCACTTCAGGCGTTCATCGAAAAGTACCGGGATGGGCCCGATCCAGCCCTACTGCGTCAGTATGAGCAAAAACTCGAAGCGCTTGATGCGACCGAACGCGAGCAGCAGCCTTAATCATCTGCGCGGCATGGATGGCTGACGGGGAAACAAGGCATCTCGTTAGCCTTTACGGAAGGGTTTTGTGTTCGAGAGCCGTGTACTTTTCAAAATATATCCTTGATTTTGGAAAAAGTTATTCACAAACGAACGTACGTGCGCTATAATGAATCGTGTTAGAGAGTTGTTACGTTCTCTGAGACTTCTACCTATCATGGAGGTAAATGTATGGATATTGGAGCAAGAATCAAACAGTTGCGATTTAGATCCAGAATCAATCAGGAACAATTAGCAGAAAACATTATGGTTTCCCGAGGCAATGTCGGAGATTGGGAGAGAGGCAGGGCGAAGCCAGGAGCAGACGCACTCCTTTCTTTAGCAAAGTTCTTCAATGTTTCAGTAGACTGGATTTTATCAGGCGAATCACTTCAGCGATATAATGACATACATACATTTGAGCATACTGACACTGAAAGAGCATCATCCAAAGATATCGAAATAATGGCGAAACTGAGTCAAATGTCAGAAAAAGATCTGTGCAAGGTAGTGGGATATATTGATGCAGTTATGGAAGGCTATCAAAACTATCAAAAGCAAGCAGAAAAGCGGGAGATCCTCGTATCGACGAATGGAGAAGCGGTCACTGGTAGTGATGAAAGCTAACTTTTTTTATGTCTTAATGATTAACTTTTTAATCAAAATTAAGATATAACAGATGTGAAGCATGCTTTGCTTTTATTTTTGCGGGTGGCACTCTGCGTTACCTGCGAAGCAAAACATCATCTATGCGACTCAGCCCCTCAGTACAGATGCTCACAGTTTCGTGTTATAATAATCAATATGATTTACCCGCAGGAAGGAGAGGTTTTACGTATGTATGAACAGAAAACAAAAGAAACCGACAACAGTGTTATTGAGTTTATTGAAAATGTCGAAAATCCTAAGAAGCGTGAAGATGCCTATAAGTTATTAGATATATTTACCGAAACAACTGGTTATCCAGCGAAGATGTGGGGACCGAGTATCATTGGCTTTGGTTCGTATCATTATAAATATGAATCCGGTCACGAAGGCAATGCACCGCTAGTAGGTTTTTCACCTCGTAAGGCCAAGATCAGTTTGTATTTTGCGACAGGTGACACAGAGCGGGAGGCATTGTTAAAGGACTTCGGAAAATATACGGCAGCGAAAGCATGTGTTTACATCAATAAGGTAGCAGATATTCATGTTGAGGTTTTAGAAGCGTTAATAAACCAATCTGTAAAGTTTCTGAAAGAGCGCTATCCGAATCATTGAAGCCTTAGAATAAGCATGAAGTCCACCCTTTACGGATGGGCTTTTTTGATTATGTACTATTTCATAGGAAACATTCATTTGAGAACAGAAGCATGAGCGGATTAGGGCAAAATAATGGAGCCTCCACGGCAGATCTAGAGGCTTCATTATTGTTGGAATACAAAGAATATGGAGCTGAAAGTTGCTCTTTTCTCTGTTACTTGTTGTTGTTCAGGAATAGGTATTCCTTCAATATAGCTTAGAATATTTGCTTCTTTTTCTCATTGTGCTTCTAGAAGTAGCAAAAATAACTGTAACATTTGTTAAAGGGATAAGTTGAATGGAATCACCAGTAACAGTAGTTTCTAGAAAATCTTTTCCAATCTGTACGATCCGTAGATTATTTAAAATTGTGGGGCTATTCGATTGTCCGTCTCTCGCTATTGAATTTAGTGCGACGCTAAACCTTCTTGCAGTTGGGTTTTGTGCTCTTCGGTTAATCGTCATTATTTGAAGACCTGACGGGGAGAGAATAATGGAGTCACTGTTCTGCCTGACAACAATAACAGAGTTCAACACTTTACGAATCTTGGCAGCCTCAACAAGCCCAAAAGGATTGATTAGTGTAGATAAATTTGCACCTATGAGTTGAGATAAGCGCTGTTGGAGTGTAAGCGGAGTTTGTCGATTCCCTTTAACAATAGAAATAGCTGTCTTTTTTTGTGTTATCAAAGCAGTTTGTCTCCTTTAATCAGGTATTTTAGAACATGGTATGTTTTTCACATGAAAATGTGTGGGTGTTAAGAGTCCACACTGTCCATTTTTTAAATAAGGTATTCTGTATTCCAACACAAGCCAAGTTGAATTTTTTCCCATACCTTAAAGTAATAGAGGAGGGATGAAAATGATTTTAAGAGGGCTTGTGGATTTTAACATTTCTTCTAACGTACCCCAGAATACGATAAATTTGAACGTTGAGTGTGGAGGAGGACTACCGACCAATTTATTTAATATCCCTAATGGTTCTGTTGTTACCCTACAAAGAGGGTGCGTAAAGAGAAAGGTCAAAGTATTACAAGGTGATGCATCTGAATGTGATTTTAATTTCGCAGATATGAATCCCATAACCGCTAGACCTTTCCAAATTAAAAGCGAGCAACGTTTCTTACTTACGTTTAACGAAAAAACCAAAGTATTGAGGATGTTTCGAGCACCTGTCACTAAAATCGTTGAGCGATTTATTCTTGACCAGAATGAAACCAATAACAACCTTATAACCTTCACTGACGGCACATTTGACCGACTGGGTATATTGGATAAACGAACGATAATTAACGTAAGACGAGGTAAAGTTTGTAGAACCTTCCGTATAGCAACCATAGGAGACATACCTGACGGTAGTTTTAGACTAACGGCAGTGAATGCAAGAAAATATGGTCTGAATAGTGGTAAATCATATCAATTGGCTTATAATCAAATAACAAACAATCTCACCATACTAATGAAAGTCCCAAACAGCTAAACAAGTTCTACTTTCCCCATTATAAAAGGTTTTGGCACAAACGGTTAAAGGATAATTAAAAGGATGCTGCGTGGACTGCTTGAAGATTTGTCAGAGTGACAGTGGCGAAAACAAAGTATAACCACTATGGACATAATACTCCATAACGCCAGGCTGCCGACATGATCGGCGGCCTGCTTATCTATGTGGCAATACCCCAAAACAATGGGGGGCCATTAAGTGAATAAATATATTGACATTCCATTTTTAACCATATATTCTATTGTAATAGAACGGTTGTTATATAACATATGTATTTATAAATTGTGGAGATGATGAAATGCCCCCAAAAGCAGAGATAACGAAGGAAAAGATTTTAGAGGCAGCGTTTGAAATGGTACGTGAAAAAGGGCTGGAGGTACTGACCGCCAGAAGTATAGCGCAAAGACTTAGATGCTCTACCCAGCCTATTTACAGCGTATATGGAAACATGGAAGAGGTAAAAGACGATGTGTTTAACCAAGCAGTTGACTTTGCCCTTGCCAGCATGAAACAGTTCGACAATGACAAAAACGAGTTTGCCATGAATTTGGCGATCGGTTGCCTGCTATTCGCTCGAAATGAAAAGCATCTTTTCAGAACGCTATACCTTTCTGACTTTAGAATGGATTACTTAAAAAGGAATAAAAATAAGCTTAATGAGGAGTTGTATGCTGCTTTTTTGCAGATCGATAGCCGGTTAAGTACGATTGAAGAGAGCAAGGCGGAAAAAATATTTCTTAAATTAACTACTTATTGGCTTGGAATTGGCACGATGATTAACACCAACTCATTAGAACTTGATATTAACGAGGCTACAGAAATGTTAGAAGAAATGTACCAAAATCTAACGATAAAAGAAGGATTAACATAATATAAAAGATGACAAGATGCTGCTGCAAATAGAAAGTCTTATGTCTCACTCATTAAATCCGAAGAAGGAGAGAGCAGCATGATCAAAAAATTAGGTAACAAAATTGGAGAAGGAGGATGCGGGGAAGTATTTGAATGGGAGGACGAGAGCAAGATCGTCAAGTTAGCAAAGCCTACCACGAGCACCGCTGCCTTACAAGCAGAATTACATCATTGCCGAATCGCCTGGGAGTGCGGGCTGCCTGTTCCCCAGCCGTTTGAACTGGTGAATATAGAAGGCCGCTCAGGTATTTTGTTCGAGCGTATTTATGGCGATTCGATCATGAATCGTTTTGTTGACAGAGCCATAGAGCAGTCCAAGCTGCAGCAACCACTAGATGTGTTCGACGACTACGTCGATGCCCGAATTACGGCACGACTTTTTTATCAAATCCATACGCATTCGGTTCCCAATATGCCGAGCCAGCGGGAAAACATCAAGTATGACATTCGGCGTGCTCCATATTTGCCTGAGGCCGACAAAGCAGCAGTGATTGCCCAATTGGATCAATTACCGATGAAACAGCAGCTCTGTCATGGAGATCCGAATCCGGGCAACATACTGCTCCGGGATAATGATGCGGTAATTATTGACTGGAGCAATGCTTCGACCGGGAATCCGGAAGCTGACTTGGCCGAATATATCGTTATGATTCGATATGCGATATTGCCCCCGCATCTGCCATGTGAAGCGGGTGTCGTTCTAAATGCAACGCGGGAGGCTAGCATTCGCATGTTTATGGATGAATACGAGAGGCTATCTGGCGTTGGTTATGCAGACATCGATTCTTGGATTGCCCCTATTGCAGCACGCAAGCTAACCGCCGATGTAATAACCGAAGAGGAGAGAAATTTGCTTGTGAACGAGATTAGAAGAAGGCTCCATAGCAAGTCCAGCTAATTATTATTAATTGTGAGTACAGATATGGAACCATGAGAAAGTTTTAACCTATTTGGGAACCAATTAAGCTAACGGGACACTATAGTACTATGACAACAGGCTGCCAGCATTATCGGCAGCCTGTTCTGTTAACAGGCAGAACTGAAAACAAGAAAATTTAAATAAGCAATTTTCTCTTTTTCCAAACTCAATACACCTATATGATTAATAAAAGATAAGTACTCAAAATTGATCAATCGTAAGATTAAAAGGGTATGGGGAGAGGAGATAAACATCATTGAAACCTTTAGTACAACTACTGCATTTTGGCTATCATCAGGCGATGAGCTGCATATTTCCTGTTGCTATCTTTGGAACATTAGCTCTCTCTAGTGCAATAGAGATACCGTTCCTTCATCGTTATGATGCTATTCTACTTATATTGCTTGGAGTGCAATACCTCATGTACCGCAGCGGATTAGAGACGCGTGATGAAATCAAAGTAATTTGTATATTTCATCTTATTGGTTTGATGCTGGAGATATATAAGGTGTGGATGGGATCATGGTCATACCCTGAGTCTGGGTATACTAAGATATTTGGTGTCCCACTCTATAGCGGATTTATGTATGCAAGTGTAGCAAGCTTTATGTGTCAGATATGGCGGAGACTGCGGATGGACATGACAGGCTGGCCTGGGCTTACGTCTTCGGTTCTGCTAGGAGGAGCCATCTATTTCAACTTTTTCACCCATCATTTTATTCCCGATTTTCGTTGGTGGCTGACGGCACTTGTATTTATTGTCTTCTGGAAAACATGGATCATATATCGGGTACGGACTATAACTTATCGTATGCCTTTAACGCTTGCTTTTATCATTGTAGGATTTTTCATCTGGTCAGCTGAAAATATAGCCACGTTTTTTGATGCTTGGAAATACCCTGACCAGCACGAAACCTGGAAGCTGGTTAGTTTCAGCAAGATCAGCTCGTGGTTCCTTCTGGTAATCATTAGCGTCATCATCGTTGCCCAGCTTAAACATGTTAAAGCTAGCCGAACAACGAACGATTCAGGGTTGAACTAGGGGGGACGGAAGTTTTATTCATGTTGAAATGGCATCTGGAAATCCAGAATCATAGAAGGGCTATCATTCTGTCATACTGACTGAAGATAGCCCTGTTGTGCGTATGCCAGCGCAATCGACTATTGAAAATTTAGAGGTCAACGGCTGACCAGGTAAGCGGTGACTAATGATTTAGAATTGACAGGAATGAAAAAAAAGATATAATTTGATTAAATGATCAATTTTTTGAGTGATCGATCAAACGAGAAAAGGTGTGGTTTCGATGGGAGAAAATAAGGAAACGATTCTAGGTTTGAATAAGTTAGAAAAAACATTTATCGTTGTGGTTCCCATGATACTTGGAGCAGTCATTGGCTGGTTTATTCCAGTTATTGCAGAGGGGGCACTCAAACTTCCAGTCGTTCCCATGGAAAAATTATTAATATTTATCGCTTCACTTAATCATTTTTGGGTTTCGATCGTTGCTTCAATTATTGGTGCTTTCGTGGGTCTGTTTTGTGCATTCATGGTGTTTAGTGATAGCCTTAAAGTGACGGTATCAGATAATCAATTGAAGTTAGTAGTAGGAGATTCAGAAAAAATCATTGAGAAAAGACAAATTTCTGCGGTTTACTTTGAGAATAAGAACCTTGTAGTACTTGGACAAAGAAGTCATGAATTGTGCCGAGCCGTCCTTGACATGAAGTTGGAGTCTGTTCAGGAGGCTTTTCATCAGCATAGATACCCTTGGAAGGATGAGGATCCTTTTGTTGCTCAATACCAAAGGTGGGTTTTAGACGCCCCGAATATCTCATCACATATCCATGCCATGCTGAATGTCCGAGAGCGTGCTTTAAAAGAAGATAAAAAGAAAGAAGCTAAATATTTGCGCGAAGACCTGGCTGTATTAGGTGTTGTTATTCGAGACGAAAAGAAGAGTCAATATATAAGGTTGATTACTGGAATTGACTCTAATGCAACGTAATAATTAAGCACGAAAGGAAATAAAAACATATGAAGTTCAAATTCGTGTAGGGGAGGGTTATGTCAATTAGCTAATTTCCAGGAACAGTTGATGATTCATCGCCTATAAACAAAGAATAGACATTCACCTATGTTTACCTGGGTGAGTATCTTATTGTAGAGACGATTTTAGTTGACGGAGGAATTGGCGTGGGATACTTTGTTACTGTAGAACCAGGTGTAAACATATATGTAGAGGATGTTAACCCGGAGGGAAATAAAACTATATTATTTATACATGGATGGCCTTTAAGTCATAAGCAGTTTGAATATCAGTTTAATGTTCTTCCAACGATGGGATATCGGTGTATAGGCATTGACTGGAGGGGTTATGGTAATTCGGATAAACCTTTCAGAGGCTACAATTTTGACAGATTGGCAGATGATATTAGTGCAGTAATAAGGGCGTTACAGTTAAAAGACTTCACACTAGCAGGACACTCCACAGGAGGAGCGATCTCGATTCGATATATGGCTCGATACCAAGGTTATGGAGTCTCCAAACTTGTTCTTATAGACGCTGCATCTCCAACTAGTGTTCCAGAAGAATTTGCAAATAAGTTCATTACAGAAACATACAATGATCGCCCTAAAATGTTGCAGGGAGTAACCGACCTTTTTTTCTTCCAGTATATTACTGGACCATTCTCGGACTGGTTCTTTCAGCTAGGATTACAAGCAGCTGGCTATTCAACCGCGGCAGTCATGACTGCATTAAGAGATGAGAACGTGTACCATGATCTTGGTAAAATATTAATACCTACGCTAATTATTCACGGCATCCATGATAAAATCGTTCCGTTTACCAATGCTCAGGAGACAAATAAACTAATAAAAAATTCACGGCTTGTTCCATTTCATTACAGCGGTCATGGTCCCTTCTGGGAAGAACGTGACAAGTTCAACCAGTTATTAATGCAATTTATTGGAGGATAGTTCACTTCAGTTAACGGGACACTTTAGTGGAGGGGCTTGTTACATAGAAGCTCCTCTTTTTCATGGGAAAATTTGTTGTCGGTATGTTGCTTGAAGATGATACGTTGGCAGTAACCGTTGTGAAAGCGATCCACACTGGCGATGGGGAGCAAGCTTTCACCTCCGGACAAGATTACCGTAGCTTTCTGGTGCGCTTGCCACGGTGGACAGCGGAGATCTGCAGAGTACCTTCTCGACCGAGGTCCTGAACTGAACTGGATTTCGGTTTGGGATGGATTGACCCCACTGGATGCAGCGCAACGTAGTCCCGCTACAGAACTGATTCAATGGTTGCGTAGCCATGGCGCCAAATCTGCCAGTGAACTATGAATCATAATTTGGGTTGTTGAGTTTCAAGCTAGAGCTCTTGAGGATTAAGCTGCCTGGGTACGCTAGTTTAATGAGGACTCTATATAATCGATGAAGGGGCTGCCGCGACAGCTCCTTTTTCATTTTCACAAAATCAGAGATTTAATACATGTGGTTGTCCGAAGCCTTCTGGTAGGGCTAGGTCTTAATTAAATCTTTGGCATGCTTCTTGCCTGCCGTGAGGAGGCTGTCACTCAGCTTGGAATTATTAACAGATCGTGCCAGCATAAGCGTCCCGACCATGTTACTAAGCAGAGCACTGCCTGTGGACTTATCGACTTCCGCCAGATCGGAGATAAAATCAATCATACGCTCCAACTCATCGGTGAAGACCTGACGAACCTCTGCTGACGATCGGGCTATTTCACCGGTAAGGGTGGGGAGAATGCAGCCCATCTCCGTTTTGTCACGATGATACTGACTTAGGTAGTAATCAATGACAGCATTGATTTTGGTGCCTTGCTTTTCCTGGTCAGCGGCTTCCTGTAGAAGGGCAATCGTATCGCTGATGGCATATCGGCAGGCTTCGGCTACCAGTTGTTCTTTGTTATCAAAGTGGGCATAGAACCCTCCATGAGTCAAACCGGCTCCTTTCATAATGAACGGGACGCTGATGTCGCGAATCCCATTCTTACGAAAAGCTTGGGCAGCACTTTCGATGATCTTGCCTCGAACTTTTAACTTATGGCCTTCAGGATAAGGCATCACAATCACTCCATCACTCATAGATCTACTTTGAAATATTATAACCATCATAATAAAGCGAGTCAATTCTCCTGTTGCAATCGTAAGTTTCAAAAAAAAGAAAAATGAGAGCTATTGACTGTTCTAAAATATGATGGTTATAATATATTACGTTCATCATATTTTAAAATTATTAGGTTAGGAAGTGTCAGGGGATGAGTCAGCTTGAAGCGGTAGACACATTGGTTATTGGATCAGGTCCGGGAGGTTATACAGCGGCGCTGCGATCCGCACAGCTTGGAATGAAGACGGCAGTTGTAGAACGTGGCCAGATTGGCGGGGTTTGTACTCATGTAGGCTGTATTCCTTCCAAAGCATTGATTGCAGAAGCTCAACGCTACAATTTGCACAGAAAGTGGAATAAGGCGGTTGATTCAGCTCCCTTTGAGAATGCTCAGGCTTTCAAACAAGCGGTCGTGAACAAGCAGGCCGGAGGAGTCGATTATCTATTAAAGACTGCTGGAGTAACGGTTCTGAAAGGAGAGGCAAGCTTGGTTGATGAGCATAAAGCTGCTATTAAACAACCAGGAACAGAACAAATGATTTCTTTTAAAACCGTTATACTGGCAATGGGTTCTCGTCCGATTGAGCTGCAGGCATTGCCATTCAGCGGACGTATCTTGTCTTCCACGGAAGCTCTGTCGCTTTTTCAAATTCCAACCAGCCTGGTTATTATCGGTGGTGGATATATCGGTGTGGAGCTAGGTCAGATGTATGCGAAATTTGGCACAAAGGTGACGATTCTAGAGGGAGGAGAACAAGTGTTGTCAGGATTCGAGGTCGATCTTGCGGCCCCTGTTATCCGGCAGTTGAACGCCGACGGCATCACCATCATAACGGGAGCGACAGCTATAAAAGCGGAACAGGATGCGGATATGCTAACGCTTCATTATTTGAAAAATCAGGAGCAGTTTCTTACTACAGCGGAGTATGCACTAGTGATCGTTGGAAGAACGCCGAATACAGACGGGAGTTTAGGGCTGGAGCGCACCGGCTTGCAGGTAACAAGCAGGGGATTGATCGAAACAGATGAACAGTGCAGAACAGCTATTCCACATATTTTTGCAATTGGAGATATTACGAAGGGTCCGGCGCTTGCCCATAAAGCTTCCTATGAAGCTAAGGTTGCAGCAGAAGCCATTGCAGGTAAACCTTCTATCGTTGATTACAAAGCCATCCCGCTTGTCGTTTTTTCTGAACCGGAGTTGGCTAGTATAGGTCTAAGTGAAACAGAAGCAAAGGAAAAAGGCATTTCAGTTATCATTGGCAAATCTTCATTCACCATTAACGGCAGAGCATTGGCGCTGAAAGCATCAGAAGGGTTTGTCAAAATTATAGCGGATCAGGCGTCAGGAATTGTAATGGGTGCGCAAATTGTTGGCGTAGAGGCGTCAACCCTCATATCGGAGCTTGCTTTAGCTATCGAGATGGGAGCGACCGTAGAGGATTTGGCTATGACCATCCATCCCCATCCTACATTAGGGGAAGTGATCATGGAGGCTGCCGAGAACGCCGTTAGAAAAATCATGATGAATAGAAACTAAGAGCAGTATGTTAGAAGCATTCAGGGAGAGGGAGAGACAGAACAATGAAACTTAAAATGGGTCTGTATATTGGAATTGCGGTGGTGCTTATCGCAGGAGGTTCGCTTCTTGCTGCTAAAGGGAAGGATGCAGTCAGCCAGGCTGAGAGTAGAAAACAAGGGATGATTGAAGCGGAGCAAAAGACGATTGTGTATGACAAAAGTCATGGAACAATCGTCAAGGTCAACATTGCTGTAGGCGATTCCGTCAAAAAAGGAGAGAAGCTATTTAAAGTTGAATCAGCTGAAGGAGGCCAAGCGGATGTGCTTGCGCCGGATGACGGACAGATCAGCAAAATAGTTGTAAAATCGGGGGACAAGCTCGCGCAAGGGATGCCGATTGCGGTTGTGCAAAAGACTGCCTATTATGCAGACCTCTATGTACAAGAAGCTGCCATACAAAAGCTAAAGGTCAATAAAAGTGTTAAGGTTCATTTTCCGTATCTGAATCGCCCTGTCCAGGTCGAGGGTGTTGTCGCTTCGATTGCGGCCGCCCCTCAATTTGCCAGCTTGCGCATGACGCGCGAGAGAGGGCAAGCCGATTTAAGCATGTTTCTGGTCAGAATATCCATAGAATCAAATGATGATCTCCTTCCGGGTATGACTGCAGAGGTGAATCTTGATGAAATCGCTGATTGAGGAGTGTAAGTATGTTGCGGGCAGTAAGTTTCTTATTGCTATCTTTATTGGTCCGCTAATTGCGGCTTTGTTCTTTGGTTTGATGTTTTCGAATAACCAAATCAGCAAATCGCCTGTTGTTGTTATTGACGAGGACCACAGTTCTTATTCGCGGCAGTTGATTTCCAAATTGAATGCGTCCCAATATTTGAAAGTCACGAATGTACTCCCAAGCCGCATGGATCCCCAAACATTGCTGGCAAACGAGCAGGCTGTAGCAGTTATCATGCTTCCGGATCAACTGGAGCTGCGCAAGCTGCAGGGGATGTCTTCGAATATCGGGATTTTAATGGATAACACGATGCCCTCAGGGCTCACGGGTATCCGAACCGCCATCCAGGAGATCATCACAACGGAAAATACGATTATTTCCATGACCCGTCTCGCTCAAACTGGGATGGATACCGATACAACGAAAGGACTTTTATCTCCGTTATCCCTCCAACAGCGCATGCTGTTTAATCCGACGACAAGCTATGTCGGCTTTATGGTGCTGGGATTTGTCAATATCATCGTAGTCATGATGACAACTAGCGCAGCGGGATCTATTGCACCTCGTCTCCGGGCAGAAGGGAAGCTGTTTGCTTACGGTAAATCGCCTGCACAGCTTTGGATTCGCAGCGTACCTTACGCTGTTCTGAGTACATTCTCGTTACTCCTATGTTATGGATTATTAAAGCATGTGGGAAACATGCGATTTGAAGCGGAGCCTTATCTTTTTATTATTCCTTTGCTGGTTTATTCTTTTGCCTTATCACTAATGGGGATTTTGATTGGTTATTCTGCCAAAGATGTTTCCAAAGTGGGCTTACGAACAAGTTTAGTAGTGTACCCATCGTTTCTTGCTACGGGAATTCAGTTGACACCGCTTGCGTTTCCAACATTTTTTCAAGTCACTGCATGGGCGTTGCCGCTGAACTGGCTTAACCGTTTAGTACGCGGAATGGCGTTTAGGAATGGAGCGCTGACAGCCTATGGTCGGGAGATGGGGGCACTGCTAATCATTATTGGCGTGGTGTCTTTGTTAATCGGATTGCTGATGCTTCGGGAAGCGCGTAAAGGCATTTCGACCACAGCATCAGGATCAAGTTCCTGGTCTGGAGTGTCTCATGATACCACGACCCATTTTTGATTATCCTGGGTATGTCGGTAGCTGCAAGCTGAAAGGGAAGATTGCGATCATTACTGGAGGTGATAGCGGATTTGGGCGTGCAATTGCAGCGGCATATGCCAAAGAAGGAGCCGACTAATGACCTTAGTGATCAAGATGCCGCTGAGTAAAGGGCAGGAGAGTTATATCAGAATCATGAAAAAGTAAAGATTAAGCCCCTAAATTATGGTATTGTGGATTATATATAAATAACTGACAAGACAACCAGATTCAAAATATTTGGGGAGAGTGATACAAACTGAAAACAATATTATCCTTACAAGGTTTTATGGCATCAGGAAAAACAACATTAGCTAAAAGATTAGAAAATAAACTTAAAGCAGTAACTTTTTCGTTCGAGAATCCTATACCCATGATTGAAAAGAGAAAGAAACTAAATCTAGATATGAACAAAGAGAAAGATTTTATCATAAATCAAAGGATGTTTATTGAAACAGAAATCGAGCGTTTCCAAAGTCTTCCCGAGGGCAAAGTTATCTTTGATCGGGGTCCAGAAGACATTGAGTTTTTCACGCTGTATTTTCCGTTATCGATAGGTCAGAATTGGGATGTTAAAGGGCAATTAAAAAAGGAGCTTCAGGAACTTGGGGATTGCCGGTCCGACTTTATTGTGTATTTAGATGCAAGCGAGAATACTCTTCTCAATAGAAAACAAAATGATCATTCCAGAAAAAGAGGTTCTTTTGAAAAGTTTATACAAATGTATCCATACGAAAAAGAATGGTACAACCAATTTAATACCACATTCATTGATGTTGATCATAAAACACCCGAAGAGTTGGAAGATTGGACACTAAATTATTTGCATGGAATCGGATTTATATAGCTCAAAAAGAGTGGAGAAACGGGGATTGAAGCTAATTACGGTCAGTACAGTTATGTTAAATAGAAAGTGTTGTGAAAATTGACAGTCAAGGATTACAGATGTAATATAAACACATTGACTACAATTGTAAGCGAGGATGTGTTAATCATGAAGAATATTCCTCAAATATCTGATGCTGAATGGGAAGTAATGAAAGTGCTTTGGGCTAAATCTCCCATGTCTTCAAGCGAAGTTGTGGTGATGTTGGAGGGGAAATCCAATTGGAAAGCGAAAACAATCAAGACCTTGATAAGCCGATTAGTACAAAAAAAAGCAGTCGGTTTCAAAGAGGAAGGAAGAACTTATCATTATTATCCTATAGTGACCCAGGAGGAATGCTCAAAGGCTGAAAGCCAATCATTTCTAAAACGTATTTATGGCGGAGCACTCCAGCCGATGTTCGTTCATTTTTTACAGGAGGAGAAATTATCTCAAAAGGATATCGAAGAATTAAAAAATATACTTGAGGAAAAGACAAAGTAAATCGATATAATCGAGGGAAGGACAGGGTGATTGTGGATCATTTTACAATGCTCACTTTAGATTTTTTTAAATGGGTTTTAACTACATCTGCTATGGCCAGCCTCTTGGTTGTTCTTATTCTTTTAGTTAAATTTGTGCTGGGAAATCGATTGAAGCCTAGGTGGCACTATATATTATGGCTGCTTTTGACCTTGAGACTTCTAATTCCGTGGGTTCCAGAAAGCTCCTTTAGTATATTTAATCTTTTTACCGGGGCAAAGACTCCGCAAATGAATACAACGAATTACGACTTAGATCATCGAATAACATCCGCTAGCATATTTTCAGAAGAGACCACAGGCCAAATTTTTATATATGATAGCAATATTCCAATAATTTTGAAAATTATTTTATGGATTTGGGTGCTTGTCGTTATATTTTTAGGTGTTTACACTTTTGTTATCCATAGGAAATTTGCCAACAGACTGCAAAAGCAAAGTTGTATCAGTGATCCCAATATTCTGCAAATGTTTGAAACATGTAAACAAGAGATGTCCATCCAGAGGTCTATTCCGTTGATGTGTTCGAATCAAGTAGCGAGTCCAACTCTTTTCGGTTTTTTTCATCCGGTTTTAATCATGTCAGAAGCAACAATAAAGACACTCAGATCTGAACAGCTGCGTTATATTTTTCTTCATGAGTTAGCCCATTATAAAAGAAAAGATATTACAATCAATGGGTTGATGCAGGTTTTACTTATTCTTCATTGGTTTAATCCGATACTTTGGTACGCATATCGCCGTATGCGCGAGGACCAAGAAATCGCATGTGATGCCCGCGCCCTTACTCAAATTCAATCCTATGAGTCCAAGGAGTATGGACAAACTATTATAACACTGTTGATGAACATATCCGAACAAAGGCAACTTCCAGGAACGGCAAGCCTATCCGGTAACAAGGCACAACTCAAAAGGAGAATAACAATGATAAATTTGTTTAAACAAAATTCCTATCGCTGGTCGATGCTTGGAATATTTGTACTAGTTATATTAGGGAGTTTACTACTTACGAATGGCAAAACATCAGCAATTACTTCCGAAGCTCAACGCACTTTGGAAGCATTCCTAGATAGTGCAATAGAAGGGAATTTTGATAAAGCTTTTACTTATGTGACTGCGACAGGAATTAGCGAGAAAGATTTAAGAAGCGAATTTGAAAATGGTTTAAATCAAGATACACTCATTTCTTACAAGATCATCAAGTTTTTCAATGACGATGCTACGCATGCAAGTGCAGTAATTACCATTAACGTTAAAGGGCAAGGTGAAGGAATGGTCACCAACAGGTTAATCATGAAAGAAGGCATATGGAAAATAGACTTTGGTAACTATGCAACTCCTGGTGAAACAGAAGTTTTAAATGGAAGAGATCAACGTTCCAGTCTGGCAGAAATTTATGAGAGGAGAACTTACGAGAGTAAAAACTTAGGCAATGCCCAACCCAGTATTCAGCCAACTACTAGATAACGTGGTTAAGCTTACGGGCAGAAAAATTGAATTCTAGGTCCTCAATAATCTGGTATAATTTTTAGTGTGATGATGACTGCTTTGGAAGAAGGGGCGTGGTTGATATTGATAAAAGGTGAAATTCAACTTGAAGGGAAAAGAGTAAGACTAATTCCTATGTCACTCGAACATCTTGACGGATTATTTGAGGCCAGCAACCAAAGTGAAATTTGGAAGTACAGCCCGTCCGAAGTTAGTAAACCTGAGCATTTGGAAATGAATAAGAAAATAGAATTAAGAGATCAGGGATTGGGGTATCCGTTCGTGGTCTTTGATAAAGATGTGAATGAGATTGTTGGGAGTACTAGTTATATGAATATTTCAGAACGAGACCGGAAGCTTGAAATTGGTGGCACTTGGTTACATCCAAAAGTTTGGAGAACTAGTGTAAACACAGAGTGCAAGTATCTATTGCTGAAATATGGCTTTGAAGAGCTGGACCTTGTTCGAGTACAATTTCGTACAGATGCAAGAAATGAAAGATCCAATCGCGCAATTCAAAGGATTGGAGCACAGTTAGAAGGAACCTTGCGTCAAGAGATGATCATGCACGATGGGCATTTTCGGGACTCTAACGTATATAGCATCTTGGATAAAGAATGGGATGGCATAAGAGACAAGCTGCTTGGCTATTTAAGCAATGGTTGACCATACGAAGGGGTCCCAAACACTGCTAGATTTTGTCGGTTTGATAATTAAACATTACGAGGAACGATAGTTAAATACCGATGGCTGCCAAAACGAATGGCGGCCTTCTTGCTCTAACGGGCAGTATAGTTAAACAAGAATAGGGGACTTATTGTAAAGTATAGATATTATTAAAGGCTGTATAAAACGCAAGATAATGAACATAAAACAATAAGGCAAATGGGGGGGATATGGACAGGATTTTACATCAAATAGCCAATTTGAGTAGAAGTGAGGATAAAAGATTCATCATTGGGATTTCGGGTCATGGTGCCTCTGGAAAGACAACGTTCGCCCATAATCTTTTAAAGCTTCTGCGACATGACGATGTGAATTATATCAATACGGACCCCTACATTATCGGTTCTCATCTTAGGAAGAGTACACTTTAATCAACTATGAATACAAGAATGAACACCATCAAGAGAGAATGACAGCTTGTCATTCTGCTGCTCATAATATATTCGCTTTAGAGAGAGATATTCATATGATGAGAGATGGTTTAGATTTTTATACAATAGGCACGAACTATACAAAGAGTATGTTGATTCCTTCACAAAACAAAATAAATATTGTTGAAGGCATGTCCGTTGCCTTTACAGATCTCAATTTGTATGACTTAAAAGTTTACTTGTATACAGATGGGGAAACCGAGCTGATGAGAAGGAGTATACGTGATGTTACTGAAAGAGGAACAGATATAAATTATTTAAGAAAATCCCATGAAGAGCGTAGAATTCAATATGAAATTTATTTATGCATCCTTATCATCGGAATTTTGATTTAGTTTTAAAAACTTCCAATGAAAACTATATTATTGAAAAGGGTTGTATTAATTAAATCTGGAAATATACGTCTCATAATAGCTAACGGGCAGGATAGTTTAGAAATGCGTCAGATTTCTCAACAGAAACATAGCAATCGATAAGAAATCACATCAACTGCACCATGGTACATTAAAGGGAGATTCGAAAATTCTGAATATATGGATCACGGTAACAAATTAGGGACTAACTACAAAATTAAATCCTTACATTGGAAGGGGAATGAGCAAATATGGCAAATATCGAGCACTTACAGACTGTGAACGTTCCAGCTTCAAAGGTATATGAAGCATTAACCACTGTAAAAGGGCTTTCAGAAATATGGACAAATGAACTAATAGTCAATGATCAGATAGGTTTTACAAATGAGTTCCGATTCGGTGGCAAAGGCTTAACAAAGATGCGAGTTGATGAGCTTGTTACCGATAAAAAGATTTTATGGCAGTGTGTAGATTCAGATCCAGAATGGATAGGTACGACTATTTCCTTTGATATCGAGGAAAAAAACGGGAAGACTTCTATCATTTTTCGTCAGATGAATTGGGAGGAAGTGACCGCATTTTATCGCGTATGTAATTATAACTGGGCTATTTTTCTATATAGTCTTAAGCAATATTGCGAAGAAGGCGAGGGTCTTCCGTATCATAAACGGAAGTTTTAGAACCATTAGAAACAAGGATTAGTCGACTAAAGTATAAGCTCCCGACAATTGATTTCGCAAGTATTGGGTAAGTACAGTGGAGCTGTCAGCCAATTCTTGACAACCTTCGTTCAACTAATGGGTACCATAGCTCACATTACTTTGCCATGGGTGTCCTAAAGGCGCTTAGTTATGTGAAAGTACTTGGATGAGGACATTTGCTTACGGAAAGCGAATGTCCCCTCCGCCGTTTTGACGGAAGGGGCTAACTCAAAAAAATTTTTTGTTCTTTCGGGTCAAACTCAAGCGCGTTACCTTCAACTATGGGTTAGCCCGAATCTCCCGCATTCATGGTTCAGAAAAACTATGTTGCTTTGTAGGAAGGGCGCCTTCCAAGGAAACCTTCCTATTTTTGAAATTTAAGTATTTTTTTCTTGATTCCTATTTAGTCCCCGATATGCAGCAACGGCCAGCGCCGCGCCGGCAAGCGGAGAGATAAGAAACACCCATACTTGCGATAAGGCCTGCCCGCCAAGCAGAACCGCCGGCCCCAAGCTTCTTGCGGGGTTGACGGAAGTTCCCGTTAAGCCAATGCCAAGAATATGTACGAAAGCGAGCGTTAGCCCGATGACCAAGCCGGCCACGCTTCCATTGCTCTCGCCTGAGGTCACCCCAAGAATCGTATAAATAAAAACGAAGGTTAACAAGACCTCGACGATTACCGCCATCAGCGCCGGTATCCCGATCCCATAGCCAGCGCCGAAACCATTCTGACCCAGCCCCGTCACGGCCTTGCCTGTGGAGTCGATGATGGCATATAGTAGGGCGGAGCCCGCGATTGCACCTGCAATCTGCGAAACAACGTACCCTATAAAGTGGGTGACTGTCAGCTTCCGACTGATGAGCATGGCAAATGAAACCGCCGGGTTGATATGACACCCCGAAACTGGACCGATGACGTAGGCCATCGCCACAATGGTCAAGCCGAATGCTAGTGCGATTCCCAAATACCCGAGCTCACCACCTGCCGTAGCAGCACTGCCGCAGCCGAATAGAACAAGTACAAATGTTCCGATGAATTCAGCAACATACTTTTTGAATGAAGCGTTCATAATCTACCTCCAGTTTATAAAATCAAAATCGATTCTTATTATAAACGGGACAAATGTACAGAAACTGAACAACCGTCCCGGAATCTGATTTATTAAGCATATACAGAAAGACCCGTAAAGATTACTCAAGGGGGATATTGATGGCAACCAGAGGTTGCGGAGCCCTGCAACCACAGCTGTCTTTACTTTTCGCGTAGGGTCTTAATGACGTATATATTGGTGAAAGGTTGCTGCTGAAATATGATTTTTGGAGAGAAGCCATCATTAACGTAAGCGATCTCTTTGGTTTAACGATTGATGAATTATTAAGAAGCGATGAGGACATTACATTGCTCGGCGGGAAGTTTTTATGGAATTTTGGATCTTTATTTCTAATGGTCGGTGCTGGAGTTTGTTCCAGTATCCTCAAAGAGAAATATAAAAAAGACTAACCAGCTCCTTTATAGCTCATTGTAAACTTACCGTTACAGACAGCGCGGAGAACCAGACCGCATGCACCATCCAACTATGGGGTGAGTGGTACTGCCAACTTTCGCATACGAAAACAAAGAAAAGGTTGCCTTTATTAACATTGATTCTGATTTATATAGTTCCGCTAAAACTATTTTGACTGTTCTAAATGAGCATATTATACCAGGAACAATTTGTTCCATTAACGTTATAATGATTTGAGTAGACGCAACTTAGTTGTGCACAAATAGTTGCGATGCGATGCTGCAACTGCTTTATACTTCGATTGAGAGGAGGGAATCAGATGGATTGGCTAGCGAGGATGAATCGGGCAATGGATTACATTGAAATGAATTTAACTGGAGAGATTGAACTGACTGAAGTTGCCCGTAAAGCTTGCTGTTCGTCGCATCAGTTCCAAAGAATGTTTTCATTCATTACGAATGTGACGCTTGCGGAATATATTCGGCGTAGACGGCTTACTCTGGCTGCACTTGAATTGCAAAATAGCGATGCTTCGAAAGTTATCGATATTGCCCTAAAATACGGCTATGAATCCCCGGTTTCTTTCGCGCGAGCTTTTCAATTGCTGCATGGTGTTACTCCGGCAATGGCCCGTAAAGACGGGATCGCGCTCAAAGCCTATCCTCGGCTTTCCTTCCTTATTACGATTAAAGGAGCAGAAGCCATGAATTATCGTATCGAAACTAAGGAGGCTTTTCAAGTATTTGGCATCGAAGGAGTGTTTCATACAAATGGAGGCGGTGAAGCACCTCATACGCCAGCGCAATTGTGGCAGCAATGCCACGCCAATGGCGAAGTTGAAAGACTTGCTGCCAGTGCTGGCGACTTCCCTTCTTTTGTAAGTCAGGATTTATATAAAGTACATGCGGTTTGCAGCTATAGAAAAACTGAAAGTGATACTTTTCCGTATATGCTGTGTGCATTTAAGAGCGAGTCCAGCAAAACAAATGGATATTCTACCACAACGATCCCTGCGCAGACTTGGGCGATTTTCCCGTCAGAACCATTCACCTGGGATACATTTGATGATACCATCGAGACGTTATACCGGCGATTTTTTTCCGAATGGTTGCCAGCAGCGGGATATGAGCAGGTCGATGGAATGGAATTGGAAATCTACGGCGGTAGAGACGGACTCAACTTTGTTGAACTATGGTTCGCTGTACGAAAAATTGCTTAAGCGTAGATTATATGAAAGTTGGAAACGGGAGAAAAGCATGAGGACATATAACTTAACGCAAAGTGATCATGAGCTTATTACAATGGCACTTCACGTATTAGAAAAGAACTTTGATGACGGGGTCTATAACCACACTGTTGGTGGAGCAATCCGCTGTAAGAATGGCAAGGTATATCTTGGCATCAACTGTGATGGCATTCATGGCTCCTGTGCGGAATATATTGCTATTGGAGCAGCTATTACAGCAGGTGAACGAGATTTTGACAATTGTCGCCACTCACGATAAAGCACATAACTGCTTATTACCGCCATGCGGGAACTGCCGTCAGATGCTCCTTAAATATTGCCCTGATATCAAGGTGATCTTAAACGATGAGAAAGGAAATCCAGTTAAAGTTGAAGTGAAGGATTTGTTGCCTTTAGCATATGCACGTATTGTTGTGAGTGATGGGTAGTACTTTCAAATCAAAAGGCGAGAAGTACTTGAGGAAACAGGTTATCGAGTAAAAATCATTTCTTTTATTGGCAAGGCACAAAGATATTTTCTATCTCCTCAAAACGAGCCTATTCTGAATGAGGGAACATCAAGCATGGGCAGTAAAAGCGCATAGAACAACGCTAATATAATGAAATCGTTGACGAATTCCATTTTTTAACATACAATATTGAAAACAAAATACTGTAGATGCAAAGATGGAGACAAGTAAATCAATACTTCCTTACAGGGATGAAACGTCGAAGATTGAGAGCGTTTCTTAGGAATAGGTTGGTTGAATTTCACTCCGGAGCAGTTCCTTGAACCTAGTTCACTAGTAGTAGGGGCAACCGGTTTAACCGTTAAATTATTAAAGAAAAATTTCCTGTGTGACAACAGAAAATTTTAAATTTGGGTGGTACCACGGCTTCTCGTCCCTTTGGATGAGGAGCTATTTTTATTCTTATAGTATTATCCACATAATCTAATTTTTGTTTGGTAACATCAAATTCTAATTTCAAGGCTCGGTAGCTCAGTCGGTAGAGCATAGGACTGAAAATCCTAGTGTCGGCGGTTCGATTCCGTCTCGAGCCATATACCCAAATAATAAGGCTCGGTAGCTCAGTCGGTAGAGCATAGGACTGAAAATCCTAGTGTCGGCGGTTCGATTCCGTCCCGAGCCATATACCCAAATAATAAGGCTCGGTAGCTCAGTCGGTAGAGCATAGGACTGAAAATCCTAGTGTCGGCGTTCGATTCCGTCCCGAGCCATATGCCCAATAATAAGGCCCGGTAGCTCAGTCAGTAGTGCGTAGAATAAACTCCTATCATTCAGTGCAGCTTTGCAGTAATGAAGCATTCGTTTCGTTAATACCATTTGTTCTCCAAGGGAATCAGGAAGGAAGCGTAGTTTTTTCCATATCGCTCCTATCCCTTTCCCTCAAGAAATCAACCTCTACTGGTAGTACATTTGAGCGGGTGCTTCACTTAATGATGTTTTTCATCGTTAAAGTAAGTGTTTCCAGGCCTAACATCACTTTAATGATGATTTTCATCGTTAAAAGAGGTCGGATGGTCCCCTCAGGGTGGATAACAGGGTTTTAATGATGTTTTTCATCGTTAAAGTAAGATAGTGGAGAGAAAGTGGTGCTTTTAACGATGAAAATCATCGTTAAAGTTAGTAAAAGTAACAAAACCTCTCCATTCCGCAGTCCCAGCTCCCGCTGGGATATCTCCTCCAACCGAGACAAAAACCCTGGCTGGCTGTCCGTTTGAGCTTGCTGTTTGTGTGATTCGTGCGATTGTAGCTAAAGAGAGGGAATGCACTAACGCCATGAACATGCTCATCATACCAGAAGGGCTGCCGCTACAATCTTTTTGGCGTATACTTGAAACATATGGAAACTTCAGAACGTTTAATTATTGTGGAGTTTATGATGTGATGTCGGAGTTAGAAGGAGGGGGCTAATGAAAAGAACTATACATTCAATTTTGCTGTTTTGTCTAGTTGTAAGTTTTATGGCAATCTTCAGTCCTGCGCCCGCTTACGCATGTTCTTGTGCGATGCCTCAAACTGTCGAAGCACAATTCAATCATTCGGAAGCGGTTTTTGCTGGCCGTGTTATTGAGGTGAAAGAGGATAGAAGCTTGGGTGGTAGGATATCTAAGTCCGCACTGTTCGAATTAAGCCAAATATGGAAGGGTGGATCTGAATCTCAACTTATTATTCAAACTGGCAGCGGCGGTGGCGATTGTGGATATAATTTTGAAGAAGGTAAGGACTATTTAGTGTATGCCCATCCCTCTACGATGTATAGTGATAAAGAGGCTCTTGTAACTATAATTTGTGACCGGACAAATGTAATAGATCAAGCTCAAGAGGATTTAGCTATTTTAGGCAAAGGTAAGGCACCAACAGAGCATGTAAATCTTAAAGGCGAGTTCGATCGTGCACATCCATATGTGTGGTTTGCATTGAGTGGAGTTGTGCTAGTGGGTATGATAATTTTCTTCGTTTGGCGTAGAGTAAGAAGGTAATACTCAAAGAAGGGATGAAGTAATTATTTTGAAACGTTATGTGAATATAGCACTTATTTTTAGTTTCGCTGCATTAATTTTTGTTATGTTTATCTCATCGCTGCTTGGCATTGTCTGTGGGATCATTGGTATCGTAATAAGTGCACTGCACATGAAGACTGATAAAAAGAAATGTATGGTTGCAATTATAATTAGTACTATCGCAATACTGGTACCTTTCATCATGGCATTAGTTCTAGCTAGTTCGCTCGACGGATTTTGATTAGTAGACTGCTATTATGGGACATACCCAAAAAATATTAAGGAGGCCCTCATGGCTTGGAGTGAATTGAAATCTGTTCCTAACGAATACAATGATGTGATTAAGGCTATTGATGAAAATATCCTAAAATTACTTATGGAACGTAAAGGTATCTCGAACGGCAGAAGATTTTTTCCACCAAATGAAATTGTGAGTGCATGGGCAGTAGAATTCGATCTGGATATTCCCCAAATTAATGGGCTCATTCACAGCCTTACAGAGAGTAGTACCATCACTTTACCCAACGGACCTGGCAAATTAATTAATGTCCTGCCTATCATGAAAAAGTCTGCTATCGATGGTTTTGAATATGAAATAACACATTCCATGCAGCATGAGAACGGTAGCATTGTGTTTATTGAAATTAACCAATTAAATGAGGATGAGAATACCGGCCACGTTCGCCCGAAATTACTTTTAGATGTAAATGGAGAACAAGAATATAGCGTACATGGAAAGGGTGCTCATGGTGGCGGTGGACATACCCAGCTGAGCTTTATGGTAATTCCGCGTCTGCCCGATGGTATCGAGGAGTTGAAATTCAGATTGATTCCATATGCTCATCCAATGGAAGCTCGGCCTAAAGAGATAATTTTGGACAAAGAGGTATCATTCGAATGATTTGTGAGAACAAGTTTAAGCGGCTTGAAAGTGTTCGTGGTCTTGTTCATGAAATGCTTCTTAATACAGAGAATACCTCCGTGAAACAGGAAGTTTATGTTCATCTTTTTGGGGTTTCAAATTTTGCTTCAATGCTTGCTATGAGAAGAGGGCAAGATTCGGAAATCGCTGCGATCGCGGGGTTGCTCCATGGTTTTTATTTCTATAAAACTGGAATTAAAGAATTCCCTGGTCCCAACAGTGCAGATGCAGTAAGACCTATAATACGTAGCACTCAACTCTTTACCGACGAAGAGCTGTTTTTCATTCTACGTGCGATCTTTTATCAAGAAGATAGACATCAAGTCCATGGCACCTACGAAGAAATTATTAAAGATGCTATTTTATTGCAAATGTACTTTCAGAATACAGGTAAAAACTTATCCAAGGCGGATATGCATAGACTGCAAAATGTGTTTATTGAATTGGGAATTTCAGGTGAGCATGTAGAAGCGGAATGTGACTCAGATACGGGAGCATTGAAGAGAAACGCTGAAGACAGACGTCTTATGCTGGCTGATTTTGCAGAAATGCTTGCAGGGCAAAACATTATTGGCGTCCCGGAAGATGAACGTTATAGGGAAATTTGCAAATATTGGCCGGACTCAGATATCTATAAAGTACTGGAAGGGAAGTGGTGCGCTGCATTCGTATACCACTGCTGTATGCAGGTTGGAATTCTACTGCCAATTCGATATCCGAATTGCACGTATCGATTAGCTGGGGTTGGCGCGTGGTTGGATTGGGCCCAGTTGCCTGAAACAGGATTTTTTTATCACGATAAACAAGATGGATTTGAGCCAGCACGTGGTGATATTGTCGTTTATGAGAAGCTTCTATCGGATGATTCTCACGACCATACCGGAATTGTTATAGCTTGTGATGACAACAAAATTCTGGTTGCAGAAGGTAATAAAGACAATAAAAACTACTCCAGTGTGTTATACAGGGATAGAAGCCATTGTATTCACGGATATATCCGCATAGACAACAGCTATCAATTTCATTTCAGTGGGGAATACATACCGATTCGTTAATATTAAGCGTCCGCCTTTAAAGATTTGTTCCCACCTCCTTATCGATTCCATTCAAGGAACAAATTTTAATAGCGGCTGGAGCCCACAGCCATTCCCTCTGCAACGCACCCAATTCACGAACACGCACATCAAAGGACGCCTCGCAAGGCGTCTTTCTCGTGCCCAATTGTTTTGTCTGCTAGGACGGGTTATTATAGAAAATAACTCACAATTAGCTGTATTCTTCAATACAAAGGGGCATAAGATGGACATGGATCTTACTCTGGAAACGATTCTGGACAAGATGAAACAAGAGATTGATAAATGGACGGCCAAAATTAGTAATAAGGACGCGGAAAAAATCGTAAAGCGTACTTCGCTGCAGGTTGGAATTCATGATTATGCTCTGCTCGAATATGCCAAGGGCAGGGTGAAAGTGACGGATAAGGAGCTCGACTTGAAGACGCCGGAAAAAAAGACCAGACACAGCGACTCCAAGGAAGCTCTGACCGAGGAACAAGTGCGAGAGCGGATCGTGCCTGAACTTGCTTCTTATATACGGCATAAACTGGACGCGATGCCGCCAGCGTTGATCGACTATCAATTTATTTTAAACGGCAATTTCCTGGCACGTGAAGGTGAGGTCAAAGTTTGTATTCTCGAATACGTCGACGAGACGAAGAAGAAGTATCTACTGGAACGCATCTGCTCATATATCGATGATAAGCTCGAAGCGGGAAAATATCCGACCAAGCCGTTAGAGACATTTTTCCTCTCCAAGCATCTGTTGGACGAGAGGCTGTTTCCAGATTTGGATGCCGCCCGGATCATTTCCACTTTCGAGAACATTCAACGAGTGAATACAGGGAACAAACATCTTGCAGAAAATCGGAATTATTTGACTAGAGCTTTACGGAATTGGGTGGAAAAACAATGGATTCCCCGTTATTTTGATGAAATAGGGGAAATAGGGACACAGTGGCAAAAAGAATATAAGAAAAAAAGCGATGGCCGGCTGGAAAATACCGAGCAAGGTCCGATCGAACTGGTCATCTATGCCGCAACGTTGATTCTGAAATACGAGCCCTCCTACAGTAGAATCACGGGATTGGATTTTTTAAATTTTGCTATCGAGTTGGGAAGTGCCGGGGCAAAACGTATGACGAAGGAAGGTAGCGGAACGTTTGCCATGGAAGACGTAAGCTTTCATGACGAACTGGTGGAATGCACAGCCAATGATGTGTTTGCCAAAGCAACCATAGCCATTAAGCAGGAAACGGAGGAGAGCTACGCGCGTGCGCTTCGGTTTCTAACTCGCTTGTTAAGCCTTGGTTTCCACAAAAGCTATCAAATCAAGCTGAAATCCGGCGTCAAGCAATGGCTGCCGATCAAAGGTTTGGCCAAGTCGGGAACACATCGCTTCTTCGCCAACGCCCTGGAATATCCGAATTTGCATCCCTTGCTGGAGGCGTATGCCCGGGCTGCGATGGAACCGTTCGAATGGTATGCGGATACGGAAGGGGAAAAGAATTGTATGCCAGGCAGCTATGCGGTCTTCGGTCTCGGGTTGGCGGATCAGGCATATTTTCCGTTAGTTGAAGAATATATGGGGAAGGTTGATGAAGAACACCAGTCCGTTCAGAACGACTTCACGGTTGCTTTGGTTGAGAGACATGGCGTTAACACGGAGACGATTCCTACGCTGGTGAAGTGCATGCTGCATAGCACAGATTCGATGAAGCTAAAGATCAAAGCCGATATGGAAGATGAGAAGCATCTTAGGCTGCTGCTCGATCAGGTTCAAGGCTGTCAGGACTATGAGATAGAGCTTATCGTTTACTTAATCTGGGGCGGAGCAGATAAGCTGAAGAAGATAGCCGTTAAAACGGAAGGGGATCGGGGAAAATGGCTCTCCGAGCTGGCGCAGACCGCCAGCTTCAGTTCCCCGCGCTATCCCAGGTATGAAGATCTGCTTCAACATATTAAGAACTTCGAAAGATGGAATGAATGAGTATGGCAACTCAAATTAATGTGATTACCCCGATCGGAACTTTCATTGGAAAATAACCGAAGTTAGCAATGATGAAGGCCTAGCAAGCGCCATTAACACAGTTTCGTCGTCTTCTCGCTAGACGGTGAAATTCATTTTAAATATTCCTTTACAGGAATATTCCTTGTGTGGTATATTATTTTCATAAGGAAATACAAACTTCAAGCACCAAGTGAAGAACATGTACAAATACAGCAAGAGAACGGATGATGGCCATGAATCCTAACGTCATGAGTGCCTTGGCGGAGCCTAACCGTATGCAGATTGTTGAGCTTTTGCGCGAATGTCCGCTCACCGTAGGGGAAATCGCTGAAAGGCTGCAGCTGCGCCAGCCGCAAGCATCCAAGCATTTGCGTGTTCTAAGTGAGGCTGGTATCGTGGAAGCCCAGGTGGACGCGAACCGCCGGATCTACAGGCTGCGGCCGGATCCTTTTCGGGAGCTGGACGATTGGCTGGAGAGCTATCGCTTCATCTGGGAGGAGCGGTTCGACCGCCTGGATGACTACTTGCAGAAGCTGCAGGGCAAGGAAGCACGGAAAGAGCAGTCAGACTAAGCATGGATAATGGATGAGTTTTTGAGCGTTGTGGCAGGACTATTTTGAGCAAATAATCATATTGAGGAGGAAGTTATAATGACTAATCAAATGGTATCCAGGGTAGAAGGAAAGGTGCTTATTCTGGAGCGTGAATTTAATGCTCCTCGTGAGCTAGTGTTCCAGGCGTTCTCGCAAGCGGAGCATCTGAAGCATTGGTGGGGTCCGAGAGGCTGGACGCTTCCGGTTTGTCACGTTGATTTCCGCGTAGGCGGGGTTTGGCATTATTGCATGAAGTGCGAGGACAAGAACCAGGGCGATTTCTATGGCATGGAATCATGGGGTAAGGGTGTGTACCAAGATATCGTTGTGCCTGAGAAGATTGTTTATGTGGATTATTTCTCAGATGCGGAGGGGAATGTGGCAGAAAATATGCCCGAAACCAACGTAACGTTGGCATTCATCGAGACTGATAGCGGGACAAAGATTATTAGCAGATCGGAATATGCGACGCTTGAAGGACTACAGCAGGTGATGGATATGGGCATGCTGGAGGGTATCACAGATACCTGGAACAGACTGGTCGAGCATCTGGAGTCGATTCAGAAGAGCTCTTAATGGGAAAGTGCCAGGCGGAAACTTGGAAACGCGAGGCTGCAGGCATCAAGGAACAGAGAAAAAGATCATTCCTCTTAGGGGATTGATCTTTTTCCGGTTGAACAAACGGAGAATTACGGTACAAAGATTAATATTCCATTATTTGGCGAAACTCTTGAATTCAGATATAATGTTACCAAAAGATATTAGGAAACCTTCATGGCAATAATTCCATCTCCCACAAATATTTTCGAATTATTTCCTAGTAAGAACATGTGGGAACTTACTAATTCAATTAAATCATGCAAGAAGGGATATTGGGCTGAATGCATTTCAAAAAGGTATGTATTGTGGGTTGTGGACTCATTGGAGGATCGTTAGCTCTTACTCTCAAACAGAGAGAAGTGGCTTCATTCGTAATTGGCATTGATTTGGACGAAGATTCTCTTACATATGGAATGAGTGAAGGAATTCTGGACGAAGGTTATAAAGAATTTCATGAAGAAAAAGTTTCTGATTGCGATCTAATATTTCTTTGTACGCCAGTAAAGGTAACCATTGATATGCTGTCAGTATTGAATAATATGAACCTTAAAAAAGGTTGTATTATAACTGATGTAGGAGGGACAAAGCGTGTCATTGTGGATGCTGCAAAAAAATGTCTTTCTAATGGGACCTATTTTATTGGGGGTCACCCGATGGCTGGATCTGAGAAATCAGGAATTAGGTACTCCAGTGCTAGATTATTTGAGAACGCTGTTTATGTAATAACACCAACAGAGATCGTCCCAGAGAGTACTATTAATCATTTTATAATGGGTCTCAAGAAAATTGGGGCAAGGCCTGTGGTCATGTCACCTGATAAACACGATAAGGTTGTAGCTGCCATAAGTCATATCCCACATATCATAGCGGCTAACCTAGTGGATCAAGTAGCAGAACTTGAAGAAACAGATCCATTATATTCAATATTAGCGGCAGGAGGTTTCCGGGATGTAACACGCATAGCCTCTGGAGATCCCAAGCTGTGGACTGATGTTACTTTTTCTAATCAGGACGCCATTGTGGCACTATTGCACGACTGGATCAATCGACTGGGAAAATTAGCTGGAAAAATTGAGAGAGAGAATCAAGAAGATATTTGGAACTTTTTTGATCGGACAAGGAATTGGAGATCTAAATTGGTAAGCAAACCTAGGGGGGCGATACCTTCTAAGTTTGAAGTCTTCATTGATATACCCGATGTCCCAGGCATAATCGGAAAAGTTGCATCATTGTTAGGGGAAAACAACATTAACATTAGGAATATTGGAATTTTAGAAAGTCGTGAAGGATATAATGGACAACTTTACATCAACTTTGATGAAGAACCAAACATGAATGATGCAATTGAAGTACTACTAAAAAATGGATATAACGTTTTTGAAAATAACGGAATTTGACTATTATTAACCTGTTAAAAAAGGATGAGTAGGATCACGTTTGGTGATCTCTAACTCATCCTTTTTACTAAGTTTTCACTGAGTTCGGCTGTTTTTTGCATTGGGAGGATTCAAAATAAAGAGGAAAATAGACATACTATCAAGTTCATTTCAACGTTTTCATAAAGAATTGCAGGATGATAGGTGGAATTTTAAACGACAAAAATTTAAATTACACTTGACAGGTGGGAATAGTAGGTTTAATATGGCGAGTATATCTTTCATTATTCATAGATTGAGCAATATCATAGAGCAAATGAATAACGAAAATGAATTACGACATGATGGCGGAAGTATCAACCAGACCACTGGAGATGCATGGAAAGACTATGTATCTAGAGTGTGTCTTTTTTTGTTTATAGCAAAACATAAAAAGGAGATGTGGAGAGAACAAAATGGCAGAAAGACAGAACATACATCGACAAAAAAAAATTCATGCCTGGCAGCCTTGGGTTATTCCCTTGTTTATCTTACTATTATGGCAAGTTACGGGGGAATTAGGCTATTTGTCAGACCGAATATTACCGACACCGCTAGAAGTCATTAAAGCTTTTATTGAGACAATTAAGGATGGTTCATTGGTTGAAAATGTGCTGGCCAGCACAAAAAGGGCTTTTTTCGGATTTCTGATTGGCGGCACTATCGCATTTTTGCTGGGGCTGTTAAATGGCCTATTTTCTACGGCAGAGAGATATATCGACAGCACCGTGCAGATGCTGCGCACAGTTCCCCACTTGGCCATGATCCCGCTGGTGATTACCTGGCTCGGCATAGGTGAAACCTCGAAACTGTTTCTTGTTGCTTTTGGGGTAGCTTTCCCTATTTATATCAACACCCTTCACGGAATCCGATCTGTTGATCCGGGATTGATCGAAATGGGTAAAGTATATGGTTTGAATGGCCTATCTCTATTTGCCAAGGTGATCTTGCCCGGAGCGCTTTCAAGCATTCTGGTCGGCATCCGATTTGCTCTTGGAATTATGTGGATGACACTTATTGTTGCAGAGACAATAGCCGTAGATTCAGGCATCGGCTATATGGCGTCTAACGCCAGAGAATTCACCCATATGGATATCGTCGTTCTTAGTATTATCTTATATGCCCTATTGGGTAAGATGTCTGATTTAATCGCTAAATGGATGGAGAGAAGATGGCTCAAATGGAATCCTAATTACTCGAGTCAAATTTGAAGAAAGGAGCTAATGGATGGGTAATAAGGCTGGTGGCGTAAAGCTGCAAATCGAAAATGTCGAAAAGAAATTTCAGTCCTCTCCGGTTTTATCAAATATTAGTCTGAACGCAGGGGCCGGGGAGTTTATTGCCATAGTTGGCAAAAGCGGGTGTGGAAAAAGTACCTTGTTGAGACTGGTTGCCGGGCTGGATAAGACCTCATCAGGATCTATACGAGTAGATTCCAGGCAGGTTGCAGGTATTCAGAAAACAACGCGTGTGTTGTTTCAAGACTCACGATTGCTTCCTTGGAAAAAGGTTATCGATAATGTTCAAATCGGCTCCGCATCTAAATCCAGGCAGCCTGCACTCGAGACCCTTCAGCAGGTTGGGCTTGAAGAGAAGGCAGACGTTTGGCCCTCCATGCTTTCCGGAGGCCAACGCCAGCGGGTTGCTCTGGCCCGGGCACTCGTAGGCAGCCCGCAATTGCTGCTGCTGGATGAGCCACTGGGGGCGCTCGATGCACTGACCCGCATTGAAATGCAGCAGCTCCTTGAGGATATATGGATGGAGCAGCAATTTACAGTCATGCTGGTTACACATGATGTAAGTGAAGCCGTTGCTCTTGCCGATCGGGTTATCGTGATCGAGAATGGCATCATTGGCCTGGATGTGCGCATTACACTACCCAGACCGAGAGAGAAGGATAGCGGATTCGCCCATTTCGAGAAATTAATCCTGGAAAGGCTGTTGACAAAAAAGACAAAGAGGTCTGCTGACTTGCAATATTCCATCTAGTATACAACTCAGAAAATAAAGAGGCGAGCATATTTGGCATTATGGGGAACATTCATTAATGCAGGAGCTATCATCATAGGAAGTATACTTGGTTTACTTCTGCCTAAAATGAACGATCAGATCAAGAAAACGGTCCTTCAAGGACTCTCGTTGGCGCTGCTGGCTCTTGGCGCTTCGATGAGTCTTAAAACTGGCAACCTGCTTATTTTGTTAACGAGTCTGGTATTGGGGGGCGTTGTTGGGGAATTGCTTGGGATCGAACATCGATTGGAGCGTGCGGGAGCACGCTTGGAAAAAGCGGTGCTCCGGTTTGGGAAGTGGAAAGTGTCCGAAGGTTTTATTTATGCCACGATGCTCTTTTGTATAGGGTCCATGTCCATACTGGGAGCACTTGACAGCGGTTTGCGTCAGGACCATGGCATTCTGTATTCCAAAGCAGTGCTGGATGGCTTTGCCTCCATACTTTTTGCTTCCACTCTGGGAATCGGGGTTATCCTGTCTGCTCTGTCCGTGTTTATATATGAAGGAGCGATTGCAGCAGCTGCCTCACTTGCTTCCTCGGTCATCGATGAAATGACCCTGCTTGCGGTCACAAATGAAATTACAGCTGTTGGCGGTGTAATGATTATGGCCATTAGCTTTAATATGCTTGACATTGTCCGTATTCGTGTAGCGAGTATGCTTCCGGCCTTAGTGCTGGCAGCTTTGGCTGTGCCTTTACTGCAGTTTTTAACAACATTGTTCTGATATTAGTTTTTTTCTACAGGGTATCTTCGACAGCGGCGACTGGCCGTGAGGAAAATGCCGGGTTAGGCCGAAAAAAACGGCCAGATTGGAGGACAACATGAATACGAATGGGGATAGCTACGAAAAGATTGCTGCGGGCTGCAGTCTAAAGCTGGAGACAGATGTGCTTGTCATCGGAGGAGGTCCTGCCGGCGCATGGGCAGCATGGAAAGCTGCCAGGGATGGGGCGAAGGTGGTCCTTGTTGACAAAGGCTACTGCGGCACAAGCGGGGCAACTGCGCCTTCCGGTACAGGAATCTGGTATATACCTCCTAATCCGGAATCGAGAACAGCTGCGATGGAGAGCCGGGAGGCCATGGGAGGGTTCCTGGCCGAGAGACCGTGGATGCACCGGGTATTGGAGCAAACCTATGCGAATGTCAATCAAATCGCTGAATGGGGATTTCCGTTCCCGTTCGACGACAAGGGAAATGCGTATCGGGGCTCGCTGAATGGACCCGAATATATGCGGCTGATGCGAAAGCAGGTTAAAAAGGCCGGTGTCCGGATACTTGACCACAGTCCCGCGCTGCAGCTGTTAATCGACGAACACGGAGTTGGAGGGGCAACAGGCATATTGCGTCAGCAGGGAGGGCAGCACTGGATCGTCCGTTCAGGCGCAGTAGTGATCGCTACTGGAGGCTGCGCGTTCCTCAGTAAAGCGCTGGGTTGTAACGTGCTGACTGGAGATGGCTACCTCATGGCTGCGGAAGCCGGGGGAGAAATGTCTGGTATGGAATTCTCCAACGCTTATGCAATTTCAGCAGCCTTCGGCAGTGTAACGAAGACAGCTTTCTACAACTGGGCCTCTTTTTACAAACAGGATGGAAGCCTTATCGAAAAGGCGGGTTCCTTGCGGGGACGTTCAGAAATTGCAAGGGTACTATTGAATGAGCCCGTATATGCCAAGCTGGACAAAGCGACGGAAGAGATGAAGGGGTGGATGCGCGCTTCCAATCCGAACTTCTTTTTACCGCTAGACAGATCCGGTATCGATCCATTTACACAGCCCTTTCAGATAACGTTGCGATTGGAAGGGACTGTTCGGGGTACGGGAGGCATCCGGATTATTGACGACAGCTGTGCTACATCCGTTCAAGGACTTTATGCTGCTGGAGATGCTGCGACCCGGGAGCTGATTTGCGGAGGCTTTACTGGAGGAGGCAGTCATAACGCAGCATGGGCTACCTCATCCGGATTTTGGGCGGGGGAATCGGCAGCAGGGTATGCCCTCAAGATTGAGGATAAAGCCTCTTCACGCAGTCTGCGGGGAGCCGGTGAGGCTGGAATCCGGGCGGCGGAAAGGGAAAGAAAGGATCTGGACGTTACCGATATACTTAGACAGGTACAAGCTGAGGTATATCCTTATGACAAGAACCTGTTCCGTACGGAGCATTCGCTTCGCGCCTCTCTGAAGAAGCTGCATGAAATCTGGTCTGCTGTGCGGCTTCATCTTCAGCCGGGAGAAGCTGACTCTCTTCGGGCCCGGGAAGTGGTCTCGATGCTCGCTACCGCGAGATGGATGTATGCGAGCGCCCTGCAGCGTACTGAAACAAGAGGCATGCATAAGCGTACCGACTTTCCTGTAGCGGATGCAAAGCAAGGTTTCCGCCTAGTCAGCGGAGGTCTTGATGAGCTCTATGTGCGTCCGGAAAGACAACCTCTGCAGCCTCTGTCTGCAAAGGAGGTGTCAAAATGATCGAGCTGCTAAACGAGGATACATGTATTCAGTGTAATTTATGTGTGAAGGTGTGTCCGACGGATGTCTTTTCCAGCGTACCGGACGCACCTCCCGTCATTGCCCGCCAGGATGAGTGCCAAACCTGCTTCATGTGTGAATTGTATTGTCCTGTCGATGCCCTTTATGTAGCCCCTCATCCGGATAAGCTGACCGGTGCAGTTGAAGCTGATCTGCTGGAACTAGGGCTGATCGGCAGCTATCGGAAGATAGCTGGCTGGGGGATTGGAAGAAAGCCTGGAACACTGCAAGAGAAAAACTACATTATAAACGAATTGCTTCACGGTTGACATATTTGCTTGAATTTATAGCTAACCACAAGAAACCAACTACCAGGAGGAAATCCATATCATGAAATCGAATCGTATTGTTTTTCAATTGCTGCTTATACTCATGATCGCAGTATTAGCTGCCGCTTGCGGTAAAACTGAGCCCAAAGCAGAATCTTCGGCACCGCCAGCCGCTTCGCCGAAGTCTACAGCACCAGCCGCAACAGAGCCCGCTAAATCGGCGGATCCCTATATCGTCCGTGTCGCTTACACAAGCGGGGATGGCAAAGCGCCTATCGGCATTGAAAGCTGGGGACTCCACGCGGGTATTCTGGAGGAAGAATTAAAGCCTCTGGGTGTTACAGAGGTGAAACTGGTTGCCTTCAACAGCGGTCCCGATATTAATCAGGCGATCATTTCCGGAGATATTGACGTTGCCTTGTATGGAGATGTACCTGCAATCACTGGCAAAGCATCAGGAGTGAAGACAACGATCATCACTTTGCGCCAGGTAGGAACGAATGTATGGCTGCTTGCCGACAAGAATGGCCCCAAAACAATAGCTGAGCTAAAGGACAAAACGGTCGGTGTTGCCAGAGGCACCTACATGGAAAGATATGTTATCGGTGTTTTAAAAGAAGCAGGAATCCTCGATAGCGTCAAAATCGTGAATCTGGCCCCCAAAGATGCAGAAGCAGCCTTATCCCACGGCGATATCGCTGCCTATGCAGCACCTGTTGGCGCCGGACCGCAGTTTATAGCCAAAGGCTTGGTTTCAATCGATGAAGCAGCCAACCATCAGGGACTGGCCGGTACCACAGTTACCGTTGCAGCCACTCCATTTTTGGAAAAGCATCCGGATTTTGCCGCAAAATGGAACGAAGCCCGTCAAAAGGCTTACGATGATGCCAACAGCAAGCTTGAGGATTTTTACGTTTATTTCGCAGGCACTTCGGGGTATGATCTGGATGTGGTAAAGAAATCCTATCCATTCACATTATTTCAGAAAAATCCATTCCCTGCAGAAGGCCTGGAAGCATTCGATAATGGCAGACTATTTCTATTAGATCAAAAATTGATCAAGAACGACGTTAACATTGATGAATGGCTGTCAAAAGATTTGTACAAAAAATAAGCCGATATTCTGAGTTAAGATATTATCCCGGGTCCAGCGGTGATTGGATGAACACCCGGATTAGATTCTAAAGTTCACTATACCTTATATGGAAAAGGGGCGCTCCCAGACGGAAGCGTCCCTTTCTATATATCCCAAGAAGCGGTATGAACAATACTTAACTCATTTGATCGTCGGCTTGGAACCTAACAGCGTTAGGTTGAGGTTGCAACAATAAATTTATGGACGTATGCTTCTAGGAGATGAATGGACAGAAAACGTAACGAACTGTAAAATAAAGTAAGGAGAAGAAAGAGAATTAGTTGGAGACGGGAGCACGAATGAAAGATTTTTTTTATCATTATTATGATGCAGCAACGGGGCCTTTTTGTAATTTATCGGAGCTGGATGCAGAAGAATCGGAACGAGTGCTGCAGGATATTCGGCTTCAGCAAAGAGGATTCGCAAGTAAACGTGCTGATGATTACCTTGAAATTCGGCGCAATCTTGAACTAAAGGCAAGAGAACTATTCATATTGAAAGGCGGAAGGCCAGTCCGAAGTTTTCCTCATTACATGACGCTGGGGGAGTGCCCATGGCTATTGGATTGGTATCCAAATGGCAGAAAACTGAGAATAGCGATGAAGGAATTTGAACCGGACAGCGTTAGTTTTACTTACGGAGATTTATTCCCTACGATGAGATATCAGGATGGTAAGCCTTACCGAGGCCAGATCTATACGCTTGATGAAATTTACAATGTAATCAACGAATTCGGGCTGCCGCAAGCGTGGAATTCAGAAGGAATTAATGGACCGGAGAGATATATTGAAGTGCAAATTTGGGATGCTTTACCTTTAAGCAAAATGGAGATTATGAATGAATTGGAGGAGGGCTAAGCTTATTCTTGTTGCTAAAAGAGAAGGGCGGTAATGATGATTTCAAATTCACAACGGAAGCCCATGACCATCCGCAAAATAACAGAAGCAGAGCTGGAGGAAGTATCCTCGATTCTTAATGAGACAGCGCTTTGGTTGAAAAATAAAGGAGAGGAAATGTGGAAAAGCGACCAAGTATCCGTTCAAAAGCTTCGTGACAGCTACAAAATGAAGGAGATTTATCTTGGCTTTTTGGAGAGCGCAGCTGTGGCAACGATGATTCTTCAGGAAGAAGATTCCCTTTATTGGCCTAATGTCAGAACGAACGAGTCACTCTTCTTGCACAAGCTTGCAGTACGCAGAGAATTCGCAAAGAAAGGGTTATCCAGCGAAATGTTAGATGAGGCTAAATCTTTGGCCAAAAAGAATCACAAGAAATATGTAAGATTGGATTGCGCCGCTGATCGTCCTCAGCTTTGTGGTTTTTATGAAATGAACGGGTTTAAAAAGGTTGGGGAACAAATATTATTTGAACAATATCCAACTGCATATTATGAGTATGAACTACTTTAGAGAGTTACGAATCACTGGTAAGTCCCACCATAACGTAAAAAAACCGCTGAACTGCCGGAAGCATTCCCGGCAGTTCAGCGGTTTTCGTGCATCAAGACTAATTACAGCGGCTTGGATAAGCTTTCTGTGGAGCTCTCTGCAGGCAGCTCCTCTGGCGCAATTGCCTTTTTTGTGAACAATGTAAGGATCAGGGTAAGGGCGGCAAAGCCAAGTCCTACTGTGAATGAGGCGTTGACACCAGATAACAGTGCTTGTGCCTTCTCGCCTGCAGCCTCTGGATTAAGTGATTTTACAAGATAGCTGCGTTCTCCTGAAGACATAAGGCTGATGAACAACGCTACGCCAATTGCTCCTGACACTTGCTCGAAGGTAGTCAGTATAGCATTTCCATGGGAATAGTAGCGCTCCGGCAATGCGTTTAATCCATTCGTGTACACAGGCGTGAATATAAAGGCCAGTGATCCCATGAGCAGGATGTAAAGAATAACGATGAATGTGACAGAAGTATCGAGCGTGATGCGGGTGAACAGCCAAATGACAACGGTGAGCAGCGCGGCACCGGGAATAATAAGCACGCGTGGTCCGTACTTGTCGAACCACTTACCAGTAAGCGGCGACAGCAATCCATTCAGCAAACCTCCAGGCAGCAGGATTAATCCTGTGGTCAGAGCCGTCAGTCCGAGTGCCCCCTTCAGTAGAAAAGGCAGCAGCAGCATGCTTGAAAATAACGTCATCATAAGAATGACCATCATGATAGCTGTAATGGTGAACATAGGGAAACGGAAAGTGCGCATATCAAGCATGGGCTCCTTTGAACGAAGCTGACGCAGCACGAACAGAAGCAGGGAGAGCGAACCGATTCCAAGCGAAAAATAAACCATAGGGCTTGTCCAGCCACCATGTCCTTCACCCGCAGTGCTGAAGCCAAATACTATGCCGCCGAATCCGATTGTTGATAGCAGTATAGAAAGCAAATCGATTTTGGGGCGTGTAATTTCAGATACGTTCACCAGATAACGATAAGCGACGAAAAAAGAAATCACAATAAAAGGGAGCACGATCAGAAACAGCCAACGCCAGCTTAATGTATCAAGAATAAGTCCTGATAAGGCAGGACCAAGCGTTGGGGCGAACATGATGATCAGCCCGACCATTCCCATCGCTGCACCGCGTTCCTCAGGCGGGTATAGCACCACTATGGTATTGATGAGAACAGGCAGCATAAGACCGGCAGCAACCGCCTGGAATATCCGTCCTACCATCATTACCGGGAAACCGGGGGCAAGTGCACAGATTAAAGTCCCAATTCCGAACAACAACAGCGCGCACAAAAACAGCTGGCGTGTTGTAAACCATTGAATAATAAGCGCAGATGCCGGGACAAGGACACCGATCACGAGCAGATAGCTTGCCGACAACCATTGCAGTGTAGTCGCAGGCACGGCAAGCTCTACGGTGAGCTCCGGAAGCGCTATGTTAAGCAGTGTTTCATTCATAATGGCAAAGAAAGTACCCACCAGCAGTGATATCATGATGACTAGTCTCTTCTTTTTATCAATAGATATGACCTGTTGTGTTACTCCTGAACTTGATGTTTCCTTCACAATAAATTCCCTCCGTACATCTCTTGGAACGTTTAATTTGCTATCATCCCTTACGTAGTTGTTATCCGCTTGCAGCTCGTAGGAGTGAATTAGCACGCTAATCATATAACGGCCTCCATATCTGAGTCAACATCCTCCCAAAAGGTTTGTGCAAGTGCGCAATATTCCTTGCTCTTAACTGCATAGCGAAGTAGATTAGATGGTATAGGAAACTGTTTGGATTGGGAACTAAGATTGTATAGGAAACTAAGATTGTATAGTAGCCATTAGGGGGAATGAGTCTTGGATACTCAGGTTAAGAGGCACTTGGATACATTTACAGCTTTATTTGTAGAGGAGCTTAAAGAGAATCTGTCAGGAATCTACTTGCACGGCTCTTTGGCTATGGGCTGTTTCAATCCGTCAAGGAGTGACATAGACTTACTAGTAGTTGTCAAAAGGAAATTGTCAAGAACAGGTATTAAACGGATCGTGCGTGATGTTCTAGTTTTACACGAAGGAATGACGAACGGACTTGAGTTTAGTGTGATTTTGGATGAGAATCTTGCTTTGTTTGATTACCCAACACCCTTTGAGCTTCATTATTCGGATTATCACCGTGAGAAATATCGTACAGATGATCATTATGTATGCGGGGGGGATAAGGATAGGGATCTGGCATCTCAAATCACCATAGCCTATCACAGAGGAATTACTTTATATGGAAAACCATTGGCAGAGCTCTACCCGCCGATTGAGAGACGATACTATCTTGCTTCCATTCTTCACGATGTAGAAGGTGCACCCAAGGAGATTATTAGTAACCCGATATATGTAACCCTAAATTTGTGCAGAGTGCTTTTGTATATAAGGGAAGGGAAATTAAGCTCAAAAAGAGAAGGAGGAGAGTGGGGCATAACTCATTTGCCGATACAATACCGGGACCTGGTTCAGAGTTATTTGAATGAATATAACGGGGCGATCGGACATAACAAGGTGGAACCGCTTCAGCTATCGGAGTTTGCTGCCTACATGTTAAATACGATAAAGAAGGAAATTTGACAGTGATAATTGTTTTCAATTAAATTATTCCTTAATACCTTATGTAAGTCATCATGAATACGATTATCTATGAACTGAAGGATGCACGCCTGTTAGCCGATCAGGGAACGCTAAGCCCAATTGCCTTGGCCCTTCAATTCCCGGTTATGATCGTTCCGATAGGAGCCGTCGTAATGCGATCCATTGATACGGCCTACAGGGTGGGGGAAGGGCAGTTCATTATGCTGCAGCGCTCAGAGCCTGATTGAGAAAATTGCACCGACGCTGGCCATTCCCTACAATTACTTTAGCAGCATGAAGGAGCTTACCCTTTTCCTCGGAGAAACGCTTGGTAAGAATAACGAAGCCGAACAGTGGCTGGCGGAATTCGATGAGGAAGCGAAAGCGGCACGTGAGCAGCTTCAAGGCGTTATCAAGCCGGAGGATACTTTTGCATTAATGGGTGTTTTTGTAGTGGACAAGAGCCTCTATATTTATGGGGATGGCGGTTACCGTGGCGGCGAGGCGATCTATCAGCACTTGCAGCTTACTCCACCGGATAAGCAAAAGCAGGAAATGATCGGTAAGGTGTCCTTTAAGCAAATTTCTTATGAAGTAGTTGGCCATTATGCAGGCGATTACATTTTTCTCGATCAGGGTGAGATGATTTCCGAGGTGTGGGGAAACAATGAAGGCGTATGGAGTCGCTTGACGCAGTAAAGAACAATAGTGTGTTCCAGCTCGACCCTGATTTGTTCTGGGGGAATGATCCGATTTCTATAAAGCTGCAGATGAAGGAACTGGTTAGAATGATAAAAGAATGGGCTGCGAGTTAGAGCCGAAACGGAATGAGCAGCAGTATCAACAGAATTGCAGCTTAAAGCCAATGCAACGGGAGACCAGGGTATTGGCTTTTGTTCTGCCTAATTTATGGTAGTATAATAATAGTGTTTCTATAGGGAGAAGTTGAAAACATGAAATTACAGGTTGAAGGTGTATCCGAGTTGGTGTTAGAGGTACAATCCATGGAGAGAGCGGTCAGCTTCTGGTCTGATAAATTGGGATTCCCCATTGTGGATCAGTGGAGTTACAATAATGGGCAATTTGATACGAGTGGTGCAGGAAGTGTTTGGGCTACTTGGTTATACGTCGGTGGAAACACTAGGCTCGGATTGTGGCTACCAAGAAATTTTTCTGAAGAGCAACTGAAAACGAGGCAATCCCCTATTAGTGAGTGGAAAAATGGGCTATATGATGAGGGTGGGATCCATGTTCATTTTGCCTTATATATCAAACCCGAATTATTTGAAGGTACAGTTTCCCTGATGAAATCCATGGACATTGATCTATTGGTGTCTGTAAAGGAAAACCACGAAGGAAGTAACTTATATTTCAAAGATACTGAAGGCAACATTGTGGAGTTCTATACGAAAAATATGAGAAAAGAATACGGACGTCATATTGGAGGACGTTCTTAGTGGATGCAGAACTTCGGTACTATTTTGAAAACATGGGGGGACCTAATTGATCAAATTGTACAAAAAGGAAAAGGGAAAGGAACAGGATCAAAGAACCATCCTTTATTTCGAAGCCTGGCTGGAGCCGGACAATCGGAGGGCCGTCATTCACAGTGGAGTATCTGGCCGGAACGGTAAAACGGAATACGCGGAATGGGATGGGCAGATGGAAGAAGTCGAATTGTTGGAGACGTTGCTGAAGAAAGCGAGAGCAGGCGGCTACGTAGAGATTCCGGCAGAGCATCATGACACGGTCATCGTTCAATATAAAATCAAGGGAAAAGGCAGCAAGGCCGATTTAGTCAAAAGACAGCGGGTTGAGCGGATGCTCGATCAAGTTCTCGGGTGGAAAGGGCTTGGACATGTGGACGGGGGCGATATCGGCAATAAGACGATGAACATCTTTTGCATAGTTGTCGATGGTGCTCTCGCCGCTGCTACGGTCAAGAATGCACTGAAAACTTATCGTGAAGATGTGAACCACGCTGTAATTGCCATTGGCAGGACGAACGAAAGTCCGGTAATTTTTCATCCTAAGGACTATAAAGAGCCGTTTTCTTTTTGAACCACAGACCACCCATTAACGGGTGGCACCTGTGGTTTTTGTGCTTTTAGCGGAGCATGTTTCTAATTCAATTTTATTATCATATGTTTAATAGATTTGGAATAATAGTAGTAGAGAAGAAAAGGGGGAGCGTAGTATGCTTACTTTAAAAACATGGGCAGGTTTGTTTACCAAGAAGGATACATCTGATTTGTACCATACGATTAAAGTTCGTGCGCCTCGTGATTATTTTAACCGGGCAGATGTTTTTATAGAAGATATCATCTACACGACCAATGAAAACATTCATGGAATGAACAAGACTTTTCTCGTGAAGCTTTTATTTGATAACTTTCTTGATCACGTCCGTCAAGGGAAGGATATGTACGATTACGTTTTGAATTTGAGAGAAACCTACAAGAATGTCCTGGCCACAGTGAATAAACCGAATTTGCCAAACTCCAAAGCAGCGTCCAAATTCCAATGGAGCCTTTCAAATAAGAGCAATAACACAGAGGGGGGAGACTACCTGACCCTCAACGTAAAACTGCATCAAAGGGAAGTTAATCGTATTGAAGTGCTTTTCTCTGATTTGGATTGGAAGTATGATCATCCCCTGGATATGGAATTGAATGAGCTTTTATCCTTGCTATTTATTGAATTTATCACAGAGCTGCGGAACGGATTTACGAAGGAAACCAAAGAGGAAATTATAGCTTCCATTCTTAGCAAATGGGAGGAGCAGCAGTAACCGTTATGGATAGTAAGCTGCGCATGATTTCAAATTTTCTATAATCAAGACAGGGTTTCCGAATTGTGGTAATATAGATCAAAATATAAGGTCCAAATAGATGGTCAATCATATAACATTAAAGCTGAGGAGACACGGTGAAAAGAAAACCGATACGTATTATTTTGCTGCTGGTATTTCTGTGGTTATTATCTTATTTTTTTATGGCTGAATCTGGGTACTCATTTAATGAGAATAAGGCTCTTAGAAACTCACTTCCATATCAGGATGGCAAAGTGGTTTACCAAAAGGATTTCGGTAGTAACAAAATTATCATATGGGATACGGCTAATACCAAATACGCCAAAGTCATTCATACAAAATGGGGAGTATTACACCAGGTAAGAAATGTTTCTGTATTACTTTCTAGAGAGCCCGGCGATGCTATAAACAGAACATGGTCAGCATCATTAAATTCAAAAAAATTATATGAAACGACTTTTGCAGTAGAAGTGAAAAACGCGAACATAGAAAAAGTTATCATCAGTAATGACAATATAGACAATGAAATTTCTGAACAGCTAGATGAAATAAAAAATAACTCTTCGATATTTATCGAATTGGAAGTGCAAGATGGCTTTGCCGTGTCCTATAATGAATTGCCTGTTAATGATGTAGGGGGCTTTGTATTTCGTGGTCTTGATAAAAATGGGCAGGTAATCACTGTTGGCAGATAAATTTGGCTCTGAATAAAAGGAGGAGGAGGATTCAACCATGTACGAATACAAATATGTAGAAACTTCATTAGGTGGGTTGTTCTCATCTTCAACGTATGAAGAAACCATTGATGAGCATGCAAAGGATGGCTGGAGATTAGTGCAAATTTTAGCGAAAAATTATAACGGTCATGGAAGGCCTACAACGCACGAAATTATATTTGAACGACCCATTCAAAAATAGGTGTGTGTGATAGCAAAATATTTTTGGATAGAGGAGCGGGGTGCTCGTGTTAGTTTCGGATGGTCAGCTATCTATTAGGAAAATGCTGTATACCGATGAAGACTTCTCCTTGTTATTTAAATGGCTTAATGACAAAGAAGTTCTAAGTTACATTGAAGGTCCTGGTACCAAATATACACATGAACAAATTATTGAAAAGTATGGGCCACGGGCAAAAGGTGAGCATTATGTCACCCCATGTATAATTGAATGTAACCATTCACCAATTGGCTATTTGCAATTTTACCAGTTACAAGAAGTTGAAATTCAGGAATACGGGGTAAAAGAAGGCCGACCACAATACGGGATGGATATATTTATTGGAGAGACAGATTATTGGAATAAGGGAGTTGGAACCGCGGCGCTAAAATCGATGGTTCGGTTCTTATTTACTGAGCGAGAAGCAGAGGATATTTATATCGATCCACAAACATGGAATATCAGAGCAATCAAGAGTTATGAAAAGTGTGGTTTTAAAAAAGTGAAGATACTCTATGAGCGGGAATTGTTTGATGGCGTATATAAAGATAATCAACTGATGCGAATTAGTTATGAAGAGTTTTTGGTTTCTTAAAACGAGAGGGTATTTAGATAACCAACTACAACGTTATTTCTATTTCCACTATATTCCTGATATTGTACGTTAGCCATTATGCTTAACCAAAACTTATTGGTCAAAACGCTGGAGTATTGTCTTAACAGATTTAATCCCATGGAAGGGAGAATTATCGAAGTTGGCGTGGTTAAGTTAGAGTACCTTGATAGTAAATGTATTAGTAGTAAAACCATATTTTCCAATCTATTATACTAGCATGTAATTATTTTTTAGGCAAATTGTTTAAAGGAGATTCAAGGGGATGAGTGATATATTATTTCAAGAGATTGTTTTCTGATTCTACTTGAAAATAATGGATATATCAGGTATGATATTTTCAATAATTGATCTGTGTGTTACTGGCGTGAACATGGGGAAACCATGAGGGAGCACACACTATAGGAGCCGTACGCCTGGGCAAAGTATTTGGAGTTAAATCCGAATACTTTTTTTATTTTGAACTCATTATTTTCTAAGGATCAGAAGGAAACTCAGATTTTACCTATCGTCACTATCCCTTTCACTCAAGAAGCAACCCCTACTGGCAGTCCGTTATCGGTTTGAACGTGGCACGTTAGGCGATTTGCAGCTGAGATCAGGGAAAGGATGTGGGAGTAGAGTGATAGTAATGTCTAGAGGAAGCACGCCTTCCGCCGAAAGGAGCATGAGCTGCACTTAACGATGGTTTTCATCGTTAAAGCAAGTGTTTCCAGCTCAATCAGCACGTTAATGATGATTTTCATCGTTAAAAGAGGTCGGATGGCCCTCTCAGGGTGGATAAGAGGGATTTAATGATGAAAACCATCGTTAAAGCAAGGATATGGGGAGGACTTGCCGCTTTTAATGATGAAAAACATCGTTAAAGTCGTCGTTAAAGTAGCAGATCCTGGAGGTTGTGCGTGCTCGAGGGGCCGTTCTTCATCCCCAACGCCTTTGTCCAAGGATTCGTGCGATTTGTAGCTGAATGAGGGAATGGCTGTGGGAGGAAGAGCGGTAGCGTCCGCCTTTAAAGATTTGTTTCTACCTCCTCATCTCTACCATTCAAAGAAACAAATCTTTAACAGCGGCTGGAGCCCACAGCCATTCCCTCCTTGTCGAAGGACTCGAACTTTCTCCTTTGGCTACCGCATATGCAAGAGCAAGAGGCGCGGACCGAATGTCCTCATTCGGCGACTGCGCGGCTTTCAGCGACAAGGTTGATGTATCTGTAGCCAATTTTCTGAAAAAAGAGGTCTCCGATATCATTGTCGCACCAGGATATGACGATGAAGCATTGACCCAGTTAAAAAAGAAGAAAAACGGAACCTACCTTATCCTAGAGGTTGATCCTGATTATATTGACCGGGCTGCTCAAAGTGGTGTGAGGTACTTGGTTCAAGCCGGAAATTCATTACGTGATGATCAAGTCATAGAGGCAGCAAATGAATACGGAATAGTGATGGCCTATGCGGGTATTCGTTTGTTCATCATTAATAGTTGCAGCACAACAAGTTAAGATTCCGAACCATTTCTCTAATTTATATACTATTTTTAAAATGTATTTCTTTTATAATAATAATGTAAGCGATTTCAAATAGAGGAGGAGGTATGAATGATAAAAGAAACTATGGGCAAAAGTTGAAATCTGGTATTTCGTAAATCTTATCCAATCTAAATCGATATACGGGAGGAAGATCCATGATTGTTAAGCATATGGTGAAAGTTATCATGTTTTCCGTTATGTTGGTCGCTGTTGCATACCATTTATCCCAAACTGTGCATGCCACCGCTTTTACGACAGGCAGTGAGGAGACGGTTGTATCCAAGGCAAGCAGGGAAAGCGTAGGTTTGAAATTCTGGCCTGATGGGGCCATGGGAATTACTAAATCAGGCTCGAATTATATGTTTCATGCGGCGAATAGTACTAAGGTTACAAGAACGATTGGAACATTAACTAACCCTATTGCATCTAAAGTAGGTGCAGGCGTATCGATATCTGGCATACCTTCGAGCTATAATTATGCTGCTGGAGGACCGGTGTATAAAGATCCGGCTACCGGTACGTTGTTAATGTTCTATCATGTGGAAATTTGGCCGGGTGGCGATCATACGAAGTACTACAGTTTACTGGCCATGTCCAAATCAACCGATGATGGGGCTACTTGGACGGATCTTGGAGAGATCGTAAGACCAAATGTGCCTTACAGCGCTTCAGCGACACAGGGGTATGAAGTTGGAGCGGGTACGTATGTAAAGGCAGGCGATTATTTCTACTTGTATTTCAGAGATTATCTAGCGGGAGGGGGATACAATAATATTGCTGTGGCCAGAGCCAAAATCAGTGATGTTGTTGATGCAGCTATCAATTCCAATACCGTGGTGCCTTGGAAAAAGTATTATAGCGGAACATGGACGGAGGATGGCATAGGCGGATTGTCTGACTATCTGGAAACGGGCAATCCTGCAACGGGTTGGCTAAGCGCTTCCTATAACACGTACCTTAACAAATATATCATGTGTGTACTGGAAAATGTAACGGCTACAAACACCCATCTAAAAATTATTGAATCAGACGATGGATTAAATTTTAACAGCGGCAGAACTTTAATTGTCAATAACTCGAATGAATATTTCTATCCTACCTTGGTAGGTATGGGCGAAGATCCGACTATAACCGATGGGCAATTTTATGTATATTATACAAGCTCAGTCGCTGCCGTATGGAATCGTTGGACCGATGCGTACCTGGCCAGAAGAAGTATCAGCTACACGGGGACCTCGGCTCCGGGCAGCTTTAGTCTAACGTCTCCTGCAAATACAAGTACTGGGGTTTCCAGTAAGCCTACGCTGAATTGGGCTGATTCCACCACTGCAGTGACCTACAACCTGCTGGTGGACGATAACAGCGATTTCAGCTCACCAGTAGTGAACGTTCAAGACCTTAAAGTAAGCGAGTATACGCTGCCTTACGATCTGGCAGGCAATACAACGTACTATTGGAAGGTTATAGCTACCAATGCTTATGGTTCAACCAGTTCCAGCACATTCTCGTTCACCACAGACTCAACGGGTTCAACGACTTATCAGGCTGAGACCGGATTCAGCAGTACTCAGGGTGCAAACCAATGGGGCTACCAATATTGGAATGGCAGCACGTATACGAATATGACTTGGGATTCCGTGAATAGCTACTGGTCAGGTACCGGATCCTACAATTTAGTCGGAAGCGATTTCCAGCATCCGGGGAACACAGCGGATTCAGTGCGCAAGTGGGTTGCGCCTTCAGACGGCACCATTACGATTAGTGACCGGGTAAAGCTTGTTGCAGCTACTGGAGACGGTGTCAATTTTAAAATCAAGAAAAACGGTACGCTCTTTTGGAATCAGGATATTTACGATACAACAGGATACCACGTATATGTATCCCAAACCGTAGCAGCCGGAGATGTCATTTATTTCGTTCTGAACAGAAAGGGCAGTCAGCTCTATGATAGCACTTTCACCAATCCGCAAATCATTCACACGCCTGATCCAGGTTCAGGCCCAGGCGGCCCCACTACAATCAATTATCAAGCTTCCAGCGGATTTAGCGGAACCCAAGGACAAAATCAATGGTACTATATGTATGGGAATGGCAGCACGTATACGAATATGACATGGGATGGTGCCAATAGCCGCTGGTATGGAGCAGGTTCTTATAACTGGGTTTCAGCTGGAGTTATGCATCCGGGCAATACAACCGATGCAGTCCGTAAATGGGTAGCCCCCGCAAGCGGCAGCATAACGATAACAGGCAATGTAGCCAAAAATGACGTTGGTGGTGGGGATGGGGTTAATGCCCAGATCATCCACAATACTACGAACATTTATAATCAGGACATAGCCTACAACAACAGTACAGGCTATGATGTTAATTTGACGCTATCCGTGACGGCTGGGGATGCGATCTACTTCCGTCTGAACCGCAAATCGACGCAAACGTTCGATTTAACTAACTGGGATCCAGTGATTGCCTTTACTCCCTAGTGATCATAAATCTATCGAAATAAAATGTAACAAGGGAGGAACTCCGCTGTATTCCGGCTGGAGTTTCTCTCTTTTACATGAAATATCGTTCCCTCGCCTATAGGGAATATGCTATTGTTAGTTTAAAGAGATGCTGGTTTAACTCTGTATTTGCACTAGTATATATAGTAAAAGAGGTAATCCGATGAATGCTAGAAATCCCTTCACCTTGCTTATGCAGGCTCTTATAAACACCATCCGCCGCTTGAATATATTCAAGCGGCTCGTCCTCTCTTTTTTGCTGGTTATAATCGTTCCTAATATCGTGATCAGCTATGTGCTGTTTGATATTTCCTCTGAAGAGCTTGAAACAACCGTATCCAACTCGCTTTATCAATATATAGGCACTGTTAACAATAATATTAATGAGGTATTGAAAAAATATGAGGATATCTCGTATCGATTGTATTCAGATGAAGAGTTAGTCGCGCTGTTAGTCGACAGTAATACGCTCAACCATATCAAAGAATCCAATCCAACCGATTATAAGGAGAAATACGAAGATTTAAAAAAACGGATTAATGCTATTCTATACCGTACATCCATTAATCGGAGCTTACTTTCCAATCTTCAAATCATTAGCGATACCGATGAATTTACCCAAATTAATTATAATGGAGAAGTAAAGGGCGGGAAAGTAAAGCAGATCATCGCTTTCAGAAAGTCCCCTACTTATACCAAGGCGATTGAAGCCAAGGGCTATCCTGTATGGTTGGATACGTCGGCTGAATATGGTTTTGAAAACCAACTTATGAGCGGCATGAATTTAGGCAGTTATATAACGCTTGCCAGAGCTATCCCGGATGGAAATGGGGGAACTCTTGGAGTTATCGTCATGAATATTTCCGTTAATGTTTTTCTGAATATCGTTGAATCGAAGGATGTTGTGAATAACGGGAACCTGCTGCTGTTGGGGGATTCCGGAGCTAAAGTATCTTTGAATGAGAATGTCAGCGGCCCCTTTTTGCGAAAGGATGTTTCCGATGAGATCTTTAAGCAGAAGAACGGAAGATTTATCGATAAGAAGAGCGGAGATCTTGTTGTCTTTCAGGATTCGGCTTATACCGGGTGGGAGCTGGCGTTCCTGGTCCCGAGGGAAAGCTTGTTATCGAGCGTGTATAAGATTCGCAATATCATCATCCAGATTAGTATCATTTGTATTGGGATCGCCGTCCTTATATCGTATGGAGTGACCTTAAGCATCTCTACCCCGCTGATGAAGTTGAAGAGAGCCATGGGCATGATCTATGGAAAGAACACGGAGACGAAATACGAGGATCCTTATGAGGATGAAATCGGGCTATTGGGCCGTAAATTCAACCACATGATGGAGCGGATCAATCACTTAATCAGCAGCGTCTACAAGGTGGAATTGATTAAACAAGACGAAGAGCTCAGAAGAAGGGCGGCAGAGCTTGATGCGCTGCAGATGCAGATCAATCCGCACTTTCTTTATAATACACTCGATATGATACGGTGGGAGGTTGCCCTGCAGGAAAATGGTGACGGGCACGGTAGTCAGATGATTAAAGCGTTTGCTGATTTGCTGAGATTAGGGACTAAAGCCAATCATACACTTGTTCAGGTGGAGGAAGAGTTTCGTCATATTGAGGCCTATATGAAGGTAATGAAATATAAGCATGGGGACAGCATCCGCTGGGCATGTGATATTGAAGATGAGGCAGCAGGCTGCCTGATAGCTAAATTAACGCTTCAGCCTTTGGTTGAAAATGCACTTTTACATGGATTTACGGGAAAAACAGGCGACAAGTCAGTTAGTATTAGAGCTTATAAGGAATTGGATGAATTATTCATTGTGGTCAGTGATAATGGAAAAGGCATTGATCCTGAAATGCTGGAGCAGTTGAACCGAAAACTGCAGGATGACCGTATCGAAGGCAATCAGATTGGACTTCACAATGTGAATGCAAGGCTTAAGCTTTATTTTGGCAAAAAATATGGTTTGATGATCCAAAGTGAAGCTGGTTCGGGAACCAGAGTGATCGTCAAGCTGCCTTGTTTACGTCAAGAACCTAAGATTGAAGAGGTGACGCCAAATGTATAATTTACTTATAGTGGACGATGAACATCGGGTTAGAGAAGGCTTGAGAAAGCTGATCGACTGGGGGAGCGTTGGATTTCAAGTCAGCGGTGATGTGGAATCGGCCGAGCAGGCACTGGAGTTTATTAAAGCAAACAAGACGCATGTTGTATTGACAGACATTATCATGTACGAAATAAATGGCATTGAACTTGTTGGAAAGCTGAATGAGTGTGAGCCTGGGATCAAAACCGTCATTCTTAGCGGATTCGGGGAGTTTCATTATGCCCAGCAGGCCCTAAGATTGGGTGCCTATGATTATCTGACCAAACCTGTAGATTTTGATGAATTAAAGCGGATTTTTGCGAAGATTAAGCTTGTTTTGGACGAGGAAATGAAGGATGCGGATATGGAGGAAGAATATGCTCGGTTAAAGAAGGAGAAGTTTCTCATCAATCTGATCAAAGGACATGACAGCGACTCGAATTCAGGTAGTCAGGAAGAGAGAAACAGCGGACTGCTTGTAGAGAAAGCTAAACAATATATTCATGAAAACTATGCTAGGAATATGCATCTGCAGATGCTGTCGGACATCTTGTATATACACCCGAACTATTTAAGCAAGCTGTTTAAAGAGAAAACAGGTGTGAATTTTATCGATTATTTGACGCGGGTGCGTATCGAGAAATCCAAGGAACTGATTAAAGACGTTAATTTAAAAATTTATGAAATTGCAGAAATGACCGGCTTCAGCAACGCCAAGTATTTCAGTTCAACCTTTAAAGCTTTAGTAGGCTTAAGCCCGAGGGAATATAAAGATTCGCTGCCTGGTATCGAGGAATAAGATGTTAATAATCTGAACCTTTTGTCTAATTTAGTTACTGTTTTATGAGGGGGAATCCATTTAAAATAAGTTATGAAAACGGATTCAAATACAGCTTATTGGGAGGAAACGAAAATGAGGGGTCTGAGCGTTCTGATTTTAGTATTGGCAGTGATGCTTACTGTAGCTGGCTGCGGAGCATCGGAGAACAACAATGGAGGGACTCCAACCAAACAAGTCGCTGGGGAAACACCAGCCGGCACAGAGCAAGTTAAAGCTAAGGAGCCGGCAGAGCTTACCCTTTGGGTAGCCAGCAGAGAACAAGATGATTTCACGGCGGAAATGGAAGCCAAGTTTCTAGAAGCAAATCCGCATATCACATTGAATAAGGTTGTTCACGAAGGAGATGTTGGAAATGATTATTTCCAAGGAGTCGCAGCAGGTAATGCGCCTGATCTGGTGAGTGCGTCCTACGCGGTGCTGCCGAAATACATCAAAGCGGGGATTACTCTTCCATTAAACGATTACATTGCGGATTGGCCGGATTACGCGAACTTCCCGAAGACGGAGCAGGACAAATTTACCGACAAATCAGGAAATGTGCATACGATTATTAACAGCCTGGGCAATCTGCAGCTTGGCTATAACAAGAAGTTGTTTGCCGAAGCTGGTCTTACGGAGCCACCTAAGGATTGGGACCAACTGTTGGCTTATGCCAAGAAATTAACCAAACCGGATAAACAGCAAGCGGGTTACGGCATGTTAACAGGTGAATTTACCGATTGGTGGTTTGAGTATTATGTGTGGCAGGCAGGAGGCGATCTAACCAAAGAAAACCCGGACGGGACTGCTACACTAACCTTCACGGATCCGGCGGCGCTGAAAGCAGCTGAATTCTACAGAACCTTACGCAAGGAAAAAGTAACACAAAGCGATGTAACCATGAAATTCGGCGATATGGTCAATGCTTTTGCCACAGGGAAAATTGCTATGATGCCTTTCGCAGGTGATTGGTTAAGCTGGGCTGTCAGCCTCGGAGCCAAGCCGGAGGATATCGGATTTGCCTTAATGCCTGCCGGACCTTCCGGTGAACGCGGATTAGGTAACTCCTACGGAGGAGGCTTTATCATCAACCCGAATTCTTCCAAGGCCAAACAAGACGCTTCATGGGAATTTATCAAATTCTACTCATCGAAAGAATATGTGATTGCATTAATGAAAAATGCTGCCTCAAAAGGTGCTGTAAATCCTGTGCCGCTTTATCGCACTGATGTGAAGTACAGCGATGCTGGAGTAACGATGGATCCCGAAATGGAAGCTTTCCTCGCAGAATCGATTAAGACTAGCAAGCCAGAGTATTATGGCCGCGGCTTTTTTACTAAATATTTGGATCAGGCCATTCAGAAATTCATCTTGGATGCTAACGCTGATCCGGAGAAAGAGCTGCAAAAAGCACAGGATATTGTTACCAAGGAAGTTTTAGAAGAGTTTAATAAACAGTAAGATACCAAAAACCGTGCAACCATATTGACACGGATATATGTTATACAGCCTATAGAAAGGGGTACACCGGAGACTCCCGAGAGTACCCCTAATTTGTTCAAATGGAGGATCCTATGGAACCCACTGTTAACGCATCATGGGGCACTATTCGAAAAACAAGATCGCGTTCATGGAAAATAATACCTTGGTTATTTGTCCTGCCTGCTATTATTTTCACGGTATGGCTGAGGTATTATCCTATGATGCAGGCGATGTATGTTTCATTCTTCCAATATGATGTCATCCATCCACCTGGCAAGTTTATCGGATTGAAAAATTACTTATTTCTGCTTAACCAGGAGGCCTATTGGGATGCTTGGATGAACACCCTGGTTTTTACAGCACTGATCCTGATCATCACTTTTATTCCTCCCATCATCCAGGCTTTACTTTTAAGCGAACTTTATAAAGGAAGAAAGTTTTTTTCAACGCTGTTTCTGATTCCTGCCCTTGTTCCGCTTTCTGTAAACGTTATTCTTTGGAAATGGATTTGGCATCCTGATTATGGGTTCGCTAATGCCGTGTTGAAATTCCTTGGATTGCAGCCGCTTCAATGGCTCAATGATGCCGATTTAACGAAATTCAGCATTATTTTCCCGGGAATTGTCGGCGGCGGAGTGGCCGTTCTCTTGTACTTGGCAGCTATCATGGGAGTAGCTAAAGAAATTAATGAAGCAGCGTCGATTGACGGGTGCACGGGATTTAGACGCATGTTGTATATTACTCTGCCTAATATCCGTTTTCTAATCTTTATCCAATTGATTATTACTGTCATCGGTGCCTTCCAGCTCCTTGATGCACCTTTCCAATTCACAGGAGGAGGGCCAGCGGGTGTATCCACCTCGATGGGTGTGTTTATATACAATACCGTTCAGCAGGATCTTTCTTATGGCAGAGCGAATGCAGCATCCGTTTTGTTGTTTATCGTGATAGCCATCATTACTATTTTTCAAGTAAGGATGAATAAATCTCAATCAGAATAGAGGCGAACAAACATGAACTTTGATTCCGGAAGACGTTTGCGGTTTGTTTCCTTCTGGTTGACGGCAGTTTTTTCCATTATCATTATCTTTCCTTTTCTGTTTATGATCAGCAATTCGTTGAAGGATGACAGCATCATCTATGATTCCATTCCCACGATTATTCCGAGGAGTGCAATAAGTACCTCCGTAGCGCTTGATTATTCCGGTTCCGGGAAATCAGGCCAAGAGTTATTGGAACAAATGATGAAGGATTCGACCATGGTTTTGTATTCCATCCCTTATGAGCGCAATACGGACCCTATCTATGAGGTGAAAATGTATGGAGTTATGGATGGCAAAACCATATTCTATACCAGGGCTCATAAAGCTCAAATGCGCTTGGAGCTTGATTTCGGTATCTTCAAAGCAAGCAATGTGAACAAGAATGTCATATTAAAGAACGACCGTTATAAGAAATCGGCGGAGAAATTGTGCTACAAGTATGATCCGTCTGGACTGAAGATGGAAATCCCTTCAGGATCTGCATCTGGGCATGATGACGAGATTAAAAGCTTTCTAATTGAAAAATATGGCGTAGAAGGCGCAGTGTCTTCGATTACTTCAAAGACTAACTTCTTTCTCATGCTGGAAAATTTCAAATACTACGTGAAGCTGCCCGTATATATGTATCCGCAGAACGAAACGATTCAGAAATACAGCTTCTTCACCTTTATCGGCAATACGTTTCTTGTCATCGGCTGGGCCATTGTGATGGAAACAATCATTTGTTCAATAACAGCCTATGGCTTATCAAGATTGTTCAAGAAACGCGTAGCTAATTTGCTCATGCTGTTTTTTCTGGCTACGATGATGGTGCCTTCTATTTCCATCCTGATTCCGCAGTTTATGATGTTCAAAAGCTTGGGGCTATATAACAATTACTGGGCTATGCTGCTTCCTTTTTTATACCCGTTTCCTTATTACATTTTATTATTTAAAGGTTTCTTTGATCAGCTTCCCGGGGAGATCTTCGAAGCTGCCCGGATTGACGGAGCATCGGAATGGTACAATTATTCGCGAATTTGCCTGCAGCTGTCTAAACCGATCATCGCCTTAATAGCCTTGAATTTGTTCCTAAGCAACTGGAACGACTTCTTCTGGTTCTGGATGGTAACCGAGGATCAAAAGCTGTGGACCCTGAATGTCGCCTTATACAATTTATCCAAGAACGCTATGATCAAGCCTAATTTCATGATGGGGCTATCGATTATCACCATCGTTCCAGTCATCTTCCTGACGATGCTGTTCTCAGAGCAAATTAAAAGCAGCATTGCCAGCTCAGGAGTGAAAGGCTGAATCTCCTGAACTTGCATTATGCGGTAAGCTTACTTACTTATTTTACTGTAAATCAAATAGGGGAGTGTATGAATTGAAAATTGCCTCAATTAATATCATTCATGTATTGCCGCGGTTGTCCTTTCTTATCATGACCACGGAATGTGGTATAACCGGATATGGTGAGGCCATTGTGGAGGGGAGATCACGTACTGTAGAGATGGCAGTGAAGGAGCTGGAACCACATCTGATTGGTCAAGATCCGCGAAGGATAGAGCATTTGTGGCAGATGATGTACCGGGGCACCTTCTATCGCGGAGGTCCTATTCTGAGCAGTGCAATCAGCGGGTTGGAGCAAGCGATGTGGGATATCCTCGGAAAGTCACTGGGGGTTCCTGTCTATCAGCTGCTCGGCGGACATGTCCGGGATCGTATCCGAATGTATAAGCATGTGCATGGTGCAACTACACAGGAGCTGTACGAATCTGCCAAGCAAGCAGCGGATGAAGGCTTCACCATGGTGAAGACAGCCATCGAAATTGCTCACATCCTGGAAACGCCGTCTTATCTATTTAGACAAATTGAACGGGTTGAAGCGATTCGTAGTGCCATAGGCAACAATGTTGATTTCGCCATTGACTTCCACGGACGGATCAGCCCTGCTCTTGCCGTCCAAATCGCTAAAGGGATCGAGAAATTTAATCCCTTGTTTATTGAAGAGCCTTGTCTTCCGGAGAATGTGGATACCATGGTTACAATCGCACGTTCTACAAGCATACCCATAGCAACAGGAGAAAGACTGTTTACCAAATGGGGATTTAGAGAAGTACTGGAGAAACAAGCTGCATTTGTCATACAGCCCGATTTGGCCCATTGCGGTGGAATTATGGAAGGTAAGAAGATTGCCGCAATGGCAGAAACTTATTACGCTGCCTTTGCTTCACACAATCCTTTGGGACCGATCAATCTTGCAGCTAGCCTGCAATTGGCCGCCAATGTGCCAAACTTTCTCGCTCAAGAGTTTGTTTTACTCGGGGAAGGTTATCTAAAGAAACCATTTGTTATCAAGGACGGTTATATTGATCTGCCCGAAGGACCGGGGCTGGGGATTGAACTGGATGAAGAGGCTATGCAAGATAAAATATATGCAGGGGATTTCGACCTGCCGAGAGAATTCCATTCGGATGACCACTCGGTTGCGGATTGGTAATGGTTTTATAATAGGGAGTGGTTTGCCATGTCAGACGAAAAACAGGTTGTCATCATTACAGGTGGAGCTGCAGGTATTGGAAGAGGCATTGCAGAAAGTTTCGCCGCGGAACAAGCTCATATTGTAATTGCTGATTATAACGAGAAAGATGGGTTAGCAACCCGAGACTTTTTGCAGCATATGGGAATTGAAGCGTTGTATGTGAATGTGAATGTGGCATTAGAACAAGATGTGCTTAAGGTAGTAGAGCAGACGCTGGAAAAGTGGGGCCGTATTGATGTGCTCGTTAATAATGTAGGAACGCATCTCTACAAACCCATGTTGGACATCCGTGAGGAAGAATGGGACCAGTTGATGAGTGTGGATCTCAAAGGCTGTTTTCTAATGTCCAAGCATGTACTGCCTTCTATGATAGAGCGAAAAAAAGGGAGCATCATCCACATATCCTCTGTCCACGCCAACATGTCGGATAGAAACTTTACAGTATATTCTGCAGCCAAAGGAGGGGTAGTTTCTTTGACACGCAGTATGGCAGCCGAATATGCTTCCTATGGCATTCGGGTGAATGCTGTATTGCCCGGGTGGACCCGGAATAAATCCACCGATGAGCAGCTATCCGGGTGTAGTGAAACAGAGAAACAGCAGCTTCTCGAAAGCTGGGGGGAGAAGATTCCTATCGGGCGGATTGCTGAGCCTAAGGAGATTGGTCATGCTGTTGTCTTTCTGGCAAGTGATAAGGCCACCTATATCCTCGGTTCATGTTTAACAGTTGATGGCGGGCTAACTAGTAAGATTCAATTGAATTAAAAACCGAAGGCTGCAGCTGAAAAGCGGTTTGATCTCCAACTGTGAGATCAAACCGTGTAATTTGGTTAGTCACTCATTCAGGATCACTCCACATAGACATTCTTACGAGTTCCGACAGCTTATCTACGGCTTGTTCTGGACTCGTAATTCTTATGAAGTCGTCAAGATCCTCAGTACGGCTATCCCACGCTTCTCGCAGGTTTTCGAAAATCGACAACTCAAATATTTCCTCTTTGATATAACCGGCCGTCATCACTGGCTCCTCGATAAGCAGGGACAATGCTTTTCCGATCTTCTTTACCGTATCCCATACAAAATAATCGTGGAGCACGTTGATCTAGTTCTCGTTGCTTTTGCTTACGTACATAACAACTTTGATCTCTTGATCCTCATTTTTTGGCTTTCCCTTCGCTTAGCTCTCTTAATACTTCGACAGTCTTCTCAAGGTTTTTCGACTTAATATGCAAGTTTGCGAATGATCTTCCACAGTATTGCCTCCTCAATTCTTTTGTAGGGCAAGTTATAGAGCTTTCCACAATCGTAAAAAGTACATATCAAAATATGATCTATTAATTGTTGTCTTAATCAATGCATGTTACAATGAGCGAATATAGTCGATTTTTGTTGAAATATTTACGATTTAGAAATCAGATTTTTATAAAAAGAAAGGCTGTCTAGATGATTATTCCATTTAATTATCCTCAACCCATCGGGAAAGAGAACGACTACCTATTAATGGCCGCTAATAGCGGGAAACTATGTGGTGACGGTCCCTTTACCGAGAAATGTAAGTCTTTCATTGAAAATAATTTCGACGCAAATCATGTTCTGTTGACTACCTCTTGTACACATGCGCTCGAGATGGCGGTTTTACTCCTTCGCATCACACTAGGGGACGAGATTATTGTTCCTTCCTATACATTTAGTTCCACTGTCAATGCTTTCATTCTGCAGGGTGGCAAACCCATTTTTATTGATATCAGAGAAGATACCTTAAACATTGATGAGAGTAAAATCGAAGAAAAAATTACTTCAAAAACCAAAGCCATTTTTGTTATGCACTATGCTGGTGTTCCGTGTGAGATGGATACCATTATGGAAATTGCGCATCGCTATGATCTTTATGTAATCGAAGATGCTGCTCAAGCATTGACAGCGAAATATAAGGACAAATACTTAGGTACTATAGGTGATTTAGGAACGTTTAGTTTTCATGAAACCAAGAACTATATATGTGGTGAGGGTGGAGCCTTAGTTATTAATAACGATAAATTCATCAATAGAGCAGAAATTATAAGAGAAAAAGGAACAAATCGAGCCTCCTTTTTGAAAAAAAAGGTCGACAAATATTCTTGGGTGGATATCGGATCAAGCTATCTTCTTTCAGAAATGCTAGCTGCATTTTTGTTTGGACAGTTAGAGATGTGGAAGGAAATCAATGAGAAAAGAAAAAAGATATTTGAAATATACTATAGCGGCTTAGAACATTTACAGAACAAAGGAATGTTAAGGCTGCCCATAATCCCGGAACATTGCACACCCAATTATCATCTGTTTTACATTCTCTTGAATTCGGAAGAAGAACGAAACGAAATGATAAACCATTTAAGAGAGAATGGGGTTACAGCAACTTCACACTACACTCCTTTGCATCTATCCCAAATGGGACAACAATGGTCCTCTGAGCGATTACCTATTACTGAGCAGGCAAGTCATACTTTATTAAGGTTACCCATGTATTATTCACTAAGCGCTTCAGAACAAGCATACATCATTCAATTGATACAAGAGACTTACATGAAAGTACTCGCTACACCTATTAATAAGTTATAATGAATAGAATCTGATGTTATCCAAGGTGCTCAGAAAATCCGATAAACTACATAATATGATAGGGGTCAACATGAAAAAAGTCGATGCTTTCTGGGAAATGAGGAACCTCGGTAAAACTGTGTTAGAGATCAATTTTGATGAAAACGATACGACGGATTCCTTAAATATTTTAGCTAGTGAATTTGAAACGTATGATTATCTTATCGCCAAAGTGCCAAAAGAAAAAATGGATCTTATTCATGCTCTTGAAGATAACGGATTTCGATTTATGGAAACGCAATTCGAATTGTTATATAACCTGAACAAGACAAAAGAGCCCTCAAGCTTTGTAAAAAAAACGTCCGAGCAATCTCAGTACAAAAAAGTAGATACGTTTGATCAACTGAGTATGTTTTTATCTAAAATAGAGGAAGACTTATTCATCACTGACAGAATATCGTTAGACCCTCTATTTGGAACGAAAATAGCACATAAACGATATCTAAATTGGCTTAGTGATGCTCTCCTTAGCGATACATCCGCCATATACGAGGTAGAAGTGAAATCTCGGGATGTTGGTTTTTTTTACGTAATTGAAAAGAATAGTACTACGTGTTACGGAGTTTTAGCTTCCGTATATAAAAAATATCGAAACAGCGGACTAGGGCTAGTTGTATTAGAATCCGCCTTTAAATATGCGAAAGAAGCAGGTTATTCTAAAGTCATGACTAGAGTGTCCTCCAATAATTTAGAAGCATTACGGGTTAATATTAACGTCGGCTTTGAATGCAGAGACGTCCATTATATTTTAAGAAAAGCAAATTTTCCCAAACAGGATGTTTGATCATGATGCGCACTCAACTTTCGGTCGTTATTCCTGTCTATAACTCCCAAGACTCAATTGGAATTGTCGTAAAAAGTCTACTTGAACATTATGCCGCTTCTTATAAGATGGAAGTTATCTTAGTTAATGATGGAAGTATAGACCGCAGTAATGAAGTATGCTCTTTATTAGCGGCCCAATATTCCAATATTAAACATCTGGATCTGATGAAAAATTGTGGTCAGCAGGCTGCAATTTTAAAAGGACTAAGCCTAGCTCAAGGAGACTATATTGCTTTGATGGATGATGATATGCAAACACCTCCCGAGGAGCTGATTAAGCTGATCGTCAAGATGGATGGGGGTTATGATGTCGTAATTGCTCAAAGAGTGAAGTATAATCAAACATCATTCCGGAAGCTCCTTTCAGAGGTCAATACTATCATCGTAAATTGGTTTTTAATATCACCTAAAAAGATATATTTTAGTAGTTTTTTAGTGATGAAAAAGTCTATTGCAGAAGAGATCCTTAAGAAGGCTACTTCCAATCCTAATATACAAGGACTGATACTTCAAATAACAAATAATATTGTAAACACACCAACAGCACATAGAGAAAGGAAAACCGGAAAATCCAATTACACATTATTGAAGCTGCTAAAGTTTTGGTTTAACGGCCTGGACTATGTCACGACAAGAAAAAATCGAGCAATACTATTTTCATCATTTTTACTTATACTAGTTGGGGCAGTTACCTGTATGTACATATTGGTATTGCTTGTTGCCTCTTTTTTTATCACTAATTAATCATTCACTTATTATATGCAGCAGCTTGTAATTTGAAGGAAGTCCTTCAACCATAATTACTTCAAAGCTATTTTCGAAATATTCCCAGATAAGTGGATGAGTATTCTGAAAACGGAGATCATCTCTTCCATCAAGAGAAATATCACCCAATATGACCCATGCAACATTCTGCCTCTTTAGTTCTTCAATCATTTTTAATTGTTTATAGGCTGTTTCCGGGAATAGCATATAAATGTCCCATAACGGTGATTTTAAACCTAATATCGGATACATCGTTGGCCAATGTGGAGCAATAAATAAATTTTCTCCTTCTAGAACATAAGTATTTTTAATTTCCTTAACTCGATCGATTAAGCTAGCCGTATGCACATCTATCGATAAATCAATGTTACTAACTTTATAAGTTATATATTTATTATCTTTTGAGGTTATTTTTTGAAAGTATGGATGCATTCTTCCGACCGAAATGAGCGTGAAAAGTAATAACACAGATAGAATGATTGCTGATTTTAAATAACGTTTGCTGCCAGTCAACTTTAGTGAAAGTAAACAAATTACTATTATTAATGGTTCTATTGCTTGTGCCAGGTGCCCAAGATCAGCTCGATCGAACGCATAGTGGGTATAAGACAACCCTACGAATGAAGCTGCAGCTATTGCAGGATTAATCATTTTTTTAGAGATACATGCATATAAACCGATTCCAACAGCAAAAATCGGTACAAGGAGAAAAAAGATTCCTATTGATAGTTGACCCATCATTTCGATAAAATTTAAAAGCGTAAAATCTATCTTCCATGGCCACGGCACTGGTAAATGGAGATTTGTTTTTCCGGAAAATAGCAGCTCCTTAACTGCATTCATGAAATTCACAAAATAACCAGGTACAGTGAGATATATTAGCAGCATTGGGGAGTATCCTATTACAACTCCACTTCCCCATAGTAGTATTTTTTTGAAAGTTTTATCTTTATCTATCTTCAACCAAATATAGAATATAGCTATACTAAAGGATATTACCATGTATAATCCATGGTTTACTCCTAGGAAAGCCGCAATCCCGACGAATAAGCCACCTAATAAGTAACGTGACCATGATTGTTTTTCTAATAAGAACATAATCATATAAATCCCAATCATTGAAATACTTGGCTCGAATAACTTATGTCTTGGATACATCCATAGGACCATAATAACTCCAGCGAATATGATAAAAAGCCATGACTTAGTCATTTTCCTTATAACCATTAAACCAAATGTAAGACCTATAATTTGAAATATCGCAAGTGCTGCTCTCAATGCTAGAATACTAGTGTCTCCAAATATATGAAACCATAATGCAACCCAATAATATCTACCTGGATCATAGGATTGAAAATCCAAAAAGGGTACATCACCCATTGCTGTTTGAATTGCACCATACCAGAGATACCCTTCATCAGCTAAATTAATTCCTACATTTCCTTCCAATAAAAATAAAATTCCTACTAATGTTGAGGAGATAAAAAACGCAATTAACCAGGTCATTTTATTCATAACTTACTCCTTTTTTGTGAGTTCTAGAGAACTAATTGCATTGCCAAAAAATTTACTGTATCGTGTTGCAATTGATCTGCGAATTAGTGAGGTGTTAACAATGGTTCAAAATCGTTTGATTTATCTGGATAATCTTCGCGTCTTTCTCACTTTGATGGTTGTTGCATTCCATTTGGCGATTACATATGGATTTAATATAGGTTGGTATTTTTACGATCTGTCCGACGATATGCTGACAAAAGGGATCTTAACTTATTTTGTTCTTGTGAATCAAGCTTTTTTTATGTCTTTATTTTTTGGAATTGCCGGCTTTTTCACGCCCATATCGTATGATCGTAAAGGTTCCATTTCATTTCTTAAAGATCGATTCTTGCGCCTGGGCATCCCGCTTTTATTGTTTGTATTTCTAGTGAATCCGGTAATAAGATACGTTTATCATATTGGAACAAGTAAATCATTTATAGAATATATCATAGATGAAATATCCCGTGATCCCATTGGTTTTATTAAACATGCTGCACCTGGCCCAATGTGGTTTTTGGAGGCACTGCTCATATTTAGCCTTTGTTATGCACTGATCAGATGTTTAATGCAAGCGCAAATAATACCCATTCATCACCGTTTTCCAAAGGATAATATCATTCTCCTTTTTGTCATAACATTATCTTTTCTTAATTTCATTATTCGAATTTGGAGTCCCATTGAAAATCAATTTCTATTTCTGAGATTAGGTCATTTTGTTCCATATATCGGCTATTTTATATCTGGAACCATTGCTTATAGATCTGGTTGGCTCTCATTTCTAAATGAAAGCCAGATTAAAAAATGGTTTCGAATTAGTGTTGTTTGTATTTTGTTTTTTCCCATTCTCTTGTACATTGGTGGAGCATTTGACGGACAGATGCAACTTTTTTTTGGGGGATGGCATTGGCAGTCACTTGTATATTCATTTTGGGAGCCCTTTGTATGCATAGGAATAAGTTTGTGGTTACTAAGTACTTTTCGTTCCAAATATAACAAGTCGAACAGACTAACCCGCTTTATGGCGGATCATGCTTATGCTGTTTATTTTATCCATGCTTTCTTCACTGTGTATATTACCTTCTTTTTTCAATATAGTAAAATACCCTCACTTCTTAAATTTTTTATAGTTTCGATAATTGTAACTATGACTTGCTTTCTAGCTGCTTATATCATCCGTAAAATCCCATTTCTACGTAAAATTTTCTGAATTTAGAATTATTAGCATACTTCGGAAATCGGTATACATTCTTAGTCTCATTCGGCATTATTACATTCCAAAGGAAGAAACAAAAATCCCCTTTTCTAAGGGGATTTTCTTATGCACTCTTATTTTTTTCTATTTCCGCCAAAAAGTTGAACAGTCTGCTTTATCCAAAATATTAAACTCGATCATTTTCTCGAGTAATGAGAAATCAACCGGACCATCCCACCGGATACGTACCAGCTCTTTGGTGTGATCATAGCCAGCCTGCACAATTTCATCAGAGAAACGATTAATCCCTGCCTTTTCAGGGGCAACAGCCAAATGATGTTTGGCTGCGCTAAAGCCAATAATAAATGTGTCGTGATCGGTAAACATAGGCTGATTCCACGCAATTTTTGGTATTAAATTTGGGAATTTCTTAGTTACCCAAGCGAATACTTCTTCCGTTCGTTCCCGATGTTGCGGGTTATCAATACGCGCTAAAAATTCTGCAAAAACTTCCACATTATTCACTCCTTACAATGAAAATTATGTCTTCCAGAGAAGTGTATCATTTTTTTGTATCATCAGCTAATTTGAAGATATATAATTTTCGTTGTTATAAAATGATTTTAAAAAAACTTTACCTAAACTGTGATACCCTGAGCTTGTATAATGGTAGGAACTACTTTCGGAGGTGTTCGATTATGTTAAAAAACAAATTGGCCGTCAAATTATCTACGATTCTAAAGGATGAAAATCATCGGTAGAGCAGACGCGCGCAATTGATCTGTGCATGACGATGTCGGGACTTGCGTGACGTGTGAATTCTGCCGAAATCAGAGAGGCGGACCCGATTTTTTATGCAGCATAAAGCATCGCAAGTTTATACCATAATGGGGTTTATAACATCCATGGCCAACGCAACCATGTTTACGACCTATGCCATATATCAGGTTATCGCGCTAGGGCTAAACCCCCTTCAACTGCTGTTGGTGGGAATGATTTTGGAAGTAACGGTTTTAATTTTTGAAGGCATCACTGGTGTTATCGCTGATATGTACAGCCGCAGACTGTCTGTCATTTTGGGCATGTTCGTGCTTGGCTTTGGCTTTGTGTTGGAGGGCAGTGCGATGTGGCTGGGGGAGGCTAGCCTGCTCATGTCGGCTTTTATGTGGCTGCTGCTGGCACAGGTGTTTTTTGGCATCGGAGCTACGTTCATAAGTGGTGCGGATACGGCTTGGATTGTCGATGAGGTTGGGGAAGAGAGGGCTGGACGCATTTTTTTGAAAGCAAAACGTGTAGGTCTCTTTGGCACTTTGGTTGGCATTGTACTGAGCGTGAGCTTATCTGCCATTGGGCCAAACCTGCCTTACATAGCCGGAGGCATGATGTATTTGATGCTTGGTATTTTTCTGCTAATCTTTATGAAGGAGACCAATATTGTCAGAGCTGTGTGTGAAGACGAAACTTCGCAAGCTCCCTCGCATTGGAGAAGCATGAAAGCTACTTGGTTATCGGGTGCGCAGGTGATAGGGCGCCAGCCGGTTCTGCTTCTGGTCTTGATTGTCACACTGTTCAGCGGGGCCGCCTCGGAAGGTTACGACCGCCTATGGCAGGCATTTCTCATTGTAGATATAGGCTTTCCGCAGGTCGAGCTACAAGGTATACACCTCAATATGGCTTCATGGATCGGACTCATCGCCGTAATGTCGACATTGCTGAGCTTGCTCGTCATGTGGGTGGTGGAGAAGCGTATTGATATGAGCAATGAGCGGGTCGTTCTTCGCGGCATGATCGTACTGACAGTAGCACGGATTGCAGGTGTCTTGGCGCTAGCTTTCGCCCCCAGCTTTGCCTGGGCACTCGTCGCGATCCTGCTCTTCGAGGTCGTGCGAACGGTGAACGGTCCGATGTATGATACATGGCTCAACTTGAACATCGAAAGCAAGTCGCGTGCGACAGTAATCTCGATGATGAGCCAGTCGGATGCACTGGGCCAGACGGCCGGAGGCCCATTCGTCGGTTGGATCGGCAAACGCTACTCCGTGCGAATGTCTCTTGTTGCCGCGGCTGTATTGCTCGCGCCTATTTTGGCGGTATACAGCCGTGCGAGGCATAAGCGTTAAAAAAACGATAGGTTACTACTAGAAGGGCTGCCGCTTGGCAGCCTTTTGCTTTTGCAGCGAAAGCAAATATGGATAACTCAGAAAAAAGGTCATATTAGGAAAATTAAATGAATAACTGAGGGAATAAATGGTAGAATTAATATGTCATATTGGAAAACGGTGAGGTTTTATTACTAAGAACACTTTTCGAAAGGAGCAGCTATGGACATTACTATTTTTAATGATAAAAAGGCTTTCTTATTATATGGTGTTTCCAAAATCCACGAAGAACATAAAGAATTCAGTAAAGAGATATTTGAAGTTATTAACCCGGTCTGGGCTGAGGTGAAAGAAAAAAGTCTTTCTCACAAGGGTATTAATCACGTTGTTTACGATGTTAATCACATTTTATTTGCCGGAATAGAGCTGAATGAACCCATAGAAGTTGGGATTAAATTAAAAGAAAGAGAATTTGTTTTTGAACAATATGCTTACTATAAACATATCGGCCCCTATAATGAACTAGACGATGCTCATAGGAAAATTCGTTCGCATATAGAAGCTTTAGGAAGAGAGTTTACTTTTCCGATTTTAGAAATATACGAGAACCCGAGTGATGATGAAACGAAATTGGAGACCGAGATTTTATATACTCTGAAAGTGCAGGAAAAATAGATTGGTCGAAGGCGGACGGAAGGCATTATAATAGGTTAATAAGGAGTCAAGCGTGTTAAAAGGAGGCTGTCTACCATGTATCAAGCAGCAGTTATTGGGTTAGGCAATATTGGTTTGCAGTTCGACATCCCAAGAAAGGCGGCTCCGCAAAGCCATGTTTTGGCTTATCATTTGAACCCGGATATTGACCTGGTTGCGGCTGTCGGAGTACGTCAAGAGCAGGGGGATCGTCTCGCTCAAGTTGCTCCAGAAACCAAATTTTATATGGATCTCATTACTATGTTAAATAATCATCGATTGGATGTAATCAGCATCTGCACGCCTCAACACATTCGGCTTGAGCTGCTGCGAACGGTGTTCGAGCATTCCGAGGCAAGGATTATTTTTCTGGAGAAACCAGTAGCCACAAGCATTCAGGAGGCAGAGGCAATCGCTTCGCTCGCCGAGCAGTATGGCCGCACCGTGGTTGTCAATCTTTCCAGAAGGTGGAGCGATGGGGCGACCCGAATACGTGAAGCGCTGCGGTCTGGCCAGTACGGCAAGCTGAAGAAGATTCATCTGCGCTATACGAGAGGGATTTACAACACAGGCTCCCATATGTTTGATCTTGTCCGTTTTACTGTGGGATCCATGGAGCAAGTAAAGGTGCTGCAGCAAATACCGACGAATCTGGATGAACGCGAGGACTGGACATACTCCTTTACATTTACGCTTGAAGACGGGGCAGTTACGGGGTATGCAGAAGCTTTTGACGATAGGGATTTTTTAATTTTTGAAATGGATCTGTATCTGGAAAAGGGTAAAATCGAAATGCTCAAAAGCGGGGATGAGATACGTTTTTACGAGATCGAGGAGCATCCCATTCAAAAGGGATTGAACCATCTAGTTCCCAAAGATTTGGAAACCGGAATGCTCTACCGCTCTAGCAGCATAAGTAATGCTGTCAGTCATCTGGTCGATATTCTTAAAAATGGTACGACCCCAATCAGTACTCTTGAGGATGGTATTTACCCGCTCTACGCGGCGGATGCAGTGATCCGATCTCATGCCAAAAATGGAACTGTTGAGAACATACAAGCAAGAGGTTGACTTGCAACAGACTGGTGGGACAACCCTGGAATTAATATTATCAGCTATTAGTTGTTAAAATTCATGCATCGCAAGGGGGTAACATATGAAAATTGGAATTGTTGGTGATTACAATCCGAGCTATCCATCACAGAAGGCTACAAATGATGCACTCATTCATTCTTCTGAGAAATTAGGAATTCATATAGAATGGGATTGGATTCCAACATCTTTGATTTCAGAACAAATGGATAAAATAATAAATATGTATAAGGGTTTTTGGATTGCTCCCGGTAGTCCTGAATCTGTAAGTGGAGTATTACAAATTATTCAATATTCACGTGAGTACAACATTCCACTGTTAGGTACATGCGGTGGTTTTCAAAATATTCTTATTGAGTATGCAAGGAACAAGCTAATGATTCAAGAAGCAGGTCATGAAGAACTAGATCCCAATGCTTCTAAATTAGTTGTAAATAAACTTACTTGTTCTTTAGTCGAGCAAAAAGGCGAGATAGTAATAAAGAATTTGTCGAAAGTATTTGGAATTTACAAAAATCAAAAAGTGACAGAACAATTTAGATGTAATTATGGACTTAATTCAGAATACCAGTCTCAAATTGATGAATCAGGATTAAGAATAGTTGGAGCAGATGCACAAGGAAACCCAAGAATAATTGAATTACCTGAACACAAATTCTTTATTGGAACATTATTTGTTCCACAATTAAGTTCAACCCTGGAATCTCCGCATTGCTTAATAAACTCTTTTATTGAACATGTATGCAATTATCCAAAAAGCACTTAATCCACTCTTATATCATTTATATGGATGTCATCAAACAAGGAACATTTTAGAAATCATCCGAGAGTCAGGTATACATATCGATAAAGCGGAAAGCTACTGGCTTAACATGCTTCATCTTATTTGGGCGAAACCTGGGCACTGACTCCATTTCTCCTTAACGGACAGGATACTTGGATTACAGAATTGTGATTTTGGTAGTCTTATGTTAGCATGGAAATACCAACTATTTTAGTTGGATTTCATGATTTGGAGTGATAAACATGCCCAAAATTGCTAAGAATCTAACAGAACTTATAGGAAACACTCCCTTATTGGAATTATCCAATTACACAAAAAAGAATCAAGTCGATATAGAGATCATTGCAAAATTGGAGTATTTTAATCCGGCAGGCAGCGTTAAAGATAGGATTGGGTTCGCCATGATCAAAGATGCAGAAGAACGGGGACTGATTAATAAGGAATCCGTAATTATTGAACCAACAAGTGGCAATACAGGTGTGGGATTGGCCTTTGCAGCAGCAGCCTTGGGGTATAAGCTCATCATTACTCTTCCGGAGAATTTTAGTATTGAACGAAGGAAACTCATGCTTGCACTTGGGGCCGAATTAGTTCTGACACCTGCTGCTGAAGGGATGGCCGGAGCCATCAAAAAGGCAGAAGAGTTATCGAAAATAACCCCTAATTCCTTTATACCTCAACAATTCACGAACCCAGCTAACCCGGATATCCACAAAAGAACGACTGCAGAAGAAATTTGGAGAGATACCGACGGTGAAGTAGACTTTTTTATTGCTGGAGTTGGTACTGGAGGCACTATTTCCGGAGTAGGTGAGTTGCTTAAAGAAAGAAAACCATCCATTCAAATTATAGCTGTTGAGCCTTACAATTCTCCTGTACTGTCTGGCGGAGCAAGAGGCATTCATAAAATTCAAGGTATTGGCGCTGGTTTTGTTCCAGAGAACTTCAACAGATCGGTTGTAGATGAGATTATCCTAATAAAAAATGAAGACGCTATGGACACTGCGCGGCAATTGGCCCAAGTCGAAGGTTTGCTTGTAGGCATATCATCCGGAGCCGCCGTATCAGCAGCACTCCAAGTTGCAAAAAGAGTAGAAAATAAAAACAAAAAAATTGTTGTCCTGCTTCCAGACACTGGTGAAAGGTACTTATCAACTGAACTTTTTCCTGAGGTATAGGTTATTGGAGGCTTCCTACAAGGGATGTGGGATGTGGAGGTACCAGTATGTGGTTAGAATTCTTTCTAAGTGTTTCAAATAAATGCACCTTCACAGGTCCAGCATCCACAGATGATATTATTGCAGTTGAAAAACAATTTGGCGTAAAACTGCCTGAAGAATATAAAGGTATAATACTTGAAACGAACGGTGTCAAGGAAAGTTATGAACTTGGGTTAATATGGTCCTTGGAAAGAGTAATCGAGGAGAACCTGAGATATAGGGAACAATTTTTTAAAACATACTATATGCCGTTTGATAGCTTACTTTTTTTCGCCGAAAGCGGCATAGGTGATTTATTTGCATTTCCGATTATTAATCAGATTGTGTGCAAGGAAGATGTATTTGTATGGAATCATGATGATGATAGTCGGAGGTGGGTCGCACCATCGGTAAGTAAATATGTAGAATGGTGGTTAAATGGATGTATAAAAATATGAAACTATAAATTCGGCATCAAACATCTGGAATAGGCAGCTTAAACATTCAAGTAAGGGGGTGAGGGGGGGACTCATCATCGTTACGGACATCAGAGCGCTTATTTACCGTAATTCCCCTAATTTAGGAAAGCTTACGGACATCAGATCCCTTATTTGGATAAAAAGGAGCCCGTGTACCCCCATGAAAGGCAAATAACGTCCCTCATGTCCGTAAGATCCAAAAAAGACCTTAAAACTCGCAAATAACGTCCCTCATGTCCATAAGTTGCTTTTGATTTGCTTTGTCCCCGTTTGCAAGAGGGGGAAAATGAATTGAAAGGGGATTCATAGAATTGACCATACAGTTTCGTCATGTCGCAAGAGCCTTGATTATGGATGATAATCAAATATTAATTGCTAGGATGAAAGGGGCGCACTCGTTTTTGCCTGGCGGTGGAATTGAGCTGGGGGAAGGCGCACAGACTGCTCTGAAGAGAGAGCTGCAAGAAGAATTGGGGATTAAAACTTGTGAAATCATTCGTTTTCTTGGTGTTATAGAGTTTGGTATTAAAGCAAAAAATTATTGCGAAATAAATCATCTTTTTGAAGTTAAAAGTAAAGAACTAAGCGCAAGTGTTGCCCCTGAATCCTTAGAGGCACATCTTGAGTTCTATTGGATCGAGCCTACCTTGGACAATCTCAAGAGGGAAGACGTTTTGCCTTATCTTGTACAGGATATGATCCCTCAGCTTTTAAAGGACGGCAAGCCTCTTTGGGCCAGTAATTTGTAAGGCATCCGTAGTGGTACGTTATATTTTTTCGAAAGAAGGATACGACTTTTTTTTGAAAAGCCCTCCGTATAAGTTCTTGAACAATCCATCCCCTCCCAAAATCATACAACCAGAGAAAAGCAAAATGAGGCCCCTTCGAGGAGCCATATTACTTAAAAATCCCGAATATTTTCGAAAATTTCCAAAAGCTTGTCTTTATTTGCCACTACACCGATACCAGATAGCTTCTGAGATTGTCCCGGGTTTGCCCCATAGACGTAATTCTCTCAATTCGGGGAAGCTATGAACGATCGGCTCAAGGTCAAGCTCCGTAATTTTTTGAAGATGCAAGGAGCCTAAACGATTCAGACCGCAGCCCATTGGTGGCACGATACTAATTGCCGTAATCCATCTTCCCTTGTCAAAGGCATGGATTTTTAGCTTAGGCGATAGTGTCCCTGTCAGGGAGAGCTGGTCCATACCTTCATTTAAAAACAGTTCCTCAAGCCCCTCAGCAGCGATAATTAATGTTTCCAGCTTTCTCCATAGCTATTTGTTGTCTCCGTTGTAAGCGGAGGGAGGTTCCCTACCAGCATATAATTAGGTGGAACATTAGCATCTGCGAAGTAGTGCTCCAGCTTGTTATTCCAAAAGAAATAGTCGCAAATAAGCGGCTTCATCTTATGCAGCTCGGCTTCATCCGGCAGCGTGTCTCCAATCCAGTCGAGTTCCAAAATAGCTGCGAGCGGACGCGATTTACTTGAAATCGGTTCCTCCAACATGGTCACTTGGCAGGCGGTATATTGCTGTATTCGCTCCACGTACACGCAGTAAATATCCCCAACGTTTGCTAGCATGTAACCATCCTTTCTGTGATGGTGCTCTGATAAACCTATTCTTCCAAAGATAGAGCTCTTTTTCATTTGTCTTGATTTAACTGTTTTAAAAATTGGTTATATGTGGTAAGATGTTCTGCAATATTTGAGGAAATCATTAGTGAAATAGAAGGAGTAGTTAACAATTAGCCGCAGCAATTAAGGGAGTTGAAGTGTTCTCATGAATACCTTATATGTTTCTGATTTAGACGGGACCTTATTAGATGATAATCAAGCAATAAGCATGGAAGCTCTGGAAATACTCAATCATTTAATAGAACAAGGGATGAAGTTCACAATCGCAACAGCCCGTTCCATAGAATCGGCGAGAGAAATCTTACAGGGTTTAAAAATAAATTTACCCTTAGTTTTAATTAATGGGGTGTTCATTTACGACTATGAAAGTAATAGAAATGTTAAGAGCAATTATTTATCAGGTTATGCAGGGGCCAGGATTATCCAAACGTATCTAGAGCTAGGGCTTAATCCTTTAGTTTATACAACTGACTGTAATGGGAATTCGATCATTCATTATAAAGGTGTTTTTAATCAAAGTGAAGACAATTACATAGGCAGCAGGCTTAGCAAAGGCGATAAGCGGTTTAGACTTGTGGAAAATTACGAAGCGTGCATGGATGAAAATATCATTACAATTAATGCGATAGATACCCCTGCCAAACTCAATGCTGCTTATAAGGAATATATCGAAAATATAGAGTGTGTTTGCCACTTTGGTCCAGATATCTACACGCCTGGATTTCATTGGCTTGAGATTGCGAATTGCCATGCTACAAAAAAGCAAGCAGTACTGTATTTAAAGGAAAAATACCATTTTGACAGATTGGTTTGCTTTGGAGACAATTTAAACGATTTGCCCATGTTTGAAGCGGCAGATGAGAAATATGCAGTCAGTAACGCTCATGAAATGATAAGGAATGTGGCAGACAAAGTAATTGATAGTAATTTGAATAATGGGGTACCTAAGTATCTAAGTTCAGTTTTTGGATTATAAAATATATCTGAAGATCCCAAGGCTATCTTGCGAATCTCGGCCCAAGCTGTAAATGCAGGATTAAGAACAGTCAGCTTTTGCACGAAATCCAAAAAGAGGAAGTGACACGATGCCACATCTTGTTGGTGAAAGAATTATTTTGAGAGAGTATAGAAAAGAAGATTTAGATTCAATGAGATTTTGGGCTAATGATCCGGTAATAACGAGTCAGTTATCCGATGTTTTTTTGTATCCTCATACAAGAAATTCAACAGAAGCCTATCTGAACGGCATACTTGAAGGGAAATCAGATCAGAAAGGTTTTGTAATTGCGAACAAGGAAACCGAAGCTTATATAGGACAAATTGATTTGTTTTATATAGATTGGAAGAACAGAAGCACAGAAATGGGTATGGTGATCGGAAATCCAGAATTGCAAAATAAGGGGTACGGGACAGAAGCTGTACTTCTATTGCAAAAATTTGTTTTCCAACAATTAAACTTAAACAGAATCCAATTAGAAGTGTATGATTATAATGCGAATGCAATAAAATGTTATTTGAAATGTGGTTTTAAAGAAGAAGGACGGCTGAGACAAAGGCATTTTGCTAATGGCCGGTACAGTGATGTCATCATGATGGGGATTTTAAGGGATGATTATGAAGCAATTTTTTCTGCTGTAAGATAAGCAGCTATTGAAACATCCAAGATATCATTGAAATGTGTGAATCTTGTCCCAATCCTGATGCTGCATCATGGGAGGTGTAAATGAATGTATACTAATTTTAGGGATGCACTTGAATTAGTTACTACTGAATTAAAAGCTACGCCTGAAGTAAAGGGTATTCTTTTTTTTGGTTCCGTACAACTAGGAGATCCAACACATACCTCTGATTTAGATTTATTTGCTATAGTAGAAGGTTGTGAAACGTGGAATTTTAGAAGGTTAGTCGAAGGTATAGAAGTGGAAGTGTACTTCCTACCAGCGGATTTATGTCATCAAAATTTAGAAAATGGTAACATAACTTTTGTTAAGGCCTTTGCCACTGGAGCAGCATTGCTCGATCTTAATGGAAAGTTAGCTGAATTAGCAGCATTCGCAAAACAAATTTATGATATGGGACCGAGTCCCTTGAACCTGTTGGAACAAGGCAACTGGCGTATTCGATTATCTGATTTAATTCGTGACCTTGAAGGTATTTCTCCTGAAGCACCCGAATCACATTTGCTTGCTCCTATGCTTGTAACTTTAAGCTTAGAGGCATATTGTGCTTTTCATCGACTTTGGACTGAGAAGCATTCTAGACTCATCAAGTACGTCTTCAATCATAATCCTCAATTTGGCCAAAGTGTCATACAGTTTTTTAAATCACCAGTATTTCAACCCGATCAAGCAATTTCCATTGCTGACAATGTGCTAGAACCTTTTGGAGGAAGACTGCTTGAATATGAAGGACCTCATATTTCGATATAAGATGTAAGTAACCGATAGCAAAAAGAGTAACCTCATCATATGTTTCATCATATGTCTCTGTACGAATACGGAGTTGTGGAGTTAGAGCGACTTTCTGGGGGAGAACAGGCTATCAAAAGCTGATTTGCAGCTGTTACGATTGCGTTAGCGATGAAAATTTCACTAAATCGACAGATTTCCATAGATGGCATGATTTAACGATGAAAAACATCGTTATTTGCTCGAAACAGGCTTCGAACGGGAAGAATAAAGCACTTTAGTGATGAAAAACATCACTAAGTAACTTGTTTAACCAGAATTGCACCAGTTAACGATGAAAAACATCGTTAAAAGGTACTTAGCACATTTGTGAGCAATCAGAGTGTGAAACTCCCCTTCCTGCAGCGCAAAACAAAGGATTGAGCAGTTAAATCTGCTCAACCCTCAAATCCTAATAAAACATATATAGCTTAATGTCCCATCATCATCTTAGCATCTGGTTTTTCTTCTGTTCCATCTGAGTTGTGATCGTCCTTTAAACGTGGTTTACGCAGGGTCAGGCTCATTAGTACACCGAAGGCGGCGACACAGGCGGTAAGAAAGAAGATATCACCGAACGCGGCTGCCGAGCTTTGGGCCATGTTGGCGTTGGCTCCTGCTTCTGCCATATGATGGCTTGTTCTGGAAGTTAAATAGCCGGTTAAGCCGGCGATGGCGAACGACATCACGACTTGCTGGGTAGCTGTAGTAAGTGGCGTTACGCGGCTGACCAGTCTGCGAGGAGCAGAATTCAATACGTGTGTATTGAGTGCCATCATCGATAACCCCATACCGGCTCCCATCATACCTAGCGGCAGCATCAACGTAGTTCTTGTGCTTTCAAGGTCGACTCGTGATAACAGGAATAAAGCGGTAGAGATAATTATTAATCCAACAAAAGCAAGCGGACGAGCCCCTACTTTATCAAATAACCTGCCCCCGATGGGCATGAAAACGACAGAACCAAGTGCCATAGGGAGCGTAGTCAATCCGCTTTCCAATGGCGTGTAGCCGAGCAGATTTTGCAAAAATAAGGGAACCATCAGAATGGAACCAATGAGTGCAATTTGCGAAATCCAGGTTAAAATAACACCTCTTGTGAAATCGGATGAGCCGAATACGCGAAGCTCGAGCAGCGGCTGCTTTTGACGAAGCTCCACAATAATAAATAAGATAAGCGCGGCGCCCCCAACGATTAACCCTGTTAATGTCCGGGTAGAAGTCCAATCTGTACCACCTTCACTCATCCCAAATGCTAGCATGGAGAATGCGATTGGCGCTAATATCATTCCCCAGATATCAAGGGCAGGGGTTTTGTGCCGCTCAATGTTGGGCAAGTATTTTATTCCGACTAGCAATGCGACAATACCGATGGGCAGGTTAATAAGGAATATCCAGTGCCATGATGCGAGGCCAATGAGCCATCCTGACAGAATGGGTCCGGCAGCGGGCGCGAGAAGCATCGGAACTCCAAGCATAGCCATTACGGAGCCTCTCTTATCAGGCGGTGAAAGCTTGAAAATCATAGCCATTCCGATCGGAGCGACCATTCCGCCGCCAAGTCCTTGAATAACCCGGAAAAGAACGAGCTGGTCCGACGTCTGAGCGATAGCACAAAGAACGGAGCCGAGCGTAAATAAAGCAATTGTCGTAAGAAAAACCTGCTTGGCCCCGAACTTATCGGTTAACCAGCCAGCCAAGGGAATTACAGCTGCTAGAGAAAGGGTATAGCCTGTAATTGTCCATTGGATCGCTTTGAGCGAGGTGTTGAAGTACCCTTGCAGATTGGGAATAGCGACATTAACGACGGTGCTGTCCAGAATAACCATAATCATTCCGATGATTACAGCCATAAGGGGCATAATAAGTGACTTTATGGAAAATTCAGGCTGGGGTGCTGCCGAAGCAGGATTTGCTGTTGACATAAGTAGGTTCCTCTCCTTGACGAAATGTAACAAACACTTTATTATTGACTTATAGTTTTTATGAAAAACCGACGAGTCAAACAATAAACTTTATTTTACTTCATTTCATTTGAAAGTCAATCTATTTTTTGACAGTTATGATTTGATCGCCAATCTGTTTAACGCCAATCTGTTTTAGAAAAGAGGGACATGTTGAGCATTATTAGACAAAACATTATGGAATCGGCAGCAAGGTATTTTTCGGAGCATGGCTATGCCGCTACATCCATTCAAGAAATCGCCGATGATTGTGGAATCGCCAAAGGGTCATTATATAAATTTTTTCAATCGAAAGAAGATTTGTTTATTGCTTTCCACGAAGCGCAGCAGGAGGCCCTATACACTAGAGTTGAAAGCATTAGAGCAGATGCAGCGCTGTCCTTGCGGGAGGTATTTATTCTTGAGACCGAGTGCCATTTCGAATTTTTCCTGAACAATAAATTTATTATGCATGATATCAAACAGCTCGATGCTTCGAAAGGACCTATCGCTCCGTATTTCCTTCAATTGAGAGCAAACCTGCTGAAGTATAGCAAGGAAGGCTTGATTCGTTTACTTGGAGAACAGTTTAGACCGAATATTTGGGATTTGGTTATTATGTATAACGGGATCGTGAGGGAATTTATATTCCTGTTGTTATACGAGAACAAGCCGTTGAATATTAAAGAGATTGCGGTGTATATTGTTGACCGTGTAGAAGAAATGGCGGCCTGTATCGTGCAGAAGAAAACACAGCCGCTGCTTTCAAATACGATGATGAACCATTACATGCAATGTGAGAAGGCGGGCAAATCAATCCTGATCAAAGAGTATCGGACTAGTCTGTTAGCAAATTTACTATCAACGACCAAAGAGCTTTCTATAACGAATTTCCGAAAAGAAGAATTGAGCGATGCGATCACGATGCTTCAGGAGGAATTGGCCAAAGAATCCCATAAATCCGTGCTTGTTCATGCTTTGTTGGATTTTGTAGGTAAAGAACATGAGCTGAAACCTATTGTCAGGCAATTGGAAAGGTATGTCTGTGTAAAACAAGCATAATAGAAGAGAATGGGCCCGCGACCGTCAGAAAGTGAGTTTTTCTGGCGTTTTTTGACGTCCACTTTTTCGCTTTGGGGGAAGTTATTGTTAGCGGAAATCGTCCTTTTTCTACAAATAGGAAGGTATTCCCATTTGTACAGCGAATAACATATAGGTACAAATCATGGAATACTACAGCTGAGTAGATCATCTTTTAAAGAACTAGAAGGAGACTAATCCTTTGAAAAAGAAATTTGGAGACCGATTGGACTGGAAGCGTGTAGCCAAGAGGGCGTATGCTCAAGCATATTTGGAAAATGATGATTTTACTGGTTATATCACATTGATCCGGATGGATCAGGTCACTGAGCCGTTGTTTGCCCAATATGGGGATAAGAACCTATGCATTGTTGACACTGGATATATGTGGCTGCAGCACTTTCCCGTTGGAAAGCTGCATTCCGTAACTACTATGTTTGATGCTGCTGGACATATTGTTCAGTGGTACATTGATATTTGCCAGGGAAATGAAATAGACGAGCGAAGCGTGCCTTGGTTCAATGATTTATATTTAGATTTGATTGTACTGCCTACTGGAGAAGTATTTGAAAAAGATGCCGCTGAACTGGATGAAGCACTATCCAAAGGAGTAATAAGTGAATTCGCCTATATACAAGCTTGGGAAGAAACACACAGGCTAATGGAATTAATTAAAGCCGGAAAATTTGATTTGCTCAAATTAACGGAGTCCCATCTTGAGGTTCTTGTTGAAAAATTAACAACGTAGTCGATCTTTCGACTATATAAAGGGGAAGATGAGATTGTTGCAAAAAACGGTGGATATGGATGACATCATCAAGGAGCTACATGAAAAAGGTGTAATCGATAGCAGTACCGATCATGGGATTCATAACATGACTGGAACTACGGATGGCCTTGTCTATATGCTTTCAGTAAACGGCGAGCCCAAATACGTTTTGAAGCTGGACCGCCCCCAAGAAATCAGGTTGGTTGAGCAATGGTTTCATACTTACCGGCATAGCATGCTTATCCCGAAACTCCTCTACACGGACCCGGCAAAAGCGTATGTTGTGTATACCTACATAAAAGGTACGACCCATTTTGACAGGGGAGCAAAAATAAACTGGCTGACCATTCTGGTCAACGGCCTTATGAACCATTACGATAATAGTCAACAAACGGACAAGTGGGGTTCCTGGCTGGAAGGGCCCAATCAAACTTGGCGTGAATATATAGATCAAGGCGTGGAATATGCCCGAGTTCATGTTGGGGATGTTTTACCCATTGAGGATTATTATATAGTGAAATCATTTGTTGGAAAAATACCGAAGGTTGAGGCCAGGTTTTTGCTGCATGGCGATTGTGGTGTCCATAATTTCGTGTTTAATCAAGATAGTTTAGCTGGAATCATTGATCCTTCACCGATCTCAGGGCCTGTATCGTATGATTTGATGTATGCTTTCTGCTCCTCTCCTGATGATTTGAACATGGAAACTCTGCTTGCAGCCTTCGATTTGCTCAAACATGAACCAATTGAAAGGTCCAGACTTATTGAAGAAGCAATCATTCAGCTGTATTGTCGCATCGGGACTTGTCTACAGCACCATCCGGAGGATTTAGCAGCCTATTTGAAGGCATGGGATTACTGGAAATCGCTTGTGATTGATGCTTGAAGATGCTTGAAGATGCTTGAAAATAGACAGAGAAACGGGGGCATGAGGTGGAAACGCAGAAAGCCAGTGTTACTTTTCGATGGGCTATTCGGCACTTACTCTTTTTCAAAACGAAATTTGCGCTTATCGTGACAGGTGGTCTTTTGCTGTCTGGAACTGATCTGGTGCTTCCGATTATTTTACAGCAGTTCACCGAAGGACTGCAGAACGGTGCTGACGTGGGGAAACTGCTAATCACAGTTGTCCTGCTGCTTGCAGCAGCTCTGTTTGTCCGAACCTGGCTTAGCGGCAGGGTGAATATGTGGAACACGACGCTGTCAGAGCTGGCGCTCAAAAAAATTCATGAGAACATGTTCAACCAGCTGCGCTCACTCGGGATCACTTATACGGAACGTGTTCCGACCGGAGACATTTTAAGTTTATACCATAATGAGGTTCAGGCGATTCAATCGTTGTTTACCCGTTATTTTCGCAATTCGGTCGAGCATGGTTTATTTCTGATGATCGGATTTACGTATCTTTGTACGGTGAATTGGATTTTGAGTATCGCGATCATTCCTTTTTTCCTTTCCTATTACTTGATTGGACCGTATTTCGAGAAGAAGGCGGCTATTTACAGCAAACAATATGCGGAGCAATCGGGTATAGTCAACGCGCAGCAGTACGAAAGTGTGGCTTCCTTGCTTGAAATGCGGCAAATGAATGCGGATAGATGGGATACGAAGAAGCTGGAAAGAAAAATGGATGTGCTGCTGGATTTGGCGGGAAAATCGCTGTTCAACGCCTTTATGCGTGGAACGGTCCGCAGACTGACGGTGGCGTTTGGCTCGGTGTTCATCTTTTTTCTGGGAGTTACATTTATTCGCAGTGGTGATCTTTCGGTTGGCGGGTTCGTGGCTTTCTCGATTTTGTATTTTATGGTGATTGAGAGATTAACATTTTTTATCACGAATTTAACAGAGCAAAAGATGATCAGTCACCAAATTACGAGGTTGTACCTGTTCATGCAAGAAGAGCCTGAGGTTCGCGAGACGTCTCATCCTGTGCTGCTAAACAATGTCCGCGGAGAGCTTCACTTAAGGGGTGTCACTTACGCTTATCCGGCCCAGCCCGGACGCCCGGTGTTAAGCGATCTTTCCCTGCACATCAACGCTGGCGAAACAGTGGCGATCGTTGGGCCGAGCGGCTCAGGTAAAAGCACACTGATCAAGCTGCTGGGCCGGCTTTATCAGCCTGGTAAAGGATCAATTTCGCTAGATGGTGTCGATATGACAGAAATGTCGCTTACTCAAATTCGTGAGTCTGTTGGATACGTGTTTCAAGAGACGTTCCTGTTCCCGGGTTCGATCCGTGATAATATCGGCTTTGGGAAATTGGGAGCAACAGATGAGGAAATCACTGCTGCGTCCGAGGCGGCCTATGCGTCGGAGTTCATTGATAATCTGCCGGATGGCTATGATACGGAAATCGGGGAGAGAGGGTACAAGCTGTCGGGAGGCCAGAAGCAGCGAATTGCAATCGCTCGCTTATTTCTGAAGAATCCTCCCGTACTGCTGCTGGACGAAGCAACGTCTGCCCTTGACAACGTAAGTGAAAGAGAAGTAAGACAAGCGCTGGACAAGCTGCTGGTGGGCCGCACAACGGTCATCATTGCTCATCGATTGTCCACGATCGCACATGTTTCCCGGATCATTCTGGTCAAAGATGGAGTTATCGCGGAAGAGGGATCGTACGAACAACTGCTTGAAGCGCGGGGACTGTTCTATGCGATGGCAACCAGAACCTCTATCGAGGGCATGGACAGCATGGACGGCGAAAGGATGAATGCCTCATGAAGTCGCTGCTCTGGCTATTCGGCTACGTTCGAGAGATTCGAACGAAATACATAGTATCTTTGATTCTGTTCATTTTAACCGGCGTCATTCTGATCGCCAACACTTCGATCCCGAAATGGATCATCGATGATGTGATCATTGAACAGCAATACGATAAGCTGCCCTGGCTGCTCGTGCTGCTCGCTATGGGAGCCTTAATCGCTAATGTGTCTCATGCCTTAGCGGGAATCATGAATGCCAAAAATGAACACTACATCAGAAGAAGGTTGACCTTGGATTATAAGCAAATTCTAATTGGAACACCTGCGGAACGGTTATTAGCTGTACGGACTGGAGATATGATGCAGACCTTCCTAACGGATATTGCTGCTGTATCGATGTATCCGAGCCATATCATTCCCAATTTGATCCGTAACGGCGTGCAGGCAATTGTACTTGCTGTGATTATCGCTTGGGCGAGTCCGGTGCTGTTTGTGGCACTGTCGATATTCAGCCTGCTTTTTATCCTATTAGGCAAGAAATCCGCTCCAGAGCTCAAGAGTATCGCCCATGACAAACAAGCTTTAAAGTCGGCCTACACGGTGCAGGTAGAGGAAGGTATAACTTCCACTAGGGAGGTCATTTCTTTTAATCGGCAGGAATGGGAACGCGGCAAAATCAATCGGGCATTCGAGGCATATTTCCGCAAAGTAATGGAAGAACTGCGCTGGCGCAACCGGCAGTTGTTTATTACCGAGCCTCTCCAGTGGGTCCCATCACTTGTCGTGCTGGGCTATGTCGGATACGGCGTTATTCAAGGATCTACCAGCATCGGTGTGTTTGTTGTCTTGTTTCAATACGCGAGACAATACATGGACGCAGTGGCTTCCAGCTATCACAGCCTTGTCGGCTTGTCGCAACAACAGGCCCTCACAGAACGTGTACATCACAAGTTTATGGCCCTGCAGCGGCGGGAAGGCGAAGTGCAGCTTGACGTTCCGATTGGCTCACTTGAGTTCAACGAGGTTTCCTTTCATTATGGAGAAGATAGCCGGAAAGTATTTCATAAATTGAGTCTTTCGATACCGATTGGACGCAAATCGGCTATCGTAGGAGCAAGCGGCAGTGGTAAATCAACTCTGGCCAGGCTGTTGGTCCGCCACTACGAGGTATCGGAGGGAGTTATTGCCGTGAATGGTATCTCATTATCCGAATTGCAGGGGAAGGACTGGTACGACAAAATGGCCTATGTGCCGCAAGAGCCCTATTTGCTGCCGGATACGATCGAAGCCAACATTCGCTTCGGCCGCGATCATTTAACCAGCGAGGATGTACGCCGGGCTTGTGAGGCCGCCCATATCGCCGATTGGATCGAATCATTGCCCAAGGGATACGATACATTTTGCGGCGAAAGAGGTATTCAATTATCCGGCGGCCAGCGGCAGCGGATTGCGCTAGCCAGAGCCGTTGTCGAGACGAAGGAGCTGCTGCTCCTGGACGAGGCGACTTCCGCGCTGGACCAGACGACGGAGCGGCTGATTCAAGAGCGGCTTGACGCGATGCGTCAGGGAAAGACGACGATCACGATCGCACACCGGTTGTCGACCATACAGAATGCAGATGTAATCATCGTGTTCGATAAAGGAGCAGTAGTCGACTCGGGAACCCATGAGGAGCTCTTAAGCAGATGCAGCGTCTACCAGACGCTTGTCCATGTGAATGAGGATGAGGAGATGGACGTAGCGCAGGTTGGTTAGGTCCGTAAGAGAGTGCAAGAAACAAGCATACAGAAAGAAGGTGGGCACAGCCATGAACATAGATTTCATTATCTTACACGGATCACCAGGGAATGGAAAAACAACGCTATCTAGAAAAATTCATGAGCATTTTGAATCACCTTACTTTGAATTCGGATGGATTCCAGAATTTCGTACGTTGGCACCGTCAATCCAAATATCTCAACGAAAAGAAGAACAGCTATCGTTTGAAAACCTTATTGCAGCAGCCAAAAACTACAATAGACATGGATATAAAAACGTAATACTATCGGATTTAGATGACGTCAGAATGTTAGATATTCCAAATCTGTTTACTGACTACAACTACGTCATCCTGACGCTTTATGGTGATAGTGATGAAGTCATTAAGCATAGAATTCTTACCAGAGACAACGGTAATGGTTATAAGGATTGGGAACAATCCGTGAAAACAAATGAGCTTATTAAGCGGCGGAAGAAGCTGCCAAATGAGTACCGTATTTTAAATTCAAGAAATGATGTCGAACTTACTTTACATGAAATTTTAGCTATACTGGAAAGCCACATTCCTGCTGTATCGAATGATACCTCTGAGTTTACACGGGATGATTTTTTTAGTTATATTTGTGATTAAACGACTAACCCTTCATAACTGTGCACGAAATGTCGGATAGCCACATGCAATTCCTGTTATTCTATGGGGGAAAGGAGGGTCATACATGGATTTGCTTGAAAGGATGAATGGTTCATTAAGCTATATTGAAGAAATGCTTACAGATGAAATTGACTTTAAAGAAGTGGCGAGACTTGCTGCTTGCTCGGAGTATCATTTTACAAGAATGTTCTCCTTCCTTGCAGGTGTCACGCTTTCGGAGTACATCCGCCGCAGACGTCTGTCTAAGGCAGCCCTTGAGCTTCAGCATAGTTCTATCAGGATCATTGATGCTGCGATTAAATACGGATACAGCACGCCGGACTCTTTTACAAGAGCTTTTCGAAGCTTGCATGGGATCACGCCCACTGAAGCCCGACGTTTGGGGCAGTCGCTTAAAGCTTATCCACGCATGACCTTCCAGTTAACCATCAGAGGAGGCAGTGAAATGAACTATCGGCTGGTAGAAAAAGAGGCATTTCGCATAGTGGGTATGAAAAAAAGAGTTCCCTTGATTTATAATGGGGTAAATCCGGAGATTACCGCCATGTGGGAGCAATTAAACAGCGAGAAGATCGCTCAGCTTAAGCAGCTATCGAATACGGAGCCGCGGGGATTGATTAGCGCATCTACGAATTTTTCGGAAGGCCGTCTGGATCATGGGGAGCTGGATCATTATATAGGCGCGGCAACTTCGGAGGCATGTCCAGATAATCTGACATCGCTTGAGGTTCGGGCCTGCACATGGGCTGTATTCGAAGCTGTAGGCCCTTTTCCGGATACGCTGCAGGAGATTTGGGGACGTATTTACTCGGAATGGTTCCCATCCTGCAGCTATGAAGCGGCAGAGGGGCCGGAAATCCTATGGAACGAGCATAAAGATCTTACCTCGCCAACCTTTCGGAGCGAAATATGGATACCGGTTTTGAAAAAGTAAGAACATTTCCACGTGAACTAAGGGTGAAGGGGGCGAGGTTTTTCGCCCTCTTTTTCAACATGCTAGAAAATTTCATCGCTTTACAGCGATAAATCGTGAAAATTGTGGTACCTTTTAAATAATTTATAGGAAGAACGCCTGCAGTATGGGGGCAAAGCAGTGTGGCAAAGTAGGAAAGTGGAAAGTGGGAAGCTGAAAGCTAATCGTTACGGACCTGAGGGCCGTTATTTGTGGAAAATCCCCCTACTTAGGGAAGCTTATGGACATCAGGTACGCTATTTGCATCAAAAGGAGCCCTAAGAGCCCCAACTACGGCGAATAAGGGATCTGATGTCCGCAGCGATCCCAAAAGGACCTTAATTTTCATAAATAGCGCATCTCATGTCCGTAACCTGCTAAGCTGCTTGGGGGTGACTCTCTCACAAGGGAACCTATCTTTAACAGCGGCTGGAGCCCACAGCCCTTACCTCCGCAACGCACCGAAGTCACGAACAAGCACTTCAAAAGAAGTCGCAAGGCGTTTTTCTCATACTTAAGAAGTAGGGAGAAATTTTCCAAAAAAGTATATAATCAGGAAGGAGGGATGAACATGGGAGAACTAATGAATATTCGTGGTAAAGATTTATACGTGGGAACGTTTGGCGAGGAAGATTCGCCACCATTATTGTACATACACGGTGGACCTGGTATAGGCTCTTATGATTTTGAGGTATTTCAAAAAGATCGGCTCTCCGGGCAGCTTCGCTTGATTACTGTTGATCAGAGAGGTGTTCTTCGTTCTGAATCCCTCCTGGAAGATGAGGATTTTAAGTTAACTGATATCGTTGAGGACTGTGAGGCATTAAGGATATCGTTGGGATTGAAACGTTGGTCCGTTCTTGGGCACTCTTTTGGCGGTTATATGGCACTGCTTTATTATGCAGCTTATCCGGATTCCATTGAAAAAATAATATTTGAGTCACCAACCTTTGATTTAGGTCTTTCAGCAAGGTCCTTGTTGTGGGGGGCTGCTGAACAATATTTACAAACAGAGGAGGAGGAGCAGGCGCTTATTTGTATGGAAGCTTCGCAGGATGAGCGTTCGTCAGAGCAATTATTTGATATATGCTTTAATCAGATTCTTCCTCAATTAGGAGATCGGCGTGAAAATTTGTACACCTATGGCCCGGATAAATTATTTTTTGATCGTCTCGTTTCTGAATCCCCTTTTCCGAATGAATGGTGGAGTAAGCAGGCCCTATTTCTAAAGAAGCTCTTTGATGAAGGAGCGATCTACCAATCGATTATTTCTATGCTCCGTAGCGTTGAGTGTCCTGCACTTTTGATAAAGGGTGCACATGATTATGTCACCTGTGAGAGACATGTCAGTACCTTTATGAAGGAGGTAAAGGACTATCGTTTTAAATTCTTTGAACATAGTGGCCATATGCCTCGTTATGAGGAGCCTGAACGGTATGCGGAAACGGTTACCCGATTTGTTTTAGGGAATTTGTAGTGAAATATTTGTCAGGAGGTGTTGTAATGGAAGCTGAACAATTTAGAACAACAATGGAGTCGTATTTTGGCGATCTGTTAATCCAATTTGATGAAGGCGAAGAATTTGCATTCTACGAATATGGTCCAAAAGCTATGAAACGCATGGGCTACGCAACAAATATTTCCCCGGAAATTGTCGTACAAGCCGCAGAGAAAAAAATAGATTTAATTATCACCCATCATGATGCCTGGGATTTCGTTTACGGTATGAAAGAGAAATGCCACACCCTACTTAAGGAATATGGAATCAGCCATTTTTTCGTACATTTGCCTCTCGATTATGCGGCGTTTGGAACTTGCAATTCACTTTTTAAAGCTATAGGAATTAATGAACTCATACAGCAATCTAGTCATCGTGACGGAAAAAGCATTCCAGGAGTTGGAGAATTTATGGTTCCTATAACTTTTGAGGAATTAAGTGAAAGAGTAGGTATTGTTCTAAATGAGAAAGTGAAATCGTGGAAAAATTCTGATAATTTAATAAAGCGAGTAGGTATAATAACAGGTGCAGGCAACTCAACCCAAAACATTCGTGATGCTCTTCACGCAGGATGTGATGTATATATAACAGGTGAAAAAATCTTATACACGGTTCAATATGCTCAATTTGTTGGTATGAATCTAATTGTCGGAAGCCATACGTTCACAGAGATATTTGGTGTGAGGTCGCTGGCGGAAAAGCTGGGGAAAGAATTTGATGATCTGGATATAGTGGAATTAAAGGAGGAACATTTTGAATGATAATGTATGAGAAAATTAATCAATTTATTTAAATATAATCCTCATTTTCTTTATCATAGATTTTAATGCTCATTACAATCCCAATAGATAACATATTTAATAATAAAGATGTTCCTCCATAACTAATAAAAGGTAGAGTTATTCCCGTTAAGGGAATAATCCCCATCATCATTCCTACATTTTCAAAGATTTGAAAGACAAACATGGATGCAATACCTACAACGATTAGCGACCCATTTCTTGATTTTGATTCAACTGCTATAGTAATTAATCTATATATAAGTAAAAAATAAAGTAATAATAGTGTTGCTGAACCTAAAAATCCAAATTCTTCACTTACGACTACGAAAATTGAATCAGAATATGAATAAGGGATGTAACTTGCATGAACAGAAGTACCTTTAAGATAACCTTCACCGTAGAGTCCACCGGAACCAATAGCAGTCATTGCATTTTTGACATGATAGGTTTCATCTTTTGAAGCTTGAGTGGGGTCAATAAAAGCATCTAATCTATTCGCCCAATGACCTACGCCAATTTGTTGAAAAATATGCTTTATATCATCATGGTAATGAATATATAAAAAGTAAAATAATGTTAGTGTACTTATAAAAATGATTATTGTAACAAAAGCATGAGTGTATTTAATGTTACCTATCCATAACATCCCTATAAGAACTACAAGATAAATCGAAGCATTTCCAAGGTCTGGTTGAATTAGGACAAGCATAAATGGAATAAAAATAATAATAGATATATACAATACATCTTTCAAGAAATTTAATCGTTCCCCATTTTTTGTTGATATTATTTTAGCAATAGTAATAATGAGTATAATCTTCATAATCTCAGCAGGTTGAAAGTCTAAACCTCCAGGAAGTTTAAACCAACCCCGTGATCCATTCTTCGTAGATCCAAAAAGAAAAACACTAATTAACAGTATTATTCCTACAATATATAAATAATAAGATTAATAATATTCTATAGTTTAGTAGACTTGCGAAAACAAAGCCAAGAATACTAATGAAATAAATAATAAAATATTTTGATGCACTGATATTTATGTCCGTATCATTTATAGTAGCGCTATGAACTAAAAATATACTGATTAATAAAAGTGATAACAAGACAAAAACAGTTAATAAATCGATTTTTTTCAATCTGGTAAACAGATATATTGTAATCCCTCCTTCTTCCTCAAAATAGTACATTCTAGAGTTCCATGTTATATTTGATTTTAATCTAAATAAATTAAGGAATCAAATATTATCAAATTATAGATTTTTATGTAAATAAACTAGTATTAAATAATAATTGGTTGAATTAAGTTTTGAAGCTCTAATAGAATTTAGGGGGGGAAGAATAGTGAATATCTATGGGCAGAAGCTGCTGCTGGCACAAAAACTAATCAGTGAATTAGACATTCCTGGTGTAATATTTGCCTTTGTAGGCGGATCGGTAGGACGTGGGGACGATGACGAGTGGAGCGATATTGACTTACGCATATTTTAACTCTTCAACAGGCAAGCAGAGAATGAAAAGTGAATGGATAAAAGTTGTGCATGAACGACAGAAGTGGGCAAAAGAAAGCATCGAAGCAGGAAATTTGTACTCTGCAACTATTGCGGCTGGTGCGGCTTGGGCGGATACTGCTTTTTTGGTCACTTACCTGGAACAGGGGAATTTATCTACTGGTAGTATGATGTTACTGATGGAGAAGAACTGGCCAAGCTTCGGGGACTATACAGATATAAGTTATTGGCTAACTAATTCGGAGAATCAAGCATCCACAATTATTAGAGCTGTTGAACGATTTCGTGAATTTCTAAGGAACAAATACCCGGAATCTTGCAACAACTTCTCGTTGTCAACGATTCAGGATGTTTTGATGGGCAGGAAGGCAAAGCGACTAATTCGGTCCAAACAGTTCACTAATCTGAGCTGGCAATTTGCTGGTGAAGCATTTTGGTTATTCCTTTCAACATCTGAGGGACGTTCAATAGAAGAATATCTAGTATCCCTGCCCCTGCCTTTGCAAGAGGATTTAGAGAAATTAGGATTTGTGGCTTTAGAAGTCCGACATATCGAACGGCTGTGCGAGTTAAGTGAGGAGCTTGTAAGCCATGCCACCAAGAAACTTTTAATTTAACCGAACTCACCCTTAACTAGCTAAATTATCTGCAATTATAATAGAGGGTAAAGTTGGAATCGAAGGAGTACCTTTATGTTAGAAGAAGGCCAACGCATATTTCTCATTACAGGAATAATGGCGAGCGGAAAATCTACGGTTGCCCAATTACTTTCCGAACGGTTTGACAAATCCGTGCATCTGCGGGGAGATGTATTTCGGAGAATGATCATAAATAACAGAAAAGAAGTACAACCAAACGCGGGAAAAGATGAGTTAGAGCAATTGCGGCTTCGGTATCGTCTGGCTGCACAGGCTGCGGACACGTATGTTCAAGCGGGATTTACTGTCATTGTACAGGATGTTGTAATTGGTCCTATGCTGAATGATTTCATTTCTTTTATTCAAAATCGTCCCTTGCATGTCGTCGTTCTTTGTCCGAATACTACTGTAGTCACAGAGAGGGAATCCGCTCGTTCCAAAAAAGGATACGGTGCTTGGACCGTAACTGGATTGGACAATGTGCTGCGTAATGAGACGCCCCCAATCGGATTGTGGCTGGATTCCTCTGAATGGACAGCGGAGCAAACCGTTACGGAGATTTTGAAAAGATCACAGGAAGCAGCACTTCAAGAGACAGCGGATTAATCCAGATGTTTTTATTATTGGATTCACTCCTTTTGGGTCTGATGAATGATTTTATCCAATACTTCCTCCCAATGAAGCTTCATTACTTCCCGCATATAAAGATCGTCAAGCTTTTCCTGGTGGAAGGAAATAGTTGTCTTTTTGGTTTTGGTGGTCAATAAGTAAATTTGCAGCGCTGAGGGCTTGTCCCAATCTTTTCTCTGCCAGGTCATCCGCAGCTTTTCATAGGGTTTAATGACCCCCAGCCTGCCGAATGTGCCATCTTCAGATTTGTACTGGCTTCCAGCCTGCAAAGGAAGGGAGGGGAGAACGCCAATCCATAATTTTAGTCCATCAGGTGAGAGCATATAATTCCATATTTGTTCTTTTGATACGTCTGCTGTTCTTCTTACACCTATTTGGAATCCGACCGCGGCTGTTTGTCCGACAGGCTTGCGGCCTAACTTTTGCTCATACATGGCGGCAATAATAGGAAGCCATTTGGCATCGACCGTATGAATCTCCTGTAAGTAATCGATCAATTGTTCGTAGGAGTAAGCTTCGCCACAATCCTCATTCAATATGGAAACCCATTGGTCCCAAGAATAACCTGTTTCCTTTTCAACTGCTTTTCTAAATAGAGTACCTGCCATCTGTGCAATCCTCCAGTTTAATTTCATGCTTTCATTATGGCTCAACACCACAATCAGTGCTTTACAAATGAATGGATAGCTACAACTGGAAAAACATCTGCCAATCCTGTACGGTTAAAAGTCCTACCCAACAACAAAAGAGGAATAGACCGATGCAGAATCCGTATATCACAACGACGGAAGATATCTTCCAGATACGGAAAGGACCTGTCTATAACGGTCACTGCTGACCTTTAGAGGCTGATTTTTACCTATTCACGATTCTTATGGACATCCGCGACCATTAGAAGGCGGTATTCCCCACAATCGCCCCCTTTTCAGCCTGTAAGGGGCATCCGTGACCGTTACAATCTCATTTCGCTGCATTTCCGCTTCTAACGGACTGCGGTGACACTGAGGTGGCCATTAGCGCACGTGTTACTTACGCCGATATGAAAATAGCTATGACAAGTACCTTGCCGCTATAAAGCTGGCATTTTCGTAGCATTTAACCGCCATCGAATGTTTGCTTGACTGTCAAGCACTGTTTATTAGGTTGAGCCTTTATTATAATACAGAAACACTGACAATGATGGTCAGTCTTTTCTTGATGTTGAAAAAAAAGCCCAATTATTGTTGTGGAGATTGGTAATATTCATACAAAGATAAAGCAATCTCGGCCATACATTCCCTGAGTTCTTGAGGCTGTGTGACAAAAAGCTTTCCGCCATAAGAGAGCAGCAGGTAAGGAGCCTGCGTGTAAAGCGTCCATTCATCCAATTTGAAATGGGCTTTATAGGCTGTCCGTTCAATAAGGGCATGTCCCAATAGCCAATGTTGACATAAATCGTTGATAGCTTGCGGATTTCCTTCGATATGAATGGAGATTAGACTCGCTTCATCCTCTGTGTTTGGCAGTAAGCTGTCTAACAAAAACTGGCGGGACGAGAATGCCTCTGGCTTTTGAAAAATTGAATCTGTTTCTGTTAAGCTCTTCATACGATCCACTCGAAATGTACGGATTTCATGACGGAGATGGCAGAAGCCTACGATATACCACTTGCCTTTCCAATACACCAAGCCGTAAGGATCGATTAGGCGTTCTTGGGAATTACCCTCATAACCTGTCTGATACACAACCGAAAGTGTCAACCCTGCTGCGATGGATGCTTCTAAATGCTGCAGGGCAGCTGTTTCCAAAATATGAACGGGTGGGTGAAGCACCTCAATACCCGACTCATGGCGCTCAATTGTGTTTAATTGTGCAGGATTCGTAAATCTTTTTATTTTGGAGACCGCGCGATTCAAGGCTGCGCCATGCGGATAGCCCGCTTCTTGGGCAAAGATAGCAGCATGAACAAGAGCCTTCTGCTCCTTGATGTCGAAGAAGAGGGGAGATTCCACGAAATGCTCCGGTAATTGGTAGCCACCAGTACGCCCTGTATCGGAAATGATAGGGACGCCGCTGGCGCAAAGAGCATCTATATACCTGTAAACCGTACGGATATGAATCTCCAGTTCATCTGCAAGTTGAGAAGCGCTCATTTTTTTTCGTGTTTTTAGCAGCCAGAGGATGGATAACATATGATCAGCTTTGGCCATGCGGGTTCACATCCTTTTCATCGTTACTATTGCGGCTATTCAAATGAATAAGAGTCCGCCACTAATTAGGGCGGACGTTTTATTAGTTTTAATGCGCTTCAGGTTTATCTTCGGTCTTATCCGTAAGCGCGCCATCAGGCTCGGAATCCGTTTTTTGCTGAGCTGCTTTGGCAGCGACGATTTGATCGGTTGGCTGTGTGAAAAGTCCGTATAGGACGGCTGCTTGCTCTTGCCGGGTCATGGACTTCCTGGAGTGGAAATCAACTGAGCCATCTGGCTGAATCTGTACTTCCGGACCGTATATACCAAGGCTAACGATCATTTGTACGGCCTGTACGGCCCAATCCTCTGTTTCACCGGCCAGCTTAACATCCTCAAAAAGCTCAGGAGGATACTGGTGAACTAAAAGCCGCCAGAGCATAATGGCAGATTCCTGACGGGTAATAGCGCGATTGGGCTCGAATTGCCCGAGGCCATTGCCTGTTACCATACCCAGCTCGTATGCCATTTGGATATAGGCTGCAGCGGGATGTTCGTCAAGATCGGAGAATGCTAATTCCGCCGTCTTACTGCTTCTGATGCTGCTTGCTTCCAGCAATTTTTGCACGTAGTCGCCCCTTGTTACCGTTTGTTCAGGAGCAAAGGCTGCTTCAGCGTTATTCGAATAGTAGCCAAGGGATTGCAGACCAAGTATATATTTGGCATAGGGATGCGTCTCGTTCACATCTGTAAATCCTGCTGCTTTGGCACCTTTGCGTGCATATCCTAGCGGATTAATATAGGGTTCTTTCATATAAGCCACTTCGCCAGACTCATCCAGTTTGAACGCTGTAAATTGTTTCATCACATCATCGACAAACAAGTTGTCGTCCACCTGTCTAAGAGCACGTGGTCCGATGAAAGTATCGGAAATGTTTAAAGCACCGTCCTTTTCCTCCTCAGTATACAAGGATGAAACCAAAACTTTCAAACGAAGATCGGCATATAAGCCGCTATACTTCTCCATCTTTTGACCGGATTGTGGAGTGTAAGCTTCCAGCTCAGCTGGCGCAGCATATTGCGGGAAAAACGTGCTAATGAATTGCGGATAAAATAAATTGCGCAGAGCGCTCTGCTTATTATAAGTAATAAATACGCCGGTATTTTGTTCGGGAATAAGGAACAGATAAGAGCTAAAGCCAATTAAATCACCAGCCTTGGTAATGATCTTAGAACTGCTGCCAGCTCCCGGAAGCTGGAAAGCTGCTTCAAAGCCATAAGTGGTGTCCGGCATCAGGGGATGAATCGAGGAGCGGTACTGCTCCATCATCTCAACTGTATTCTCTGACAATATGCGGCTGGTGCCGCCTGCATTTCCTGCCCCGCCTGTTCCAACTGCTCCACCATTAAGGAAAGCAAGCATGAATTTGCCCACATCCTCTGCAGTCGACAGCATGCCTCCCTGCGGCATTACCGTAGGAGAGAGGGTGTACAAGTTAATAGGCTGATCGGCCGCATCATAGGAGACAGCCAAATTCTTCTTGAGCTCCCCATCTAAAAGAAAACCGCTGCTCTTCATGCCAAGAGGCTTGAACAGATGACGCTCCATATAAGCTTCGAAAGGCTCGCCACTCACTTTCTGTACAATCAATCCGAGCAGTAAAGAGGCGAAGTTATCATACATATACGCACTGCCTGGCTTGCGTACTACCGGCGGCATATGATCGCGGACGTAGTCTTCTATTTCTACAAATTTTTCGAAATCATTGTGAATATCTTCGGGCTCGGGATCGCGAATTTCAAATCCGGTAGTATGAGTCAACAGATGCTCTACGGTAACAGGTGTAGAAAAGGGGTTATCGAACTTGAGATCGCCGGCATATTTACGAAAATCTGCCTTCAGATCGATTTTTCCTTGCTCGACAAGCTGCATAATGGCTGCTGCTGTAAAGGTTTTGGATACAGAAGCGATACGAAAAACGGTGCGTGCAGGATCTACAGCCGTTTGCCCGGATTTATCCGAGTACCCGTAGCCTTTTTGGGCGAGCACTTTGCCATCCTTGACAATTACAGCTGAAGCCCCGGTATACAAGGACTTAGCTTGCTCGGATGAGAAGAACTCATCCAGAAATGCCGCCGCGCTGTCTGCGGTGAGAGTCGTGACTGGCAGTGTAGAGGACTGTGCAGAAGATTGCACAGCGTTATTCTCAGCAGAGGCAGGCAGTGTCTGGCTCTCATTAGCAGAGGCCTGCTGTACATTGGCAATGAGCAGACTTGCTGCTATTGCAACTGCAGTGAATGCTCTCACCCCTTTCATCCAGCTATTGCGTGGCAACCCATTGTTCTTGTTCAATAAATGCTTCAATGAATTCACTCATTTCTATTTTTTATTGTTGGGGAAGAGCAGGATCAAGAGCAAGATCAAGCTGCTCGTATTTCCAGTGAATCGGCGTTAGCCTTCAAGCTTGCTGACTTCACGATAATAGACCGCATTTTGCACAATCCAGATGATGGCGAGTACGATAATTGGCAGTGGGGAAAAGCTGAACATCAGGGCATACATGATGAAAAACAGAATGCCTGCCATCAATAGAATATTAACAACTCTAAAGGCACGGTAAGAAGAGCGGTAAGCGATATATTTCTCTCCTTCGTCCAGCTTCTCGAAGTGATCACGTTGCGCGTGGAGGGCACTCAGATCCAATTGGCGGTCTGGATACTGCTTGTTATACCGGTTAACAGTTAAAACTTGCAGAAACACAGAGATAAACAAGAACAATACAGCAGTGAGCAAAGTAGTCAGCATGAAAGTTTCTTCAGAGGGGGGACTCTGATTCTTGCCTATGTCCAAGGTATGAGCGAAGGCAAGTGAAATCCAGACAAAAGAGATAATAAAGTTGTAGGTACTGATTTTAAGCAGCGTTCCTAGCAAGCGTTCCTTGGGACTCGTGGGTTCATCATGCTCAGAAGATTGTTGATCTTTGATGCGAGATAGACGCAGCAGTCCGGAAGCATTCCATACGGTTAATACAATAGAAACGAGGGCAATAACCGCAAATAAGACGTCATATTCAAAATAAATGGAAGGCGTGACCTGAATGTCCTCTGGAACTTTTTTAAGCAAACCGCTTGAAAAGAGATAGCCTATAATTCCGCCTATAATCATACTTAAGAGGATAAGCAGTGTGTTCTTTTTTTTCTTAGTGGAGCCCGTTTGCGTACTCTTGCTAATCATGGCCTAGTTCCTCCTCATCTAATAAAAAAATATCCTCCACCTGCACCTTAAATACATGCGCAATTTTTATAGCCAATACAACCGAGGGGGAGTAATCGCCCCTTTCAATTAGCGCGATCGTTTGCCGGGATGCTCCAATCAACTGCGCTAAATCACTCTGCGAGAGTCGGTCACGGGCTCTCAATTCCCGAACACGATTGTGCAACGATCTCACCTCCATGAAAGTAATTGTATACGATTATATTCTAAATGTAAATGATCATATACAAAATAATAATTAAACCTTACAAAAAAAGACGCCATGCGCGGCGTCCTTTGATGTGCGTGTTCATGGCTTTGGTGCGTTGCGGAGGGAATGGCTGTGGGCTCCAGCCGCTGATTTGTTCCCATGAATGGTATAGATGAGGAGGTAGGAACAAATCTTTAAAGGCGGACGCTATCGCTCTTCCTCCCACAGCCATTACTTCTCTTTAGCTACAATCCCACGAACGCCAAGCTCAAACGGACTGCCTGCAAGGGTTTTTCTCTTGGTTTGGGGAGATTTCCCCGCAGGCAAAGCCGCTGGGGATGAGATGTTCTCGTCACCAGCGCGCGCAGCTGAGAAGGACCTGCTACTTTAACGATGTTTTTCATCGCTAAAAGCACCAGGTCCGCTCCAAATCTTTGCTTTAACGATGAAAAACATCGTTAAAATCCCTTTTAGCCACCCAGAGAGGCCATCCGCCTTCTTTTAACGATGAAAATCATCATTAACGTGACCGATTACCTGGAAACACTTGCTTTAACGATGAAAAACATCGTTAAATGAAGCACGAACCATCTATAAGGGCAGGTCGCGTTTGCGAAATAGTACAATAGCCAGGCCAAACGCAATGAATCCGATGACGAAGAGAAGGAGGGAGGATGCGGCCATATCCTTGCCATTTACGATTTCGCCCGGTTGATACAAAGAAAAGATGGAGATGCTTCTCATCCAATCGATATTTGCGCTGATTTTACCTAGCAGATCCAGGCTGAAGAATCCGAATGTGATCAATCCGGAGATGCCAAGCGCCTTCTTCTCGTCATTGGCCAGAGAGGACACCAGGAAGGAGATGCCGCCGACAGCAAAGAAGAGCAGGAATGCTGCTGCATTCATCTGAATGAATGTGGATGTATCAAATTCAAAATCGCCGCCCAGAAACCAGGCGTTTCCGGCAAATCCGGCGATGGTGGTGACGGCGATGATCAGAAAGAGTCCGGTTGCCAAAACACTTGCTTGCGTGAAGGCGACTTTCGCTCTGGTTGTTGGTGTCGACAATAAATAGGCCATTGAGCCTTGATCCACCAATTTGGCCATAAGCTGAGTCGATAACTGAACACATACGATAGAGAGGATCAGAACGAGAATGAGTCCGTAGTATTCCCCAGAAATGAAGGCCTCGGCACTATCAAAGCCATTGAGTCCGAAAGCTTTTCCGACTCCTTCAGGCATGGATTGGACCAGCTCATCGATGGCTTTGGTGTTTTTGGCTAGACCGGGATACAACCAGAACATGAGCAGGATATAAAATGCAGACCCGAATGCATAGTTCATGAAGCCCTTCATATTCACTTTCATCATCTGCTTATATAAAGTGACATTCATTTCATCGTCCCCTTCCTATCATAGTAATTCATAAATATGTCCTCCAGGTTTTGGGTGAAAATATCGATGTTAAGCACTCTGTACTTGGCTGTCTCTTCCACAAAAGTATCGTAATTGCCCTGGACGGCAACTCTTACCCGATTCCCTTCGTGCGATTCGATAAGCAAGCCGGAATCCAGGAACGATGCGGCCTCGGCTTGACTTCCGAAGGTGACTTCGAACAGCTTCCGCTGCATAGACTGCAGCTCATGGATGTCCTTGATGGCAATGATGATGCCGTCTTTGATAATGGCAGCCCGGTCGCATGTCCTCTCGATTTCCGGAAAGCTGTGTGAGGACATCAGGAATGTTTTTCCCCTGGCTTTCTCCTCCAGCACAATTTCGATAAACACCTTCTGCATAAGCGGGTCGAGGCCTGATGTAGGTTCATCCAGAATAATCACATCAGGGTCATGCATGAAGGCAGCTACGATGCCTACCTTTTGCTTCATGCCTTTGGACATTTTCCGGATGGGCGTATGAACGTCGAACTGCAGGCGGTCGATTAAACGAGTGCGCTTGGACAAGTCCTTCACCCCCTGCATATTAGCCATAAAATCCAGAAACGTCTTGCCTGTCATTCCCTCAATAAAAGATATTTCACCCGGCAGGTATCCGACGTAGGCTTGAACCTTCCCCTGTTCCTTCCAGGTATCCAGCCCGTTCACCTTCACATATCCTTGGTCTGGTTTCATGAAGCCCATGATATGCCGGATCGTTGTAGACTTTCCCGCACCATTTGGTCCCAAAAAGCCGAAAACCTCGCCTTTCTTCACCGAAAACGAAACGTCGAAAATTCCTTTCCCGTTTGAAAATGTCTTCGTCAAATGTTCAATGGTTACCATGCCGGCACCTCCAGGAATAAAAGAAATGAAATATTCTTATTAGCATATTTCATATATGTTATATTATGCCCGGAAAGTGATTCTGTCAATGATTTTATGAAATATGTTAATAGTTTTATTTCATAAATATATAAGGATATCCGCTCTGCTGATGATTATAGGATTCATCTATTTCAATATGCAAAAGTTCTATTAGTATTGTGATTGACGCAACAGGTGGAGGGTGATAATGTTTGGCATAAGTTATTAAGACAATAAAACCTATGGGAATTATAAGGTATTTAATGTTTGGTGGTGAATATTTGGGACGCGTATTTGGGATAAGTATTTGGGGTACACATTTGGCCCTGTGGAGACTAGATCGGGGGTGCCGTATTGTCTGTAAACGTAGCAGGAATAGAATTAGGTCAAAGAATTGAAATGCAGCCTTTTTGGCCGACCTTGACGATACTTTTTTTAGGCTCTTTTGTAGGGATGTATCATATTGCTTCTTTGAACATTTCTCTTCCTGCTTTCATAAGTATTTTTGGTACGGATTTGCACACAGCACAGTGGCTGGTCAGCGGATTTACACTTGCCTCGGGGGTTATCGCGCCAGTCAGTGGTTATGCTGGAGATCGTTTTGGCAACAAGAACTTGTTTTTGCTAGCGCTTGCGGGGATTACGATCAGCTCTTTTCTAAGCGGGCTTGCCTGGAATATTTATGCGCTAATTGTCTTTAGAGTTATCCAGGGCGTATTCTGCGGACTTATTCAGGTGGTGTCTCTGGCTATGATTTATCAGATGATTCCCCGGGAAAAACAGCCCTTTGCCGTTAGTATCTGGTCCTTCGCAACCGTTCTGGGAACCGCTGTTTCTCCGACGATCAGCGGCTGGCTGCTGGGCTACCACTGGCAGTGGATGTTCCTCGTTACCGTTCCGCTAGGGCTTATCGTGTGGCTTGTCGGCTGGCGTGTTCTGCCTGTTGTTTCCTCCTCCTCGCATTTGAAGCTGGATAGTTTGGGACTTGCGCTGGCAGTTACGGGCAGCCTATCGCTGCTGCTTTTGTTCGGCAATTTTCATCAGTGGGGAATAAGTTCTCCGACGACCTGGTTCACCTTACTGCTAAGCCTTACGAGCGGGCTTTGGTTTGTATTGCATGTGCTGAAGAGCAAGCAGCCGCTGCTGGAGCTTAGACTTTTTAAATCCAGGGCTTTTACGATGAGCTTATGTATTTCGCTTATATTTTCCGTTGGGCTGTATACGGGGATATATTTTGTTCCACTGTATTTACAAGAAGTTAAAGGATTAACGCCTTATGAGGTTGGATTGGTGTTCATTCCAGCAGCGGTTCTTCTTACGGCCGGTACCTTTGTGGCGGGACGCTTTTACAATAAGCCGGGACCGGTAGCGCTAATTACTGCGGGCAGTATGTTCATGGTGTGCACGATGTTTCAATTCAGTTATTTAAAAGCGGACACCAGTCTGCTATTCATTATCATATTGCTGGCGCTTCGTAATTTTGGCACGGGGTTATCGATGTCTCCTCTGACGAATATAGGCATGATGAACATTCCACGCGAGCTCTCAAGCCATGCTTCCGCCTTGATCAACTGGCTTCGGCAAGTATTTTCCGCTATAGTAATAGGCTTGTTTACATCGATTTATTACCGCAGATATGATGTTCACTTGGCGCAATTAATGGAGGGAGCGGATCGAAGGGAAGCATCGTTTCATTCAGCGGCTTACATACTGGGCATCAATGACGTTTTTCTGATCGCGAGTATAACGGTCTGCTTGGTTATTCCAATGGTCTGGCTACTGCGGGGACAGTCCAAATATGGGGAATAGCTGGCTAGGCGAGGCGGGGGCTGATCAGCTTTGGCCAGCCCTTACCAGCTCTGACCTCGCCGAGCAATCTAAGTTAATTGTTTTAAGAGGCTGCATCCAAACGCTGCTTAGGAGCAGCATTTGGATGCAGCTAATTATTTCTTCAAAGCGGTGTAGCCCGTTTTTTCCACCAAAAGCTGTCCTTGTGGAGATAAAATCCACTCTACAAAAGCTTCAGCGTGAGGATTAGTTGTGCCTGCCGTGACGGCATAAAACTCTGCGGCCAGCGGATATTCGCCATTTTCTATCGTCTGCTTGGCAGGGGCGATGCCATCTACGTCAAGCAGACGGATCTGGCCGTTTTGCACCATTTCCGTAGCAAAATAGAGGAAGGAATAGCCGATCGCATTTTTATAATTGCGGTAATCTGCAGTATCCTTGATGATCTGGCCCATGCCTATGATGACATCCTCCTTCGGGGACGTCATTAGCTGGCGGTCTTCCATGATTTTTTGCAGCATCGTTTGGCTGCCGCTATTGTCAGGCCTTTGGAACGCTTTTATTTTTTCATTCTGGCCTCCAAGCTGCTTCCAGCTCCTGGTTTCACCGGAATAAATCGAGCGGATCTGCTCCGTTGAAAGATTAGTGACAGGATTGGAGGCATTCACAAAAAACACAAAGGCCTCCCGGCCAATTGGGGTTAGCTTCAGCTCTACTCCCATTGTTTTGGCATGATCCAGCTGTTCTTGGGAAGGGCGGGCTGCAAAGATAATGTCCGTATTGCCTTGAATTAAATGTTCATAGGCCTCGATGGTGGTTGAACACAACACTTCACTATAACCGATATCATATTCCTTCTCAGGATAAACCGCCTGCACAAAAGCTGCATAAAGCGGATATAAGGCAGTTGCACCGTCAAGTCTCGGTAAATTGTCCGGGATCGATAAGGACGCCGGTTCTTCCAGTCTGGCCGCTCTTGTATTCGGGTTAAAAGGCTGATAGGCATACAGCTCTACAGCTTGGTCGTCGACTACGGCAAAGCTGTCATTATAGGCTTTTTTGATTTCATATCCAGTTATGGTTAAAGCACCAATCAATACAAATGAGCCCATAGCTATATAAAGTATTTTTGGCTTCACCAGATTAAACACTCTAATTACAACAAACACGGCTAAAACAACAGCAACCACCAAGACAAACTGCGTGTAAAATCGCATCCCCCCTAAAGATGTAATAAGCGCAGCAAAAAAAGCGGCAAATGCAATACATGGCAATAAAAGGCAGCATAAAAGGATTTTTGTTAACGTCTGACCTGTCACTTTGACTATGAAACCTCCTTCTGAATGGATATTTCATAAGTATACTAAAATTGTCCAGCTTGGTTAAGCAAGTTGGGAATTTATTCACTCTAGGATTCGGCGCAGGCGCTGGAGATGAAGAGCGTCCCCGCCAGAGCACGCAACCGAGAGGATTTGCTACTTTAACGATGTTTTTCATCGTTAAAAGCATCAGGTCCGCTCCACATCCTTACTTTAACGATGAAAAACATCGTTAAAATCCCTTTTAACCACCCTGAGAGGCCATCTAGCCTCTTTTAACGATGAAAATCATCATTAACGTGACGGGTTGATCTGGGACACTTGTTTTAACGATGAAAAACATCATTAAGTGGAGCACGCTCATTCCCGCAGAAGGCGGGCTGCCACTAACACTCATCCTCCCCGTATCCCTTAGTGGCGATAGGATAATCTGATCTTCCGTTCTGATTTTCTCAGAGAATGAAGGCACTGGCTATCCGCATAGACCAAGTGGACCTAGATATAGTACAATTAAAAAAATATCTAAGCTAAACCCTTGACCCTCAAGATGTTTAGCTTTTTTTGATAAAATCGTGACGCCAAGTGTTAACGAAAGAAGTATGAAGGAGTGCCTCGATATGAAAGTTACCCAATCAGCAGGCCCAGCTACCTCGTCTGCTTCAGCAGCTTCAACAGGTCCAGTAGGCTCAGAGGGCATTTTTCCGGCAGTGTGCTCTCTGGATTGCCCTGATCAGTGCGGGTTGTTGATTCATAAGAAAGACGGGAAAATTGTACGAATTGAAGGGGACCCGGCACACCCGGTCACTCAAGGCGCTATATGCAACAAGGTCCGTCATTTCGGTGAGCGTCTGTATGATCCGAAGCGGCTGCAGTATCCGATGAAGCGAGTAGGCCCTAAAGGGCATAATCAATTTGAGCGGATTTCATGGGAAGAGGCGATTCAGACAATTACCTCCCGCTGGAAAGAACTAATTGCTGCTGAAGGGGCGGAGGCGATTCTACCTTACAGCTTTTATGGGAATATGGGATATCTCGGCACTGAAGGTATGGACCGGCGGTTTTTTAACCGGTTGGGTGCGAGCCGGCTGGAATATACAATTTGTTCAGCTGCGGGCAGCGTGGGCTATGGGTATACGATGGGCGGAAGCTTCGGGACCGATCCGGAGGACACGATCCATGCCAAGCTGATTGTGATGTGGGGGATCAATGCGGTAAGCACCAATATGCATCAGGTCATGCTCGCGGAGCAAGCGCGCAAACAAGGCGCGAAGATCGTAGTCATTGATGTGCATAAAAATCAGACCGGACGCTGGGCCGATTGGTTTATTCCGATTCAGCCAGGTACGGATGCAGCGCTTGCCTTGGGACTCATGAACATTATGTTTGCCGAGCAAATGGTGAATGAGGATTTCCTGCGGCAGTATACAATCGGACATGAAGAGCTTAGAGAGCATGTGAAGCAGTATGTGCCGGAGGTTGTCTCTTCCATTACAGGTGTCCCAGTGGAGGATATTTACAGCCTCGCACGTCTGTATGGTCAGACGACACCAGCTTTCATTCGAATTGGCAATGGACCTCAGCATCATGACAACGGTGGAATGTGTATCCGGACAATTGCCTGTCTGCCAGCACTTACGGGGCAGTGGCTGCATAAGGGCGGCGGGACCATTAAAGGAAACGGGGCCTACCTGGACCCTAATTCTACGGCACTTCAGCAGCCGAAGCTGCGTAAGCACAAGACCCGCTCGATCAATATGAATCGGATCGGGAGCGCCTTGCTAGAGCTGGAACCGAAGCTTCGCTCGCTCTATATTTATAATTCCAATCCTGCTATCGTGGCACCGGAAGCGAACAAGGTGAGGCAGGGACTGCAGCGCGAGGACTTGTTTACGGTTGTGCATGATTTGTTCCTGACGGAAACGGCGCTCTATGCGGATATTGTTCTTCCGGCGACGTCTTCTTTTGAGAACACGGATTTCTACCTTTCCTATTGGCATCACTATGCCCACCTGCAGCAGCCCGTGCTGGAACCTTATGGTGAGAGCAAGGCGAATGTCGATGTATTCCGTTTGCTGGCGCGGGGAATGGGCTTTGATGAGCAGGCTTTTCAGGATACAGATGAGCAGATCATCGAGCAGGCTTTGGATAACCCGAGGAATCCCTATTTAAGTAATATTACTTACGAAGCTCTGGCGAAGCAGCTGTATATGAAAGCGGCGGTAAAGCCGTTGTTTCCAGGCAAGCTGAACACGCCTAGCGGGAAGATCGAATTGGTTTCGAAGGCGATGGAACGGAGAGGGCATCCGGCGCTTCCGACTTACATCCCGCTTGTCCATGACGGCGATCTGCCATTCCTGTTTATTCCGGGCCCCAATCATAACTTCCTCAACTCGACCTTCTCCAACAATGAGAAGCATATTAAGCTGGAGAAAAAGCCGAAGCTGCATATGAATGCCGCGGACGCACTGCCGCTTGGCATTTGCCACGGCGACCTCGTCCGGGTATCGAATCATCGGGGGGAATGCAGGTTAACCATATCCGTAGGTGAAGATGTGCTCGCGGGAGTCGTTGTCAGCCAGGGATTATGGGCAGATGCCCCGAACGGCAAAGCGCTGGTTAATGCGTTGACACCGGACCGCTTGGCGGATATGGGCGGCGGCGCGACCTTTTTTTCCGGACGGGTACAGGTAGAGAAGTGTTGATCAACGGCACATCGTTATCGGCGTAGTTGTGGAAAATGGAGGTTGGACAGCTGCAGAATTTGAAGCGTAATCGCGGCTTACTGAAATAACTAAAAAAGCATTGTACAGACTCATGTTGAGCCTGAACGGATGCTTTTTTTGGTTGAACCTGGTTGTAGCGCTAAATTTTCGCGGCCGATTCCTGTACAACGTTCAGCTTTACATCTATATTGCCTCTTGTTGCTTTGGAATAAGGGCACGCCTGATGCGCCGATTCGCTCAGTTGCTGCGCTTCGGCCTCATCGAAGCCGGGGATGTGTATATCCAGCTGCACGGCTAATTTAAAGCCTTGTTCGCCATCCTTCCCAATGGACACATGGGCCGTAACACTCGCGTCTTTTGTGGAAGTGCCCTTTTGGCGGGCGACCATGGCTAACGCACTTTCGAAGCATGCTGCATAGCCAGCTGCGAACAATTGCTCCGGGTTTGTGCCTGGCTTGCCGTCTCCACCCAATCCTTTTGGCATCGTTAGTGTGTGATTCAACGTTCCATCCGATGAGGCTACATTACCGCTTCGGCCTCCGCGGGCCGTTGCTGTAGCCGTATATAATGCTTCCATATGATCTCCTCGCTTTCACATTTCGGTACCAACAGTCTATATTTCCCAAAACAAGCGAGGATGATTCCGTTATTCGTTATACGCTATACGTTATTCGTAAAGCTCTCCTTCAATTCGATACTTTTTTTCCAAATCTGAGTATTTATTTGGGTCTATTCGGATGACTGGAGTTTTTGAGTAATCTATAAACGTCTTGTGCTCTAAGCCTCGATGCAGGAGAAGCTCTTTAATATAAGCAACCGCTTCTTCATCGACCAGCAAGCTGTCGCTTTCCTCTTCCGCTAGAATACTCAACGGAACATAATGCTCCAACCGGCTGTGTTTGCCCTCGCTGTCTTTATAAGTTAGAGCGACAATAACCGTCTTTTCCCCAGGCATTACGGGATCACGGGTAAACAGCTCTATGACAAGATCAGCTGCTGCCAAAGGGTTCGGGAGTTGAATTTCTTTTGCAGCTGTCTCAGGAAACCCACTTAAATTATGGAGCCGGTGTACCCCGGCCGGAAGCACGATCTGCACGTGAACCTGGTCTGCTTGACCAATGGGCGCTATCTGAATCCAAAGATGATTCATGCCCTCTTCATTTTCCATAGCTGATTTGGTGAATTTGGTTTTGATCATGACAGGGGTTCTCCCTTCAGCATTTGAGTTACGGTATCTACCACTTTGGCGCGAAGCTCTGCGGAGATTCGTGGGCTCATCGAAATCATAACATCCTCGTTGATGACATGAGTGTCGTTAGAAAGCATTTGTTTCGACTGGTAAAAGGGGAGGTTATCGCCTATTTTTCCGATTTCCTCCAAGGAAAGTGTCCCAAGCTTCTCTTGAATGGAGGCCAAGGTTTCTCCGCTCAGAGATAAAGTAAGAATCGCACGAAAATAATGAATATGTTTCTCCGTATACACGCGTTTGTTTCCATGAAGCTCTAATGGGGGGATGATACCAATCTGAGTATAGTAGCGAACGGTTCTCAAGTTGATCTGAGGATCATCCTTTTGCAGGATTTCAGTAACTTGCTTTGCTGTATATGCTTTCAAAACAATCACCTCACACTTTAGTGTATGTTTTACATTTAACTGATTGTGTTACAGCATACTGTAACTTTTGATTTTTTGCAAGCAACAGGGTGCGACCTAGAGACACGAAAACCTGATTTTTTATAGGTCAGTCTTTTTGTACAATCCCGAAAAAAACAAGATGAAATACCGATTATTATGAGCGGATTCCCATCCAGCCTGATAGGGTCCATAGGGTCCCATTATACAAGGAAATTTTTGCAATTATCCATATGTCAGGGTACACTGGGTACGTCAGCTAGTTTTTTGAGGAGCAAGGAGCTAATTATGAAAAGCATATTAGTCACGGGCTACCGTGCGCATGAGCTCAGCATTTTTGATCAGAAGCATAAAGGCATTGCATATATCAAAAAAGCGATTGAAGCCAAACTTGCACCGCTCGTCGAAGAGGGACTGGAGTGGGTCGTTACATCCGGGCAGTATGGGGTGGATTTGTGGGCATGTGAAGTGGTCATCGATATGAAAAAGCGTTACCCGCACTTGAAGCTTTCTATAATAGCGGCTTATCAGAATCCCGAGGAGAAGTGGAAAGAGGATAAGCAGAACTATTACCGGGACATTCTAAGAGGCGTTGATTATTACGGGACGGTAAGCAACCAGCCTTATAGCGGCACATGGCAGCTATCAGCAAGAGACGACCTGCTGCTTAGAAAAACGGACGGCATTATCCTTTTCTATGATGAAGATTCCGGCGAGGCAAGCCCCAAATTTATCAAGCAAAGAGCGCTGAAAAGGCATGAGCAAGACGGCTATCTATACTTTAGTATTACCGCGGAAGACGTTCAGGGGATCGCTGACGATGAGCAGCGGAACCTGGATGGAATAGAAGATGGATTAGAAGATGGAATAGTAGATGGACTAGGTGAGTAGGGAACTTAACATTCCACCTCAAAGGACGCCAAAAAAACCTCCGGGCAGTTCGTCTATTCCAAATTTACCGCTTACGTTACTGTTACACACTCACTTAACGATGTTTTTCATCGTTAAAGTAGGTGTCTCCAGGTCAATCAGCCACTTTAGTGATGATTTTCATCGTTATATGAGCAGGTATGGCCCCTTTAGGGGGATAAAAGGGATTTTAACGATGTTTTTCATCGTTAAAGTAAGGTTGGAGAGGCGACCTGGTGCTTTTAGCGATGAAAAACATCGTTAAAGCAGCAGATCCTCTCAGCTCTTCATCCCCAGCGCCTTTGCCCGCTACGAATCTCCCCCAATCCAGAGAAAAAACCTTGCTAGCTGTCTATTTGAGCTTGATGTTCGTGCGATTGCAGCTGGAAGATGGAATGAGGCTAGTTTAGCTGCACAAATAGCTCACACCTGACGGGTTGTGGGCATTTTAGCGTTTTGAAATAAATGAATAATAAATTGAATACGCCGATGCATCTATTTAATTTGAAATCTCGTAGTATTAAGTAGCCAGAAAGAGAGAGAGAGTTTTGGACGATGAGAGAGTGAAAGCGTGATTGAAACATTGATTGGAAAAGTGATTGAAAAAGAGAGGAGAGGAAGGTAAATCAAAGAAGACAAATGGGTTGTACAGGCACAGCAGGGGAATGAGGCCGCGGTAGAACTGTTGATTCGCCATACTTATGATGATATTTATCGCTTCGTAAGGTGGAAGGTGCATGATGCCGATCTGGCATGGGATTTATCACAGATGGCCTATGAGAAAGCATGGGCCAAGCTGCATACTTTTAACAGTGAGCAGGGCAGCTTTCTGGTGTGGCTGATGACGATTGCTCATCATATTTGCATTGATCACTTTCGCAGTAAAGCTGTCAGGCAGGCAGGCCTGAATGAAAACTTAACGGATCACGTTCCTGCTGAGGGCGATTTTCTCGATGGTGTCCTTATGCGGGAAGAGATTAAGCAGGTATACACGGCTATTCAATCACTGCCGGAGGATCAGCGCGACGCGCTGCTTCTAAGATATAAAAGTGAGCTGACCTTCACCGAGATCGCGGCGGTGACGGCAGAATCGGAATCGACGGTGAAATCGAGGGTAAGACGGTCGCTGATCAAGCTGCGTGATATGCTGAGAGGCTCATCGGGTGAGCAACGCTCACATCCATCTCTGCAGTCTCAGTCGTCTCACCCGTCTAGCCCATCTCACCAATCTCACCCATCTCACCCATCCCATCCACAGAGGAAAGGAGAATTTAGATGATGGATAAACTTAATCCGAATCAAAAAAACAATCGCAATCATCAAGAGGATTTAAAGCTCGATCCGCAGGACGATCTGACGAACGACGCCGTCGACGAGATAGTGAGACATCTTCAGCTAATGCCTGAGCCGCCGCTGCCAGGGGGCTTTGTCGAGGAAGCCATGGCAGGCTGGCGCAGGTCGAGGGAGAAGCGCGTACTCCCTTCACTTGTAAGCCCTACTCCTCTGAATTTGCAGCAAATGGCAAGGATTCTTTTTTTGCAGGGACTTTGGAGAGATGTTGTGTGGGGAGTACTGTTATTCGCATTAGGCTTCCTGGTTTTGAATGTCGGCAAGGTACTCCCTCCGATGCTGATTCTACCGGTCGTCGGCTGTATTCCACTGCTGGTAGTTGTATCCAATACCGCCCGGCATGCGCTTTGTGGGATGGGAGAGCTTACGCGCAGTCTTCGGATTCCGCTGCAATGGTATGTGCAGGCCCGATTTCTGTTGGTAGGTGTAGTGTCATTAGTGCTTAATGAGATCGTCACAGTTGCTTTTTTTCCATTGTGGGGCGAAGAGGTGCTGTCGCGGGTAGCTTTGCTGTGGTGTATCCCGACACTTGTTAATGCAGCCATTGCCCTGATTTTATCTGCACGTATACGCAGCGTAGGACAACTTGCTTCCGTTCTCGTACTGCTTCCTGTCTTTTGGCTGATTCTCTTATCAGGGGAACCGATAGCTGTATGGACGGCCTCGGTCGAGTTGTTTTGGCTCTGGGGACTTGCCATTGCAGCGGCTGTACTGCTGGGCGGAGCTATGTTAATGAATGGAAAATATTTGAAAAAGGGAGGGTTCTTGCTTGGAGCTTAAGCTGCAAAATATCGTACACAATTTCGGCAGGAAACATATTTTGAAACAAATATCGATCTCTATGACGCCAGGTGTTTACGGCCTTCTGGGGCCTAATGGAACAGGGAAAACAACGCTGATGCGCATTGTAGCCGATGTGCTGACGCCAACCAGCGGTCAAGTTCTGCTGAATGGGCAGGATAAGAATGCCATGGGGGATCAATACCGTGCCCAGCTAGGCTACCTGCCCCAGGAGTTGGGTATGTACAGTCACTTCACTGCGCGTGATTTCTTGTATTATGTTGCAGCACTTAAAGGGCTGACCAAGAAGGAAGCAAGCGAGCGGATGGAGGTGCTGGCCCAAACGCTGAATCTGTCCGGGGAGCTGGACAAAAAATGCGGCAAATATTCCGGCGGCATGAAGCGGAGGCTTGGTATCGCTCAAGCCCTGCTTAATAATCCGCATATTCTTATTTTGGACGAGCCAACTGTCGGGCTTGATCCTATGGAGCGTGTACGCTTCCGGAATCTGATATCGGAAATATCGAGCGAGCGCATCGTTATTTTGTCCACCCATATTGTTCCTGACGTCGACCATATTGCGAAGCAGGTGCTGCTGATGGGGCAGGGAAAGCTGCTCCGTCAAGGAACAATTGGAGAATTAACCTCTGAGCTGCAAGGACAAGTGTGGCAAGCGATTGTTCCATCGCGGCTGCTGGCGCAAATAGAGGAGCGGGGCACAGTGGTCAATATGCAGCAGATGGATGCCGGGCTGGAGCTGCGAGTGGTCAGCAGGCATGCTCCCTGCGATCATGCTGTGCAAGTAAGTCCGTGTCTGGAAGATGTATATATGAACTACTTTCAGTCTCCGGGGGAGAGAATGCCTAAATGATAAGGTTGGTTAGCTTTGAACTTCGCAAAATGTTGATCCGCAGAGTCTGGCTGGCCATAGTTGCGTGTCTGGTTATTTCGGCTATTTTTTTCATAGATCATTACCCGTCGGGGATGAATAGCATTTTAGCGGTAAACAAGCAGAAGCCGGAGCTCATCGCTGCCCATTTGGGCCCGGTGCGGGCTGATTTGGCTGAACGATACGCGCCTACTCTGAAATTGGAGCGGGCGGAGGACAGCATAGGCACAGATGAAGAGAAAATAGAGCGTATTTTCCAGCAAAAATACGCCTCAGCGGCCTATCTCGCGAACCTTTTCGATGGCGGGTTAAACGAATTGAGAGCCCAGAAAATCCTAATGGAATCCCAGGGACAAGAGGGAACCTATATCTACAAGGATATCACTAAACAGCTCGGCATGATGGAGCGGTTAGATCCACCTGGCTTTTATGTGACAACGGATTGGGATAATCTGTTCCGCTTTATGTCCAATAGCCCTGCCACGCTGTTTATCGGTTTTGTCCTGGTGCTGGCGCTAGCGCCTCTATATGCTGGAGAGGCAAGCTACAGAATGGATGCGCTAATTTTATCCAGCAGGTATGGAAGGCGGAACATTGTCGCTGCTAAATTATTGGCAGGCCTGCTCTTTACGGTTGGTTGGGTTACAGCTTTTTATGGGGGATGTGCCCTGCTGAGCTGTATGCCGTTTGGCTTTGTTGGCTGGGATGCGCCGTTGAACAGTTACTTGAATGATAGCCCTTATGCAATGACACAGCTCCAGGGATTTTTGCTGCAATATGCAATTGCTTTAATGGGGTCATGTGGACTGCTGCTGCTCACGGCACTGATTTCCGCTGCATTCAGAAGCAGCTTTAGCAGTCTGGGTTTTGCACTGGTATTGGTTATTCTGCCACTGATCACCTTCCCAGGGGTTTTGGGAAAAATAATGCTGCTATTTCCAACTCATATCTTGGCGAGCAGAAAGTTGATTGAAAGCTACAAGTCGTTCAACTTGTTTAACAATCCTGTCCTTTATCTGCCGCTGTCGATCATCGTCATGGTCATTTTAGGCATAGTGATCTTGGTGTTGATTCCAAAAGCTTTTGAACGCCGTTTGAAGGTTTAACAGGTTTAATAGGTTCAATACCCGCTAGTTCGTATAATGGGTCTCAGAAGGAGCGTATACTCGAATGAAAAGGTTGGTCAGGTTTGAACTTCGTAAAATTTTGATCCGCAGAGTCTGGGTAGCCATGCTCGCGTGTTTGGCAATTACGCTTATTTTTTTCATGGAGTATTACCCCTCCGGGATGAATAGCATTTTAGCGGTAAATAAGGCGAAGCCTGAGCTCATCGCTGCCCATCTAGGCCCTGTCAGGGCTGATTTGGCTGAACGCTATGCACCTAGTCTGAAATTGGAGCGGGCAGAGGACAGCATAGGCACGGATGAAGAGAAAATAGAGCGTATTTTCCAGCAAAAATATGCCTCAGCGGGCTATCGCGCGAACCTCTTCAATAGTGGGCTGAACGAATTGAGAGCGCAGAAGATGCAATTGGAATCCAAGGGAGAAAAGGAAACCTACGTCTACAAGGATATAAATAAAAAGCTCACCATGATGGAGCGATTAGATCCACCTGGTTTTTATGTAACAAGCAGCTGGGAAAACCTGTTCCTCCTTATTTCGGATAACCCGGGCATGCTGTTTATTGGTCTTGTCCTGGTGCTGGCGCTAGCGCCGCTGTATGCCGGAGAGGCAAGCTACAGAATGGACGCGCTTATTTTATCCAGCAGGTATGGAAGGCGAAAGATTGTCGCTGTTAAATTAATGGCGGGGCTAATCTTTACGGTTGGTTGGGTTACAGCTTTTTATGGAGTGTGCATTTTACTATGCTGTCTGCCGTTTGGCTTTGTTGGCTGGGACGCACCACTGAATAGTTACTATCTCTTTGGTGATAGTCCTTATGCAATGACACAGCTCCAGGGATTTTTCTTGCAGTATGCAATTGCATTAATGGGAGCGTGTGGACTGCTGCTGCTCACGGCATTGATTTCTGCTGCATTTAGGAGCAGTCTAACTAGTCTTGGCTTTGCTGTGGCTATGATTATATTGCCATTCATCACCCTACCTGGAGTTTTAGGGAAAATGCTGCTTTTATTTCCTTCCAAAATCTTGGCGAGCAGAATGCTGATTGAAAGCTATAAGTCGTTTAACTTGTTTAATGTTCCAGTTCTTTATCTGCCGCTATCGATCATCTTTACGGTTATTTTAGGAATTGTCGCTTTGGCGCTCATTCCGAGGGCTTTTGAACGTCGCTTGAAGGTTTAAGGACTTCCCTGTAATTGATGTTAGCCGCTGGCTTCCAAACAAATGGAAGTTCAGCGGTTTTATTTCGTGCTATAATGGAAATCCAGACATTAATTAGACATGACGACACAGACAACAGGCTTTCTGGGCATTTGTTTTTTTAAATGGGGAGGTTATATGAATCTATTTCGTCGTCTATGGATGCATTTGACATCGAGATTGCTGTACAAAATGGTCATTATTTATTCACTGCTGGTCGTCACGCCGCTGATCGTGATTATCAGCTTATTTTACTTCCGCTCGACAGAAATTATCGAAACGAAAATAAGGGAAACAACGAACCAGACCTTAGTGGAGACTGCGGATAAAATAGACGGGATCTTAAAATTATTCGAACAAAAGGCAGACAATATTTCCCGTGATCTGAATGCAAACCGCATTCTCAAAAATGAATTAGATCCTGAAATGTTTACCTTAACGAAAGAAGAAAAGTCGCTTTACACGAAACAGCTCAAGGAACAGCTGAACCTGGAAGTGGCGGCAAATGAAATGATCGATGCTATTTATATTTTCGCGGACAACGGCAGTGTGTATGCTTCCGAAGGGGCAACTGAGGTAGAGAGCTATCTGGCATTGACCTATATAGCCCATGAAGTTCCAGGAAAGCTGGGCTGGGCGTTTTTCACCGATAATCAGCGGCTGATGTCAGCTATGGAAATCAAAAATGTGGCCATGGAGAAAAATATCGGGATGATTTCGATCGCTTTAAAGCCGGATAAAGTGTTCGAGATGTATGCTTCTTATTCGGATAAGTCTTTTTATATTGCAAATTCTGGGGATTTAATTCTTTCTGCTCATGACCTGGACTCGATCGGCTCCCGGTTGAGGCTGACTGGGGAAGATAAAAATACGATCGTCAACAAACGTATTTCTTTATATTCCGGCTTGGTTTATTACAGTATGATCCCCAAAAAAATGTTGAATAAAGAAATTAATGATCTGGCTTATTTTGCAGCAGGTATTACCTTAGCAGCCTGGATAGTCGTACTCATTCTGACTGTATTTATCCTGCGTTACATTACGAATCCGCTGGTCAGACTTGCCAGGCTGATGCGCATGGCGGAACGTGAAGAGTTCAAGCTGCTGGAAGGAGTTCGTACCCACGACGAGATTGCCCAGCTGTGTAACAGCTTTAACCGGCTAATCACTGAGATGCAAAATCTGATTCAAAAGGTCTACAAAACCGAGCTATTGAAAAAAGAAGCAGATTTGAAAGCGATTAAAATGCATCTGAACCCCCATTTTCTGTATAACACTTTGGAGTCTGTCAGTATTTTGGCCGGCGAGGCCGGCTCGAAAGAAGTGCCGGACATGATCCAGACGTTGTCCCGGATTCTGCGCTTCTCTATTTCACCGATTGAGGATTTTATTCCGCTGAAAACAGAAATCAATCTGGCCGTCTCATATCTTCAGCTCCATAAATACAGGTACAAAAACCGCCTGATTTGGCAAACGGAAATGGATGAGGAACTGTCCGCTATCAAAGTGCCCAAGCTTATTCTCCAGCCCATTGTCGAGAATGCCATTATTCACGGCATCGATCAGACAGGGCGGCCGGGAATGATCACCATTCGGGCTTATGAAAAGGACTATGATCTCTGGCTGGAGGTGGAGGATGACGGTCCGGGCTTCACTGCCAGGCCTTCTCCAAGCGGGCTCGGAACTGGACTCGATAACGTGACATCGCGAATTAAAATTTATTATGGCCAGGAATATGGAGTTTCTATGGAAAAACGGGCTGACGGCGCAAGTGGTACGGTAGTCCGGATTCGACTGCCTATCACACTTGAAAATAAGGAGAGAGATATCCTATGAAAGTTATGATCGTAGATGATGAGCAATTAATTCGCCGGCATTTGGTTGAGCTTCAAGAGTGGAAGCAGCTTGGCTGCAGTATTGTTGGAGAGGCCGGCAACGGACAGGAGGCGCTGCAGCTTGCGCATCTGTGCAAGCCGGATTTAATTATTACGGACATTCGTATGCCTCTGATGGATGGCATGCAGCTGGCAGAAGCGGTCCGGGCTCTGTATCCTCGTACACATATTATTTTTATCTCAGCCTTTCATGATTTTATGTATGCCAAGCAAGCCTTAAAGCTTGGGGCCATTGATTTCATCACGAAGCCGATTGATCTGGGCGAGCTGCTGGAGGCCGTGGAATTGGTTATGGAAGGGGCCAATCATTCGAATGTGGATGAACGGCTGCATCAGGAAAAGCTGGTGCGGCTGCTCCTTTCTGAGAAGGGGGATGCAGACGAAATAGAGAAGCAGGCCGGATGGTCTGAGGTCGCCGGCAAGCAAACGATGATATTTTCGATAGAAATCGATAATATCGAGCTGGCGGGCGCTGCCAGTGATCCACATTCCCTGTTTATGCTGAGGGAGATGACCTGTCACGTGATGGCACGTTATCCGTACCGGTTCTGGATCTGCCTGAACCGGAAGGGCGTATATCTGATTATTTTCCAGCCAGACGGGAGATTGTGGGATATGAAGACGGACAGCATGCAAATCGCCCGGGATATCATCTCCCATTTGCAGGACTCTTTTGAACATAGTATTTCTATCGGCATCAGTCAAATCCTGTCCTCCGTCCTTCACTTGCGCAAAGGGCTTGAACAAATTCAGGAATGTCTGGACTATAGGATGCTGCTTGGCAAGGGCTCCATCATTTCCAGCGACGCCTTGTCGCTGATCCGCGACGAATCTAAGCGCAAGGATGAAATCCATGTCGCGAACTTGGCAGAGCTGCTCCACGGAGGAAGCAAGGAGCGGATTTCCCCTTTTCTTCGGACGGTGTATCGCGATATGCTGGCTAAAGGGCTTGGCAAGCATCAGGTGCAGCAGTATGCGGTCGAACTGATGGAACGTGCGGGAAGCATTATGGAGGGATACCAGCTTTCAGGGTCTGCGGAGGAGCGGCTTGAGACACATAAGCAAATTCTGTCCTACGATATTTTATCCGACCTGTTGAAATTTCTGGAGGGCAAGCTGGCGGAAATGGCCGAAAAAATTGGGGCACTGAACAAGGAGTCGGTCCATAGTGTCATCCAAAGCGTGAATCAATATTTAGAAGCCCATTACCAGGAAGAAATATCACTTGTCTCGCTCTCCAAGGTGCTGCACATCAATCACTCTTACCTGTGTCGTCTGATCAAGAAGGAAGCAGGCATCAATTTTCGCGACATGTTGTGGGGCATACGTATCGAAAAGGCGAAGCAACTGTTGGCCAATACCGCCATTAAAACATCCTTGATCGCCTACGAGGTCGGTTTCAAAGATCCCTCTCATTTCAGCCAGTTGTTTAAACGGATTGCAGGTGTAAGCCCTAAGGAATATCGGGAGCAGCAGGCCAAATAATGGACGAATAGCGGCAGTTCCTAGAAGTGCCGAAAAGGATAAAAGTCAATTCCAGCATAGAGAGTAGTAAACTACAGCCCTATATTATGCGTTTGACAGCTATTAGAATATTAATTAGCAGTACATTTACTCAATTACATGTAAACGGGGGGGTTAGGGAATGAGGAAAAAAAAGCAGCATAAGCAAAGCAGGCTCACCTTGCTGGTCACTCTGATTGCAATCTGTATGCTGGTGCTTTCAGCTTGCTCGGGTGGCAAAGGCTCGACGACGGACAAGGGCACGACGGGGGACGGCAATGGAAACAGTGAAGGGGCTGTTCAGACAGGAAATGTGAAGCCAGTGGATGACGGCAAGAAATGGGTAATCAAATTCGACCCGCAGGGACATCTGCCAAGAAAGCCGGATGCCCAAAATCCTGCGGAAAAGAAAGCACTGGATGAACTAAACAAAGAATATGAAGCGCTCCACCCGAATGTCAAGATTGAGCTGGTGAAGGTGCCGAACACCCAGGATCGCAACGCCTGGCTGCAGGCTCGTATGATGGCCAAGGATGCTCCGGATATTTTCTGGCTGAATTTCGAGTCGACATGGGATCATTATCAGAAAGGCTGGTTTTACCCGGTAGACGAATGGATGAAGGATCCTACTCCTTACAATGACAACAAAGTATGGGGAGATACCTTCGTAGCCGGTATACTGGATTCGGTGCGCGCTCCGAACGGCAAGCTGTATGATATTCCGGCTGATGGCGTAGGAGTTGCCATTTTCTATAATAAAAAAATATTTCAGGATCTGAACCTTGAGGTACCGAAAACCTGGAAAGAATTCATGGACGTACAGGCCAAAATCAAGGCAAGCGGCGTAACTCCATTTGCTTTTAATATGGTGAACAAAGGCTGTTGTGATGCATCGTGGTCAGAAGCGCTGCTGCATAACCAGTTCCTGATCGGGCAAATTGATCAGCTGGATGAGAATAAGAACAACCGGGTCGATCCCATTGAAATCGCCCATGCGACGAAGAGCGGGCTGCTGCCGAACAATGAAATCTTGAAGCAAGAGGTTGCAATGATAAAGGAATGGATGCAGTATTGGCCCAAAGGTTATGCCAGCAAATACGATCAGACGGAGATGTTTACCTCAGGCAAAGCAGCCATGGTGTATGGCAGCAGCGGAACATTCTCGGCGTATAGAGCCATGAACCTGCCGTTTGAGTGGGGAGCATTTAATTTCCCGGTTGTAACGAAAGAATCTGCCCCGCTTTCCACGGAGAAAGGTGCTAAGATCCTTGGGCCATGGGGACCAGGTCAATGGATTATTCCGGGCTATCTGGAGAAGGAAGATCCGGATAAGCTGCAGATTATTAAAGATTATCTCATGTTCTTAAGTAAGCCGGAAAGCATTTCCAAGCTTGCGAAAGAAGCACAGACAGAGCCTAATATTATCGGGGCTACAGCACCTGAGGGCCACGAAGTATTTCAGGAGGATCTGCCTATTATTGTGATCCAGGCTTATGATGTGTATATGGGCAGATCATTCTCGGATAAATTCGAGAATGCGCTGATGCTTTACTTAAACGACTCGATTAGTATGGATGAGTATTTGAAACAGATTAAACAGGCCTATGATGTGGGAGCAGACGAAACGATTGCTGCGCAAGAGGAACAGGCGAAATAATAACAGTTCTTGAGATTGATGAAGTTAGGAGGAGTGCGTATTGGGCCAGACGAGCGAAACGGGGATGCCTCCAGGTGTTGGGATACGAACGGGCTTTCGCCGTCCTAAGAGACAGAATAACTTGATCGCTTTCTTATTTTTGCTGCCGACGGTGGCCATGATCCTTGTCTTTAATTATTACCCTGCAATCGCAGCTTTTGTATACTCGTTCACGAGCTGGAATGGCTTTAACGCCCCAGTGTTTAATGGTCTTGATAATTTTCGGGAAATTTTTGGAACAAAGGTTTTTTCTCAGGCATTCTGGAACCTTCTTTGGCTTACTTTGTTTCAGGTCGTTGCCTCCATCATATTCCCGCTGCTTGTAGCCCGGATGATTTATAAGGTGCGGAATCAGAAGCTGCAGAATGTGTACCGCATGCTGTTTGTGTTTCCGCTCGTCATCCCGGGGATGATCATCATCCTGCTCTGGCAATTTATCCTGAATCCGGATGTAGGGATGCTGAATGCGCTGCTTTCTCTGCTTGGCGTGCCGGAGGAGCATCTTCCGCTCTGGCTTGGCAGTATGGATACGGCTTTGGTGTCGCTGATGCTGATTGGCTTTCCCTGGGTAAGCGGCGTGTCGCTTCTGATTTTTTTGGCCGGTTTTCAGAGCATTCCGCAGGAAATCATTGAATCAGCTACAGTGGATGGAGCGAAGGGCTTCCGGCTGTTTTACAAAATTGAATTCCCGCTGGTCATATCACAAATTAAACTGATTCTCATTTTGACGATTATAGGGAGTCTGCAGAGCTTCCAGACACAGCTTGTGCTGACCGGGGGCGGTCCGGGGTATTCGACGACAGTTCCTGGACTGGTTATGTACCAGGAAGCCATGATCAATAATCGGATGGGCTTTGCCTGTGCGGTCGGTGTGATTTTATTCATTCTGATCTTTGCACTTACAATTATCAACAACAAATATTTGAAGTCATCCACCGAATTCAGTCCCAAGTAGTGGAAGGGAGGGACTTATACAGCTATGAAACACAGAGCTTTAGATAGCGCTTTCTTGATCAGGCATACAGTTATTTTATTTTTCGGTATTCTGACTGTCCTGCCATTTTTTGTTCTGCTCAGCTTGTCCTTCAAGGATTCGACGCAGTTTAATCTGCAGCGCTGGAGCGTCACATTTCCGTTTCATTGGGAGAATTATGATGCAGCCTGGCAGGCGATCCATGTTTATATTGGCAACAGCTTTGTGATCAGCGGGGTAACGGTCATTGGCGTGCTCGTTATTTCCTGCCTGGCGGCATATCCTTTGGCCCGGATTCATTTCTTTATGAAAGAAAAAATATACTTTCTGATCATTGCCCTGTTGATGATCCCCTTCACTTTGACCATGGTCCCTTTATTTAGTCTGGTTATTGAGTTTCGCATTCTTAATAGCTGGCTCGGCTTGTGGGGGCCTTATATTGCCAGTGGGCAGGTTTTCTGCATCTTTGTTCTTCGCTCCTTCTTCTCTTCTTTATCGGAGGAAATGTTCGAGGCGGCCAGGGTCGATGGGGCCAGTGAGATGAGGATTTTATTTTCAATTGTGCTGCCCTTGTCCAAAGCGATCATTGCCACGCTGGGGGTACTCAATGTATTGAACACCTGGAACGACTATATATGGCCGGTGATGGTGATCAACGATGATCGTCTGATGCCACTGACAATTGGGCTGATGGTGTTTCAGAAGCAGTTTACGACCGATTGGGGTCCCCTATTCGCAGGATATGTGATTGCATCCATACCGCTGTTAATTATGTTCATCTTTGCGAGCAAGCAGTTTGTGGAAGGGTTATCTTCCGGTTCGGTCAAAATGTAGTTCATGCAGTCACTCATTGCAGTGGCTCATTGCAGTCGCTCATTGCAGTACTCATGTCAGAAGCAGTGTAATACAGTAAAAATTTGCTGGAGGTATTCATCATGAAGGAAAGAAAGTATGAATTCCGCAAACGATTAGAGGTCGTTCATAAGCCTGATCGGCGCGATCCGGACATTGAACCGGGGGACGGCGAAATCGTAATCGGCAGCGATTGGCAGATTGTCATTAGCCGGCAGGCAGGACCGCTGGTGCTCCAGGTAGCGAAGGATCTGCAGGATTATCTGCTTGTGAGCATGCAGGTACCGGTAATGCTTCACCGGGTATCCCAGATTGACGAAATGGCGGCAGCCGGAGAACGGGTCATCGTTCTCGCCACGAAAGAGGAGTTGTCTGGTGTGAGTATCCTTGATATTGCGGACCTATCAGGGGCATCAGAAGTGCCTGGAGCAGGAATCCCAGCCGCGTTGGGGAGCAGTCTCACTAAACCTCGCAGCTACCGCATCCTGGCAGCAGGAAGCCGGATTGTGGTCTGCGGCTGCGACGACCGGGGTGCCGGACAAGGCAGCTACTATCTGGAGGACCTGATGAATCTGCGCGAAGCGCCCTTCATCCGGGAGCAGGATATTGTGCGGGAGCCTATCTTTTCCCCGCGCATGGCTCATTCCGGCTGGGGACTCGACCGCTACCCGGACGCGCATCTGAATGCGATGACCCATTCTGGCATTGACGCCATTCTGATCTTTGTCGAGGATGTGGACCGGACGCCGGAGGGCTATCAGGATTTCAATTATTTGGTGAACCGCGCTGCTTTGTATGGCCTTGACGTGTATATGTACAGCTATATGACCAACCGCAAGCATCCCGATGATCCGGGAGCGGAATCGTATTACGATAGTACCTACGGCCGTATTTTTGAAGCATGCCCGGGGTTTAAAGGCATTATTTTCGTCGGGGAATCCTGTGAGTTCCCGAGTAAGGATCCGAATACTACAGGCATACTGCGTCTGGAATGGCCTGCCGATCAGCCGCAAACGAAGCCGAGCCCCGGCTGGTGGCCTTGCTATGATTATCCCGAGTGGCTGAATATGCTGAAGAAGGTGATCCGCAAGCATAATGAAGAAGCGGAGATCGTGTTTTGGACGTACAACTGGGGCTGGGCACCGGAAGAGGAGCGCTTGAAGCTGATTCGCTCTTTGCCGGAAGATATCACGCTGCAGGTTACGTTCGAAATGTTCGAGCAGATCAAGCATGAGCATGTCACGAATGTTTGCGTCGATTATACCATTTCGTTCGAAGGGCCTGGACAATATTTCAGCAGCGAAGCGCAGGCCGCGAGTGAGAGGGGAATTAAGTTATATACGATGTGCAATACAGGTGGGCTGACCTGGGATATCGGTGTAATTCCTTATGAGCCGGTTCCTTACCAATGGGCGAGAAGGCATGCCGCTCTGATCAAGGCGCAGGCAGATTGGGGCTTATCCGGACTGATGGAGTCTCATCACTTTGGCTGGTGGCCGTCGTTCGTCAGTGATATTACGAAATGGACGTATTGGAGTCCGAGCCCCACAGCGGAAGACACGTTCACTGCGATAGCGCAGCGAGACTTCAGCAAGGAGGCAGTACCGCATGTGCTGGAGGCATGGCGGCATTGGAGCGAGGGGATTCGTAACTACATTCCTACGAATGAAGATCAATACGGACCTTTTCGGATTGGACCTTCTTATCCCTTTACGTTCCGTAAAAAAGTCAGCATTCCTTCTTCCTGGCATGCATTGTTTGGCAGCCAAATTGTTAGCGTCCCCTACGAGCCCGCAGAAGGGGCTCGACAATCGCTCGGAAGAGCCCGCTATGATGTGGAAATCGCCAGCCTGGAACGCATGGCCGCTCTGTGGCGGCAAGGAAACGCCTGTCTGGAAGAGGCTCTTGGCTTCACATCTGCCAGGAAGCAGGAAGAAGGCAGCCGGCTGCTGGTGATGAACCAATTTATTGTCCATGTTGTGCAGACAGCGATCCATATCAAGCAATGGTGGAAGCTGAAGCAGCGCTTGTTCAATGAACCTCATCCGGTAATGGCCGGTGCCATCTTAGATGAGATGGAGCAGCTGGCTCTGCAGGAAATTGCCAATGCGGAGGCCGCGATTCCGCTTGTGAACGCCGATTCCCGGCTCGGGTGGGAGCCCAGCATGGATTATATGACAGACGAGGCACATTTGCGCTGGAAGATTGCCCAGGTAAATAGCGTTCTGGAAGACGAATTTTTGAATTATCGCAAATCGCTTGCGCTAACCGATGCTTCTACACACCAATGAATTTTGCGAGCAATATAAAATTTGGAGGTTGGGTAAATGAAGAAATTCAGAATTATGCTTTTGTTAACGTTAATGTTGTCATTGTTTGCAGGTTCTTTACAAGCTTACGCTCAGATAGACCCTAACAGAGCAGTGAACCCGGTGTTCGAGTCGGTCGTTGTGCAGGCCAATGAAAACACAGTTACAAAGCGGGCATTTAACGGCGCGATTATTGAATTGAAAAACAACGAACTCTTGCTCACCTTTGATAATTATACCGATGTCGAAGATGATTCTCCCGGCGTCATTTCGGGCAAAATTTCCCAAGACGGCGGTAGAACGTGGGGAGAGAGTTATTTGATTCAGGAAAATATTGGTGTGAAAAACGTAATGAATCAAGGTATCGTCAGATTGAAGTCAGGAGCACTTGCTTTGTTTTTCGCCAAGCAGGACGATAGCGCGCATATCTATATGTACATGATTCGTTCTTACGATGAAGGCAGAACTTGGGATGAACCGTTGCAAATGACACCGCTTGCTGGCTTTCAAACTACGGCGAACGATCGTGCCGTTGTCCTGAGCTCCGGCAGGATCATTATCCCTCTCGGAGGCGACACGGAATCGATTCCAGGCAAAGTAGGTGCATTCACGATTTATTCGGATGACGAGGGAGAGACGTGGCAATTTGGTGATTTTGTCAATTGGACAACAGGCTACCCTGCAGAACCAGTGCTTGTCGAGCTGAAAGATCATCGTCTCATGATCCTGATCCGTACGATGCAGGGACACATTATTAAAGCATATTCGGAAGACGAAGGGGAAACCTGGGGCGAGCCGATCATAACGGATTTACAATCTCCGTATGCTCCACACATGATTAAACGAATTCCGGATAACGGCATGGGGCCATTGTTGTTAATATGGAACAACTCTCCTACAGAAGACCGCAGGCCTTTAACAATGGCGGTTTCCAACGATGAAGGAGAGACCTGGACAAATTTCCTGAATCTTGAGCCGACCAATACGGGAGTATATGCGTATCCATCGTTAACAACCTATCGCGATGAGGTCCTGATTACCTACTATACGATAAATTATCTTCCTGATAGGGTTACATATACCTTGCCGTTAAAGCTGCAAATTTGGAAATTGGCAGATATTACAGCTGGAACCGGGTTCGGGAATACGACGACCTTGACGACCGGGGTAAGCTCAATTTCGGCAGGGGAAACATTTAAGGTGAAATACGGATTAGGCAGTGTTGCCGAGCGTGTGTATGCCCAGGATGTTAATCTGACTTATGACATTAAGCATGCATTGAATCTGACATGAAATGTAATGAAGAATAATTTACTAAATAAGGTAAATTATGATGATCTTTTCATGGACAAAAACAAG
>NZ_JAGGLB010000026.1 GCF_017874215.1 Paenibacillus eucommiae
CCGTCGAGTATACTTTTTTGCCTTCGTGCCGAGGAATTTAGGGCGATTGAGTTACGGAGTTGACAGATACGTTCATATCAGGGAATGGCTGTGGGAGGAAGAGCGGTAGCGTCCGCCTTTAAAGATTTGTTCCTACCTCCTCATCTATACCAATAAAGGGAACAAATCTTTAACAGCGGCTGGAGCCCACAGCCATTCCCTCCGCAACACACTCAAGTCACGAACGCGCACTTCAAAGGGCGCCGCAAGGCGTTTTCTTTAACAGCGGCTGGAGCCCACAGCCATTCCCTCCGCAACACACCCAAGCCACGAACACGCACATCAAAGGACGCCGCAAGGTGTTTTTTTTGTCTTAATGTTTATATTTTATGCCTGTGGAGCTATCTTTTGTAGGGAGAAGTATCCTATTTGTAATTTTAATCTCCTGTGAAAAGAGTAACATAAGACTCTGAAGATATAAGGTGAAGGAGTGACGGGGATGAATACAACATGGAGGTTCAGGCTGAGAAGGGTGGTAAAAAACCGCTGGCTCCTTTTGATGACGCTGCCGGGCATGCTGTTTCTTTTGATTTTCTCCTATTTGCCCATGTTCGGTATCTTGATTGCTTTTAAGGATTTCAGGTACGCAGACGGGATTTGGGGAAGTAAGTGGGTGGGCTTTAAAAATTTCGAATTTTTGTTTGCAACAAGGGACGTTTGGTCCGTTACGTTTAATACGTTAATGCTGAACTCGCTTTTTATTGTTTGCGGCTTGATAGTGTCAGTCGCCCTTGCTCTGCTCATGTTCGAGGTTAAGAATAGAATACTGAATACGATTTTTCAGTCCTCTTACTTTTTGCCTTATTTGCTCTCATGGGTACTCGTCGGCTATTTTGTGTATGCCATGCTTACGACGGATGGATTCGTCAATCAAATCCTGGCCTATTTTGGAATCGAATCGGTTTCATGGTTTACATCTCCGGGCTACTGGCCAGCCATTCTCGTGCTTGTATCGGTGTGGAAAAGTGCGGGGTACACGAGCATCATCTATCTGGCCAGCATATTGGGGATCAATACGGAGTATTACGAGGCGGCCAAGCTGGACGGAGCGACTAAATTGCAGCAGGTGTTTTATATTACACTGCCGCTGATTATACCTGTGATCACGATTATGATGCTCTTGCAAATCGGTCGCATTTTTTATGCGGATTTCGGTTTGTTTTACAATGTTACACGTGATTCAGGCATGCTGTATGCGACGACAGATGTTATTGATACGTATGTGTTTCGCATGTTAAGGAAGGTTGGTGACTTCGGGATGGCTTCTGCGGCCGGGTTTTATCAAGCGGTTGTCGGGTTTATTCTTGTGTTTGTGTCGAATTTGATTGTGCGTAAGGTGGACAAAGACAATGCCCTTTTTTAAAAAACTGTTTTTAGGATATAGGAGGTTGTACGAATGCATAGTATACTAATCAAAGCTGCCATAGGAAAAGGTGTGCTTTACCTGACTCTAATCCTGCTTACGGTCATCTGCATCATCCCTTTATGGCTGGTCGTATCCACATCGCTCACATCAGAAAATGCTTTGACGCTCCATGGCTACGGTTTAATCCCGCAGGAATTCAGCTTAGACGCGTATCGGTATATATGGAACGACTCCAAGCAGCTGCTCGATTCTTATAAAATTACTATTTTGGTTACGGTGCTGGGAACTATATCTGCACTTTGTTTCACTTCTTTACTTTCGTATCCGTTGTCGCGTAAAGACTTTGTATTTCGGAATCCGTTCTCATTTTATATTTTTTTCACCATGCTGTTTAATGGCGGTCTTGTACCTTTTTACATTTTAGTCAGCCAATACTTGCATTTAAAAGATACGATTTGGGCCTTAATTATTCCTTATCTCGTGCAGCCTTTTTATGTTCTTTTGATGCGTACGTTCTTCGCTACTATTCCAGATTCCTTAATTGAATCAGCTAAAATAGACGGAGCGGGAGAATTGTACATTTTCTCTAAAATCATTGTCCCTTTATCCACACCGGTGCTGGCTACTGTAGGTTTGTTTATTTCTTTAATTTACTGGAACGATTGGTACCTGGGTCTTTTATTTATTGAAGATAGAAAGTTACTGCCGCTGCAATATTTACTGATGACTTTGATGACCAATATTGAGGTTATGTCTTCCAATTTGCAGGCAAGCGCTGGTCTTTTACGGATTCCGGCTGAAACGGCAAGAATGGCGATGGCTGTTTTGGCGATAGGTCCGATTGCATGTATATATATGTTTTTTCAAAAGTATTTTGTGCGGGGACTTACGGTTGGAGCTGTTAAAGGATAATTAGTTTAATTGAGGGGATTGATCTTGTGAAGCTGTTATTGCAATCCAGTATGTTTGTAAAAATGCTTGTCTACATTATGATTATTCTTGCAGCAATGACAATCGTTTTATCTGCTGTATTGTATTTCAGCTTTGAGCGATCCGCTCTGGAGACGGTCACCAGAAACAACAGCATCTTTCTGTCGCAAATTAGTTATGGTGCGGACCATATGAATGAGAATGCAAACAACTTCACATGGTCCATGTATGGGGAAGTGGATACAATTCCGCTTATGTATCAGACTAAGCCTGATTATTTGCAATTAATCGGTGCGATGGACCGGATCAATCGTTCGATGCAGTTAAATTCTTCTGTACATTCGGTTTATATTTACAATAGTAAGATGAAGCGTTATCTGGCTTCGGGAAACCGCTCTGTGCATAGCAGGGATTCTTTCTACGACAAGGAAATCGTCGCTATGATGGAGAGCCCTGGATTGCAGAAGCCGGGACGGCTTGTTCCTATTCCGCGGACCATTCATGATTCCTTGGAAGGAGAAGGCGGGGGAAACAGCATTCCGGTGTTTACCTATATCATGTACGACACAGTAACAAGTAACGACACTGTAGAAGGCGCTGTGATTGTAAACATTAAGGGAGAGTATTTGCAAAGCATCATGAATGCGATGAAAACCAAGACTGCCTGGTCAGAAGGGGATACCTTTGTCATTGACAAGAATAGTTCGATCATCAGCACATCGCGAGACAGTAAAATTAGCACTGAGTTTGCTCAGAGGATCGGGATTAAAGCAGCGCAGATGAATAAAGATACGGGTTATTTTTTGGATACCTTAGATCACACGAAAGTGATGGTCAACTATGTTTCTACAGGCTCTTTAGGGTGGAAATTCATTCATGTTACTCCCTATGAAACGATTATAGCGGATATCCGCAAGACACGGGAGACCACCATCCTGGTTGTGCTTGGCTTGCTGTTCATTGGCTTATTAGCTTCTTTTCTGCTTTCCTGGCGTTTGTATTCGCCGATTCGACAATTAGTAAGCAAAGCGAGTCAACTGCTGACTTCCCCTCAAGCTGACGAACCAAGAACGCATGAGCTTGCTTTTCTGAACAACACGATTTCGGAAGCTTATGTGTCGATGAGAGGTACAATGATCAATCGGAAGCATGAGATTTTGAAGGGTATGTTGCTGCAGCAGCAGCCAACCCTAGATAATATGCCTGCCTTGTTCAAGAAATATAAGATTGCTCTTGATCCCACGCAAGCCTATTTGTTGATGGCGTTTAGAATTGATCACTTTGAGCAGTTCAAGCGGCAGTTTTCCGAGAAGGATCGAATGCTGCTTCGTTTTTCAATCGGTAATTTGGCTAGTGAAATGGTTGGTGCTCATTACAAGAATGAAACCGTGGATATGGGGAATGATCTGGTTGTGGTTATCTTGAATGTGGACCAAGAGGCCTTGTCCGGAGATGATAATGAGAAGATTGCCGAAATTGGCGCACAAATTCAGAGCTGGTGCATGCAGCATTTAAGCTTGTCGGTTACAGCCGCTTTTGGATACGCTTCACCCGAAATGTCGGATATGCATCGAGGCTATGAGGAAGTGCTTGTGCACACGGGTTACCGTTTGATATTTGGACATGGCGCCCTGATAACGCCAACCCTCGTAAGCGACAGGAGTACAGAACCTTATAAAATATCGGCACAGGAGGATGGGCAGCTGTACGAAGCGCTGGTGAACGGGAAATTGGAGGAAGCAGCAGCTCTTCTCAGCGGAATCATGACTAAGCTTGGCAATCACACTGTGGACCGGGTTATGTCTAACATCCATTATTTGACCTATTCCGTATATGACACTTTGCAATTAATTGAAGATAACGGCCTGGATCGTTTCGAGGTTGATTACAATGCTTTTATTCAGCAAATTCATCAATTAGAGACAATTGGCGAGATTGAACGCTTATTTGTTGAGCTTTTTACCCATATCACCAAGATTGTAGCATCGAAGAAGGAAAAGCGAAGTACAGTGCTTGTAGATACGATGATCGAGCTTATCAGGCTGAATTATACAGACCGTAATTTATCACTGGAAAGCATCGCTCATACGATGAATATGTCCAAGGTGTACATTGGCAAGGTATTCAGAGAAACACTCTCCCAGTCCGTTGCTGATTATATGCTGGATGTCAGGATGGATAAGGCGATGGAAGCTATTCGATCGGGGGACCAGTCCCTTACAGAAATTCTGGAAAAGGTCGGCATCGAGAATAAAAAATATTTCTACACATTATTCAAGAAAAAATATGGCGTAACCTATAGTGAATACAAGCTGAAAAACATTAAATCAGATTCCCGATAATTTGATTCACCACTACAAGGAGGACTAAAGATATGGACATGAGTATGAGTATAATGGCTGCAGAAACCAAGCAAATGTGGAAAATAGGATTGGAAAGCACGATCATCCCACTGGGGGTTCCAGAAGTAACAGCATGGAGGGAGCAGAATCAACTGACGCTTCGTTTCTCGGATATAACGAAGCTGGCACTTCATTTGCCTACTCATAGCGGTATACGTTTAGACCACACGTTTAACCATGAACAACTGCCATTACCCGGACATTATTCCTGTCCCATTGGAGTCATTGAATATGAAGGCCGTTATTTTACCTTATTTGATCCAGAAGACAAAACGGATATGGAGGTCTATTCGGGTCAGCGCGGCTGGGAATGGGTGTGGCGAACCGAAGAGAACCAAGAGAATCTCGTCCTCATATGGGGCCAGGCTGAAAGCTTAGCAGAATGTGTTGCCTTATACCGGACATACAGGCCTGCAGGAATCGTGAATAAAGAGTTCACAGCTCCAATCAAACGGATTATTACGCTGGATATGATGCTGTCCAGTGGAGAAATCAGCCATCGGTTTGACGATGCGACAGCTTTAATCAACGACCTGGCCTCCCGTCAATTAGCGGAGGGAACCCTCATTTATATCCCTGGCTGGTGCGGCCCTTATGATAAGGACTACCCGAACTATCAACCCAGCGAGCAGTTGGGCGGAGAATATGGATTTACCCGTATGGTGGAGACAGCGAAACTGGAGCGTGCATGCATCATGCCGCATATGAATTATTGGGGTTACGATCCAGGACTGCAGCTTTTTGATGACAAGCAATTGATGGAGATGCAGCTGCGGGATGAACACGGGGAACCGGCAGGCTGGGCTGGTCCTACAAGCCCATTCATCTACATGAGGCCGGATCACCTGGTGTGGCAAAATGTCCTGCTGGAGCAAATCAGTTCATTCCTGGCCAAGTATGATGTCCAAGCGATCATGCTGGACCAGATCGGTTTTGAGATTAAGGACAAACGCTGTGATTATAAGACAGGAACAAATCAAATATTGAGTCATATCCGCAAGCTGCGGCCTCAATTGATCATTTCAGGAGAAACGTTGAACGATGAGCTGATCAGCCAAGTCAATCTCATTCAATTATGGGGAATGCCTTGGTGCGGATTGGATGTGGATTTAACCGCATTCACGTCGCCTCTTATTAAAGAATTATTCCCGGAAGTAGCCTTCTATGGACATCTCGGATTGCCTGCCATATCGGAAGGGAAGTATACATGGACTAATCATGAATATCTTCGCACAAAAGGTATCGAAGCCGCCTTCTATGCTGCGCAGAAACATTTGCAGCATATGGGGGGAATTCCGCATGTAAGATTGCATGATGGATCAAAGGGATTGGATCCTATTTCCCTGAATTACCTTCAGTCTCTATAGAATAGGGCCAGATGTTTAAATTTCAAACCTTCCAAGGTATTGTTTTCAAGCAAAACTAGATGATTTGGCGTTTATTTAATCTGTTGCGCCACTGTATGATGAGCTCATGCCGATCGGATACAGGGGTTGGTAACACATAGAGGAGGGCTTAGAATGAGGTTGAAAAGCAATATCGCATTCACAAGTTTGTTTCTTGTCTTGATGATTCTGATTAGTGCATGCGGAAACAATGCGGGGGGAAACACGGCATCGCCTGCGGCCACCAATCAGAGCGGTACAACAGGGGTTAATGAAACGGGTTCTAATGAGACAGAGGCGGGTAAGCTTGATCCGGTTGAGCTGACTTGGTATTTTCCTAACACACCGCAGAATATGAAAGATGTTGCCATGGTGCAGGACGCCATGAATGTAATTGTTCAGTCCAAGATCAATGCCAAGATTAAGCTGATTCCCGTGGATTGGGGAACTTATGATCAGAAAATGAATGTTATGACTGGAGCAGGCGATACTTTCGACCTTATGTTTACAGCTCCTTGGAGTAACAATTATTTCCAGAATGTTTCCAAAGGGGCGCTGCTGCCTCTTGATGATTTGTTGACGGAATATGCTCCCACCTTGAAAGCGGCAGTACCCGATTCTGTCTGGAATGCGGCCAGGGTGAACCAAAAGATCTATGGAGCGATCAATTGGCAGATTATTGCGATGCCTTATGGCTTGCAGGTTAATCAGAGTTATATAGATAAATATAAAATCGATCTGAATGCTGTTCAGAAATATGAGGATATGGAGCCCTATCTGGCGGCATGGAACGAATCTTATGATCCGCTGAATTATGCGAAGGATGATGCTGATCCCTTTACTCGCCAGCCCCCTTATTTTGAGATGGACAGTATTGGGGAAGATACCTCAGTTGGCTGGATCCGGCTTGACGATTCGGAGACACAAGTATTTAATCAATATGCGTCAGATGAATTTAAGGGCTTCGTTCAATTGATGCGCAAATGGTATCAAGCCGGCTATTTCCCGAAAGATGCTGCCCTGCGTACAAGTGTGGAAAGAGCGGCAGATGCCAAAGCTGGCAAGATCAGTCTCTTCGGCATTGGTTCGCCAATCAAACCAGGGGTTGAACTGGAAGCGAAGGCATCGCTGAACGTAGACCAGAAGTTCAAGCCCTTAAGTAAAGCGATTATTACAACCAACCGTTCCATTGCTACAATGACGGGGATAAGCGCAACCTCCAAAAATCCTGAACGGGCAATGATGTTCCTAGAACTTATGAATAGTGATAAAGAGTTATATAACCTGATTTGCAATGGAATTGAAGGCGTACACTACAACAAAACAGCAGATAATGTCATTGAAAAAGTAAAGGATAACAATGGATATAATCCTGTAACAGATTGGCTCTTCGGCAATCAGTTCAATGCCTATTATACATCACCGGATGCTGTTGGGATCTGGGAGGAAACACTGGAGTTGAACCTGACAGCTGATGCGTCACCTCTGCTAGGCTTCACCTTTAATCCCGACCCGATTAAGTCAGAGATTGCGCAGACTAACGCAGTTTACGCGCAGTATAAGGATGCCTTGCTCAGCGGAACAGCAGACCCGGACAAATTGCTGCCCGAATTCCTCGATAAATTAAATAAAGCGGGAGCAGAGAAAGTAATTGCAGAGAAGCAGCGGCAAATCGAGGAGTGGAAAAAAATCCGTTAAGCTGTAAGACCCAAATGACAGTTAAATGAACATAGGAAATATGTGGCCGGGCAGCCGGCCGCATGTTTGCCGATCACTCTTTTTACTTTGTTTGATTCGATCAAATCTTGTTAGGGGGTATTTTGTTATGCGAAAAAAACTGATTTATCTTCTGGTTTTCTCTCTGTTCATTGAACTCTGCTCCGCTTTTTTTGTAGGTCAGCCGGAAGCAAGGGCTTCTTCTGGTGTGGACATATACGTAGCTCCCAATGGAGCCGGAACTATATGCGAGGTCAGTGTTCCATGTTCTCTGGAAGCAGGAAGGGACAAAGTACGAACGCTCAACGAGAATATGAGCTCCGATATTATCGTTCTATTGCGCGGCGGTACCTATACACTCAATGAACCCTTCGAATTGTTTTCGGCGGATTCAGGAAGCAATGGCTTCGATATTTATTACAAAGCTTATCCTGGCGAGACACCGGTGATAAGCGGCGGAGCAGTGATCACGGGCTGGGAGCTGCACGATACCGCTGCCAATATTTATCGCGCACCAGCAGCCGCTTCTTTGGAAACGCGTCAGCTTTATGTGAACGGGCATAGAGCTGTACGGGCCAAAGGCGGAGAATTGCCCGGCGCTCAGAAAACGGCAACCGGTTACACAACAACAGATCTGACGATAAAGGATTGGGGCAATGTTGGAGATATCGAACTAGTATTTCGTAAGCTCTGGACGGAAAGCCGCTGCAGCGTTGCCGCGATTACAGATGGCACGATTACCGTGGATGAGCCCTGTTTCACGATGGTGAACAATACAAGGTCGGTGCAAGCGGGCAATCCTACATGGATTGAAAATGCTTATGAGCTGCTGGGTGAAGCGGGAGAATGGTATCTGGACCGGACAGGTCATTTCATCTACTATAAGCCTCTGACGGGTGAAGACATGTCTACTGCTGAAGTCATAGCACCTGTATTGGAAACGTTGGTGAAGGGGACAGGGACGTTGGAACAGCCTCTTGAGCATGTTGTGTTTGAGGGATTAACATTCTCCCATGGAACATGGTTGCAGCCCAATACCGAGTATGGCTTCAGAGATATTCAGGCCGGGTTTATGTCACCTAATGAGCCACCGCCTGTCGCATATTCCTACACGGATGTGAAAATGCCGGCAAGCGTAACGATCAGTGGCGGGCGCAACATTCACTTTGAACGGAATACGTTTGTACATCTTGGCGCAGTCGGGTTGAATATCGATTACGGGGCACAAGATAACCTGATCCAGGGGAATATATTCAGAGACATTTCAGGTAATGCGATCATGCTGGGCGATGTGAAGCAGGAGGATTATCATCCGAGTGTAGAAGTCAGGGCAGTAGACCGCAATACGATTAAAAATAATTTTATTACTCAAGCAGGTGCAGAATATCACGATTCAGTGGGCATCTGGACGGGATATACGAGGAATACGGTCATTGCCCACAATGAAATTACCGATTTACCCTATTCCGGAATTTCAATCGGATGGGGCTGGGGGGAAACCGATGAAGGAGGATCTATCGGGTACACGATTCCGACGATCGTCGAGAACAACAAAATTATTAACAATAAAATATGGAACACCATGCACACGTTGATTGATGGAGCGGGAATCTATTCGCTCTCTGCTGATCGCAATCAGCTCATTTCAGGAAACGTTATCTCGGACGTCCATACGCATGGCGCTATATACTTGGACAATAAAAGCCGGTATAACACGATTATCAATAATGTCTCATTTGATATTGCGGGCAGTAATCATCTGTTTTTAAATGACAATAAAGGTAACACGTTATTTTCCTATAATTTCTGGGATCAATCTGCCAAGCTATATGACAACAGCAAGAACGGAGTGTTTCTCAGCAATCAGGTTGTGGAGGATCCACTAACACTTCCGGCATCCATAATAAATAATGCCGGACTAGAGCAAGCGTATCAGGATCTGAATCCGCGAGTCATTCCGGCAGACACGGAGGCGCCAGATGCTCCTGCAGCATTCTCTCTGGCAGAAACCGATACAGCGGTGACTGACAATAGTGTGACTTTGCAGTGGAGTGCATCTGCAGATAATACGGCAGTTACGGGTTATGAAATTAAGCGTGATGATATTGTCGTAGGGGTTACGACAGATACGACCTTCACTGTGCGTAATTTGCAACCTGGACAAAGCTATGTATTCACTGTAGCAGCAAGAGATGCTGCCTGTAACTTGTCATCAGCTAATCCATCCCTAACGGTGGAGACTACTAATCAATCCATACTCGACAACCTGGCCTATAACAAACAGGTTACAGTTCAATATGATTCGCCGGAAGGTCGCGAAGCGGATATGCATCCCAGCCGGGATCCGGAGAACGCCGTAGATGGTGATCCGGCAACGTACGCTGTTTCAATCCATGAATACGCGTGGCAGCAGCAGGTTGATCTGGGATCGGTGCAAAATATCAATAGAGTTGTGGTAAAGATGGATCCTGCTTACTATGCGTCCAAGTATGATATTCGGATCTCGGATGACGGGATCAACTTCACCACGATTAAATCCGTAGTTGGCTTCACTGGTGGAACCAGTGAAGAGTCGTTCGATGACAGTGAAGCGCGATTTGTCAGAATCGTTGCGGTCAAGCCGGATGGGGCGAATCAGCCCGGCAATCAAATGGTCATTTATGAGCTTGAGATTTATAATGACCTGCAGGATGAACCTTCTGAATTGAACCTGGCACTGAACAAGCCAGCTAGAGCCTTCTATATTGGCGGCGATAATATAACGACCAAAACGATGGGTTACGAAGCTATTGTGGATGACGATCCAACCACGTGTGCGCAGGTGCCTCGCGCAACCGTATGGAAGGCTGCTGTAGATCTGGGGTTTGCAACCGACTTTAATCAGATTAAAGTCGTGATGCCACTGACCGCCTATGCAACTGATTTTAAGATAGAGGTGTCCGAGAATGGCAGCAATTACAGTGTTGTTAGCGAGGTTGCCGATTTTGAGGGCGGTAGCTATACGACCTACAGTCCGCAGAACGCCCGCTATGTGCGGGTGGTAGCCACTGCGCCTGTAAATCCTTTGGAAGGCAAACAAATGGCTATTGCTGAAATAGCTGTATACAACACGAGCAATCTTGCTCTTGAACAATCTGCGCAAGCGTTGCAGGATGACGGTACCGATGCAGCTATGCTGCAAGGGCACGAAGCGGCTAAAGCGAATGACGGGAATCCGGCTACAAGTGCCCGCTCTGTGGGACAGGATCCCTGGCATTGGAATTTGGACCTGGGTGCTGTGCACAATATGAATCAAATTCGCCTATTGCTGGATGAAATATCAGATCCGCTGAATAATGTGGATATGAAGATTTCAACTTCCGTGGATGGCGTTGATTTCACGGATATTGAAGAGGTGACGGCGTTCGGCGGCGGCTGGAAGACGATACGCTTCGAAGATCGGAATGCCCAGTATATAAGGGTAGCTATATCCTTCACAAGCGATACACCAGCATTTAACGCCAAATTGGCGCTAAATGAAGTAGAGGTTTATCACGAGAATGTGGTGGAGGTAAATCAAAAAACAACAGATTCCACAGATGCGGATCGTTTCTATTACCAGAAGGTGTCCTCTCAGGAATATGTCTTTAAGGCAGGGGATGTGCTGGAGTATGAGTTCATGCTGTTATCCGATGCTGCAGCAATTGGCGGCATAGATATCGTGACGGCTGACGGAAAGAGACTAAAGGATCAGGGTGGTTGGTACGACCAGTGGCACATCTCTGGTAATCCTGCATCCGATCTAAGTGGGCAAGGCCAGAATCAGTGGTTGAAAAGGACAATGAAGGTATCCTCTGCGATGCAAGGCCGAAGTGCCTCTGCATGGCTGTTGGCCATGGAGAATGATCTTGCGCTCACAGAGCTCGGGGTGAAGTATAGAAATCTGCTTATTCGCAATGCGTATGGCCAGGTTGCAGTGAGAATAAGTATGGATGACAGCATCCCTGTAGAGGACGGTTATATTCAGGGGTACGAATTGGATACTTCCGTAAAATTGGTACAGCTCAATGAGAGTTCCCTGGATCTTCTTATTGGAGACACGGCGACAATGGTTGCCAGCGTCATACCGGCTTACGCGACAAACAAGCAGGTGGTCTGGACCTCCAGCCATCCAGATGTGGCAAGCATTGATCAAGAGGGCGTAGTGCATGCGAATCAGGCTGGTACTGCTGTTATCACGGCGGCAAGCGTTGATGGCGGATACTCGGATACAGCGGAGATTACAGTCAGATTTCATACGACACGCTCCGGGAATTACGCATTGAACCGGCCGGCTAAAGCTTATACAAGCGGCGGAGCAGACAGCACGACCCATCCGGGGAGCGAAGCGGACAAGGCGAACGATGGGGACATCAACACCTTTGCAGCTTCTAACATGGTGTTTGCATGGAACTGGGAAGTGGATCTTGAGGAAGTCAGGCAAATCAGCTTGATTCAAGGACATATGCACGAAGCCAACTATGCGACAGAATTTGAAATTGCAGGGTCGGTTGACGGTCAGAGCTACGAAACAATCGCCCACATTCAAAACTTCACGGGTGGAAGCTTTGCTTCACGGATTCCGGCAGCAGACTTTCGTTATATCCAGATCAGAGCGATTAAACCCGATGGTCCCGGACAGGCAGGCTCGATGATGTTACTAAACGAAGTTGAAGTGTACATGGAAACGCCAATAGATCCAACGATTACGCCGACAAATGCATCCTTTGACAAAAATATTGCCCATGCGGCAGATCTGGAACTAAGCCTGTTCTTGAATGGGCAAACCTTAACCAGTATTGCCAATGGCGAGGATGAGCTGACGCTTAATGTGGATTATACAATCAATGGTGATGTAGTTACGCTCAAGAAACAATATCTTTCAAGCTTGACAGGATCAGAAGTGCCCCTTTTCTTCCGCTTCAGCGCGGGGCCTGCCCGGAGCTTCACTGTAGCTATAACAGATTCGACTCCCGGTTCCCGGCCTGAGCCTCATGTGGAATCGCCAAGTCCTTCTCCGGTTCCTTCTCCTGGGCCAAAGCAGGAAACAAATGGGGAAGAGGTCAAGCAGCCGACGGAGCAATCTCCGAATGCTGTAAAAGACAATCCTAAAGGTGGAACGCTCAAAGATGTACCAGCCGCTCACTGGGCTGCCGCGGCCATTGCCAGAGCGCTCGAACGCGGAATTGTGAATGGGTATCCGGATGGAACGTTCCGTCCGAATGCTGCGATTACCCGTGCTGAATTCGTGACTTTGCTGATGCGCGCATTAAAGCTGGAGGCCGAGTCTGGGGCAAAGGTTGAGCCCAAGTCTGAGCTCGAGCCTAAGTCCGAGTCTGATGCCAAGCCCGAGTCCGGGCCTAAAAAACTCACCTTTACAGACTCATCGATAATTCCGGAATGGGCGAGGCATTCTGTCGCACTTGCTGTAGATGCCGGAATTATTGACGGATACAGCGACGGCAAGTTCTACCCGAATAACAAAATTATCCGTTCCGAGATGGCGGCGATATTGACAAAAGCGTTGAAGCTTCCCATAACGGAGCCATATGCACTGACGTTTGCCGATAAAGATCTCATTCCCTTGTGGGCGGTTCCCTATGTTGCCACGGTCTTCAAGGCTGGGCTTATGCAGGGCAGAGACAATCATTTATTCGCACCGCTAGCAGAGGCGACAAGAGCTGAAGCTGTATTTCTACTGGATCAAGGAGTTGTTAGATAATGAATATTGCAGTAATTGGCTATGGAAACCGGGGAAGGTGTATCAGTGACATCTTGTTGAAATTGAACCGGGATATTCGCTTGACGGCCATTAATGACACGAATTTGGATACAGTCCAGGCAGCATTGCAGGAAAGAAGTCTGACACCTAATTTGTACGAAAATGTGGATGAAATGCTGGATAAAGAACAGCTTGATGGTGTTATCATTGGCACCCGGTGCTCGCTCCATACCGAGATGGCGATAAAAGTACTGCAGAGAAGAATCCCTCTGGTTCTGGAGAAGCCGGTTGCCACAAACATGGAAGATTTGCTGGCGCTAAAGCAAGCGTATGAAAGCTCAGGAACCGAAGTAGCGGTTCCATTCTCGCTTCGGCTCAGCAACCTTGGCCGGGCAGCCAAGAGAATTCTGGATTCCGGAAGGCTCGGAGCTATCGAGCATGTTCAAGTTATTAATAATGTCAGCTATGGCAATGTGTATTTTCAAGGCTGGTACCGGGACGAGAATGAAACAGGAGGATTATTTCTCCAGAAGGCGACCCATGATTTTGATATGATAAATTTCATGCTTGGTCTGCAGCCCACACAATTGTGCGCGATGAAAGCTAAACAAGTATTCAAAGGGAATAAGCCGGCTAAACTGAAATGCGGGAATTGTGAGGAGCAGTACAGCTGCCCAGAAAGTGCAACGTTGCATCGGCTGCGCGGCGAGCCTGCCCATCATGACATGTGCTGCTTTGCAGTGGATACGGGGAATGAGGATTCCGGAAGCGCCATTATTGAGTACGAAAGCGGCATGCATGCTGTATATTCTCAGAACTTCTATGTCCGCAAAAAAGCAGGTGCCCGCACCTTTCGCTTCCTTGGTGTTGAAGGCACGATGGAGTTCGATTATTTTACGAGCCAGATCAAGGTGTTCATGCATCATGAAGATCATGTCGAAATCCACGATATTTCCTCTTCCGGGGATGAACACGGAGGAGGGGATGTTATACTATGTGAAAACTTTATTGAAATGATGCAGGGCGGGCGCTCCAAGACTCCACTGGATGCGGGGCTGATAAGTGTCCTGATGTGCTTGAAAGCGAAAGAGGCTTCCATTACCAATACCTATCAGGAGATTAAATGGCTGGCTAAGCAAGATGGCTATTCATACAAGCTTCAGGAGGAGAGGGATAACTAGTGGCCAATCCTATTCACAGCAGGATCCTTCCGGCACCTCGGAATGGCGGATTCCAAATGGAGGATTATTACATTTGATGCGGCTCAGCTATCAAGGGAGAGGATGGACGTTATCATCTATTTGCTTCGAGATGGCGCAAGGAGCTGGGGTTTGGTCATCAGTGGCTGTTTAATTGCGAGATCGTCCGGGCATCCTCGGATACACCGGAGGGACCTTATCAATTTGCTGAGGTTGTATTAAAGAGAAGAGAACGCCAATATTTCGATGCCTTGAATCAGCATAATCCTTCCATTAAGTACTGGAATGGAACGTACTATCTGTTCTATTTTGGAACGACATATGGGGGGCCTATTCCGGGAGCGGGGGATGCAATATCAGCCGAAAGAGCGTTGGAGGTATGGAATAACAAGCGGATTGGACTGGCAACAGCCCCTTCGGTATTCGGCCCGTGGACGAGACGGGATTTCCCCCTGTTGGAACCGCGAAAACCAGGCCATTGGGATTGCACAATTACATCAAATCCATCTGCAGTCATTTTGCCAGACGGTACAACGTATTTGGTCTATAAATCACGTGAGTACGCCATGTCTACCTTGAAGCTGGGAGTCGCCAAGGCGTCCCGGCCGGAAGGGCCGTATGAACGACTGCAGGACGATCCAATCCTGCGCTTTGACAATCCTGATTTTCATGTCGAGGATCCTTATATTTGGTATTCCGAAGGGATGTTCCATATGCTGGTGAAGGATGATTATAAGAATGAATGCGGAGGATTAACAGGAGAGTGGGGAGCCGGTGTATATGCAACGAGCCAGGATTGTATCCACTGGGACATTCACGCCGAGCCTAAGGCTTACAGTACGAAGATTCTGTGGGATGATGCTGCAATCAGCTCACCGAATAATCTTGAGCGTCCCAATCTGCTGTTCCATAATGGAAAGCCTACGCACCTGTTCCTGGCAACGGGCAATGGACCAGCCCCCTATGAGTTTAATAGCGTGACCTGGAATATGGTTATTCCGCTGAAATCGGAGGATGAAATATGAATCAGCATTCGGATAGGTGGGATAAACTGCGCGTCTTGACCAGGCAAGTGGTGGAGGCTTCACGTATTCAACCTGAAGTCAGCCTATTGGATCTGCCCGGCGGAGAGGAGCTTGCAGCGAGCCAGCCTTCGATGCCTGTCAGGAATACGACAGGCATTACCTTGATTCGTCCTGGCGGCGGGTCGTGTTATCCGTCATTCTGGATTCGAGATTTTGCTATGTCGTTGGACAGCGGAATGATTTCGGCCGAAGAACTTCTCGGCATGCTTCGCCTGACAGCTTCGACACAGAATGGAAGGACTCCGATAGAACTGGACGAGGGTGTCGTTCCGGCCTTTGCGGTAGCAGACCATATTAATCTTGATGGCCAGCCGGTTTTTTACCCGGGCACCTATAGCCCGGGAACCGACCAGGCAGGTAATGGCTGGGGAGAGCATCCGCCCTATTGCGATCAATTTTATTTTATTGAAATGGCCCATTTTTATATCAAGACAACAGGTAATCAGAGAATTCTAATGGAGATGTGGGAAGGAATTCCACTGTTGGAGCGGCTGGAGGGAGCTTTCCTTGTGCCTGCTGCCGAACCCGATACGGGTATTGTCTATTCCGCGCTTAAGCCGCGGGCGGTTAACTTTGGTTTCGTGGACAGTATCATTCAGACCGGAAGCCTGCTATTTAGCACGCTGCTTAAATATCGTTCCTCCATCTTAATGGCCGAAATTATGGAGCTGTGCGGCCAGGCAGATCAAGCCGAGATGTATATCCGGATTTCCCGGCAGATCCGTCATCATGTGCCCTTGGTGTTCGGGAGTGATTCCGGTTGGCTGCTTGCGGCAACGGAGTATGGCCGACAACCGGATGTATGGGGAACCGCCTATGCAATCTATTTGGATTTGCTGGAGGATCTGCCTTATGAAGCGGCGCTTGCAGCCATCCTGGACGGTTATCGCAAGGGTACGACCTGTCTGAAGGGCAATGTGCGCCATGTACCGACAGATGCCGACGCCTCGAAGGAATCTGTCTGGGAGAAGAAAACGGCCGAATATCCGATCAACACCTATCAGAACGGTGCGTACTGGGGAACACCGGCAGGCTGGTATATGTATGCGTTGAGTTTGACGGATCCTGATGCATCCCAGGAGATGTTCGAGGCTTATGTGGACGGTATGTTGGAAGAAGATTATCGCAAGCAAGGCTGGGGAGGGGCACCGTGGGAATGTATTCATCATGACGGGAATTACCGGCAGAACGGTGTTTATATGACTAGTGTCGCTACTCCTTATGGAGTGCTTCTCAAAAAGTTTGGTTAAGGGACAGATTTTCCTTATTGCCATTTGCAGCTGAGAGGGAAGGGACGTGGAGGAAGAATGGGAGGAAGCAGCAATGTAGTAGCAGTCGGTGTGCCGGTGTGTCCACTTAACGATATTTTTCATCGTTAAAGCAAGTGTTCCAGGTCAATCCGTCGCGTTAATGATGATTTTCATCGTTAAAAGAGGCCAGATGGCCTCTCAGGGTGGTTAAAAGGGATTTTAACGATGTTTTTCATCGTTAAAGTAAGGATGTGGAGGGGACCTGATGCTTTTAACGATGAAAAACATCGTTAAAGTAGCAGATCCTCTCCGTTTTTCATGAGGCAAATTTAAAACAATTCACGCAGCAATTCCAGCGAAGCAGCAGCAATCATATCCGCAGCCTCAGGAACGAATTTAGACCAGTTGGATGTTGTAGTTTCGTATCCGCCATGCGGGAATGCTTCCTTCGTTGGAATGTACCCGGCGAACTGCGTATTGTGAACAATATATGTGGGATATGCGGGCGAAGCCAGCTTGATTTCCATACCGGTTTCCGCAAAAGGCTCTCCGGGCAAGCCGACAAAAGCCGCATCACCAATACGCAAAACTTGAACTTCATAATCGTACAAGGGCTGACGCTCGTACTGCTCGTACAAATCCACTAAGCCCGATGCGTACACCCATTTGTCGTCCAGCACAACTTCGTCCAGCCACTTTGGAATCGGATTATCGGCCAAATATTGCTTCGCATTTGCGACTTCCGTCTCGTCCATGTGTCGGAGTGGAATCTGAATACGTTTGATTTTCCAGTCCAGGACCGCTTCGTCGGAGAAAGTAATCCCCTCTATGACTTTGCATGCTGTATCTGCAAGTATATTTCCTGTATACTGGGCATCGTCATTTGGTTTCTCCGCGTAGGGATCCCATGGATTAATATTGCCGCAAGCTCCGTTGAGCACAAGTGGGGTACACGGACCACCTAATCGTTCCTTCATTTGATCCGACAAAGCTCCAGGCCAATCCGCAGAAATGAAAAATTTAGTGATCTCATGTACAGGATGGCAGGTATAGCTTAGGAGCAGCGCTCGGATTTGCTGCGAACTTGGTTGAGAGTCTTGCTTTAGGTCTTGATCGCGATCTGATCCCTGTTCTGCACCAGAGGCTGCTATTTGCTGCAATTCCCGGAAACAGACAACGCCGAGCTCCGGGTCTATCGGACCTTCCAAATACCGGCTGTGCGGCTGCGGGGGACCGCTTTTGCTTGGCATGCTTGCGGAGCCATCGCGCATGATCATCCTGCGATTAAAGGCGACCCGTCCTTCTATGCCGCTAGCGGCTCCCATTTCTACTGGAATCATGGAATGATAGGCGGTCTCGATAGAGTCAATAATTTGCTTGAAGGCATAGGCGTGAAAGCCCTCGTCTCCTCCACGAACCCAATCTAAGTCTGCAGGAATTCCTTTATAAGTATCACTGATTTTGAAATGACCCAGTGAGGGACTTTTATGATTTTGTGTAGCATGGATCATGATCGCATCACGCTCAAATCCCCAGCGTCTTTCAGCTTCATCGCGAATAAGCTCCACGTAACGCTTGGTGATCATTAGCAGATCAAGTGATATGATGCATAGCTGACGCTGATTGGAACGGATGATTAATGTTTTCGCATATAAGGGATCTTTAATTGCATCGACGCGGATTTTGCCGCTAATAGTGGCTCCGCCAAGAATGACGCTCTTATCGGGAGTCACGTCGACCTCGCTGCTGCCGATATATAAGTGATTGCTCAAGCAAATCTCCTCCATTTAGAAAATATATCCTACAGGCCACACGTAGTGAGTTTTAAACAGTGTGTTTACTTAGTTATAATATTTACTTTATTCCCTTATTTTAAAATGCGAAAGCATCCGCGTCCAATATAAAAATATGATGTCTATTATAATCAATTTGGAATGAAAAGATGGTCGTGGCCCATCCAATGGATTTTATGTAATCATTATTAGGTCATATCGTATTATTCTGTTTATACTCCTGAGGAGATATCCCCATGTTTTTTTTGAAAAACTTAGTAAAATAAGAGACATTATAGAAGCCGAGCTCCAGTGCCACTTCCTGAATTTTGATCCCCTCCACTAGCAGCAGCTCTTTGGCCCGGGCAAGCTTAAGCAGCTTCATTCTTTCCGATAGAGATATTCCTTTTTCTGCATGATAAAGCCGTGACAAATAGTAGGGACTGAGATGAAATACTTTGGCCAGATGGTCAAGGGACGTGTTTTCATGCAATGATTTAATGATATAGGCGTCCACTTTATCGATAATATCTTTTTTCTGATCCTTCTTCTCACCCTCAGCATAGGAGAACAGCAGGACAGCCAGGCGCGAGCAATAATCTTCAAAAGCAGGCCAATTGGCGAACATGCCATAGTTGGCAAGAAGCTTTAAATCAAGCTGCTCACCGATGCTTTGCGTTATTTTCCGTGCGTTCATGTAGGATAGGAACATGGCGGTCAGGTGCGCGAATATTTCCAACTGCAGGGTAAAATCAAGAAAAACAGCTTTCTGCATATGGTGGAAAAAGTTGGTCAGTGTATGGTGAAAGGTTACTTTATCTCCGGATTCTAGCAGGTTAGTTAGCTGGTTTATGTTTCTTTTGATGTCCTGTGGTAAAAGCTCCTGCTCACTGTACTGTGAAAGGATGCTGCTTGCCTGCTGGGCGAGGATGATGCCTTCATCAAGCCCGATGCCACGCTGTAGCCAGTCGCCCATTTCTTTGTAAGTATGATGGATTTGCTGCCAGCCCACATTGGGTTTAGAGAGAACAAAGGAGACAGGCAGGTGCAAATACTGCTGGATGGATTGCTGTATTTTCTCAAGCAGCTCGTTAATGTACCATTGCAGGTGGCTGCTATCTTGGCTATCAAGCTGAGAAGGGGGGGCCTGAATCAGCCAAACTACATGGCGATCCCCGATAAATGCGGCGATTCTGCAAGACCCACGCAAATATTCCTCGACAATATTGTTGACAGCATACTGCAGCAGCAGCTTGTCCTTCAGCTGAAAGTCCTGTGGCCAGCGGTCAGCTCTCCCGATCATAAGGATGATGTCCTGCTCCGGATCAAGGGGAATTTGCAGCGTTTGCACGTATCCGGCAATGGACTCCGGTGTCAGAGGGACGCCGAACAATAAATTTTCGAAAAAATCCTTATGCAGCAAATAGTGCGCTTTCTGCAGCTGCAGCTCCGACTGTACCATAATATCCTGCAGCTGCAGGTCGGACGCAATCTCCGCAATCACCCGCTGGACCGTTTCCACAATCACTTCATCCTCAATGGGCTTCAGCAAATAATCAAAGGCGTTCTCCCGCAGAGCGGTTTGCAAATATTCGTAATCCGAATAGCCGGACAAAAATATGACTTTACAGCGGCTCCACTGCTTCTGCACATGCTTGATTAGCTCAAGTCCTGACATGCCTGGCATACGCACATCCGTAATCAGGATGTCGATCCGGTTGCTCTTCATAATCTCGATGCCCTCGGGAGCAGAACCAGCTTTCCAGATGATCAGCTCCAAATGTTCCATTCTTGATAGCATATTAAATAAAGTTTCTACAATAACCGGTTCGTCGTCAATAAGCAAAATGTTATTCATCTTCGTTCGCTCCTTCTATCAAGATAATCAGCGTTGCGGTGAGTCCGCCCAAGTGATTCGTATGCAGCCTGACTCCACTGCTGCTGCCATAGCGCAGCTGCAGGCGGCGATGTACGTTCCACAAAGCGTGATCGCCAAATTCATCCTCCAGTGTACTTTGTTCTTCCCATTTCATGAGCTGCTCAGGCGAGGCGCCCTTGCCGTTGTCCTCGATTTCGACAGTTAAGTGCTCTGCGGCTGCGGTGACGCGGACATTGACAAGACCATTGCTGTACGTATCCTCAAGTCCATGAACAATAGCATTTTCCAGAAAAGGCTGGATAATTAACCTGGGCACTTCCCATGCATTCAAGGGACCATCTTCAGCAAAATGAAACGCGATTCTACTGCCGAATCTGATCTGCTGGATGGAGGTATACACTTTGGCGTGCTGGAGCTCTTTGTCCAGTGGGATGAAATCAGCTTTATTTTGCGTAATAAATTTGAAATAATCACCTAAATGCTTGGACATCGCCGATACGCCTTCGAAATCCTCTTCTTGAGCCATCCGGTACAAAATATACAGACTATTATATAAAAAATGCGGATTCACCTGTGACTGCAGCTGTTTCAGCTCGGCCTTCTGGCTGCGGATCGTCTGCTCGTACACTTGCTGAACGAGTATTTTCAGCTTTCCCGTCATCTGATTGAATTGCTGGTATAAATAATGAAATTCGTCCTTGTTGCGGTGTTGGAGGTTAATATCAAATTGGCCGATCTCGACCATTTTGAAAGCTTGCATTAATTTGCGCAGCGGTTTGTGAATGAAGCGCAGTAATAACAGCGATACGATGAGAACGACAAATATGGAAATCGCATAGAGTACGGACAACCATATTTTAAACGAATATACAGGCTGTAGCATTTGGTCTCCTTCAACAACGGTTACAAAGGACCAATCGGTAAATGTAAATGGTTTTGTGAAGCGAAGATAGTTTTTATTATCCTTTTTAAACATGGTATCCTGCATAGATGCGGTTTGTTGAATAAACTGTATGTTCTCGGCAGTAGCATCATTTGGAGAAATAATAAAAGAAGTGCTATTTTCACTGCCCATAATATAAGAGGTACCATTTCCTATCGCGTTAGGGTCGGCCAGCTCTTCACTGATCTTATCAACAGACAATTCGATCACTAACAAAAATTGACTTTTGGTGAGGTAAGGAAAGCCCATGGGGAAATAAATCCGCTCATCGAAAGCAACTAAGCCGGAGGCTGAGGGCTTTTTTGTAAGAAAATCGTTCAGCTCTTTTGAATTCATTTCCGTCAGGCCTGTAAGCGAGGATAAACGTCTCTGGATGTTCGGCATGATAATAAATGCCTCTTTAATATATCGACTTGATACCGAGAGTGTGAACAGCTTGGAATGAAGGTCGTTAATCGTTTTTGTTCGTTCATAAGGCCTTAACGTATCTGAACGTATGCTAATAACCTGCAAATCCGGATCCTTAAGAAAGTCTTCTTGCAGCTGAAAGACGCGCTTTAATTCCGAATCCATGGAAGAAACGAAGAAGTCAGACTTTTGCTCCATCAGTACAAGAATTTGCTGGCGAATGAGTTCAACTCCGGATTTACTCATCAATGAGCTGATTAAGTAGACAGGAATACATATAAGCAGAAAGGTTGTCAAAAGCTTTAGGAAAATTCCGTATCTGAAAGGAAAAAGCGCAGACATCTTTATCATAACCAAGGCCCCCTTCATTTGAATTTCATCATACTTTGAATGGAAAAAAAGAGCAATAGATAGCAACAGATAGCAACAGAGTGCATAACATGACAAGTATTTGCCCTTGTTCAGGCATGCTGCTTCACTTAAAGTAAATATATACAATTCGAGCTGTAGATGATAATGGATTGGGGGAGCATCGATTGAAAGTAAAAAGAGGTAAATATTTGATTGTTTTTTTGCTAATCATCATGGTTATGACCTCGGTGTTGAGTGCATGTGGCAGTAAAGGAACGAATGACCCGAAAGAAACAAAGGAAGCTCATTCAACATCTGCCACCAATACTCCTGCTGGGAATGTGAATGAAGCTGTTGATCCACTCGGTAAATATGAGACACCTATTGAAGTGAAGATTGGCAGAAGTGCTGACAACCTCAAGTTTGAACCTGGACAGTCCATCGATAACAATCTGGTTTATGACTTTTACGAGAAGCAATTGGGAGTTAAATTAATCAATGAATGGGTTGTACCTTCAAATCAATATGCTGCTAAATCAAATGTAATTATTTCTTCAGGCAATATTCCGGATCTATTTAGGGTGGACGGAATTCAACTGAGAAATTTAGTGGAAGCTGGTATGATCGAGGACCTGACGGAAGTATATAAGAAATATGCAAGCGATGCTACGAAAAAGACAGTGGCCGAGGATGGTGGTTATGCCGTTCATGCAGCCACGATAGATGGTAAAATGTATGGCTTTCCAGAAACTTCACAGGGATTCTGGACCTCGAACGTGTTATGGCTCCGTCAGGATTGGTTGGAGAAGCTAGGTTTGCAGCCACCTAAGACGATGGATGAATTAATTCACATCGCTTCGGAGTTTGTTAAGAACAATCCGGATGGGGTTCAAGGGACATACGGGCTAGGCGTCTCCAAAGAACTGGGTCAGTTAAATGGTTTCTTTAACGGCTTTCACGCGTATCCGTTTCAATGGATCAGCGACAGCAACGGTAAAATTGCCTATGGAGGCATCCAGCCGGAAACGAAAGCTGCCGTATTAAAACTGGCTGAAATGTATAAAGAGGGACTTATTGATAAGGAATTTGGAGTGAAGGATGAAAGTAAAATTAATGAGGCATTCGTTGCCGGGAAGTTAGGGATGATATATACTCACTTCGCATATCCATCTGTCGGTGGCATGATGGATTTGATCGCCAATCATCCAGATGCCAAACTAAGCGCTTATCCGATGCCATCTGCCGACAGCGAACCAGCTAAAGCGTTTGTAGGTCCCACTGCTGGAGCGTTCTGGGTAGTGAAAAAAGGATTTAAGCATCCGGAAGTCGTTATTAAATTAGCAAATATGTTTACGGAGCATTGGATGGTGAACCCTAAGCCGGAATATGGGACAAATGAAGAAACAGGTATTATGTATTATCCATATTCGATTCTGGCATTCAGTTCGCCGATGCATCAAATCAATCAACACCGAAGGGTTAAAGCTGCGATGCTTGTCAAAGAACCAATAGATAAATATGCAAATACCAGTGATGAATATTTTTATTTGAAAGGGATTTATGATTACTTAAAGAATCCCAAAGATACCAAAAAAACGGAAATTAAAACCGGGTGGATGTATCAAGGGATCTTCGGGACTCCTAATAGCGGGGCCGAAGTATTGGATTATTACTTTACGAATAACCTGACGATCACGACACCACTTAAAGTAGCTTCTACGCCTACCATGTCACAAAAAATGCCGACACTGAACAAGATGGAAGAAGTGCTCTACACCAAAATCATCCTTGGTGAAGCAGGAGCAGCTGATTTTGATAAGTTTGTAGCCGATTGGAAAAAGCAAGGCGGGGATGAGATTACTAAGGAATTGAACAACTAGATGTCTTGGCAGAAGAGCAAGCAGGGGGGATCCCCCCCATTGCTATAATCTTAAGGATAGGACGATGGCATGACACAACATACGTCCGCTAGGTTCAACATGAAAGCGTATTTATTTCTGCTACCGACAATAGCGATGCTACGGAGCCAGAAAAGAAGACTATGTTCGGAGAGTTAGTAAGGTGTATCGGCTAAAGCTTAACGGCTTAAGCCTCCACATAAAATAGAAAATAGAGGAGATGTTTTTGCAGATGAAAATTTCTAATGATGGTTCCAGGGCAGACGTAAAGGTGGCTGAAAGCGCTGACATTGATGCATTGAACCTGACTTATCAGGACACTAGTGATAGGCCAGCAAATCCATCGGTGATGAGCCGAAGGAAATTATTGAGTGCACTGGGGATAGCAGGGGCCACCGCCGCCGTCGCCGGGATGGGATTAAACGGATTTGCAGGAACAGCTTCGGCAGCTCCATCAAATGTCTTAAAAGTAGTCACGTCGATTTCAGCACTAAGGGCGCTGACGAAGGTCAATAATACATACGCCTACGTGACAGGCTATTATTCGTCCGGGGATGGTGGCGGCGGCAACTACAACTACGACTCGACCGACACGACGAGTTCCGATAATGGCGGTACTGTGATCGTAGCTGCTGATGGAGGCCGCTGGAAGCTCTCTGCCACTGGCATGGTCAGTCTGAGGCAGTTCGGTGCAAAGGGCGATGGGGTTGCAGATGACACCGCAGCGACGCAGGCGGCGATGACATGGTGTGAGACGAATAACCGTGCTCTCTATGTACCATCAGGCACGTACAAAATTACGTCTCCTGTTACTACCGCCTACACTATCACGGTGATTGGCGAGGCGATTAGTCCATCTGAAACGCCAGACTATCGGCTAGGCGTGCCAGCCGTTACCTTCCTCTCCACGGTTGCCGGGGATTATTGCTTCAAATTCGGGAACACACCCGGGGGATACCGGCGCGGCGGTCAACTTTGTAATTTTCGCGTCTTTGGGGCTGGTATCAATGGTTCTGGAATTTATCTCCTTAATCAGGGTTGGGATGGCCTGATCGATTCCATTACTGTTGAGGGATTTGGGCAATATGGCGTGACCTGCGACTATATCCAGGACATGCATATCCGCGCGCTCGGCATCATCGAATGCGGCAAGGAGAACGTCTACCCCTCACTCTATCTTCTGAATAACTGCAACTCGGTCCATTTCGACCGACTGCATATCGAGATCACCCCTTACATGTTGCATATCAGTGGCAGCCACGATATTACATTCAACGGTGGCCACTTCGAAGTCAGCGAGTATCCGTCTGACAACATAACGCTTCTGAACAGATACTCCCGATACTCGCAGATTATCATTAACAATGGTTCTACCCACATCGATTTCAACGCATGTATGTTCGCACCGAACAGCGTTCAGGGGGTAGCTTCGCATTTCGGTATTGCAGAAACGTCTGTGGAGCCGTTCATGACCGCCACTGGCGTAAAGATCAACCTCCGGCAATGTTCATTCCGTCAGACACAGAACGGCAAATCGTCGAATATGTTGTCATTTACTTATTCGTCGTCATGCCTCGTTGATGGTTGCTTTTTCGAACAGGTATATATGGATCAATATTCCATCCTTTTATCCGGCACTACCTTCGTAAACAACGAGGTCATGTGGATCGACAATGGTACAAGCACGAATTTTTACGGCATTGCAAACAGCAGCAATGGCTCACCATCCCGGGTAAGAGATAATCGTTTTTTTGCCTTCAACAGCACATTCGCCGATAAGACGGATGGCTTCCTTGTATTTAGCGCCTCCGCTATAGCGCCGATTACTCTTGGCGACAATGAATATTTTGTGCCGAAGTTTTACAAACATCATAATGCAGCATGCAAAGCAGATGCCTTTATTGCGCGAGACCGGATCATGTTGACCGGCTTGCCCGCAACGCTTGATCTTGAGCGATACGACATCAATACACTTTTTGGCTATACGGGGACCACAACGACCTCATCAATTATCAATCCAGCAGCCGGCCAACAGGTCAGCTTCATCAATTATGCGGCAGAATCATCAACCATTGTGAATGGAGGCATTGTTGCTCTTAAGGGCTCAGCAGATGCAACGCTTATAACAAATGGTTTGCTTGTGCTCCAGGAAACACTTAACGGTATTTTGGTTGAGAAATCCCGTAATTTCTGAGGTCGCCATTCATCGTGACACACAACGCGTTGATGAAAATGTGAAGGTATCTATCCGCATTCAGTCCCTCCTACTGCAGGTGGGGCTGAATGCGGATAGCCAAAGGGCTTATCCAAGGGTAGGAGGAAAGAGTAATGACTAATGTGGGTGTGATCGGTTACGGGGTTCAAATAAGAAGGCTTTTGACGATATTGCAGGAGCAGGATCCAGCCTGCAAAATTACGGCGATTGCAGATGTGAGATATGTGGAAATTCAGCAAAATCTCTTGTTGGAGGGGGTGGATATATCCGGAATTCGCTTCTATAGTAGTGCAGACGACATGCTCGCTTCGGGCGGGCTCGACGGCGTTTGTGTCGGAACGAGATGCTCCCAGCACACGCCGATGGCGATTAAGGTGTTGGCTGCCGGGATTCCATTATACCTAGAGAAACCGGTTGCGACTACGATGGACGATCTGGTCAAGCTGCGTGATGCTTACCGGAAATCGAACAGCCAGGTTATCGTCTCCTTTCCTTTGCGTGTTACTTCACACGTGCGGCTTGTTAAGGAGATTATTGACTCCGGTAAGATCGGAACGGTTGAGCATATACAGGCGGTTAACAACGTTCCCTACGGCTCGATTTATTTCCACGGGTGGTATCGGGACGAGATGGAAACAGGCGGGCTTTTTCTTCAGAAGGCGACGCATGATTTCGACTATATCAATTATGTTTTAGGGAGCACTCCGGTTCTAGTATCCGCCATGACGTCCAATCGCATTTTCAAAGGGGATAAGCCGGCCGGCCTGAAATGCGCCGATTGCACAGAGCAGGAAACGTGCCCGGAAAGCCCGCAAAACTTAAGCTTGGCAGGTGAGAACCGTTTCGGAGACTATTGCGGGTTTGCCGTCGATACTGGAAACGAAGATTCCGGCAGCGCCCTCTTGCAATATGAATCCGGCATGCATGCCAGTTATTCGCAAAACTTTTTTGTGCGCAAAAAAGCTGCACAGCGTGGTGCCCGCTTTATGGGCTACAAAGGCACAGTGGAATTCGATTGGTACACGGATGAAGTCAAGGTTTATATGCACCATACGCCCCGAGTGGAAACGTATTCCATCGATTCGGCGGCAATAGCAGGGGGACACGGTGGAGGCGACTATGCCTTAATGCGTAACTTTGCCGCGATTATGCAGGGGAAAACGGATGTTTCCGTGGCTCCGCTTGAAGCAGGACTCTCCAGTGTACTTGTTTGTCTGAAGGCGAAACAATCTGCAGAAACAAGCACCTTTCAAGCGATCCAATGGCCAAGGGAGGAGGGATAGCAAGATGAATGGGCAGCGGTAAGCGGGTGAGTAAATGGTTTCACAATAATGGATAAGAGGAGCTGAATTTAAATGAAATCCTCCAAAGTTGTATTCATCATCTTATTTATTTTTATATCCATTGTTCCGCAGTTAGCTGTTGTTAGGGTATATGCGAGCGCATGTAACCCGATAGATGAGACTTACACGGGACCATGGGATGTAACGGCATTATCTCAGGCTCCTGCAATTCAATGGGGTAATTCAACGGAACATGCAACCTATACCATGAAGGAGATATATTTTTCCGGTGAGCCTTATCAGGGCAATTCGACCCGGGTATTCGCCTATTATGCGATTCCAAAAAATGTGAGCGGCCAGTTGCCGGCCATTGTTCTTGCACATGGGGGTGGTGGAGCAGCCTATGAGGAATGGGCGGCACAATGGGCCGAAGAGGGATATGTTGCCATCGCCTTGGATCTCATGGGCAACGGACCCGGAGGTACCAGATTAGTGGATGGCGGTCCAGCCCAGACGAATACCTCTGTTTTCGAAGATCTGGCCCACCTCAAGGATATGTGGGGGTATCATTCTGTTGCTGACGTTATGAAAGCAATTTCAATTCTTTCAGTTGATTCCAACGTGGATCCCTCTAAAATCGGCGTCATGGGGGTTTCATGGGGCGGTTATACAACGGGGATTGTTGCTGGAATAGATGATCGTCTTGCTTTTGCAATGCCTGTCTATGCTTCGGGCTATTATTTAGAGGGTTCTGTTTGGCGAGATGTGTTGAAAGCCCTTCCGGAAGCCGATCTCAATGCCTGGATTGAAAATTTCGATATGCGCCAGTATATTAGTCAAGCTCAAATTCCAATGTTCTGGGCAACTGGAACGAACGATTCAGCTTTTTATCTGGACAGTTGGAGAAAAACGAGTAGAATGGCACAAGGTACAAACACTTTGCGATTGATTCCTTATTGGACGCATGATCATGCGACTTCATGGCATACACCCGAGTTTGTGGCTTATGCCGACTCTATAGTGAAGGATGGACAATCGCTCCTATCTATTACACCGCAAAGAAAGACTGGGAGCGAGACATGGGTCAATTATTCTGGCGTCCCAACGGTTACAAGCGCTGCCCTGTTCTATACGACGGACAGAGGAGAATATACAAATCGGATATGGAAATCCATTGAAGCCACTGTTCATTCAGCTGATAAAAAGATAAGTGCCAATATCCCTAATGGCGCCACGGCTTACTATTTCAATATTACGGATAGCCAGAATTATGTGGTTAGTTCCCAGCTTGAAGAGAGCTTTGCACAAAAGGTAGAAGCTGAGGAGTATAAATCGGGTGGAAGTGGTCAAGGTTATCACATACCGGTTTCAGGAAACTCCAATACTTACAGGAATGACGATGTAGGTATATACTCGTCTCCTGGTACGCTGTATTCCAATGGCCATGCTCTTGGAGAAACGCAAGCAGGACAGTGGATGGCCTATGAAATCGATGTTTCAACGGGGGGTAACTATCATTTTGATTTTTCTGTGGCTACCCTGGATCATTCGGCAATTGTCGAATTGATCGTTGATGAGATTTCTAAGGGGACAGTGACATTACCGAATACAGGTTCCTACCAAACGTTTCAAAAGGCTACGCTTCCTGAAGTTGCTTTAACTACTGGAAATCATGAGATTAAAATAAAAATTACAGAACAAAATAACGCGTTTTTATTGGATTACTTTGAATATTCGCCGGATCTTGTACATGGGAGTGATCCTGAGCTCGTTGCTATCTCAGACACATTCTCCATCGATGGTGTCAAGCGTTCGGTTGGCAGCTCGTTAAATGGCAAACAGGCTGAAATTGGAAATGTGAATTGGGAAACTACTTATATTAGTTATCCTTATGATGGAGCGTATGCTTTTGCAGAAAAGGACGGAGAACAGTTCGTCAAGTCTGAAAGTGTGGGGGTGTTCCAAGCTAATGTACCATTTATACCGGAAGTGTACCAAGTGAGTGTCGAAGCAGATGTTGGCCCGGATGTTCAGAGTGATGGATGGATGGCCATAGGGTTAAATAAAGAAAATTCTGAGTTCTGGTCCAAGGGTCAAGTATGGATGTTACTATATGGAAATGGTTCCTACCAGGTTTATGTCAATGGAGCAGCTCATATGATTGGTCAAGGGATGTCCGCTTCTTTCATTCCGGGTGGAATGAACAAATTGAAACTCACCTATGATGCTGCCGGGAAGTCGGTAACCGCTTGGTTAAATGATGACATGGTTGTTGATCATTATAGTTTGAACAATTTTGTGCCGGATATTCGATATGCCGGTTTTATGGTCATTTCCAGTAATGTGACGGGTCAGCCGATCGATAACTTCGTCGTCAGGGGAAAAAAGGATCCAGTATTACCCATACAAAATGCTGATTTGAGTGGGTTGACGGTTAGCACGGGCGCTCTTGAACCAACGTTCAGCCCTGCCATCACTTCCTATAAAGTGCATGTAGGTAATGAAGTTACGAGCTTGAGTGTTACAGCTGCAACCTATGAACCAACTTCATCGATCTCGGTTGCAGGGCAAGTGTACGGCAGCGGAACATCGATACCCGTGAGCCTGAATGTGGGAGTGAATGAACTGCCCGTTACCGTCATTGCCGAGGGAGGCTTGACGAAAACCTACCTGTTAGAGATTCATCGTGACGCCGCGAGCGGAGTTAATCCTGACGATGGTAATGGAAATAGTAGCGGAAATGGCAGCAGCAACAGCAACAGCAGGAATAACGGAAACAGCGGCGCTGCTGTTGAGAAATCCGGGGTTCTTGTGGTGAAACCGGGTGATTTAAAGAAACCCGCTGGCAAGGATAACATAACGATTCAAATTGCCGCAGATATTACCCAGATTGTTCTTCCTACCGATGCAGTTGAACTACTGAAAGGGAGTCAACTGGAACTGATATCGGATACAATCACGCTTATAATACCGGAGGAATTGCTTAAGCAGCTTATCGATCAAGTGAATTCCGAGGTATTGATGGACAGCAGCATAGTGATTAACATGAATCCTTTGTCCAAATCGGAAACAGATGAACTCATGACAAAAGCCTCAGCTTCCAGTCAAGCACTAATCAGCCTTTCCGGCAAAGTATATGATCTAAGCTTGTTACTTGTCACGAAAGCTGGCAAAGAATTCAAACTAATGACATTTGACAAGCCTATCATGATGAGTATGAAAGTTGATAAGTCTGTAAATCCACAATTAGCTGGGATATACAATATTGCTAAGAATGGTGCATTGGAATTTATCAGAGGAAGCTATAGAGGAGGCCAAATAAAGGCCGAAATCAATCATTTCAGTCCTTATGCTGTGCTGGAATTCAAAAAGAACTTTATCGACGTACCATCTACGCATTGGGCTGCCAATACGATTCTTGAACTTACCGCCCAGCATATTGTTAGCGGTACTAGTGCTACTGAATTCGAGCCGCAAAGAACGATTACCCGCGCCGAATTTACGGCATTAATCGTGAGGGCTCTGAATCTGAATTCCATAGGAGAAATAACATTTAAGGATGTACCTGCAAATACTTGGTATACAAAGCCGGTAGCTATTGCGGTTCAAGCAGGTATTGTCACAGGTAGAGATGATACAAGATTCGATCCGGATGCCCGGATTACACGTCAGGAAATGGTTACGATGCTGATACGGGCTTACAAAAGGATGAAAGGCACACAATTAGAAATGTATCCAAGCACTCCGTTTAAAGATGAATCGAAAGTATCGCCTTGGGCTTTAGATGCTGTCAGAGCGGCTGCCGCTCTTCATCTTATTCAGGGACGCACGGCTAATGAGTTTGTCCCGGCGGGAATAACCACCCGGGCTGAAGCGGCCCAAGCTATCCGTAATTTCTTAGGGTTGAACTAATTAATTTTTAACAGGGGTGTAGATCTGGTGAATCGGTAACGAATCTGAGGAGGTTTTATGAATGATACTAAAAATGATTCCTGCTACTAATTTGCACGCTTCTGTCATTTGTTTGGGTACTGCTCCGTTCGGTAGTTCAATTAACGAGACGGAATCATTTAAACTGTTGGATTCATTCGTTAACGCGGGTGGGAATTTTATAGATACATCGCTTAATTATGCAGACTGGGCTTGTGAGATCAAAGGTATCAGCGAAAAAACGATTGGAAAATGGCTGAAGACTCGAAAAAACAGAGGGGACATCATTGTCGGAACAAAGGGTGCTTGTCCATCGACCGATCCGCGATATTTCTTCAGGCTATCGCGGGAAGATATCCTGTCTGATCTGGAGCAAAGCCTGCGTAACCTTGAAACGGATGTCATCGATTTATATTGGCTGCATCGTGATGACCCGACAAAGCCGGTTGAGGGTATTATTGACGTGCTAGATGAGCAGGTACGAGCAGGTAAGATCCGTTTTTTTGCTTGTTCGAATTGGACAACAAAGCGAATTGAAGAGGCACGTCTTTACGCAGTTAATCATGGCAAGCATCAATTTTGCGCTAGTCAGATAATGTGGAGCCTGGCTGAACCGAATCAGGCTGTTTTCTTGTCTGATCCAACAATAGTTTCGATGGACGACAAGACTAGGCATTACCATGAACAAAAGAATTTGGCAGTAGTCCCGTATAGTTCACAGGCAAACGGTTTTTTCAGCGGCCAATACCGCAAGGACGAGCTGCCAAACAAACCAGCAATTGTAGAGAATTATTTTAACGATCTCAATTTTGATAGACTGGATAGGGTTATGGAGTTATCGCGACAGCTGGATAAACCTCCTTCTGTCATCTCATTAGCTTATTTGTCCTCGTCGCAACATGGGTTTCCAGTCTTTCCGATCATTGGGGCGAGTAATATCAAACAATTGGAAGAAAGCTGTCTGGCAGGGGATGTAATTCTTGATGCTTCAGCAGTCCGATATTTAGAAATGTAGCTGAAAGAAAAGCGCAGACAGCTTTATCATAGTGAGCAATAGAGTGCATAACATGACAAGTATTTGCCCTTGTTCAGGACTACTGTTTCACTTAAAGTAAATATATACACTCGAGTTGTATATAATAATTGATTGGGGGAGCTTCGATTGATAGTAAAAAGAAGTAAATATTTAATTGTTTTTTTACTAATCATCATGGTTATGACTTCGGTATTGAGTGCATGTGGCAGTAAAGAAACGGGTGACCCAAAAGAAACAAAGGAAGTTCAATCAACAACAACGGCTACGAATACACCTGATGGGAATGTGAATGAAGTTATTGATCCACTCGGCAAATATGATCCACCTATTGAAGTGAGGATTGGCAGAATTAATGATGACTACAAGTTTTTACCCGGTCAGACCATTGATAAAAATGAGGTTTATGACGATTACGAGAAGGAATTGGGAGTCAAATTAATCAATGAATGGGTTGTACCTTCAAGTCAATATCCTGCCAAATCAAATGTAATTATTTCTTCAGGCAATATTCCGGATGTATTTAGGGTGGACGGACTTCAATTGAGAAATTTAGTGGAAGCCGGTATGATCGAGGACCTGACGGAAGTATATAAGAAATATGCAGGCGAGGCTACGAAAAAAATAGTGACCGAGGATGGTGGGTATGCCATTAATGCAGCCACAATAGATGGTAAAATGTATGGCTTTCCAGAAACTTCACAGGGATTCTGGACCTCGAACGTGTTATGGCTCCGCCAGGATTGGTTAGAGAAGCTGGGCTTGCAACCACCTAAGACGATGGATGAATTAATCCACATCGCTTCGGAATTTGTCAAAAATAATCCGGATGGGGTTCAAGGGACATACGGGCTAGGCGTCTCCAAAGAACTGGGTCAGTTAAATGGTTTCTTCAACGGCTTTCATGCGTATCCGTTTCAGTGGATCAGCGACAGCAACGGTAAAATTGTCTATGGAGGCATCCAGCCGGAAACGAAAGCTGCCGTATTAAAACTGGCTGAAATGTATAAAGAGGGACTTATTGATAAGGAATTTGGAGTGAAGGATGAAAGTAAAATTAATGAGGCATTCGTTGCCGGGAAGTTAGGGATGATATACACTCACTTCGCATATCCCTCTGTCGGTGGCATTATGGATTTGATCACCAATCATCCAGATGCCAAACTAAGTGCTTATCCGATGCCATCTGCCGACAGCGAACCAGCTAAAGCGTTTGTGGGTCCCACTGCTGGAATGTTCTGGGTAGTGAAAAAGGGCTTTAAACATCCGGAAGTCGTTATTAAATTAGCAAACTATTATATAAAGCCAGACACGAGAACGGATGAGGAAAAGGAAGCGCATAATAAGCCATATCAAGAAGCTGGAGTTTCGCCCTGGCAATATCTGATTCTTGCATTCAGTTCTCCCATGACGCAGATCAATGAACACCGAAGGGTTAAAGCTGCGATGCTCGCCAATGAACAACCTGATAAATCTATAATGACCAATAACGAATATGGTTATCTGAAAGGGATTTATACTTATTTGAAAAACCCCAAAGAAACCAACAAACAAGAAATTAAAACCGGATGGATGTATCAAGGGATCGTCGGGACTCCTAATAGCGGGGCCGAAGTATTGGATTATTACTTTACGAATAACCTGACGATCACGACACCACTTAAAGTAGCTTCTACGCCTACCATGTCACAAAAAATGCCGACACTTACCAAGATGGAAGAAGTGCTTTACACCAAAATCATCCTTGGTGAAGCAGGAGAAGCTGATTTTGACAAGTTTGTAGCTGATTGGAAAAAGCAAGGCGGGGATGAGATTACCAAAGAACTGAACAACTAGATGTCCAGGGGGGCAGCGGAAATACCGGATGTCTCCCTTCTTTTTTTGAGATGTTGATTTAGGAGGTAAATGTAAGGTGAACTCAAAACACTGGAGAATGAACTTGCAGCTTCATGTCATGTTAATTCCTGCTACTATATTGGTCATATTGTTCTCGTACATGCCCATTGCCGGGATTGTTATTGCTTTTCAAAGGTTCATCCCTAACAGAGGTTTTTTCAAATCAACCTGGGTGGGGTTTGATAATTTTATTTATATGCTTAATATGCCGGATATTTATCAAGTTGTATACAACACCGTATTTATCGCTGTGATGAAAATCATTGTTGGTTTTATTGTGCCGATCGTTGTTTCTTTATTACTTAACGAAATCAAAAAGAAAGTGCTGGTAAGAACTGTCCAAACGTTGATTTATTTACCTCATTTCCTTTCATGGGTCATTCTGGGAGGCATCCTGATAGATATTCTGTCTGTCGAGAATGGATTTATCAACAGGATTATTACGGGGCTGGGTTTGCCACCGATTTTTTTTCTGGGCAGCAATACCTGGTTTCCATTCACGCTTGTATTCACGGATGTTTGGAAGGAATTTGGCTTCGCCACCATTATTTATATGGCTGCTTTGACCTCCATAGATCCCTCGATCTATGAAGCTGCCTATATCGATGGGGCAAATCGTTGGAAACAGACGCTGCATGTCACACTGCCTGGCATTACCCCGATTATTGTACTGCTTGGAGTATTAAACTTGGGTGGCATTCTTAATGCCGGATTTGAGCAAGTATTTATGCTTTACAGCCCATCCGTATATGATTCCGGAGATATTATCGATACGATGCTTTACAGGATTGGTTTTGTTGATGCCCAGTATGGGGTCGCAACAGCCGTGGGGCTAGTAAAATCAGTTATTGCCGCAGCTTTAATCGGGATTTCTTATTGGCTTGCTTATCGCCTTGCGGGGTATAGAATTTTTTAAATAAAAGAGGGATTAAAGATGGGATCGAGAGCAAATCGTTCACAACAAATAGCAAACATTATAATTAGCGCTGCCATGACCTTGCTTGGCATTGTGTGTTTACTTCCCATTGTTCATGTTTTGGCATTTTCATTAAGCAGTCCTGCTGCTGCAAGCGCTGGCAAAATTGCGTTATGGCCGATTGAATTCACCATGGATGCCTATATATATGTAATCAATGAACCTAAATTTGGCAGAGCGTTTTTAGTATCCGTTCAGAGGATTATTTTGGGTTTATCTATAAGTACTTTATTAACCATACTTACAGCCTATCCGCTCTCTAAGGAATCTGCACAGTTTCGGCCACGGACGTTCTATGCCTGGTTTTTTGTGACGACGATGTTGTTTGGCGGAGGACTTATTCCTACTTATATCATAGTGCGGTCATACGGTTTGATGGATACAATTTGGGCGCTTGTGCTTCCAGGTGCTGTTCAAGTATTTAATATAACACTTATGTTGAACTTTTTTCGGGGGTTGCCGAAAGAATTGGGTGAATCTGCGTTTGTTGACGGTGCAGACCACTGGACGACTTTGTTCCGTATTTACCTGCCACTGTCGCTGCCTTCCTTGGCAACGATTTCTTTATTCACGATGGTTGGCCATTGGAATTCCTGGTTTGACGGATTGATCTATATGAACAGAGCGGAGCATTATCCACTTCAGACGTATTTGCAAACCATTATTACCAAACCGGATATGAGCAGGGTGTCTAACTTTACGGATGTAAAGAACATTACCACGGAAACAGTCAAAACAGCTCAGATTATAATTGGGATGGTTCCGATCATTGCGGTATATCCATTTTTGCAAAGGTATTTTGTGAAAGGAATTGTATTAGGAAGCGTGAAAGGCTGAGGTAATACGACCTGTGCAATTTGGTAGGGTAACGCTATAAATTAGCAAAACCAAATATGATTTGATGAGGTGAAGGTTAGAGTGAAAATGAAAAAGAAAATAGTAGTTACGACTATGGCTGCGAGCTTATTGTTCGGAGCTGCAACAGGACTTCCTTTAAGTAAGAAGGAGGTGGCAAGTCAGCTTGGTTTTAGCACGGGTGTAGCGTTCGCCGATGCAGATCAATTAAAGGATGAAACCCCTGAGAAGAAAGCGGAATTGTTAGCGGCAGCTCGGACCCAGGCTGAAGAAGCCGTTAAGAAAATGGCCATTATCGACGTGTCCAAGGCCATTACCATTGTTGGCGATAAAGCAACACTAAAGTTGAACGTTGGCGATTTAGTCAAGCAAATCGCAGAGATTAACAAGCAAGTTAATGCTCTTAACGAAACCCTGAAGAGTTTGGATCCAAATGCAGTGGGTGTCAAGGCAGAATTCAGGCTTGATTTGGGTACAATAATTGCCAAAACAACAGAAATTCCGCTTCCCAAAGAATTATTCGCAGCTTTGAAAGATAATGGTATAGCAACGCTAGACATACTTAACGGGCTGCGCGCGCTTGAAATGTCCATAAGCTCAACTGAATTTTCGGATGACATGATTCTGGTTATCACTAAACAAGATAAGACGGTAGCTACGAATAAAACAATCGTATCAGATGTCTATAAATTTGAATTTAAACATAGATCAAGTGGAGCCATTGTTAGTAAATTTACTAAGCCGATTCGATTAATGATCCCTATAACTAATAGCTTCATGATCGATATAGAACTGCTGACACTAGCTAAGATTGTTGACGATAAACTTATCATCCTCGTAGGTAAATATAAAGATGAGCACCTGGAAGCTACACAGAATTCGTTCTCTACTTACACAGTTGTAGAAAACAAAACTACGTTTGGTGATACTGCACCGGTACAACAATGGGCAGGAAGACAAATTCAAGTAGCTGCAGCCAAAGGAATTCTCGAAGGACGAGAAGCGAATTTATTCGTACCAAACGGTAAAGTGACACGTGCTGAATTCGCAAAAATGATCGTTAAAACGTTTGGTCTTGAAGATGAGGCTGCAACGGAAAGCTTTAAAGATGTTAAAGCCTCCGATTGGTTCAAGATGTATGTAGCTTCTGCAGTTAAGCATGGTATTGTAAATGGACGTGCAGAAGGCGTGTTTGATCCTAACGGTCAAATCACTCGTGCTGAAATGGCCACAATGGCTGCAAGAGCTCTTACACTAACCGGAACTGCAAAGAGCGTGGCAGACGTGGACGCAGCTCTGAAAGGATTTGTTGATGCTGCAACTGTTAATGCTTCACTTAAGGCAGGGGTAGCCTTGGCTGCAAGTGAAGGCATTATCATCGGTGAAGAAGGCAATAAGTTCAATCCCAATGCGGATTCCACTCGTGCACAGGCAGCTGTTGTAATCTATAGACTTTTAAATAAATAAATTTAATGCGATTGTAAACTTGGTACCAATAGACTGGACACTTTGAAAAAAAGTGTGCGGGCTGTGGTACCTTTTTGTATACTAGAGTAACAACCTAGGATGCGGAATCATCGGAAGCAGGGGGTCAACATGTTCGAAAGCAAAGCTGCGGCCTACTATTTTGCCGGATTTTTTTCCTAGTATTCTCATCTGTTTTTTTTTTGAGAAAGGATTGACGTACCAGGATGCAGGAGATCATTTACATTCGAAGCTTTTCCTCCTGGAGGTATGTGCTGCCTAATTATACCGCCATTTGCTTCTGCTTGGTGATCTTGAGCTGCTTTGTTTTTCGCTAACCTCTCCTGATTCGGAATGTGCAATATCCGATTGGGTTTATGCAGTTACGATAACTTGAATTCTTGTTATTATTAAATCGTTATCATGATGAAAGATATAGAAAAGTGTGAGACGCAAAGCTGCTAGAATGTAAGATGCAAAAAGAAATATTGTTGTTATATTTAGGCTCAACCTAATAATCAGTGCTTGACAGTCAAGCTAACCTTCGATGGCGGTTAAATTCTACGAAAATGCCAACTTTATAGCGGCCCGGTACTTGTCATAGCTATTTTCATATCGGCGAGGGTAATACGTGCGCTAATGGTCACCGCAGTCCGTTAGAAGCGGAAATGCAGCGAAATGAGAGTGTAACGGTCACGGATGTCCCTTACAGGCTGAAAAGGGGGCGATTGTGGGGAAAACCGCCTTCTAATGGTCGCGGATGTCCATTAGAATCGTAAATATGTAAAAAACAGCCTCTAAAGGTCAGCGGTGACCGTTAGAGACAGGACCTTTCCGTATCTGGAAGATATCTTCCGTCGTTGTGATATACGGATTCTGTATCGGTCTATTCCTCTTTTGTTGTTGGGTAGGACTTTCAACCGTACAGGATTGGCAGGACCAAAGTTTAATTTAGTCTTTTCTGAAAGCGATTGCAAAGGAGTTGTCATACGAAAGGGGGAGGTAACTTTGTAATTTATTTAGAAGGTACACCAGGAACTAAGAAGAGAGCGTTACTAATTATGATGAGAGGATGAATACAATGGACATACGAAAAAAATCAAGGCTTGCAATGTTATTAATTTGTTGTTTAGTGTTTCAACTGTTGGCTGCAGTAATGGTGAAGCCAGCTGCCGCTGCATTAACCGGAAATCTGATTGAAAATGCCGGCTTCGAGGATACGACAGGAATCATTCCTGCGAAATGGACCCCTTTCGGAAATATATGGAATAATTCAATTAAGGCGTCGACAGAAGCTGCTTATACAGGAAACTATGGTGTTTCAATCCAGACTAACACTGGCAATAGTCCTTGGGTAGCCATAGCGATTCCTATTCCAGTTGAGGTAGGGGCAACATACGAAGTGACGTCCTGGTTTAAATCAATTAACGTCACTGGAAGACCCGGTTATAAGGTCGAATTTTTCAAGGGAATGGAGAAAACAGCTGAAAACTGGATTATGGGCTATACATATCAATCAAGCCCGGATCAAAACAACGGTCAATGGAACGAATTGGAGTATTCAATCCAAGCTCCTCCAGAGGCCACCTATATGTATGTCTACTTACGCCTTTGGTATGGGAGCGGTACTGTCTATTTTGACGATGTTTCCGTCACGAAAACGAAAAACAAACCACAGCTTATCGTGGAGTCTGCGCAAACTTATTATTATACGGATGTGTTGAATGGAAACGTCAGGCTGCTGAGCGATCCGATCGATGAAATTTATTCGGGAAAAACGATCGATGTCCGTATCATCAATGAAGTGTCTGGAGAGGAACTGTTTGCGCAGAATGGAATTGCGGCCGCTGCAGAAGTAAATGTTCCATTCGATACCTCGGGCATGGCAGTGGAACAGTCGTATCGCATCTTGGCAGAACTGAAGGATGTATACGGACAACTGATCGAAAATAGTGAACAATTGATCTATCGTTGGGACCGTCCAACTGCTATACCTGCAAATGGTCCCATTCTTGTAGATGGCAAGCCGTTCTTTCCTGTCATCGCTTACCACGCCGAGCAGTCCGATTATCCATTCCTTAAGGAGATTGGTGTCAATACTGTCCAGGGGGTAATTCCGACAAACGAAGCGACGATGCAAGCGATACTCGACATGACACATGCAAACGGTTTAAAAATGCTCGTTCCGCTTTATTACAATATGAGGGTCAAAGAAAATTTTGAGCGTACCCGACAGTTCGTCACAAGGTTCAAGGATCACCCTGCTATTCTTGGCTACATGATCATGGACGAACCGACCACGAACGGCATCCCGCAGTCGGAGCTTGTTGATGCATACAAGCTGATCCGATCGATCGATTCTGTTCATCCGACTTATATGGTAGAGGCGGAATCACTTCATTACCGGCAGACCGGACAGGCAACGGACATACTTGTTACAGACGTTTATCCTTACAGTCAGGGCAGCCCCATAACGATTTCAGCAGTCGGAGATGGCGTTCGCAAAGCGATCTCGGATGTAGACGACGTGAAACCGATCTGGACAATCCTGCAGACATTCCGAATTCCGGGTACAGGCTGGAACTATTTGCCGACGATTGATCAATTGCGCAACATGGCATATCAGTCGTTCCTGGCAGGCACCAAAGGGTTCGGCTATTACTCGATCCACGATCCGGGCTGGAACCTGAAAGAATCGGAGCTCTGGCCGGGTCTGGTCAATTTCAAGGAGGAAATTGCTCTGATCGCCAGTCTTGTCTCTGGGGGAAGCAAAGTGAATGAGAACATTGGCAGTGCTGTCCAATGGGCAATTTACAACAAAGGACAGGAGCAATACGTAGTCGCGCTCAATGTGACCCAAACAGCACAAACAGCGTCCATTCCGGTGACGCAAGCGGGCAATCAGGTAGAGCTCTTGTATGGTGACCAGCCTGAGCAATGGGGTAGCTGGGATTCTGCACTTAACGTTGATCTTGGTCCTGAGCAAACGCTCGTGTACCGGATAACGCCTTTCGTGACGGGTGTCGATCAGGCGATCGGTGAGATGCAAAGCGCAATCGGTCTCATTTCGAATAACCAATGGGAGAAAAAAGCGGAAAAGGTGATTAATGAGCTGCTTAAAGTGAAGGAGGAACTGAACGGAACATCGATTGATGAGGGGAAAGCCATGAGCAAAGCAGAAAAAGCGATGGACGAAATCACCAAGTTGCGAACGTGGGTGAGCGGAAAATCGGATCTCATCTTGCAAGGGAAAAGAGATCAGATCAATGCCTTGCTTGACCAAGTGTATGCAAGGCTGCTGCCTATCGTTCAGTCGATGGCTCGCCTTGAGTTGCAGCTTACCGCTGCATCCTGGCTGCCTGGAGATGAGCAGGATGTGAGTATCCTGGTCCGGAACGTCGGGGATAAAGCAATCAAAAATGCACGGCTGTCGATTGAACTGCCATATGCAGCCGGGCTTCTTCCTATTCAGAAGCCTGTAGGAAAAATCAAGAGTGGAGAAAGCTTTGCCGTCACCGTAAATCCTGTCATACCCTCTACAATGCTACCAGGAACTTATGATGTGAAAGCAATACTGTCTTATGAATACAAAGGAAAAGAAATCCATATTTCTACCAAGAAGGAAGTGAAGGTAACACCACTACTGCTAGCACAGCTTATGCCAAACAGCTTGGATGTGGCGAAGGCGGGATCTTATCCCTTCACTATCAAGCTGACGAACGGCTCTGGTCAGCCTCTATCTGTTGATCTTTCTCGCGTTGCTGCGTCCGGTATTACGGTTGATCTTCCAGCATCGTTGACACTTGCGGGTCTGGAAAGTAAGACAGTACAAGGATTAGTAACGGTGCCGGTATCGGTCACGAAAGGTGATTTTGCCGTAAGCATCGAAGCGCTAGCTGGCGGTGTACGGCATGCTATCCTGCCGCTGATGGTTTATGTGGATACGAATCCGGTGTACAACGGAAGTTTCGAAAAGCAGGCGGCTGCAGGAAGCCAACCTGATGGTTGGAACATGCTGGCGGGTGTATGGGATAAGAATGTTGCCCGCAGCGGGCAAGCTTCAGCAAGGCTAAATCCGGACGCGAACAATACATTTAATGTGATAAATACTAACTCTATCAGAGAATTCCCGCTTGCCTCAGGTGCCAAATATACGCTCACAGGATGGGTCAAAACAAGTGCAACGGCCGGCTCGGTTGCATTAGGCATCAGACAGATCGAAGCGGGTGGCGCTTCCATTGGCTACACATGGAAAGAGGTTGAGAAAACCGGCGATTGGACGAAGGTGGAAGTCACCTTCACGACTCATCCAAACGCAAAACGGGCTTCTGTTTATTTCAAAATGGATCAGGCGGCCAATGGAGCGGCTTGGTTGGACGATTTGGAAATGAATGAGGTCACCACCGTTCTTGATGCCAGGCTGACCCCGGAAAGCATGGAATTGAATCAGCCGGGAACATATCCTTTCGAAGTCGAGTTGACGAACTATACTTCTAATCCAGTAACGGTCGATTTGTCGCGCGAAGTGCCAAACGGTATTACAGTGACGCTTGAATCTGCTGTAACACTGGCGGCCAGTGAGAAGAAGACGGTGCAGGGAACCATTCATATCCCCTCATCGGTAACTGAAGACGTGTATAGTGTAGTCATCGAAGCAAAGATTGGGAATGTGAGCTACGCTACGCTTCCACTTTCAGTTGATATCAGCACGAATCCGGTATATAACGGGGGCTTTGAAAAACTGACATCAGCCTCTAAGCCGGATGGGTGGTATACGAGCGCGGGAGTGCTGGATCCATCAGTCTTCCATAGCGGTCAATATTCCGTAAAGCTGAGCGCTGACGCAAATAATGCGAATAACACGATCAATACGACACCACAGCGGGCAATCACTGTAATACCAGGACGTAGCTACAGACTCTCCGGTTGGGTCAAAAATAGCACTACGGCAGGCTCAGTAGCTCTGGGAGTGAGGCAGGTGAACGAAAACGGGGGGAGTATTACCTACAACTGGACGGAAACGGTTAAGAACAATGAATGGATGAAGGTTGACGTTACGTTTACGGCGCTGCCGCAAACGAAAACAATTTGGGCTTATTTCAAAATGGATCAGGCCGCTAATGGACCTGCATGGGTAGATGATCTGGAACTGATCGAGGAGTAGAACAGGTGATATGTCTCTACCGTAACCGAGCAGTCCTCCGTTACGGTAGAAATTATAGAGTTGAAGAGCTTATGACAACTGTTGAACCACCCAAACATGCCAAGTCGTTGGATGTGAATGGGAGACATGTCGTATGAACGGACCCATATCAAAAGCCGCTCCTATGTGAGCGGCTTTTGATATGGGCCCAGATCGTACATACTCTTGTCCTGGTTAAGCTGGCATTATATCCCCCCTCTCATCTGAAGGGGGGTATAACCAGTTTTTTTCTTGAAAATTCGTGAGAAGTAAGCCACATTGTCATAACCAGTTTGACTTGCAATCTCCTTGATTGTCATATTCGTGGTTAATAGCAGTTCAATCGATTCCTGAATGCGTAGACGGATGACGTGCTGGTGCAAGGAAGTTCCGGTATAGGCTTGAATGAGTTTATTTAAATAGATGGGATGAAAGTGAAAACTGCTTCCCAGAATTTCATAAGTAATGGGTTCTTTGTAATGAAGCTGTATGTAGTCGAGTATTTCATGAACGAGATTTTTTTTGAAATGCATGGAAGCTTTCTGAATCTTCGGCAAGCGGGCGACAATCATGAGCCACGCAGTAAACAAACCGTTCATATAAGCTTGATTGAATAGAAGGCCGTTTCGGAATTCATCTGAGATTTCCCGTAAATATTGGCCTACTCGCGGTTCTGACAATACATTGATGTGGGGCGGAAAACCTTCAAAATCGGCAAATGCAACGCTTTGAGACTTCATGAGCGAAGAATCGAAATACGCTAAGTCTAAAGGTCCGATTGGAAATTTCATGTACTCGTATCCGCTGACAAAATCAAAATGGATACCGGAAAGTGTAAATGGGTGCTCGTGGTCAGCAGAAATGCGGTGAACTACCTGCGGTCCATAGAAGAAAAGATCTCCGGGAACTGCTCGATAAGAGACCCCATTGATGTCAATGACCCCTGTTCCATCAAATATATATAGGAATTGATGATCGTAAATCATACGTGGACCATAAGTTTGTCCAGAATAGAACTTGAAAAGATTGATAAATCTTACATGAGGATGGATGTCATTCATAGGGATAACCTTAGGGTTAGGATTTGTCAAATACAGCAACTCCTCATTCGGAATGTGCAATGTCCGATTTGATTTATGCAGTTATTATAGCATAAATTACTGTTATTCTTGAATTAGGATTCATATTTACTAGAAAAAAAGAAAGGGTGCATGATCATGCTGCTTAAAAATCTGAGAGTTGAATACATTAAAAATCCCCTTGGTATAGGAACAAATGTGCCAAGATTTAGTTGGGAGCTTGAAGCCCCGGTAGATGTACGAGGCGTTAAACAATCCGCTTACCGAATTCTGGTTGCAACGGATATCAAGCTGCTTGAAGGCGACACCGGAGACTTATGGGATTCGAAAAGAGTCGATTCTAACGCCAGTGTCAGTATTGAATATGCAGGAGCTGGCCTGGCTTCAGGTCAATATGCGGTGTGGAAGGTGATGGTATGGGATCAAGAAGGTCAGCCAGTTTCGTGGAGCGAGGCAGCGATGTTCACGATAGGTTTGCTGGATGCGAGTGATTGGCACGGGTCGTGGATCGGGATGGCTTCTGCCGCCGAGAAAGAGCATATCTGGGTTAGAAAGACATTTACTCTGGAACGTATCCCGACTATCCGGGCGCTAGCCTACATGGGATCTGTGGGTTACCATGAGCTTTACATCAACGGGGCAAAAGTTGGAGATCAGTTATTGGCCCCTTCTGTCAGCAACTTACAAGTGCGTGCGCATTATGTGACGTACGATATTCAAGACTATTTGCAGGAAGGAAAGAATGTAATTGCATTATGGTTGGCTGCCGGTTGGGCGATGTATACTGGAGCGAACGAAGACAGGTCTAAAGTATATGACCATATAGAGAAAGGACCGCTAGTGATCGGCCAGTTCGACATGCAATATGAGAATGAGCAGATCCTCATCACGACGAAGGAGGATTGGAAATGCGCGCTCAGCCCCAGCAAGCATATCGGTGGCTGGGGAAACAATGATTTCGGAGGAGAACAATACGATTCAAATAAGTACCAGGAAGGGTGGAACCATGTAGAATTTGCAGATGAGAATTGGGAATCAGCGACTTCTTATAGCCCTGGCTTGTTATTATCTCCAGACTTGATCCCCCCGAATCGAAGGTGCGAGGTCGTTTCTCCGATTTCCGTCATTCCGATCGAACGTGCAAAATGGAAGGTGGACATGGGGAAACTGTTTACTGGCTGGATCGAAGTTGAACTCAAGGGTTCTCCTGGAGATAAAGTGACACTGGCCGCATCCAGTGATGAGAGCCTGGAATACGATTTCAATCAAGTGAATGAAATCATTTTGGACAATAACGGAAGAGGAAGGTTCAGTAATCGCTTTACTTATCAAGAATTCCGGTTCATTACGATCCAGGGGACGGGAGAAGAGCTATCGATTCTAGGTAGTACAGGTTATCGAATAGGCAATGATTTCACTAGAGTTGGAAGCTTTGAATGTTCCGAACCACTAATCAACAATATTTATCGTTATACGTTGAATACCTATGTCAATCTGACGACGGGAGGCATGACGGTTGATTGTCCGAATCGGGAACGCAAAGGATATGGCGGGGATGCTCACACGAGCCTTGAGCTGAGCTTGATGAACTATGACTCTCATGCTTATCTTGCCAGATGGGCGCAGGACTGGTGTGATGTGCAGCAGCCGGATGGTTGGGTTCCCCATACCGCTCCTACCATTCAAGGTGGCGGAGGTCCGGCTTGGAGTGGCTATCTGGTGATGATGCCGTGGGAGGTGTATCAAACGTATGGTGACCTTCGGCTGTTGGAGCGGGTGTACCCTTTTATGAAGAACTGGATGAAATGGATATTGTCCCGAACACAAGAAGATGGCCTTCTGTTGAAGTTTGGCGGGTACTGGGATTTCATTGGAGATTGGCTCACACCACACGGGAGTGAAGAGGCTGCCTCACCAGACGCACTGTTGTTTAATAACTGCTATTATCTGTTATGTTTACGTACGATGTCAGATATTTCTTCCAGACTTGAACTTACTGAGGATGCTGAGGACTATGTGCGACAGGCTGATCGTTTAGTGCAAGCGATAAATGCCAGGTTCTTGGACCCGGAGAGGTCAACCTACATCGGTACCCGGCAAATTCATTGCGTGATGCCACTGCTATCACAGGCCGTACCGCAGGAGCATGTAGACATAGTGAGGGGAAATTTGCGTGATGAAATTTTGATTCATCAAAAAGGCCATCTGGATACTGGCTTGCACGGGACGTATTACATGACGAAGTATTTAACCGAGCAGGATGATAACGAGCTAATATTCAAGTACGCAAGTCAAACATCTTTCCCGGGATACGGATATTTGATCAGCCAAGGGTACCAGACATGGCCAGAGTATTGGGAAGGGGCTCCTTCCAAAATTCATGGCTGCTTTAACGGCATCGGCGGCTGGTTCCAGCGGGGGGTGCTGGGCATTCGGAACATACCTGGACTGCCCGGATATCAACAGTTTGTAATTAAACCAGGTGTCATTAGCGGCATGACCTGGGCAAGTGGACATTATGAAACGCTATACGGAAAGATAGAATGTATTTGGACGAAGGAGGAAGGCGGATTGGTTTGCTCGATTACTGTTCCAGTCAATACACAAGCCTTGTTATACCTTCCAGCTGCATCTGCGAATCTCATTTCCGAAGGCGGACAGCCACTAAGTGAGGTGAAGGGGGTTTACGTGATCGGCAGTGAAGATAACAAAATCCAATTACTAGTCGAGTCGGGAGCTTATACATTTCAGGCTTGATAAAAGTAAGTCCAGATTCGGAATGTGCAATTTCCGATTGGGTTTATGCAGTTACGATAACTTGAATTCTTGTTATTATTAAAACGTTATCATGATGAAAGATAGAGTTCATATTGTAAAACACAGGAGGGTTTAATTTGAAAAGAAGATTCATGTTAGTTTTAGCAGTTGTGTTAGTGCTCTCATTGGCAGCATGCGGAAAAAGTGAAAATGGCAGTCCTTCTTCATCACCGGCAGGCACCAAGGCGCCGGATGCTTCTGCACCACCTAAAGAAATGAAATTGAAAATCGGCCTTCCGGGCGCCTATGACGTAACGAAGAAAGAAATTATCGATGGCTTTATTGCGAAATACCCAAACATCAAGACAGAGGTCGTTGAAGCGCCTTGGGGCGATTTTACGACAAAGATTACGACGGAGATCGCGGGCGGCACCGCGCCAGATATCTGGTTTCAGGAAAACGCTGTAATCCTTGGCTATGGGAGCAGGGGAATTGCCGAGGACCTGACACCTTATATCAGCAAAGATTTAAAGGATGACGAGTATATTTCAGGCCTCTTTGCTGCCAAAGCGTCTGACGGCAAAGTATACGGCATTCCACATGGCATCAACCCGGTGGCATTGGCCTACAATAAGAAAATGTTTACGGATGCTAATATTCCGGTCCCTACTGATGACTGGACTTACGCAGATATGCTGGATGCCGCCAAGAAATTGACGAAAGATACAAATCAAGACGGCAAAACGGATCAATACGGCTTCGCTGCTTCGCAAGGCATTACGCAAGGATGGTACCCGTGGACTCGTTCCCATGGCGGCCAGGTGCTCGATGAATCCAAGACGAAAGCCATGTTTACCGAACCCAAATCCATTGAAGGTGTGCAGGCATGGGCAGACCTGGTGAAGGACGGCATTAGTCCGGATGCCGATTTCCTCAAGCTGGCAGGAGGCGATTGGAAAGCATTCGGCGCCGGCCAGGCAGCTATGTTCTTTATGCAATACAGCACTCAGGTGCTGATTAATAAGGAATTTGCAGCGCTTGATTATGATACGGTTATGATGCCAAAAGGAGCTGACGGTACACGCATCGTGCCGATGGTAACGAACAGTTGGCTGATCTTCTCCAAGGCCAAGCCGGAATCCAAAGAAGCAGCATGGGAATTTCTTAAATACTACTTAAGTGAAGAGGCGCAAACGATACTTGCGCAGAGTGGATCTTCCATTCCTGTTCAGAAGAATGCGATTACCAAGCTGGATACGAATGTAAACCCGAAAAATAAAAAGGCGTTCAGTGAAGGTATCGCCGAAGCTGGCGTAACTACAGATGAGAATCCTTCATGGCAAGAATGGCGACTTGCAGCTCAGCCGTTTTACACCGATATGTTCACCCAAAAAATTTCAGTCCAAGAAGGCATGAAAGAGATTCAGCAAAAGGTGCAAAGCGTACTTGATCAAAACAAATAACTATTGATAGTGATGGCGGCGGTTCCTGAATGAACGAATTGGGAATTGGTGAATGAAGGGAACCCCCGCCAGCTATCTTTTTTGAGTCAGACTGGGTGGATGCATCTTGGTATTTGCTTGAAGGAGGAGTCGAGTTGCGTAAAGAAGCTCGCTGGGGCTATATATTAACATTGCCGTTTAGTATCCAATTGCTAGTATTTTTTGCATTCCCTTTTTTCTTCTCTTTATATTTGACCTTTACGCAGTGGGATATGTTTAACTTGCCCGTCTGGATTGGAGCCAGCAACTGGATCCGGCTGCTTGATGATAAGTCGTTCTGGTACTCTTTGAGAAATGTACTGATGTTCGCCGTTATTTTTGTTCCACTGCAGACGATTATGGCTCTTGTGCTCGCCTTTTCCCTGAATCAGGCGATCCGCGCGAAATCCTTGTACCGCGTCATTTATTTCCTGCCTGTGGTAACGCCATGGCTGGCGGGCGGAACGATGTGGGTTTGGATGATGAACAAAACGTATGGACTGGCCAACTATCTGCTGGGTATCATGTCGATATCGCCCGTGAATTGGCTGGACAGCAAGCATTGGGCAATTCCTATTATGAGTGTTGCGCTTGTTAATGTGTGGAAGGGAGTTGGCTCCTCCATGGTCATTTTGCTGGCTGCCATTCAAGGGGTATCTAAGGATCTCTATGAAGCCGCATCTCTTGAAGGAGCGAGTCGCCGGGCTCTATTCTGGCATATTGTGTTCCCTATCGTTTCCCCGATGGTTTTCCTGGTTTTGGTGTTGTCAACCATTTCAGCATTCCAGGCGTTCGATGTGTTCCTGATTATGTTCGATACGCTCAATAACGTTCCCGATTCGAAAGTCACACCGAACATCTTGATTTACAAAGATGCCTTTCTCACGAACAAGATGGGCTATGCCTCGGCCATGTCCTGGGCGCTGTTTATGGTGATTCTGGCCGTTACCCTTCTACAGAAATATTTTGAGAAGAGGTGGGTTCATTATGAATAAGAAATCTCCCTATAAGAACTTTTTTACCCATATTCTCTTGATTCTTGGCGGGGCGGTTATGTTGATTCCTTTTTATTGGATGGTTGCCACTTCACTTAAGGCCGGGGCTAACGTGGCTTCCATCCCGCCGCAATGGATTCCGAATCCGTTTGTGTGGAGCAATTATGCGGAGGTATGGCTAAAGGTAGACTTTGGCAGGTATACGCTGAACAGTTTTTTTATCGTGATCCTGGATGTTATCGGTATTTTGCTTTCCTGCTCCATGGTGGCCTTTGGGATGGCGATGTTTCAGTTTAAATTGAAAAAGGTGTTGTATCTGGGGATGCTAGCTACCCTTATGCTGCCGTTTCAGGTAACGATGATTCCAGGGTACTTCATATGGAAGTCATTTGGGGCTCTTAATTCCTATTACCCGCTCATAGTTCCAAGCTTTCTGGGGGGAGCCTTTGGTATTTTTCTGCTGCATCAGTTTTATAAAAGCACAACAAGGGAATTGTACGAGGCGGCTACCATCGACGGCTGCGGCCCCTGGACGGCGTTATGGAGAATCTATTTCCCGCTATCGCGCTCGGTATTGTCTGCACTTGCCGTATTTACGTTTATGGGGGCGTGGAGCAATACCATTGGCCCGCTGCTGTACCTGACGGATAAGAAATTATTTACGCTGCCGCTTGGCCTGTTATTTTTGAGAAATGAGGCAGGTCTGGAGCAGCAAATTCTGATGGCAGCGGCTGTGATTGTAACCTTGCCGGTCGTTCTTGTGTTTTTATTCGCGCAGAAGCAATTTGTGGAGGGGATCGCCTCGACTGGATTAAAAGGCTAACTGGCTCTTGCCGTCGGTTCCGAATCTATAGATGAGAGGATTTTTTCAATGAAAAATAAACGGAATAACCTTTATGCTCAAACATTTCGTCGAGGGTTATTTGATTTTCATGCAGGTGAAGCCGTGCCCGAGGTTGAGATGGACATAAGTGCCTATTTCACCGCAGCGGCAAAAGCAGGCATCCAAACGATCACCTTTATGACCAAGGATGCTTTTGGCAACAGCTATTTTGATACAAAGACAGGCCATAAGAACAGGCGGCTGCAAGGAGACCTACTGGCAGATGCCACTGCAGAAGCAAAGAAGCACGGCATTGACATTATCGCCTACTATAATGTAGGTCTGAACAGCCACGTGGCGAAGGAAAATCCGGATTATCGGCAGCGGACTGCAGATGGGCAACCTGTGACCGAAGCCTTCGATTATTACGATATTCTCTGTATGAACTCGCCGTATCGCGATTATGTGTATGGACAGCTTGCCGAGATTGCGCGGAATTATGAGGTGGCGGGATTTTTCTTTGATATTTCCTATGTGTGGGAAGGCAGTTGTCACTGTGAATATTGCCAAAGATGGTACCGAGCAAGATTCGGACGTGCGATGCCCGTTTCTCCGCAGCCTGGCACGGAAGAGTTACGACAATGGAAAACCTTTCAACGGGAAATCAGACATCACTTTCTGCGTGATGCTGTCAGCCAGCTGAAAAGCATTAATCCTGCCTATTTAATCGGCTGGAATCATGCGGGAGACCCGAAATTCGGGCAAGTAGAGGCCGATGAGCATGCGGATTACTTCACTTCCGAATTCCATCCTCCTCATTATATGTACGGCAGCTTATTGGCCAGATGGAAACGATCCTTCGACAAACCATTCGAATTAATGATGCCAAGCGAAATGGGCAGCTGGGGAGAGTGGACGGTTGCACCGGCTGCTACACTCAAGACAACTGCGGCGATTGCTGTGGCTAACGGTGGTTCTATTAGCTTCGGGCATGTGGTTTATCCTTCTGGAGTGCTAAAAGGCCAGATTCCAAAAGCAGTGACAGACACCATAGGCGAAGCAAATGATCTGGTAAGAGAACTGGAACCCTGGCTCCTGGAAGCGAAAAGCATGCCAATGGTGGCCGTGCTCCATTCCATCGAGAACCAGCGTATGCTGGAAGCTTCCGCTCTTGCCGGGAGTCCGGATGCTGCTCATTTGCAAGGCATTCACCGGATATTAATCGAAGGACATATTCATTTTGATATTATCGATGAACATAAGTTAATGGAAGCTGTTCACCTGTATGAAGTGCTGATTGTTCCTGATCAGGCTTATTTGAGCGAGGCGGTAGAAGCCGGTATTCGAGAGTATGTGCGAAATGGCGGCTGTGTACTGGCCTCAGGCAGGACCTCGCTATACGGACAAGAGGGGATCCAGCGACCCAATTTTGGATTATCTGATTTGTTTGGTGTCGATTTCATTGATTTCTCGGTATACAGTACTTCCTATCTGTATCCCATCGAAGAGAGCATCAAGCAGAACCTTCCCGATCTTCCGATTCTGCTCAAGGAGCAAGGCCAACGCAGATTAAACGTAATAGCGAGTCCGCAGGCAGCCTGCTTAAGCGGCAGTATGAACCCTGCTGTTGAAGCAAAGGTGCATCGTCATGTGTATCATCAGCATGCCCATCCGGCGAATGAAGCCCCGTATCCTGCTGTTGTGACAAATGCGTTTGGCAGAGGAAAAAGCTTATATATAGCCGGACCTATTGAAGCCTCCTACTGGCAAACCGGCTCACCGTGGCTGCGTAATCTTTATTTAAATTGCCTGCGTAAACTGAATCAGGAGCCTAGGCTGGTTGTCAAGGCACCATTGTCAGTGGAAGTGAATGTGATGGTCCAAGCCCGAACCCAGGATCAAGCTTCGCGGATTATTGTACATCTTATTAATGTTCGTGAAGACAAGGCGGCAGGTTCCAAGTCCTTTATTGAGGAGGTTGCTCCTGTAGACAATGTAGAGGTCAGGATACAAGCTTCAGCTAAGCGGGTTTACCTAATACCGTCCGGTACGGAGCTGTCCTTCACGCAAGAAAAAGATAGCATTCGCTTTACAGTGCCTCGCGTGGATATTCATACGGCGGTTGTTATTGATAAATAATAGATAGTTTTCATAGAGAAAAGTAAGATCCCTTTTAGTAGAAGAACTATTTGGGGTCTCAACTTTTCTTTTTTTATTTTTGAGAGAACGCTAGTAAGGCAGGACCCTATTCATAACGAAAGTTATTTGTTAGGATAAACAAGAAGACAGCTTTCCTTGGCAGGTTCAGCCAGCAGCAAAATGGGCAGAAGACCAAGGTGTTCTCTTTTCATCCTAAAGCAGGGGGCCAACATGTTCAAAAGCATAGCTTTTCAAAAAAAGCTGTTTATTCATTATTCCATTGTTGTCACGATCATTATTGCCGGGTCGGTTGCTGCCTTTTATCAATATATGGTGAAGACGACAGAAGAAACAGCGATGAACAATTTGAAGCAGGTTGCGGTGAAAACGTCGGAGCAGCTGGATTCACTTTTTAGAAGTATGGATCAAATTGCTCTGCAGGTTATTGTGAACCAGCGGGTTATTGAAATGATGGGCGTTATTCATGAGAAGCAGATTTCAAGTAATTATTTCGAGATGAATGTGCGAGACTCCACGGAGCTGGGGAGGATCTTGCTTACGATCAATGGACCCAATATTGCGGCTCCGCGGATAAGTGTGTTTAATCTTCAAGGCGATTATATGAGCTTGGGTGTCCTGGAAGAGTCCGCTGAACAAATTCAAAGACACCTTCGTTCAAAGCCATTATCAGCTCTTTTTGCTGAGCTAAATGAATTGAAGGGCAAGAGCAAGCTGCTTAAGCCTCATAGCGATTACTGGTCGGAGGGGGCGGAGGATGAGCAGCAGAAGCTGATCTCGATTGTTCGTCTGATTAGAAACTTGTCCACAGGCGAGAACTACGGAATGGTAGAAGTGCAGCAATATGAGCATAAAGTAACTGATTTGCTAAATTTAGAACATATAGGTAAAGTGAGGGCGCTTGTATTTGATGACAAAGGAGAAGTCGTAGCATCCCATACGGCATTGGACAATCAACCTGCTGTGAAGGAACCGGGGCATTATTTTCTGAGCGTGGATGAAGGAGGTGTTCAGAGCCGCACTGTGATCAACCCTGAAACTGGAAAGGAAGAGGTGATGGTTGGCGTGAACATAGCCTTCTCCAATCTCTCGCTGGTTCTGGTGCAGCCGAGGCATGATCTGTTTGCGACAAAGCGTACAGCTGTTCAAATTTTGCTTTTCCTGGGAGTTAGTCTGGTTGTCGTTACGTTGGCTATTATGTTTGTTATGTCCAAGAACCTGACCCGTCCACTGAAGCAAATAAGAAAATCGATCCATGAGGTCACGCTCTTCAATCTTTCGATTGAGCTGGACCCAGCTGGCAAGGAGAATGAGCTTATTTTACTGAATCGGACATTTGCGGCGATGTTCAAGCGTTTGAATGAATCCGTAAATCAAGAAATCAAGGCGCATATGCTGGCTTTGCAATCGCAGATGAATCCTCATTTCTTATACAATATACTGAGTGTGATCAGTTCGACTGCGGAAGAATCCGGCAATGATAGAATCATGAATATGTGCTACAAGCTCTCCCAGATGCTGCGTTATGTCTCGACGATTAATGAAGCTGACATCACATTGAAGGATGAGATCGCGCATACAAGCAATTATCTCGATTTAATGAAGGATCGGTATGAGGAGTATTTCTCGTATGTGATTGAAGCGGATGAAAAAGCGGTTGCGCAGGTCAAGGTTCCCAAGCTGATTCTGCAGCCAATCGTCGAAAACTGTTTCCAGCATGCCTTTACCCAAACTTCTCCACCATGGTTTATAAGGATATCGGTTCATGTCGATGATGATTCCAGATGGACGGTTGAAGTGTCCGATAACGGCACAGGGTTTGATCAGGAGGCACTACATGCTTTGACAAATACAATAAATGATACTATGGTGAATTTGTCCAATACAGAGGCACTGAAGATTGGTGGACTTGGACTCGTCAATACCATTGTCCGCTTGAAGCTGCTGTACAGAGAGGATTTTCATTACCAGATTACGAAGAATGAGCCGCAAGGCACTTTAGTCAGGATGGGTGGCAGGAGCAGGAAATGATCAAGGTGATGATTGTAGAAGACGAACCTCCGATTGCAAGGAGCTTGAAGAGGATGATGGAATCAGAGCACAGCAGCTATCAGGTGGTGGCTTGTGCAATAAATGGACAAGAAGCGCTTGAGTGGCTGCAGCGGGAGCAGATCGATGTTGTTTTTACGGATATTCGCATGCCGGTTATGGATGGGATCGAGCTGCTCTCCCGTCTGAGCTTGCATGATCCGCAAATTCTGAAGGTAGTCATTAGTGGGTACCAGGAATTCGAGTATGCCCGCAAAGCGATCCAGTATCAGGTATTTGATTATATGCTCAAGCCCATTGTAAAGCCGGTTCTGGCAGAATTGCTCCATAAAATAGCTGATCAGATCCAAGTGAAAGAAGCGGACTTAAAGAGACAGCAATTGTATGAACAATTGAGCCAGACGATGCTGCCTGGAGAGCAAACATCGGAAACTCAAGCATTGGAAGCTCAGACATTAGAAGCAAAAACATCAGAATCTCAGCCTTTACCTGTCGTTCTGGAAGTTGAACGATTCCTCCAGAAGCATTATACAGAAAACATCACCAATGAAATGCTATCCCAAAAGTTCGGGTTTGTTTCTTCATACATCAGCAAGTTGTTTAGAGCGCACAAGGGGGTGTCACCGTCCCAATATGTAACGAAGCTTAGAATCGATAAAGCCAAGGAAATTATTCGGTTACAGCCTCATTTAAGGATGAAAGAGGTCGCAGAGCTCGTCGGATATAACGATGCCCTCTATTTTAGCCGTGTGTTCCGGAAGGAAACGGGAGACTGGCCGACCCAGTTTTAAAGATTTTACTATTGTCCATTGGATGTTTCATTTTATCCATTTAGCCTTGTTGGCAGATCATTTACAATGTACCTAAGCGGCGGTGATCCTGCTGGCGATAGTAAATATACGATAGAGGGGCGACTGGTATGCGGTTTCAAAGACTTCAAAAACTTCAAAGATTTCAAAGCTTTCAAAGCTTTAACAGGTCTAACAGGTTTAAAACGATTGCTGTAAGCATGTTGTTGTTCGTAATGATTGTGGTTAGCGCTTGCTCAAACAATGGCGATGGAGGAAGCAAAGCATCAGGCAATGGCGGACAAGAGAAAGGAGGAAGTAAGGAGCCCGTCACGATTACGTACATGATCTCTCAGACATCACTGAAAGAAGTACATAAGAAGATGGCTGAAAAGATCAAACAGGACGAGAATATTACGGTGGAATTCGAAGTCGTTCCGGATGTGCAGTACACCAATTTGCTGCAAACCAAGATAGCATCGGGAGAGGTGCCGGATGTGGTTGCCTTGAACATGCCGGAGCACCTGCAGATTTTTAACATTGATAATTTCGAAGATTTGAGCAGCGAGCCGTGGGTAACCCGGTTGAACAATCCCGATCAATTCAAATATATGGACGGGAAGTTTTATGGCTTTCCATATGCGGCCCCTGAGCTAGCTTTAGGTGCGGTTTATAATAAGAAAGTGTTTGCTGATTTAAGCTTGTCTGAACCGAAAACGTACAGTGAATTTATAAGTGCGCTGGATACAATCAAAGCATCTGGCATCGATCCGATATATATGTCGAACAAAGAGCTATGGACCACCCAAATTGCGATGTTGATTTATACGAATGCAGCGTTGAAGGATCGGGCGGCTGCGACGTATACGGACTTGATTGAAAATAAGAAGAAATTTGCTGATGTTCCGGAATATAAGCAGGCGATGGAAGCTGTTAAACAGCTGGTAACGGGCGGCTATGTGAATAAGAATCATGTGACGGCTACTTACGATATGGCCAAAGAAATGGTTGCCACGGAAAAGGCTGCTTTGATGATCAATGGTCAATTTGCGATTAATGATATTGCGGCCAAATGGCCAAATGCCGACATTGGATTTTTCCCTATCCCTTACGAGGGTGCCGATTCGGTAGTGACATCGAATATTTTCAACAGTCTAGCCATCATGAAAAACGGCAAGCAAGTGGATAAGGTGAAAAAGTGGTTGGATCTCTGGTCTCAACCGGAGTATCAGAATTTGTTCAACCAAGAGAATCCGGGTATTCCCGGTGTTAAGGACGCCACACCTGGTGAAATTCATCCAGCGATTCAGTCGATCAATGACAATTACTTGAATAAAGGGAAAAGCTCTATTCAAATGAACGACTATTTCAATGCTATGGGCAACTTTGGGAGCGGCCTGTTGTATCCCATCTATGTAGAGATTCTGATGGATAGGAACATAGATGAGGCGATCAAGGACATTGACAAGGGCTGGCAGGACCTGGGCAAGGAGAAGAAACTGCCCGGTTTCTAAATCATAGGACGATGAAGAAAATCTTGAATTTATACAGCTATTCCCTTACTTATCCGGCGCTGCTGATTTACTTTGTTTTTTTCGTAGTTCCTGTTGGCGCCGGGCTTGCAATGGCTTTTACGGATTGGAACCTGCAAAATCTGCTGCAGCCAAAGTTCAACGGACTGGACAATTTCAAGATCATCGTGGACGATGCGAGGTTCATCAAATCACTCTGGAATACGCTGGTGTTCGCTTTCTTTACAACCGTATTCAAAGTCATGTTTGGCTTGCTGCTCGCGCTTGCTCTGGTTCAGAAGCTAAAGCTCAGAAGCTTGTACAGGTCGATTTTTTTCTTTCCGGCGATGCTAAGTGTGGTTGTGATTGGCGTTATTTTTACCTCAGTGTTTCAAATGGGTGGATTGTTCGATCAGCTTCTGAATGTGTTTGGCATTCAAGCGGAAATCAATTGGCTGGGACAGGGAAGCACGGCTATGCTTGTCATTATTTTAACGGAAATATGGCAGTGGAGCGGTGTGATCATGATCATCTTTATTGCCGGATTGATGGGCATTCCAACCGACTATTATGAAGCGGCGAGAATTGACGGGGCCTCTTGGTGGGGGCGGTTTAAGCACATAACCTTTCCACTACTGGCTCCTGCGTTCACCATTTCGGTTACGATCAGCCTGGTCGGAGGGTTGAAGGTGTTTGCTATCGTTTATGTACTAACCAATGGTGGACCAGGCTTCTCTACGCAGGTATTGTCTACCTATATTTTCCAGGCGTTTACAAACGGCTTACTGGGCCGATCTAGTGCGATGGGGCTAGTATTGACCGTGCTCGTGACCTCATTCACGCTCGTCTTGAATTACTTTCTGCGCAGAAGGGAGATCGAGATGTAATGACTTCCTTCCATAATAAAGCGAAAATGATCCTGCTGGAGCTGCTCGTTGTGCTCTCAAGCCTGATTATTGTGTTTCCTCTGTTGATGATGATCTTCGGATCGCTGAAAACGCCCATGGAAGCTGCGCAGTTCAATATTAAGCTGCCAACGGAATGGAAATTCGATAACTACAGCTTTGTTTTTCATGCAGGCGGCATCATGAGGGCCTTTTACAACAGTGTAATCATCACTTCATTCGCGACCCTGGCTACAGTGGTCATGTCATCGGCGGCCGCTTTTGTTATCGCCAGAAGAAATACGAGATTAACGGAAATGATGTATATTTTCTTTTTGATCGGCATCATTGCACCGATGCAAATTGTTACCACATATGCTTTGTTAAAGGCTCTGGGATTGATGGGATCCTTCTTGGGTGTCATTTTGGTCAATGCAGCTATTAATGTGCCTTTTAGCATATTTTTATATTGTGGTTTTATCAAAAGCATTCCGCGTGATCTCGACGAAGCAGCAGCCATTGATGGATGTGGCTCGTACCGGCTTTTTGCCCGGATAATTTTGCCCTTACTATTGCCTGTGGTTGCTTCGAATGTCATTTTCTTAGTGCTTGGCATCTGGAATGATATCATGCTGCCCTTATATTTTCTGAGTGGAACCAAGTGGCCGCTGCCGCTTATGGTTTACAAGTTCTTCGGGCAATACTTCAGCAACTGGAACTATGTATTTGCCGATTTGATTATCTCAGCAATACCAGTCGTCGTGTTATTTTTGACAGCTCAGAAATATATAGTTTCTGGTGTTGTTGCTGGAGCGGTTAAGGGCTGAGCCCAATAATGCAAATAAATCGGCTGAAGAGGCAAAGCTTTATACAAGCATTATCCTTATAATTTGAATCAAAGCCCAAAATAAATTTATAAAAGGAGTTATACGATGCGATACATTAAAAGAGCGGTTCATATTGATTTTCATACCCTGCCGGACATTCCTGATTTTGGCGCTAATTTTGACGCTAAAGTGTTTGCCCAAACGCTGAAGGATGCCAAGGTGGAATTCATTAATGCATTCGCCAAATGTAATCTTGGCTATGCCTACTATCCGACAGAGGTTGGGGTCACGCATCCGCATCTGGATTTCGATATGTTCGGGCAAACGGTAGAAGAGTGCCATAAGCTGGGCATTGGTGTCACTGCGTACTTTAACCTCGGATTGGATCATGAAATGGCCCGCAAACACCGGGAATGGACCATCGTCAATAAAGAAGGACAGGTAATCTACGGGGACAGGACGGAGCATTTCTTCCGGAATATGTGTCTGAACTCAGGTTACGGAGATTACATGCTGGACATGATTAAAGAGGTTCTTGACCGTTATCCGGTTGAAGGGGTTTTCCTCGATTGTATCAATATGCACCCTTACCCGTGCTATGGCAATGAGTGTAACGAGGATATGGTGGAGCGCGGCATGGATCCGCTGAACGATGAGCAGGTGCTGGCTTTCTCCAGATTACAGACGCTCGAATATTGCCGCAAGGTTAAAGAGCTCGTAGGAGATGACAAGTTCCTGTACCTCAACGGCCTGCTCTTTGGCGAGTCCCAGGGACTGAGCACGCATGCGGAGATTGAATGCCTGCCAGGACTCTGGGGGTATGATTTCTTCCCGGCTCAAGTAGCCTATGCCCGGAATTTGGGTATCCAGGTGTTCTATATGACGGGACGGTTTCAGGCGAGCTGGGGAGATTTCGGCGGTCTGAAGACCAAAGCATCGCTTGAGAATGATTGCTGGGATGCGATCAGCAACGCCGTAACGACATCGGTTGGCGATCATATGCATCCGCGTGACGGGCTGGATCAGGCTGTATATCGAATGGTCGGAGAAGTGTATACCGAGCTTGAGAAATATGAGCCATGGACGGATCATGCCAAAGCGGTGGCGGAGATTGGGGTGCTGGTTCCGGTCAGCGGAGTGATCAGCAATTATCACAACGCGGCTGTCCGCCTGCTCGGAGAGCTTAAATACACGTATAATCTCATCGATGAACGTATGGATCTAACCCCCTACCAAGTCATTATCCTGCCCGATGAGCTGACGGTTTCACCAGTGCTAAAGGCCAAGCTGGAGCAGCATCTGGCTGCGGGCAAAGGGATCATCAGCTCGGGCTATGGCGGACTTAATCCGGAGAAGACGGCATTTGCGGTCGAGGCGTGGAATCTGGATTATGACGGAGAGGACCCATGGAATGCCTCCTATTTCACCATGCTGGAGCCTACATCGGGGGATATCCCGGATATGCCGCATGCCGTCTACAAACAGGGCATCCTGATGCAGCTGAGAGAAGGCGCGAGCATGGTGGCTGATTATATCCAGCCGTACTTTAACCGTCATTGGGATGGCTTTCACGGCTACTTTTATACACCTCCTGAGAAAAGCACCGGCCGTCCCGCCCTGGCCCGATCGGGGAATGTATTTCAGTTCAGCTTCAAGATTTTCTCGGCCTACCACCAGTATGCGATGGTCACTCATAAGAATATGGTCAAATATTGCCTGGAGCAGCTGCTGGCTAGTCCGCTCATAAAGTGCGAGAATATTTCGTCCTCCTCACGGATAACGGTGACCCAAAAGGAACATATGCGCATCATTCATATTAAAGCGACACAACCGGAAAAAAGAGGCAACTATAATGTGGTCGAGGACTGGCAGGCGCTGTCGGATGGCGTGGTTTATCTGAGAAGCGGGGAAGATGGCAAGGAAGGCAATGCAAATGGAGGTAAAGAAGACACTGGAGTCAAAGCCGTATATCTGGCTCCGTCGAAAGAGCCTTTGGCCTATGAGCATGTAAATGGTTATATGCGTATTGCTCTGCCGAAGGTGGAAGGGTATGCGATGGTAGTTGTGGAATAACATTGAAAAAACAAGCCAATCCCCTTTATGGGGTTTGGCTTGTTTCGTTTGTTTCGTTCAGATATAAATCACGATGTTAATTGATCAATGTGTTTTATCCATTCATGACCACTCGGAAACTGTATGTTCAAAGATGATCTAAGCCATTCGATTGCTTGTGGGGAAAGAGATGGAAGCAGCAAAAGCAGATCATTAAGATCCTTTGTCCTGATTTCTGAACTGCTGCCCTTATAAAGAAGTTGTATTTCTGGCTTCAAGTAAGGTACTCCCTCATGTGTTGTGGAGCATATATCTTTCACTGGTCTCCGAATCGAGGTTTCTCTGCCATAAACCCAGGCTTCCTCTTCCGTGTCAACGATCATAATCTGAAAGGCCCAAGGTGAAGTTGCGTCTTTACTTACCCAAATATCTTTCGTGGCGGTTAGCCGTTCTCCTTCTTTCCAGAGACTCAGGTTTCCTTTGTGCGCTTTGTACAGCAACCAATCTTTTGACAAATATTCGAACGCGGTGAATTGATCTTCTCGAAATATGATTACATCGATATCCTCATGGACCCTCGATTGCCTTCCTAAGTACAAATCTAGAGCCCAACCACCTGCAATACACCATTTCACTGAAATATTGGAAAAGATTCTGAAAATATCAGGTACAGTTAAAGGCAGCCAATTATAATAGTCCGTCCTCAAAATTATCCTCCTTAATGAAATGAACTTAATAGTTTAGCGTGGCCAGGTAATAGTGCGACAAGTTGTCCGTAATGCAGATTACTAAACAAAATAAGCACTATATATTAGTGTAGCATAAAGAGAGAGGAAGGCTAGCAGTAGGTTGCTGATCGGCTGAATCAAGGTCATGGCAGCTAAAACGATGCAGAAGTGGACATGAGGTACGTTATTTCCCCGAAATCGGTCTGATTCGAAAGCCTTACGGACATGACAGACCTTATTTGCCCATAAAAGGGCTAGAACAAGAGAAAATATGCCCAATAAGGGCTTCTGTGTCCGTAAGGAATCCAAAAGATGTGATTTTGCCAAAATAACGTCCGTGATGTCCGTAAGCATTTTCGCCAAACATTTCGTCAAACCTCTCGCCTCTCGCAAGCCTCTCGTCAAGCTTCTCACCGACAACTCGCCAAAAAGCGTTCCTCGGTATAAACAGACTAATCTCAAACGGACAGCCAGTAGACGTCTGCTTCCTGAGGCAAAGGGATAGTGATTACAATGAACATTTGGAATTCCTTACAGATTCCTTTATCCAACAGCGATAATACATCACTACTTATTTGCATTATCGCTTAGTCGCATTACCGCTTTACTTATATAAATTGACGAGAGATTAATGTGAAATGTCAACAACTCATCTTTATTAACACAAAAAACCGTCAGGAGAATCATTCCTGACGGTAATCGATGCGCAGCTATTCATACAGCTCTTACAATTCATACCGCTAATTAGCAATGAAGAACCCTAAGGATAAACCTGACAATTCAAAACGCCTGCATCCGTAATCGTGACTTTATAGGAAGTTCCGTTAGGTGACTTCATGATGTAACCTTCTCCAGCGGTGCCCAGAGCGTTATTTAGCTGATTGATGAAGGATTCGCGATGCAGAATTTCCTGCTGTGCGAATACCTCCATGCCGGATACGAGGATTGAGCCGCTGTCTGCTGATATTTGTAAATAAGCGGAAGCTGCGGCAGCCGGCACCGCAATCGCTTTCACGACTTGCGTCCATTTCGTCGTCTTGATATCTGCAGTTGTAATCAATGTAAAGGAGCCGATGACCACTCCGCTTGCATTCACCCATACGATTTTGACGGTTTCATCCGCGCCCCCGGTCGTATATTTCGCCCACCCGCGGAAGGAAATCGCATGGCCCTGCGGAATAGGGAAGGGGTGAGAATAAATATAGGAAATTCCGGAGGATGCTTTCACCTCAATAGCACTTTGGAAACCAAGCGGTACATCCATGGTGTTTTTGCGGAAATAAACAGTACCTGTTCCTGTGTACACATACATCATCCAGCCCGACTTCGGATTGGTGTCCGAAACAGCTGCCATATATTGCCCTGTAGTGTCCACATTGACAGCAAGGTTCGTAAAGCTCTCCTGATCATTAACCAGCTTATTGTAAAACACAGAATCTGTATCGGTAAAGTTGAAACGGGTATGCTCCACATGAACGCGGTCTCTGTCTGAGCTGGCGATCCGGTAATCGGCCCACTCGTGAAATTTTGATTTTTCGATAATCACCTTGTAGGCGGGGGCGGCACTTAGTCCATGAATCACATATGCCGTTGAAATACCGCCAAAGCCAGAAGTTCGTTTGGTGAAGACCCGATTTAGAAGCAGCCTGCCCTCGGTATTAGGCGCAACCTCGAATAAATGCTGATAGTTGCCTCCTTGAAAGCCCATATCCGATTGGGTGATATAAGCATCTCCTTCCAAATATCCCCACGTACTGCCGATTTCGATTGTGCAATTGCTGAGGGTAAATACACTTCCTTTAAAGGCGTAGCCTTCGGCACTTGCTACTTTCAATATGGCGCAATTGTCAATGGTCAGGGAAGTATCTTTATTATAGAAGCAATATGCATCTGCATGGCTGTAAGGAGTAGGGCTTAATGTATTCCATTCATAAGGACTGCAGTCGATGACACCGCCCATTATTTTTAAAACTCCGTTAGGTTGATTAAGGATCATGCAGTTCTGTACACTTCGAAAATGAATGCCAAAAATGTAGTTCTCACTTTGCGGTGCATCCAGGGGACTCGGATCGTCCAAATAAGCTCCATATTGAAGTCCAACTATAAACCGGTTGATCTGCAAACCATATATTTTGATATGCTCGGCAGGTCTTGTATTGCTTTCAGAGCGCCAGTGGACGCCGCATTTATAGTTCAGACTGAATTCATATGCGATGACTTTTATATTATACAATTGCAAATATAAGCCGGCGATTTCCAACACACAATCCCGTTCGGCGGCGGTATCTGAGCTTGAACTGATTCCCCACAACCAGAAGCCGTTGAAGTCGATTTTCTGGTCAATACCAAACATCCGGACGGATTTTACATAGTAATCTCTATTGAAGATAACCGGTTTTCCAGAATCAAAAGCGGCCTGCACCGCTGCCGTATCGTCAAGTCCAGTCCCGACTTTATAAAAGTCAGGAGTTATAGATCTACCGGCAAATTCCGAATCGATTCGTTCAAAGTTGCCATTCACATCGATACTATCCAAAGGATCCGTTTGCTTCAGCTTCAAATTAGGAGTTAGTGTTGTTGTGGAAGGACCCGTGACCGAGCTTCCCAGCATTAAATCCTTCACTTTCGTGCGGCTCTCTATTGGATCGGCATAGGCTTTGGATATAGCGCCATTAACGAGCCCTGTGGATGCAAGCGCCACACCAGCCATTCCTAAAGAAGCGAGCAGTTTTCTTCTGCTAATCAAGCTTTTTTCTTGTTCAGGGCTTTGCAGATCTTCCATTTTTTTATCTTCTGACATGTTTCATTCCTCCTGTAGGTGTGAGATAAGTGGGCAGAGAATCTGTTGGTATCAATATTAAATAGAGCTCAATTAGAGCTATCTAAACAATAGCTGTTGGGGTCAGGACACCAGAATCATCAATTGTAATTTTGTATCTTGTTCCGTTGGAGGACGTCAGGATAATACCTTCACCCGCGCTGTTAAGCGCATGATTGATCTGATTGAGCAGCGAATTGTGATGGACACTTTGCAGATGTGCATGCAATTCCAAGCCTGTCACCATTATGGACCCGGCATCCACATTAATTTGCAAATAAGCAGAGACTGCGTTGGTTGGCACCGTGACGTTCCGGATCAATTGCTTCCATTTTGTTGTATAGATATCTCCAGTCTCAATAACCGTTTTGACGCCAAAGACGGCTCCGTTCGCATCGACCCAAACGATACTAACCTTTTGTTCCGCACCGCCTGTTGTATATTTCGCCCACCCTTTGAATACGAGAGATGAGCCTGATGCGACAGGGAAGGGGGACGAATAAATATAGGACATGCCGGAGGAAGCTTTTACCTCGATGCAGCTTCTGAATCCTACTGGAAGATCCGTCGTTGTTTTACGAAAATAAACGCTGCCAGTACCTGTGTACACATACATCGTCCAGCCTGACTTCTTACTCGTATCAGAAGCGGTGGACATGTTTTCACCCGTGGTATCCACGTTTAAGGCCAGATTAGTAAAGTCTTCTTGATCGTTAACAACTATATCATGAAACATGGACTCCGTATCGGTATAGCTGAAACGTGTATTGTGTACGTAAACCCGGTCACGACCTGTACTTGCGATGCGATCTGCCCACTCCACAAATGTAGAGTTGTCGATCGTTACTAAATAGTTCGCTGCCTGATCCAATCCATTAACCACATGTGCATTTGAAATCTCACCGACCCCAATACCAGTGTATCGTTTAGTTAACAACCGGTTCAGGTTTAACCTGCCTTCCGCTCCCGGTGCTATTTCAAACAGGTTTCTACTAAACCCGCCCTGGTAGCCGCCATCCGAATAGTTAATATGGGCATCACCCTCTATGTATCCCCAGGTACAGCCGATTTCAAGTGTACAATTATTTAAAATAAATCTACTTCCTTTAAAGCCGTAACCTTCTTGACTCATTACTTTTAAAATGGCACAGTTATCGATGACCAAATCTGTATTTTTGTTATAGAAGCAATAAGCTTGCTCATGACTATATGGATTTGGAGTTTGCATATCCCATTCTGTTGGATGACAATCGATCACACCACCAATAATTTTCAAAAAACCATTGGGTTGATTAAGAATCATACAGTTTTGTGTGGCTCGAAAATGAATCCCGAAAATATAGTTCTCACTCTGCGGGGCATCCACCGGATTGGGGTCATCCAAATAAGACCCGTATTGAAGCCCAACCATAAACCGGTTGATCTGCAAACCATATATTTTGATATGCTCGGCAGGTCTTGTATTGCTTTCAGAGCGCCAGTGGACGCCGCATCTATAATTCAGATTGTAGCCGAAGTCGGAAATGACTTGTACGTTATACAATTGCAAGTACAGACCGGCGATTTCTAGCACACAATCCTTCTCTGCAGCAGAATCCGTACTTTTGCTAATTCCCCATAACCAGTGGCCGTTGAAATCAATTTTCTGATTAATGCCGAACATCCGCACTGATTTAACATAATAATCCCTGGTGAAAATAACAGTTTGACCAGAATCGAAAGCAGCCTGCACGGCTGCAGTATCATCCTCTCCAGTCCCGACTTTAAAGAAGTCTGGAGTTACGCCTCTCCCGGCAAATTCCGAGTCGATCATTTCAAAATTGCCATTTACGTCGAGACTATCCAAAGGATCCGTTTGCTTCAGCTTCAAATTTGGCGTTAAGGTCGTCGTGGAGGGACCCGTAACTGTACTGCCCTTCATTAAATCCTTTACCTTCGTACGGTTCTCGGCCGGATCGGCGTAGGCTTTTGAAATAGCTCCGTTAACCAGCCCTGACGATGCAAGCGCAACGCCAGCCATCCCCAAAGAAGCGAGCAGCTTTCTTCTGCTAATCATGCTTTTCTCTTGTTCCGGGCTTTGCAGGTTTTCCAATTCCTTATCGTCTAACATCGTGCATTCCTCCTGTTATTTTGAGATGGGATTTGTTTAATTCATAAATCCTGCAGTCTGCAGCATCCGTTTAATAACAACCGCAGCCTGTGCGCGAGTAGCCAAGTCTTGAGGAGCAAATTGATGCTCTGTGATACCTGTCATCATACCGGATTCAAGCATTTGTGCTGCCGCAACCTGTGCCCATGAGCTAATCGCCGATTTATCTTCGAAAACAGCCAACAAAGGAAGCAGCTTTCCAGCAACAGCAATAGGTTTATTAGCAAACAATAACGCATTTGAAAGCATCACAGCCATTTGCTCTCTTGTTATCGTGTCATTAGGCCGGAAAGTTCCGTCCTCAAACCCGCTGACGATTTGCGCCTTCACCGCCGCGCCAATTGCACCCGCGAACCAGTCGGTTTCTGCAATATCCGTAAACGCTGGGGGATTGGTCTGAGTATTCGTTGGAACATTTATCTGAGCTGGCATCGAATCCTCTTCAAGCCCTAATGCACGGATAATGAGGCTGACGAACTCTGCACGAGTGACATTCCCTTCTGGAACAAAGTCCGCTTCGGTCTGCCCATTTACGATGAGCTTGGAGGCAAGCAGCTCCACATCGGTTTGCGACCAGTGACCTTGTAGATCGGCAAAAGATCTCTTGGACTGAGCTATCGTGTACAGACTGTTTCCGGTGCGGAAGATATGGACCTCTGTTAATCCGTTCATTGTTGTAAAGGTGGAAGGAACAAATGAGAATTCGCCGGTTTGCGGATTGATCCTGACTGCTGTCGCCATATCCATATCCGAACCTCTGTCTGACTCTGTCCCCGCAGCAACAATGCTTCTGCTCACATACGTACGTCCGAAGTCAGTGAATACTTGTTTACTGCCATCCACCTCGATACTAAGGGTGAAGTCGATGATGTCTCCTACAAGCGTCACGCCAGCTGCTTTCGCCTGCTCAACCATCTGTTCTTTAGCTGTGCCTGTGATCGTTTCTATCGTAATGAAGACAGTTGCTTGTTCCAGCTTGCCGCCGAGCTGCTTCAATCGAGCTGTAAGCGTAGGGAAGTGGATTGGCAATGTGTAGCTGGCATTCTCCGTCTTGATCTTGATTAAGGCATTGGGATTTTCACTAGCAGCTGCAGTAAGCAATTGAGCCGGAATGCCAACGTTGCGGATAGCTTCCGTACCCGGTATTTCAAACAAAATGGTTTGCGACCCTTTTGTTTTTCCTTTAAGTATGCTGAATGCTTTTGTTAGCGAGTCCGCATGCAGCATTGCTGTGGCCTCCGTTTTTCCGTTCGTTTCCGCAGCTGCCTTTACGGTGAATACTGCCGCATGGCTAGTAAGCGTTGCGCCACTTGTAGTCTCTTTTACATCTTCGGATTCCGGCTTCAAGGTGTCCGTCTTATCCGGAGTGCTTGTATCCGAAGGAGTAGGAGGTCTGTATTCAATGGGGGCTTCTGCCCGATTTACGGTTAAGGTGTAGGTCTTGCTAGTTAAACCATCTGCTGCCGTAGTCACAAGCATGACCTGATTGCTTCCTACTTGAAGGCTTACGGGATTCGACACACCGCCGTTATACGATTGACCATTGATTCTTATCGTAGTCGCAGGGTCATATGTAACCGCTGTTACACTGATGCTGGATACGGTATATCCGACTTCAACAGAATAAGAGAGTACTTCCGGAGCAAACAAAGGCTGCAAAGCGCCTGCACTAACACTGATTTCACTTAGATCAGCATTCGGCTCGGTATCACCAGCCCGGTAAATCGTTACCGTGTACGTCCTGCTTGTCAGCTCATCTGCCGCATGTACGACAATGGGCAGCACGTTAGCCCCTATATGCAGGCTCACCGGTATCTCCGCGTTATTTCCGTACACTTGCTCTGTGACCGAAATACTCGCAGCTGAATCATACGCTGCTGCCGTTACGGTAACATTTTCTACCTCATTTCCTACATGAACCGAATAACTGTTGATGCTCGGATAAAATGCCGGGCTAAGGCTCCCTGTGCTTACCGATAACGTGCTCAAATCCGCATCCGTGACCCGCTCATCGGCGATGACGGTGATTTCGTCACTATTGAAGTTGGCTACATAGACTTTGTTCAGTCCTGTGTTCACAGCAGCAGCAATTGGGTTCGTTCCAGCCGCTACAGTAGACGTCATCAGACTCATTCCATCGATCACAGTCACATTGTTGCTGTCATAATTCGCTACATAAATCTTATTCGTAACTGCGTTGATGGCCAGCGCACTTGGTCCGGATCCAACGGATACCGTGGAGAGGTTATGATTGGCACCATCAATGACCGTCATATTGTTACTGCTCGTATTAGTCACATAAATCATTCCAGTCACTGGATTGACTTCCACCGCAGTCGGCGTTATGCCAACATTCAGAGTAGAGACGTCTCCCGTAGCTCCATCAATTGCAGTAACGGTATTACTGTAGAAGTTGGCCACGTACACACTGCCTGTCAGTGGATTTACCGCTAATGCATTGGGTCCAGCGCCCGTCGAAACAGAGGAGGGACTGTTACTGACACCGTCAATGACTGTCACCGTGTCACCATCCACGTTCGCCACATACATCTTGTTCGCCGCTTCATTAACAGCAATGGCAAACGGACTTTCCCCGACTTGCACCGTTGCAGTTTCGGTATCGGTATCCGTAGTCGCACCGTCAATGACCGTCACTGTATCGCTGCCTAAGTTGGCGACATAAATTTTGTTGGTCACCGAATTGACTGCTACAGCAAACGGCAGGATGCCAACCTCCACCTCGACGGTGTTGTTCGTCACACCGTCGATCACGGTTACCGTATCGCTATCCACGTTCGCCACGTAGATCTTGTTCGTCACCGGATTAACGGCTACCGCGTAAGGCGTTGTTCCAACCTCGACGTTAGCCACGGTGACAACACCCCCGCTATATGTATCTTCCAGCACGGTCACGCTGTCGCTGTCGGCATTGGCTACGTAGATCCTGCTAGTTACCGGATTTACAGCAACGGCATGCGGCCCTCTACCTGCAGCGATATTTGAGGATGAAGCAGCTGCAGACACTTGAGAAACAGGCAATCCTGCAGCAAGTAACAGGAAGACGATCATTCCTACGAAGCCATAACGCAGTAGGAGGTTTGTTTGAAAATTCATTAACCACCAATCCTTTTCACAAATTTGTTAACGCTTTCACTTTGAAAACCAATTTTAAATCAGTTTTCACACTTTCATTATGCTTTCATCGTGTTGTAGGTTCTTTAGCTGATCACCTCCTTAATATCATATATTGGCCATGAATACCTGCAATTGTGCAGGTAAATGGCGACTTCGATCGGTCAAACGGGTAAAAGATGCAGAAAGCCTGCACGTTTGCAGGAAATTGCTTTTTACGGGTTCATTATTGTCCCCAAAAATGTACATATGTTCTTTTTTCCCGTAGAGAGAGTTGGTCACTTACAAGTTAATCAAGAGGTATGGGTTTAACGATGTTTTTCATCGCTAACGCAGGGATTTCCAGGTGGATCAGCGATTTAACGATGAAAAACTTCGTTATTGGAGCAGGTAAATCCCACTTCGACGAATAAAGCGACTTTTAACGATGTTTTTCATCGCTAACGCAGGGATTTCCAGGTGGATCAGCGATATAACGATGAAAAACATCGTTATTGGAGCAGGTAAGTCCCACTTCGACGAATAAAGCGACTTTTAACGATGTTTTTCATCGCTACCGCAGAGATTTCCAAGTGAAACAGCGATTTAACGATGAAAAACATCGTTAAGGAAGCCGATTTCGTCTGAGCATGCCTCGCCTTCGTTAGCCAAGCATCCCGCACGGAAAATCCCTGTAAGGAAGATCCCGAAAGGGAAGGGAATCCCGGAATCTCTTCCCTTCCGGAATCTTTTTCAGCCAGGAAGAAACCCTGGCTGGCTGTCCATTTGAGCTTAGCTTGTTCTGCACCATGCAGCTAAAAAGAGGGAAGAGGTGTGGGTGGAAGAGCGATAGCGTCCGCCTTTAAAGATATGTTCCTACCTTATTAGATTCCATTGAGGGAACATATCTTTAACAGCGGCTGGAGCCCACACTTCTTCCCTCCCCCAACGCACCCACGTCATGAACACGCTCCTCAAAGGACACCCAAGCCAGGCGGCTCTTTCGTTTAGCCTTTTACGCTGCCAAGCACAATCCCTTTAATGAAAAAGCGCTGCAGGAAAGGGTATACGATTAGAATTGGAAGCATGCCCACAAAGATTTGCGCTGTTTTTACGGTTCGTGTGGATATGTCCTGAAGCTGTGATAAGTTTTGAATTTTCGTCAGATCAGGCTGTGCGACCATCGTTTGCAAATAGGTTTGCAGCGGATATTGCTCTGCCCGGTTCATATAAAGCAGTCCGTCGAACCAGGAGTTCCAGTGGCCTACCATCGTGAACAAGGCTATTGTGGCAAGGGAGGGCAAGGATAAGGGCAAGTAAATACGAAATAAAATGGTCCAGTGCCCGGCACCGTCAACAAAGGAAGATTCCTCCAGTTCCTTGGGTAAGCCGCGAAAAAAGTTTAACATCAGGACTATATAATACACAGATACGGCTGTAGGCAAAATTAAAGCCCAGAAGCTGTTCATGAGTCCGTAGCTTTTGATGGTCATATAGGTTGGAACGAGTCCGCCCCCAATCAGCATGGTGATGACGAAATACCATACATAGACGTTTCTCATCCTGAAGCGAAGGTTCTCTTTGGATAGGGGGTAAGCAGTCAGGATGGTAACGAGCAAGCTGATGGAGGTCCCTACGGCAACTCTTTGGATAGAAACCCAAAATGCTTGAAGGAACTGTGGTTCGTTCAAAATATAAGCAAAGGCATCGAAGTTGAGTTCGACAGGCCAGAGTGTGACAAGTCCCGAATTGGCTGCGGAAGAACTGCTTAATGAAATGGCAAAAATATGGATAAAGGGCAGCAGGCAAAGAACGCCAAGCGAAATTAGCAATGTATTATTGATAACATGGAATAACTTTCGCGAAAAAGATTTATGTTCGAACATCCGGTTCTCCTTCCTGCTAAAATATGCGGTAATTGGCAAACTTGTAAACCAGTCTGTAAGAAACAATAATAAGAATCATGCTGATTACCGATTTGAACAAGTTCACTGCAGTGGATACGCCATACTGGGCATCCAGAAAGCCGATCCGGTATACTAGCGTGTCGATAATATCGCCTGAATGATACACTTGCGGATTGTATAAAATAAATATTTGTTCAAATCCGGCATTTAACACATTGCCTAAGCTGAGTAAAGCAAGCAGAACCATGATCGGAGCAATGCCCGGCAAGGTGACGTGCTGCGTCTGCTTCAAACGATTGGCGCCATCGATATAAGCCGCTTCATATAAAGAAGGATCGATGGAGGTTAAGGCGGCCAAATAAATAATGGTGGCAAAGCCGAATTCTTTCCATACATCAGATACGATGACGGTGAAGGGGAACCAGGTGTTGCTTCCTAGGAAATAGATAGGCTCAATTTGCAAAAAAGATAAAATTTGATTAATAATCCCATCATTGATAGACAAAATATCGATCAGCACGCCGCCAAGAATGACCCAGGAAAGAAAATGGGGGAGATAGATCATCGTCTGTACAGAACGGGTGATGAATTTATTTTTCATTTCGTTTAGCAATAAGGCCACAAGGATTGGCACCAATTGACCAAAAATAATTTTCCCGGCAGCAATAAATACCGTATTGTAGATAACCTGGTAAATATCAGGCATGTTGATCATGTAAATAAAGTTATCAAAGCCGACCCATTTGGATCCAAATAATCCTTTATTGGGGACGAACTTTTGGAAAGCTATGACGATTCCGGCCATTGGAATATAGGAAAACATAAAGACAAGGATGGCGCCTGGTAAAATCATCAAATGAAGAGGCATATTTCGTTTCCACTGTTTCAATTTCATTCTGTTGTAACCTCCTCAAAAAAAGGAAGCAGGAGATGGTTGCATGTGATTCACAGACTGCTACCAGGTTGCTGAATAGCATTCCATTCATAGCACTCATAGCTACTTCCGAATTTTCCGCATCTCTTGAATCTTCAGCAACTTTAGCAGCTCCCGCATCTCCAACTTCTCCTGCTTCCCTGAATCTCTAAAACTCTAAAACTCTAACTTTCACTTTCTAGCTCTCTAACTATCTAACTATCTAACTATCTAACTATCTAACTATCTAACTATCTAGCGCTATAACGCTCTAGCTCTCCAACTATTTCAATTCATTAACTTCCTTAGTAATTTGTTCGCCGCCCTGCTTGTACCAATCCTGGACGAAACGGTCAAACTCATCGATGCCGACATCGCCGACAATGATTCGTGTCATCATCACGTTCTCCATCTTGTTTAATGTCGCCATTTTTTCTGCCATAGTAGGCGTCGAAGAGACGGTTAATGCTGTATTGATATACAAATTATTTTTGAGATAGTAATCAACGACTTCCACGCCGCCTTTTTCCCCATAGGTCCGGTCGGCTATCCAGCCGTTTAAAATTTTGGTGTCTTTGGTATTCAGGCGGTCGGCATTGTAGGCGGTTATATTGTCATAATAAAATTTTTCGTTAGAAGTGAATTTGGAAGTATCGTAAGTATCGCCCCCGGCAAATGCAGCTTTCAGGGTACCGTAGGTTTCAACAGCTTCCATCGCTTGAGATGGCGTTACTATGGCATAAGGATAGATTTGAGTTCCTGTTTCCTTATTGCTTCCTAGAGATTCGTCAACATTAACGATGGTGCGATCGACCCAGTAGTTAGCCAATTTGACCACAACTTCAGGATGCGCGTATCCTTTTTTGATGGCATAAAAAGAGGCTACGGATGAACCAATAAATGTTTTCGCCGGACTGTCGGTTGCAGATGGAATCGGATAAGCCACCCACTTGGCTTCTGGATTTTGTACGATGGAATCCTTATTGGCATACCAAGGCACCGCAAAATCGCCATAAAACATGCCCACTTTGCCTGCACTTATCGATTCGAATACTTTGGCTGTATCTTTAACGCCGAATTCTTTGTCGATCAGGCCAGCCTTATACATTTCCGCTAATTTGAGCAGGGCCTCTTTGACTTGTGGCTGTGTGCTGCCATATACGATGCTTCCGCTGCTGTCTGTATACCAGGATGCCGGATAGGCGCCATATCCTTGAAAGAAGCCTTCCAAGCCCGGAGCACCCCAGAAGAACAGCTCTTTGGAAACTCCAAAGCCGTAAGTGTCTTTTTGTCCATTATTGTCTGGATCATCATTGGCAAAAGCTTTGGCGATGTTCATGACATCATCCATCGTTTTGGGTGCTGGCAAATTTACTTTATTCAGCCAGTCCTCGCGAAGCCAGAGCATTTTCGTTGTGCCTATAGCTGGAATGGTATATGGGATTGCATAAAGCTTGCCGTCTATTGTGGACGCCTTCATGGCAAAGCCGCCATCATCGGTCATCAGCTTCTTCAAATCTTCGCTGGCATATTTCTCGTAAGCCTCTGTCAAGTCTTCAACCATATCAGCTTCAACAAGGTTTTTGAACTGAAGGGACTGGACACTGACGAGGTCGGGTATATCTCCTGAAGAAATGGCCACATTCAGTTTACTGTTATAAGCATCTGCACCCGAAACGACCCAGGCATTTTTCACGTTGACGCCTAAATCCCGGCTGTATGCATCGTAATAAGGGTTTTTGTCAATGGATGTGCCCTCATCAAACTTCAAATTGTCATTCGTGCGGGCAATGTTCAGTTCAATAGCGGGCTCATATTTACCAAGCGGATCTTCCGCTTTCACGGCAGGCTTGTCTGTTGCAGCAGCACTCTCTTGGGGCTGGATGCTGGCAGCTGGCGTTTCATTTGTTTTAGCGCAAGCGCTGATCATGGAGATTACAAGTACAATAAGCAGAGTGGAAGTGAGCAGGCTTCTTTTTTTCATTTGTTTCATTGATACATCCCCTTCATGATTTCTTTAAATTTTGTTAGCAAGAGTAGCTACTCAGGTGATTCCTATTGTAAGGGTGGTGCAAAAACGTTACAAGGGTAATTCAATGATATTCATTATACTCTCATGCTCTTTTTTATAGCTTAAGGGGAAAAAGGACGTGCATGTCGAATACTAGCTCTAGGATAAAAAGAGGATGTACGGGGGTGCAGCATATGCATATAAGGCAGTTTTTTTCGGTTAAATATGGGATCTTTTTTAAGCTGTTGACGGCTTTTTTAATCATTGTTGTTCCGATTTATTTGATTAGTTCCTTTATGTACCGCTCAGGTGTGGATACGATCCGCGAGCAAATTATGACGGTCATGCAGCAAAAGGCAGATTTTCTGGTGTCCTCCATGGACTCGGAGTTGAAACGAACCGCCCAGCTGCAGGTACAGTTTATTAATGATTCCGATTTGCAGGATCTCAGCATCCGTTCAGAATCATTAAGAGATTACGAACGTTTCGAAGTGGTTAACGATCTTCAATCCAAGCTAAGGGCGCTAGCTTCATCCAGCCGCTATGTGAAAGATGCATTTGTGATGATGCCGCACTATAACAAGAAATTGTCGTCTCTCTCCCAGCTTACGGATATGGACAAGAGCGAGTACGAAACCTTTCGGGAGGCGAGGACCGATGCATCAGGGTTGGCTTTTATTGATAATCGCTATTTTCTATTGACGGGTTATCCGGTTGCGACCAATACGCAGTATATGTTGATCATTGAGCTCTCCATCGATAATATAGATGAAAGTCTTGGAAACTCGGCGTATATTAAGGATGAGGAGCATAACCTGATTCTGGCTCCAGCAAATTTCAATGAGAATCTGGAAACTATAGAGAATGATTCTGCCTATTTAACTTTAACGAAACAATTTTCTTTCAACAATAAGTGGTCCTTGGTGACGATCAACGAAGAAGCAGCTTTACTAGAACCGGTTAATGCTTTCAAGAAGTGGAATAGTATACTGTCTGCTTTAGCGGTGCTTGTTATTCTGATTGCTTCCTATTTGCTTTTTCAATTGATTCATAGGCCACTGAAAATATTAGTCCAAGCTTTCAAAAAAGTGGAGAGCGGCCAATTCGACCTTAACCTTGAGCACAAAACGAAGGATGAGTTTGAATATTTGTATCACCGCTTTAACCATATGGTGGCGCAACTGAAGGTGCTCGTACAGCAGGTGTATGAGCAGACCATCCGCAGGCAGCAAGCCGAACTGAAGCAGCTGCAGTCGCAGATTAACCCTCACTTTCTGTACAACAGTCTATATGTACTGTACAGGCTGGCGCAGGACAAAGATTTTAACGGGGTATCCTACCTGTCTAAATATTTAGGCGATTACTTTAAATTCATTACTCAGAATAAAACCGATGATGTGGCTTTGGATAAGGAAATCGAGCATGCCCGCGTATATGCTTCGATCCAGCAAATGAGGTTTGGCAACAGGCTTTCTTTTCACTGGGAGGTTCCAGAAGACTTAAGTCAGTGGGAGGTGCCGCGGCTGATCTTTCAGCCTCTTCTGGAGAATGCGGTTGTGCATGGACATCGCGACACGTTCAAGGATGGAATCGTCCGCATTGCGGTTACGGCTGACGAGAAACGGCTGGAACTGCAAGTAGAAGATAACGGCATAGGCATGACCGGGGAGCAGCTTAAGGAATGGGAAAGCAGACTGAACAGACCGGATGAGATGGATGATCATGCTTTGTGGAACATTCATAGACGGCTGCAGCTGCGCTATGGAGAAGGCAGTGGACTTGAGCTGAAAAACAATCCGGAGCGTGGTTTGATAGTAACATTGGTCATCCAGAGGGAGGAAGCATAAAGATGCACAACATTTTAATGATCGACGATGAACCTATTATAGTGGACAGCTTGTATCGTCTGTTGTCTGAATTGAAGGAGCCTGCGCTGCAGGTATGGAAAGCATATTCAGCCCAGGAAGGGCTGCTTGTCATGGAACAGAACCGGATCGATGTGCTCGTTACGGATGTAAGAATGCCAGGGATGTCGGGCTTGGAGCTATGTTCACTTGTTCGCAGTCAATGGCCAGGCTGCAAAGTCATTTTTTTATCCGGATATTCCGAATTTGAGTATTTGCAAACGGCTCTAAGGCAGGACGCATTCGATTATTTATTGAAGCCGATCGATGACGAAACGGTTGTGGAAGCCATTAGGAAGGTCATCCTGCAAATTAACAAGGAAACTCAGGAAGAAGATGAAGTGTCTCGTGCCGGGGAGCAGCTGCATAAAGCACATGATTTGTTGAAACGGGACTTTATGAACCATCTGCTGCAAGAGAAAGCTTTGACTATGGAGAGGGTACACGAACAAATTCAGACGCTGCAGCTTCCCGTCAGTCCTGACGGAAGGCTGATCCTGATGATCGGCAGGGTGGACCGCTGGCCTAATGGATATGCGGCACGGGAGAAGCTCCTGCTGCATTATGCGATAGGGAATATTGTTGAAGAATACATCGGACAAGCCTGTAAGTTTGTATCGCATACGGAGGGTCGGCATTTGACATGGATTTTACAGAGCGGTGGCCCAGGCAGACATGGAAGTACGGGTGATTTACTTCAGCTGCACGGGCATTTAACCAAGATGCTGGGACAAATTCAAGCTTCTATTCAGCAGTTCTTAAAGCTTTCTTGTTCTTTTGTCGTTTCGGGTCCTGAAATTGATTGGCTGCAGCTTCAGCAGACGTATGTATCCTTATGTGATTTGTTGCAAAGAGGTATCGGATTGGATGCGGATATTATTTTAGTAGATAAAGCGGAGGCCTTGCTGGCTCATCATCACCATGAAACGGAGCTTTTGCAGCAGGAAGCGAAGCGGAATGTGTATCAGCTCGTACATTTGCTTGAAGCAGGAGAGCAGGATAGCTTTCATGAACTATTGGCCCGGTTTTTTCATTCCGTACAAAGCTCTGTATTTCTTGATTATGGGCTTCAGGCAGAAATTTTTTCACACTTGTCCTCTATGTTTTTATCCTATATGAATGCAAGGAGAATTACACAAACCGTCGGACTGCAAATGGATTTTGAATTTCTCTTCAGCTTCAGTAAACATTCGGATTGGTTTGCTTTGGAAGAAAGCTTCAGTCAATTGGCCAAGCTGCTTTTCTCATCTACAGAAGTAGGGTTAAAAGAGCAAAAGAAAGAAATTGTTGAAAAAGTCGATGCCTATATCAATAAGTCCCTGCATCAGAATATTTCTCTGGAGCTGCTTGCCAAGCATATTCATCTGAGCCAATCTTATTTATCAAGGCTGTATCATACGGAAAAAGGCTGCTCGATTTCAGATCGAATCAAGGATTTACGGTTAGCCCGGGCCAAAGAGCTGCTGCTGGAGGACGGATTGAAGATTAAAGAAGTGGCTGCCCAGCTTGGCTTTGATAATGTTCCTTATTTTACTAAATTTTTCAAAAAGCATGTGGGTGTTACGCCTCAAGACTATCGGCAAAGCCATAAGTGAGCAACAAAGTATAAGGGATGACATAGCATTACCGTGTTCTGGCTGAATAGAGAGCTTTATAATAGATAGATAAGTTTGATGTTTTGATACTTAAGGTTGCTTAGGGTCAATCACAATCAGGCTTGTCTATTTTTTATTTGGAGGGTGTAATCCTATGAACATGCATTACCCGCTTGCTTCGTCCATTGTGCTGGACCCGGCTCGTACACAATTGTTGAAAGCAATGAAAGCAGCAGGCTTGAATAAAATTTGGCTGCACGGTTATTTTTACGGACATATGGCTTCTTCGTTATCAGATATGGTTGAAGCGAAGAGCATTCTGGAGCAGCTTGGATTTGAAGTTGGCATTATGAACGTTCCTTTCAATCATCAAGGCAATGCATTGAACCCGGATGATCCGGATATGCAGCTTACCTTGCCCGATACCTGGAAATACCGGATAGACCGTCACGGAGATCCCGTGTATTACTGTGCGGAAATTGAAGCGAATATGATCACGGATCAAATAGCAGCGATGGAAGTGCTGAGAGATGCGGGCTTCACGGATATTTTTCTGGATGACGATACGAGACAAGGCAATTGGAGTCCTGAAATTGAAGGCAGCTTTTCCGAGGAAAGTATTGTGGAATTTAACGAAAAATGGGGCAGAAGCGAAAGCAGAGAGAGCTTAAGCCGCCGCATTGAGCAAAAGGAAACGTCTGAAATATTAAAAGAATGGATGATCTTTAACAGCGCTAAAGTGACGGCATTCATGAAGGCCGTGTCGCTGCCTGGCATTCGCATTGGCCATATGATTATGCCGGATGGGGATGAAAGGCAGGGGCTTGATGTTGTCGCTATGCAGCAGGCCATTCCAGCGTGTATGTTCCGGGTCGGAGAGCATCAATACAGCGACCGTGCTTACGGGAACCCGAAAGGAAGAGCGCTGGGCTATATAAGCACACAAAAACATTTAAACCGGATTGGCAAGGAGTTTGCCTATAGTGAAACTACAGTGTTCCCTGACCGGGCTTTAAGTGCTGACAATCTTGCTTTTAAAGCCAAAATGGCGGTCGTTGCAGGGATCTCAAATATTATGTTTATGAGCGGCACAGCAGTTATAGCTGAGGACAACTGGAGCGTCATCCAGCAGGAGCTGCCAAAGCTGCAGGAGTTGGAAGGCTATTTGGCTGCTTGCGAGCCGGAATTCCCTGTTCATTTGGTTTACAGTACGCATCCGGTTTATCAGGAGCCGCTGGAAACCCCGACGCTCGCCACACTTGCTGGACTGCCCGTCAAACCGGTCCGCGGAACGGAGAAAACGCCTGCCGGCGACATCCTTCTCGTATTCGGAGATTACAAGCTGGACGAGGAGTGGGAGCCTCAACTTCAAGGCTATAAAAAAGTGATCCTCGATGCAGCGGCTGCAAGGAGAAATCCCGAAAGATTGAATGGGCAAGGCGGAGAGAATATCCATGTCTGGAATCATGAAGTCGGAACAGCGTCCCAGGAGGCTGAAGCCGCCATGCTGCGGGAGCTTCTGCAGGCAGATGAGTGGGAATTCCCGTGGCTAACTGCAGGCGACAACGTGCTTTTGGTTTGGCTGAAGGACAGCCGGCGCGTTCTCCTGGTGAATCTGGATGAGAAGGAGCAGGCTTGTCAGCTTCGCTATAGCGGCGCTAGGCAGGATGTATCGGTTCCATCGTTAGCATATAGGCTGCTTTCACTTTAGCAGATTTATGAAGATAGTTTAGTTAGCGAAACTCAGCATATGCTTGCGAAGAAAGTTTTGCAAGGCAAGCCGAGCTTACGAAGAAAGTTTTGCTAAAGCAAAACTTAAGGAGGAAAGACAACGTGTCAAGAATTGGGGTTATTGGTTACGGCTTTCAAGTGCGGCGGATTCTGAAGATTCTGCAGGAGCAGGACGAGAATTGCCAAATTACGGCGATTGCCGATTTAAGAAGTGAAGCGATCAAGCAAGAGCTTGTTGCTGAAGGTGCTGATGTCTCGGGAATTCGCTTCTACGATAATGCGGATGAGCTGTTGCAGACTCCGGACGATTACGACGGTATTTGTATAGGTACCCGATGCTCTCAGCATACGCCGATGGCGATAAAGGTGATGGCAGCAGGGCTCCCTCTGTATCTGGAAAAGCCGGTGTCCACCACCATGGAGGATCTGGTCAAGCTGCGTGATGCATATCAGCAGTCGAGCAGCCCGGTAGTCGTTTCTTTTCCCTTAAGAGTGACTCATCATGTAAATCTGGTGAAGGAAATCATTGATTCAGGCAAAATAGGCACGGTTGAGCATGTACAAGCCGTGAATAATGTCGCATACGGCGGTGTTTATTACCATTACTGGTACCGGGATGAGCGGGAAACGCAGGGGCTGTTTCTGCAGAAAGCGACCCATGATTTTGACTATATCAATTCCATTCTTGGAGCCAGGCCGATGAAGGTATGTGCTATGACGTCAAAGCAGATTTTCACGGGGAACAAGCCCGCAGGCTTGAAGTGCAAGGATTGCAGCGATCAGGACATATGCCCGGAAAGCCCGCAAAATCTGCGTAAATCGGGAGAAACGCCTTTTGGGGAGTACTGCTGCTTTGCTGTGGATACCGGGAATGAAGATTCGGGCAGCGCATTGGTGCAGTATGAGAGCGGGATGCATGTCAGCTATTCCCAAAACTTTTTCGTGAAAAAGAAAGCCGGAACAAGAGGAGCACGCTTCATGGGCTACAAGGGGACTGTGGAATTTGATTGGGCTACCGATCAAGTGAAGGTGTATATGCATAACACGCCCCGGGTTGAAACGTATTCGATCGACTCTGCAGCAACGGCCAGCGGACATGGCGGCGGCGACAGTACGTTAATGGAAAATTTCAGGATGATTATGAAAGATAGAAGCACTGCTTCGGTAGCACCTCTGGAAGCGGGGCTGGAAAGCGCGCTGATGTGCTTGAAGGCTAAGGAATCGGCACAAACGGGCAGTTTTCGGGATATTGTCTGGCCGGATGCATAAAAAGATGCGTAATAGATAGCGAAATAGTGTCGAAATGTTCGAATCATAGAATCTATAGGGAAGTCCCCATTTTCCTTATAGTCATTATCCCTTTCGCTCAGGAATCAGACGTCTGGTAGATGTCCGTTTGAGAATGGCTTGTTCGGGAACTTTGTAGATAAAGAGAGGGAAGGGGTGTGGGGGGAAGAGCGATAGCGTCCGCATTTAAAGATGTGTTCCTACCGACTCATCCTCATCCATTCAAAGGAACACATCTTTAACAGCGGCTGGAGCCCAATGTTGTCAGGTTACCGAGGGGCAGCGGACGCGAATGGGAAGCCAGTAACTGTAACGGACGCCAGTGTTCCTTAGCGCCTCCCAAAAGCTCAGCTGGAATTCTAACGGACATTATCGCCTCTTACAGCCCTAACGGAGCGTATTTTTCCCTTGTTGAGAGGCTAAGAGTCGCTGATGTCCGTTAGATGGGCGACGGATGAAAAAAACGCGTCTAAGGTGCAACCTTGTCCGTTAGAAATCCGTCCGCTCTCCGCGTGCCGTTGCTCGGGTTGCTCGGCGTATCGCTTGAGAAGTTGCTTAACCTGACAACATTGGCCCACAGCCATTCCCTCCCTCCATGCACCAACGCCATGAACACACACATCAAAGGACGCCACAAGGCATTTTTCTTACTAAAAATCTAAAGAGGTGAAGCAGTATGGAAAAGAAAAGACAGTTGGGTGAAAGTGTTGTGCTTATCCATGAGGACTACCATAAGCTGCGTTATTCGGGTCTGATAAAGTGCATAAGTGTTAGGAGTCACTCGTTTCCAGCAGATGATGGGAATTTAGAATATGAGGAAGGCCGGGATTATCGCATTAACCATCTGGAAGGGACGATCAGCAGGACGCCGGACAGCCGGATTCCGAACTGGGCGAATCATGTTCTGTATGAGAAGGCTGATTTCGATCATAACCTTTATAAGGATTGCAGCAATCGGGCTTATACGATTTGGGTGGATTATGAATATGATCAGGAGGTCAACCCTCCACTGGATGGGCTGGAAGCTCCGGCACAGAGAAGAAAGCTGCAGCGTGTCATCGATAAGTTGGTGGGTGGCAGGAGCATCCGGTATGTGGTCTTCGGCGATAGCATTAGTGCCGGCGGGGATGCCAGCCGGGATGAGGTGGCTTTTTATCAGCTTTTTGCTGATGAGTTAAGAAAATCTTCTAAGCATGCTGATATTGAAGTGATTAACAAAGCTATTGGAGGCGAAAGCAGCGTAGGCGGGTTATCCAGAGTAGAAGCGGATGTCATCTCCCTTCAGCCGGATTTAGTTAGTATTGGCTACGGCATGAACGATCATTGCAGGATGGGGGAGGAGATTTGGAACGGTATACCGCCTGGCTTATTCGAGCGCAATATCAGGCAGATAGTGACAAAGATACAAGAACAAACAGATGCGGAGATCATACTCGTGACACCGTGTATCTCCAATCCCTTGTGGACCCACTCGAGCGGGGATATGGCGATTTATGCGGATATTTTGCTGCGTCTAGGCAGAGAGTGCGGAGTATGTACAGCTGATGTGCATGAGCTCTGGCTTCAGGAGCTATATGCAGGAAAGACGCATGAGAGCTTGCTGCTGAACAACATCAATCATCCGAATGATTATGGACATCAGATCTATGCGCAGGCATTCAGGCACTTGATTTAAACAGACTGAACATATGTTAGAAGCATTGCATGTATTTAAAAGCATTGTATGTAATCCAGAGCGGTAAGGAAGTGACTCCTATGGGCAATATGAATCCTACAAATTCAAACAAGCTTTCTGTACACAATCTTAGAGTAAATGAACTGAGCAGTCCTATGGGAATTGACGAGAGATCGCTTGTTTTCTCCTGGCAGATCAGTAGTTCTTTAAGGGGAGCAAGGCAGCTTTTTTACAGAGTGTTAATCGCTTCAGACGAAGCACGTTTACAGCAGAATAAGGCAGACATATGGGACAGCGGCAAAACAGCAGGAAACTCGCAGCAAGTGCTTTATGAGGGGCCGCATTTAAAAGGTCATACCCGGTATTGGTGGAAGGTAATGATTTGGAACGGGCAGGATGTGCAATCAGAGTCAGCAATCGAGATTTTCGATACCGGACTTTTTAAGGAGGACTGGCAGGCGGCATGGATTTGGAAAGCTGGAGCTGTGCAGATCAACGATTTCGCTTATTTTCGCAAAGAGATTAGCCTGCGCAAGCCTGTCGCCCTGGCCAAAATTTTCGTGTCCGCACATCATTATTTTCAAATGTATGTGAACGGGGCGAGAGTAAGCGGCTATGGATCTCCTGCACCCAGCCATCCGTACAAGCATAAATATTACCTTGCATATGATGTGACCTCTTTGTTGCAGGATGAGTTGAATTGTTTGTCCGCGATCGCTCATTACTTGGGCGGTGAAGGCCAGAACTATATCCAGGCACTGCCGGGGTTTATTTTGCAAATGGAGATTGTCTATGAGGATGGAAGCACTGAAACTGTAGTGACGGATAAATCGTGGGAGACGCTGGATGTCATTCCCCATCAAATCGGCACACCTTATCAACAAAATCGGAAGCTGTCTGCTATTGAAGACTATGATGGACGGAAGCTGCATACGGATTGGATGAGAGCGGGTTTTGCGGAGGGGGTACGCAGCAGGGCTGTTGTGGCAGGAAGGATCGAAGCACAGCAGTGGCCGATGAAATGGCAGCAGATTCCTGAGGGGATTATCGAAAGGACGATTGTGCTGCAGCCTGCGAACAGACAAGAGACCGGTCGTCAAGTATTTGATGCGGGTTTTGTTGTAACAGGCTGGCCGCGTATAACCATCAAGGGAATTCCAGGAGTAACGATTCGTATGCGGTATTCGGAAGACCTGGATGAGCACGGTTATGTGAAGCATAATGTGACGAATGAAGAGTCCGAGACTTATTACGATCAGTATACGATGCGCGGCGATGAAACGGAAACGTGGGAGCCTGATTTTTCCTATAAAGCATTTCGTTATGTGGAGGTAACGGGTTATCCTGAGCTGCTGTCAGCCGAACAAGTCGTTGTCGTTTCTGCTCATACAGCGGTTTCCCATGAGGGCAGCTTTCACTCCTCCAGTGAGCTTTTAAATAAGATGTACGAAGCCTGCATCCAAACGCAGAAAAATAACACATTAGGTCTACTCGTCGATTGCCCGCACAGAGAACAGGCGCAGTTTCTTGCCGATGCGGATCTGCAGGCAGAGACATTGCTTTATAATTTCCAAGGCTCATACCCAGTGCTGGAAAAAGTGCTGAGTGATTTCACTGATGGCCAGCTTGAAAATGGCACGTTTCCCTTCGTCTTTCCGTCGAGCTATACACATCCTGGCTTTAGCGGCTGGATTCCGGAATGGGATCTGCACTTTTGTACGATTCTGTGGAAAGCCTATGAATGGTTCAATGATCCCGGGCTTTTGCAGCGCTATTATGAGCCGGCTAAGCGAATGCTGCTGTTTTATCTGGGTAGTGCTGATGCCAGGCTCGGTCTTATCCCTAAATCTCAGGATCCAACGGACGGGCACATCAGTGATCATCCTCATGCGAACATCGATCAGAGCGGAGATTTCCTCACTGTGCAGAACGCCAAAGTTGCTCATACCCTCGACCTGATGGGCAGAGCTGCAGAGATTCTGGGCTACAAGGCCGATGCGGAATGCATGAACATGCGTCATGAGCATTTGAAAAAGGCGATGCAAACCCACCTGTATGATGCGAAAAATAAACGTTATACGGATTGCTATTTGTCGGAGCAAAGCCATCAAGGAACCCAGGTCGTTGCTCTTCAATATGGTCTTGTTCCTCCTGAGGACCAAGGGGCCGTATTGGATTTTATCAAAAGCCAGGGCCTGGATTGCAGAACGCTGCTATCGTTAAACCTGCTTCAGGTTTTGTTCGACCATCAGGCTGGAGCAGAAGCCTACAGTTTGCTTGCTAAAACCGACTTCCCAAGCTGGGGGTATATGATTGAACAAGGCTCCCTCACGATGTGGGAAGGCTTCCAGGATATCGAATCCCACAGCCATGCATGGAACGCCTATCCGGCTAGAATGATGGTTGAGTACCTGGTCGGCATACAGATGGCCTTGCCTGGCTGGGAGCGGGTTCGCATCAAGCCGTATATACCTGCTGGTATTGAGACTATGGAAGGCACAGTCACTACTGGCAGGGGCAGCCTATACGCCAAATGGGAAGTGGTGCCGGATGGTTTGCAAATGCATGTAGACATTCCTGCGAATACAACGGCAAGTGTTATCATTCCTATACCTGAAGGTATAGCCGAGTGGAAACTTGAGGAGTCCGGCGAAGAATTGAATAGCTGGGAAGAAGTACCCGGCGGTATCGCTGTTGATATTGAATCGGGTAGATACACGTTCAAAGTGAGCTTTTCTGAATAAGCAATAAGGAGGTCGGTCGATAACAATGGAAGCCAAAGCGGTCGTGTTTACAGATAAGATGAAGGTGGCTTTTCAAGCTGTGGAAATTCCCGAGCCAGCCAGGGATCAAGTGCTTATCGATGTGGAGTATTCCTGGATCAGCATTGGCACGGAATCTTCCTTTTTGCGTCAAGAGCGCATTTCGGGTGAAATGGCCTATAAGGAAGGAGACCCGTCTCCCTTTCCACATGTCCCCGGCTACCAAAAAGTAGGCGTAATCAGGGCAATCGGCCCGGACGTTGAAGGCTTGGCTGTGGGTGATTATGTTTTCGCAACGATGGGGGAGGTTAACGGGATGTTTTTCCCGAGTGGTGGACATATCAGTCCATCTCTTACGGACGCCAGTCAGGTATGGAAGTTACCTCAAGGCGCTAATCCCATTGCCTATTCAGGTCTTGTCCTTACCCAGGTAGGCTATAATTGCGGTATGCGGCCGCCTGTTCAGTCTGGGGATGTTGCGGTTGTGATCGGAGATGGGCTTGTCGGGCAGTGGGCTGCTCAGACTTTGCTGCATCGTGGAGCCGAGGTTATCGTGTTAGGCCGGCATGAGGAACGATTGCGATTATTACCCGAGTCCATTAGAGGGATAAATGTCAAAGAGGTACAAGTCACGGAGGCTGTTCAGGCGTACAAAGGAATTAACATTGTTGTGGATTCTGTGGGAGCAATGGATACCTTCTATGAACTGCAGCCATTAATGAAGCAAAACAGTCACTTCGTATCTGCAGGATTTCTGGGCACGACCGGGACCATAGATATTCAAACACTTCGTGCTCAAGAAATTACGCTGTACTGTCCTTCTGGAGGAGACAAAGTAAGGTTGGATGCAACGCTTCAAGGCATTGACGAGGGCTGGTTATTAACGGAGGAGCTCATCACTCACCAATTTTCAGTGGAGCAAGCGGCAGAAGCTTGGGAATTGATTTTGGATAAGCGGCAGTTTTGTCTGGGTGTTGTTTTGAAGTGGAAGTAGCTAATAAGAACAAGGCGGGGCTCAGAAAAAGACAGCAAAAAGAAGGAGAATATAAATGAATGAAGCTAATAAAGTGAATGAAGCGAATGAAGTTAATAAAATTAATAAAGTCCAAGAAAATTCAGGGAAAAATACGATGAAGGCTTTACAGATCATGGGTGTAGAGCAAGCAGAGCTTCAGGAGGTAGCGATACCCGAGCCTGGAGCGGGTCAAGTTCTGGTTAAAGTTAAGGCGGTTACTACATGTCCACAGTGGGATCTGCATGTTTTTTATGGTAAACCGATGGTTGGTGAAGTACCGTTTCCGTTTCCACATACACTTGGACAGCCTGGTCATGAAATGACAGGAACGATTGCCAAATTGGGGGCAGGTTGTACGTTGAAGGTTGGGCAAACCGTCAGTGCGTGGAGAGATCAGGGCTATCACCGGACGGGATGTTATGCAGAATATGTGATTATGGAAGAACAAAACGTTCTAGCTGTCCCAGATTCTCTTCATTACACAAAAGTAGCCTCTCTGGAATTAGCGATGTGTGTAGCGGCAAGTATTTTAAGAATGAAGCAGACGGTAGGGATTTCTGGTAAAAAATGCGGGGTGAACGGACTCGGACCTGCAGGACTGATCGCGGTACAGATGTTGATTGCAGAGGGAGCATCTGAAGTGGTCGGCATTGATCCGAATGAACAGCGGCGGGAATTGGCAAAAAAGCTTGGAGCAAGCGACGCAGTTGTGCCGGATGATGCATCTTTGCAGCTAAGAGGCCAGGCCGGAGCCTTGCAAATCACCATTGATTGCGTGGGTTATCCACAGGCTGTTCACTCGATCATGGACCGTACGGACGAAGCGGTTGCCCTGTTTGCTGTTCAGAGGCATCCTTACGAGCTGTATCATCAGGGCCTTACAGTCCTCGGCTATCCAGGTCACTCCAGGGAAGCTGCCGAATATTCGCTTCAACTGATTATAGATCAAAAGCTGGATATGAGCGTGCTGATCAGCCGCGAGCTTCCCTTCGAGTCCTATAAAGAAGGTGTGGAGCTGCTTCGCAGTCAGGAAGCGATCAAGATTTGTTTCGTGCTGGAATAGGGTCAGTGAACAAGGTTAACGGAACAATGGGGGAATGCTTTGCAGCTTGCTGCGGGTGTTTCCCCTTTTTCGAAAGCAGAATGCTAGGCAGCTCAATTTTAACGATGAAAAACATCGCTAAAGAGCTGAGCTTCAGGGAAATATCTGACTTAACGATGAGAAACATCGCTAAAATCCCGGAATTCAGCTGAAATCGGAAATAATCTCACTTTAACGATGAAAAACATTGTTAAATATCCGATTATCTGTAAAATTCTTCGTATAACGATGTTTTTCATCGTTAAAGTGAAGAATGTTAGATCTACAGAGGAGGAATTCCTCAAACGGAAAGCTGAGACGCCCTGTTTCGCAGCCCTCTAGGTGACAGGCCGTAACGTGCTTTGAAGGCACGTTCAAAATAAGGCAGCGTGTTAAACCCTGAGGCAAAGCAAATTTCTGTAATGGGGAGAGAGGTCGTGCTGATGAGTGATTTGGCGAACTGGAGTCTCATGTCTCGCACGTAAGCCTGAAAGGTGAAACCGGTTTGTTTGCTGAAGCTTTCGCTGAAATAATTGGCAGATAAACCAGCTAACTGGGCTACTTCTGCCAACAAGAGAGGATTGCGGAAATGATGCTGCAAGTAAAGAAGCGCCTTTCGAATGGACGGATGGACAGGCAGCAATGTTTCCACTCCCACTTTCACTTCCGCTCCCGCCATTTCTCCCGCCACCGCCACCGCTTCCTCTTGCATGTTTTCCACGGGCAACGTGCAGCTGCGGGACAGGTCGACCAACAAGCGCTCGATACAGCCTTTGACGATTATTCCGCTATGCTCCTGCCACGCCGCTGATTCATTCAGAATACGCTCATATTCCCGTTCGGCCTCCACATATGCTTCTGGCTCCAATAAACAAATATATTCTTTTCTGCGCTCAAACAACTGCTCAGAGAGCTCTTCCGAGATCATGCCTTCGGTAAAAATCAGATTGTACAGCTGAAGCGTCTGCCCGGGGTCGGGCGTAATCTGATGAAAATCCGCTGGCGTCAACAGAAAAGTATGTCCCCGTTCCAAGCGGAGAGGAGTCCCGTTAATTTTGTGCACACCGGTTCCAGACACGACAAGCCCCAGCTCGAAAAATTGATGCCAATGCGTGTCGATGTTCTGGTCGAGGGTATGCCGAAACATGCGAAAGTTGGAAGGTGTATCCACATATTGATTGATCTGCAGCCGCTCCGGTATGTCTCGAATCGTCATTCATCCACCTCCTTATTCAACACGTATTCAATTTGAACAATCGGTTCTTCCAATTCCGTTCTACTTGAGGCCATACGTTTAACCATATATGAATCTAATGTACGTTTGTGTACTATACATTTACTACACGTTTACATACTACACGTTTACAAATTCGCTGCCCGCAAGATCCTTGCCCCGCGCAAGCCAGATCTTAAAGCCTGGATTTTTCTCCGGGATCACCCGAGCTTCTGTAGAAAAGTATCTCATTGTATAGCCGCAGCGGCGGTATGGACTCGTATTGGCTGTGGCGCCGTGATAAATCCGTGAATCGTGCAAGGAGCATTCTCCTGGCTCAAGCTCGAAGTAGACGGCTTTGGATTCGTCGATATGTTTAATTTTCGTAGGGAAAATGTTCTTATCCTCATCTACGCTTTCATATTCCGAGAAGCCGTTATGATGAGTACCCGGGATGACTCGCATACAGCCGTTCTCGCGGTTGCTTCGATCAATGGCCAGCCAGACCGTAACAATTTTATCAAAGCGGGAAAGTCTTCCTTGCCAATAGGCAGAATCCTCATGCCAAGGCGTCTGTTTACCGGTATAAGGCTCTTTACTAATAAAATGGCTGGACCACAGCCCGATATTGGGCCCGATAATCGGCTCTACCAAATCAAGAACCTCGTCAGACAACAGAAACTCAAGCAAGCGCTCATCGCGAAAATGAGGAGTATCCAGCTCGCTGTTCAGCTTTTTGCCAACCATCGCCCACTGCTCTTCGAAAATATCGGTTAATCTGTGCATTTTCTGCGCTTCGAATAACGGCTTCCGATGGAGCGCGTACCCGTTACTCCTGTATCCCTCAAGCTGCTCCTCTGTCAATGTTCTATCTTCAGACATTTTCACATACCTCCCATAAAGTTGTGCATCCGGCCTTCACTTTTATTATGGAGACAAGGGAAGCATAAATCTTTGCCTCATTACGGAAAAAGTATGCTTTATATCGGAATTTATATCGGAAGCTGATCAAACCGCCTTACAACTTTACCCTCGCGGTGCTGTCCCTGACGATTAAGTCAGGAGCAATCATTGATTCAGCAGCATGCTGCTCACCCCGCGATAGCTGGAAGATCACTTTTGCAGCCTGGGCGCCGAACTTGAACGTATTTTGATTTACTGTTGTTAGACGAGGAAGGGTGTATGCTGTAAATGGTTGTCCATCGTACCCGATAATGCTGATATCTTCAGGCACACGGTATTTCTGATCCTGGGCTGCATATAACGCGCCGAGCGCTTTATAGTCGCTGCCTGCGAAAATAGCAGTTGGCGGATCAGCCAGTGACATGAAATGCATGAACCCTTCGTACCCTGACTGCGTATCCTCTTCCTGAGCATCATTCACAAAGATCAGCTCTGGCGAAAATTCAACGTTAAAGCTGCTTAAGGCCATCCGGTATCCCTGCAGCCGCAGAGCAAATTCGGTATTAATATCAAAATACGAGCGCCCTGTTAAAATAACACCTATTTTCCTATGTCCGAGAGACAGCAGATGCTGTGTAGCCAGAAATCCTCCGGTCACATTGTCGCCAACGATATAAGGGAGGTTCAGGTGCGGGAAATAAAATTGTATAGTCACAAGCGAACGTTTCTCATGCTCCCAACGCTCTAATGTATCGAGCAATTCAGCGCTTAGATTATGCAGAACATCAAATATAATAAATCCGGACTCCGGTTCATTGGGCAGCTCAAAGTGTTTATCAATGCCCAGTAGATGAAAATCAGTGCCGTTCTCCGCACAAATTTGTTTAATGCCTTCGAACATTGAAAGATAAAAACTTTGATTCAGCAAAGTGATCTTGGATTGTTGATGGACAAAATAAATTTTGTCTAATAGGCGGCTTGACCCTGGATCAGGTGCAACAGACGGGTTTGTTCCAATAAAGCTGCCCTTTTTGCGGATGCGATAAATGAAACCTTCGTCAGCCAGTATGGAGAGAGCCTTGCGCATGGTCATTTCACTCGTTTTATAGATACGGGATAACTCAATTTGGGAGGGAAGTGGATCATTCGGTTTAAGCTCGCCCAGCATGATCTTATTTTTGAAATCGTCGATAATTTGTTGATATAGGGGGACGCCTTTTTGTGCCTTCATTTCATGCTGCACTCCTTTGAGGATGTGAATTAAAGATGCAATTTTCTTTTATTAAAGATGTTTACAATTTTATTATAAGCAAATATAATCGTTAAAGATACTATTTTTGTGAAAAATATTAAGGACATATCTTTAATTTTGTGGGAGGGGAGCGAAGGCTGCATTTGTATGTGCAATTGAATTTGTATGCGTTTTCAGTTATTTTTCCAGGCATTCGATTGGCGATTATTTTTTTTGAAAATGAACCCAATTACAGAAAGCAGGTGGAATGATGATGAAGAAAAGATACAAGTTATTGGCATTTTTTACGCTATTGCTCTCCCTTTCTCTTGTGTTAGCAGCCCTTTCCACGCAAGCCTTGGCGGGGGATACACAACATGTGTCCACGACAGCGTCAATCACAACAGGCAAGATTTCAGACGAGAAATACCCCATCGGCATTTATTGGCCGCCTACACCTGAGTACACAACGCCCGCACAGTATGATCTGATCAAGGAAGCTGGAATCAATACAATTGAAGTGCCTAACATACCGGGATACCTTGCCGTCAGGAATGATGCAATTCTTGATTATGCAGCGGCCCGCGGAATGAAAGCCTTTGTTCCTCCATCAGAGGCGATGGGCGCTAATGCGATGGCACTTACTGACGATCAGCTTCAAGCGTATGTGAATCAATATAAAGATCATCCGGGCTTGGGCGGCTATTTTATTATGGATGAGCCAGGACCGGCTGTAATGAGCGAGGCAGCGCGCATATATAAAAAAATTGCCGAGCTCGATCCGAACCATCACCCCCATGTGAACATGCTGCCCTTCACCAATTTATTTCAACAGTGGGTAGATCTTGTAGGCGCAGATAAGTTGAATTATTTGGCCACGGATTTTTATCCCTATATCGTGAAGCCTGGTGGCGGTACGGCGATTAAACCCGATTTCTATTCGTTTCTGGATGAACTGAGAAAGACAGGCTTGAAAAATAACGTCAAAACAAGCAATTACCTGCAGTCAGTCGGCATAGACGGTTATCTTGTGAGACCGGATGCCAACAGAATGAGGCACGATGTTTACTCCAATTTGTCCTATGGTGTCAAAGGCTTGACCTGGTTCACCTGGTGGTCGCCTGGCAATACCGGTGTGGAGAAATTTTCAGATGAAGCTATTGTCACTAAAAATGGGATGAAATCCGATCTGTATGAGCCTGTCAAAGAGCTGAACAGACAGATCACTACGCTTGGCCCAACACTGCTGAGGTTAAATGCTGTAGAGGTTTATCACGCAGGACAAATGCCTGATGGAACGGTAAAGGTTCCTGCTGATTATTTTTTTAAACTGATTCCGGATGATAAGGGCAAGGAAACACAGACGATTATTTCACATATGGTGGACGCCGAAAGCGGCAGAAATTACATTATGGCCGTCAACAGAACCTTGGCCCAGACGTACGACTTATCCTTCAAGCTGGATCCATCATGGAAAATTAAAGAAGTGACCGAAGTCTCCAAGAAGACAGGCAAGGAGATTCCAACCGATTACAATCCCACAACAGGTGTTCTAAAAGGAAACTTCCTGCCAGGGGAAGGAAAATTGTATGCACTTGACCCTGATTTTACATACCAGGCTTCTAAGGCTGTAGGTAATGACACACCTGGAAATCCGAGTACAGAACCCGTTTACGGTCCCTATACGAACCTGGCCTTGCAAAAGCATGTAACGGCAACAAGTTCTTATGACACTGGCGGATGGGGCTTGTGGCAAATTGTTGATGGCGTAAATATGGACGGTCTCTCACATGGGTCGAATTTTGGCTGGTCAAGTCTTGGCGATATTTATAGGAATCATACAGATTCAGTGACCATTGATTTGGGTGGACTGTATCCGGTTGATCAGGTTAAATTATTTCCGACTATGGGGGCTGGATATTTTCCGAAGCAATATAACATTCAGGTATCCGAGGATCTAATTAATTGGCAAACGGTAATAACGTCCTCTGAACAACCTTTTGATAATGATCAGCTTATAAAAGATGCAGTAGTGCACGGATTTACTCCAACATCTGCACGCTATGTGAAGACAGAAGTAACGGATATGGTGCAAGCCGCCGAGGTCCACGCCCAGTTTGCTGAAATTGAAATTTATGCCAGAACGATATCGCCCTTATCTGTAAGCTCGGATTCCAAAATATTAATTGCCCATAAACCGGCTCCTCTTACCGTGAAAAAATGGAATGCAGCAGGAGAGCTAGTGAATGTGGCGGGTGAGAACGTGACCTTTGTCAGCAAAAATGAAGCTGTTGCAACCGTAGATGCAGGCGGAGTTGTGACGGGTTTAACATCGGGTCAGACCCAGATCACGGTAACTGTAACAGATGGTGTTTATGGTCCTAGCGAAAGCATAGATTATGGTATAGAAGTTATTGCCTTCCCGCAACCTTGGGATGCATCGTTTATAGGCTCAGCAAGTGGAAGATTACTGTCATCTCCACCGGACACGTTCACGATCAACTCTACTGGCAAAGGGCTGGGGAAAGGATATGCCTACATCAAGCAACCATTGGACATAAGTGAACCGTTAGTACTAACGACAACTTTGAACCAGTTGTATCAAACCAATGAAGCAGGTGGAATGGACGGACGTGCGGGGCTGCTCATAAGCAGTGATAATCCGGCAGAAAATGTTTTTCTTTCGGCCAATGCCAGTGGCAGGTTAACTTTAGTGACTGGATCTCAGGTAGTACTCGGAGATTATGTGAATTTTCCAGCTGAATTGGCACTGATTAAAGACGGGAATTCTTATTCAGGATATTACAAGAAAGCGGGGAAATGGGTTCCTTTCAATAACACCCAGGCACAATCCACCTCATCCGGTAATATGGGCGGAGCACTAACGTGGGGAGTTGCCACTTTTTCCAATTCGGACACCCTGCATAACCAGGCTCAATTTTCCGGGACCAAAAGTTATCCAGGGATGAGCGCGGACATAAGGGCCTTGCTTTCCTATCCGAAGATGCCGATTGATGCTCAGCAGCAGATTGTTATTTTGGGAACAACTAAAGAAGGCTTTCCAGCGGCTGTTCCAGCTAATTATGAGATGGCTTATAAAAGCAGTAATTCAGATATTGCTACAGTAGACGAGAATGGAACGATTCAAGCTATAAAGGCTGGAACTATCCAAATTACGGTAACTGTATCAGATAGCGGCAATGTAAGAGCTGTACTCACTGTGGACCTAGAAGTTCAACCAGCAACCTGGACGGATGAGATCGAAGAGGTGGATCACGGAAGCCCATTTGAAGTGAGAGATGCTGTGTTTAAAGATTTCGAGGGCAATGTTATCGATCGTTTGATTGGCAGAGACTTTGTTAAGGCCTATGCAACTTTGCATAATAAGTCGGACCAAGCCCAAACGGCCACCATTATCACAGCCTTATACGATTCGAAAGGGGCCATGGTCAACTTATCTTATTTGGAGCACACCGTTCAAGGTGGTGGCACCGATTATCTCAATGCCGGTTTTCGGCTGCCCGAGGAAACAAAGGGGTTCGTGCTTAAGATGTTTGTATGGGATACGCTGAACCAAATGACACCTTGGTCAAACGAAGTCTCACTGAAAAATGAGGTGGAGTAGGATGAGGAAAGCAGTCAACTATATGTTGCTGGTTGTTGGGATGTTTGTGCTTTCTGCATCCAGCGTGTTTGCGAGTACAGATCAGACTAGTCTGACGGAACAAACAAGTCAAACCGCGCAGACTAGACATATCAATCAGACTAGTCAAACGGAAATGGCACCGACGAGGATTCAAGCTGCGGGGTATTGGAACGCGCAATCCTATATAGCTCATATCGAAGGGACTATTACGAGCGGGGAAGGGCGATGGATCACTTTATCTGTCCATAGTCCTTCAGGCAAGCTGTTCTATATTGATCAAACTACGAGTGGAGCAGGCGGGAAATTTGTATTTGACTTTCCGATCGATAAGCTTGAAACGTACAGCTTTTCGGTGAATGGGAGCGGGGCTGCAGAGAAGTTTCAGGGAACGATCAGCAAACAAACACCTACAGATCCTGTAGATCCCGTGGATCCCGTAGATCCTACAGATCCGGGGAATCCTCCAGGTCCAGGAAATCCACCTGGCCCATCAGGTACTGCTGGTGGCGATACAGGAAAGGAAACCCATTCAGCCGACGTCTGGAATGTATCGCTTGATGAACTGAATGAAGCCATTCGTCTTGCGGCTGATAAGGTTGTTAGCCTTGAACTATCAAAAGAAATCAGTGAAGTGAACCTGCCAGCCGAGGCGATGGAGAAGCTGTTAGGACTAAGTCTGGTTTTCAAGCAAGGGGAGCTGCTGGTGCGGGTGAATGATCTAGCAGATCTCTTTCCTCAAGTTACTGGAGATCAGCTTGAGGGAGCTAGCATTGTGTTTTCTGTAAAACGTACAGCAGGCAGGGAAAATCCCGTAAGCTTTGAGAAGAACTTGAAGTATGTCTTGGCGGGGGATGTATATCAACTTAAGCTGTATCTTAAAACGAAAACAGGAAAAGAAATCCCTTTTTCGGGAGCGTCCGTCTCTGTGAGTTTGCCATACAGTCATCCTGCGATTGAAGAGCTGCTGGGCATTTATCATTACAATGAAACAAGCGGACAATGGAATTACAAGGGAGGGGAGGTTGATTCGGTCAAGCGGACTGTAACGGCAAGGCTTACCAGCTTTAGCCAGTATGCTGTGATCGAATATGACAAAAGCTTTGACGATGTGGCAAACAGCCACTGGGCGTGGAAGGCAGTTCACACGCTTGCTGCCAAGCACATTATTAAAGGAATTGATGAGACTCACTACGCACTCACTAATAACGTGACGCGGGCAGAATTCGCCGCCCTGCTCGTTCGGCTGTTGAAGCTGGAGTCAGTTGGACAGTCACCGTTCCACGATGTGCAGAATAATGAATGGTTTGCCCGGGAAGTGACCGCAGCCTACGAAGCGGGAATAATCCAGGGGCGCACCAACGAACTTTTTGCTCCGAGCGAGCCAGTAACCAGGGAGGAAATGGCAGTCATGCTAGCCCGATCGATCGACCTTTCGCAGAATCAGCCTGTATCAGACAGAGCTTTCAAGGACAGCAGCCATATATCCGCTTGGGCACTTGATGCAGTACAAACATTGTCCAAACATAACATAATCGAGGGAGACGATCAGGGCAACTTCAATCCGGGTCATTTGCTCACTCGTGCAGAAGCGGCACAGGCCATTTATAACTTATCGTTGAAGGTGAACATGGATAAATAAATAGGCAGGCAGCGCAGAATCTAAACTGTGCCTGAGGGGTTAAAACACTCTTTTAATGATGAAAAACATCACTAAGGAGCCCAATTTATTGTGAATCTCCCACTTAGAGATGAAAAACATCATTAAAAGCTCTGAATTCAGCGAAAAAGGAAGCTCCACGCTTCGTTAACGATGAAAATCATCGCTATTGCACCAAATTTACGAATTATGCCTGCCATAGCGATGAAAAACATCGTTAAGCTCGGGATGCGCTCGGATTATGATGAAGGATCAGGTGCGCTTAAGGCGAATCGATGATTAGAGACATAGAGACATTAGAGACATTGACACATAGACAGATGGAGGGATTTGCCTTGAAAAAGCTTCACTTGCTCAGTAATGCACACTTGGATCCGGTATGGCAGTGGGAATGGGAGGAAGGTGCGGCAGCGGCGGTTTCGACTTTTCGCGCGGCAGCTGAATTTTGCGAGGAATATGAGGGTTATGTGTTTAATCACAATGAGGTCATATTGTACAAATGGGTGGAAGAATATGAGCCGGCCTTGTTTGAGCGAATCAGGCAGCTGGTTGCCAAAGGCAAGTGGAATATAATGGGGGGCTGGTATCTTCAGCCGGACTGCAATATGCCCTCTGGGGAATCGTTCGTCCGTCAGATTTTAACCGGTAAAAGCTATTTCAGGGAAAAGTTCGGTGTGGAGCCTACAACGGCAATCAATTTCGATTCATTTGGGCATACCAGGGGGCTGGTACAAATTCTTCAGCAGGCGGGTTACGATTCCTATATTTTTATGCGTCCCAATGATTTCAAAGGAGTTTCCGAAAGAGATTTTATATGGAGCGGCTTTAATGGCAGTGAGGTAATGGCTCATAAGATTATTGGCGGTTATAATACCTTACTCGGTCAAGCGCATGAGAAAATTCGTGAATGGCTGCAGGAGAATGAGGAGGAAAAAACTGGTCTTATTTTATGGGGAGTGGGCAATCATGGAGGGGGGCCATCCCGTCTGGATATCACGAAAATCGGTGAACTGATGGAGCAGACCGAATCTTTCGAGATTGTCCATTCGACGCCTGAATCCTATTTTCAAGAGTTGAAAAGTATGAAGGAATTGCCTCGTTTCGAGGGGGATCTGAATCCGTTTTTTGTGGGCTGCTATACTTCGCTCATTCGGATCAAGCAGCTGCATCGCCGGTTGGAGAATGAACTGTACATGACAGAGAAAATGCTTTCGGCCGCTGCCATGCAAGGTCTGCTTACGTATCCATCCGCTGAGCTGCATGAAGCATTATGCGATTTGTTGACCTCGCAGTTTCATGATATTTTGCCGGGCAGTTGTGTGCAGCCTGCTGAAGAAGCTTCGCTGCGCTTGATGGAGCATGGTTTAGAGATTTTGGCACGCTTGAAGGCACGCGCTTTTTTCGCGCTTGCAAAGGGTCAGCCTAAGGCAGCGCTGAAGGAGTATCCTATTCTTATTTATAATCCTCATCCATTTCCGGTCAGAGGCATTTTCGAATGTGAATTTATGCTGGAGGATCAGAACTGGAAGGATCAGGTTTCACTTCCAACCGTGGTGCAAAGCGGAGTCGAGGTCCCTTCCCAGCTGGAGAAGGAGCATAGCAACCTGAATCTGGATTGGCGCAAAAGGGTTGTGTTTGAAGCGGAGCTTGCGCCTTCCACGATGAACCGGTTCGATTGCCGGATCGATGTGCTGGAAAGCAAACCGGCTCCACTGCTTAAGGAGGAGGGAGGCGCATTCAAATTTATAACACAAGATTTGCAGGTTGTAATCAATGCAAAAACCGGACAAATAGACGAATATGCCGCACGCGGAATCCCTTATTTCCGGGAAGGCGCCTTTACTCCTCTGGTGCTGGATGACATTGCAGATTCCTGGAAGATGGATGGCCATGCTTTTTCACCTGTCAGCGGTCGCTTCGAGTTGATGGATCAGGAAGCAGGAAGCCGCTTTTCCGGTGTGAAGCAAGCACTGCCCTCTGTTCGCGTTGTCGAGGATGGAGAAATCCGTACCGTTATTGAAGCGCTGCTCCATTACAATCAATCTTCGATTTGTATGACCTATAAGCTGCCCAAGAAAGGAACGGAAATTGAGGTACAGCTGCGGGTGTATTGGCATGAAAAAGATAAAATGCTGAAGCTCTCGATTCCAACATGGATGCGCAATGGGGTTTATTGTGGGCAGACTGCCTTCGGCATCAGTGAGTTGGCTGACAATGGCGATGAAACGGTTTCGCAGAAATGGGTATCCGTGCAATCCGCCGATAGCGACCAGGCGCTGACCTGTATCAATAACGGCACTTATGGTTCAGATTATCGGGATGGAGAGATTCGCCTGTCCCTGCTGCGCAGTTCCGCTTATTGCGCACATCCGATCAAGGAGCGTCCTATTGTGCCGCAGGATCGTTTTATGCCGAGGATGGATCAGGGAGAACGGATCTATACGTTTTGGGTGAATGGCGGAAAGCTTGCACAGCGGCAGGAACAAGTGGATCGGGAGGCTGTCATTCATAATGAAAGGCCTTATGCCTTATCTTTTTTTCCGTCAGGGGATGGGGTGAAGGGGGAGCCGGCTCTCATACTCGAAGACGATATAGTACAGCTTAGCGCATTCAAAAAGCAGGAGAATGGAGATGGATACATCCTTAGAATTTTTGAACCGACCGGCAGTGCAAGAGCAACTGCGATCTCAATTCCTGTCTTTGGTATTCGCAAGGAAGTTCAACTGAACGGTTTTGAATTTAAAACCTTCGAGCTTGACCCCATAATGGGTAGCTTGACTGAAGTTGGCATGTGTGAACGCTGACTATCCCGGTAAGTTGTGAGAAATACGCCCTTTATGGACGTCCTTAGAGGAGCGTGTTCATACGTGGGTGCATGAGGGAGGAATGGCTGCTGGCTCAGGGCCGTTGCTAAAGAAAAGGAGGGACTGAAACATGGGAAATGTATGGTTGGATACGCTGGAGCTATACAATGTCCATACCATGTATGGCAGCGAGAATCGGACGCGTGTTGAGTCAAGTGGACCGGGAAGCATACAGGAACTGTCTTTTTCCCGTGGATTTATATCAGGCCCCCATGGCAAAATTGCGATAGAGCTTGAAGTTCCAGCGGCAAGGCTGCAGACTTTTGTGTTTGCGCAGGGGACGAGCGGAGGGTTCGAAGCGGAAATTACAGGAGATGGACGGCCGTTATGGATTAGCGATGGAAAAATAACACCCGAAAGCCAACCGCTTTACATCGATGTGGATTTGTTCGGCGTCTCGCGCATAGAGCTGCGAATGAGCGGGGGCGAGGCTGATTGCGATTGCCAGGCACTTTGGGTCGAGGCCAAGCTCCTTATGGACCAAAGTACTGCCAAGGCATCTGGAATCAGCATGCTTGGCGAACTGCAACCTGCGGTCATACGGCCTGGTTATGATCACTTTTACAAGGATAGAACGCCATCGGGAACCGAAATATCTGTTGGAGGTAACATCTATCAGAAGGGGATCTGTCTGAGCGGCGACGGCGATCTGATCTATACGTTTAATCAGGGCAAATATGCACAATTTGAGACTTATATCGGTATTGATGCTGGCTCTTTGCAGGGAACGGCATGCTTCCGGGTTTATATGGACAACGTATCCGTCTTTGTGAGTCCTCAGCTTGCTATTGGTGACGAGGCGATTTTGGTGTCACTGCCTCTGAATGGTGCGTGCGAGCTGAGGCTCGTTAATGAGTGCAGCCAAACAGGTGTTAGTGCAGTCTGGGCCTCGCCGCTGCTCAAAGACAGCTTGAGCAAAATTGATGCTCAAATTGATGCCCAAGTTAATGCTCAAGATGCACGAGATGTTCAAGAAGGTCAAGAAGCTCAAGGTGCTCAAGATACTCAAGATACCCAAGATATCCAAGCAAAAGTATCTGCAGAAAAAACCTTCTATGAGGTAGGGAATGCTGATTGGCATATTGATTTGACAGCAAGAGGCGAAATCGTCGGAGTTCACTGCGGACAAGGTAAGCTTGCGCAATTCTTTCCAGCCACAGGCTTTACGGCGTTAGCTGGCTGTACAGCGGAAGTGACTGCTGTTGTGGGGGACGCTACAGGCGTATCATTTGAAAAGAAGTTCCATGATGTTGTCACCGGCGCCGTTTGTTATGCGATTGAGAGCTTTACGCCGGATGAGGGAGCGATTCGCTGGGATTTACGAATCCGTGGAGAGGGGAAGCCATGGAGCACAGCGATTGAGAGCGTGCTTGCGTGGCCGGTCACTGAGGCGGGTTCACATTTTTGGACCGCTTGGGGAGATGTGGATCTGCGGACTCAAGGCTGGCGGAATCCTTTGGAGAGCAGACCGTTCCGTGATCTGCTGCTGTATTACGGCAGCCACTACTTCCGCGGGGATGAGCCGCGGCTTGGCTACAGTCCTTTCCAGCCGGACGTATTTGCGATCCCGATTGCAACCGTGATTGAGTCATCACAGGGGATTGGCTGGAGTGCAGTCCTATCCCCCCAAGACCTGACGCTGGATATGTCCCTGCGAACGAGTGCCGGCGGAGAAATGGCTTTTTCCCGTGTCAATCATCGGATTACGTCTTCTCAGGAGCTCCACTTCACGATGCATTTGGTCATGCATGAGCCGGAATGGCGGGGCGGCGCAAGCTGGATAGCTGGAAAATATCCGGCTTACTTCGAGCCAGCCAATCGCGCGGTGCATGAGCTGTCTGGCTGTGGAGCCTATTCGATGCATGAGGGCGAGCTCGATGTGGAGAAGCTGAAGCAGATGGGCTTCAGTGTGAATTGGAAGGCGAGCCTGGACTTTCCGTATATGGGGATGTTTTTACCTCCGGTTGCTGAAGAAACGCCATGGTCCCGGTTTAATGAAGACGGAGCCTATAGCTACGACGGAAATCCCGAAAAGCATCGGGGAGCATACGAACAAGCCAGCATCCGCAAGCTTGCCGATTATTCGAAGCAAATGCGGGAGCTGGGCTTTCATGTGCTCAGCTATTTTAACGTAACCGAGTTTGGGCAGAAAATTACCGGACCGGACAACGTCCAACTGGATGCTGACGACCCTGATTTATGGAAGAGCGCGAATGATTATTTGTTTGGCCGTTTGGCTGATGGTGTGCTTTATTGGCCGCAGGGCTTTCCGGAGCGGGAGGGGTTGATTGAGACGTGGGGATGGGCTGTTGCTATGGACCCTGGAGGGCAAAGCTACCAGAGCTTCTTGCTGGAGCAAGCCCAGCGCCATGTGGATCTTCTCCCAGCAGCGGATGGCATTTGCATCGACCGTCTTGATTGGCTGCGTTTTTACAATGACCGTGAAGACGATGGCGTAAGCTGGCATAACGGCAGGGCGGTGCGATCACTGGTGGTCTCCTGGCATCATCTGATGGAGAAGCTTGGTCCTATCATGCATGAACAGGGTAAGGTGATATACTGCAACAACCATGTCCGGCGAATTGATCTGCTTCATCATATCGACGGGATTTTCGGCGAATTTGAGTATTCCGGCGTAGCGGCTAATTTGGCAGCCTATTGTGGATTTGGCAAGCCTGTAGTTGGCTGGATTTTTGATGAAAGTAATTTGCTGCCTGACCCGGATGCCTTCCTGCAGCGGTTTCTGCATTTAGGCATGCATCCGATGGTTCCTTTTCCGCTGAACAATCATTCGATTAATCCAGGTGTGGCCTGGGCGGATCAGCAGTTTCTTGACTATGGTCCCTTGTTCAATGCGATGAAGGGAAGGATCTGGCTGCTTACGCCAGGCGCGGTTGAAGTCGCTACGAGCTCAGCTAATTGGAATGTGTTTACGGTAAAAGAAAGCTGGCTGATTGCTGTAACCGGAGGCGCCCTGGAACAGGAAGTACGTATTGTGCTGCACAAGCCTGAGTCTCGATGGAAAACGGAAGTACTGACTATATCGGTCATTTATCCTGGAGATCCGACCTGGTATCCTCTTTATACGGGGAGATGTACAGAAGGCTTGGAAGTTCGTACACCTTTGCGGCGGAAATGTGCCCTTGTCCGGGTCTCGCCTGTGCGCGAAACGCAGTCTTGATGAAGAACCGTATCGCATTGGAAAGTATGGTTGAATGGCAGGAGCGAGATTTCTTTTAATATCTTTTAACAGGTCGAACTAATAGGCCGAAAGTGGTAGAAAATGGGAGGTGAGTTGCAAAAAAATAACTCTCTGGAAGGATTGTAGACCTAAAAGCCTCCTGCTAGCATAAAAGCAAGAATGGAATTTACGCTAGGGAGGATGAAATCGAAGCAATGAGAAAAGCAGGTTGGATGCAAAAAGTGCTGACCGTGGCGGCCGCTATGCTGCTGATCGTAACAGTTGCGAAGATGCCGCAGGGCGAAGCCAATGCGAATGCGTATGCGTATGCGTATGCCAATGTCAAGTTCAATGCAAATGCAAATGCTGTTGCTATGGGCCAGATTATTAAAAGCGACATGGAAAAAAGCACCGCCGCTGAACCGGAAAATGTGCTGGATAAAGCTGTCGAGACGGCTAGTGCTTGGGCTCAGGAAGATGTGAAGAGCGCCATTCTTCAGGGTCTGACGACAAACAGCGTGCTGGGAAGCTTTCAACAGCCGATCACGCGCCAGCATTTTGCAGGCATTGTCGTAAAGCTGATGGAGGCGCTGACCGGAGAGAAGGCGGAGCCGATCACCGTCAACCCGTTCATCGACACGGATGATCCCGATGTTCTGAAGGCTTATGCACTCAGCGTGGTTCGTGGGGTTAACGATGACAAGTTTGATCCGCAAGCCAAGGTAAGCCGGCAGGAGATCAGCGTTATGCTGTACCGCGTGTTCCATCTGACGGGGAAATTTCCTCAAGGCGCCAGCCAGACGGTCGTCTTTTCCGATGAAGGCAAAATCGCTTCGTGGGCGGCGGATGCAGTCAGCTATATCGCATCGGCGGGAATCGTCCAAGGAAAAGGCAACGGCATTTTTGATCCGCTTGGCAGCGCCACACGGGAAGAAGCCATCGTGCTGATCAAACGCTGCTACACTGCGGCGGCGGAGTAGGGGATGGCTGTAAGGTTGGCGGTGTGACGGCAAGGAGAAGTAAAAAAAGGGCAGTAATAAAGGGGTGTAACAAAGGGCTTTCTCCTTCTGAGGGGAGAGCCTTTTTTGCTTAACTCTGTAAGCATAAGTGTCTGAAGATTGGCTTGTTTTGCATTTAGTAGCTGAAAGAGGGAAGGGTGGTGGAAGGATGAGCGATAACAGCAGCCCGCCCTCCACCGAAATGAGCGTGTGTCCACTTAACGATGTTTTTCTTCGTTAAAACATGAGTTCCAGGTCAAACCGTCACGTTAACGATGATTTTCATCGTTAAAAGAGGGTGGATGACCTCACTGGGGGGTTAAAAGGGATTTTAACGATGTTTTTCATCGTTAAAGTAAGGATGTGGAGAGGACCCGGTGCCTTTAACGATGAAAAACATCGTTAAAGTAGCAGATCCTCTCCGTTCTTCAGTCCCAGCGGTTTGCCCGCTAGGAATTTCCCCCACCAAGAGAAAAATCCCTGTTGGCTGTCCGTTTGAGCTTGGTGTTCGAGTGATTCGTACGATTCGTGCGAGTGTAGCTGAGAGAGGAATGGCTGTGGGAGGAAGATTGATAGCGCCTGCCTTTAAAGATTTGTTCCCCAAAAAAATTCATTCCATTCAGGGAACGAATCTTAACAGCGGCTGGAGCCACATCCATTCCCTCCGCGCAACATATCCAAGCCACGAACACACTCCTCAAAGGACGCCGCAAGGCATCTATCTCATTGATTTATGCACTTCGGAATGAGGCAGTCAGTGCTGAAAGATTCGGAAGGCTTCGGCTTCCTCATCGATATCGTTCTCTGTTCACCTGGGAGCAAATCGAAATATTCATCGCTGAATTGAATGCGTTCATCCAGCCCGAAATGGACTGCATGGGCAAAAACATCGCTTGTTACAGAGAATGAAAGACAATCTCCTTTATCCTGAATATTGGAAAGGGTCAGCAGCGCACTTGGTATCATTAGGTCTCTGAACGAAGCAGCTCTTAATACCGCTGGTTTGAAGGAAGGAAGATCGCTGACCGATTTTGCATATTGAAAGGCTTGGTGAGGATCGTACTCATTCGCTTTCCACTCAAGTATTGTGCCTCTGTAGGAAGGAGGGATGACCGCATGGAACAGTTGAATCGGTTGTTTATCCTCTTCCACAGCATCGTATCGTGATTGACCGTATGCTATCGTTTCCGTTATTGTTGAGCTTGTTTCATTGATTGCTGTGAGAGTGACGGTCCCGTTCTGATGACGCAATATGAGCTTGACTGGTTCGAAAGCACGTTTAACAAAATAATAGGAGATTTTACGGGTTAAATAATAATCGATAATCGACCAGCCGACCTCTCCCCAGCAGTCATTATACATCCAGAACAGAGCGCCGGAGCAAAATGGCTTGGAGAGCATAGATTCAAGTGAATAGCCGTACATTAGCCCTTGGCATAAGCCGGCATAAAGTAAGTAGTCATCAATGTTTAGATTCTCTGAGGGGACATAGTGCTTATCAATTCCTGCCAAAACCGTGTCTTTCTCAAAGGTGTTATTATGAAGCTGCCATACCTTGCTTGTCCGATCTAGCGGGAGGCCCTGGTGGTAAGCCTCGATCGATGACTTGCGGCAGGGACCGATATAGCCATACTCAGACACGAACTTGGCGGTTATTTTATCATATTCCTCAGGAGTAATTCGTTTCTCCATTTGTTCATTCATTGTGCAATCATGCCAATGGTGCCTGTCCCCTGAGACACTGCCGTTCGGACGAGTACCTCCGTAAGGTGATCCGTTCCAGTAGGGGATTTCTGGACAATTGCGTTCTACGATACGAGGGGCTATATCATTGTAACAAATTGCTCCTCCGAAGAAATCAACCGCATCGGTCTCATTCCAGCCTTCGTCGAATGCCCATTGGACTTCGTTGTTCCCGCACCATAGGGCAAGCGAGCAATGATTGCGCAGACGTAATGTCTGATAATCGATTTCCCGTTCCACCTCTTCGCGAAACCAGGCTAAGTGGTCCGGATATTTGGCACAGGCGAACATAAAGTCCTGCCAGACCAAAATACCGTATTCGTCACACTTCTCATAAAAGATATCCCGTTCATAGATGCCGCCACCCCAGATTCTAAGCATATTGAAATTCGCTTCCTTGGCTTCTTGCAGCAAAGTTTCATAGCTCTCATTCGTCAGTCTGGCGTAGATGGAGTCTGCAGGAATCCAGTTGGCGCCTTTGCAGAAAATTGGCACTCCATTGATTTCAAAGGCAAAACGGCGCTCAACATCCTCACATAAGATTGCACTTTCATTTTCTTTCTCTTTCTCTTTATCATTCTCGCTCGCATTCGCATTCGCATTCGCATTCGCATTCCCATCAGTCAGCTTCTCCATATTCAACCGCAGCGTGCGGATGCCGAATTGGAAGGAAGGGAGGTCGACTCGCTGGGAAGACGATTGCGCAGAAGCCCGCACGGTATAAAGCGGCTGATCGCCCATGCCGTTCGGCCACCACAGCTTGGCATCGGGAACCTCCATCCGAAGCTTGATATAATTAATGCCTGATCGGAGATAGTGTTCGGCTTCCGTACTGACCGCCAATTGGGAGCCATATAATAATTCTACCTTAAGACTCGTTTCCATGGTCCGAAAAGGGTGCAGGTTTTCCAATTCAATTTGCAAGCTTACCTGTGCCGCACCGTTCCCGCCAGTATCAACAGACAAAGTTACTGCGTGAGCGTTGCGGAAGCGCAGTCCCTGACTGAAGTCGAGGCGGACATCACCAACTATTCCGCAGGTAGCTATCCGGGGGCCCCAATCCCATCCGTATACGTATTGGGGTTTTCGCACCATCACCCGGCGTTCATCGCCGCGCACACCAATGACATTGCCCGTTAATGGAACAACGGATTCCCGGGTGAGGGAAATATCCTGCTCGGAATATCGCTCTAAGCCGGAGGTCACTCTTACGAGCAGCCGGTTTTCGCCCTCATGGATGAGGTTTTTCACCTCACGCGTAAACGGGTAGAATGCACTGCGATGATGACCTAGAAATGTATCATTCAACCATACATCCGCTTCCGCGTCCAGCGCTTCAAAGGTAATTTCAATTCGCTCAGAGGCGATCTGTTCGGCATTTATTTTAAAATGCTTGGAGAACCACCAGGAGCGTTTTTCCGTCCATTCGCTCGAAAAACAATTGTCTGCATGGAGAGGTTCAGCAATGATGTTATACTTGATTAATGGCATATGGATATCACAAGGCAGATTAGCATCGAGCCAATCTTTGGACTTGTTTCTTACATGGAAAGCGTCTGCAGCTTCACGTGAAAGCGGTTCCCAAGTTATTTTCCAATCATCGTTTAATAACATTCTCATCGCTGTTCCTCCTATATTCAATTCCTTTGAATTAAATATAAGAGTTATCAGGCAAAATCACAATCCATAATCTTGTTTAAATAAAAGTATCACAGGCGTAAGCTCGTAGATGCGATTAGGAGGCGAATTATGATGCAGTATGATTTCTTATTGCGTGTAGTTTTAGCTGGTTTTTGCGGTATTCTTATCGGGTATGAGCGCAAAAGCCGAATGAAGGAGGCTGGGATAAGAACTCATTTTGTAGTTGCTATTGGCGCATCTCTTATGATGATTATTTCCAAATATGGTTTTCAAGATGTGTTAGGCAGGGAAGGTATTGCTCTAGACCCTTCACGGATCGCGGCCCAAGTGGTTAGTGGAGTCGGTTTTCTGGGAGCGGGTATGATATTCATGCAGCGGCAAACGGTGAAAGGCCTGACAACGGCTGCAGGTATATGGGCAACAGCGGGAATCGGTATGGCTATAGGTTCTGATCTTTATATAGTGGGTGTAGGTGTTACAGTTCTCATCCTGGTTGCCCAAAAGCTATTGCATAATCGAATTGGCTGGCTATCCCCTCCAAAAACCGAGCAGTTATCAATTCGTATAAATAATGAACCTGACTCAGTCACCTGTATTCAAAAATTGCTTAAAGAAGAGGGCATTTCCATTCTAAATTTTCATGTGGAAAAACGGAATGGGACTTCAGAAATCCTTATGGAGATTACGATCAAGCTTCCTGCAGCCTTTGAAGTTGATCAATTATTGCCTCTCATTCAAAAGCTTCCGTTTGTTAATATGCTTGAGGTTCAGTAGGCCACATTGGGTAACAACCTTCGCTAGATAGTGAACTGAGCTATACAGATCAAGAAAAATGTTGACCTTAACCTTAAGTCATAGTTTATCCTCCAATTATCAAACGATAGCAGGAGGTTTTTTTTATGAAAACATTAATCAAGAATGTCGTCATCCTTAGCCTAACCGGTGAGACCAGTCCCATTAACGGACATAGATTTGGAGAGAAATTTGGAGATATCCTCATTGAGGGGGATACGATCCAGAAGCTGGGGCATGCCATTACCGACGATGTAGACAAGGTTATTGAAGGTCGAGGCATGCTTGCAATGCCTGGACTTATTAATGCCCATCAGCATACCCCGATGAGTTTATTGAAGGGTTTCTCGGATGATCTGAAATTAATGGATTGGCTGGATCAAAAAATGCTGCCCGCTGAGGCAAGAATGACGCCTGAAGATATATTTTGGGGAGCTAAGCTCTCGATGGCAGAAATGATTAAGTCAGGAACTACGGCTTTTGCCGATATGTATATCCATATGAATGAAATTGCTTCAGCTGTCGTTGAGGTTGGGATGCGGGCTTCATTGGCGAGAGGGATGGTGTTTCTTCAGGATGATGGGGGCAAACGGCTCACAGAAGCACTTGAATTGGTTGAACGTTGGAATGGAAAAGCGGGTGGCACGATTTCAACCATGTTGGGTCCGCATGCACCCTACACTTGTCCACCGGAGCCTTTGAAGGAAATAATAAAAATAGCAGAAGAAATGAACCTGCCTATCCACATTCATTTGGCCGAAACAAAGGAAGAAGTTATCAAGATTCGGGACAAATACAATCAGACCCCGACAGAGTATTTGTATCAAGCCGGTCTTTTTGAAAAGTCTCATGTTCTCTTGGCCCATAGTGTGCATGTGAACCGCCGCGATATCGGTTTGTTGAAGGGAATGAGAGGAGGTGTATCCCATAATCCTGTAAGTAATTTGAAGCTCGGGTGTGGGATTGCACCTGTTTCTGAAATGATGAACCAGGGTATCGGCGTGGGTATCGGAACGGACGGATCAGGAAGCGCCACAACGATCGATATGTTCGAGGAGATAAAAGCCGCTGCTTGGCTGCAGAAATTAGATTATGGCGATCCAACCGTACTTCCCGCCAGCCAAGTTCTGCGTATGGCAACAATCGGAAGCGCTAAGCTATTGAAAATAGATCATCAAGTAGGGACTCTAGAAGTTGGGAAAAAAGCGGACATCATTCTCATTGATATGAACAAACCGCATTTACAGCCTGTTCATCATATCGAGTCGCTGCTTGCTTATAGCGTGAATGGAGCAGACGTGGATACAACGATCGTCAATGGCAAAGTGCTCATGCAAAACCGGAAGTTAGTTACAATCGACGAAGAAGAGCTGTTGAAACAAGTATCTACTCGTGCGAAACGGATTGTGGAGGGGATATAGTAGAGGCTGAGAAGGATCTGGAAGGATTTATTTTATCACCTCTAGCTAATTGGCTTGCCAAACGCAATGAACATATTGCAGCTGAGATGACCGCTAAAATGATTGGCTGGTTTGGAATATAAATCGTTTTTCTGCTGCCGCGGCGGATGGATGCTGGGCAAAGGAGCGGGAATTTCGACGGAAATATAGACGAAAATATAGATGAAAATGTTGATGTTGACTGGATGAATAGTCAGTTATATAATCGTTCCAACTATTATCCAAGGATGTGATGGGTGTGGAACAGGCTTATGGTGATTTTATAATTAGTGATGATAAGTCACTACTGAAGATCGAGACGATTTGTGATTTTCTTTCCAGGAGCTATTGGGCTAACCAGAGGCCAGTGGAAACAACCATAAAATCAATTCATAATTCGATTTGTTATGGTATTTATCTTGGAGATAAGCAGGTTGGTTACGCTCGAATAGTAACGGATTGGGCCACGATTTATTACCTGTGTGATGTTTTCATTGATGAAGATTATAGGGGCAAGGGGCTAGGGAAGAAGCTAGTTGAAATTATAACAGAACAATATGAAGGAATGATGGGCCTGCTGGGTACCTTGGATGCTCATGAACTGTATGAACAGTATGGTTTTATTAGGAATACGGAACGTTTTATGAATAGAAGACCGCGGTGATTGGAAAAATGGACAATGAGTGCATATATCAGAAAAGGCTGCCGTTTGGCAGCCCTTTTTCTAACAAATTAGCAAGTTAAGTGCTTCCCCGAATGGAGTGGGTGCTTTAGCGATGTTTTTCATCGTTAAAAGAGTGTTTCCAGGTCATTCAGCTACGTTAATGATGTTTTTCATCGCTAAATGAGCACGGATGGCCACAGTGGGTGGTAAAAAGGGATTTTAACGATGTTTTTCATTGTTAAAGTAGTATGTGGGGATGATCTCGTTCATTTAACGATGAAAAACATCGTTAAAGTAGGATAGCCTCAATTATCTTCAAGTATCTTCTCATATCCCAGCAGATTCTCACGTATGTACACGCATCTACACGTATCTTCACAAATCTTCGCGCATCCTATCATATCCAGGCAGATTCCTCTCGCTCTCTATCCCCAGTGTCTGAGCTCGCTAAGAAATCTCCTCCGGTCAAGAGAAAAATCCTTGTTGGCTGTCCGTTTGTGCTTGGTGTTCGTACGATTATAGCTGAGAAGAGGGAATGGCTGTGGGTGGAAGAGTGATAGCGTCCGCCTTTAAGGAAACAAATCTTTAACAGCGGCTGGAGCCCACAGCCATTCTCTCCCTCCATGCACCAACGTCACGAACAAGCTCCTCAAAGGACGCCCAAGAAGTTGAAAGAATTCTATTGCTCACAAACATTTGTTCTGCTAAAATTTATATAGCTGGGATTAAAAGATCAGACTGATTAGTGTTTATTCCTCAAATACTGAACCCACTGCTCATACAGCTCTAACTCAGTATGCTGAAAGATTTCGTTGAAATCAGTGGGCTTCCTGATAAGCTTGTTTAATGCATCATAACCGTATTTATCAATGATGAATTCCACAATCAAATAAGAAAACTGAAATCCTTTCATTGTTCCAAAATCCCACGTATCGTTATTTAATTCCTGAAAAGTTGGGATCACAAGATTGTGGATGGTATCTGAAGTCGTATTTTTTATATATGCCTCGCTCATTTGTTTGCATTCATATCCGCCTATGCCCTGACGCATCCATTTGGGAGCATGGGGATTGATGTCGCTGATTAACCACATCGTAAACAGATGGACAGTGGATTTAAGAATGGATTCATACGTATGCTCAGGTCCCGGATTCAGAGGAGAAACAATTTTTAATTTGTTTTCCTTATAAGTACCCATAAACCAATTAGGTGCGTCTGCTTCTCCCACAGCCTGATGGAAAGTCGGAAGATCTGGATATATTTCAACAATAATTTTTGTCGAGGGCTGGTGATTATATTTGGATGAAATGCGCTCAACATTATTTTTTAGTTCATTAAATAAGTCCTGATGCACCTTCGTAAGACTATCGTTCTTGTCGTTGGCATCACTTTTATTTACAATGGATATCCTATCTTGTATAGACATAATAGTAATGTCACCCCATTCTTTTAATTCACTTCTTAATTTTTCCAAGGAGCGGTACAATCTGTTCTTTACCGCACTCTCGCGCATATCCACAATTTTGGAGATTTCCAGTAAGGTACAATCTACAAAAAAGCGCAATGCAATAATTTGTTGGTCCAGCTCATTTAGTTTTTGTAGTGCAGAGCTAATATCAATACGAATTTCAACATACTTGGCAAAATCCAAAGAAATGGACTGTGATTCATAATCTGTAAAGTCATAGGGGATTTCTTTTTTTCGTGCTAAGCTTCGCCATTCATTTTTAACGGTATTCTGGGCAATTTTGAAAATCCAAGTGAATAAACTGGAATTTTCTTTGAAGGTATGAATGTGTTCCATGGCTTTTAAGAAAACTTGCTGTGTTAAGTCCTCCGCAATCATCGGGTTTACTTTTAACGAGATATATTTGCAGATTCTTTCGCGGTATTGATCATAACTGACTTCAAATTTTGCAATGCTTCCCTGCTCATCCGGATAAACAGGGCTTTTATCTTGAGCTCCAGACATTGTAAGAACCTCCTCTAGACCCTACACATCATTAGACACCGCAGAGCGATAAAAAGCCACATCAAGTAAAAAATTCTTTTTTGGCAAGGAGATATACACGTGGAAATACGTAAGCTGCATGCAAATGAACAATTTCCAATGGAGTTACTGTTATTGGCGGACCCTTCGCAGAAGCTAGTTGAAGAATATACCCAAAGAGGGCAATGCTTTGTAGCTGAAGCAGATAGCCGTGTAATTGGTGTCTATGTGCTGCTGCAAACAAGACCTGAGACGGTTGAATTAGTCAATATAGCAGTTGATGAACAGCAACAGGGCAAAGGAATAGGCAAACAACTGGTCAACCATGCTATTGAACAGGCAAAGCTGCGCGGTTTTAAGACGATTGAAATCGGTACTGGAAATTCAAGTATAGGGCAGCTTGCGCTCTATCAGAAATGTGGGTTCAGAATCATTGGAGTGGACAGGGACTTCTTTATTAGACACTATAATGAAGAAATTTTTGAAAATGGGATACAGGTCGTGGATATGATACGTTTATCGCAAGATTTATGAGCAAATGAGCAGCAAATTCCATATTCACTGAGCATTTTTTAAATATACTTATTTAATATCTATCGGGATTGCTAATCTTTATGTAGAATGATTAATTGTGAGCTCAAATTGGAAATATAGTGCTTTGAAAAAAAAACTTCATTTTCCAATGAAAATGCCCTGAATTCGTTCTAGAGTTACATAGACAAAGTTTATGAAATCGTATACAATGAGCCTACAAATTCATATAAGTGAATACTTTTTTTGAAAAGGGTGAGTAGATTTGGAACAACAATCACATAAGGTGAAATCTGCAGACCGGGTGCTTGATATATTCGAGCTATTTACCGGGGGGACAGAATCCTACAATTTAACGGAGATTTCCAAAAATTTAAATATGCCGCCGAGCAGTACGTATCTTCTGCTTCAAAATATGCTAAAGCGCGGATACCTTGAGGTCGATAAATCAGGTAAGCAGTTCAGGATCGGGTACAAGCTTTTTATGATTCAGAATAGATACAGCCAGGGCACCAGCTTGAGCGAAGAGTTCTATCAAGTAGCGGAGAAAATCGCCTTTGACCTTAATGAGACTGTAAGCTTAGCGATCCGAAGCGGAAGCCAGCTTCATTATATTGGAGAGAAAATAAGCACGCAAGGGCTTCGTTATACTCCGAATCAAGGAGAAACACCACCGCTTCATGCGACTGCATCCGGCAAAATATTTCTGGCCCATATGACTAAGGAAGAACTGCTGGAGCTCTATCCAACTGAACAATTGGAGAAGATTACAGATAAGACGATTGGTACTCTAACCGAGCTGCTAGAGGAGCTTGAGAAAGTCAAGAGCCGCGGCATTGGTTACAATATGGGGGAAACCGTAACGGGAGTTCACTGTGTAGCTGCAGCGGTATTTGATGCGGAGCAAAAGGTCGTAGCCTCCATTAGTATTTCAATTCCGGTGGTTAGGATTACAGATGAGTTATGGTCTAGAATACATGATTGGATCGAGCGTGCGAGCTCAGAGCTTAGCCGAAAAGTGTACGGGTAATGGAGTTGTAATGGAGTTGTAAATAAAGGTTGACTTTCCCTGAATAAATATTTACTATGAAAGTGCTATATCGTGAAATTAATTCACATACGTAAAGGGAGAGAACAACTGTGGGTTCTTTACAGCTACAAGACAAAGTGATTCTGATTACTGGTGCATTAGGTGCTGCCGGACGTGCGGCTATCGAGTTGTTTTTAGACAAAGGTGCTTTAGTTGCTGCAAGTGATATCAAAACTGTGGAACATTTCCCTGATTTGGAAGATTTGCAGAAGCAATATGGCAGCAACCGCCTGATTTATGTAGAAGCGGATTTTATGAAAGAAGATCAGGTTAAGGCAGTGATGGCGCAAATTAACAAGTATTTTGGCAGACTGAATGGGTCTTATCATAATGTATATATCAATGCTTGGGGGGATATTGCGAATTTATCCCTGGAGGAATGGGAGGCTTCCATTACAGGAACTTTAACCAGCACATTTCTCGTATGCAAATATGCCGCGGAGCTGATGATCGCTTCTGGCGGTGGCTCCATTGTTAACGTATCCTCGATTTTGGGAGGAAAAATAGCCATGTCGCATAATGCCGGTTATGGTGCGGCCAAGGCGGGAGTAGAGCATTTGACACGAATTATTGCCGTTGAATATGCGGAGCATGGGATCCGTGCTAATGCCGTTGTTCCCGGTGATTTCAAGAACGAGCAGGTATATGCAACCATGTCGCAGGAGCACTTCGATACTATGAAGAAGACCACATTGATTGGAAGAAGCGGAACACCGAATGAGATCAACGAGGTGGCAGCCTTTCTGCTTTCAGATGCTGCTTCCTATGTGACGGGTTCGATGTATCCAGTAAATGGAGGATTGGGAATATGAAGGATATACTACTACATTATAATACGCGGGAAGAAATTTCAGAGAAAGCCGCTGCCGGGTACGCAGTTGTCATTCCACTTGCAGCAACAGAGCAGCACGGACCCCACTTGCCTGTGTTTACTGACAGCTTGATTTGCGAGCATATTGTAACTGAAGCGGTTCGTAAAGCTGCCGGTACAGTTCCCTTGTTGATGGCTCCGGTACTTACAATTGGTTGTTCCCAGCATCACCTTTCCTACGGAGGCACACTTTCCTTCACTTCTGCTACGTATTTGCAGATGCTTAGGGATATTGGAGAAAGCTTAGTTAAAGACGGCTTTAAGAAAATTATTTTTGTTAACGGTCATGGAGGCAATGATCCGATTATGGTCCAGACGGCAAACGATCTGGCTGTTAATCATCCAATATGGGTAGCATCTACCGCTTATTGGAGTGTATCACGCGCGGCATTAAGCGATGTTAACGCGGCTGAAGTTGGTATGGTTCCAGGACACGCTGGCGGTTTTGAGACGGCTGCCATTATGGCGCTGAAACCAGAGCTGGTACGTACTGACCTTATTAATACAACGCATGTGATGAGAGAATGGCTCAATTCTGGTCTGCCTGGAACGTTTATCGGGAAGCATCAGGAGCTGACTGGCTACGACGGCTACACCGATGCTCCAAACAAAGCGACCGCCGAACTGGGCAAAGTTTATCTGGCTGCTATTGCTAACAGTGTAGCTGATTGGTTAGTAAGTGTCGTACAAGCTATGGAAAAGGGACGTGAAGTGTAATGACCGCCAAGCACTCCATTCCTAAGGGTAATGCCAAGAGAGTCGCTGTTATTGTCACAGAGTATAGATTCAATTCCCATGCCGATGTTATTCTAGGCAGATTACTGGGTGATCTTGATTATGTACCAAGGGTTGAAGTGGTTTCGCTTTACACAGATCAGGTTCCGGATAACGACATGAGCGTAGAAGAAGCTGCGCGGTGCGACGTCCCGATCTATGCGAGAATTGAAGAAGCCATCAAAGTCCCTTATTCCAAAGGCGGGCTTGATGGTGTGATTATCATCGGTGAGCACGGGGAATATCCTCTGGATGAACGGGGCTGCAAAAGCTATCCGCGCCGGCGTTTACTGGATGAAGTGTTACAAGCCTTGGATGATTTGCAATTGAATATTCCTATCTTTTCGGATAAGCACTTATCTTACAATATTGAAGACACGTTTTGGATGTATAATGAGGTGCAGAAGCGGAATATTCCATTTTTTGCCGGGTCTTCGATTCCGCATTGCCCGTATGTACCGGCTTTCGACCTGCAGCTTTTGGAGGATGCCGAACAATTATTGGTGATCAGCTATTCGACCGAGTATGAAGCCTATGGGTATCACGGTCTGGAGACACTGCAATCCATTGCGGAGAAGCGGGCTGGCGGAGAAACGGGCGTTCGGTCTGTGCAGGCTTTTAAAGGAGAACGATTAGGGGAAACCGTGGAAGATTACCCGGCAGAGCTGATCGAGAAGGCATGCGCTGTATATGATCCTTCCGGCTCCCTGTATGCCAAGCATAAAGATGATCTTATGGTGCTTTTTGTCGTAGAATATGTGGATGGAACCAAAGGTTATGTCATTCAGCATCCGAACTGGGTGGAGCAATGGGGCTTTGCATTCCGCCGCAGCACAGGCGACATAGTCGCAGCTATTTGTGAGAGCGAGCTGCAGCGTCCGTTCGGGCACTTTGCAACTTTAACACGAATGATCGAAGATTTCATCATTACAGGAGTAGAGCCGTTTCCGGCCAAGCGCGTATTATTTTCTAGCGCATTAATTAACTACGGCATGGATTCCTTGCATCAACAAGGTAAGCGGATAGAAACACCAGAGCTAGCCAATGAAAGCTACTCTGGATCATAAAGAATAGCTGAGAGCATAATGGAGGATATTTTGAGTATGAATGAGCGGATTGCACCAGAAACTTTAACCGATTTGCCTTTTTCCAGTGCCTTTGAAACTGAAGGTGTGATCTATGTTTCAGGGCAGGGCGGAATCGATGTGGAGACGGGTGAAATCGTTGGCTCCGATATCGAATCGCAGACTATAGCCACGATGGAGAACATCCGTAGGATACTCGCATCCCAAGGTTTGGGTATGGAGCATATCGTCAAGACAAACATCTATCTGACTGATCGCAATCTGTATACCAGATTCAATGACACGTACAGAACTTTCTTCAATGCTCCATTTCCTGCACGTACTGCGATTTATTGTGATTTGAATTATGATTTATTAGTTGAGATAGACGCGATCGCTGTACGCAGGCCCTTATAAACTGAACTTCTAAAAAATGAATACATTCCCAGGCAGAAAGAAAGCTATCTTATTCGTAAATGAATGATAGCTTTCTTTCCTGTTTATCGGGAAGTACGTCTATTATACATATAGATGAGCGCGGCGAAAAATCGGAAGCTGGAAGCGTTGGCTTGGCTGGCGGGCAGAAAGGAAAGTAGATAAGGAAAGCAGCTAGGCAAAAAAGGGGGGATTTCTTGTAAACTACGCTATTTTCAGCTTATTTATTTGGAGGGAATGCTGGATATTTTTGTCCCTAACCTTGCCTAAGCCGGCTCTTCGATTTTTTCTTTCCTAGTTTTCCTCACTGGCATATCAGGAAGCTCATTGACGGAAACGACTTTATCCGTTTTCTTATCTGGTTTAACCCAGTGGACCTCGTTTCCAAGCAAATCATCGAACCAAGCCGCATCCTCGGGGCAATCCAGGATCATGAACTTGCCATACTCGTTATCGCGGGATTGATGATATTTCAGATAAGCCTTGCCATTCTCGATGGCTAATATTTCGATTTTCCCTGATGTATGACTCATCGATAAGCGTACTCTTTTACCGAGGCCAGATGTTCTTGCTTTGGCTTCTTCAACAAGGTTATACACTTTCTCCAGAGGGAGAACAAATTCATAATTTCCGGCAACGGGGCGGTTAATGAAGAAATAATAGGGTGTGACTCCAGCCCAGGATAGCTTATCGAGCAGCTCACCGAGCACTTTGGGATCGTCGTTGATGCCTTTAAGCACAGGAGTTTGGTTGACGACGATCGCGCCTGCCTTGTGCAGTGCGTCAAATCCCCGTTTGGCTTCTGGTGTAATTTCACGCGGGTGATTGATATGGGCCATCACATAAATACGTTGTTCGGGAGAAGAAAATTCGCGAATCGTTTCGAGGAGCTCCTCGTCTTCATAAATTCGCATGGGGTTGAACACAGGCATCTTGGATCCCAGCCGAATGATCTTCACATGCTCGATTTCACGCAATCTTTCAAAGATCATGCGCAGCTTCGGGGTGGCAAGCAGCAGGCTGTCTCCGCCAGTCAACAGAACATTGTTGATTTCCGGATGCTCTGCAATGTAATTGAGTCCTGGCTCGACATCCATTAAAGCTTCTTTCACATCGTTTCGGAAAAGACGCTTCCGGAAGCAGTAGCGGCAATAGGCACCACAAACCTCGGATACAATTAACAGTGCTGTCGTCCGATATTTGTGCTGGCAGCCTGGAACTACATAATTAGTGTCCTCATCCGAGGCATCCCAGCGTCCATATTCCTCTAGTTCTCCTTCGTTAGGAATAACGAGCTTCTTAATGGGATCGAGGGGATCATTCCAATTGATTAATTGTAAATAATAGTCGTTTACCCGAAAAACAAATTTTTCCGTAATCTGCTTTAAACGTTTCCTTTCCTCTTCAGGTATGTTGGTGATTTTGTCGATATCAGTAATATACTTTGGCTGGGCCATGTGCATTCCTCCCTAGTTTTTGTGTACTACTAATAATTAACGCTTTGACGCTTTAATGTGATCGATCTTTTGGCTGCAAAAAAGACCCCATAGCAAGCAGAAGCGGATTAAGCTTCTGCGAAACAGGGCCCAAATAACACAAAAAGACCCTGTTCAATAGGGTCAGTAAAAATTCAGTATTAAATACCAAAAGATTGACCCATCTACTGCTGACGAGGTTAGCTGACGGACTCGGGAAGATGGTTCCCTACGGTTCTACATGAACAACGATTCGCCCCTGATACTAATGGTTCCCCCGCTTTGTGGTCATCCGATCACAAATTAAGCGTAAACCAAGTATACCTTACAGAGCAGAAATATGTCAATTATAAATCTGGGTTTAATTGGGATTTGGGGTATTCCGGTTCAAAGCTGTCCCGGACAAAGCGGATCCAGCCCCGGGAAGCATGGGAAAGATATTGATGTTTGCGCCATATGATGGCCAAATTCCAATGAACCTTGGGCTCATTCATGCGAATAGCGCTAATTTGGGAAGCGTCCAGCTTCTTGCAAATGGTTTCTGGCAAAAGTGAGATGCCCAGATCGGCCGCGACCATTTCGCTAATCATATCCCACTGTGTGCTTTCATAGGTCACATTCGGTTCAAAACCGTTGCGAACGCATGCTTCACGCACCCTATCGTGCAGGGCAAAGCCTTTGCGGAACAAAATAAACGATTCTTTTTGCAAGTCGAGTAAAGAAATTTGGCTGCTCTCTGCAAGAGGGTGCTTGGCATTGAGAACTAGCATAAGCTCTCGCTGTACCAGCGGCACGACTTCAAACAGTTCTTCATCGACGGGCAGCACGGTAACCCCGAGGTCAATGCTGCCCTCCAGCAAAGATTGCTCGATTAATTTACCTCCTTCTTCGACGAGTTGAATCGTGATCTGCGGGTATTGCTTATGAAATCCGGCGATAATTTTCGGGAAAAAGCTTGCGCCAATAACGGGGGGGAGGCCGAGAGTAAACTTCCCTTTCTTCATTTCCTTTACATCTGTCAGGGCGAAACGAAGGTTTTCCAGTGCTTTCATAATAATTTGCGCATGAGCCTGCACGACTTCTCCGGCGTCGGTCAAATGAATGCGGCGGGTCGAGCGGTCGAACAAGAGCACATCGAGCTCTTCCTCCAGGCTTTTGACCATTTTACTTAAAGTGGGCTGGGAGAGGTGCAGATTGTGTCCTGCTTTGGAAAAGCTTGCTTGCTCAGCTACCTCCAAAAAGTAGCTTAACTGCCGTACATCCATGGAGTCCTCCTATATATAACTTTTATTCATATAAAGTATTCTATTTATGTATTTTACCAATGAAAGCGCTCATAGTAAAATAAACCTAAGAACTTTTTACTTAACAGGAAAGGAAGAGAATAACCATGCCTGCAGATGAGGTTGTTATTGTCAGCGCCGTTCGTACGCCGATCGGCAGCTTTAATGGGGTATTTAAGGATATTTCGGCCGTAAAATTAGGAGCGATTGCGATACAAGCCGCACTCAGCCGTGCAGCTCTAGATTTCACTGAGGTTGATGAGGTGATTATGGGCAACGTACTGCAAGCCGGTTTAGGGCAAAATCCTGCCCGCCAAGCCGCGTTGGCCGCAGGTCTCCCGCAGGAAATTCCTGCTATGACGGTTAATAAAGTATGCGGCTCCGGACTCAAAGCTGTACAACTCGCTTGGCAGTCGATCCGCAGTGGTGAAAGCGAAGTCGTAGTAGCTGGCGGAATGGAAAATATGAGCCAGGCTCCCTATTTATTGAAGGGTGCACGCTCTGGATTTGCGATGGGGGATCAGACGATGGTGGACAGCATGATCCGTGACGGATTATGGTGCGCAACCAACGATTATCATATGGGGATAACGGCTGAGAATGTGTGCGACATGTATCATCTTAGCCGTGAGCAGCAGGATCAATTTGCCTACGAGAGCCAAAGGAAAGCCGCGGCTGCTATAACGGAGGGGCGATTTAAGGATGAAATCGTCCAGGTAGAGGTGCCGCAGCGCAGAGGCGAGCCGCTGCGTGTGGAGCAGGACGAATATCCGCGTCCGGACACAAGCCCGGAGGGGCTTGCGAAGCTGCGGCCTGCTTTTAAGAAGGACGGTACGGTGACCGCCGGCAATGCCTCCGGCATCAATGACGGCGCTGCCGCGCTTGTTATCATGAGCGGGAGAAAGGCGGCAGCATTGGGGCTTACCCCGCTGGCCGTTATCCGCTCGAACGCAATCGCCGGGGTTGATCCGGCCATCATGGGGATCGGACCTGTTCCGGCAGCGAAGAAAGCGCTGGAAAAGGCAGGCCTGACGATGGCGGATATGCAGCTTATCGAAGCGAATGAAGCTTTTGCTGCACAGTCGCTTGCTTTTGCCAGCCATTTCGATTTTGATCCTGGCATTCTTAATGTTAGCGGCGGTGCCATTGCGCTTGGTCATCCGATCGGTGCCAGCGGAGCGCGTATTTTGGTTACGCTGCTGCATGAAATGAAACGCAGAGATGCCCGGTACGGTCTTGCAGCTTTATGCATCGGCGGGGGACAGGGGATTTCCACAATCGTTGAGAGAGTTTAATAAAAGGAAAGGGAGCTGTTGAGCATGAAGACGGTATTAACCTCATACGAAGAAGCCATACGCGATATTCAAGACGGCGCTACTTTAATGGTGGGCGGATTTGGACTTGTCGGTATTCCGGAGAATTTGATTGTCGCTTTGGCGGAAAAAGGAGTCAAGGATTTAACTGTTATTTCTAACAATTGCGGTGTGGATGATTGGGGGCTTGGACTGCTGCTGCGCAATAAGCAGATCAAAAAAGTAATCGCCTCTTATGTCGGGGAAAACAAAGAGTTTGAACGGCAGGTGTTATCGGGTGAAATTGAGGTCCAACTGCTTCCACAAGGAACACTGGCGGAAAAAATCCGGGCTGGCGGAGCGGGCATTCCGGCTTTCTTTACTCCAGCAGGAGTAGGAACTCCAATTGCCGAAGGCCGGGAAATCCGCAGCTTTAACGGTAAGGATTATATGCTCGAAGAAGCACTGACGGCAGACTTCAGCCTGCTGCGGGCCTACCGCGCAGATACGATGGGGAATCTGGTCTATAACAAAACAGCACGTAATTTCAATCCGATGATGGCCGCGGCTGGCAAGATCACGATTGCCGAGGTGGAGGAGATCGTTGAAGTTGGAGCGTTGGACCCGGAGGCCATTCATACACCTGGCATTTATGTGCAGAAATTGATCGTGGGCCACCAACAGAAGCGGATCGAAAGATTGACGACAAGAAATTAACACATAAACACATAGAAAGGAAGATTGAAGATGAGCGATGGAAAAATGTCCGTCCGTGAACGGATTGCCAAGCGGGCGGAGCGTGAAATTGAATCCGGCTTTTATGTGAATTTAGGTATTGGGATTCCGACGCTGGTGGCCAATTTTATTGCCAATGACAAACAGGTTGTGCTGCAATCCGAGAATGGCTTGCTGGGCATCGGGCCCTATCCGACCGAGGAGGAAGTCGATCCTGATTTGATTAATGCTGGCAAGGAAACTGTAACAGCACTGAAGGGCTCCGCTTATTTTCATAGCGCTGAATCGTTCGCGATGATTCGTGGAGGGCATATCGATCTGGCTATACTCGGGGGCATGGAGGTATCCGCAAAAGGAGATCTGGCCAACTGGATGATTCCCGGCAAAATGGTCAAAGGTATGGGCGGAGCTATGGACCTGGTGCATGGGGCGAAACGGATCATTGTCATTATGGATCACGTCAACAAGGATGGACAGCCGAAAATTTTGCATGCTTGCAGTCTCCCCCTAACAGGGCAGCAGGTCGTAAACCGGATTATTACCGACCGTGCGGTTATTGATATCACCCCGGAAGGCCTGCGTCTTGTGGAAGTAGCGAGCGGTTACACTGTTGAAGATATTATCAGCGTGACCGAGCCGGCTCTTCTGACGGATGGGGATGTAGTGCTGGACGCTTTTTAACAGTTGATTATTCTCTATACTCTAAACAAACTAAACAGACTAAACAGACTAAGCAAAAAACTAAGGGACCTGAGCGATATTTCGTTCAAGGTTTCTTTGGTTTATGGTTTGATTAATATGCTCTGTCCCGCGTGGCGGTGAGACTCATCCTCTATCCATACATGGATCTGTACATGATAAAGGAGATAATCAGAAATACGATACCGCCCATTCTATATAATAACAATGAAACCCTGCTTGGCTCTGCATCACCATCAAACTTCCACCAATTCGATATATACCAAGAAGCTTTAGGAGAAATGATTCCAATAAGTCCTAAAAGGGATAACACTATAATAATCGGCATTTTACACCACCTTTTCCGTTACCACTTCTGGCTGCGGCAACTATCATTTGTTATAATAGATGATATATAAGGGAAAATTATCCTGTGTATCTAATGTTAAATATATCACGGTTTCTAATATGTGTAAAATATTGTATGTAGTAACCAAATTTATGTGTGAGTAAATAATGTGATTTTAGCTGTACCGTTTTAAGAATATTTTAAAAATATCTTTACTCCGATGGCGTTATTTGATAACATATCCATAATATTCAAAATGCGATGAAGAGAAGAGTAAATAAAAGGATTCTTTCACAGAGAGCTCCGGCAGTTGAAAAGGAGCAAAGAGTTCCTTATTGAACCAAGCCTCAGAGCAGCACATCGGAACCGGATGAGGGGATGGTGGGACAGGAGCTCCTGTTACAGAGCTAGAGTATAAGCATTCTTTTGCCGATGCCGTACTTGAAGAGGTTAATATGGCGACATATTAGCAAATCTAGGGTGGTACCACGAATGTACAAATCTCGTCCCTAAGACTATAGGTCTTGGGGGTGGGATTTTTTTTGTTGTGTAAATCATGGAAATATCCTTCGATGCTGCTTTTCGGAATTGGAGTTTCGAATATTGGGGCGTGGATTTATTTTATAGCCCTTAATCTAATGGTACTGAATATGACTCACTCGCCGCTTGCAGTAGCCGCTCTTTATATGTCGAGACCTTTGGCTACCTTGTTTACAAATTTATGGTCAGGCAGCTTGATTGATCGTTTAAATAAACGAAACCTGATGGTCTTTCTCGATGTTTTTCGGGCGATATTGATTGGCATGCTCCCTTGGTTTTCTTCCATTTGGTGCATCTATATCCTTGTCATTCTAATAAATATGGCAGGTTCCATATTCGGTCCAGCCTCTACAACTTACATCACCAAGCTGATCCCAGCTGAGCAAAGGCCGCGTTTTAACTCGTTGAATAGTTTAATTAATTCTGGTGCTTTTCTAATTGGACCTGCGATTGCCGGGCTGCTGTTTTTAGTCGGGTCACCTATATTTGCGATCTACATTAATGCAGTAGCTTTGTTTGTATCAGGAGTAATCACGTATTTGATGCCAAATCTTGAAAAACGAACCCCTATCGACATTCCAGGCAAAAAAATATCACTAGAGCTAATTAAAAAAGACTGGAGCATTGTGTTCCAATTTTATCGTAGTTATGTCTATGTTATGATCATTTGTTTTTTATTTGGCAGTCTGATGGTTGTAATGGCATCGGCGGTGGATTCGCTGGAAGCTTCTTTTGCACAATTAGTGCTTTATTTATCAGAGAGTGACTACGGGATTCTTGTAAGTATTGCTGGGGCAGGTATTATTGTTGGAGCTATGGTGAACACGCTGATAGTTAAGAAAATAGCCATATCAGTCATGATCGGTGTAGGAGCATTAGGTGTGTGTCTGGGATACATCATTTACGCCTTCTCTGATTCGTTTTATATCGCGGCTGTTGGGTTTTTCGTTCTTGCTTTTTTCCTTGCTTTCGTAAATACAGGGTTTACCACATTTTATCAAAATAACATTCCCGTTGATGTAATGGGCAGAGTAGGGAGTTTGAATGAATTTTTTTTCGCTATAGGTATCATCATCACAACTGCTATTCTTGGGGTCGCCGCTGAGTTATTTTCGATCCAGATTGTTGTAATTGCTGCGGTTTTAGTTATGCTTTTATTAGGAGTTGCTTTATGTGTATGCATATTGCGACCTTCGAAGATCCAATATTATAAGCTGACGCCGCCTGTTAAGGGGAAATAAAGTATATAAACGGGAATAAACAAAGAATCTGTTATTGAGTTAATGGTTTTTACATAAAAAGGAGGTGTGCCCGCATGCCCATGCAAAATACCAAATTGATTATGGTTGAGGGTCTTCCTGGTTCGGGGAAGTCTACAACTGCGCAACTGATATCCCATCTATTGCAACGTAGAGGTTGCAGTACTAAATGGTGGTACGAGGAGGAGCAAGGACATCCCGTTTACGTTTATGATGATCTCAAAAGCATGCAGAAAATTATCGATGAATTATCTTGCGGGAATTACCGGAAAGTTATAGCAATGGCCCTAAAAAGGTGGACCGAATTTGCAGCGTCTGTACAGTCATCTTCTGATACTATTATTGTGGATAGCTGTCTTTTTGGTTACTTGACCTGGAGTTTATTTCCGTTTGAGGTTCCTAAGCAGGAGATTATGCAATATGTCAAAGAGGTGGAACGAATTATCGAACCACTGAATCCATACGTTATTTACTTCTATCAAAACGACATTGAAGCAGCACTTAAAAAAATATGTACGCGAAGAGGTGGAGATACCGAGAAAAATTTTGTTCGTGCCGCCACTCAATCTCCCTATGGAAAATCTCGTGGATTAAACGGTTTCGAGGGTATGGTAGCGTATTGGCAAGACTACCGAGGTATTACAGATGAAGCCTTTCAAGGCTTGATTTGTGCTAAAATTGCTATTGATAACTCAGAAGGAAATTGGAGCCAGTATGGCAGTGAAATATCCCGGTTCTTAGGTATAGATCATAGGGATGAAGCTTCGCTGGTTCAACTTCAACTGATGGATCAACAAAATCAACAGCATTTGGTCGGAGATTATATGGCAGAGACCGAGACCGACGGAAGCTTAACTTGTTCGATTCAATTCGAATCAGGGAATCTGATTACAGATGGACTTCCTCAAGTATGGACAAAGTCCAAACTAATTCCCAAGTCACCAAATGTGTTCGAGGTACAGTCATTGCCGTTTCAAGTAAGTTTCGTTGAAGATGACGGTATCCGAATGTATTTAACTGGCCCCGTGTTATTAGATGGACCTGTTGATTATAAATTTATAAAGAAATAAGTAGGGGGGCTCATATGGGAAGTAGAAGCCGTTACGGACATCAGAGAGCTTATTTACCGTAATTCCCCCAATTTAGGAAAGCTAACGGACATCAGAGCCCCTATTTGGATAAAAAGGCGCCCACTTACCCCCATTCAAGGCTAATAACGTACCTCATGTCCGTAAGATCTAAAAAAGACCTTAAAACTCGCAGATAACGTACCTCATGTCCGTAAGCAGTTTTTGATTTGTTCTGTCCCCGTTTGCACCCGTCTCTTTCGTATTCTAATTCTTTGATGCCGAATATATAGCTATGTATTTTCTTATTGGACAAATTGAACAAAAGCAGGTGAATCGATGTTGGGCATTCCAGATTATAAAAGCTTCATGCTGCCGCTCTTGGATATATTAGGGGACGAACAACCACATACACTTGATTCGCTGAATGAAAGACTTGCAATTGAAAGTGGGAAACAATTTCTAGTAGAGAGCAGGGGAGAATAAGGTCTATTGGAGAACTATTTTAATTGAAGGTGACATGTCCAGCACGTTGGCTTAGTTCAGTTTACCATCGTGCTGGACCGTCACTTTCCACCGATTGGGTTCCATATGCGCTGCTCATCATGAAGCCTCCGGATGGGTTTTTCTTCATGTTAATATTTCAGAATTTAATTGACACACATGGAAATAAAATTCTATATATAGTCTTTTTTCATCGCATGCTTCTCCCGGTACTCCGTAGGGGAGAGGCCGCAGATTTTTTTGAATTGTCTCGAAAAATACAAGGGATCGTCATAGCCGACCGAGGCTGCGATTTGTTTGATGGTCAATGGCTTTTGCAGCAAGAGCTGGGCTTGCTCCATGCGTATTTTCATCAAAAAGTTAACAGGGGATATCCCGGTATATTTTTTGAATAGGGTGGACATATAGGTACGGTTGTATCCGAAATTTTGAGCCATTCGGTCGATGGAAATGGGATGGGAATATTGCAGCTTTAGCCACTGGATTGCCTGCTTGACCAGTGTGACATTTTCTGGCTCTATTACGGCTTCTTCGCATTGCGTGGTATCAACTTCTTGCATTAATTCTGATACAAGAAGCTTCATCAGTGCTTCTGATTTTAAGTCGGAGCTCGCCAGGGATTGTTGAAGGGTGTTATTAATCTGATGAAACAAGGCTTCGATCCGGCGGTTCTTGCCCACCGATAGGACTGGGCGCTGTGGCGAGACGCCAAGCGTGCCTAACAATGGGGTCGCTCTACTCCCTCTAAAGCCGATCCATCGATACTTCCAGGGATCGTTCAAGTCTGGAGCATAACTGAATAATTCCTCAGGAAAAATAAAAAACAAATCCCCCGAATTCAATTCATAGTCACGACCGAGACAATTGAAATTTCCTTTGCCCGATAATACGTAGTGGATAAGATAATTATCGATAACTTTGGGACCGTTGCGATATTCAGGTGAGGTTTGTGAATGACCTGCAAACAAGATGACAAGGTCACCATTCCCCGGACTGGTATTAATGGAAACATGCTTGAAATGAGCAGACATTGTGACCCTCCCAGGTGGTTACCCCAATATGTATCTATCATGTCAGATAGAATGGTTATTTGCAAATAAAATTATCAAACAATAATCCATATACATCTGGTTTAATCCCATTGTGCTTCAAAGTGAAAATGCTTAAAGTAAGGGTAACTCCTTGATGAAGAAAAGCGGGTGTATCACTAGCCACAACTGGTTTCAACTTGTTCACAAGGAGGCTTACGAGAGGAGGCGCTACTGATGAAAACCTATGTCTTAGTAGGTGCAGGCTCAAGGGCAAAATCCATGTTTGCCAGACCCTTGCTTACGGAGCTGAAGCATGCTGCGAAGTTATGCGGGCTATATGACAAAAATGTAATCCGATCGAATTTAATCAGAGAGGAGTTTGGAGGAATCCCTATTTACACCGATTTCAGTAAGATGCTCCAAGAAGTTCAACCTGACACCGTGATTGTAGCTAGTACGGACTACACGCATCATACTTACATCATTGAGGCCTTGCAAGCGGGCTGTGACGTCATCTCGGAGAAGCCATTAACCATTGATGGTGAAAAATGCAAAGCCATTATGGAAGCGGAAAGAAAGTCCGGTAAAACTGTAACCGTAACGTTTAACCTCCGTTTTGTACCCTATATGATGCGAATAAAGGAGCTTCTACAGGAAGGGGCTGTCGGTCAAGTTTATCATGTTGATATGGAATGGTTTTTGGACAGGAGCCATGGTGCTGATTACTTCCGCAGATGGCACGGGCAGCTTGAGTACAGTGGGGGTTTGCTTGTTCACAAATCGACGCATCATTTTGACCTGATCAATTGGTGGATTGAAAGTCATCCTCAAGAAATTTTTGCACATGGATCGCGGAATTTTTATGGTCCTACCCGTGAAGAGCGGGGAGAACGCTGCTTGACCTGCAGCTACAAAAGTACATGTGAATTTTATTTTGATATTGAACAAAGGGAATTTAATAAAAAGGCGTATCTTGAAGCGGAAAAGGAAGATGGCTACATAAGGGATCAGTGCGTTTTCGGTGATAGGATCAATATCTATGATACGATGTCCGTTAATGTTAAATATGAAAGCGGTGTCTTTTTGACTTATTCGCTAGCTGCCTATAGCCCTTATGAAGGCTGGAGAGTTACGATAAACGGCAGCAAAGGGCGTCTGGAAGCACAGGAAGTTCAGAGTGGTCCACTGGCCGGGGAAGAGGTGAATGCTATACGTATTTTTTCAAGCCATGGAGAAGTGAAGACGCATTCGATTTCCAAGGCAGCAGGCGGTCATGGCGGCGGGGATGAACGTTTAAGGAGCATGCTGTTTGTTGAGGGGGCTGAGGATCCTTTGGGACAACAGGCAGGCAGTATGGCTGGGGCGATGTCGCTTATAATCGGAGATGCAGCGAATCGTTCTATTCAGGGAGGGCAACCGGTCTCTGTTAGTGGGCTGCTCGACTAATCCAAAGTTTCAAAATAATAGATAGATGAAGAAATGATAGTGGATGAGGGAGAGAATACAGATGAAAAAAATGACAGCGATTTTGCTCGGAGCGGGAGGACGGGCGGTTTTAGCCTATGCTCCTTATGCCAAGCTGTATCCGCAAGATTTGGAGTTTGTTGCTGTTGCAGAACCGATAGCCGAAAGAAGAGAATCGTTCGTACAGGAATTTAACATTCCTTCTGAGAACGTATTCACGGATTGGGAGCAGGTATTCGAGCGGCCTCGTTTGGCGGACATAGCGATCATTTGCACACAGGACAGACTACATTACAAACCGGCCATGAAGGCATTAGCCCACGGTTATCATGTGCTGCTGGAAAAACCGATGTCCCCTGAGCCCTTGGAATGTATAGAATTGGAGCTGGCAGCCAAAAAGAATGATCGTTTGTTAACCATTTGTCATGTCCTACGTTATACAAACTTTTGGCATGCCATCAAACAGACGATTACGGATGGGCGAATCGGGGATGTGGTCTCCATACAAATGAATGAAAATGTTGGCTACCATCACATCGCACATAGCTTTGTCAGAGGCAGCTGGAATAATTCCGAAACGACAAGCCCCATGATTTTGGCCAAATCCTGTCATGATATGGATATCTTAAGCTGGTTGATGGATCAAGAATGCACAAAAGTTAGCTCCTTCGGATCGTTGACGCATTTCACTCTTGATAATGCTCCAGAAGGTTCCACAGAGCGATGTCTAGATGGCTGCGCGGTTGAATCTAGCTGCCCATACTCTGCAATTAAACTATATATGCAGGATCGCAAATGGTTAAGTTCCATTGAAGTTACAGAAAATGGTCTTGTTCAAGCCCTAAAAGAAGGCAAATTTGGGCGATGTGTGTACCGCTGTGACAATAATGTCGTCGACCATCAGGTCGTTAACCTTGAATTTATGAACAAATCAACGGCAACGTTCAGCATGTGCGGGTTTACTCATGACATCTCCAGAGGTATTCAAATCATGGGGACAAAAGGGGAAATTCGCGGGTATATGGGAGAGTCAGCTTTCACCGTCTACAATTTTTTAACCAGGGAACAAAATGAAGTAAAGGTTAGAGCGAATGCATCAGGCCATGGAGGTGGGGATGAAGGCATTATGAGAAGCTTCTTGCAAGAAGCTCGTCACTATAACGGAAGCCAGAGTCTGACGTCTGCAGAAAATTCGGTTCGCAGTCATCTTATAGCTTTTGCTGCCGAGGAATCCAGGCTAAATGGCGGTAGACCCATTGATTTGAAAGAATTTCGCGCTCACCTATTAAGGAACCAATAAAAACGGGGGTTTTTTTATGAAAAAAACAATGAGCTTGTGTCTAATGGTCATTATATCCATTATATTTTCAGCCTGTGGTACAACATCCACCCCAAAAGACACACCTGCTACTCAAAATCCCATAAACTCAAATACGGCTTCACCAGCCCAACCCAAAGAAGTGGCGCTAAAAATCGGTTTGCCTGGCGCCTATGATGTCACCAAGAAAGAAATTATTGACGGTTTCAAGACCAAATACCCTTATATTAAGCTTGAGATCGAGGAAGCACCCTGGGGAGATTTTGCTACAAAAATCACTCCTGAATTAGCTGGCGGAACGCCTCCAGACGTATGGTTTCAAGAAAATGCTGTGATTCTAAGCTATGGAAAGCGCGGCGTGGCGGAGGATTTGATGCCGTACATCGAGAAGGACTTGAAACTGGACGACTATACTTCAGCTTTGTTCGCGGCTAAGACGGAAGACGGAAAAGTGTGGGGCATTCCTCACGGTTTGAATCCTTCCACGATGATTTATAACAAAAAACTATTCGACGATGCGAAAATTCCGTACCCGACAAAAGACTGGACTTATGAACAAATGCTGGATATAGCCCGGAAATTAACGAAAGATACAAATGGCGACGGTAAATCCGACGTTTACGGACTGATCGTTACGAGCGCTATTACAAGCGGCTGGTTTCCGTGGGCGAAGTCTGCTGGAGGGGGGATATTGGATGAGACGAAAACGAAAGCAATTGTCGACGATCCGAAAACGATAGAAGGATTGAAGCAATGGGTGGATACGATGAAGACAGGCCTCGCCCCCACACCAGATGTGGTGAAGGTGAATGGTGGCGGTGATCAAATGTTCGGACAGGATAAAGTAGCGATGATGCCCTTGCAGTACAGTGCTCAAGCTGGTTTAAACAAAAATTTTCCTGATTTGGACTATGATGCGCTTGAAATGCCAATAGGCTGGGATGGCAAACGTGTAGTTCCATTGGTGACGAACTCGTGGGTTATTTTTTCCAAAGCGAAGCAGGAAGTCAAAGATGCGGCTTGGGAATTCCTGAAATATTACTTAAGCGATGAAGCGCAGCAATTGTTGGCTGCCAGCGGCGCTGCACTGCCGGTGAAAAAATCAGCAATGGAGAAGCTCGATGTGTCAACCAAGCCCCAAAACAAGCTGGCCTATGCGAACGGGGTTGAGGAAGCAGGCATTACTACCGATGAAAATGCGTCCTGGCAGGAATGGAGATTAGCCGCACAACCGATCTTTACCGATATGTATAACATGGTCATTGCCCCTGAAGAAGGAGCGAAACGAATTCAAACGAAAATCCAGGATGTTTTGGATAGAAACAAGTAATGATTTGTTCAGATGTTGGGAGCGTGCTTCGTGCATAAGCAAAATTTCTGGGGATATCTGTTTATTATGCCGTTTCTCATTGGCCTTTTGATTTTTACCGCGTATCCCTTTGTGTATTCTTTTTATTTAACTTTTACCGACTGGGATATGTTTAACCCGCCCAAATGGATTGGACTCAATAATTGGTCCTTCACGCTAAAGCAAGAGCAGTTCTGGTATTCGGTTCGAAATGTCTTTTACTTTGCCCTTATTTTTGTACCGCTGCAGGCATTTATCGCTCTGATCATCGCCTATGTATTGAACCAATCCATTAGAGCTAAAGGCTTTTTTCGGGCTGTATATTTCCTTCCGGTCATCACACCTTGGGTCGCCGGCGGACTTCTATGGAAATGGCTGCTGGACAGCAAATTTGGGCTAGTCAATACGTTATTAGGTGAAATGGGTATCGGCCCTTTTCAATATTTGGACCATCCATACTGGTGGATTGTCATTGGTATCCTGGCTGTTGTGAGTGTTTGGAAAGGGATGGGGAGTGCCATGATCATTCTGCTGGCCGGTATGCAAAGCATTTCCAAAGACTTGTTAGAGGCAGCAGAAATTGATGGAGCAACGCGTTGGAAGAAATTTTCAAGAATCGTCTTTCCGCTCGTTTCTCCTATGGTGTTCCTTGTGCTAATCACATCTTCAATTGCTTCATTCCAAGCATTTGACGTCTTTCTGGTCATGCTGGATTCACCTAATATTGTTAAGGACGAATTGCTAACCACCAATATACTTATTTATCGCGATGCCTTTCTGTTATTTAAAATGGGATCCGCCTCTGCAATGTCATGGACACTCTTCCTCTTTATTCTCATCATTACGTTGTTCCAGAAGCAGTTCGAGAAGAGGTGGGTTCATTATGATTAAAACTCATTTTCTCAAAAACAGTTTGTTTTACTTTATTATTTGTCTGGGAGCTTTAGTGATGTTAGTCCCCTTCTATTGGCTTGTAGCGACGTCCTTAAAAACTGGAGGGGCCATACTGAAATTGCCGCCACAATGGTTTCCGAATCCAATCACATGGGAAAACTACGCTACCGCGTGGTCCAAAGTTAATTTTGCCCGTTATACCTTTAATAGTGCCTTGATTGTCGTGATTGATATGGTGGGTGTACTGCTATCTTGTTCGATGGTTGCTTTTGGGTTTGCTATGTTCAATTTTAAGTTTAAGAAGCTAATTATTATGGTTATGCTGGCGACGATGATGCTTCCTTCCCAGGTGACCTCGATTCCAACTTATTTTATCTGGAAAAACTTTGGGGCGCTCAACAGCTACTTTCCCCTTACGGTTCCAAGCTTTTTGGGAGGGGCATTTGGTATATTTTTAGTGCATCAGCATTATAAAAGTTTGCCGAGAGAGCTGTATGAAGCAGCACTAATTGACGGTTTCAGTCCGTGGGGAGTTCTATGGAGAATTTATTTTCCCTTATCGAAACCTGTGCTTTCAGCGCTTGGAGTATTCACATTTATAGGAGCATGGAGCAATACCTACGGCCCTTTGCTTTATCTGCATGATAAGAAGCTGTATACCTTGCCACTGGGTCTTTTGTATTTGAACTCCGCTGGCTCGGATTCCGTTCATATCCCGCTCATTATGGCTGGAGCTGTCATTATTACACTGCCGGTTGTCATCGTATTTTTGTTCGCTCAGCGACATTTTGTACAAGGGCTGGCTTCAACTGGGGTGAAGGGATAATAGCATTGCTGATAAAAGGGAACATTCTCTTGTCTGAAAATACAATTGAAGGAGAGATAGCTACATGTCGGAAGATTCAAGAATAAGCAGGAGAAAGTTGCTAGCTTCTTTGGGAGTGGCAGGTGCTGTATTAGCGACTGATAGTTTGCTTAAAGGCGGTGTGTTAGGATTAGCTGGTCGAACGGAACGCTCAGCCGCTGCGGCTGTTTACGGATCTGACCAGACAGTAACCGGCGCCGTGTACGGATCGAATCCTGTTGAACTCGATATACATGCGAATCTGATCACGGTTTCCACGGTTGCCGACTTGTCAACGAAGTCGATTGATGATGCTGCGCTTATTTTGGTTTCGGATCCTGATCGGGGCGGTATATTTTCTTACTCAACGAATGTTACACCGATAGATAACGGCATTGTGTTCGGCGCTTCCGACGGCAACAGATGGATTAGACTTGGCGGCGAAACCCAGCCTGTCAACGTAAAATGGTTTGGGGCAAAGGGCGATGGGACGACGAATGATACGGCACAAATACAAGCTGCTCTAAACGGATATGCAGCGGTCTATATGCCAGCATCTACATATTTGGTTTCCGGCCTAAACGTATCAGGGGGGCGGAAAATATATACAGATGGTGCTGCAACAATCTTAAAGCAAACAGCTGGAACGCCAATTGGAACCCGAATCTTACTGGTTGCAGGGAGTCAAGTTTCAATCGGCTTGATGTCCTACGAGGGAAACATCGCGACCGATACCAATGAACAAAATCATGCCTTGGCCATTATCGCAACGACAACGGATCTGGAAAATATCGAAGTCGAAGGCGTTATTGCCCGCAGCATTAGGGGTGATGCTCTTTACATCGGAGGAGGCTACACGGCGGACACGTTCAGGCCAAGAAATATTTCGGTAGGACTTGTTTATTCCGAAAATGTGTACCGCAATGGTGTAAGCATCACATCCGGAGAAAATATTCATATTCAAACCTGCAAATCGATTAAAGCCGGCTTGTTTGGGGTGGACATCGAATCCAACGCAAATAAGATTATAGGCGTTACATTCGGGTCATTGGAGACATCAAGCCTGGGAATCATAGGGCACGGCACAGAATCGCCGGCAACAAATATAAAAATTGACAATTTAATCATCGATGGATCGTTAAACAACGGGGTCATTGTGGACTATCCTACTAATGATGTACTAGTCAATAGTGGAATTGTGTTCAGAAATGCTATGAATAATGAATTTGGCACTGTAAAAATATCCAATACGAGCAGATATGCAATCGAATCGTTAAAATCCGGCACTCAAGACGGCTATTGCGATACTATCGTTTTTCATTCACTCCATATTGAAAGCTGTGCATTAACGGACTCATCAGCGCTAGGGTATATAGTTACAGGAGCCATTAATAATTTTATTGTGCATTCCGGATCAGCGCTTTTTGCCAGCGGAGAAACAACAAAGGCATTGTTGTTTAATTGTAAATCGCAAACTCCTTTGAAAATAAACAATTTTACGCTGACAAACGGAGTTTTCGGCAGAGAAGTTTGGGCACATATCTACAAATGCAGAATAAATGTTCCAGATGCAAATGTATTAACAAACGCCAAAGCAGGTTCAATTCTGAGCGGCTGCACGATTGTTTCTTGTTTGAGGCTGTTAAGCTACTGCGAGACTTGTGTCATCGAATATAACGACATTTCTTATACGTTTGCCCTGTATGTGAATAATACCTATTCCAGACATTATGAGCTCGGCAATAAAATTAACGGGATCCAAAATGTAGTTGTAACAGGTGTTTCATACCCGACTGCGGGAACCTGGTTAAAAGGCGATCGGGTTAATAATACGAATCCGACGATTGGACAGCCGATATCATGGACGTGTACGACCGGAGGAACACCAGGAGTATGGTCGCCGGATGCTACTGCTGGTGGAGAAACGCTGGCTGCCGTTACGGCCAAAGGCGGTGTAACCACATCGGACGTTACGATTAATGCGGCATTAGCGGCCGATCGGCTTATGATTAAAGAAGGTGCTAATAAAACGATGGGGGTGGCCGCTCTAGCCTCTGGAACCGTTACAATCAATACGACTGCTGTAACTGTGAATAGTCGAATATTTGTAACCCCGGGTCCTAATGGAACGTTGAATGGAAGCGTAAGAGTTTCATCCATAATACCGGGAGTCTCATTTAAAATAACATCTACACATAGTCTGGACTCAGCAGACATCTTTTGGTTTATGGTGCAGGCTTATTAATCCACGGGCTATTTGATGATAACGATCTTTGGGGGATATGGAGGGGATTTATTGAAACGGATGGGTATGAAGGAGAAGGCAGTATGCTATTTGGTGATGGGGTGTCTTCTGATCCAGATGCTAGGGATTGGCAAGTCTGTACATGCTGCTGAAGAAGTATGGGAAGTGAATCTTCTGAAAAATGCAAGTATGGAAGAAATTGAAGGTGGATTCCCAGCTAGTTGGGATGCTCTTAACGGTTGGAATAACCCGGAGGTGGCCTATACGACGGAAACCTCCCATACAGGCAATACCAGCGTCGTTGTAGAAACCTATAAGACGACCAATCCTTGGACCTCGCAAATGGTTAATGTCAATGCGGATACTCTGTATGAAGCTTCTACCTGGCTTAAATCCTCTGGGATTGCGGGCAGAGGAGCTGCAATTAAAGTTGAATTTTTCAAGGCACCGGAGAAAACGAACGAGAATTACTTAAGTGGAGTTGAAAGCAGTTTTGTTCAGGATGTTACGGGAAATTGGCAGTATCTTTCTTTTCAGCTGAAAGCGCCTGCTAACGCCAAAGTTGCCTATGTGTATTTAAGGCTTTATGGAACAGGGAAGGTTTATTTTGACGATGCATCGTTCAAGGCTCTCAAACCGAAGCCAATGACGGAACTTGCGACGGATCAAATTTTTTATTATCCCGATCAGACAGAAGGAAATGTTAAGGCAAGCTTATACCCGGAGGGTGGAACCTATGGGGATAAACTCGCTGACATGCGTATTTCTAATGTGAGTACTGGAGCGGTTATTTCTGAGACAAGTAATATAAGAGCCGAGGAACAGCTGCAGATTAAGTTCGACCCGAGGAAAATGGTGCTGCAGCAGCCTTATAAAGTGGAGCTCACACTTAAAACCAGCCAACAGGTGGTCTTGGAACGGAAAGAAGCTACGATTTATCGCTGGGAGCGTCCTGCTGCATTAACCGAAAACGGAACGATTCTGGTAGACGGAAAGCCCTTCCTCCCTGTGATCGGATTTCATGTCTACCCCTACGAATATTCTAGAGTGAAGCAGGCTGGGGTGAATACGGTCATCGGGATCTCTACTTATGACCAGAGTGCTCTGAAGGAAGCCCTGGATATGGCGTATACAAACGGACTGAAGGTCATTGTACCACTTTATCAACGCATGAAAGTGAAGGAAAATAGGGAATCCACCCGAAGTATTGTGGCCGCATTAAAAAACCACCCTGCTGTTTTGGCTTGGATGGTCATGGATGAGCCGACAGGTAATCAGAAGTCTATGGAAGAGTTAGTTACAGCCTACACGGTTATTCGCTCGATCGATAACGTGCATCCTGTATATGTATATGTATATGAATCGTCAACGGATTATTTAGGGAACATGGCAAAAGTTACGGATATACTGGGTACTGGCGTGTACCCTTTGCCGAAGCAACCTATCACAGAGGTTGGAAATGTAGCTCGGTTGGCTCTATCCGCAGTTAACGGCATGAAACCGGTATGGACAAATGTACAAACGTATAGTTTGCCTTTTTCCATTGATTCCACATATTTGCCAAACATCGAAGAGGTTCGTTTTATGACCTATCAGGCATTACTCGCCGGTTCAAAAGGAATTGCTTATTATTCCTTTCACGACGATAGCTGGTGGCTGGAAGCATCTGAGCTTTGGCAGGGTCTGATCAAGTTCCGCGACGAATTGCAGCTGTTGTCCGAGCTGATATCTACAACAAAAGCAGCAGAAGATGCTGGGAATCAGGTTCGATGGGCACTTTGGAAAAAGGGCGGGGATGCGTATGCAGTAGTTATAAATGAAGCTCAGGAAGAGCGGCAGCTTTCCATTCCTGTTCCCTTTGCCCGGTTTCATGCAGAGAGGATTTATGGTGGCAGCGCGCTTCCGTACGATGGGAAAGAGGGTCAACTGCGGATTAAATTAGGTTCGCAGCAGGCAGCTTTGTATCGAATTTCTCCTGTGGAACTGAGTACGTCGACTATAGATAAGTTATTGAAGCAAGGCAATCAGCTTTCAAATGAATCGTATTGGCAATTACATTTGCAGCAGGTTTGTAATTATATAAAAACGGCAGTACGAGAGCTTTCCTCTGCGGCTCCAGATAGGAAAAAGGTGAACAAGGAGTTGTCGAAAGCATCCCTTGAGCTTGATCAATTGACCAACGGGTAAGGAAATCTCCGTATGTGCATCAGCGGGAAATGTTGAATCTTCTTGATCAAATCAAGAGTTTAGTGGTTGAATATTCTGCTTATTGAGAAAATGTTGGATAGCATGAAAAGTGACAGTCTAGTACGTATTTCACGTACTGGACTGTCACTTTTTAATTTGTGGGATCAGTCTGAAGAGTAATCAACAACTAACATCAGATAGGTGTCAAGCCGCGGCAGCTCAACTTCTACGTATTGTCCATCGTGTGCAAAAGGCAGCGCGTTGTTGGAAGGCAGCACCTTTACTTCAGTTGGCTGTTTATCCCCCAGCTTAACGCGGATATTAATCTTATCCACAGGTATATTAGGAAGCTCTTTTTGAATATTGACCGCATGTAAAATAAATCTATGGTTTTCTTGCTGATGGAATAAGGTGATTTCTACCGGTTTAGGAGCGTCAGATTCAAACCATACAGGTTTGTGAAGCAAGCTTTTAATTAGTTGAATAAAGCTTTTTCGCTGTTCTTCTTTTTCCATCAGTTCCAGAGGACCAGCTGCATAGATGCTTTTGCCTGCGCCATAGTGATTAGCAACGACAGCTGGATGAGTGGTGATGATTTCTGGTGGACTGCTGATGGCAGACGAAAATTGATGCACGTTAGCGGCGTTTATTTCTGGTAAAACAATGGTCGCTAGTGTTTCTGCTGATTCATGCGCACGAACCACATGCTGATGGCTGTTCAATGTTAATGGATATTTCTGTGAATAACCTGGAAGCATAAAGCTGCCTTTATCCGTAGGTGCTATATAGGTATGATTCTCCACTGTTTTTCCAACATACGAAACTCCAAGCAGTTCTGCAAGCATGAAATCATCATGACGATTCCCTTCATTGTCAAGCAAAGAAGTATTAGCGCTGGCGTAAAGACTGCCCCCTTTTTCCACAAAGCTTCGGAATGTTTCTACCTCTTCCTGGCTTATCACAAGGAGATCCGGCAATATAATTACCTGGTACTTATCCAGCTCAGCCATGCTGTAGCTATTGATGACACCAAATGAGATGTTTGCGTTAATTAAGGATTTAGCCGCTGTTAAAGATGCCATGAAATGAGGGGATACGCTCACATCAACATCCTTCGTCGCTCGGGTATTATCACGTAAATCAACCAAGGACTCGAAATTCGTGTATATCGCGACATCTTGACAAAAGTCCGAAGCTGGATCCAAATAAGGCTCAAGAGGAATGAGTTCGCTGAACAATTGACCCATAATGGCGTATGTTTTTTCGTTTAAGGTTCCGATTGGATCGATGGCGTCAATAAATCCGAAAGCTGCGTTATGTGAAATTGTAAGGTATAGCTGAGTGCGTAAATATTCTTTGGATTTCATAATCGTATGCTCCAATAAATTGGAATCGACTACGGAAGTCATAAATTCAATGGAGTGTTTAGGGTTAGAGCTGTGAAACAATTTACACGTATAGGTAACAATTAAGGGATCTGAGGATACGTCTCCGCTTAAATAATCATTTTGATTGAAAAATTGTACGTTGCCACCACTTTGCCAGCCTACTGAATAGGAGCTGACATTATAGCCCATGGAAATATGCGGTTTGATCTGCTTAGAAGCTTGCGTTAACATCGCTGTGAAATCATTTAACCAAGCTTCTCTTCTTCTTTGAAAAGAAACAAAGTCCGGATCCTCCCAGTCAATCGTTCTTGGCAGCTCGCTGCGTCCTGTTTCGTCATAGTATCTTTTACGGCAGCTTGAACAATAACAGATCGTTTGCGGAAGCAAAATCATGTCGATCCAGAGCCCATCAAAGGTGTAGTTGTTGCATAACTCCTCAAGCTGCTCCTTAACAAATTCCCGGTAGGGGGAGTTGATGCAGCAGACGCCATAGCGTCCTGGCTGGTCCCACATATAGTCCGCAGTACCTTGCCCCTTGGCATTGACAACCCTCCATTCAGGATGGTGATCATAGGCCCATTTCGACCAGATGTTATAGTATACGATTACATTCATGCCTTGATCGTTCGCGGCGGTGGTAATCTCTTGAATAACGTCTCTTTCCGCCAGCCCTTTATGAACATTTCCTGCTTTGGCAGGGAAGTTGGCAAGCCCGACACATGATGTAGCGTAAATATAGAAACTCTCTACACGGGCCAATTTCATTAAACGAATATATTCCTGGCTATCAAATTGAGATAGAAAACGTTCGTCCCAGTCCGGAATATGCATATCTACGAGACTTCGGCGATAGCTCTTTTCAAACCATTGTTTGGCCACAAGTAGCCCTCCTGTGATTAATTATATATCATATATACTATATGAAAAATATACGGTTTAACTGGTGTGTTGTCAATAGAAGAAATCGATATCTTTTTTCTCTGAGAGATTCTAAAAGATTCTAAAAACATATCGCAAGTGCTTGTTTGTTTATAGGATATATCTATTAAATAATAATTTTTAGGTATTTATTCTTTATAACACTCCTGTGATATGCTTTGTTAAATGGAGGAGGGGTTTGGGGATGAAAACAATATGTTCTGCTGGGGGATTAATCATTAAGGACGATCACGTGCTGCTTGTTAAGATTGCTTATGGAGTAAATAAAGGGTATTTGATGCTTCCTGGTGGCTGTGTTGATGATGGAGAGTCGTTCGAAGAGGCTGCTGTCAGGGAAGTTAAAGAAGAGACGGGAATCTATGCAAGACCCAAAAGGCTTATAGGATTAAGAACAGGAACTAAAGAAACTCCGAATGGCTTAGAGTTGGGTGTATATGTTGTCTTCGAGATGGAAATGGTTTCCGGCTGCTTAGTGGCTGATGGGAATGAAGTGTCTGATGTTCAATTTAGACCTATAGATGATGTGCTCGCTGATTCACAGGTTATAAGTTTGACACAAGAAATCATACTTTCCTACAGGAGCGCTTTGTCGAACTCAGGATTGTTTACATTGAAGAGTACTTTAGAAACAAATAATAAATATGTTGATTATCATGTGTACACTTTATTGAAGCCTGATTTTTAATATAATGTCTATCGCTTCAGATTTAAAATCAGTTTATTAAGTTCATCTAAGCTTGAATCAGTTGCATACTGAACACTTTTGATTGTATGCACTTTAATATCTTTTATTTTTGCTAGGACTTCTTTGATCTTGTCTTCATCTTTACCTTCGATCGGTTTTTCGTTACGCTTATTGTAATCGATCAGCGGTTTCGCTCCCAGGAGGCTCTCCTTTTTACATTCGCAAAAAACTCAGTCATAGCAAGGCTTTGGGATTATGAACTTACTCGAATAAGGTAATTTTGTGACCTTATTCGAGGATGGCAGCTTAAGAGGCGAACAAATTAAGCTCACGAGCTTAATTCTATCCACCTTCGGGCGAACTAGAAATTCCTAGGATGCTTCATCTAAGAAGCCCCTACAAGTAGTCGTCCAACGGATCCAGCCGCTCGTCCGAGACGAGGTGGAAGGGATCGAGCAAAGAGCGCTAAAGATCGTCTCATTCATAATTTCAACCTACTCAAAAGATAGGATGTACATAGGTCAGCGCTGCATTTCAGCCAATAATTCAGGCAGATTGTTGTCCAATGTCATTGACAGCCCTTCAATCATCCCCATCTGAATTGATGCCTGAAGCGCCTCTGCAGATTCGAACCGGTAGGAAATGGTAAGCTTGGTGCTGCCTTCAACTTCACTGAATACCACAGTAGCATGCTGCTCAGGAACAAAATTAGTCGGGTTTCCTAGTTCATCTGCGAATGTGCTTGTATAAGCCAGGCTGTCCGGACTGTTAATTTCCTCATAAATGGCTAAAGCCCAATGTCGCTCACCTTCAGGTGATTGCATGCAATAATGCCATTTGCCACCTACGCGAAGATCAATGTTACAGACCGGAATGGTATAAGGCCTAGGTGCCCACCATTTGGCTAAATGCTCGGGTTGGGTGAAAGCCTTAAATACAAGCGCTTGCGGTGCTTTGAATACTCTTTCCAGTACAAATTCACGTCCATTGATAACCGGCGCCTTACTGTTAGATGATTGTTGAGTTGTCATTTTAACTCCTCCTGAAACGATATTTTATTTGTTGATTTCAATATACCTTAAAAAGAATATTCCTGTCAAGGAATATTCTTTTTAAGGCTGCCTGCGGATATCCATTGCAGCATCCCTAGCTTCCACATGTGTCGCATCTACAGCAACGTTTTGGCAATGAGTCGTGAATAGGCTGCTTCACTTGGCGTAGCATCTGACCTGGTAAAGAGGCAGTGATATCGAAATTCTTCACTGGTTTCAAGGCGACTCACTAAATTCTTGATAAACGGCATTCCCTCCACGATACGGATGAAAGGGAATAAATCATCGCTCGATAATTAAGGGTCTCAGGTCAAACAGATCATGCAAAAAAATGATGGCGATATCCTATTTGATACTAATGAGAATGAAACCACTCTCATTTTGTCATTTAAGAAAGCACTTGTTTGAATCCTGCTAGGAAAACTTTGTCATAATATTGTCTTCAACCTACAGTTAAGCTATAATTAACAGTAATCATTTACCTGAAAATGGAGGAGCCTATCTAGGAAAAGGCTTCTTTTTTCTTTTTGGACTTAGAAGGGTTGGTATAGGGGATGGATTTATTTTTGCAGCTAGCGGTAGTTATTATCGCCACTAAAATAGCTGGTGATGTATCCGTCAGGCTGGGTCAAATGAAAATCGGCATGCATCGGCTGCTGTAGCGGTTGGTGGCATTCTTTTGCCCCTATTGTGTGGATATGTTTCGGGACTGGCCATTGGAATGGATCAAAGTCATGCGATTTTTCTTGGATTGTTACTTTCTGCTACCTCTGTTAGCATTTCTGTTCAAACCTTCAAGGAGCTTGGTCAGCTGAAAAGCAGGGAGAGCACGACTGTTTTAGGTGCAGCCTTGTTGGATGATATTCTTGTTGTGGTTGCTTTAGCGGTTATGATGGGGTTCTTAACAGCAAGTGAAGTTAGTTTAAGTCTAGTTATTGGGAAAAAGATTCTTTTTTTCTTCATTATCGGTATTATGATATGGAAAGTCATTCCGTACATTATGCGAAAGCTGGCTTTACTTAAAATCACGGAACCTGTTATGAGCGCAGCGGTTGTAGTGTGTCTACTTCTTTCGTATATGGCCGAATATCTGGATGTTGCCGGCATCATAGGGGCTTTTGCAGCGGGTATTGCAATTTCTCGTACGGAATTTAAGCAAGAAGTGGAAAAAAAGCTGGAGCCGTTAGCTTACACGATTTTTGTACCCGTCTTTTTTGTAAGCATTGGGCTTGCAGTGACGTTCAAGGGCTTGTCTGAGCAAGTTTTCTTCATTATAGGATTATCTGTGCTGGCTATTTTAACAAAGCTGATTGGTTCCGGTATTGGCGCCAAATTAACAGGATTCAATATGCGATCCTCTCTGGTTATAGGGGCTGGCATGGTCTCTCGAGGAGAAGTGGCCCTGATTATGGCGACAATTGGTTTAAATGCTGGATTGCTACTTCCTGAGCATTTTACGGCTATTATCATCGTAGTCATCATTTCTACAATGGCCACGCCGCCGCTGTTAAAGTTTTTGCTGCAGAAGTCAGATGAAGGTAAAATCGGTGATAGATGTTAAAGGGAGTGTCTTTTTTGATTAGAGTGGATATAGCCTCTGCATTAATTTTCGATGAATCCAGCAAAAAAATATTAATGGTTTTGAATAAGAAGGGTGACTCTTCGCAGTGGAGTATTCCAGGTGGGACGGTTGAAGCCGGTGAAACATTAGAACAAGCTGTGAAACGCGAAACTAAAGAGGAGTCGGGGTATGATATTGAAATTACCGGACTTTACTCGGTTAGAGAAGCACTTTTTTCAGAAAAAGGGCACCATGCGTTACTATTTACCTTTTTGGCCAACATTGTAGGGGGTGAAATGAATATCTCGGACCCGGATGGCGAAGTGGTAGAAGTGAAGTGGTTGGATCTTGAAACTGCAAATGAATTCATGACTTACCTGCCGGACCATTTGAAAATAAAAACTCAGGAAAATAAAACAGCAGTCTCATATTATTACCATGGGGCGGTGTGAACAAATCGACAGCCCTTTTGCTGCATGATCGGGTAAGGAAGGGGGGATTTTTGGATGCAGGGGATCGCATTATGTCGGCAATTTTTTGTTGAAATTATTGAGCCCTTGATGGCAAATTTTTCGTCTATTACATATTCGGCTGCTCTTATAGGTCCTGGAAGTGAAGTGCTTGGATATGATACTGAGATGTCGAGAGATCATGATTGGAGCCCGCGCGTACAGCTTTTTCTAAATGAAACAGATATCCGGTTTTCGGAAAATATCCGAGCCTTACTTGATGGGCGGGTTCCGCAAAGCTTTTGTGGTTTCCCTATCGATACCAGCATGACTATAATCACTACGGTGCCAAGATTTATCGAGAGCTGCCTCGCATTTGATATAAATGGGGCCATAGAGCCGGTTGATTGGCTCACATTTCCTTCACAAACGCTGCTTGAGATCACGAGTGGAGAAGTTTATAGGGATGATACTGGTGAATTATTAAAGCTGCGTCAAAGCTTAGCTTATTACCCACATGATATTTGGCTGTACCTAATGGCATCAAGCTGGCAGCGAATCGGTCAGGAAGAGCATCTGATGCTTCGTGCGGGTTTTGTAGGCGATGAGCTGGGCTCAGCGGTTATCGCTTCACGCATTGTTCGCGATGTGATGAATCTTTGCTTTTTGCTGGAGTGTCAATATGCTCCTTATCCCAAATGGTTTGGAACGACATTTAGAACATTAAAATGTTCAGAACTCGTAATGTCTCATCTTTGGACCGTGCAGACGGCAGCCACATGGAGAGAACGGGAGCAAGCTTTAAACAAGGTTTACACGCATTTGGCAAGCTTGCACAACAGGCTGGGGATCACAGAGAAAATTTCGGAGGAAGCCTCCTATTTTTATAATCGTCCCTTTAAAGTGATGAATGGCGAAGGAATTGCGGGTCTGATTGCGAGTGAAATCAAAGATACGGAGATTTTCCAGTTATCCAAGAAACGGCTGATTGGAAGTATTGACCAAATTACAGATAATACCGATTTCCGGCTGCTGAATAAGTGGAAGGATGGGGACGGGAAATTAGCTAGGAATGCATTGAAACAGATATATTTGGGCTAGGGAGGGCGAGGAATTTCTATGGTAACGATTAGGCCACTGGAGCAGAAGGACTATGATTTTTTCTTGGATATGCACTATGAGTCGATTTATATATTAGAGGGCAAGCCGTCAAAGCGGGAACTTCTGGAAGCGCCTTCTATCCGGAAATATAATGAGCATTGGGGTCGGAGAGGGGATAGAGCCTTACTTGCTTGGAGTGAAAATAAGCCGGTCGGGGCTATATGGTATAGATTATTTGATGAAACGAATAAAGGATATGGCTTTATCGATAATGAAACTCCAGAATTAGGTATCGCTTTAAGGGAAGATTTTCGGAAAATAGGAATAGGAGATTTGCTCCTGAAAGAGATGATTCAGCAGGCTAAACTGGACGGCTACAAACAGCTTTCTCTAAGTGTTAACCCGGATAATCTGTCTGCTGTTCGGTTATATGGGAAACATGGATTTGAGTATTGCGGCATGTCGGGGACGTCTTGGACAATGAAATTAGAACATATTTAAGGAGCTACTATGTTTAATGAGATAGAAAAATCAATTTGTCTAACGGTAATCCTAGACACTTACGTTTCTGTTCTATCATCTGCCGATATTCTTTTTGAAAAGAAAGCCAAGTACGACAAAGAGAATTGGCAGCCCATAGGCCAGAGTTAATGCTATAGGAGGCCAGTATCTGGTGAGCAAATCCATGGCACGGAAACGATCAGAGACAACCCAGTAGCCAAACCCGCCGAGAAGAAGCGATACGGGAATAAGTGATGACTTTCTGTCTTGTAGTTTTAAAACTTGTGTAACCACATGCGAGGCACAAAATATATACATCGAAATTTGTACAAAGATCGGTATAGCGAAAAATGCAATCATAAACATTTCATAACGACGGATAAAATGACCGAGTTCCGCGGCTCTTGACAATTGTAAGCAAGGTACCAAATATTGCCCCGTTACTTCAGGCGACAGGTTCCCGGTTTCTAAAAGCGGCCATATGAGAATGGCTATCCATCCCATTATAATGCCTGTTGCGCTTGATTTCCCCCACAATTTCACATCTTTAACCATTGGCAAAATGATGGCTGTCATTAGCGTAGCCACGGCCCAATCCGTGTCATTGTGTCGGCTAGCCTTGAAGGTATTCCAAATTCCCGATTGAAATACCGGAAGCAATTCTTTTATATCGAAATTTTGTGTCGACCCGAACAGTATCAGGATATTTAAAGCAACTACCGAGAACAAACCGATCAATGCAAGTCGCCCAATGACCTCAAAACCGTGATAGTTGGCATATAAGCCTACGATAAGAGCAACGATAATAAAAAGAGCGATGGGAACCTCCGGCAAAAAATGATCCCTTATATGATATACATAGGTAATCATTGTCGTGCCAAAGGCTCCACAGAAAAACAGAAAAAGAACAAGCCCGACGAATTTCGCGCCCACGCTTCCAATGAAAATTTGTGCCTGATCTATAAAATTACTCCCGGGAATTTTCCTGACAATGAAGACGGTCAACAGCATCATGCACAAGCCTTGAACCATGGCCATGCAAGTAGCCAGTAACATATCGCCGCCCGCCTCTCTTACAATAATCCCTTGAGTGATGCCAATTGCTTTGGGGTAAGCAAGGATAATAATAAGCGATACCAGCATGCCGTTAGAAATTTGTGTTTTCATTTTAAATCTCCGTTCTTCTTTGTCGCTCTTTGCAGCAGTACCGCGCTCTTAATGTGGGCATCGACCTTTATGGATACTTTTGCTTTCAAGAATTCTGCTTCCCAGTTCTCCCGAAGCTTTTTCCATTCATCAGGATAGCGATTTTGAAACGTTTCTCCCAGTTTAAGAAAATCGACTTTGTATACTTTTTGCGCCATTGCAACAGCTCTTGTTAAATTGGACTGCAGCTCTTTCGCTAATTCTTTCTCCAAATCCCCCCTCATATCTACCAATTGTGTCGCACATCCTGATTCCACTAAATCGGCTTGCGTCGTTAGCTTTACGTCGTATTTCACTTCCCCGTTCGCATAGGTTGGCGTTACTTTAAATTTTTGTTTTCTTAATTCAATACTTACGTTGCCGCCAGATTGGTCAGGACATGAAAGCGGAATCACTCCTGACTTCACTTTTTCTACGAAAAATAATAATCCTCTGGTTTCCGCAGGACTTAACCATCCGAGCATTTTATCCTTCTTAAATACGGCAACGCCGGATAGCTCAGCTTGATTCAACGTTTCAGACTTTTCTGGATTTTTGTTGGGAATTCCCCGTTTCGCCAACTTTAACTTGGCAAGAACTGGGTGGCTGCTTTCACTTAAATACGCTTCCTGCAGCCTCATTAAATTAGTCCTCGGGGCTTCCGCGAGGATTCGGTTGAAACGAAATAACTTGTCTAAAGAATCTCCAGAGGTAACTTCAATTCCAGTTTTTGTGGAGATCACTTGACCAGCCTTATCCGGCGTAACGACTATCCATGTTTTTAAGCGCAGCTCGTGATTTCGGGAAAAAAAGTCAATGATATCAGCAATTCCCGACTTTGCAACTTCTTCGCTTATGACAATGATAAAATTATGCGCCCAAAAGATGCGTCTCGACGAAAAACGGCCTAGATTGCGAATGGCCTCAAAAATCGTTTTGCCTTCAGCGCTCACGGAATAAATCGGTTCTCCCGTTCCGCCGGAGGGAGAGCCTGTCTGACCTCTCGCGTCAGCAGGACGCACAATTTGCACAGTTATTTTCATCGAATCCGGCACTTCTCCCTTATCCAGACCAACGGCAGCTACGATAGCAAGGTCGTCGATATCGGCTTTACCGAGGCATCCAGTAAGATGAACGGGTACAAAAAGTAGCAGTAGTGTCACTATCTGAATGCGCTTCATTGTTCCCTCCGGTTACGGCTTCTAATTTGTTCGATTTTCTTGCTCTGATTGTTGTTTTGTTTGTGGGGGATGCGGCATTTGACCATCGTTAATTCGATCTCTGTCACCTTGCGAGAAACCGGGTCTTTTTTTCATGCTCCACCAAGGAACCCGGACAACAAAATCTTTAAGATCTGAAGGGCGAAAAGGTATAATAGGACCAATGTAAGGTTCACCAAACGAACGTATAGAAAGTACATGGATGAGTACAAGAGTGAATACGGCTGAAAAGCCTAGCAAGCCTAAAATTCCGGAAGCAATCAAGATGGGAAAACGTAGCAAACGTATTGTAATCGCAGCCTCATAGTTGGGAAGCACAAAAGAAGATATGCCTGTAATGGCTACGATAATGACCATAAATGGTGAGACAAGTCCGGCCAGTACAGCTGCTTGTCCGATAACAAGTGTCCCGACAATACTTACAGCTTGCCCCATAGCTTTGGGCATTCGAAGTCCAGCTTCCCTGATAAGTTCAAATACAAACTCCAAAATCAGCATTTCCAATAAAGCGGGAAATGGAACCACTTCCCTTCCAGACGCGATAGATAAAGCGAGATCGGTCGGAATCATCTCCTGATGAAACGAAACCAGCATGACATATAAAGAAGGCAAAGTGAAACTAATGAATAAAGCAAAAAATCGGATCAAGCGAAAAAAAGAAGCGTTCCAATAGTTTGAATAATAATCATCCGGAGCTTGAAGATACTGCCAAAAACTGACCGGCACAACAAGCACATACGGTGTATTATCGATAAAAATGGCTACTTTCCCTTCCAGAATCGCTGAAGCGACTTTATCTGGCCGCTCTGTGCTTTGAATCGTCTTAAAGGGAGATAGCGGTGAATCTTTAATTAATTCTTCAATGTATCCGCTCTCCAAAATAGCATCAATTGCGATGCCTTCTAAGCGTGTCTTTACTTCATCGACAAGGCCTTCCTTCACCGTTCCTTTCAGATAGGCCACATTCACATCTGTTTTCGATTTTTTTCCAATTTTCATCGATTCTATACGTAATAGCGGATCGCGAATTCTTCTTCGTACTTGACTTGTATTTGTTCGTATGCTTTCGGTAAATCCATCGCGTGGACCACGAATTCCGCCTTCTGATGCGGGTTCCTCTATACTTCTTGCATCCCAGCCTCTTGTACTTACCAAGATCCCGTCTGTACATTGATCAAGCAAGATAAGTGAATCACCACTCAGGATACCATCAATGCCGTCCTCCATTTTCGTTACAAGGCGCAGGGAAGCATTAATCAGCAATTGTTCGCGGATAATGTTACCCATGTCATGAATCAAATCAGTTCCTTCCAGTTGGCTTCCATATACGATTAATGATTTTAAAATCAACTCAACCTGTGGTATGTCCACCAATCCATCCGTATACACGCAAAGACCGGAAAGTCCTGTGGTTTCGTAAAATACAAATTTACGCTTTTGCAAATCCACGCTTTGCTCCAATATTTGTTCGATCATCATTTCATTATCCATTAATCGGATCTGGAACTTCGCATTCAGCAATTGTTCGATGGACATTGACAAAATAAATCCCCTTATCTAATTAATCTCTATTATTTTTTATTTTCCATTGAGATTTGCTAATATCCAGCAAGCGGTATAAAACGGATCATATTGGTTAAGATGAGTGAAACACAGTTAATGGAGGTTCATATATTGAATTGGTATCATTCCTGGATCTATGAAAATGTCATAAATACGACTTGGTTTATGTATTCATTCGTTTACTTGATTTGCGGAGCAAATTTATTATCCCCGCTTATCTTTTATCTAGTCATGATCAGGAAGAAAAATTTCCGAAATGAATAACCCCAAATACTTTTGTCCACTACGAAGCTTACGATGCTAAATAGCCCCCACCTTGATAACAAGGTGGGGGCTATTTGACGCTTACGTGGATTGCCGACTTACAAACATACTGCGTAAGCCTTTCTAACCAAAATTCTAACTAAAAACAATTGAATATAAAATGTATAAATGATATAATTTCCCACAATTAATTAATAGAGTATTAGATGAGCTGAGCCGAGAATAGCCTGAGGGGAGCAAGCTGAGATTAGAGAGGCAGCTTGACATATTTCATATAAATAAATATATAAGCTGCCATTTGGCAGCTTGTTCCGCTATTGGGGTGAGGATATTGACGATGAGCAAAAAAGGTTCCAGGAAAATAATTGTGGGACATGAGGAATATAAATGGATAGTCACTCCTTCTTCAAAAGGCATTATCGCACTAATTGTTGAGCATGAAGAAGAGAAGGGGCAAAAAATCAAGGTTTTTCTGGAATCAGATGTTAACGAGTATTGGGTAGAGTTCCCCCATGTAGATAAGTTAAATATAAAGATCGTAAAACCAGCAGAGGTTTCCATGATTATTAAAGAGGCAATTGTCCAGGGGTGGACCCCAAGAAGCAAAGGCCCATTCCTGCTCTTTAACTGGATTGGGAGCACTCTTGTAAAGATTGAAATCTAATCAAAGGAAAATATACGGAGGTGTTTAACCTGCAATTCAAAATAAACCTGGAGTATACCCCAAGATCTCCAAGATCTGGACATTCCTTTACGGAATCAAGTCATGTACGTTCTGGCACTTCCTATACTTTTGATACTAATGAGGTTGGAATAGCACTTGTCGATTTGTGGAACTTTGGCTGGGAAGTGGGGCCCATTGAAAAGTCACTAGGATGGGAGCTAAGTACGGAAAGAGGAGCGTCTCATGCATTAAGGAAGAAGGAAATTATAACACAGCGAATTGCCCCTACCATCCAAAGGCTGCGGCAGTCAGGTATTCAAATCTTTCATTGCAACCATGCTGCATTTTTGAAGGATTACCCTCAATGGATGAGTTCAACTACAGAAGAGGAGCGAGATAGAGCGGCGGTTGAACATGAGGAGTCAGTAGACTCTTCAGCAGCAACAGAAAGTATTTTTCCAGAAATGGAATGGCAAAAAGAGTGGATGAGACGGCATGTGGATGATATTTTTAACCTTAGCTGGTCCCGGCAACAGGCCGAAACGTATTCCCAAATCAGGATACCTCAAGAAGTAGAACCTCTGGATAAAGACATACTCATATACTCACAGGAACAGTTTAATCGCAACCTTCGTGAAAGGGGGATTCGAGCACTCTTTTATATGGGTTTTGAGACTGACGAATGTGTGACGTATAGCGATTATGGAATAATGAATATGCGTTCCCTTGGTTATATGACCAATATTGTTCGGGATTGCACCACTACATATGAATCAGCAGAGACCGCTCAGGGGCTTTGGAGAACGAAAGTCTCTATTGAACTAATTGAAAAGAGATGGGGATACTCTGTGAACTCGCAGGATCTAGTACAGGCAGTTGAAAAATAAATTAAATCATTGGATAAATAGCTCAAAACCAAAATTAGCGGTTGATCAATTTGAGCGAGCGTAGAACAAGGATGAAAGTGGAAAAACATCTGCCAATCCTGTACGGTTGAAAGTCCTACCCAACAACAAAAGAGGAATAGACCGATGCAGAATCCGTATATCACAACGACGGA
>NZ_JAGGLB010000027.1 GCF_017874215.1 Paenibacillus eucommiae
CGCATAGGACCGAGGTCTTACACGACTTTTTATTCTCAAGCTTAACAGCTCAAAATTCGAAACTGACGAGATTTACATCTCATTTTAAAACTTTTTTTGATCACTTGTGTGCTTCATTTCCGTTAGGATCCGAGGCCTCATCAGGCGATCTCTTCTTCACTCGTTATTCAGTTTTCAAAGAACAATTTCTCTAGCAGTTTTACTTTTCGTCTAACTCTCTCTCGAAAGCCAGAAGACTAATATACCATATTCATTTCTCTTTTGCAAGTAAAGTGTTTAACTTATTTTTTTTCATATAAGCTTTAACATTTTGTCGCTTGATGTCGCTTTTTAGCGGCAACTTTTATAAGATACCACATCAGTGGATAGGAATGCAAGCTTTTTTTTAATATTTTTATTAAATTTCAATAATGAGCCCATTTGAAGCATTCTGGCTGCTGCTTTACAGCCTTAAATGCTCCATAGATACCAATTGCCCCGCCGTTTTTATCAGTAAGCAAACAGCAAGCAATATCTTTCTTGCGGGATGAAAAAGCACATTGCTTATTTGTCTGTTCCATTAGTGCTCATTTAGAGTAGTGTTCATTTAGAGGATATTACATCTTTAATGAATAAAGCTCTTTCCATAGAAAGATTAACAATCGTTCCATTCACATTCACCCAGGGACGTGTAGGATTCGCCCGATCCGAAAAGACGATTTCACCGACACGGTTATCACTTAGCTTTACCAACGTACCCTGATCAAACTGTGTTGATTTACTTATGAATACCTGAACCAGGGCAGGATCCACTTTGCCGAAGGATTCTGTAAACAATTGTTCCAGGACAAGATAAGGAGACATGGCCAGCTTATAGATACGATCATTGGTCATAGCATGATAGATATCGGCAATGGCAACTATTTTAGCATAAGAATGAATTTTATCTCCTTTGACACTTAAAGGGTACCCCGAACCATCCTCCCGTTCATGATGCTGCAAAGCACATAACTTCGCTCCCTCATTTAAAGCAGGAACATTTTTTAGAATCGAATAGCCGGTAATCGTATGCTTCTTTACTTCTTCCATTTCTCTTTCGGTTAATTTTTTATTTTTATTCAATATATCAGCATCCACTTTCACATTCCCGATATCATGGAGCAGTCCGGCCAATGCAATCTGCATCAAATCCTTCTGTGGAAGTCCATACCATCTGGCAAGAGAATAGGAAGAAAGGCTGACCATGATGCTTTTATGATAAAAATAATCGGCTATAAGCGCATGCTTTGGAGAAAAAGTAAGAACCTTATAGAAATCGATATGCTGAAGCAAGGCTTCCAGATTTGTGCGAATATCAAGAATAGGTAAGCTTTGTCCCCCGCTGGCAAGATTAAACACACGCTTCAGCAGTTGCAGCATTTTGTTATATTCCTCATAAAAAGGGTGGATGACGATTGCTTCCTCTTTTGCTTTACTTTCCTCCCAATTCTCTTCCGCTTCCTGACCTTCTCTGGATTCGATGGGTACCGCTTGGATAAGAAAGGCTTTTAAAATTTCAATCTCTCTTTCTGATACTACTATTCCTTTATAAAAAAGAGTGCTGCCAAGCTTTGTCAAAACATTATCACTTAATCGCTCTCCATCTTTCAATTGGGAAACGGCAATCATGGGCATAAATACTCACTCACCTTACTCTTCGTCTATTACTTATTTGCTATTGTAAAACAAAAAGAATGGGTTTGTAAGTCCCCATCCTTCTTTTTTCGAAATATTAAATTTTAAAGATACGGCTATTCTTGCTCTTCTCCATCTTCGAGATCATCCGCAAGATCATCGGATTCCTCATTTTTCTGAACTCGAGCCAATGTAGCTACTTCATCATCTTCTCTGATGTTAATGAGACGGACACCCTGGGTATAACGCCCCATCATGGATATTCCGGCCATGCTTGTGCGTATAACAGTTCCTAATGATGTAATAATCATCAGATCTTCATCATCCTGCACAACCTTAAGTCCAACAACCGGTCCGTTCTTCTCTGTAACATTAAGCGTCTTGATACCTTTTCCGCCGCGGGACTGTATGCGGTATTCGGAGACAGGCGTACGCTTCCCAGATCCCTTGGTAGTTACGATAAGCACGCTGTTATCCTCACGGACCACATCCATATCGATAACGATATCGTCCTTGACCAGATGAATCCCTTTTACCCCTGTTGCGGATCTGCCCATTGGACGGACATCCTGCTCAGGGAAATGGATCGACATGCCAAGCTTGGTTCCCATAATGATGCCTTGATTGCCATCAGTCAGCTTTACTCCAATTAGATCATCGTCTTCCCGCACATTGATAGCGATTAAGCCACCTTTACGGATATTCGAATAATCGCTGATTGGCGTTTTCTTCACAATACCTTGCTTCGTAGCAAAAAACAGGTACTGCTCGGATTCGAAGCTTTCCACAGGTATCACAGCATTAACGATCTCACCTTGTTCAATTTGAATTAAATTGATGATAGGTGTGCCCCTTGCTGTGCGGCTTAGATCTGGAATCTCGTAAGCCTTCAACCGGTACACCTTACCCTTGTTTGTAAAAAACATCAGGTAATGGTGCGTGTTGGTTACGAAAAGATGCTCGACAAAATCGTTATCCTTCGTATCCATCCCCACTACACCACGGCCACCGCGCTTTTGGCTGCGGTAAGTTCCAACAGGGAGGCGTTTAATATACCCGGTATGAGTGATCGTAATGACGACATCTTCACGAGGAATCAGATCTTCATCTTCGATGCTCTCTTCACCGATTGTGATTTCGGAGCGTCTTTCATCACCGAACTTCTCTTTTATTTCATTCAGCTCTTCGCTGATAATAGCAAGAACCAATTCCTCATTGCCTAGAATGGCTTTGTATTCAGCAATTTTTTTGAGAAGCTCCGCATATTCATTTTCAATCTTGTCTCTTTCGAGTCCAGTCAGACGCTGCAAGCGCATATCGAGAATCGCTTGAGCTTGATCAAGGCTTAAGCTAAAGGAGCTCATCAGCCCTTCTCTGGCTTCCTCTGTCGTCTGAGAGGCTCTAATAAGTGCAATCACTTGATCCAGATGATCGAGAGCGATTCGCAAGCCTTCAAGAATATGAGCGCGGGCCTCCGCTTTCTTTAATTCAAATTCGGTTCTGCGCCGAATGATTTCCTGCTGATGCTGGAGATAATGATAAAGAATATCCCGCAAATTCAATACTTTAGGTTGGCCGTTTACCAGCGCCAGCATAATAATACCGAAGTTGGATTGCATGGCTGTCTGCTTATATAAATTATTCAAGATTACGCTCGGATTGACGTCTCTGCGGAGCTCAATCACGATACGCATACCATTGCGGTCAGACTCATCTCGCAGATCTGTGATACCTTCAATTTTTTTCTCGCGAACCAGCTCGGCAATTTTCTCAATGAGTCTGGCTTTATTAACCTGATACGGAAGCTCATTCACAATAATTCTTGCTTTATTGTTATGTTCTTCAATAACCGCTCTGGCCCGCATCGTAACGGAGCCTCTCCCGGTCGAATAGGCTTGTCTAATGCCTTCTCTGCCTAATATAAAGCCCCCGGTAGGGAAATCTGGCCCTTTAATAGATTGCATAAGCTCCAGAGGACTAATATCCGGATCCTTAATCAGCTGCTGCAAACCATCTATGACTTCACGCATATTATGGGGAGGAATATTCGTAGCCATACCTACAGCAATACCGGAAACGCCATTGACCAGCAAATTGGGGTATCTGGACGGCAGTACGACAGGCTCATTCTCTTCACCATCATAGTTTGGTGCGAAATCTACAGTTTCTTTATTAATATCACGGAGCAGCTCCATAGCAACTTTGGATAATCTGGCTTCCGTATAACGCATAGCAGCTGCCATATCACCATCAATCGATCCGAAGTTTCCATGACCGTCTACCAGCATATAACGCAGCGAGAAGTTCTGGGCCATCCGCACCATCGTTTCGTATACAGCCGAATCTCCGTGTGGGTGATACTTACCGATAACTTCGCCGACAATTCTCGCCGATTTTTTGTGTGGCTTATCCGGTGACATCCCAAGCTCGGACATGGCGAATAGAATCCGACGGTGAACCGGCTTGAGACCGTCTCTAACATCAGGAAGCGCACGACTGACAATAATGCTCATCGCATAATCCATAAAGGAGGTGCGCATTTCCAATCCGATGTCGATTTCTTTCACTTGTGAATTTAATTCATCGGTCATTCCTTAACCTCCTGAGCTTTTTCCCAAACTTGCACCGTCAAAAGGTACTAAACGTCCAAGTTTTTCACATATTTAGCATGCTCTTCAATAAATTCTCTTCTTGGTTCCACATTGTCCCCCATAAGCGTATCAAACATCGCATCCGCTTCAATGGCATCTTCAATAGTCACCTGCAGGAACGTCCGGCTTTCCGGATCCATAGTTGTATCCCATAGCTGCTCGGGATTCATTTCTCCTAGTCCTTTATAGCGCTGGACATTCACTTTACTGCTTTCTCCGAACTCCTGCATAATAATTTCTCTTTGCTTATCGTTATAAGCATAGCGAACGACCTTATTTCGTTCCAGTTTATAGAGCGGTGGTTGTGCAATATAGACGTAACCAACCTCGATTAACTTTTTCATATATCTATAAAAGAAAGTAAGCAGCAGTGTCCGAATATGCGCACCATCGACATCCGCATCCGTCATAATAACGATTTTGTGATACCTGGCTTTTGCAATATCGAACTCATCACTAATCCCGGTACCGAGAGCTGTAATGATCGCCCGAATTTCCGTGTTGGACAAAATTTTATCCAGTCTGGCCTTCTCTACGTTCAAAATTTTGCCGCGCAGTGGGAGAATCGCCTGAAAATGACGATCACGTCCTTGCTTGGCAGACCCGCCCGCAGAGTCTCCTTCTACAATGTAAACCTCGCTGATCGAAGCATCCTTGGATGAACAATCGGCTAATTTACCAGGAAGGGAGCTGACCTCCAAAGCACTTTTGCGCCTTGTCAGTTCTCTTGCTTTACGAGCTGCTTCTCTTGCTCTGGCAGCCTGAATTCCTTTTTCCAAAATTTTTCGGGCCACTGCAGGATTTTCTTCCAGAAACTCTTGCAGCTTTTCGGCAAACAGAGATTCAACGATCCCTCTGACTTCACTGTTACCTAGCTTGGTCTTCGTCTGCCCCTCGAACTGCGGCTCAGGTATTTTGACGGAAATGATAGCGACAAGACCTTCACGCACATCGTCACCGGATAGGTTTGAATCATTATCTTTAATGGAATTGGATTTACGGGCATAATCATTCAAAACTCTTGTTAAAGCACTCTTGAAACCTGATTCGTGGGTTCCGCCTTCATGTGTGTTGATGTTATTGGCAAAAGAATAAATATTCTCGGTGTACGCATCGTTGTATTGAATCGCTATCTCTATTTGAATATTATCCTTATTGCCCTCCACATAGATAGGCTCTTTATTTACGGTTTCCCGATTTCGGTTCAAATGCTCGACAAAGGAAGCAATTCCCCCTTCAGCATGGAACGTATTGGAGGTATCGGTTCGTTCATCAAGTAAATTGATTTCAAGTCCCTTATTTAAAAAAGCCAGCTCACGGAGACGAGCCTGCAGAATATCGTAATCGTACTCAGTCGTTTCAGTGAAAATCTCAGGATCCGGCTGGAACGTAATTTGTGTTCCCGTTTCTTCGGATTCGCCAATCACCTTCAGGTCATACTGCGGGGCGCCGCGGCTGTATTCCTGCTGGTGTATCTTGCCTTCACGCTTAACAGTAGCAACAAGCTTCACGGACAGTGCATTCACAACGGAAACCCCTACACCGTGCAAACCGCCAGAAACTTTATAGCCTTCTCCGCCAAATTTCCCACCAGCATGAAGAACCGTTAATACGACCTCGAGAGCCGGTCTATTCATTTTGGATTGGACGCCGACAGGGATCCCACGGCCATTATCAATAACCGTTACACTGTTGTTCTTGTGGATAATCACGTCAATTCTAGTACAGTGTCCGGCTAAAGCTTCATCGATACTATTGTCGACAACTTCCCATACGAGATGATGAAGTCCTCGGCCGCTCGTGGAGCCAATGTACATACCAGGCCTTTTTCTTACAGCCTCCAAGCCTTCGAGTACTTGAATCTGATTCTCATCATACGAATTTTGATTCACAGACATTTTATCCTTCACCTGCTTTTTTATAGTTACGACCGGTTAGTTCGTTAGAAGCTGATTCGCTCTTTTTTTAAGAGTTGTAGAGGAAATAGGGGAGTAATAGACCTTATTGCAGGTCACTACCAGTGATTTGCATTCTTCTTCACCAATGATCTCGGTTTTTTTATCCTTGCTTGCCTGCTCAATAAATTGTTTGGATATTTTCGAGGATTTTTCAATCGACATATCAAAAATCGCAATCAGCTCGGAAGTCCTAATTATTTTATCGCTGCCCAAATGAATAAACATCTTCTCAACTCCTGCTGCTTACTTTTCCTTCAAGCACATGAAATACGGAAGCGTCATCCAACTTGTCAAGGTGCACGCTTTCCAGACCGGTCGTTGTAATAAATGTTTGCACCTTGCGCTGAAACGTTCGAATCAATTGTGTCTGCCTGTATTCATCAAGCTCTGAGAGCACATCATCCAGAAGCAGGAGGGGGTATTCTCCAACTTCTCCGTGGATAAGCTCGATTTCCGCCAATTTCAAAGAAAGCGCCGTTGTCCTCTGCTGCCCCTGGGAACCATAGGTTTGAACTTCTTTTTCGTTGATAAAAAAAAGAAGATCATCACGATGTGGACCGACCAGTGTTATCCCACGTCTTAGTTCCTGATCCTTTACCTGTGATAACTTTATCATAAATTGGCTAAATAAAACAGATTCATCTTCATTCTCGGGAAATTCAAAAGATGGGGCATAGCGAATTGTCAGGCTTTCCTGATCGTTCGTGATGCCTTTATGAATCGTTTCCGCCCAATGCTGCAGTTTCTTTATAAAGCTTTGACGTTTTTTCATAATTTTAACACCATACTGCGCTAATTGTTCATTCCACACGGCAAGTAAGGCTTCTCCAGCCTGTCCGGAACCGATAGATTGCTTTAATCCATGGTTTCTTTGCTGCAAAATTTTTTGATATTGGGAGAGGTCATACAGATAGGAGGGCTGGACTTGGCCAATCTCCATATCAAGAAAACGCCGTCTTCCTCCAGGAGCACCTTTTACAATTTCCAGGTCTTCGGGAGCAAACATAACGACATTCATTGCCCCAATGAAATTACTTAGTTTTCTTTGTTCAAGTCCGTTAATTTTAGCTTTTTTCCCTTTTTGGGTAATTTGCAGATCCAGCTTGCAGGGGCCGTACTTTTTGTTTACCTCTGCATGCAAAAACGCTTGCTCGGAATTCCAGCCTATAAGCTCTTTATCCTGGTGGGTCCGGTGCGATTTGGTTAGAGCCATCACATAAATGGCTTCCAGTAAATTTGTTTTCCCTTGCGCGTTGGGTCCGACAAAAATATTCACATTGCTGTTTGTGGACAATTCTACTTGTTCATAGTTGCGGTAATGCTGCAAGCTAAACTTGGTTAAGAACACTTTTCTTTCCTCCCGGCCTGAGCCTTACCATCAGGAGCTTACCACCTCAAACGACCCGAAGCCCTCCACAGTCACTACATCATGCGGCACCAGCTTCTTTCCTCTTCGATTTTCAGGTTCTCCATTGACTTGAATCGCTGTTTCTTCCAGAAAAAATTTAGCTTGTCCACCTGTGGATATACATTCTGAAAGTTTTAAAAACTGGCCTAACGTAATGTAATCCGTATGAATTGAAATTGGTTTCATATTTTGCTCCTTAGGCTTCTTAATTCGTTGTCCGGTAGGGGAGGATCAGCTGAAGAATGCTTGTGTCTTCCTCTGGTTTAATAATGATTGGATGCATGGCTCCAGTGAATCCGATACGAATATGATCGCTATCCATCACTTTTAGTGCATCCAGCATATACTTGGAGTTAAAAGAAATCCGCAGCAGCTCTCCTGCAATATGCTTCAGCTTTATTTGCTCCGTTACCTTACCCAGCTCGGAAGAGCTCGATGAAATCTCTAAAGACTCGTCCTCATGCATAATCATTTTGACAATATTCGTTTTATCTTCTCTGGAAAGAAGGTAGGCCCGGTCGATCGCATCCGCAAGCTCCTTGGTTGGAACAACTAAATCTGTTTGAAAAGATTCGGGAATAAGCTTGGAGGTATCGGGATAAGTACCGTCCAGAATCCTTGTATAGAACAATATGGAGTGAATTTTGAATAAAACCTGATTGTCTGAAATAACAATATCTATAAGATTATTTTGATCCGGTAAAATTTTGTGAAGCTCATTTAAAGTTCTGCCCGAAATGACTGTATTGTGAAAATTTTGCAGGGAATCACTTTCTATAGTTATTTCTCTTGTTGCTAATCGATGACGATCACAAGCAATAAATTTCAAGCGGTTTTCGTTAATATGCCATAGAACCCCAGTCAGGATAGGGGTGGATTCATTCGTGGAGACGGCAAATGTTGTCTGTTTGATCAAATCCTTCAGTAAATTACTGGGGATCGTTATTTTTTTGCTTTCTTCAATTTGGGGCAGCAGCGGATATTCTTCCGGATCAAGTCCCATAATTTGAATTTCGGAAGAACCAGAGCGAATGATCGTTTGAAAACGGTCTTTAACCTCAATCTCAATTTTTTGTGCCGGCAGCTTACGTATGATTTCGACAAAAAATTTAGAAGGAAGCACAACGCTTCCTGGTTTGAAAACTTCTATGATCATATCATTGCCAATTTGATTAGGGGTAAAGCTTTGGATCGATATATCTGTATCACTTGCGGTTAAGGTCACTCCGTTTGCATGTGCATCTATTTTTATCCCGGTTAAGATGGGAATCGTCGTCCGGCTGGATATGGCTTTGGAAACATGGCTAATGGATTCGTTAAGTTGATCCTTGAGGATGGTTATTTTCATAATTTCACTCCTGCAGTTCTATTTTCGATCTGAATGACATATATCTTTATAATATCTTTTTTTTATTAGTAATAGTAGTAGGGCCTGTGAATATGTGGATACAGCTGTGTATATCGCAAAGGTAAAGCCTATCCACATGTGAATTGTTTGTGTATAGGCATACTAATAACTATGGTTAAGAATGATTTTTTATTTTTTCCGTTAGCATATGAATAATCTTATAGAGCTCTTGATCCACCTTAAGCGACTCACTGATTTTATCGTGAGCATGAATAACCGTCGTATGATCTCTGCCGCCGAAGTTATCGCCAATTTTGGGAAGAGAGAAATCGGTAAGCTCTCTGGATAGGTACATAGCTACCTGTCTTGGGAAAGCTACAGCTTTCGTGCGTTTACGCGCTTTGAAATCCTCAAGCTTCATACCATAGAATTCGCCAACTTTTTGCTGAATATCTTGTATAGTTATTACTCTTGGCCGGCTTGAAGGAATAATATCCTTGAGTGCTTCCGAGGCTAAATGAACACTTATATCCTGATTGATCAAAGAGGAATAGGCAACAACCCGAATCAGTGCGCCTTCCAGCTCGCGGATATTCGTATCAATTTGATTGGCTATGTAAATCATGGCCTCGTTAGGTATGTCAAGGTTTTCTGCCTTGGCTTTTTTGCGTAGAATGGCAATTCTTGTTTCCAGATCGGGCGGCTGAATGTCCGTAATTAGACCCCACTCAAACCGGGAGCGGAGTCTGTCTTCCAGCGTTGGAATTTCCTTAGGCGGGCGATCAGAGGAGATAATGATCTGCTTGCCTTCTTCATGCAGCGCGTTAAAAGTATGGAAAAACTCTTCCTGAGTACCTTCTTTACCAGCCAAAAATTGAATATCATCAATAAGCAGAACATCGATGGTTCTATATTTATTGCGAAAGCCTTCGCCGCGGTTATCGCGGACTGCGTTGATGAATTCGTTCGTAAATTTCTCGGATGAAATATATAAAACCCTGGCTTCAGGGTTATGCTCCAATACATAATGTCCGATGGCATGCATCAAATGGGTTTTTCCGAGTCCGACTCCTCCATAAAGAAAAAGCGGATTATAGGCTTTGGCAGGTGCTTCAGCAACAGCCAAAGAGGCCGCATGAGCAAATCGGTTGCCGGATCCAATAACAAAGGTATCAAATGTATATCTGGCGTTCATCATATTAGTAAAGGTTTCTTCCTGCGAAATTATAGCAGGCCCTTTGGGGAGAACGGTAACAGGAGCTATGGCTGCTGCGTTATTCTTCTGTTCTTCCGTTTCAATGATAAATTTAACATCCACCTGCTTGCCGACAAGATCATAAATAGTACTGGAAATCAGCTTTGTATAGCGGCTTTCCAGCCATTCTCTGGCAAAATTATTCGGCGCACAAATGACGACAAGCGAGTCGGTAAATACATTTGCTTTTGTAGATTTAAGCCACGTATCAAAACTCGGCTTACTTAGCTTCGTCTGTATGACGGATAATACCTCTTGCCAAAGATCGTTAGTAGGGCCTTCCACAAGCTGTTCACTCCTTTGAAATAAAAACATGTGGCGTAAGGCCAGTTGTTAGAATAAAAGATGTAGAATAAAAAAGCAATTTGTCGATTTATCCACATTATTAAGAATAGTCTGAATAATTTTATACAGAGTGAGGGTAGTTTGTTCACATTGTTATCCACAGGCTGTTGATAATTCGGAGGATTGTTGGAGTGTATCCACAACAGAAACACTATTATATTATCAAAATGAGCCTTGATTATCAATAAAATGTTTACAATTATCCACAAACTCAATAACTTGTGTATAGGTTTTGTCAACAGCACAAGATATTGTTGATAAATTGTGTGTTTTCGACATTATTCGTTTTTAGAGCCGGAAGGTTTGTACACAGCTTGTTAGTTCGACAAAAGAAGCCACCAGTCAATCTTGTGCACAGCTTATTAGCTCGATAAAAGCAGCTATGAAGCAGCTGCCAGTCAATCTTGACTTTTTGCTTACAAAATGGTTTAATGATAAGAGAAATTTTTGTAGGATGGATATCCTCAGGGAGGTGCTATAGATGGGTCCGACGTTTAACCCGAACAATAGAAAGCGCAAGAAGAATCATGGTTTCCGTGCAAGAATGAGCACAAAGAATGGTCGTAAGGTGCTTAGCGCACGCCGCTTGAAAGGCAGAAAAGTTATCAGTGCATAAGTAGAGAAGCTCCGTGAGGGGCTTTTTTTTAATTATTGATCGTGGAAGAACCGTTTAAATTTGCATATTCTGGAGTGTCATCGCCTGTGGAAAAAATATATCGCTTAGCCAAGAGGGAAGATTTCAATAAGGTTTACCGCTATGGAAAATCAGAGGCTAATCGCCAGTTTGTTCTTTATTATTTACCTCAACCCGGGAACGAACATTTTCGTCTCGGTGTTTCAGTGAGCAAGAAAATTGGAAATGCTGTTGTTCGCAACCGCTTACGAAGAATGATGAAAGAAATTGTACGTTTAAAAAAAGAACAAATGACACCACACTATGATTACATTCTGATCGCAAGAAAGCCGGTTTTGGAAATGGATTTTGAGTCTATGGAAAAGAGCATTTTCCATGTAATCCGAAAGGCCTCTTTAGTCAAAAAAAGCAGCAGGACGAAAAACTAGAGATTTCTTTCCTTGTGGATGAAAGATGTGGTATAGTTTATGTTGGAAAAGAATATTTAGGAGGATCTCATTTTGACTCGTCGAATTTACGTACCGGCTTTACTTTTGTCCATGATTCTTGTTTTATCGGGCTGTACACCTGAGGCAGCAAGTGCGCCGATAGATCCGAAAACCGCAGGCTTTTTTGTGAAGTACTTTGTATACCCGTTGACAGAGACGCTGGACTGGTTCGCAGATCATCTATGGGGTCAATATGGCTTATCCATTCTGGTCGTAACGATTATTATCCGCTTTATTATTTTGCCTCTTACTTTGAAGCAATACCGCAGTTCCAAGCGCATGCAGGATCTGCAGCCTGAAATGAAAAAGTTGAAGGAAAAATATAAAGACGATGCGAAGAAACAGCAAGAAGAAACAATGAAGCTGTTTCAAGCCAATGGCGTAAATCCGCTTGCGGGATGTTTCCCTATTCTGGTACAAATGCCAATCCTGATCGCGCTCTATCAATCGATTATGCGCAACCAGCATATTCATGATCACACGTTCTTGTGGTTAAATCTTGGACAACCCGATCACTTGTACATTTTGCCGGCAATCGCGGCGCTTACGACTTTTCTTCAGCAGAAGTTTATGTCTGCTCAGATGAATCCTCAAATGCAAAGCTTGATGTTTATATTTCCGGTGCTGATCTTTGTAATGTCGATGAATTTCGCTTCGGCTTTGCCGCTGTACTGGGTTTACAGTAATATCTTTACTATTGTTCAGTCTTACTTTATTTATGGGAATCCTCAAAAACTTAAGGGTGGCCTATCCAAATGAAAAAAATCGTGGTGACTGGTAAAACCATCGAAAGTGCGGTGAACTCCGGACTTCTTCAATGGCAAGTCTCAGAAGACCGTGTAAAAATTAATATATTGGAGCAGCCTTCCAGAGGTTTGTTTGGCCTCTTTGGTTCGAGAGAAGCGAAGGTAGAGCTCGAATTGATCCCGGATGCGTTCGAGGAAGCAGCTTTGTTTTTACAGGAAATTTTTAGGACGATGAAAGTAACCATCACCATTGATCAACGGAAAGACAAAGAAGGCGCCATCTTCAATATGAGCGGCTCGGAGCTGGGTATACTTATTGGCAAAAGAGGGCAGACTTTGGATGCTCTGCAGTATTTAGTCAATATTGTAGCAAACCGCTATTCGGACTCTCATTTACGAATTATCCTGGACGCTGAGAATTTCCGCGAAAGACGCAGAAAGACACTGGAAGAGCTGGCTTCAAGGCTTGCTAGCCGGGTTATCAAAACCAAGAAGGAAGTTATCTTGGAACCGATGAGCTCGCAGGAACGTAAAGTGATCCATTTTGAGCTTCAGGATCATCCAGTAGTGAAAACTTACAGTAAGGGCGAGGAACCTAATCGAAGGGTTGTTATCGCTTTAAAATAGTCGTAGCCGCAATGACCTGCTGATCGGTGTCATTGCTTTTTCTTTCATAAATAAGCAATTTCTTATAAGGTGTGATGTCATGATTATGGATACGATTGCCGCTATATCCACTCCTTTGGGGGAGGGGGGGATATCGGTTATTCGTGTAAGCGGCGGAGAAGCGGTCCCTCTTGTTGAACGTGTATTTCAGTCGAAGGTGAAGCTGTCCGAGGCCGCTACGCACACGGTACATTATGGAAATATAATTGTTCCTGCTACTAAGGATCGGGTTGAAGAGGTTTTGGTTACAGTGATGCGCGCCCCCAGATCTTTTACGATGGAAGATGTTGTTGAGGTCAGCTGTCATGGCGGTATCGTTTCGGTTAAAAAGGTTTTGGATTTACTGCTATTGCAGGGGATTCGGCTTGCCGAGCCCGGGGAATTTACGAAACGGGCATTTCTTAATGGACGGATTGATTTAACACAGGCAGAAGCGGTTATTGATTTAATTCGAGCCAAGTCGGATCGGGCTTTCAGTATCGCCTTAAAGCAAGTGGAAGGGAATCTTTCGAAGCAGATCAAAGTAATTAGACACCAATTAGTGGAGCTTATGGCCCATATTGAGGTTAACATTGACTATCCGGAGCATGATGTCGAAGAGATGACAAATGCTTATATTCATGAGAAGGGCACCGCTGCTCTTGCTCATATAGATATGCTGCTGCACACAGCACAGCAGGGGAAGATTCTGAGAGAAGGCATTGAAACAGCCATTGTCGGCAGACCTAACGTTGGGAAATCGTCTTTGCTTAATGAACTTGCCCAGGAGAATCGTGCTATAGTTACAGATGTACCTGGTACAACCAGGGATGTGATTAGTGAGTTTGTTAATGTAGGTGGAATTCCATTAAAGCTGCTGGATACGGCAGGTATTCGTGAAACTTCGGACATTGTGGAACAGATAGGTGTTGAACGTTCACGAGTTGCACTGGCGGAGGCAGATTTAATTTTGCTTGTTATTAGTAGAAGTGAAGAGCTGCTGCCAGATGAAGTAGAGTTAATGAGGCAGCTTGCTGGAAAGCAAACGATAGTAATCATTAACAAAATTGATCTGCCAAGTAAGCTGGATATGAATCAAATACTTGCCTATTTTCCACAGGAGCGTATTGTTGAAGTATCTCTGGTCGAGGGTACTGGAATGGACGGACTTGAAAAGGCGATTTCAGGAATCTTTTTCGAAGGGAAGCTTGAGGCTGGGGATTTGACGTATGTCAGCAACATTCGACATATTCATTTGCTCAAGCAAGCTAGAGCTTCTCTTGAAGATGGATTACAGGCTAATGAAGAACATACGCCCATTGATATATTACAAATTGATCTGCGTTCGGCTTGGGAATACTTGGGCGAAATTATTGGAGATTCCGTAGGGGAATCGTTGATTGATCAAATTTTCACCCAGTTCTGTTTGGGTAAATAGAGTTTTGGTAAATAGATTGAATGAAGGAGGTAATACCTATGGGTTACAAAGCTGGTGAATATGACGTTATCGTTATTGGTGCGGGTCATGCAGGTTGTGAAGCAGCCTTGGCTTCGGCACGGATGGGATGCGAAACACTGCTGCTAACGATCAATCTGGATATGGTAGCTTTCATGCCATGCAATCCTTCCATCGGTGGTCCAGCCAAAGGGCATGTAGTCCGGGAAATTGATGCTATTGGTGGAGAGATGGGCCGTAATATTGACAAAACTTATATTCAAATGAGAATGCTGAACACTGGGAAAGGACCAGCTGTTCATGCACTTCGTGCGCAAGCGGATAAATTTCTTTATCAGCATAAGATGAAGGAAACGATTGAACAAACGCCCCATATGACTCTGCGTCAAGGAATGGCGGAAGAGTTGATTGTGGAAGACGGAGTATGTAAAGGTATCGTTACGAAAACTGGTGCGGAGTATTATGCAAAAGCGGTAGTCGTCACAACGGGTACTTATTTGCGTGGCAAAGTGATTATGGGCGAACTGATGTATGAGAGCGGCCCTAATAATCAGCAGCCATCCGTCAAATTATCCGAATCTTTGCGTCAGCAGGGGTTGGAGCTCGTACGTTTTAAAACGGGGACACCTCCACGCGTGCATAAGGATTCGATTGATTTCGTCAAAACGACGATTCAGCCTGGGGATGAAGAGCCTAAGTTTTTCTCTTTTGATGGAGATAAGGAAGTGAGGGAGCAGTTGCCTTGCTGGTTAACCTATACTTCAGAAGAGACGCATACGATCATCAGTTCGAATCTTCATCGTGCACCTATGTTTAGTGGCGCAATTGAAGGAACTGGCCCTAGATACTGTCCTTCAATTGAAGATAAAATTGTCCGTTTCAGTGATAAGCCCAAGCATCAAATTTTCTTGGAGCCTGAAGGCGAATCTACATCGGAATACTATGTACAAGGTCTTTCCACAAGTATGCCGGAGGATGTGCAGCTAGATATTCTTCGTTCCATTCCTGGTCTGGAGAAAGTGGAAATGATGCGGACCGGTTATGCTATTGAATATGATGCTGTAGTTCCTACCCAGCTTAAGCCCTCTTTGGAAACTAAGCTTGTTGACGGACTATTTACAGCTGGCCAAATTAACGGAACTTCAGGCTATGAAGAAGCTGCAGGCCAAGGCGTTATGGCGGGTATTAATGCAGCACGTAAAGTACAAGGGAAAGAAGCTGTAGTACTGGATCGTTCGGAAGGCTACATTGGAGTACTAATCGATGATCTTGTTACCAAAGGAACGAATGAGCCTTACAGACTTCTAACTTCCCGCGCCGAGTATCGTCTTCTTTTGCGTCATGACAATGCAGATCTAAGATTAACTCCGATTGGTCATGAAATTGGGTTGATCTCCGATGAGCGATACCAGAACTTTTTGGACAAAAAGGCTCTTGTCGAACAAGAGTTGGAGCGTTTAAAAACGACTAAAGCGAGACCGGATGCAAACACACAGGCTATATTGGAAGAAGCCAATAGCGTTATTTTGCACAATGCAGTTGATTTAATATTACTTTTGCGCAGACCGGAAATTCAATATACGCATATTGAACGAATGTCTCCATCACCGTTGCCTTTAACGGATGAAATGAAGGAGCAGGTGGAAATCCAGGTTAAATATGCAGGCTACATCGAGAAACAGCTTATTCAAGTTGAAAGACTTCGTAAAATGGAAAAGAAGAAAATTCCTGATGATATAGATTACAGCGATGTGTATGGAATAGCTACAGAAGCTAAACAAAAGCTTGCCAAGATACGTCCTATCTCGATTGGTCAAGCAACCAGAATTTCTGGCGTAAGCCCAGCAGATATTTCCATATTGCTTGTTTACTTGGAGCATTACAACAGAGTAATTGCCGCAAGAGGGTAACCATGAATTTGATTACGAATACGAATAAGAATGAGAATACGAATATGGATGAAATACAACGTAATTTTGTACAATTGCTGAAGGAACGAGATATTCTTATTTCGGACAATCAATTAGCCCAGTTCGAGCTGTACTACAAAGAACTTATTGAATGGAATAATAAGCTCAACCTAACAGCTATCACAGAGAGAGAGCAAGTTTATTTGAAGCATTTCTATGACTCTCTTTCTCTGGCTTTTTATTATGATATGAACAAAGCCCTTTCTATTGCTGATATAGGCTCGGGTGCAGGATTTCCCAGCATTCCTCTTAGAATTATTTTTCCTCATTTAAAAGTAACCATCGTAGACTCTTTAAACAAAAGAATTATTTTTTTGAAAGAATTAGTAGATAAGCTTGAATTGAATAATGTTGAATGTATTCACGGAAGAGCAGAGGACGTTTCAAGAATGCCTGCTTATCGGGATCAATTTGACCTCGTTACGGCAAGGGCTGTTGCTAAGCTAAGCGTTTTGAATGAGCTATGCCTTCCTTTTGTAAAGAAGGATGGACATTTTATTGCAATGAAAGGCTCCGAGATTGAAGAGGAGCTATTAGATGCAGCATATAGTATTTCCGAATTAAAAGGGAAAGTTGTTCAGGTAGATCGTATGGAGCTTCCTTCTGAACATTCGATTCGTCATATTGTGGTAATAAAAAAACGCTTTGCTACTCCGGCAAAATATCCACGTAAAGCGGGATTGTTAAATAAAAATCCTTTGACAAAAGGATAGCTTATTTGCAATTACTTGTTTCACGTGAAACAGTTTTATTTATAGAACGTTCATAATTAATTGGCAGGAACTTCTTCTTTTGTGGAGAATTAGTAATAGAGTAATAGTTCTCGTTCTCCTATTGCCATACTTAGCCTTATTGGAAGTGTGGGTAGAAAAACTGCGGGAAGAGTTGGTGGTATGTTTTCATATGAAGGAGCACATCTCTAAGCTATTTGGATTTACGGAACGAGCTGTCACGGATGAAGTAAAAAATATAGCTGTCAATAGTATCTTGCCGAGCCCCTATCAGCCTAGATCTATATTTGATGATGATCGAATAGATGAGCTAAGCCAAACGATTCGTACTCATGGGATTATTCAGCCTATCGTCGTTCGTGTGCGCAATAATTCTTTTGAATTGATTGCTGGAGAGCGTCGATTAAGAGCTGTTAAAAAGTTGGGAATGGATACAATTCCAGCTATTATACGCGATTTCAATGACTCCCAAGCGGCTTCTATTGCTCTTATTGAAAATTTGCAGCGTGAAGGACTTACTGCGATTGAAGAAGCAGCTGCCTATCAACAATTGATAGAGCTGCATGATTTGACTCAAGAAAGCTTGGCTCAACGTTTAGGTAAAAGCCAATCTACAATTGCCAATAAAATACGCTTACTTCATGTTAGCGAACCTGTTAAAAACGCCTTGATGGAACGAAAAATTACCGAGCGTCATGCGAGAGCTTTATTAGCTTTAAGTGAAGAAGAGCTGCAGGTTAAGGTTCTTGAGGAGATCATATTAAAAGAGTTAAACGTTAAACAAACAGAGACAAGAATTAACTTTTTGAAAGAATCCGTCAAAATTAAGAAAACCAAGAGAGTTTCTTTTTCTAAGGACGTAAGGCTTGCATTGAATACGATACGCCAATCCGTAGAAATGGTAACGACTTCTGGTTTAAACATTCATACATCTGAAAAAGATCACGAGGACCATTACGAAATTGTTATTAAGATTCCTAAGAGATGATAAGAGTAAAATTCGTGATGCTACATTTTCAAACGGCATAAAGCCGTTTTTTTTGCTTCTATAGGGTCTATAGGATCTATTTTTTTAGCTAATCAGAATCACCTACATATTAAGGTCTCATTTACAAATTATGACAAGGTAAGCTAGTGACAGATATGTTACTATAGAGATATGGTTTTTTTAGTAAGTTGATATTATGATAGAGGTGAACGGGTTGTCTAAAATAATTGCAATAACCAATCAGAAGGGCGGCGTTGGAAAAACAACGACTTCTGTAAACTTGGGTGCCTCTTTAGCATCACTTGGCAAGAAAGTGCTGCTTGTCGATATTGACCCCCAAGGGAATACAACCAGTGGTATAGGAATTAATAAAGCAGATGTTACAAATTGTATTTATGATGTCATCATTAATGATATTCATCCTAAGGATGCTATCATGGATACAAATATTCCTAATCTGAAAATCATTCCTGCTACTATCCAACTTGCAGGGGCTGAGATTGAACTGGTCCCCACGATATCTAGAGAAGTTAGATTGAAGAAATCATTACATCTTGTTAAGCATATGTACGATTATATATTAATAGATTGTCCGCCATCATTAGGCATTTTGACTGTAAATTCATTAACTGCTGCGGATTCTGTTATTATTCCGATTCAATGTGAATACTATGCCTTAGAAGGCTTGAGTCAACTACTTAACACGGTTCGATTGGTCCAAAAACATTTAAACACTTCGTTACAAATAGAAGGGGTTCTACTTACGATGTTTGATGCCAGAACTAATTTAGGTATACAAGTTATTGAAGAGGTCAAGAAATATTTCCAGCAAAAGGTTTATCAAACTATTATTCCCCGTAACGTTCGTTTAAGCGAAGCGCCGAGTCATGGTCAGTCGATTGTAACTTATGATCCTAGATCAAAGGGTGCAGAAGTTTATATGGAATTGGCGAAGGAAGTGATCTCTGTATGACAAAAAGACTTGGTAAAGGATTGGACGCTTTGATTACATCCTTACATATTGATGAGAGCGATAAAGTTATTCAAATACCTCTTGCACAGCTTCGTGCAAATCCATACCAGCCTAGAAAACATTTTAATGAAGATAGCATTAAGGAGTTAGCAGACTCCATTAAAGAGCACGGAGTCATCCAGCCTATCCTAGTTAGGAAGGTACTCAAGGGCTTTGAAATTATTGCGGGTGAAAGAAGATTTCGGGCCTCACAGCTTTGTGGGCTAGCCACTATTCCAGCGGTTGAAAGAAGCTTTACGGATGAGCAGGTTATGGAAATTGCTCTGATTGAAAATGTGCAAAGAGAAGATTTAAATGCGATGGAAATAGCTGTTGCTTATCAATCCATTATTGATCAATTTTCTTTGACGCAAGAAGAATTGTCGGCTAAGGTGGGCAAGAGCAGATCTCACATAGCGAACTTTCTAAGACTTCTGCAGCTACCTGAAGTGATCAAGCAATATGTTTCACGTGGAACATTATCGATGGGTCATGCGAGGGCAATTGTAGGTGTTAAGGATGATAAGGTTAAAAAAGAATTAGCTGAAAATGTGATAAGCAAGCAATGGAGTGTTCGGGAGCTTGAAGAAGAAGTGAAAAAGCTGGAGGAAAATCCGGCTAAAGAAAAAGAGAAAACGAAGAGAAAAGAAAAAAACCAAGACCCATATATTAACCAAGCTGAAGATCAATTAAGAGATCTTTATCGGACCACAGTGAAAATTAAACACCAAAACAATCGTGGTAAGATAGAATTGGTTTACTATTCAAAAGATGATTTGGATCGGTTATTGGAGCTGCTGCAAGGAAAAACTTCTTAACAATTAGCTGAGCTGGCATGCCGATGGTTTTTCTTTCTATTCGAAGGAGAAAACGAAGGCATGCTTTTTTACTTGTAAAGAAGATCATTTTGTTTTGACAGAATAGTCGCTCATCTTCGAAAACCTCGATAGAAGAGTTATGTTCATACTTAAATCGTCTGGAGGGAGAACGAACTTGAACGATATTATTTATCTGGATAATGCAGCTACATCGTGGCCAAAGCCACCCGCTGTTCTACAAGCGATGCAAACATGCATGCTGGAGTACGCGGCCAATCCTGGTAGGGGCAGCCATCAAATGGCAGTAAAAGCAAGCCGTGCTTTATTTGAAACAAGGAAGCAAGTTGCCAAGCTGTTTGGAGTTAGAAATCCAAATGACATTTCGTTTGCTTTAAATACTACACATGCGCTCAATCAAGCGATCAAGGGGTACCTGCGTGAAGGTGACCATGTGATATGTACGAATATTGAACATAACTCTGTAAGAAGGCCCTTGGAATATTTGAGAAAACACCGAGGTATAGAAATTTCATATATACAAAATGATAAAACTGGAGAGCTTAATGTTAAGGACATAGAGCACGCCATACAACAAAACACCTCAATGGTCATTGTGAATCACAGCTCAAATCTGCTGGGAACTATTATGCCAGTTGGAGAAATCGGAGAGCTATGTCGTAAGAAGGGGATTAAGCTGCTTGTAGATGCAGCCCAAAGTGCAGGCATACTTCCCATTCATGTTAGTGATATGAATATTGATATGTTGGCTTTTCCAGGACATAAGGGGCTGCTCGGCCCTCAAGGTACGGGCGGATTATATTTACACCCTGATCTGGAATTGGATGTACTGCTCCATGGAGGAACAGGAAGCAAATCAGAGGATATCGATCAGCCGAATGTAAGACCAGATCGTTATGAAGCTGGAACGCAAAACACGGTGGGAATTGCAGGGCTTAATGAGGGCATAAAATTTGTGCTGCAAGAGACGGTAGAAAAGATACATGCAAGAGAATTGCTTCTTACCCGAAAGCTGATGGAAGGCCTCATGGGAATTAACGGGTTAACTATTCTTGGTCCTGCCTGGGATCAGCCGCGAACAGGTATAGTTGCATTTAATATCAAGGAGACGGATTCGTCAGAGCTTGCCTTTATTCTCGACCAATCGTTTAAGATTGCTGTTCGGTCCGGATATCACTGTACGCCACTTTCACATGCAACAGCTGGAACTATGGCTACGGGTGCGGTGCGGGTGAGCCCAGGATATTTTACAACGGATGATGAGGTGGATGCACTAATAGCAGCTATGAAGGAAATTAGCACACAGTATGCTTAATAGAAAGAAGGAATCTTTGTGGGGGAAATTTTCGGTATCGAAGGTGAACTGATCCTGCTCATAACCCTTGTTCTTTTAGTACTCATTATGCTTATGCTACTCATATTATGGATAAAGCTCTCGTCCATGAAAAAGAGATACAATAGAATGTTGGGCAGCTCAGGTGGAAACAATATAGAGGAGCTCCTTGTTGAAATACAAGAAAAGCTTCAATTGCAGGAAATGCAATCTGTGGAACTATTCGGACAAATTGAAGCTATTTCCAACAGAATTAAAAAAACGAAATCCAAATTGGGCGTACACCGATATGATGCCTTTGGAGATGGAAGAAGCAATCTAAGCTTTTCTATAGCCATACTTGATGAATATCAAACCGGAATCGTTTTGACGGGCATTCATGGTCGTGACCAAACGTATATGTATGCTAAGAAGTTGGAAAATGGACAACCTGAATACACACTTAGCCCGGAGGAAAAAGAGGCAGTCAATCAGATATCGATGCTGCCGTAGCTGACGCCGAGTAAGGCAAGATGTGACTCATTGCATCATAAATGGAATTACCAATGATCTCTGCCATATTCATGACCAGGTTAAGACGGGTATTTTGTAACACGAAATATTCCATAAACCCACCAACATTAACTACACCGGTGACGTGTATGTTTCCTACAGAGGGAAGCTCCTTATTAACACCAGCGCCAGGCTTTAAGGGCCCGTTATTAATTTGAATGGATCCTACGCTGGCAGCTTGACCTAAGCACGCATCCACAGCAATAATAAAAGGATCATGGTATTGCTGATGAATGGACTGTATAATTTCTGTTAGATTCATTGCATGTACAGGTTCATTAAGAGTGCCGAATAGGTTGCTGCCAGCTAGTCCCGTTTTTCTCAAATGAGTTCCTACCAAAGGCCCCAAAGAATCTCCGGTGGAACGATCCGTGCCTACACAAATGATAACGATAGGTTGATAGGATGGGAGTTTGCCTAAAATGTCAATCAAATGTCGGGAAAGCAGGCCAGGGGTTTCGCTATCGGTATAGGGGACTTTGAGTGGAGTTATTTCTTTATCTTTGTTAGAATCAAAATTAAAATGAAATTTCATAAGTGAGCCTCCCAGCATGAATGATTGGTGATTTTTACTAGTATACGGAGGCAAGGGATGTTTTATACGTAGAAGGAGTGGATTCTGCTGAATACTTCGCTTATGCTGCTTGCTTTTGATTCTACACAGCAGGCGCTTCGAGCCGAAATGCTGCTAGAGTATGCGGATATTGAAATTGACATCTGTCCAACACCTAAGGAAATAACCGCTGGTTGTGCCTTATCGATTGAATTCCCTAAAGATGATTTGGATCAGGTTCAAGCGATTATTGTTTCGGAAAAAGTAGAGATCAGAGGTGTTTTTGCAAAAGTAGAGAACAAGTATATAAGCATTAGCAGCAATGGGGAAGAGGCAGAGGAGTAAGGAGTGAGTGAGGATATGGAAGTGTATGCAACCGAAATACTGGATTGGTTAAAAAAGCATATACTAATAGAAGCTGTATTTTGGAATATCATCAGCATTATTCTTATCTATGTTGGATCCCGCATCCTTATAAGGATAACGAATAAATTGATGTCGCATATGGTAATTCATAAGTCCCGGGGACCCATTAAATTTGATGTTCGAAGAGCCAATACAATTGGTAAGCTGATCAATAATCTGATTTCGTATACGATTAATTTTATAACTGTATTGATGATATTAGGACAGCTTGGCTTGCATTTAGGTCCACTTTTGGCTGGGGCTGGCGTGTTGGGCCTTGCTATCGGATTTGGAGCACAGAGCTTGGTTAAGGATGTAATCACGGGTTTTTTCATTATTTTTGAGGATCAATTTGGTGTCGGGGATGTTATTCAGATTGATCAATTTAAAGGAACTGTTGAAGAGATCGGAATCCGAGTAACACGTTTGAAAAGCTGGACAGGAGAAGTCCATATCATACCTAATGGAAATATCAAGCAAGTAACGAATTTCTCGGTACATAATTCTCTAGCGGTGGTTGATGTATCGATTTCATATGAATCAGATGTAGATAAAGCTACAAGAATTCTGAAGGAAGTAATGACTGAACTTTATGAAAATTCTGACAATATCATGAAGGAGCCGGAAGTGCTTGGGGTCCAAATGATAGGAGAAACTGATCTCAAATTAAGGATCATTGTGGAATGCAGACCTAATTCGCAAGGATCGGTAACCCGGATCATGAATGCTGAGCTGAAAAGGCGTTTGGATGAGAACGGGATTAAAATGCGCGGATAATGAATATATAAGAAGAAAATATAGATGAAAATATAGCCATAGATAGGGGGCAGAAACATGGAAAAGAAGCAATACCAGCTTGGAGATATCGTACAAATGAAGAAGCAGCATCCTTGTGGAAGCAATGAAATGGAAATTATTCGTATGGGTATGGATATCCGGATCAAGTGTGTAGGCTGCAAGCATAGTGTTCTTGTACCAAGAGTAAAGTTCGAAAGTAAGCTTAAGAAGATACTTCGATCCACGGGAACTGGGGAAACATCGGAGGATTAAACACTTAACATTACCTAATATTTATTTTCAATAAATAGGACTTGCGGGAGCGGAATATTTTTGGTACAATGAATTTTGTTCTCGTCTATGTGGAAAGGTACCCAAGTGGTCCAAGGGGGCTGACTCGAAATCAGTTAGGCGTCGCGAGGCGTGCGTGGGTTCGACTCCCACTCTTTCCGCCATATTTTTATTGATAGGTTATCTGACCAGGTAATTTAATTGTTTCTAACATCAAACATGTTCCAATAGCCTCTGACGTTTTTCTAAAACGTAGGAGGCTATTTTTATGCCATAAAAAGGGTAATGAATGACTGAAGTAGAGGACTTGTCTAAGAGAAGGCTCTGTAAACGTCCAGGGTACGGTTTTAAGGACTTCAAAAGTAAATGTGAGAGTGGGATGGGAAATTAAGGAGAGGTGCGTTAAATGTTAAGCTAATGTGTTTAGATATGGGGATGGGTAAGTGTATAAAAAAATGTAAAAGCATTGTTTATGGTGATATAGTTATCCACAAGTTGATCCATAACTCTTCAATAAAGTTATCCACATGTTAATAACTTAAAGTGCGAGGTGGTTAACAAGGGGATAAAATGACTCTGATAGAGGCAAGGTTGATTAGCCAGCAAGGTAACCGCCCTGGGGTGTCCTATGAGGAGCGAGTTCATGACGTTGGTGCTAGGAGGAGGGAATGGATGTTGGTTGGAGGTGATTTTCATCTGGCCAAGCGCTAGGGATGAAGAGCTGCTACTTTAGCGATGTTTTTCATCGTTAAAAGTAGCAGTCCTCTCCATATCCTTGCTTTAACAATGAAAAACATCGTTAAAATCCCTTTTAACCACTAAGAGAGGCCATCCGTCCTCTTTTAACGATGAAAATCATCATTAAAGTGGTCGATTGACCTGGAAACGCTTGCTTTAAAGATGAAAATCATCGTTAAGTGAAACAGATGTTCCAACGGACTGCCAGTAGAGGTTGCTTTCCTGAGAGAAAGGGATAGCTTTCGTAGCTTTCTAAAGAGTTCACAAGATAAAAACCCGAGATAAGGGCATCTCGGGCCTAATGAGTTCGACGTCAACGTAACGTCTGCCATTTTTAATGAAAGCATCGGTATCGGTTCAGCAGCGCCGCGGCACCTATTGGTTTAAGCTTTAGGTCACTTCCGTTACTTCCAGTGCTTTGTGCTTAATTCTGGCTTTGTCTGCTGCATTTCCCAGCACATCGGCCACTTCCGTTGATTTACGGATATTACGGAGTAAAAACTGTGAGTTGTTAGCATCAGTAGAAAAAATCGTGATGTCCCCGAACCCCATCATACGCTCCATAAGGTTGCGCTTCGTGGAAATGTCGCGAATGCGATAGAGACGGATTTCGTCTCTTTTTTTGGTGAGTACACCTTTTTCAATAATGATACGGCTATCCGTAATCTTGTATGTCGTAAAGCTGGGAAATCCGAAATTGAAAGGCTTTCCCTCCCACAATACTTCCTCCATGACAGATCCTCCCATTAGTCTTTTCTAATAGTATACAGCATAGATATCCGTTTGGGGTAGATTATTGAGCCATGATATGAGAGATTTTGGCCAAGGCAAGTGCTCCCATGATGCCTTGTTTCAAACCGAAGGTTGGCCGATCCAGGTTTAAGGATGTTGTGGAGAAGCGGTTGCCGCGCAGAATGATGGTCCGTTTCGTTTCCTCAAGCAGAATCGGCATTTGGTCGAACATCGCTCCGCCGATATAAATGGTTTGGGGATTAAACAAATTCACTACGTTACTGAGCGCAATTCCAAGTGCTTGGCCAGCGGCAACACATACATCGATGGCTTGTTTGTCATTTTGCTGGTAAGCCTCAACGATCGTTGATTTTCCAGTTATTTTGCGATAGTCATTTCTGAGCATGGGAAAAGTGATGATGTTCTCCAGACAGCCATAATTGCCGCATAAACACCGGGTGCCGTTGGGGTCTGCTGTGATGTGGCCCAATAATCCGGCTGTATTATTTACACCCTTCAGCAGTTTCCCATTAATCATAATGCCTGCTGCAATGCCAAACCCGACTTGAACGGTGATGAAGTCGCTTATCGCATTAGCTTTACCCAGCATTTGTTCGGCAATTGCCATCGTTCTGCCGCCTTCTTCCAGGTAAACAGGGCAGTTGAATCGCTGGCTTATGATTGAAACGAGTTCCAAATGCTCCCAACCCGGGGAATTGGGTATGCTCAACAGGATTTGCTGCGTGGCATCAATGATCCCTGTAACGCCTATACCAATGGCGTCAATTTGAGCGGGGCTAATATTCCATTGAGCTAAGAAGGTATGCATCATCTGCATTAAAACTTCGGCCGGGTCCGGCTCTGTGGCTAGATCGGCCATTAAGCATTCGCCTTCATGGATAATCTCCAAGCTGTTCGTCGCAAGGGCAAACCGAATAACATGTCCGCCAATATCGACACCCAGAAAGGTGAACTTATTCGGGTTGGAATACAGCATGACTTCTTTACGTCCTAGGCCGCTGCTAATCCGGTTGCCCTCTATGATCAAACCCTCTTCCAATAAACTCCTGGTCATATTTGTAATACTTCCTTGCGTTAAATGCAGCGTCTCGGCTATTTTTTTGCGCGATAGTCCCTGCCCTAAGCTGATTAATTCCAATATTTGTTTTTCCGATGAATTCAGTTTCATAAGCGGTAATCCTTTCTTTCTAACGATTGCTTTTATATAAGTATACCTCATTTATGGCCCTAAGTTAATTTAAATAATAAAGTAAATCTAAAAAATGAGATATATAGGTTGAATTATCCTCTATTTATTTTAAAATTTCAATTTACAAGCGCTAAATCTGTTGATATAATATAAATATTGAATTAATAATAATTGAAATGCCGGCAAGAAGCCTGAAAATAACGAGGAGGAATTACTGTTGAATACATTTGATGGGAAAATAGCGGTACATGCAATTACTTGGGGACAGGATCACTTATTAGCTATGGAGGAGGCCTCCAAGCTTGGTTATAAGGCGATAGAGCCTTGGCCATCGTTTGCTCTCCAATATGAAGATCGTATCGACGAGTATAAGGAAATTCTTAATTCTTATGGGCTGCAACTGAGTGCATTGTATGGAGGGGCTTCAGGAGAAAGCGGTCGCAAGTTTACAGATCCTTCCAAAAGGCAGAGTGTCATTGATTTTAACGTTCGCCTGGCTAAGATTATTGCCGCGTGTGGCGCAGGACATCTGGTATTTGGGCCAGGGGCGCCGCGTACACATTCGATGACTTCTGACGAAGTGAAGGAAGCGGTTAAAACAATCAATGAAGCGGCAAAGCGTACGTTTGAGCTCGGAGTGAAATCTTGTTTGCACCCGCATCTATGGACGGAGCTGCAGGATGAGAATGAGCTGGATGCTCTGATGGAACTGTGTGATCCGGAAACTGTGTTCCTTGCGCCAGATACTGCGCATTTAACGGGGGCGGGTATGGATGTGCCAGCGATCATTCGGCGTTATAAGGATAGAGTGGCTTACGTGCATCTGAAGGACTTGGTGCCCAGGGATGTGCTGAAGGAAGAGGTCACGATGGTGAAAGGGAACGAAGCGCTGACCGTATTTTGCGAGCTAGGCTTAGGAACGATAAAATTCGAACCGATCATCGAGGCACTTAAAGAAATTCAATACAAAGGTTTTGTTACTGTCGAAATTGACTATTCTACCAGCACACCTTATCAAAGCCTGGAAATATGTCGTGATTTTGTAGAACAGAAGCTTTCAATTCCAATTCGAAAATAGGAGAGATCGATATGACAGTGAATAATGAGCAAGCCGAACATACACCTGTACGTACCAAACCGTGGGTGCCGACATTTCTAAGTTCCGAAGAATTCAGCGAAGTGGAAAAGCAATATGTAATGAAAGTAATTGATAACAAGCATGTGTTCCGCTATTCAGGTAAAAAGGACTCTGAAGCTGCCCAATTGGAGAAGCTGTACCGGGATAGATTGAATATCAAGCACTGTCTGGCTGTTAACGCCGGTACATCGGCCTTAATTTCTGCACTCATTGGCGCTGGCATTGGCCCTGGAGACGAAGTTATCGTTCCAGCCTACACGTATATTGCAAGCGCATCTGCTGTGTTAATTGCCAGGGCGGTTCCGGTTATCGTCGAGTGTGATGACAGCCTGACCCTGGATCCGAACGCGATCGAAGCAGCGATTACACCATATACGAAGGCAATTCTTCCCGTTCATATGAAGGGCATACCTTGCCAAATGGATGAAATCATGGCTATTGCGCGCAAGCATAACTTGATTGTCATCGAAGACGTTGCCCAGGCAAATGGCGGCTCTTATAAAGGAAAACAACTTGGCTCCATAGGCGATGCAGGCTGCTTCAGCTTCCAGCAATACAAGCTGATTACCTCTGGAGAAGGCGGAATGGTAGCGACAAACAACGATACGATCTATGCACGTGCCTGCGTGTATCATGATTCGGCCTACGGCTTCTGGGGCATCAATGAGTTCGAGAATGTAACCTTGTTCCCAGGCGAAAATTATCGCATGAGCGAGATCAACGCAGCGCTAGGCTTGGCTCAATCAGAAAGAATCGACACGGTCGTAGCCAAGCTGCGGAACAATAAAAGTAAAATTGTCGCTGGAATTAAGGATATCCCACAAATTCAGCTGCAGCGGGTTCCAGATCCAGAGGGAGATGTGTCTTACAGCCTTAACTTCTTCCTTAAGGATGCTGAAACGGCCGAGAAGTTTGCTTCTTTACTTGTCAGAGAGGGGATCCCGTGCGGAACGATTAATAACAATGGCTTCGCAGATCGGCATATTTACAAGAACTGGACCTATATTATGGAAAAGAGGGGCGCTTCCGAACAGGATACTCCTTGGAACTGCCAAAGCTACAAAGGCAATGTACAGTATTCAGTCGACATGTGTCCCAACACCTTGGATTGGCTCAGCAGAGCGATCTCGATCAGTTTACACCAAAGCATGAGCGAAGAGGATTGCCAAGACGCCATTAACGCGATCCAAAAAGCAGCGTCTTTCTTGGATTAATCATAGGCGTAAAATTTTGAACTATTTTGAACTTATGTATTTCATATCTCATATTTTTCATTATTTTTTAATCATATTTCATCATATAAGGAGCGAAAACAATGCAAACATTTCGTTATTCGGTAGGCCCATGGAACATTCATACAGGAGCGGACACTTTTGGACCTACAGTACGTCAAGAAGTCCCTTTTGCTAAAAAGCTGGAGAAGTTCAAGGAAATTGGCTTTGATGCGATTCAATTACATGATGATGATGCTGTTCCGAACATTAATGATTATGAAGGGGACGCGCTGTTAGCCAAAGTAAAGGCACTGAAGGGGCAGCTCGGGGACGCTGGTCTTGCTGTTGAATTTGTCGCTCCGCGGTTGTGGGAGGATTCACGGACTAGAGACGGAGCCTACACGGCCAACTTAAAGCAGCTTCGCGATTATGCAAATGAGCGCAGCAAAAAGGCAATTGAAATCGCTAATGAGCTGGGTACGAAAAATATTGTGCTATGGCTGGCAAGAGAAGGGAATTTCGTTCCGGAAAGCAAATCAGCTGTGAGATCCATCGAATATTTGGTGGAAGCCATTAATAGAATGCTTGAGCAGGATAAGGATATTCGTATTTTAATTGAGCCTAAGCCAAACGAGCCGGTGGATAAATCATTTATTCCTACCGTAGGTCACGCTCTAGCATTAGGTTATGGTACAATTGATCATAGCCGCGTAGGTGTTCTGATTGAATCCGCGCATTCCTTGCTGGCGGGTCTGGATCCTGCGGATGATATGGCTTTTGCTTTATCACAGAACAAGCTGTGGGGCGTTCATTTGAATGACCAGAACGGGTTGAAGTTCGACCAGGATCGTGCATTCGGATCCGTTAATTTGCGCCAGGCATTTAGCCAAGTGAAGCTTCTAATGGAAACAGGTTATGGACAGAATGGTGAGTATGTTGGTTTGGATGTGAAAGCACTGCGCACGCAAAGCGATGATAAAGCTTTCAAGCATTTGTCTAATTCCTTGTTTGCCGTAGAACGTCTTGCTGACAAAGTAAGATCACTTGATCTTGAATTTATTAATGCTAGACAACAGGATACTGATTATGAAGATTTAGATCGTTACATCATTAACCATTTGTTGGGATAATCAAGGCAGTATGGCATGTTTGAATGTTGTGCAGTAAGAAAAGTGTGAAAGTGAGGAGCCTAGTCCATGAGTCAAGCGAAAAAGAAAGTACGTGTAGGCATGATCGGTTATAAATTTATGGGGAAAGCTCATAGCCATGCTTACCGGGATCTACCCTTTTATTTTGATCTGGATGTCGAACCGGTGATGCAAGCGGTAGTTGGACGTAATGAAGAAGGCGTGAAAGCTGCCGCGGACAAAATGGGCTGGGCTTCGTATGAAACGGACTGGCGGAAGCTGATTGAAAGGGACGATATCGATGTGATCGATATCGGTTCTCCCAATAATACGCATGCGGAGATTGCCATAGCTGCAGCGGAGGCGGGCAAGCATATTATTTGCGAAAAACCGCTGAGCTTGAATGTGGAGGAAGCGGTTCGCATGCGTGATGCGGCGAACAAAGCGGGGATCGTACATATGATCTGCCACAATTACCGTTTTGTTCCTGCTATTCAGTACGCCAAGAAGTTGATTAGTGAAGGACGGCTCGGACAAATCTATCATGTGCGCACCCGATACTTGCAGGACTGGATTATGGATCCGCAGTTTCCATTGGTCTGGCGCTTGCGCAAGGACGTTTGCGGCTCTGGAACGCATGGCGACTTAATGGCTCACTCCATTGATTTGGCTCGTTTCCTTGTCGGGGAATTTGTGGAGGTTTCAGGCATGATGGAAACTTTCATTAAGAAGCGACCGCTAGGTGAGATGTCTGGTGGCCTGAATGCGGAAATCAGCGATACCGAGTATGGCGAAGTGGATGTTGATGATGCGGTCGCTTTTATGGCCCGTTTTGACAATGGTGCGATGGGGGTCTTTGAAGCTTCGCGGTTTGCCAAAGGAAATCGTAACGGCAACAACTTCGAAATCAACGGATCCAAAGGCTCAATTCGCTGGGACATGCAGGATATGAACAACTTGCAGCTGTATTTAGAGGAAGATGAGGCCGGCTCGCAGGGCTTCCGCACGATTAGCTGCACAGAGCAGGAGCATCCTTATGCCGGTGCCTATTGGCCAGCAGGCCACATTATTGGTTACGAGCATACGTTTATCAATATACTGCATGCGTTTATGCAAGGTATTGCAGAAGGACGCAGTCCGGCACCTAACTTTGATGATGGCGTACGCAACCAAATTGTGCTCGAAGCTGTTGAACAATCGGCGAATTCCCGTCAGTGGGTAAAAATCCCTATTTTATAAAATTTTTGTAGCTGAGTGAGGGAAGGGCTGTGTGAGAATTGCGATAGTAGCGATAGTAGCAGCCCGCCCTTCGCAGAAATGAGCGTGAACCCCACTTAACGATGTTTTTCATCATTAAGTGGGGTTTTTCAGGCCGATCCGTCACGTTAACGATGTTTTTTATCGTTAAAAGAAGGCGGATGGCCTTTCAGGGTCCTTCTCGATTGTGTGCGCTGGCGGGGCCGTTCTTCAATCCCAGCGGCTGGCCCACGGGGAAGTCTCCACCAGTCAAGAGAAAAACCTTTGTTGGCTATCCGTTTGAGCTTGGCGTTCGTGCGATTGTAGCTGAGAAGAGGGGAAGCGCTGTGGGTGGAAGAGCGTTAGCGTCCGCCTTTAAAAGATTTGTTCTAACCCCCATATCCATTCCATTCGATGGAACAAATCTTTAACAGCGGCTGGAGCCCACAGCCATTCCCTCCCGCAACGCTCCCAAGTCTCGAACACGCACCTCAAAGGACGCTACAAGGCATCTTTCTCAAAGCAAAGCCCAAATAACCCTTATTGGTGAACTATGCATGAGGGTTATTTGGTGCGTTTCGTTGTTGCGTTTCATCGGTGCGTCCAGGCAGGCTGGTTATGATTTGCTGCGACGACGGTACCCGTATGTGAATCGGTCGATAATAAAGCCTATAAGTGACCAGGAAGCGATGGTGAGCACATATAGGACTAACAGATTCGTCATGGAAATATCGTACACATTCGTAAACACTGTAGCGAACCAGGCTGGGACACTTAATGCGTAAAATAGCAGGTAGACGCTATCGTAGTCATGAAAGAGGTAATGAGCCAAGCACAGAACCAATCCAAACAAGGTCAAATAAAGAGTGAATTTTCTCATAGCGACGAGTCTCCTTGCTCTATCGGATCGTAACGCTGCCATAGGCTATTGATTTCTAGCTATTTTTAGCTTTACGTCTCCACTTGCGGTTATGGTTGCTTGTATCCGGGAAGTGATCCCCTTTTTGTAAAGTAACCATTTTGGGGTTGTTGATTCCCATGTGAAAATCATTTTCGCCAATTTCTATATATTCCCCATCATTAGGTGCGTGATCCCCAGGATTATATTGCGTTTTTTCGCCCATTTGCTTCACCTCCATCCATTACCTTTCTAGCGTACCCAAAAGCAGGGCAAACATGCGTCTTTATACGTTTTTAGGTGGATAAGAGGTTTATTTTTCCTATTTTAATGATACAATAACAATAACCGTTTTTTCGGTAAAATTAGGAGGTAGGTGAAGCCATGAGTTATGGGCAGAATGACACAATAACCGGCGGAGTGGAGCGGGTTTACAACACGTCTTTTCATAAGCTGCTGCGCATGTTCACGTTGTCTATACTAGTTTCATTTATAGGCACCTATGTGGGGATGGAGTTCGTACCGGTTGAATGGATTATCCCGCTAGTGATTGTGGAATTTATTATGCTGATCAGTGCTTTTTTCATTCGCCGTAGTAAAGGCCGTTCGGTCGGGTATTTGTTTGTTTATGCTTTTTGCTTTATAAGCGGGATTACGATTTTCCCTTCCGTTATGCATTATGCCAATGTGGGCGGTTCGGGCTTGATTAGCACAGCTTTTATTGTAACAACTGTTATTTTTGGCGGACTGACTTTGTATGCTTATTATTCAAAAAGAGACTTTACCTTCCTTGGCGGTTTTTTAATGGTAGGTTTGCTTACGCTGATCGGATTTAGCCTTGTAGGCATGTTTATCGGCGGCTTTGGCAGCACATTGGGTCTGATGATCGCGATTGGTGGCGTTTTGATTTTTTCCGGGTTTATTCTTTACGATATTTCTCAGTACCGCCATGGACTGGCAGACGAAGCGATTCCAATGGCCGTATTAAGTTTGTATTTGAGTTTTATCAACCTGTTTTTGTACATACTTAGGCTGCTTGGTTTTTCCCGGGATTAATAGGGGACAGAAGAAAGAGGATAGAGGCTTACATATGGAAGAGTCGGACTTATTGTCTGGCTCTTTTTTGACTGATAAGAAAATTTAGATCAAGGAAACCTATCTTTAACAGCGGCTGGAGCCCACATCCATTCCCTCGCCCACGCACTTCCGTTACGGACAAGCACCTCAAAGGAAGGGATCAGCTTGTAAAATAATAGTGAATCTGCTATAGTATTTAGGTGCGAGTTTTGAAAAGCAATCCTCGCTCCTTGCTCCTACAAGCTAATGATGCTTGAAAATGGGGGCCGCTTAGACCAAAAGGAGGTGAAATACATGCGCAAATATGAATTAATGTACGTGATTCGTACAGATATTGAGCCTGAAGTTGTTCAATCTACTGTAGAAAAGTTTCAAAACATCATCACGAACGGTAATGGCGAAATTACCAAGCATGATTTAATGGGTAAACGCCGTCTTGCGTATGAGATCAATAAGTTCCGTGATGGACATTATGTCCTTGTACACTTCGACGCAGAACCTGAAGTTATTGCAGAACTTGATCGCGTATTGAAGATTACGGACGAAATTATTCGTCACTTAATCGTAAAAGACGTTGCCTAATCATGATAGTACTTATCGCCAGGAGGGATTACCATGTTGAATCGTGTCATTCTTATCGGCAGGTTGACCAGAGATCCGGAGCTTAGATATACTCCAGCCGGAGTAGCTGTTACCCAATTCACATTAGCTGTAGACCGTCCGTTTGCCAATTCGCAAACGAAAGAGCGGGAAGCTGACTTTATCAATATCGTAACGTGGAGGCAACTAGCCGAAACGTGTGCGAATTACTTGCGTAAAGGTCGTCTGGCAGCTGTTGAAGGCCGCATGCAGGTGCGCAATTACGACAATAATGAAGGTCGCAAAGTATATGTGACTGAGGTTATTGCTGACAATGTGCGTTTCCTTGAATCAAGCGGATCCGGCAATCGTGAAGAAGGAACAGGGACGAGCCCAGGAAATGGCGGCGGCGCTCGATACGGTGGATCACGCGAGCAGCAGGATCCTTTCATCGATGACGGAAAACCGATCGATATTTCAGATGATGATTTGCCATTCTAAAGTAGAAAGGACTGAGTACAAATGGGTTTCAAAAGAAACGATGGTGACGACCGTGCAGACCGTAAGTTTGCTCCTCGTAAAGGCGGCAAAGGCGGAAAGCGCCGGAAGGTTTGTTACTTCACTGTAAACAAAATCAAACACATTGATTATAAAGATATTGAAACGCTGAAGAAGTTCATCAGCGAGCGCGGGAAGATTCTTCCGCGTCGTGTGACTGGCACTTCCGCTAAATATCAACGTGCTCTGACGATCGCTATCAAGCGTTCCCGTCAAATCGCGCTGCTTCCTTACACAACTGAGTAAGCTAAGAAGTGAAATTATAAAAGGACTATGATGGAGGAATCCGTTGTAGTCCTTTTTATTTAGTGAAATGTAATGGCATGTTCGCTAGTGGGCCAAGTTAATATTGTGTATAATTATGACTCGTAGGCTTTATCTGCTGCCAGACTGGCAAGAGCCAGGTCGTCAGGACTACAGAGAATACTGGATTATGAGCAGGATGGGATTGGCTTTTCTTCTATTAGGGTGTTTTGTGGTATAATCGAATCATTGAATGCAAGAACTTGAATGTAAGAGGTGAGCCCTTTTGGGGAAGCAAGGTTGGCAGAGGTTCTTATGGAGTGCAATTGCGGGGATTATCCTATTGTCCTTTATGTCTCCGTTCATTATTTTTACGGTTAGCTTTCTGATGGTACCTGTGCTGATACTGTATGTTAAATCAAGTACGAAGCAGTTCGTTATTTATTATGCAGCAAGCTTGCTCGTGGTCTACGCTCTAGCTGCTTGGCAGGGGGCATTCCTGATCGCTGTGTCACTCTTTTTCCTCCCGCCGGTTCTGGTGATGGGAAATATGTATAAGCGCAAGGCGGCTGCCAGGTCTGTCATTACAGCGGGCTCGATAACGCTCTTGGCAGAATCGCTGCTGAGTCTTATGGTTGCATCTATGCTGGGCTTTAATCCGATTATGAAATTCAAGCAGCTTATGGGCGACAGCATCAACTCGATGAGTCCGGCTCTAAGAGAGCTTCTTCCTGCGGATCAGGATTTGTATCTGAATTTATTGATTCAAATTATACCGGTTTATTTGATTGCTTTTGTTTTATTTTATTCGCTGGTTACACATGGAGTCAGCCGCTGGCTGCTGGGTAAGACTGGTGAGCAAATTCCCGGTTTACGTCCTATGCGGGAGCGGATGCTGCCGAAGTCCTTTGTCTGGTTCTACCTGATTGCTTTTGCCGCGGATTTATTTATTAAGCCGGGGTCCGACTCGATGATAGCGGTGCTGCTGTTTAATATGCTGCTGATTCTTGTACCGCTTTTTGCACTCCAGGCGATTTCATTCCTGTTCTTTGTAGCGCACACCAAGAATTGGAACCGGGCTATGCCGATAATAGGTATTATATTGCTGCTAGTGGTGCCTCCATTTTTCTTTTTATACAGTTTATTGGGAGTATTCGATGTCGCGTTTCCAATCCGTGAACGATTTAAGAAAAAATTATAGGATTAGGAGCTTGAGCCAATGCCGAAATTCCTTTTTAAGCGGTGGCACGGACTGCATATAGTTTGGACGTTCGCCCTGCTGGGGGGACTTACGCTTGCGATTTTTGCCTATCAATGGATTCTAGGGGTGGCGGCTGTAATCCTTAGCGGGCTGCTGGTTTATTTCACGCTTAAGGCGGAAACCGCATTTCGTGCAGATTTGAAGGACTATCTAGGAACGATAACCTACAGGGTTAAGAAGGCCGGCAACGAGGTCACGAGCAGTCTTCCCATCGGAATTATGATTTATAATGAAGAGAAGCGGATTGAATGGCATAATTCGTTTGTTGCGAAGATGCTGGACCGGGATTCCGTTGTCGGGGAGTCGATCCTGGAGCTGATGCCTGAGCTGAAAAGCAAGAAGGATAAGGATGAGAAATTCGAGCTGGTCATCGGCAAGCAGGTGTATCAGACTTGGATGAAGCAGGGGGAGCGGCTGCTCTACTTCCGTGAAATTACGGAGTTTGCGAACCTTTCGAAAAAATACGAAGAAGAGAAGATTGCCGTCGGTATTGTAATGATGGACAATCTGGAGGAAGCTACGCAGGGCCTGGACGATCAAACCCGGAGTCTTATGCTGGCTAAAGTAACTGGAGAATTAACGGAATGGGCGCAAAAGAACGAGCTCTTCCTACGTCGGACCTCCTCTGATCGTTTCCTCATCGTTATGAATCAAAAGTCGCTTAAGCAGCTTGAACAAACAAGGTTTGATATTCTTGATGATGTCCGTGATTTAACGATAGAGAATAAGCTTCCTCTGACGCTAAGCGTGGGCGTAGCATCTGGAGCCGAACGGCTGGTGGAGATCGGACAGATGGCTCAGGTGAGTCTGGATATGTCTCTGGGCCGCGGAGGCGATCAGGCTACGGTGAAGGTTGGCCAGCGGCTTTCCTTTTATGGAGGGCGTACGAATGCGGTTGAGAAGCGTACGCGAGTCCGGGCGAGAGTGATTTCCCATGCATTAAGAGATTTAATGAAAGAAAGCGACAAAGTGATTGTAATGGGCCATAGAGTCCCTGATATGGATTCAGTTGGCGCGGCTGTGGGCGTGCTTAAAGCGATTCAAATTGCAGGCAAGGAAGGCTACATTGTTCTTGAAGGCGTGAATCCGTCGATCGACAAGCTGATGGAAACCATTTCAATGGATGAGAAGTTGTACCGTTGGTTTATTACTCCGGAGCAGGCTATGCAGATTACTACCCAGCGGACACTTGCTGTGGTCGTGGATACGCATAAGGCTTCGATGCTTGCGGAGCCGAGGCTGCTGCACCTGACCCACAGGATTGTCGTCGTCGATCATCACAGGCGCAGTGAGGAATTCATTCAGGATGCCACACTGGTCTACATGGAGCCCTATGCGTCCTCCACATGCGAGCTTGTAACGGAGCTGCTGCAATATTTCAACGACAAGCTGACGTTGGAGGTGCTGGAGGCTACGGTGCTGCTTGCCGGCATGGTGGTTGATACGAAAAGCTTCAGCCTGCACACGGGAGCCAGAACCTTCGAGGCGGCATCCTTTCTGCGGCGGAACGGCGCCGATTCCGCCCTGATTCAACGGCTGCTGAAGGAAGATCTCGGTTCATATATTGAAAAGGCCGAGATTATCAAGCATGCACAAACCTTATATGAACATATAGCGTTTGCTGCTGCAGAGCCAGGACGTAAATATTCACAGCTTATGATTGCGCAGGTTGCCGATACGCTGCTTAATATGACCGATATTATGGCATCCTTCGTCATAAGCGAACGGCATGACGGACTCATTGGCATCAGCGCAAGGTCAACGGGACAAATGAACGTGCAGGTCATTATGGAGCGACTTGGCGGCGGCGGACATTTAACTAACGCTGCGACTCAGCTGGAAGGAACTGTTGAGGAAGCAGGGAGAAGACTTAAGCAGGTGCTGGAGGAAATTAAGCAAGAGGAGGGACTTTTCGAATGAAAGTAGTATTCTTGAAAGACGTGAAGGGTCAAGGGAAAAAAGGAGAAGTCAAGGAAGTGGCGGAAGGCTATGCGATTAATTTTTTAATTGCCAAGGGCCTGGCTTCACCAGCAACGCAAGGAACTGTAAAGCAGATTGACAATCAGAAAAAAGCGGAGCAAAGAAAGAAAGATCAGGAGAAGGTTGATGCCGAGGTGCTTGGTGCAAAGCTCGCTGAGCTGACCGTTCAAATCAAAGCTAAGGCAGGCGAGGGTGGACGTCTCTTCGGAGCGATTACCAATAAGCAAATTGCCGAAGCCCTTGAGAAGCAAAGCATCAAGATTGATAAGCGCAAGCTACTGTTGGAAGATCCAATCCGTACGCTGGGAGTTACCAAGGTTCCTGTAAAGCTGCACAGTGAAGTCACTTCATCTCTCAATGTTCAGGTCATAGAGGACAAGTAAGTAGAGAAGTTTGAAGATTGAAGATTTGCTAGAATTACTAGATTCATTAGATTCATTAGATTCATCACGATTTATTAGACAGAAGCTGTATGAGACTTACGTATGTAAAAGGAGATGTGGGTGCTATGAGCGGGGAGTTGTTTCTGGATCGAGTACCCCCACAAAATATAGAAGCTGAACAAGCCGTGCTTGGTGCTATTTTGCTGCACGGCGATGCACTCATAACGGCGATGGAGCGTGTGACCGCTGATGATTTCTATCGCGGCACGCATCAGCGCATTTTTGATGCGATGACGGAGCTGTCTGAGGAGAATGAGCCGGTCGATCTGATCACGCTGACGTCCAAGCTGCATGATAAGCAGCAGCTTGAGGACATTGGCGGTGTGACCTATCTTTCCGAGCTGGCAAATGCCGTGCCTACGGCCGCGAATGTAGATTACTATGCCGCGATCGTAGAAGAGAAGTCAATGCTGCGCAAGCTGATTCGCACAGCTACGGAGATTGTCTCCAACGGCTATGCGAACGCCGACGACGTGGGCGATATGCTCAGCGAAGCCGAGCAGCGCATCATGGAGATCTCGCAGCGGCGCTCCTCCAGCGGGTTCATCTCCATTCGCGATGTGCTCATGGAAGTTTTCGAGCGGGTAGAGTTTCTCTACTCGCACAAAGGAGGATCCACCGGAATCCCTTCGGGCTTCGTGGATCTCGACAAGATGACGTCCGGCTTCCAGCGCTCGGACCTTATTATCGTAGCCGCCCGGCCTTCGGTAGGGAAGACCGCGTTCGCGCTGAACATCGCGCAGAACGTCGGGGTGCGGGCGAAAGAGACCGTCGCCATCTTCTCCCTGGAGATGGGCGCGGCACAGCTGGTTCAGCGGATGATATGCGCTGAAGCGAATGTAGACGCCACCCGGATGCGGACCGGTTATCTCGAAGGAGATGACTGGGAGAAGCTGACGATGGCTATAGGAGCTTTGTCCGAGGCGAACATCTATATCGATGATTCTCCCTCGATTACTGTAACCGACATTCGCGCCAAATGCCGGAGGCTGAAGAAGGAGAAGGGCCTCGGCATGATCCTGATCGATTATCTTCAATTGATTCACGGCCGCGGCAAGGGAGACAACCGGCAGCAGGAGGTATCGGAAATTTCTCGTACCTTGAAGCAGATTGCACGGGAACTTAATGTTCCGGTCATTGCACTGTCTCAGCTGAGCCGGGGTGTGGAGCAGCGGCAGGATAAGCGTCCGATGATGTCTGACCTTCGGGAGTCCGGTTCGATTGAGCAGGATGCCGACATTGTAGCGTTCCTGTACCGGGATGACTACTACGATAAGGAATCCGAGAAGAAGAATATCATTGAAATCATCTTGGCCAAGCAGCGGAACGGCCCGGTTGGAACGGTCGAGCTGGCTTTTTTGAAAAATTATAATAAATTCGTCAACATGGACCGTTCACAGCAGGAAATGTCTGCAGGAGCACGTTGATCGCACTAATACACTATATTAGGCTATAATACCCGAACGATTGCACATGGCATGGTTGGATCGTTCGTTTTTTATTGACTTTACTTGGGTGTACTGCTACACTAGAGACGGCAAAAAACCTGTATCGAGGCTCGCTCCAAAAAAAGAGTGAATCACGCCTATAGGTAAATTTGTATGCCACAAACGGTACAAATTAGCGCTAGAGTGTCTCTGAAATGATCTGTTTTTGATGCTTTACTTTAACAAAGAATGGCAAATACAGGGTGCATAGTCACCCCGCGGAGGTTGTGCAAATGTCAACGGTTGTTGTTGTCGGAACGCAATGGGGAGATGAAGGAAAGGGTAAAATCACGGATTTTCTGGCTGAATCAGCTGAAGTTGTAGCCCGTTATCAAGGCGGTAACAATGCTGGCCATACGATCCTGATCGAGGGCAAGAAATACAAGCTCACGATGATTCCTTCCGGAATTTTTTATAAAGATAAGACTTGTATTATCGGCAATGGAATGGTTATTAATCCGGCGGCTTTAATCGAGGAAATCAATTATATTCATGAAAATGATTTTACCACTACGAATTTAAAAATTAGCGACCGCGCTCATGTGATCATGCCTTACCATCTTGTTATGGATGGCTTAGAGGAAGAGCGTAAGGGTGATAATAAAATCGGTACAACCCGCAAAGGGATTGGCCCTTGCTATATGGATAAAGCGGCTCGCAATGGCATTCGGATCGCTGATCTGATGGATGCGGAGGAATTCGAGCTTAAGCTGAGACGGGTTCTTGCTGAGAAGAACGTGCTGATTGAGCAAGTTTACGGTTCCACACCTCTTGATGTTGAGCCTATTCTTAAAGAATACCTAGAGTACGCGGAAATCATTCGTCCTTATGTAACAGACACCTCTGTTGTTTTGAATGATAACATTGATCAAGGACGCCGTGTATTGTTTGAAGGTGCCCAAGGTGTGATGCTGGATATCGATCAGGGGACTTATCCATTCGTTACTTCTTCGAACCCAACTGCTGGTGGCGTATGTATCGGATCAGGCGTTGGTCCAACAAAGATCGACAATATTATCGGCGTAGCTAAAGCTTATACAACACGTGTAGGCGATGGCCCGTTCCCAACAGAACTGAACAACGAGATTGGCGACTGGATCCGTGAGAAAGGTTTCGAATACGGAACAGTTACTGGAAGACCTCGCCGTGTAGGCTGGTTCGATAGTGTCGTTGTGCGTCATGCAAGAAGAGTTAGTGGAATTACAGGCTTGTCCTTGAACTCCATTGACGTTCTGAGCGGACTGGAAACTGTCAAGATTTGTACAGGTTACATGTACCGTGGTGAGCTGATGGAGCATTACCCTGCAAGCTTAAAAACACTTTCTGAGTGTGAAGCTGTATATGAAGAGCTGCCAGGCTGGAGCGAGGATGTTACTGGAGCCCGCACACTTAGTGATCTTCCGGAGAATGCCAGACATTATATCGAACGCGTTTCTCAGCTGAGCGGTATTCCGATTTCCATTTTCTCGGTAGGCCGTAATCGTGAGCAGACGAATCTGGTAAGATCCATTTATGCTTAGGTTTTGGATGAATTGAATATATATTTTTTGAACCTCTGACCTTTTTGTCAGGGGTTTTTTTGCGTGGAATTGGGCATTAGTTGGCACTATTATCTTACTTTGGTAGCCGCCCTCTTCCGAATGAGCTCCTTCTCGGCTGCGCTAAGAGAAAAACCATTTGCTGGCTGTCCGTTTGAGCTTGGTGTTCGTGCGATTCGTCCGATTGTTGCTAGAGAGAGGGAAGGGATGTGGGCGGAAGAGCTTGTTCAAAATCAGGTGTTTATCTCGATTTTTGTCCAGTCGGGGGGAGGGGCTGTTTATATGATAAAAAATTTTTTCTGAGGCAAGTACAAAGATAATGGTGAGATAGGCATGTGTGGTAAGTGTATAAGTGTACTGTATTGTAGTGGGTTGTAGTGAGTGCAGTGAAGTGCAGTGCTGTGAAGTAAAGTAAAGTGAAGTGTAGTGAAGTGCAGAGCAGAGCAGAGCAGTAGTACTGTCATTGCCTTGCCTGAATATCAAATTTTTTGTCACTAAAAATCTGTATTTTTTTGGATACATTTCCTCCGTTAGGATTTAACCGCCGGATTTTCGTCCATACTGGTTGAGGTAGGTATTCCATCAAGTATGCAGAGGTGAACATGCAAATATGAAATTATTGAGTTGGTTCAGCAAGATTCTTATCAGCACGGTCCTTATTTCGACTTTAACGGTTCTTACTACCTGGTATGTGGTGAGCTTGTATGTAGATGAGATTATTCGACAATATCAGCTTCCGGGAATAGGTAAGAAGATTCAAATTTCGGATATTACGGCAAGATTATCGGAAGAGCTGAATATAAGTAAGCCAAGAGACGGGGCTGTGGCAATAAATGACAAGGTTGTCCAGCCTTCGCCATCTGCAAGCACGAAACCGCCCGCGGGTACGCAAAGTAATGGGACCATTCCAGGCGCATCTTCTGCCAGTTCGTCCGGTGCATCTTCTCTAACAGCTCCTACGGCATCTCCTGCGACCTCTCCGTATGATTTAGGTAGTTCAGGAGCTTCCGGCAGTCCAGCGCCAGGTGGTGCTAAGGACGATGCTGTAGCCGTATGGGGTCAGGTCAGGCAGGATTCGGAGAAGCAGCAGATGGCCATCTCCACGGAGGAGTTCGCCGAGAAGAAGGATATGCTGACGGCCGAGGACAAAATGAAGATCTTCTCACTTGTCGTCACCAAGCTTCCCGAGGATAAAGTACAGCAATTGTCTACTCTTCTGGAGGACGGGGTAACGATGGATGAGCTGGAGAAGGCTGATGAAATTTTACAGCAAAATCTGGAGGAGGAGGAGTATAAGCAATTAATGGAAATTTTGAATAAGTATTAAGTTTGTAAAAGTCTTAAATGTTTAAAATGTCTTGTTTAAATGTCTAATAGCTTTAAAACGTCCCTGAAAGGGCTCCAGCGTATTTGGCTATAATATCCTCAGACTGGCGGTAGCGCGATTTTTCGACGCTTACTTGAAGGGTGTATGTTTGGCCGGCTAGGCTATTTTCCAAGCTTTCCATGACTGTGTCTGCCTGAAAATCTACTTTTATCGGAATTTGATTATCGAACCTGATATCGAGCACGCCTTGTAGCCGCAGCTCTTCCACGGCTTGTTCCAAGCTGGACATATCCTTAAATTCGGCTGTTAAATGAATCTCCATAGTGACGCCTCCGGGTCGCCTTTTTCAACACTTTTTGCTGCATCATGAGGGTAAATGTTGAAATAAGGTCTAAAAGTGTGGTAAATTTAACAAAACGAATGTTTCGTTAGGATGTATATTGGGTAAATAAAGGTTTTTTTATGTATCTTTCGATGCAAAACCGTCTAAAGGGAGCAGATTCATGACAGGTTTCAGGGGAATACGCTGGGTAAAGGCACTTTTTAAGGGTCTTACAACCAAGCGCGAGAGCTTGACTGAATTAAACTCAGACAAGCAGAAATCATCTACGATGACAACAACGACGTTGACGGCAATTAACCAACACAAATGGCGGTTGTTATATGGAGCAAGTGCACTTACGCTTGTAGGGGCTATTGTTCTTTCAGGTAACCAATACGTTGCAAGCAATATGGTAGAAGGCTACCATGTGAAGTTATATGATCAAGAAATAGGTGTTGTGAGCAGCCAGCAGCTTATTGAAGAATACAAGAGCTCCAGGCCTCTTGAGATTCAGGAACAAAATCCTGATGTACATATGGAGTTGAATACTGACGGGGTTTCCACCGAGCCAGAAGTAGCTTATATGCTTGAGACGGATGACGCTGGTGTCATAGCGAAGCTGAACGAGTTACTCGTACCTCAGGCTCTGGGTGTAGAGCTTAGGGTTGACGAGAAGGTTGTTGCGGTTGTTAAGGATCAGGCCGCGGCAGATCAGATTTTGCAGCAAATAAGAGATCCTTTCACGCCCAAAGAGAAGGTTACGGGTAAGGTTAATGCGCTTTCAGCAGCGAATGCGGGGATGACTGATATCGGATCAGCTCCTTCGGAGCTTGAAAAGGTTGATTTTGTTGAAAAGGTCGAGACTGAAGAGGTTCCTATTGATCCGGACGTTCTCGAAGATCCGAAAGCCGTTGTGAAGAGATTGCAGACAGGTGGCATGCAGCCTACGAAATATAAAGTGGTGGAAGGGGACTGTGTCTCCTGCATTGCCCAGAAATTTGGGACTTCTACGAAATTCATTCATGAGAATAACCCGGGTATTGAGGACGATAAGCTGAAAATAGGGCAGGAGATTGATCTGACTGTGCTGAAGCCAGTTATTTCGGTCAAAACTCTGGAGCGTGTCGTGCAAAACCATGAAATACAGTTTGATACGGAATATATTCAAGATGATTCGCTGCGGGTTGGCATTATTCAGCCAGTCTCAGCTGGTAAGAACGGGATGAAGAAAGTTACGATTCAAGTGACGAAGGTGAATGGACAGCTGCTGAGCGAGGAGCTCGTGAGTGAAGACCTGATTGAGGCGCCAGTCGTCGCCAAGGCCAGGAGAGGCACCAAGGTAGTTCTCGGAGAAGGGACAGGCAAGTTCTCATGGCCGGTAATTTCCCCCAACATAAGCAGCACCTTTGGACAGAGATGGGGCAGGCTCCATAAAGGCATTGATATAACGGGCAATAAGAATATCCAATCAGCAGATAATGGAAAAGTGGTTGAAACCGGCTACAAAAGTGATTACGGCAATTATATTATTATCGATCATATGAATGGTTACGAAACATTATACGGGCATTTGAGTAAAATTATCAGCTCCAAGGGAGACATCGTCGAAAAGGGCGAAAAGATTGGAGTTATGGGCAGTACCGGCGATTCTACCGGGGTCCATTTGCATTTTGAAATTCATAAAAAAGGCTCTTTGGAGAATCCTCTGAAGTATCTGAGCCGTTAAAACGGCCGAAGAGGCATGGGTGCACCTGAATACAGGTTCCATGTCTCTTTTTGCTTGAAGATATGTTAAAATAGATAGAGCAACAAGCATTGGATATCAACTAGGTGGTGGTAGGTTTGTTTGGAAAAATTCTGGTCGTGGACGACGAACAACCCATTGCAGATATACTTAAATTTAATTTGGAAAAAGAAGGCTACTACGTCATTTGTGCTTATGATGGCGGTAAAGCAGTGGAGCTTGCTTTCTCCGAACAGCCGGATCTCATTTTGTTGGATCTTATGCTTCCCGTTAAGGATGGCATGGATGTGTGCCGCGAGGTTCGCTCCAAGCTGAATACTCCGATTATTATGCTGACGGCGAAGGATACGGAGCTGGATAAGGTATTGGGGCTGGAAATGGGCGCTGATGATTATGTGACCAAGCCTTTTGGCACCCGTGAGCTGTTAGCCCGCGTTAAGGCGCATTTGCGAAGGCAGACGAAGGCACAGACCCCGCAGGAGAACGACGAACAGCGTCAAGGTCTGCGTATTCATGGGCTTTTTATCGATACGGATATGTATATGGTGTACCGGGATGGTGAGCCGCTGGATCTTACGCATCGCGAGTTTGAGCTGATTCAGTATTTAGCCAAGCATTCCGGCAAGGTTATGACCCGGGAGCATCTGCTTCAGGCGGTATGGGGCTTTGAGTACTTCGGTGATGTGCGGACCGTGGACGTGACGATTAGACGGCTGCGTGAGAAGCTGGAGGCGGACCCAAGCCGTCCGGAATATATTATGACTCGGCGGGGACTTGGTTATATGATGCGGAGTCCGAAAGCCGGAGGATTCTAATGAAAGCCGTTCGCTTTTTTCAATCGATTCAGGCGAAACTAGTTATTATCTATGTATTGCTCATCCTCATTGCCATGCAGTTGATTGGCGTTTATTTCTATCGGACATTGGAAAATTATTTCAAGACAGACTTTCTGGATTCCCGGGATAAGCAGGTGACGCTGCTGTCTGACTTGATCTTCGAGCCGTACTTTCTGGGAAATCAACAAGAGAGCAAGACTGAGGATGGCAAAAGAACGTATACGGATTGGAGCGATGTCAATAATTTATTTGCGATCAGTAATGCCGAGATCCAAATTATTGATGCAAATGGTATTGTCATCAGTACTTCCGTGCCGAGTCATCAGGAAATTGTCGGGCACAAGAACCCTCAGACTGAAGTATCACGTGCACTTCAAGGTATTAAGAATCAGCGTATTTTCAAGGATACGGATGGCTATCGTAAGCTGATTATCGCCAAGCCGGTAGGCAATGGTGTCAGGGTGCTGGGTGCTGTATATTTCATTGCAAGTATGGAGGAAATGTATAATACGCTGGGCAGTATTTTTCGAATTTTGCTGACGGGAACGATTATTGCGCTTGGTCTTACGGCAGTGCTCGGTGTTATGCTTTCAAATACGATAACAAGACCAATTAAGGAAATTACGAAGCTGGCGACAGCGGTTGCTGACGGGGACTTTGACCAACAGGTGATGGTCCGGGGGAAGGACGAGATTGGCCAGCTAGGGCATACGTTCAACTTCATGATGAATCGCTTGAAGGAGGCTTTATCGCTCAATGAAGAGGAGAAGGACAAGCTTGCTTCGATTCTGACGAATATGAACGATGGTGTTATAGCTGCGGATGAGTTCGGGAGGGTTATCGTACTGAACCGCAGGGCCAAGCAAATTCTTCAAGTAGAGGAAGAAACAACCATTGGCAAGGAAATAGCTGCGGTTCTGGGCATGCCAGGCGAAGCGATCCAAGAATATGTCAGCAGTGTCAATAATATGACGGTGCTCGAAATTCATCTTCCGGATGATGAAGAACAACTGGTTGTCAGGGTAACTTTCACTCCGATTCATCGAAGAGGTGAAGGGGTGAGTGGTACGATAGCGGTGCTTCAGGATGTCACGGAGCAAGAGAAGCTGGAGCAAGCACGTCGTGAGTTCGTAGCCAACGTGTCACATGAGCTGAGGACACCACTGACGACGATCAAGAGCTATCTGGAAGCTTTGGACGATGGAGCTATGGATGACCATCAGCTGGCCACCAGGTTTCTAGGAGTAACCCGCAGTGAAACGGAGCGGATGATCAGGCTTGTTACCGATTTATTGCATTTATCCAGGCTGGATTCGAAGCAGGCGATAATTGCTAAGGAATCGACTGTCGTTTCCGAGATGCTGGAGGAGGTTGCCGACCGGTTTTCGTTTCAGCTGCAGCAGCGGCGGATTCGGATTGTGATCCGGATCGAGCAGGGCATAAGCCGGATTATGCTGGATCGCGATAAAATTGACCAGGTACTCGATAATCTTGTATCCAATGCGATTAAATATACGGCAGACGAGGGAACGATTCATATATTGGCGCGTCCTGTGGACAAGGATTTATTGCAAATTTCTGTGCAAGATACGGGAATTGGGATTCCCAAAAAGGATCTGGAGCGTATTTTCGAACGCTTCTATCGGGTGGATAAGGCCCGCTCACGCAATATGGGCGGTACAGGACTTGGACTTTCTATTGCCCGGGAAATTATAAAAGCTCACGGGGGAGCTATATCCCTTGAATCTGAGTTCGGACAGGGAACGAAAGTGGTGTTCACCCTGCCTGTTCAAGCAGAGGAAAGTGAAGCGATATGATGGATAAGCTGAAGACGCTAGTACTTGTGCTGCTTATTCTGGGCAGCTTGTATCAAAGCTATCTGCTCGCTTACAGCTCTCCCAAGCCAGAGTCTGTTCAGCAGAATGATTATGTTCAAACTGAGCTGCTTGGAGCACCAGCAGAGCTGGCAGGCTTACTTTTTCCCGATCAGATTATCGTTCATATGGGTGAGGATCAGCATTCTGTGTTGTATCCTGGCAGCTATGGCTTTGAATCTCTGCTTGACAATATTACAAAGCGGAGCATTGAAGGCTTTGCCAAAACATCTATATTTTTAAGCACAATCAACTGGGATGAAATAAGGACGAAGGAGCAGGGAGTGGAGATCCGTTTTCGAGATGGACTTCCGATTACTGTGCTGCAGAAGCTTCTGCAAATTAAAGGTGATCTGCCTTTAGATAATGATATTATTACCAGGATATGGATTTTTACGAATGGTGAAATAGAGGATGTGCGAACTTTTCTGTTCACTGACTCGCCAAGTGTGAGCTATGAGATTACGAAGGCTGACTTTACGAGCAAGGATTTGGAAAAATTTGTATCGAATTATGGCAATCCTTTGGATTTGTACAAAACGAGTAATGGTGAATATTATTTGCCTGTTAAACCGCTTGCTGTTACAGGGTATTCGTTTAAATATAATCAGTTTACAGCCGAACAGCTGAAGCGCAGCCTGTTTGTCGACCCGGGGATCACCCGGAACCTGAAGGAGAGAAATGGCTCGGAAATTTACACGGATGCCAAACGCGGACTGCAAATTAATAATGAGCAGCGCTGGTTCAATTACTCGGATCCTGTAGCACCCGTAGACAGCAAGAATGATGTCAGCGAAAATTTGCTGGCCGGTGTGCAGTTTGTAAATCAGCATGGGGGCTGGGATGGCAATTATGCCGTTGTACGCACGCCTCAGCGCCAGGCCTTTTCTAACCAGACTTTTATATTCAGGCAGTATTATGATGCTTTCCCGATTGTTAATTCGCGGACGGATGAGGGCTTCGGCATTATTAAGCTTTTGATCCAGAAAGGTATTGTATCCGGTTATGAACGCTCGATGGTGCTGCCAGATGAGAAGACTGCAGTGCGTACGCCGCTGGAGCTTCCGGGAGCTGAAGCTTTGGAGGCGCGATTGAAAAACTATCAACGTTCATCAAGCATCGTCTCGATATATCCTGCTTATACACCGATTATTAAGGAAGATAGCGTGGTGCTGTCTCCTGTATGGGCTTTGGAGTTTCGCGATGGCACGTTGGATTTTATCCAGTAATTTTAAGCAATAAGCAATAAGCAATAAGCGATAAGTAGTAAGTAAGAGGGAGGGACGCTATGGACTGGGGCCGGGCAAAAATGATTCTGATTCTTTCTTTTCTGTTTCTGAATATGATTCTCGGTTTCCAGCTATGGAATGGGATGTCGGAGCAAACGCAGCTCGCGGCAGATACGTCCGGTTTGGTAGAAGAGCTGAATAGGGTCATGAATGCCAAAAATATTCGCCTTACGAAGGAGCTTCCCAATGAAGTCCCTAAATTAAAGGAAATAACGGTTAAAGTGAATGAGAGCATCGGATTGAATGAAAAGATTGCGCTCAGCACCCCAACCACGATAACGAGGATTCTCGCCAAGGGAGCCGGCAAGGATGACCCGGCAAGGAAGGAAATCCAGAAGCTGGATTTGTATCAGTTCGATGCTGTAGCCAGTAAGGATGGCATGTTTGTTTTCAATCAGACCTATGATTCCCTGCCCATGTTCGAGGTGAAGACGGAGCTCTATGAAACTGAAGGGCAAATTGTCAGCTACCGGCAAGCTTATGTGGAAGTAGAGTCCGATGATACACAGAAGGAGCAGACAATTATTCCTGCACAGCTGGCTGTCCGCAGTCTGGTGGAGAATTATTTGCTGGAAGGCTCTGTCATTATTGATGTAAGACTTGGCTATCATGGTCAGCTGTACAATTCACAGACGCAGTATATGGCTCCTCATTGGCGTGTGGCTTTAGGGAGTGGAGATATTTATTATGTGCAAGCATTCAATGGGGCTGTGGTGATACCGCAGACAGGCATCGATGATGCTCAGGATATTCTTGGTGGAGCCAAGAGCACTCCGAAGTAGTGACAGGAAAGAAAAGTAAGTGTAAAAATAGCTGGAAAAGTAGAAAAGCAAGCCGAAAAAAGTTAGTGTAGCAGAGGAGCAAGTGCAATGGCAGTAAGGTTTACCGTATTATCAAGCGGATCTACAGGGAACGCGATGGTCGTTCAGAGCGGCGAGGTCAATCTGCTGGTGGATGTCGGCTTTAGCGCCAAGAAGATGGAGCAGCTCATGAAGGAAAGAGAGCTTGCAGCCAGTGAAATTGATGCTATTCTGGTGACTCATGAGCATTCAGATCATATTAAAGGCTTGGGCGCATTCGCCCGCAAGTATGATTTGCCAATCTATGCTAATGAGAAAACCTGGGAAGAGCTGAACCGGCAGATCGGCGTCATTGCAGAAGAAAACAAGCATGTGATGGAAACGGGGGCAGTCCGTGATTTTGGCACCCTGCAGGTAGAATCTTTTGGAATTTCCCATGATGCGGCCGAGCCTGTGGGATTCTGTTTCCACGAGGGCGAGCATAAGCTTAGTCTGGCAACGGATTTGGGCTACATGAGCTCGAAGGTGAAGGAGAAGATTGTGGATTCTGACGCTCTGGTGCTGGAGACGAACCATGATGTGGAAATGCTCCGTGTCGGCCATTATCCATGGAATATCAAGCGGCGAATTCTTGGCGATAAGGGCCATTTGTCGAATGAGGCTGCCGGAGAAGCGCTTAGTGAAGTGATGACCGGCAAAACCAAATCCGTGTATATGGCCCATCTTAGCCGCGATCATAATATGATAGATTTAGCCAGAATGACGGTGAATAACCTTTTGGAAAGTAAAGGGGTTGCCCTGGACTCGAAAAATCTGGAGCTGAAGGATACATATTTCGACCGGCCAACAAAGTGGGAAACTTTGGGTGAGGAATAGGGACTGATAGCTACTAAAGATGCAAATAGTAGATAAAAATAGTAGATAAAAATAGCAGATGGAAATAGTTGTGCTAAGGGCTTATTAAGCTGTTGTCCATATGGTTCAACTCTTGGGCTTTATCCGTTAACTCCTCGAGGGTGATAATGCCTTTGTGGGTGAGAAGCTCAATAAGTGCGGAGAGCAGTAGAGATTGATGGTAATGACTGTCCTTAAGATCGGCAAGCTTGCCAATCATATTGATTTCGTCCAAATGGGGATGGATGCGATTCATGGTACATTCTCCTTCTCTAGAACTCTAGTTTTGAAATGAAAGATTACTTACTACTAGTTTAGGCAAAAGGAACGGAAAACATTCCTATTTTGATAAGAAAAATCAGCCATGCATAATTAGCAAAGCAAAGGGGGGACCGGGGATGAGTTTTTTCGAAGACGATTTTTATTCAACAAAGCCTTCTAAAGAGCGTCAACAGCGTCAATGGAAACAAAAAGATAAAAGGACGGCCCGCTTAAGTGCCGCGGATCAAAAGCTATTGGTCATGCTCACAGCGGGAATCGGCGGTGTAATCGGATTAGTCTTGTTAATCTGGCTGGTTGGACTTATTAATGTTCATCCCTCCAATGAGGCTCAAGCAGTGACAGCTGTTGTCCCGGTTTCCCTCGAATCAACTTTGCTAACGGATAATCCGTTCGTTGGTGTTGCAGATAAGATCAAGCCTGCTGTTGTAAGTGTGATCACTACGGCGAAGGGTGAGGGAGAGAGTGGGAGCAGCGCAGGCTCTGGCGTTATTTTTCAGAAAAATGGAAGCCGGATTTTGGTGCTGACGAACAACCATGTGGTTGACGGGGGAACAGATTTTGAGATTATTACGGGTCAGGGTGAGCATCGGAAGGCTTCGCTGATAGGGAAAGATCTGATTACGGATCTGGCTGTATTGGAAGCTGATGGCGACGGTATGAAGGCGGTTGCTGAGTTTGGAGATTCAGATTCCTTAAGAGCGGGTGAATTTGCCATTGCTGTGGGGATTCCTCTAGGGCTTGGCTATACGCCAACGGTTACATTAGGGATGATCTCGCTGCCGAGCCGAACGATTCCGGTTTCCTTAGGCCGCGAAGGCGACTATGATTGGGAAATGGATGTTATTCAGACGGATGCCGCTATTAATCAAGGCAACAGCGGCGGACCGCTGGTTAATATTGAAGGCAAGGTCGTCGGAATCAACAGCATGAAAATTTCTGATACCGGCGTTGAAGGACTAGGCTTCGCCATTCCGATCAATTCGGTTAAGCCTATTATCGAGAGCTTGATCACGAACCATAAGGTGAAACGCCCGTTGCTGGGTGTGTCTACGCTGGAGCTGCAATCTTTTAAAGGGACGGATGTATTAAAGCTGCCAGAGGATGTGAAGACTGGAGTTATCGTATTCGATGTCTCAGGACCAGCCAAGGAAGCGGGTATTAAGGCGGAGGACGTGATCGTCAAGCTGGATGACCAGGACATTCCTACTACAATTGCCTTGCGTAAGTACCTATACAATGAGAAAAAGATTGGCGATAAGATAAAGGTCGTTTTTTACCGCGGCAGCAAGAAGATGGATGCTGTGGTGACTCTGGTTGAGGCACAATAATAAAGAAGCAGATTTTTCAGACTAGTGAGGTAGCTTATATGTATGTAGTATGCAAAGAGCATCTAGAGATCGGCATTGATCAATTCGTGGACGAATATGAGGAAGCCCCAGACATTATCGACCTGGAGGAAGCTCATTTCGCGAAGTGGGATCCTCCCAGGACCTGTGAGCATTGTGATGCGGAGCCTCGGTTTTTGGTGGTTTGAGGATTAGGATAAGACATGAGAGCGTTGGGATTTGAGGGTTTAGGATTGAGGATTAAGGATAAAGGATAAAGGACTAAGGATTGAGAATTAAGGATTAAAGATTAAGGATTAAGGATTAAAAAATAAGAAATAAGAAATAAGAAATAAGGATTAAGGATTAAGGATGGGAGATGGGGGCTGTTTTGGGCTTCCATTTTTGTTTTTTTGTGGGTGAGAGATGAAAGATGTAGGGCAAAAGATGGAAGAAAAAGATGAAAGATAAGAGATAAGAGATAAGAGATAAGAGATAAGAGATGGAAGAAAAAAGATGAAAGATGAAAGAAAAAGACGGAAGAAAATAATAAAGAAAAAGATGTAAGAAAAAATAAAAGAAAGAGACGGAAGAAAAAAGATAGGAGAAAAAAGAAAAAGATGGAAGAAGAAAGATAAGAGATAAGAGATAAGAGATAAGAGATAAGAGATAGAAGAAAAAAGATGAATGAAAAAGAAAAGAAGAAAATGAAGTAGTTACTTTTGAGCAAAGGATGTAAGTAGGATGCATATTCAGGTTTTGGCTGTTGGGAAGTTAAAAGAAAGCTATCTGGTGCAAGGGATTGCTGAGTATGTAAAGCGCCTTGGGCCGTATGCCAAGGTGCAGTTGATAGAGGTGCCGGATGAGAAGGCACCAGAGAACATGAGCCCTGCTGAGGAACAGCAGGTCAAGGGTAAGGAGGGCGAGCGTGTGCTCGCGCAGCTGCGGAGCGATGCCTTCGTCGTGGCGTTAGCCATCGACGGGAAGGCGCTCAGCAGCGAGCAGCTTGCGCAGCAGCTCGACCAGCTCGCCACCTATGGGCGGAGCCAGGTGGCGTTCGTGATCGGCGGCTCCCTCGGCCTATCGGACGAGGTGCTCCGCCGCGCGGACATGCGGCTGTCCTTTGGCCGCATGACGCTGCCGCATCAGCTGATGCGGCTGGTGCTGGTGGAGCAGATTTATCGGGCTTTTAAGATAAATCGGGGGGAACCGTATCATAAATGACGCAAATTTTTTGGTAGAAACTAGGGGAGAATCCTTGAGAGATAAGGGTTGTCCCCATTTTGCGTAGCACTACTCCTCTACTCGAGTAGCAATACCCTTTTCCACAATGAACTCCATCCCTAGGTCGAGAATGATCTCAATCTGCTCTTTGTTCAAAATCACGTCAGGCTGTCGCTTGATGTAGGCCACCTGCTCATCCGGATCGATACTGACTCGCCTAGTTTTCGTCTGCCTCAGTCGACGCACAATTGACCTTTTGAAGATTGTAGAGGAACTGGGTCAGCTAAGAATTACGTTCCGTAGCTTCTCTGAAAACTTCGAGACGGAAACCGCCATGGGCAAGTTCGCCCTTCAGATGCTTGGAGCGGTTGGTGATTTGGAACGAAATACAATTGTTTACAATACCAGGATGATCATGAAGCAACGAGCTCGGTCCGGTCAGTGGAACGGCGGTAAAGTGCTCGGGTACCGCAGTAGTCAAGCGGTCCGCGGACAACGGCACCGAAGGGACTCCACCCAGGAGATTGTCCCTGAGGAGGCGGCCATCGTGCGAAAGATTTTCGAGCTCAACGCATCTGGTAAGGGGCTCAAGGGCATTGCCAATCAGATCAATCGCGAAGGGCATACGACCAAACGCGGAAATGCCTTCAGCACGGATTCCATCAAGCAGATCATCCTCAACCCTGTCTATGTGGGAAAGATTCGATATTTGCAACATGAGAATTGGAATGAACGACGGCGCAAAGGCAAGAATGCCTCGCCGATCCTCGTTAATGGCGGTCACGTGCCCATCATCTCTGAAGAGTTGTGGGGGAAGGTCCAGCTCTTACAGAAATCCAAAGCCGTTATAACGTCGAGAACCTTCGACGGAAAATATACCCTGACAGGCCTCATGCGTTGTCCTCAGTGCGGCGCGGCGATGGTTGCAAGCCGGACCGTCAACAAACTGAAGGATGGCTCCAGGATCGTCCGCAGCTATTACTCCTGCGGCAACTTCAAGTGCAAGGGCAGCTCTGTCTGCTCCGCCAATAGCGTGAAAGCTGACTATGCCGAATCGTTCGTTTACCAGCGCATCAAGGAGGTGATCTACAATGAGTGCATCCTCGCGGATGTCATTACTGCCATGAACAAGCACCACAAAGGCAATACGACCCCGCTACAGGAGGAACTGAAAAGTATCCATCAGAAGGTGGAGTCCATTGAGAGCAAGCGGCAAAAGTATTTTGGCCTGTTTGAGGACGAGCTGGTGGACCGCGAAACCCTTGCCAACCGGTTGGAAGAGCTGAAGGCGGAGAAGGAGCGACTTATCGCCAGAAAGTCCGAGATTGAGTGGGAGCTCAGCAACGATAGCAGTCAGTTGGTGGATTTCGAATACGTCCGGGCCATACTGGGTCAGCTTGACCAGCTTCTCTTCAAAGCCTCTACCGAGCAAATCAAGTCGTTGCTGCATCTGGTCATCAAGCAAATCAGCGTCAAAAACCGAAAGATCGAAGCGATCGAATTGAACTTCGATAAAGACATGCAGAAGCACTTCTTGGCTGCCCCTTCCGACGACGAGTCGGAGGGGCTTTTTCTGTTTTGAGGTTAAGGCCTCTGCTGTACAAATTAAGCTTGGTCATTTGACCACCTAACGACGAAGGGAGAAACCACAATGAAAACCGAGAATGAACTGATTCTTGAGAGGCTGAAAGAGGAATTCGAACGCAACGGATATAACCCCGGCCTGCAAATGCTCGATGATAATGTCTGGGTCATGACAGTCGCAGTAATCCCGTTTGAGGAAAAACTGAAGGTTGCAGAATTCCTCCCGTATTCGCTGGACGATGTAACGCTTCGGGAATCGTATTTAAGCCAAGGTAAGCCAACCCATATTGTAAGGGTAGTCTTCCGAACTAACGGCTCCTACAGCCTCTGCGAGTATGTGGATGGGACGGACCTGTATTTTTCGGTCGACCAGAAAAAGCAAGAAGCTAATTGTCTTGTTTGATCAGAGACCTGGGTCGAGGGGCCTCCAAGTTTGAGGGAGGGAGCGTTGAATCATCGCTTTCTTGGGTCAGAAGGATGGGAGAGCCGTTCATCATTTGAGTTGAAGATCCTTTTATATGATTTAGTACCGTAACAACGCAAGCAGGACTATCCTGACGATAGGGTAGTCCTGCACAATTTTTTAGTTATATGGTCAAGCTATAACCACAAGTCATCATTAAGATATAGAAAAGACAATAAGATATTATATATTAGAGCGATGTCTGATCGACTGACAATCATCCCGGAACATAGGGATCACAAAAACAGGACGATTTGGAGGGGCAATCTGTAGGTGAAATCCCCCTCTAAGTATAGCCATATCTCATGTAATAACCTAGATAATTAAGAGGACATTTTACATTGATGTCGAATCTAATATTTAAGATATCTAGTACTGCAGTCGCAGGGGTGCCAAAGTATGGCTACTTTATTGTGTGAGAACACTATATAACCATACGGCGCAACTGTTCAGATTGATGGGGCATTTGCGTTTTTTTTTGTTGGAGAATAAGTGTTTTGTGACAGCTAGGTGCCTTGGAATGATGGTATTCTATAAGAATCTATCGGAAGAGTGGGGGGTTATTCATTGAGAATCCCCCCCGTCCAATGAGTTATATACGTGGAGCCTTGCTTCAATTAGTTAGGGTAAAAGGAAGGAGCTTATAAATGAAAACAGTCAAATCAGCATGCGTACTACAACCAAAGGCTCTTGAAATAAATGTTGGTGATCAGATCGAGCAACTGGATCAGATCATTCATGACACCAATGGACAGGATTACTTTAAGAAAACGTTCATAACAGACGGAATGAAAGCCCTTCTATCCAAGGGAATGGCACGTCTTGCTGGAAGGTCAAACGATACCGTGTTCCACCTTAAACAAGCCATGGGCGGTGGTAAAACACACCTGATGGTTGGGTTTGGACTCTTAGCAAAAGATGCAACGCTTCGAGAGGCACAAATAGGATCCATGCCATATCAGTCCGATTTTGGTTCGGCCAAGATAGCCGCGTTTAATGGACGCAACAATCCTCATACTTATTTCTGGGGGGAAATTGCCCGTCAGTTAGGTAAAGAGGGGATTTTTAGGGAATATTGGGAATCCGGTGCAAAGGCTCCGGATGAGCAGTCATGGGTGAAACTGTTCGATGGCGAAGAACCCATTCTTATTCTCTTGGATGAGATGCCTCCCTATTTCCATTATTACAGCACGCAGGTTTTAGGTCATGGAACGATTGCCGACGTGGTTACCAGAGCATTTTCCAATATGCTAACAGCAGCCCAAAAAAAGAAAAACGTCTGTATTGTCGTGTCTGACCTGGAGGCTGCCTACGATACCGGCGGGAAGCTAATCCAACGAGCGCTTGATGATGCTACACAGGAGCTAGGGCGTGCGGAAGTTTCTATTACTCCGGTTAATCTGGAATCCAATGAAATCTATGAAATTCTTCGCAAACGTCTCTTTCTGTCGTTGCCGGATAAAAGCGAAATAGCAGAAACTGCTGCAGTCTATGCGTCGAGACTATCAGAAGCTGCAAAAGCGAAAACAGTTGAAAGAAGTGCGGAGGCACTGGCTAATGAGATAGAATCAACCTATCCGTTTCATCCAAGCTTCAAGAGTATTGTTGCCCTGTTTAAGGAAAACGAAAAGTTCAAACAAACGCGTGGATTGATGGAATTGGTTTCGCGTCTTATGAAATCCGTTTGGGAAAGCAGCGAAGATGTATATCTAATTGGCGCTCAGCATTTTGATCTCTCCATCCACGATGTTCGTGAAAAGCTGTCCGATATCTCAGAAATGCGGGATGTAATTTCAAGAGACCTTTGGGATTCCACGGACAGCGCCCATGCGCAGATCATTGATATCAACAGTGGGAGTCATTTCGCTAAACAAGTTGGAACTCTACTGCTAACGGCGAGCCTATCAACCGCAGTCAATTCAGTGAAGGGGCTCACTCAAAGTGAAATGCTTGAGTGCTTAATCGACCCCAATCACCCAGGAAGTGGGTTCCTAACTGCCTTTACTGAGCTTCAAAAGTCCGCTTGGTACTTACATCAGACTCAGGAAGGCCGTAACTATTTCAGTCATCAGGAGAATTTAACAAAAAAGCTGCAGGGCTATGCGGATAAAGCCCCGCAGAACAAGGTGGAGGAATTAATACGCCATCGTCTAGAAGAGATGTATAAACCGGAAACCAAAGAAGCTTATGAGAAAGTATTTTACTCGCCTGAAATGGACGAGGCACAAGCTGTTCTTAAAACAGGGCGGGCACTTATAATTATTAATCCTGATGGAAAGACCCCTCCAGGTGTTGTTGCTAATTTTTTTAGGGATTTGGTTAACAAAAATAATTTGTTGGTGTTGACTGGAGATAAGTCGTCTATTGCCAGTATTGATAAAGCGGCCCGCCATGTCTATGCAGTGACAAAAGCGGATAAGGAAATTCCCGATTCACACCCTCAGCGAAAAGAGCTCGATGAGAAGAAGGCCCAATATCAACAGGATTTCCAAACTACTGTTCTTTCAGTTTTCGACAAACTTCTCTTTCCAGGAAATAATCGAGGGGAAGATGTACTTCGACCCAAAGCACTTGATAGTACGTATCCATCCAATGAATCCTACAATGGTGAACGGCAGGTTGTAAAAACGCTGACTTCTGACCCCATCAAATTATTTACCCAGATCATCGAAAACTTTGATGCTCTTCGTGCTAGAGCCGAGTCTTTGCTTTTCGGTTCTCAGGATGAGGCGCGCAAGACTGACTTACTCGACAGAATGAAGCAGAAGACTCAAATGCCTTGGCTTCCATGTCGAGAATTTGATAAGTTAGCAAATGAAGCTTGCCAGCGCGGTGTATGGGAAGATTTGGGAAATGGTTACATTTCGAAAAAGCCGAAGCCAAAAACAACAGAGGTTATTATTAGTGAAGACTCGTCTCCGGATGATTCGGGCATGGTACGTTTGAAGATTGACGTGGTGAATGCAGGCAACAGTCCTCGAATCCATTATGTAGAGGACAGCGATGTTTCCGAAAGCAGCCCAGTACTAAGTGACAACTCACTGGCAACCAAAGCACTGCGAGTTCAATTTCTTGCCGTCGATCCCACTGGGAAGAACCTAACTGGTGCTCCTACAACATGGAAGAATCACCTGACACTGCGCAATCGATTTAACGAAGTTTCTCGAACAGTAGAGCTGTTTGTTTCACCGAAAGGTTTAATTAAGTACACCTTAGATGGGTCAGAAGCCCGAAACGGAACGGAATATACAGGTCCTATCCAATTGGGAAATGAAGAAACGACAGTTTATGTCTTTGCTGAGTGTGAAGGCCTCGAGGCAAAGCGCAACTTTACCTTCTACAAGTCCGGCTCCAAGGAAGTTCCGATTATGAAAGAGGCCCCTGCGACTTGGTATAGCCCATCACCAAAACGCTTGGATAGTTCCTCAAAAACGTATGAGGGACTGAAGATGGCTAAGGAGAAAAGTATTGAATTTGAGCAGGTGACGCTGATGGTGGGTTCTGCCCCTAAGGTGATCCATCTTTCCCTTGGTGAAATGAAGATCAGTGCAGGGTTTATTGAAAATGAGCTGGTACATCTTCAAACTCTCCTTAGCCCAGATGCACCTGTAATTATGACATTTAAAAAAGCCTATACGCCAACCGGTTACGATTTAGAGCATTTTGCCAAGCAGCTAGGTATTGAGATTGGCAATGGAGAGGTAGAACAAAAATGAGTAGCACTACTGATTTTGGGGCGTCAGCAGAATTTGGGATGCACCATTTCTATGTGGACATTCCCGCGACTCCTCGGGATGCTGTCTGTATTTATGAGGATTTTGGCTTCGATGGCGATGAGGCTCGTCGTGAAACGGTTGAATGCAGGCTCATTCTAGCTCGAGAACTCTGGAACAAAATTCGGGATGACGCCAGACGAGACTTTAATGCGCGCTTAAAAAACAAAAAACAAAGTACCGGCGGTTGGACAATCGGGAAAGTCAAGCTGGACCGCTTTCTGGGTAGAGAGTTATGCGTCCTGGGTTGGGCCGCGGAGCATGCCTCACCTGATGAATGCCTTGTCATAAGCCAAAAGTGGCTGGCATTGCGTCCCGAGGAACGCTGGTGGCTTTACAGCAAAACTGCATCGGAAGCAGGGCTTGCTAACCAATCTGGACGAGGATGGCGCAAAGCACTTTACTGCGCCTTGTCCGACGGCTCCAATATTAAGCTAGAACCCAAAAAGAAGCCAAAGACAAAAGAGAAACAAGAACAACAAGAGACATTGACTCTTTTTGATTTCTTAGAAAAAGGAGATATCTGATGGCACTAGCACCATTTGAATGGAAAGACAAACCAACACTAATTGAACATCTGTTTCCTGTGCAGAAAATATCCGCTGAAACATTTAAAGAAAGAATGGCAAGCCACGGACAGTTACTAGTCTCTCTAGGTGCTTATTGGAAGGGGCGAAAGCCACTTGTTCTTAACAAAGCCTGTATCCTTGGTTCATTACTTCCAGCCACAGGAAACCCCATTAAAGACCTTGAAATTTTTGAACTGCTAATGGGTATCGACGCAGAGTCAATGAAAAAGCGAATTAAAGCAAATCTGCCAGCTTCAAAGCAAGATACTACTGAAGAATTACTGGCATTGCCTTATGCTGAACAGGTACGAACTGCCAAAAGACCGGAAGAGATAGGGGCTTCCCTTTATAACCACGTTTGGCCAACAGTAAACAATTACCTTGGCACCTCAGTAAACTCTTTTCCTGAGCTTATTGAACAAATGGGGATAGCTCGCTTTGGTAGACGTCCTAAGGTGGCTGATGTCTTTTCTGGGTCCGGACAAATACCTTTTGAAGCAGCACGTTTAGGGTGTGATGTTTATGCTTCAGACCTTAACCCTATTGCCTGCATGCTCACGTGGGGTGGGTTTAATATTGTTGGAGCTTCCAAGGAAAAAAGGGCTGAGATGGATAAATCTCAGAGAAAACTCGCACAGCAGGTACAAAAAGAAATTGATGCCCTAGAAATTGAAACAGATGGCTACGGCTGGCGAGCCAAGGTTTTTCTATACTGTCTAGAAATTACCTGCCCGGAATCAGGTTGGAAAGTACCATTAATGACTAGCTTTATCGTCAGTAATAGCTATAAGGTCGTTGCTGAGCTTGTACCAGTTCCCGAAGAAAAGCGTTACGACATCAATATTCGCTATGTCAATTCTAATGAAGAAGTTGAAGCCGCCCAAAAAGGAACAGTCCAAGACGGAAATCTTGTGCATTCACCGGATGGAATAACTCAATACCGAGTGGGTATCAAGACTATCCGAGGAGACTACAAAGAGGGTAAGGAAAATAAGAATCGGCTACGTATGTGGGAAAAAAGTGATTTTACACCACGCCCGGATGATATTTTTCAAGAACGCCTTTATTGCATCCAATGGATGAAGAAGAAGCCATCCGGATCAAATTTTGACTATGAATTTCGCTCCGTTTCTGTGGATGATATGGTAAGGGAACAAAGAGTAATCGATTATGTCCGGGAGCATCTTGAGAAGTGGCAAGAAAAGGGCTACATCCCTGATATGGTTATCGAGAAGGGGGATGAAACGGAACGACTCTACCGCGAACGTGGTTGGACCCATTGGCATCATTTGTTTAATCCGAGACAATTATTGTTTCTCCAATTGGTAAACAAATACTCTATAGCTGAGGAAAAATTTAATTTCTTTCAGTGTATGAACCACTTATCGAGACTTACTAGATGGAGGCCGCAAGCGGGAGGCGGTGGTGGTTCTGCCGCGACGTTTGACAATCAAGCTCTTAATACGTTGTACAACTACCCCGTAAGGACAACGGCCTCTATCGAAGGCATCTTTACGAGCGTTCATAGCAACTATGAAATAGATTCTAAAGTTTCTACAACCGTCAACTCCCACCCTGCACAAGAAATTAATGTTGACAACGATATTTATATAACAGATCCTCCATACGGTGATGCGGTCAAATATGAAGAGATTACCGAGTTTTTTATTGCTTGGCTGCAAAAAAAACCTCCTAAGGAATTTGCACACTGGACCTGGGACAGTCGTCGTTCATTAGCTGTTAAAGGTGAGGATGAGGGCTTCCGTCGAGGCATGGTGGCGGCCTACCGTAAGATGACCCAAAAGATGCCTGATAACGGCATTCAAGTCTTGATGTTTACCCACCAAAGCGGGGCCATCTGGGCTGATATGGCGAACATTATCTGGGCCAGTGGTTTGCAGGTAACAGCAGCTTGGTATGTCGTCACGGAAACGGATTCTGCCTTGCGTCAGGGGGCTAATGTCAAAGGGACTATTATTCTCATTCTTCGAAAGCGCCATCAAGAGTTGGAAACCTTCCGTGATGATTTAGGTTGGGAAATTGAGGAAGCGGTGAAAGGACAGGTAGAGTCATTAATAGGACTGGATAAAGAGGTGCGGGCACAGGGCTCCGAAGGGCTTTATACGGATGCTGACCTACAGATGGCCGGGTACGCCGCTGCTTTGAAAGTCTTGACAGCCTACTCCCGCATTGATGGTAAGGACATGGTGATCGAGGCTGAAGCACCTCGCCAAAAAGGTAAGAAGACCTTTGTGGATGAACTGATCGGTTTTGCTGTCCAGACTGCCGTCCAATTTCTTGTCCCGGTGGGTTTTGAAAAAGGGGAATGGCAGAAACTACAGGCTGTGGAGCGTTTCTATCTTAAGATGGCGGAGATGGAGCATCAAGGTGCCAATACGCTGGACAATTACCAGAACTTTGCTAAAGCGTTCAAAGTCCATCACTTTGACCAGTTGATGAGCGATAGTTCCAAAGCTAATTTTGCACGATTGAAGCTATCGACCGAGTTCAAAAGTGCGATGATGTCCGGAGATGCTGAAATTGCGGGGACACCGCTACGGGCTTTACTTTACGCTCTCTATGAACTCTTCAAAGAGGTGGAAGTGGAAGATGTGCTGTTGCACCTGATGGACAACTGTCCAAATTATCTGCCCAACAAGACCTTGCTTTCTAAAATGGCAGATTATCTGGCGGAGAAACGTGAAGGTCTGAAAGGCACAAAAACCCTCAAACCTGATGTTGAGGCGAGCTGTGCACGCATACTCTCTGAGGCAATAAGAAACCAGAGGTTATAAGATATGACGTTAAAGCGGTTTTCATCACGAACGGAGCGATTGGATACAGAGTTTTTGGCCGAAACCCTTAAGGGCGCATCGAAATATTTCCGTATTGCAGGCTATTTTAGGAGTTCTATTTTCGAGCTGGTTGGCGAGGTAATCTCAAAAATTCCTGAAGTGAAGATTATTTGTAATTCTGAACTGGACTTGGCTGATTTTCAGATGGCAACAAGGCGGAATACAGCTCTTAAAGAGCATTGGAACGAAGTAGATGTTGAAGCGGAAGCACTTCTAAAAAAGGAACGCTATCAGATCCTCGATAAGCTATTGCAGTCTGGTAATGTGGAAATAAGGGTTGTGCCGCGGGAGCGCCTATTCCTTCATGGAAAAGCCGGATCAATACACTATCCTGATGGTAGTCGCAAATCGTTCATTGGTTCTGTTAATGAGTCGAAAAGTGCCTTTGCCCATAACTATGAGCTGGTATGGCAGGATGACGACGAGGAAAGCGCTGATTGGGTAGAGAGGGAATTCTGGGCCTTGTGGAGCGAAGGTGTACCTCTACCGGAAGCCATACTGGCAGAAATCAATCGTGTGGCTAATCGTCGGGAGGTCACGGTAGAAGTATTGAAGCCATCTGAGGTCCCGGCTGCCGCAATGGCTGAAGCTCCGATATATCGGGGCGGGGAACAATTGCAACCCTGGCAGCGCTCCTTTGTAACTATGTTTTTGGAGCATCGGGAAACGTACGGTAAAGCCCGCTTGCTTCTAGCTGACGAGGTCGGGGTAGGTAAAACACTCTCTATGGCAACCAGTGCGCTGGTGGGTGCTCTTCTTGAAGATGGCCCCGTTCTCATTCTTGCTCCGTCCACGTTAACGATTCAATGGCAAATTGAGATGATGGATAAACTGGGGGTTCCCACGGCTGTCTGGTCTTCTCAAAAAAAGGTGTGGCTTGGTGTCGAAGGACAAGTCTTATCTCCCCGCGGAGATGCATCTTCTATAAAAAAATGTCCTTATAAAATTGCTATCATATCGACTGGTTTGATCATGCACCAGCGGGAGAGGTCTGAGTTCGTCAAAGAAGCAGGGATGCTCCTTAAGAATCGATTCGGGACAGTCATTCTGGATGAAGCACATAAAGCACGAGCAAGAGGTGGACTGGGCGATAAAGCGGCTGAACCGAATAATCTTCTTGCTTTCATGCATCAAATTGGAAAGCGTACTCGGCATTTGATACTCGGTACTGCAACCCCCATCCAGACAGAAGTGCGAGAGTTATGGGATCTTTTAGGGATATTGAATAGTGGAGCAGAGTTTGTTCTGGGTGATTCATTATCCCCTTGGCGAGACCATGAACAAGCGATCCCATTAGTAACTGGGAAAAGTCAGGTCACTTCCGAGCGAGAGGCTTGGCAGTGGTTAAGCAACCCACTGCCTCCATCTAATGAACATCATATAGTCCAGCAGATTCGTGATCACTTGGCGATTGACTCCCAGTCTTTCTTATGCGCTCACCGGTTTGAAGACCTGGACTATATGATTCAGAACATGTGGCTATCTGAGTGTTTGGACCCCGGCTTTTTTAAAGATAATAACCCAGTATTACGTCATACCGTTTTAAGAAAGAGAAAACAGCTTGAAGACGATGGACTATTAGAAAAAGTCGGTGTGAATACGCATCCGATAACCCGAAACCTGGCACAATATCAGTCTCGCTTTGTTGGCTTGGGGATTCCAACAAACACACCCTTTCAGGTAGCATATGAAAAAGCCGAAGAGTTTTGCAAGCTTCTTCAATCCAGGACCAAAGCTGGAGGCTTTATGAAATCCCTGATGTTACAGCGTATTTGTTCGAGCTTTGCGTCTGGGTTAAAAACTGCACAGAAAATGCTTAAGCATTCCATTTCAAATGAGGATGAGGACCATACTGAAGAGGTAGAACACATTCTTACTGAAATGACGTCTGCAGAAGTTGCCTGTCTCAAAGCAATAGAGACACAGCTATCACGTTCTGAAGCAGTAGATTCTAAACTCAATACCGTGAAGTGGTTCTTAACTGAATTCAGGACTGACGGGAAAACATGGCTTGAACATGGCTGTATTATTTTCAGCCAGTACTTCGATACGGCGGACTGGATTGCCAAAGAGCTTGCCAAGTCTTTCAAAAGCGAAGTTGTGGCCGTATATGCGGGTGTAGGTAAGAGTGGACTTTTTCGAGGCGAGCAGTTTAACAATGTCGAACGTGAAGTAATAAAGGCGGCTGTTAGAACCCGTGAAATCCGGCTGGTAGTTGCAACCGATGCGGCCTGCGAGGGTTTGAACCTTCAAACACTAGGCACCTTGATTAACGTTGATCTTCCTTGGAACCCGTCTCGGCTTGAACAGCGTTTAGGTAGGATCAAGCGGTTCGGTCAGGCTCGTAAGTTTGTCGACATGCTCAATCTTGTCTACAGTGAAACTCAGGATGAGAAGGTTTATAACGTCTTATCAGAACGCCTGCGTGACACTTATGATATATTCGGCAGCCTCCCAGACACAATCGATGATGAATGGATTGAAGACGAGGAAGAGCTTAAAGGCCGAATGAATGAATACATGCATGAAAGGAAAAAGGCTCAGGATGCTTTCTCTGTGAAGTATCGTGGAACCTTAGATCCTGAGGCACATTTATGGGAACGATGTGCTTCTGTTTTATCTCGTCGTGACATTGTAAATAAACTCAGTGAGCCTTGGTGATAAGACCCACATTCTCGAGAAACGTGAATAAGAAATACGGGAAAGGCCAACTATATAGGCCTTTCTCTTTTCTTTTTGCTCGATTCTTACCCCAGAAGACACCAGCTAAGCCGCGGCGCAGAGATAGTATTAGGTGTGGATTCGACGGCTAGAAGTTGAGCGCGATGCGAAAAAAATTCGCCGTTAGACCCGTTACGGCGAACCGTACCACAATTAACGGCAAGTTTTTTCGGAAAATCTCGCAGCGGGCTTGGAAAGGGGCATTGCCAGGCAAGGGTTTGGGATAGGCCACGTTAGGCGGCAAAGTCGGCGCAAACGGGCTTCTGCGAGCTTTTTGAGGTCACAAAACGATGCGGTATCTGGAGGGGGACTTTTGCTTGCGGAAAGCAAAAGCCCCTCCGCCGTTTTGGCGGAAGGGGCAAGCTCAAAAAAATGCTTTTGGACGGTCGGGTCAAACTCTAGCTCTATCCCGGCGACTTTGCGTCTGTCCTCCATTTGGACTTGTTTGACCACGGTCTGGAGCAACGTCTTCTGCGTTTCGGGAGGCGCTTCTTCCAGTTCGTTCAAGGCGAGCTGTTGCTCCTCGGTCAGGAAAGTGTCTTTGTACTGGACGTGGAACGGCTCGCCCAGTTCTTTGGCCCAAAGGACGGCACTGGCGACGTCTCCGCCATGGAACTCGGGAGCTTCGGCGAAGCTTTCTTCCTCCCAAACGAAATCTGCCTCCTGCTGATGCTCGTCGACGAAGAGGAAGGAGTCGGAGCCGTCGACATAGGGGTTCGTTCCCGCTTGGGCATCCGTGGTTTGGAGGACGACGCGGACGCGGTGCGTCGGCTGCCGCTCGGCTGGCGTTCGCCTGAGGCCGTTTTCTCCCTGTTGTTAATTGACTTATTCATAGATAATTAACATTGATAGCTGAGCCATTAAACCTTTATAGTCTGCTCTATGACTTAAGTGAATTGACTCAGTGGATGGGGAACGAATGATCCCATCAGGGCTTGTACAGACACAAAGCTTTACTGTATAATGGATAATAATAGCACTCGATTGTTCCGAGTGCTAACGGTAGTTGGACAGGGGGGATTGTATGAGATGTAGAAAATAAAAAAACAAGCGTAAGTGGTGGCACACTCCGCTTGTTTTCGGCAATCCGGTTTCAGGTGAGAAGTGGCATTCTCAACCTAAAAAGAAGGTATCGGTGTAGTGCGAGTTACACACTACATATGTATAACTGAGGAACCTATACTTATGTATACGTCAAGAGCGACGGATATCCTTCTAATTTTCAAAAAAATTAATAGAAGGATGAACTTTTTATGACAATTGAACTGGAATCAAAAGTATCTTCTTTATTAGAGGGCATCGCATCGCGACTAGACATTTCCCCTACTAAATATAAGCAAGCTGTCGACAGATATACTGCCGTTAGTAGCTGGATTGCTGAGGGCGAGTTTGAAGGTGTGGAGGATATCCATTTTTACCCACAAGGTTCATTCAGACTCGGGACTGTCACAAGACCAATACGAAATGGAAGAGACGCTGATTATGATATCGATTTAGTAAGTGAATTTAAGATTTCAAAAAAAAGCATCACTCCACAAAAATTAAAGGAAGTCGTAGGAACACGAATTGCAGAACATGAGAAGTATAAAAAGATGCTTGATGAAGAGGGGCGACGTTGTTGGACCTTGCTTTATGCAGAAGAGGACGGAGTAGGATTTCATCTTGATGTTCTGCCTGCTGCTCCAGAGGAGGCTTCTTTGAGAACAAGTCTTATTGACTTCAGAATAGCCGAGAAGGCTATCGCTATAACTCATAAGAATAAGAACAGTACTTATAATTGGTCCTCTAGCAATCCTAGTGGTTATGGAGATTGGTTTGATAATATTAATAAGGTTGCCTTTGAATCTGCAAAATCACTGCAACAGCGCAGCCTTTTTGAAAATAATAGGGACATATATGCAAGTATTGACGAAGTACCTGACGCGCTTATTAAGACTCCTCTGCAGCGAGCGATCCAGATATTAAAACGTCATAGGGATGTTCGCTTTATCAACCACTCCATGGCCCCAGACAAACCGATTTCTATGATTATAACTACCTTGGCAGCCAAGCTATACAATAGGGAACGAGATGTCTTTTCTACTCTTCGTAATATTGTAACTCATTTGGATGTGTTATCTGATCTACTAAAGCCAGGATTTAGCCTAAATAAACAACTCCAAGGGCAAAAATTAATTACAAGGAATTCTGATGGCACGTGGTCCATTCTGAATCCAGTTAATCCAAGCGAAAATTTCGCAGATCGTTGGCATGAGAACAATCATCAAAAGGCAAAGGCTTTTTTTGAATGGACTAAATGGGTGGGGGATGACATTATCGATATTATTGGAACAAACGATGTGGGTAAAATTGTTAAATCATATGAGTCGACCTTTGGCCAAGTTTCAATTTCAACTGCCAGAGCTCTCGGTTTACCGACCAGCGCGGCAGTATTATCTGCACCTATAGTACATATTTCGAATCCCAACAAACCTTGGGGCAAGTAATATGAACGGGGAGATTGTATGGGAACATTTTAAGGAGTTGCAGCAATATTTCCCTAATGTCTCTTTGAGCTATGAGAACGATAGATTTTATGTCCGTGGTGAAATCCAATTCCGTGCTCAATATCTTGACGATGAGCAGGTAGATGAAGCTTATTTGATCGAGATCGAACTGCCGTCAAGTTATCCAAATGCCCCCCCAATTTCAAGAGAATTGGGGGGGCGGATACCTGATACTTTTCATACTTTTTCAAATGGTACTATGTGCTTAGGGGCACCTATTGCAGTTAAGATGACGTTTGCTCAGAATCCAAATTTATTGGATTTTGTTAGAACCCAATTAATTCCTTATCTCTATTCATTTACTTATAAGGTGCAACACAAAAGTTTGCCTTATGGAGAACTGGATCATGGAGCGAAGGGGATTTTACATTATTACATAGAACTATTTCAAATAGATTCAGCAACTAACTGCCTCAGATTCCTTTACATCTTGGCTTCTGAGAAATATCGTGGTCATCTCTTGTGTCCTTGTGAAGGTGGGGGCATTTTGAGGAGATGTCATGGGCCGTTGCTCTTAGAACTCCAAAAGTATCAAAATCCAGCAGAGTTTAGAATCGAGCTTGTTAATTGTATTGAGTTTGTTGAAAAAAGTAGAAAGAAGTGATGAACATGTCTGAGACTGTTGTACCCCAGCCTGTACGTTACATGCTTTGGGGGAAAGCAGCAGGCCGCTGCCAGTATAGAGGTTGTAATGAGCAACTTCACATTGACCCTAAGACTAAATCTTTAATGAATCGATCATATATTGCTCATATCATTGCAGATAGTCCTGGTGGGCCCAGGGGTGATGAGGTTCTATCCCCGAAACTAGCAAAAGATATTTCAAATTTAATGCTGCTATGCGATACACATCATCGCTTGATAGATGTTAAAGATGTGGACGGACATCCTGCTGAGTTACTCCGAGCAATGAAAAAGGAGCACGAACAGAGAATCGAATTGGTGACCCAAATACAGGAGGACAGACAAAGTCTGGTTGTCTTGTACGGATCAAACATTGGTGATCATAGCTATCCAGTATCTTACGAACGTTCTGTTACAGCACTTTTGCCTGAACGGTACCCTGCTGAACCAAGGCCGATTGAATTAGGCTGGAAAAATAGTTTATATAGCGATCATGAGGAAGATTTTTGGAAAATCGAAAGCGAAAATCTAAAGAGGCAAGTTCAAACCAAGCTCATGCCATTATTAACTTCGGGTAGTACCAAGCATCTATCATTATTTGCACTTGCACCACAACCGCTTTTGATCTCGTTAGGGGCTATGTTGTCCGACTTATTTCCGGCCGATGTTTATCAATTGCAAAGAGAGCCTGTTCAAAAATGGGGATGGGATGATAATGCTGGTGATCTTGAATTTCTCATCCAGGCTCCTGAGGAGATCCACCCAACAGTGGCACTCAATATTTCACTTAGTGCTACAATAGCACCGAGTAGAATAATTGAAGTGCTTGGCCAGGATGTTTCCATCTGGACTCTCACAATACAAATTCCGAATAATGATTTTATGAAAAGTAAATTTCACCTTAGAGCATTCAGACAAACACTAAGAGTGCTATTGGATAGAATAAAGTCAGCTCACGGGCAAAATAATCAGTTGAATATTTTCCCTGCAATGGCTGTATCAGCAGCAGTTGAAGTGGGGAGAATATGGATGCCCAAAGCAGACTTACCGCTAGTAATCTATGATCAAAATAAAAAGAGCGATAGATTTGAAAGGGCATTAGAGATTGCAAAAAGGAATGAAGGTTCCTTTTAATTTGAAAAGAGGCTGTCCCAAAAGATGTAGGTGGCTGAGCACGGTTCCTACAGCCCCACAAGTTCCACCAAACCAACACAAAGGAGAACGTTCATCACGGCGTTCTCCTTCTTGTCATCCATACTCATTCATTGCCTCCTTAGCTTCCATCTGCGCATACGCTTCGCTCAAGCCGATGGACTCATAATACTCCCGCGGCACAGTTTTCATGAGTTCAATCACAGCATCGTGTTGCTCCATCGGGACAAACTGTAGAATCGCTGCTGTGATTGCCTGCCCCCTTGCGGCTTTGCGTATCTTAATTTCCTCTTGCCCATAGTGTCTAGCCGCCTGTTGAGCCATTGTAGAGCTTGTACTTCATCTCCATAGCTCGGATAGCCGTCACAGGAGATATTACATCCATCAGGCCAAGCGTCTTGAACTATTGGAACATTTATTTTGAAGTCCACGGAGCGGGGGAACGAAGTTCAGTTGGGGTTAATAGAATGATTACAGCGAGATTGAACAAGCTCTCTGAGGCTGAAGATAAGCAGAATCGTATTGAAATTATCGACGAACTTAATGAGCTTATGTAGCATCTGTATAGCAGGTATAAGTCTAGCCAACAAAAGTTAGACGAAATTAGGTCGATTCTCAATCAATAAAGTAACGGGGACCCTTCTGCTTTTACAATAGGCACAAGGGTTTTTTTACTGTAATGCCGCCGCGCGGCACACTTAGGAGCATTTTTCGCCGATAGACCCATTAAGCTGAACCGTATCATAAATAGGGCAAGTTTTATGCGGCTTTCCTTGCGGGGCATGGGTTTGAATATATGTGTGCAGGCGATTTTATTCAGCGCTCTTAGGTTCAATAAGGCTGCGGTTACGTAGAATTTAGTTATGCTTGCGATATAGAATCGGCTAGCAGAGATGATATTACCGGCCGCTCCGCTCCATGATAGTCGTCCATCTCCTGATTCCACTTCCTCTCATCGTATTTTCCTCACATATGCATTGTTGATATCTATTCTATGGTCAAAATATATACTATTATGGCTTAGAGAAGACATGCCGTTATATTTTTCAATAGAAACTGACAAAATAGTATCCCAACATTATAATTGTTTTATATAGGCTATAGCAGCACTGACCAGGGGGACGGCATGCAATTTCAACCAATGTATGATGATGGGGAATTATTTCTACCGAAGATCGAATTAAATATGACATCGAACCAATCGATTGGCATTATAACGGACTTGAAGCGAAAGCAGCTTTTAATGAATCAATTAGTGAATCATTCCCAATATTATTTATTTCGCGCTGGGCAAAGCGAGTATATGCGTTTAACGGTGGAAGAGTTAATCACTTTCCTAATCAAAGTAACGGAGAGGAATGAGCGTGTCGCTTTGTTAATGGATTATTTTGCTTTAAACCAAGAACGGAAGGTGAAAATCAAGGATCTAAGCTCATCGAAAAGGATGTATGTGACATTGCTGCGTGCCTTTTTTGCGCATCAACCTACACTTGTGCTGGAGGAACCCTATTTTTACTTGGAAGAACAAGATCGTTGGCATTTTAAACGGATTTTAGATGACCTTTCGAAAGAAAAGCAGATTTTAATTTTAACTTCGAATTTAGAGGATGCCATTATTTCCTGTGATGCCATTTATCGATTGAACGAATCCGGATTTCATCAATTGGATATTCGGGACTCAGAAGAGGATAAGCAGGAAGTGCAGGAACAAGATCGGGCCAATATAACCTTGCAGAAGATTTCTTCAAAAAGAAATGACAAAGTGATTTTATTTAATCCGCCTGAAATCGATTTTATAGAAAGTATAGATGGTTCGATCCTTGTTCATGTAGGTGGGGAAAATTATGACTGTGCTTTGACGCTAACTGAGCTCGAGCAGAGATTGTTAAATTTCGGGTTTTTTAGGTGTCATCGATCCTACATCGTTAATCTGCAAAAAGTAAGAGAGATTATTACATGGACGAAGAATAGCTACAGCTTGCGACTAAATACAGGTAAAGATGCCGTGGTGCCGTTATCTCGTTCAAAATTGCATGATTTAAAAGCACTTCTTAACATTTAATTTCCGTGGTAATGCCGAACCAATCAAGCACTCAGTGGTACCATTCAGGCGATAATAGCTACATTTCGGAGGGTTTTGATGGCTGGAAGCATGCAATCTGTATATATTTAAGCCATCAACTCTAAGGAAGTGGTGTTAATGAATGTTATCCAAGTGGACAGGCAAGTGTATTTAATCAGCCAGCAGAGATGATGCATCAGTCTCCACAGAAGATGCGCTTTGGCATTTTGACGGATAACAGTGGTCTATATGAGAGATTAACTATAGAGGAAAATCTAGAGCTGTATCGCCAATTATATAATCTTCCTAGATCTTCGATCAGTAAGGTGCTGCAGTTTGTAAACTTAAGAGGAGAGCGCAAAAAGAAATTCAATTTCTTATCGAAAAGGATGCGTCAGCGTGTCATGTTGGCATGCGCGATTATCCATGAGCCAGAATTATTATTTTTAGATGAACCTACTTCGGCTTTAGATCCAGTAAACTCAGCACATATTTATAAAGGCTTACGCTACTTAAATGAGAAAGGGACAACGATTTTTTTACCTACGCATGTCTAGGTGATATCTTTATTCAAATGACAGGAAGTGAGTTACTATGAGTATCTCATTAAAACGTGCTCGAGCGATATTTGTGAAGGATTACAAAGAGTTTTCACGCAATTATGCGGTCTCCTTTAGTTTGATTGTTCCAATTCTCTTCGCATTTCTTTTTCGAAGTGCAGGTCCGTCTTTGCCTGGAGCTATCGGTTTTCTCCTAAATATTTCGTTTGTATTACTAACGTGTTTAGTACAAGCATGCTTGATTGCGGAAGAAAAGGAGCGTAACACTTTACGATCATTAATGATGACTCCGGCCACGACCATGGATGTATTAATCGGCAAAAGTACCTTAGTCTTTGTAATGTCTGCTATTGCTCTGGCTATTGCTACGTATATATTGGGCTATGAGCCAGCTAGTATATGGGCGTTTGTGGCAGCAATCATTTTTTCGATTATTCTATACACAGCAGCCGGGACGATATGTGGTTTATTCTCCAAGACGTTACTTGAAGCATCATTATCTATAATGCCTGTAGCGCTCTTATTCACTGGGGCACCATGGGGGGTGTTACTAGCGGATGATTTTCCGATCTACAAAATGCTGGAGTATACACCAAGCGTTCAACTTGTGCATTTGCTAAATATAAGCAATATAGGCTTTACGACGGGAGATTTATTAAAACCCCTCCTCATTATTTTGGCGTGGAGTGTTGTATTAACGATTGTATCTGTTGTTTTGTATCAACGACGGTTAAAGGATGAGTAGTAAAAATTTACTAAAGAACAGCTGTAAACGTATTTCTACAGAGGAGGGATCAAATTCCGATGAATTTAGCCGTCAAGTTGATGCGAGAATTCAAAGACCGCGATAACCGGCATAGGCTGAAAGGCTATCGGGACAAAGCGGAGCTCATCAGGAAACGAAATTTGGAAGCTTGGGATGCTCAGCGGCTGCAATCGGAATCACTCCGGCTGAAAAAGGAAGCAAAATCAGGTACGTCTTTGGATGAGCTGCTTATCGATGCCTATGCGCTAGTCTGCGAGGCAGCGAAGAGAACGCTCGGATTACGGCCTTACGATGTCCAGATCATGGCTGCTATCGCTCTGCACGAGAGGTTTTTGATCGAGCAGCATACCGGCGAAGGAAAAACGCTCTCAGCTGTTATGCCTGCTTATCTAAATGCGCTAACCAGCGAAGGCGTTCATGTGCTTACTTTTAACAATTATTTGGCAAATCGAGATGCAAAGTGGATGGGCCCGATCTATCATTTCCTCGGGTTAACGGTAAACGCGGTTCAAGCAGGCATGAGCTTGTCCGAGAAACGGGAAGCTTACGCCGCGGATATAACCTATGTTACGGCCAAAGAGGCGGGATTCGATTATTTGCGCGACACGATCGCTCTAGACGAAGTCGAAACCGTGCATCGTCCTTTCCACTACGTCATCGTCGACGAAGCCGATTCACTGCTTCTCGACGAAGCGCGGGTGCCGCTAGTCATCGCCGGCGAGCCGGGCTCTTCCGGAAACGACGGCATTCGTTTCGCAGCAGTGGCTAGGCAGCTCGAGCAAGATGAGCATTATGACTTCGATGAGTTCAAGCGAAACGTATATTTAAATGATGCGGGCTCAGCGAAAGCGGAATCACTGCTGGGATGCGGCAATTTGTACGAAAGCCATAATAGTCATTTGTTAATATCTTTAAATTGCGCGCTGCATGCGGAGTTGTTATTGAAAAAAGACGTCGATTACATCGTCCGTGACGGTAAAATCGAGCTGATCGACGAATATACCGGCCGCGTTGCGGAGAACAGGTATTTGCCGGACGGGCTGCAAGCCGCGCTTTCGGCCAAAGAAGGGCTACAGTCGAAAGCCGGCGGGAAAATTCTCGGTACGATCACCCTTCAACACTTTCTAAGCCTATATCCAAAGATTTGCGGAATGACGGCTACCGCGCACGTTTCTGCCATGGAATTCGAAGAAATTTATGCGTTGCAGGTCGTGCAAATTCCGCCGAACCGGCCAAACATACGGATCGATCATCCGCACCGGATTTATACCCATATAGAAGCCAAGCTTAAGGCGATTGTACAAGAAATCTTGTCAGTCCATACAACGGGACGTCCGATTCTCATTGGTACGTCAAGCGTCGAGGAGTCTGACATGCTGGCGGAGGCGCTAGCGGTTGCCGACGTATCTTACCATGTTCTGAATGCGAAAAACGACGCAAAAGAAGCCGAGATCATCGCCAAAGCTGGAGAAATCGGTGCCGTGACAGTGTCTACGAATATGGCGGGACGCGGCGTCGACATTCGGCTCGGCGGCGGCAACCCTAAGCAAGCAGAAGTTGTTTCCAAGCTGGGCGGGTTGTACGTGATTGGTACACATATGCACCAAAGCGTGCGGATCGACAATCAACTGCGCGGGAGATCGGGTCGCCAAGGCGACCCGGGATCTTCCGTATTTTTCGTAAGCTTGGAAGACGAGTTGATGCTTAGGTTCGGTGTCGATAAAGAAATACGCAATCTTAGGCAGGATGAAGCTCTCGGAGAGTCGGTGCTCCACAGCAAAATTGCGCATATTCAGCGCGTTATTATGGGCCAAAACTTCCATATCCGCCAGGAGCTGAACTGTTATTCGGATATGGTGGAGGAACAGAGGCGTATTCTATCCGAGGAGCGGCTCGGAATTTTGAAAGGCGCGACGCCGATGAGCCCTTCGGAGCAGCGGGTGCGGCTTTATTATATCGACAAGTTCTGGGCTGACCATCTGGCATACGTTTCTTACATTCGCGAAAGCATCCATTTGATGAGCCTTACTAACCGAAATCCGATCGACGAATTTCATATGCAAATCATCCAAGCATACGAGCAAATTCCGGCTAAAATAAATAGAGAGTCGGCCAATATGCTCGTAAAGCTAGGAGGTTCGAATGATCCGGCGAAATGGGAAAAGTTCGGGTTGAAGAGCCCTACTTCCACTTGGACTTATATCATCAACGATCAATACATGGAGTACATGCAAAATCCCAGTTCATGGGGCCCGGGGACGATAATTGCTTATTGGATTCGCAAGATGTTGAGGCCGGCATTCGGGTGGTCAAAATTTTGATCGGGACGAATACGAGCGAACGCCCGGGATAATTACTTGCCAATAGTTATTCAGTTGATGGGGATATTCCTTCTATGCCATTCATGCGCCGCGGCGCATTTTTCGCCGATAGACTCGTTAAGCTGAACCGTATCATAAGTAACGGCAAGTTTCATCAGAACCTTTTTATTCTCGATGATCTAATTGCTATCAAACGGTAATCCCCTTCAAAGGATTTGAAGGGGATTACTAAATAGTATCTTAGACACTGTATGATTCGATAGTGAACGAGTTTGGTCCATTTCGCCTTGCGTGCTCAATAACTTCTATTGAAGCCTCGATTATTTTTCGTATATCTGTGCTATTTTTGATCTGACTGGCTAGACCTCCGATATAGCATCCCATTTGTTTCGAACAGCCGATAGTGGCAAACTCAAAACTTCTTATATCATTGATGATACTTTGAGCTGTCAGCTTGGTCACGTCCTTGCTTGCTTTGGCAAATACAATAAATTCATCACCATGCGCACGGCCGATAGTGGCATGACTAAAATATTTGTTGACGTTGGCTTCAATTAATTTATAACAGGCGACAATGACTTTGTCTCCTACTTCGAAGCCATAATCATCATTAACTTGTTTGAAGTGGCTGATGTCAAAGCGAAAAACCGAGAGACCATCATCGTCCGAACATAGAGCAACGATATTGGCCGCTGTTTCAAGAAACATTTCCATATTGGGAATGTTCTTTTTGATCTCATGCACATCCGCAATTCCTATATTCTGCAAATCGATTTTCTTTTTCATTTCAAATCCTTCTTCCTCAATTATTGTTATGAGCCGATCAATTGCAATTTTCTTCTGGATTTGTTCATTTAGTGCCGAGGTGATCTCGATGCGTTTGCGTGTCAATTGGTGGATGACAATCATACTCTCAAGGGGGCCGCTTAAGAGTTCCTTGATTTCACTTAGGGAGAAATCGATATTTTTCAGAATCATGATCCAATTCAAAAGATGAGATTGCTCTGATGTATAGGAACGATAGCTTGTCTCAGGATCAATTGTCGTGGGCTTAAGTAACCCAATCTCATCGTAGTGTCTGAGCATTTTTGTAGTAACATTATTCAATTCTGCGAACTCTCCAATTTTCAAACGAAGACACCCTTTCGAAAGTTATTCCGGCCGGAATTCCTTGATATAAGCATAAACCTTACCATAACAGGAAAGTCAATACTACCAACCATGAAATTTCAATAAAACTTGCCGTTACAGACAGCGCGCTGAACCGTACCATAAGTGACGGCGAAAAAATTTGACGGATACATCGACTTTCTTCATACAAATACAAAGTGTGTAAGCATGTGAGGAATACGGAGATGAGATGCAACGATAAGGAGCCAGGACATTTACCTTAGGGGGATGCCTGGCTCTTTAATGTAGAGGCACTTGTATTTTTCGGAATGAAATGGGCTGCGTTGGGTTCAGCTGTAATCGCTGAGACTTAGAATCTTTCATAATTCTATCATAGGTCTATGTTATGATATGTGGTGAAAATCATGGAGTGGATGTACGTATGGGAAAACTACGAATTTATTTACAACTAGGGGGGCAATAAAAATGAACGTCATACAAAAACGATTTGTAATAGTTTTTCTTGTGTTTGTGTTGTGGGTTGGTTCTTATCCGGGATTGATTGTGACTGGGGGGATCGTTTACGCGGCAGACGACTTTGCAGGAGGAAACGGAACAACGGGCAACCCCTTTCAGATTGAATCGTCAAATCAACTAAATAATGTAAGGGATTATTTGGGCAGTCACTTTATTTTGAATAATGATATTGATATGAGTGTATTCGATGCAGATCATCCGTGGGAACCGATTGGCAATGAGACCACTCCATTCACAGGGAGTTTAGATGGCCGAAATTTTAAAATTACCAATTTAACGATTAATACCCCTTCTTCTGGTCAGCCTGTTGGACTATTCAGTGTTGTAGGAGGAACAAGCAGTTTTATACAAAATCTCACCATAGATGCAGTTGAAGTAAGAGGACTTGATTATGTAGGGGTATTGGCTGGCAGGAATAGCACGACCATTCATAACGTTGGGGTTACGGGGAACGTATACGGAGAAAATTTTGTGGGTGGCCTGACGGGGGCAAGTGTAGACTCAAATATATCGAACAGTTATGCGAGTGGCGATGTAATCGGTACAAATGATGTAGGCGGCTTGATCGGACGAGTTGATAATGGGGTTGTATCCTACAGTTATGCTGCGGGTGATGTCAGCAGCCCGGTTGATGTTGGCGGACTAATCGGTAAACAAGAGAATACCAATGTCTCTTACAGCTATGCAGTTGGTAACGTAGTAGGCTGTGAAGATGTCGGCGGTTTCGTAGGAGATAATGGCAACTCGCTCATTTCCAACAGTTTTGCAACTGGAACGGTGACCGGCTCATGTGGATCTGGATTCCAAGGCGATTCTGTTGGGGGACTAATAGGGGATAATAGCGATGGAGATATTGAAAATAGTTATGCGATTGGGCGAGTAACAGGGGATTATTTCGTAGGCGGCTTAGTTGGTATTAGCGGTAGTGGATATGTGAACAGCAGCTTCTATAATAAGGATACAACAGGGCAGTCGGATGGTAGTGGGCAAGGTCTAACTTCTGATGAAATGAAGGACAGTCTGAACTACCCAGGCTGGGACTTTGATACGGTTTGGGACATACAAGCCCCACACCATAATGGATACCCCTATGTAAGGGCAATTCAAGCCTTCGTAACTTATGCCGGGAACGGTACGGATGACGGTAGTGAACAGATTAGCAGCCAATCCTACTTGCCTGGATCGTTAGTGGAAGTTCTGGACAAAAGCCACGATTGGACGAGAGCAGGCTATCGATTTAATGGCTGGAATACAGCGGCAGATGGCAGCGGGGATACTTATGGTGCTCATGATACGATCGTATTGAGCAGTAATATTCTTTTATATGCAGATTGGAAGCAGCCAGCTGTACCTACGATTGTGACACCAATAGACGGTGAATACACGAATAACCACTCACCGGCGATCAGTGGTTCGGCGGATGAAGGCGTAACGGTGGTCATTAATCTGGATGGAAGCGAAGCGGCAACGGTAACGGCAGCGGATGATGGGCGCTGGTCATGGACGCCGCCTGGCGGACTTGCAGATGGCTTGCATGCAGTAAGCGCTGGTGTTATGGATTCAACCGGCAATCCATCCAGCTTATCGGCGGAGCATGCGTTCACGGTGGATACGGTGCCTCCTGTCATTACGCTGTCGGGAGATGCGTCGGTCACCCTCACAGCAGGAACATCCTTCGTTGATCCTGGTGTGACCTCAACAGATGCGGAAGAAGACATTCGGGTCACGATCACGGGCAGCGTAGACCATCAGGTTCCAGGCACTTATACCTTGCAATATGATGCAACAGACCGTGCGGGGAATGCTGCGGTACCGGTAACGCGTACGGTACGCATCGTTGAGCGCAGCTCAGGCTGGAGCGGCTATCAGTCATCAAATAACGCGAATCTCGCAAAGCTTACCGTTAAGGCGGATGAAGACGAACTCGCATTAACGCCAGAGTTCGCGGCGGGCACGACCCATTATGAAGTGAAAACGACGGCGGACGAGGTAACGATCGAAGCGATTCCATCCGATGCAAAAGCTACTATAACCTTAAATCAGGCCAATCATGTTGGAGAAATAACAGTTGCGCTTGATGAGGGAGACAATGAGCTTGAATTCAAGGTTAGAGCGGAGAGCGGTGTCCTCCAAACCTACAACCTGACGATTCATCGTCTGGCAAAACCCGTGGAACCAGGAGCGGGAGCTCCCGTCTGTACGTTCCGCGATATTAAGGGTCATTGGGCAGAGAGTTCCATTTGTGAAGCCTTCGAGATAGGGATTGTAGAGGGCCAGTCCGAGACGACGTTCCAACCTCAAGCGAATATTACCCGAGTCGAATTTGTGGCCATGCTGCTACGTACGCTAGGCATCAATTCAGGGTCCGCGGGGAGCAAGCTCCTCTTCACCGATCAGGATCAAATTCCTGCTTGGGCGACCGATGTGATTGGCACGGCAGTAGAGAACGGCGTATTGCAGGGTTATCCGGACCGTACACTTCGACCGATGCACAGGGTAAGCCGATCAGAGATGGTTGTCATGATGGCAAGGGCAATGAAGTGGGAGATCGAGCAGGGAGGAACCTCCTTTGCAGATGATGCGGATATTCCGTATTGGGCTAAAGAATACGTCCATGGCGCTGTTCAGAGAAATCTAGTACACGGACGTGAAGGCAATCGGTTCAGCCCGATGGATCCAGCTACAAGGGCGGAAGCAACGGCGTTACTATTGCGACTGTGGCACACGCAGGCGGGAACGAAATAAGGAGTCAATGAAGGAGCTGTTCCAAAAGTCATGAAAATGACCCAGGGGCGGTTCCTTTATTTCATGATCTATGCCTATACACAACGCCTCTACTCCTCTCGCCAGATCGCCAAAGTGTCGCCGATGAAGGTAAAAAACTATGAGGGGACGGGCAAGATTGATTTTCCCGTAAATGGATGGCCTGTAATACTTGCCGTTACTGACAGCACGGAGAACCGTACCATAAGTGACGGCGAAAAGTTGGGTATAGATTTTTAACGAGGGAGTTTCCAACGATGTTGAATAACGAAGACAAAGAATTTTATCCTAAACCAGTCGGAGGGTGGTTACTTGTTTATTTAATAACTGCGTTTATATGTCAAGTAATGTATATTACTGGGATTATAAGGATATTGCCTAACTTTACTTACCTTTTTGAGGAAAGTAATTGGATACAGAACGTAATAGTAGTAGGAACTATAATTAAGACATTAATTACAGGACTAATTCTAATATTCTTTATAAGTAAGAAGAATTATGCTCCGCGACTAATTATTATTTTTGAAGTGTTTTGTATATTAATTAGAATATTAACTTATATAGACGTTTACAGTAGAGGACAGTTAATTCCAAGGTCGTATCATGTATCAATACTTATTGGGGTGATAAGTGTAATCTGGATATTATATTTTTTGAAGTCGAATAGAGTGAAGGAAACATTCGTAAATGATTAATGAGTGTCTATAATTCAATGATGTCAGCAACTTCTTATAACAGCATATTCACGCACCGGCCACGGGTCTGTCAAGAATTTTGTGTAAATATGATGTTCTCTATTACGTTACTGGGTTAGCTAATGTTTATGACATAGACCTTGAACAATGTCATTTTTTGAAAGAAGCCATCAATGCTGAAAAATACAGAAACGCTTGAACTAACCAATACGATAGTGGAGTAGCGCGCCGCGGCAGCCCTTTCCTCATTTTTCGCCGATACACCCGTTAAGCTGAACCGTACCATAAGTAATGGCGAAAAATAGGTGATTAATCTTATATCTTATCTGTTTAACACCCTTCTGTAAGTATTATCTCTAATAATCTGTAGTTCATTAAAATTTGCCGAAATCACCACTTCTTCGATATAATGGAACGTAACATATGGAAATTGTGAATGGAGAGTCGTTAAGATGCAGCTTGTATATCAGGGAAAAACTAAAGATGTATTCGCCCTAGAAAATGGGAATTACTTACTGAAATTTAAAGATGATGTTACCGGAGAAAACGGCGTTTTTAACCCTGGCGCGAATACGGTTGGCTTGGTCATAGAAGGCGCAGGCCGGGCAGGGCTAAGCTTAACCAAATACTTTTTTGAAAAATTAGCGGAAGCAGGGATCCCTACGCATTATATCGATGCCAATATCGAAGAAGCCACGATGACGGTTAGACCAGCTTCTGTGTTCGGCAAAGGCGTTGAAGTGATCTGCCGTTACAGAGCGGTGGGGAGTTTTCTACGGCGTTATGGCATGTATGCGCAAGAAGGGCAGCCTTTAGATGCATTTGTTGAAGTAACGCTAAAGGATGACGAACGGCAAGATCCTCCTATCAGCGAAGATGCGCTCGACATGCTTGGCGTCCTCTCCACGGAAGAATACCGTACCTTAAAACAACTTACTAAGCAAATCGGTCAAATCGTAAAAATCGAACTTGCACAAAAAGGAATCGAACTATACGATATCAAATTCGAATTCGGTCGAGTCGATCAAGACGAGAAAATTGTATTGATCGATGAGATTTCCGGCGGGAATATGAGAGCATACAAAGACGGTCAATATATTGAACCGTTGGAATTAGAGAAAATCATGCTTTCGAACAAATAATACAAACTAACACTGCAATGGTATGTCAATATGGACTAATCTTCTGCAAGGGAGCCTTCGTGCTCCTTTTTGTGTTGCCTAACGACCGCGACCAAATCGTTGCGCATTTTTCGCCGATAGACTCGTTAAGCTGAACCGTATCATAAGTGACGGCGAAATAAGTGTTTCAAGACCCTAAGGCAACAAGGTTTTGGGTTCTTTCTTTTGAGAAAAATCGGCACAAAGACGGCCATTTATAAACCAACCCAGTACCAGAACAAGTATTGCGAGAATAAATTCAATCCAAAAAACCGTTTGCAAACCGGCAACGATACTTTGTGTTTTATCTTGAAACGCAGCGGGATCGAGCGAATGGTGAAGATAACGATTGGCTCCGGACGACATGATGCCGACGAACAAAGCGATGCCAATTCCCCCAGCAATCTGTTGGAGCGTATTGTATATGGCTGTGCCATGGGGGACCAGGTGACGCGGAAGTTGATTCATTCCTGCCGTCTGAGCCGGCATGACGACAAACGATATGCCTAAGAATAAGAGGACATGATTGAACAGAACGGAGCCTCGGGTTGTATCGCTGTCAATACCGGCAAACAGCCACAGCGATAGGGCGATCAAGACCAGTCCGGGCATTATGACGAATCTCGGCCCGAATTTATCGAATAATTTTCCCGTCACAGGCATCATCATTGCGTTTAAAATGCAGCCTGGCATCAGAAGTAAACCTGTCGCGAATGCTGTCAACTGCAGCACATCCTGCATATAGATCGGCAGCAATGTCGTGGTGGCGAATAAAACCATCATCAGCACTACTATCAATACCGCTACCAAAGAAAAAGCGGGATACCGGAATACGGAAAGATCAATCAAAGGCTCTTTAATCTTGAGCTGCCGCCAAATAAGCAAGAGTAAGAAGAGGCCGCCTATGGCAATCAAACTGTAACTCCCAGGACCAGCCCAGACACCAGTCTGGCTGAAACCGTAGGTGACACAACCAAACCCGACGGTTGACGTAACAATGGATAAAAGATCGACCCTTGGCTTGGTTATTTCTGTAACATTCTTTAAGTAAATGAATGCATAAATAATCGAAAACAATGCGGCAGGAATCACCATATAGAACAGCCATCGCCAGTGTAAGGTATCGATAACCAACCCCGACAAAGCTGGCCCGATGACAGGGGCGACCATGATGACAAGCCCCATGAGACCCATGGCAGCCCCCCTGCGTTCCGGAGGATAGAGGGCAAGAATCGTATTCATCATCAACGGAATCAATAATCCTGTCCCGCAAGCCTGAACAACCCTGCCTATCAGCAAGACTTCGAATCCAGGGGATACTGCACACAAGCAGGTACCTGCTAAAAATAACGCCATCGCGGACATAAACATCCGGCGAGTCGTGAACCATTGCTGTAGCAATGCGGTCACCGGCACCAGTATGCCGATCATCAGCATATAACCGGTCGATAACCATTGTATGGTTGATGCAGCAACGTTGAACTCACGCATTAATCCAGGAAATGTATTGGTAAGTAAATTTTCGTTAAGAAACGCAATAAATGCACCGATGAGCAGGGCGGCTAACATCGTCCCTCTCTTCATTCCGCTTGCCTCTTGAACCCGTTTGTTCATCTTCTACCTCCAGAGAATATTCATTGCGTTCCACGTAGTGTCTTGACACCGAATCTTTACCTGTCTGTCGTGCAAGTTATCCTACACCATCACTTTCTAACAAGGAGTAAAAATTATCGCGATCTTCATCATCGAATTTGCCAAGCGCCCGTACCCTGACAAATTCATGTCCGCCAAACATGTCGATTTCCTCGCCGCAACTATTGTAGAGCGCGATCATATTGCCATCCCGATTCAGCTCCAGATACCCGTAACAAGTTGCCTCGGGCGCTTCGCTGTAAAAGAGCAAAAATCTGATTTTGTCCACGCTGTTCATGCAGATCTCCCTTCCTTATTCCTCATCGATCTGAAGAATATTTTACGTGACACCGGATGAATTGGAAAAAGCGATATCGCCCTGCATACTCGGAAATTCATTCCTATTTAGAAAGCATAAGGGGGGATCCCCCGCTATGTCGCACATTCGCACATTATCTCTTGACAAGATGCGATTTGGGGATTATGATAACGTGCCCGTTAATTCAACAAGGTAAATCAATAAAAAGGCTGACTTTTCGAGTGTGTCGGCACCGAATCGTCAGCCTGTCGTGCAGATTTTTAATCTACAGCATCCAGGTTGCATAAGATAGCAAAGTAAATTAGGAAAGGGGCGTAATTTCGACCTTATTAGAACAGAAGTAACGATAAATAAACATTCTTTCGCGTATTGTGAATAACATTATAAATGTGCAACAGCCGTATGATTGGAATACGCCCCAGCCTCCTCATGCCATGCCAGTTAAAGGCGCTGTACGATGTTGTACGAACGAAACGCTAAGGGATGCTTTTGCGGGAGAGCTCGCAGTATCAAAAGCGTTAATTATTAGGGTAGGAGAAAGGGGCACGAATAATGGAAGGGTCAGGTCATAGTCGAGGAAAGAAAAGGATGATAGCGAGGATAAGAGGTTACTTGTTGGTGGTGGCTGCCATTGTGTCGTTAATGGCATTCGGATCTTCTGCATTTGCCGGATTAGATTCAGGACCCACTATCATACGGGTCGTGACTTATAACACGAATGGCGGCTCATTGATTGCTCCCGAATTTGTGAAGCCCGGGGGAACAGTGGGTTATCAGTTCATTCCCTCGAAGGAGTGCAACAGCTTCGCAGGCTGGTACTACGACAGTACGCTGACGCAAGCCTACAATTGGTCAGATCCAATTAATAACGACATAACTCTTTACGCGAAATGGGCGGTATCGTGCGGCGTCGCTACATTAACCTCGACAATCGGTACGGTAAGCGTTGGAGGAACAGCGAATGAGACGATCACGGTCGGGACGAACATCAAGCTAGATGCGTTGAAGGCCGCAATTACGCCGACAGCGAACGCAACGTTCGAGATCTACAAGGCAGACGGGATCACGAAAGCGACGACACTGGAGACGGGTATGAAGATCATCGTAACCTCGCAAGACGGAACGAATAAGGTTACTTACACGATAACGGTGAGTTCTCCGAATTTAGCATTAAACAGACCCGTGACGGCAGACAGTGCGTGCAACGCCTCGGAGGCCGCGGCCAAAGCCGTGGATGGCAGCGCCACCAACGGCAGCAAATGGTGCTCTTTGTCCAGCAACCGTTGGTTGCAGATCGATCTCGGCTCCGTGAAACAAGTAAGCCAATTCGTCATCAAGCACGCATCGAAAGGTGGGGAACTCACCGCCTTAAACACGAAGGCGTACAATATCCAAGTCAGTGCCGATGCAATTAGCTGGAATACGGTGGTTAACGTAAACAACAATACGAGCGGCGTTACGGTAGACAATATACCGGATACGCAGACCCGATATATCAGGTTAAACGTCACCACGCCTACGCAAACTTCAGATGCTGTGGCAAGAATATATGAGTTCGACGTATATGCGCAACAAAATTTGGCATTAAATCAACCCGCGACGGCTGACAGTACGTGCGTCGCCTCGGAGACCGCGGCCGAAGCCGTGGACAACGGTGTCGCCAATAATAGCAAATGGTGCTCCAAGTCCAGTAACCGTTGGCTGCAGATCGATCTCGGCTCCGTGAAGCAAGTGAACCAACTTATCATTAAGCACGCGGCGGAAGGTGGAGAGGCAACCACCTTTAACACGAAGGCATACAATATCCAGGTCAGTAATAACGGCACGGAATGGAGCACGGTAGTTAACGTAACCAATAATACGAATAGCGTGACGATAGACAATATCGCCGCAGTATCGGCAAGATATATTAAGTTGAACGTTACGACGCCTACTCAAACCACAGACGTCCATGCAAGAATCTACGAGATTCAAGTCTTTGGTCCCCGAAATTTGGCATTAAATCAACCCGCGACGGTTGACAGTGTGTGCAACGCTTCGCAAACCGCGGCCAAAGCCGTAGACGGCAATATCGTCAATGATAGCAAATGGTGCTCCAAATCCAGTAACCGTTGGCTGCAGATCGATCTCGGCTCCGTGAAGCAAGTGAACCAATTCGTCATCAAGCACGCATCGGAAGGCGGAGAGACGGTCTCCTACAACACGAAGGCTTATAATATCCAGGTTAGCACAGATGGTCTGAAGTGGAATAAGGTCGTAAACATAACCAATAACGTAAGCGGCATTAAGGTAGACAAAATAACTACTGTACCGGCTCGATATATCAAGTTAAATGTTACGGCGCCTACGCAAACCACAAACGTTGCGGCAAGAATCTATGAGTTTGAGGTATACGGACCACCGAACTTGGCATTAAATAAAGCCGCGACGGTTGACAGTACGTGCAACGCCTCGCAAACCGCGGCCAAAGCCGTGGACGGCAGCGTCATCAATGACAGCAAATGGTGCTCCAAGTCCAGTAGCCGTTGGCTGCAGATCGATCTCGGCTCCGTGAAGCAAGTGAACCAATTCGTAATCAAGCACGCATCGGAAGGTGGAGAATCCGCCTCTTACAACACGAAGGCTTACAATATCCAGGTCAGCGCCGATGGTACGAATTGGAACGCGGTAGTCAACATAATCAACAATACGAGCGGCATTACGATAGACAAGATAACTGAAGTATCGGCTCGATATATTAAGCTGAACGTAACGACGCCTACACAGACCACAAACTCCGCAGCAAGGATTTATGAGTTTGAGGCATACGGACCTAGTTTTACGCCATAGCCCTTGCGACGTATGTAATATTAAAGGATTTATTGCCTCTGAGACTTTAAGTTTCAGGGGTTTTTTGATTAGAGACACGACGCCCCGCGGGGATCGCACGGGTTCCGAACATGGTAATTGTCATGTAGGAATGGTGGCCATTCTCGCAGGTTCCGGATGCTACGGAGCCCAGTTTGCGTTAAAAATATCGCAACTGCCGTAAGTCCAGTTAATTAGGCGAACTTTCTTAATGCCAGTTTGCAGAGAAAAGGTATCTTTTATCGAAACTTGAATACACTATTAATGGTTCGAAATGTTCCATTTGATCCTTTTGTTCTTTGTGAATTTATGGTAATATGGAGGTGAGGAGGATGATTAATATGCCTGATGTACTGAGTTACGTTACACTGCCGGATGCTACTGAACGCGCATTTGCCAGTAAGGATGCGCGAAAATTAGCTAAAATCAGGTTGCTTCAACGCGCACTTGATTTAGAGGCTAAAATCGCGACACGCGGTCTTTCTGATACTGATATCAAAGACATTGAGGATGCCATCCAAGCACTCGATGTAGAACCATTTATTGAAAGAGAAGAGGCGGAACAACCAATTCCTGAGTTCTTAACGGTTCGTGATGTGAGTCTGATAACTGGACTTGCACCACAGGTTGTTCGTAGACATCTTCAAAATGGAAAGTATGAAGGTTTTCAAAATGCCGGTGAAAATACAACATGGAACGTTTACCCAACTCAATTCTTGACTCACCCTAACTGGCAGAAGTTTCTGAAAGAGAAAGACAAAGGGTTCGAACATTCTAAGCAAGTTGCTAACCTTGCGCTAGAACTCTTGGAACTTGAACCACCAGCTGAAGCGAATGACGCTGTTAAGTAGGGAGAGATAGAGTTTAGATGTCAGAGCCAATCGTCTATATGCCGGACACGAATATGTTTCGCGATTTTGTTAACAGCAATGCCAATCAAGCAAAATTAAAACAGGCGGCTCACGATTTCTGGACTAGTACCAGTACGTTAGCCGCTCTTAATCAAGCTGAAATTAAAATACCAAAAGAGGTAGAAGCTGAGCTTAAGGTTCAAATGCATACGTTCACCTCGACACAGCACAAGAACATACTTACACAAATTTTGAATCAAAATGTCGTTGTTGATTTTCCATTACCTATAGATTTAGAACGCGAATTACGCGAGTTCACCAATTACCTCCGGGATAATAATAATTTTAACCAAACCGTTATACGCCATCCTGATTATGGTTTGAATTATCTTCAGGCATCGGATGCACGCATTCTTGTAACCGCTTATAAGTATGATGGTATTTTAGTGACTCATAACATAAAAGATTTTCTCATCTACGATTTGTTGTTTGAACCCACGGAAGACAAATTGTATGACTACGTAAATAAGCGATTCGTTAAGGTTCCTTCTGCCGGCAGAACATTAATTGAACAAGATGCCTGGTTTCAAAAATTGAAGCAAGATTTGATTAACTTGTAAACACAAAGTTGCCATATGGCGACTTTTTTGTGCCTAAATAGAGGCATGCATCTGCTTTTATAGTGTCCTTTTTTATTTCGGCGATAGCCGCGTTAAGCTGAACCTTATCATGAGTAGGGCGAAATTTTTTCGAGAAGCCTTGCAAAGCATAGTAATAGCGCTCGCTGGTGGATGATTTGGAAGTCATGTAGACACCCAGATGAGGGTTGCTGTTATTAGACCTATAGTTCTCGAGCCACCTGTTTAACTACGAGGGTGGTTCTTTTTGTTTGAGGTACAACATCATAAGCTGCCCGTATCCTCGCGACCACCTGACAAACGTACTTTTTTTTCTTGTCCACATTTATACCTTACCAAAACTATTCAATTGCATTTAATATACAATACCAATATAAGGAGGTTTTGGGGATGGGAAATAGAGGACCTAATGGTTATGACCCCGTTCAGATCTTTAACTCTACTTCGTTTAATGCGTTTGGAAGAGTTGAATATGCATCTATCTTTTGTAGTGACGACAATTATAATGTTCAGCGTGACGAGACTTGGAGAGCTTCTAGCCGTGGAGTCTGTTTGGTGACTAGAATCACCGCAACGGTTAGAACGCCGAGTGGAAATATTGAAGCGGAACCTTATACTTCTTCCGGCACTTCTTACAGCCAATTTGCCATTATACAGGTAGGGGTAAATAGGTTCCAAGTGACACGCGTTGTAAGTGCCAAAAGACGCAGGTGAAATCCCAAGCGGGGCATGATCAAGAATAGGTATCAAATATGAAAAGACGACAGGGCAAAGATAGAGGGCTGGTCGTCTTTTTTTCGCTTTAATGTTTCTTATACCATAATATTCTGCGATGCATCGAGGAATCTTTCAAGAGTCGGAAAGGGCGCAAGGCCGGTTGATAATTGCCTTCGATGATCCAAATCCGACGTTTCCTGTCGATGCCTATATCGAACCCGACTTGTCTAAGCTTGGGGTAACGCTCTCCCAGTCGTTTGGCAGCCAATAGTGCGATCCGTTCCGCTTTGACAAGCAAGCTCCGATCGCCGATTCGGGCTAATTTTAGCGCCTCAAGCACTGGAATGGTGCGGATAGTCACATTCGTAACTAGATATCCTTGCGCTGCAACTTTCGCGTATGAGCCTGTCACGTTCCAAGTGGATGAAGCGCCTTTTTTTCGCTGAGCCATTATCCGAAGGTCGAACGGCTTGTGTTGAATTTGAGCAAGCTGCAGACGCCTTTGGACAATATATCTGTGACCTCTGTTTTTTTTACGGAGCCATCTAAGTAACTTATCGGTGTCTCTCATGGTGACCGCATTATTTTCGTTATGAATACGATAGGCGTTCGCACCGTTCCGTTTAATGAACAGGATATCCCTTCCGTAACTCCCGTCGCGAGGTTTCAGTACGACGCTTTGATATTGAAGCAGCATCTTCGTTAAAGCGTTCTTCTTAAGCAACTGGGTTTCTGGCAACCGTCCAGCGAGAGAGGACCCATTGCGAAGGATGCGATATTGCAACCATTTGTCCCTTTTGATTAACATTGGAATCACATCCTTTTTCAATCTTCTACGGTAATTCTAATTCAAATTAGTGATCAGCATAAGTGACTATTCGTCCATATTTATGGGGCTAAGCAGGTAAAGAAGGCTATCGAACCCGTACCGCTTGCTTGACTGCTATATCGGACGAACAAGCAAGCGGTTTTTATGGGTACCGGCTTTCTCCTTGTTCTCTCTGTTCCTCCTAGTGCGGGAATACGGACGGAATTGACGCAATTCTATCTGTCAGAATTGCAGGAGGAATTATTTGGATAATATAGAATACTAATTCAAAGAACTCTTTAGGGGGGCGGTTTAATGGTTACATTATCAGAAAAATGGGAGTTGGAATCCATTTTTCCGGGTGGAAGTGAGTCACAAGTGTTCTTGAAGTTTGTTGAGAAACTTGAAGAGGATATAACCGAGGTAACAAATACGGTCCATAGAATGGGTAGCACTTTAGGAGACCATTCAGTTTTAATCGGCTTTTTAAGAGATATACAAAATCTAATGCTTCGAACAAAACATGCTTCTTCTTTTACATACTGCATGACTTCACAGGATGTGACCGATCAGAAAGCGAAATCACTACATGGGCGATCAAAGCAAAATGAAGCAAATCTCCAAATTCTTCTCTTCAAGTTCGCGGAAAAAATATCAGAAATTCATCCGGAGCAATGGCAGGAACTTGTTTCAATTTCAGAGATTAGACCCATTCGATTTCCATTGGATGAGATGCGGCAGCAAGTGATAGAAAGATTACCCTCGTCGCAGGAAGAGCTGATCGATGATTTTGCTGTAGAAGGGTATCATTCATGGATGTCTTTATACACAGCTTTGATTCGACGAATGCGGATTCCTTTTGAGCAGGAAGGGAAAACTGAATGTTTTTCAGTAGAAAGGTTGGAAGGAGTTTTTTTTAGTTCGAACCGTCAAGAACGTGAACAGGCATTTTTCAGTTATTCAGAGGCCTTTCGAGAAAATGAAGAGGTTTTTTCAAGTATTTTAAACAACTTGGCTGGGTTTCGTTTAAAAATGTACAAACATCGGGGTTGGAATTCCGTTTTAAAAGAGTCTCTTGGATTGAACAGAATGTCACAACCAACGTTAGAATCAATGTGGGAGGCGGTAGCCAGCAGCAGAGAAAAGTTTTCTCATTACTTTAAGCGAAAAGCTGAACTGATGGGCATTGATAAGATGAGTTGGTTTGATTTCCAAACTTCCATTTCCGATGCTTCATCCATCCTTAATTTCACAGATGGGGTCAACTTTATCTTAGAACGATTCCGGGGCTTTTCTCCCAAAATGGCCGAGTTTGCAGCAAAGGCATTTGAAGAAAAGTGGGTTGAGGCAGAAAACCGCCCTCAAAAGTCTCCAATGGGATTTCATACAGGTTTTCCTCTGATCAAGCAATCCCGAATTTTTAAGACTTACTTTGGAACAGCCCAAAACATAGCAACTTTAGCTCATGAATTGGGGCATGGATATCACCAATATATAATAAGCGATATGCCGCCGCTTGCTCAGAAGTACGGATTAAATTTGGCTGAGACCGCATCCATATTTTCTGAATTACTTGTGATGAATGGCTTTATCGAGATGGAAACGAGTAAAAGTGAGCAAATTGCCTTATTGGATTCTAAGATTAAGATGAATGCAGAGTATTTCTTTAATGTCTACACCTGTTATTTGTTTGAGGAGAAGTTTTATGCGGAAAGAAAAGCGGGTCCACTAAGCCCTCATCGTCTGAACGAATTAATGATAGAAGCACAGAAAGCAGCATATGGTGATGTATTTGAAACGTATAATGCCTATTTTTGGGCGTCAAAGTTCCATTTATATATAACAAAAAGTTCATTTTTCAATTTCCCTTACACGTTCGGCTTTCTTTTCAGTTCTGGAATTTATGCAAAATCATTGGAGGAAGGGAAGGGGTTTGAAGTAACGTACGAAAACTTATTACGTGAGTCAGCCAGCATGACGGTTGAGGAGTTGGCTGCAAAACACCTGGGTGTTGATCTACGAGAGGCGGAATTCTGGGAAAATGCAGTTAGATTGGTTATGTCGGACATTGATAAGTTTTTGGAACTGACTGAAAAAGATGAATGAAGTAAAAGTGATGCCGCCTCTAGGGCGGCATTCGCGTTTAGACGAAAACTTGCCGTTACAGACAGCGCGGTGAACCTTATCATAAGTGACGGCGAAAAATTGGAGTGTTGGGGAAGGCCAGGCGGACCCACGCTGCATCAGGGCCGCAAAATCAACCGTCCGACGGGGCGTACTTCCCCACGTCCGGCTCGAATGCCGCTCCACTCGCCAGGTCCAGCTCCACGTGGGTGGTTCCGCGATCGTCGGTCAGCACGATCATTCGCGATCCGACAACTGGAACGCGGTCGGCGCTGGTGCGCATGTACGCTGAGACGACAAGAGGAGCACCGTCGACGATATAACTTACCTCGACCGTGAACATCGGGAGATTGAAGAGCCAGCTGTTAGTGAAGTTCACGGCCGTCAACGTCCCTGTGAATGACGAACCCTCCAAGCGGAGGCGCTCGATGTCCGCCTGACGTCGCTGGGCGTGGGCGATTGAGCCGGGCAACCGTAGGAGCGCGATGGCGGCTATAAGGGCGAAGCCAGCTCCCACGACGGCGCCGAACTCTGGCGGGATCGTCGGTGACGTAACTATGGCCTCGAGGTCGAAGGGGCGCGACGGATCGCTTGTCAGCGTCCAGAGCAGGAGGACTCCCGCGCCTGCGACGAGTCCTCCTGCGACCGCTAACGTCGCGAACAGGCCGGCGACCCTGGTCTGTCCGAACTGCTCGACCGCTCGCGAGTACACTCCGCCGGTTGCACCGCTCGCGACGAACAGCAGCACCACGGAGACGCTCACCGTAACCGGATGACCGAGGAGTATGCTGATCGCCGGTGTCGGCGCGAGGCCGAGCAGTGCGCCGAACGGCACGGAGCCTGTCAGTGCCCACAGTGCAGCGGCTGCGAGCAGCCACGGCAGCAGCGGAGCCGTACGTCCGACGCGACATCCCGGCCGGAGCACAGTCATCCTTCCGTTCATGTCCGTGGTGGAGAACAACGGCATCGTCTCAATATGTTCTTGCTGCCCGTGCTTCTGTTGACCCTCTGCAGCATCCCTCATTGGCATGGCCCTCCCGAGGAAGATAATTCAATCTTATATATTTGATAGGGGAAAGGTGAATTTTTGTGAGCGCTATCACATTCTAGGTGACGTACGAAAAAGTTCAAATTCCTGCTATCTTTATATTTAGCCATACACACCTTCACCTCCAAAATTTCTTATCTCTATTTTACCACCTAAACGTTGTCTACTGTAAATACCCAAGTCGAAACAAGGAGCAGATCATAGCGGTAGCTGCTCCTTTCATGATATGACTATCAGCTAAAACATATATAATTGTAAAATTTACTGTTGTAGAAAAAATTGAACTATGAGCAAAAAACACATCAACTAATAAAGTAGTTCTGTGTTTCTAAGATTCGGTTAGTTTCTTGGAAATAGATGAATGCTTTATGAATAAAACCTATTGGATCCGCAAGATGTTGAGACCGGCATTCGGGTGGTCAAAATTTTGATCGGGACGAATACGAGCGAACGCCCGATTCATCCTTTGCTTTATAATCAGACAAGTTTTCACTTAGGAGAGGGCTTGTCTTCTTTTTTTGTCTGTGAGAAGAATGAAAGTATACCCGAATTTTGGTGTTTTGCTACGTTCGGATAATAGAATTCGCGAAGGCAAGAGGGTAAAATTAAGAATTCAAAGTATTTTAAAATGGATGAAACCGGGTAATGAAGTGGTTGGTTTCGAATATACGCATGAAGCAAGATGAACCGACAGTCTTGGATCCGGGAAAAATGATAAAGGAGGAAAAGTAGTAATGACATTTCGTTATTGGAATAAACGGGTAATTGTATTTATTGTTGTGTTTGCCATGGTGTTTGGACATTTTCCGAGTTGGATAAATCCTGAAAGGACCCACGCTCAAGCAGTAGTAAGCTTTGTTGGTGGGGATGGAACGAATCAAGATCCATATCAAATTGCGACAGCAGATCAATTAAATGAAGTACGGAATTATCTGGATAGTCATTTTGTTTTGATAAATGATATTGATTTAATTGCTTATGATATCAACCATTCATGGCAACCGATAGGTTCTGAAACAACAGGATTTTCAGGACATTTTGATGGGAATAATTTCAAAATATCAAATTTGTACGTTGATAATAATGATTCTGATGAAAGCGGAGGGCTGTTTGGGCAAGCTATTAATGCAAGTAGCATACGAAATCTAGTGTTGGAAAACGTAGATGTAAAGGGGGCAGATGGTGTAGGTGCCCTAGTAGGCTATTATTTGGGGGATGGAGTTATTGAAAATGTTACGGTTACAGGATTAGTATCAGGGTCAGGGAATTGGATAGGTGGAGTAATAGGCTACAATGATGGCTTTACTACCATCACTAATGTTAACTTCGACGGAATCGTAAAGGGCAGCGGATCAGTAGGTGGAATAATAGGCTATAGTTATTGTTCTACTATCACTAATGTTAACTTTGATGGAATCGTAGAGGGTGGTGGAGTTGTAGGAGGCCTAGTAGGCTTTAATTTTGTAAGTAATATTAGTAATAGCACTTCACGAGCAACAGTGACTAGTATTGTTGATGCAGGTGGCTTGGTTGGAAGGAATGAGGTGGGAAGTATTAATTTTTCTTATGCTACCGGTAATGTAACTGGCATAGAGGACACATTTACTGGTGAAAATTATGCCACAGAGAGTGCAGGCGGCTTAGTAGGTAGAAATAATGAAGGTACTATCTCTAATAGCTATGCAACAGGACGTGTGAATGGAGATAAATCTGTTGGTGGCCTAGTAGGTTATAATTTTCAAGGAACAGTTGAACTTAGCTATTCGAGAGGACATGTAAGCGGAAATGTAGATGTAGGCGGGTTAGTCGGTACCCATGAAAGTGGAACAATTATCGCTAGTTTTTATGATACCGATACTTCAGGGCAAGCAGATAATAACGGTATAGGACTACCTTCTCTATCAATGAAAAATAGCAATCAGTACGTAGGTTGGGATTTTGTAGGTGTATGGGCACAGAATATCCATAACAGTGGATATCCTTACTTTACAACATATCAAAACTTTTTAACTTATGTAAGTAATGATACGATTCAAAATGGTGAACCCTCACATAGTGTTACCTATATTCCAAACAAGTCAGTGACGGTCGATGGTAACATAAGTAATTGGACTAAGATGGGTTTTATCTTCAACGGTTGGAATACGGAAAGAGATGGTAGTGGAACCGCATATCGTGCAGGTGATACCATATCATCAAGTTCCAACATCCTATTATATGCAAATTGGAGAGTAAATAATGAAAACCTCAGCGGATTGAGTCTATCTTCAGGAGCAACTCTTAGTCCAGCTTTTGAAGGAAATAGATTCAGCTATACGTCTAATGTAGCGAATAGTGTCAGCAGTATTAATGTAACACCCGTCACTGCTAAACATACATCAACAGTAACTGTAGCGACTTACGGTGGTATAGCGGAACTGGTTACTAGTGGCCAAGCGAGCAGCGAACTTCCGCTGAAGGTAGGCGCGAACACGATAAATGTGGTGGTTACTGCGTCGGATGGAATTGCGACTAAGACGTATACGGTGTCTGTGACACGAGAGAATAGTCCAATCGTAGTGACACCAACACCGGAACCAACACCAAAACCAACACCAAAACCAACACCAAAACCAACACCAAAACCAACACCAAAACCAACACCAAAACCAACACCAACAAAATTCTACATTGATGAGGTTAATATCGAGGTAATTAAGGCAATGGTAGCCAAATCGAACGCTGCACCTGCAGGTTCATTTAAGGATATACCCGCGAATGCCCCGAATGCAAAAGCGATCGTACTAGCGACTAAGCTTGGGATTATCAATGGATATGAGGATGATTCATTTCGAGCTAATGCTACGATAACTAGAGCAGAATTTGCATCTATACTAGTAAGAGCACTTGGATTAAAGTCAGTAGATGATACCGACTTTATAGACACCCAGAGTCACTGGGCAGCAGATGACATTGCTACATTAAAAACAATAGGTATTGCTAATGGTTATTTAGACGGAACATTCAAGCCGAATCAGACGATAACCAGAGCAGAGATCGTATCTATGCTTTCAAAAGTAATGAACACGAATTTCGTGAAAAACTCAAAGTTCAAGGATGTTATAGGACACTGGGCAGAGGCAGAGATTGGTACATTATCCGATATGGGGATCGTGAAGGGTATGCCGGACGGTTTATTCAAACCGAATGCTAATGCGACTAGATACGAATCGTTACTCATGATCCTACGCATGCTTAATGCAAGTCTTGATCATTCACTAGATGTAGAATAGCAGAATAAAGTTGCTTGAATTCGGCAGGTACTGGTCAAACGGTATCTGCTGTTTTTTATGCGGCTAAGATGGGGACAGAGTGTTTCGTCCCACTGGATTTTTCGCCGATAGACTCGTTAGGGTGAACCTTATCATAAGTGACGGGGAAAATAATGTTGTGGGAACCTAGGAGAATGTGTTGGACGTGTAGAATATGTATCAGACTTTTTAGATGTGATGTTTGCTAAACTTTGATAGTGATGATTAACTCTTGGATTTTCAAGCTAATAGTCAGGATAGTTAAACAGGAGTGATTAGAAACCGATTAGAAGGTGATGAATATGAATAAAAAAATTGGCGAATTTATGATTTGGGCTAATGAAAATGGTTGGGATATAACCAAAAAATCTGGGTTTCAATTAAATTTAAATAGCAGCATCATATCTAGATATAAAGGAATCCCAAATGAATATTTAGATTTTTTAAGTGTAGTTGAAAAATGTATTACACCGAATGAGAAGACTTGGTTTATTTGTGAGGATGAGTTCAATAATAGCTCAGATATTGCATTTAAATGGAATGAATATGAATTGCTCAGTCTAGAAGCAGCAATGGATGATTACATTTGGAAGTCAGAAATAACTACGTGGTGGGATAATCACTTGCCAATAGTAATGTCAGTTGATGGTGGATATTCCTTCTATGCCATTGATTTAACAAATGATAGAGGTGCTATTGTACGTGGATATGAGCCCGAATTCGAAGAAGTTGAAAAAGTAGCAAGTACTCTTGAACAATTTTTTGAATTAATTATGTCGAATTCAATAGAGTTCTAGTGATAAATAAAGGTAAGTCGATGTAGTTTAGCTTTGAATCACATCCATTCAGGCCGCCGATGACTTCGACGGCCTTCAGTGCATATTTATGAAGGCTTAAAACATAATTCCAGGATAGAACTATGTTTAATTCGTTGGACCAAAAAGGTGGCATTCATGCGCCGCGGCGCATTTTTCGCCGATAGACTCGTTAAGCTGAACCGTATCATAGAGATATTATAAAGCATGTTCTAATGTGGAGGAAACTCCAGGTATTAATCCACATCTCCTACAATGTTACTGAAAGTAGGATAGCGAAACCCAAGCTTCAAGCGACGACAAAAATGTTGTATTGAATACGAAATAGTTCAAAAGAGGGTGACCCAAAGCCCTAAATTGGCGGAGAGACACTCTTTTATCATGGGAGAATGAATTACGCATTTCCAGAATTCAGGTAGAAAGTAGGTAGATTCAGGACAAAAGATCTTTATAATGGAATTAAGCCATATATGATATAGGGCTAATATATGGGTAATGAGCATACAGAACCCTTTATTTTAGAAGGTAAATGACCACTGGGTATATGAATGAGGAAATAATTGAGTTGTCGATTTTTGCGGACGGAGACATTCAAGCCGAAAGAATCTTTTGCGAACCGTGGACAAGGGATGAATATGAACTCAAAGAAGAAAGGCTTAATGATGACTACTGGGAGAAGCGTTGGATATCCATAATGAGGATCTTGACGATGAATTTTGAATTGGCGGTGAAACCGGAATGGCTAAGGACGTCTGGAATACCATTTTAAAACATGTCCAAACGATATCCCCACCGATTTTTCCCACCGTTAACCCTTCTGCCACAGAGGAAGACATCATTCGCTTGGAGAGCATATTAAACGTGCATGTACCGAAGCCTTTTTGCGAATATCTGTCAACCTGGAACGGACAACGAGAGCATTAGCCTTTTCTCGGCTACAATCAAGGTCTTTATTTGTTATCACGATAACGGGGAGATCAAGTTGTTAGCGGATTCGTTCGAAGAGCTGATCGAGGAAAATTTTTATGAATGGTGATTGCGTCAATCTTTATATATGCACCGCGCAACAGAAGTTTTTGACTTCCTTAAATGTCCCAATATCATCATTTAGGAAACAGGAGGAGTATTCATGTACATCGTATCTAGGCCAAAACCGCTGTCTGATGGACAAAATCAAGCACTTGCGAAGGAAGACGCCGCTGTTTATCCACCCGGCTACCTACGGTTTTTGCGGCGATTCGGCGAAGGGACTTACAGAGGGTGGTTGAATGTCCAGTTGCCGGATACGGAGGTGCTTAAACCTTTTGCCGAGTACGGGTTATGGGAGCATGACGAAGACAGCCCCATTACTGAGCAACAGATCGGCGAGTGTATCGTTATAGGCACAACGGTGGACGGTGATTTTCTGGCAGTGCATCCCCTGACGGCTGGGCTGCTTTGGCTACCTCGGCATGCGGAGCACGTAAAGGCGATTTCGCTGCAGGCACGGGAGCAGGAAGACGAAGGGATGTACGCCTTGGTGCTGGACGAAATATATCGTCAGGTGTATGGAATCAGTCAAGAGGAGGCCGTCTATTATGAACCGTGGACGGGCACTCGGAGCCATCTCTTTTTACGTTGGCCACAAGGGCAGGACCAGCTTTCGCTGCCCGATCTGGCCGGAATGTGCCAAGTGGATTTTCCGCCGGATTTGTCCATTGAGACTCCATATGCTTGCTTCCTGTTCTACCGGCAACTAGGTGGCTATGTACGATTGAATTATGCCTACCAGCAAGAGGTGGTCGTCTTCTATGAACAGGATGCACAACAGGCGTTTGCCGTTATGGAGCAGTGGCTCTTGTCGAAAGGGTGCGAAGCGATTTTCAGAAAATAACAGATGATCAGCGTGCTCCTTATGAGTGGGAGAGGGAGGTATGCATGAAACTAGATTTTACTCTGGATACACATGGAACGTGTGTGGGTCAATTGAGAGATGAACTGCTGCAGTTAGAGGAAGTGGCAAATACATGGAAGTTTCCGTATGATATCTTTTTTGTATTACGTGTTTTACCTGAAAGTTATGGTCGAAAAACATCCAGACGTTTTGATAACAGGGATCATACCCTCGAATTAGATATCAGCATAAGTTATGAACAGTATCAACGGATGTCCAAACATGAGCAACGTGAGGTATTAGGTAGTTACCTTTGTAACTATCTGTCAGAGTCAGTTGCTAAATATAAACAGCATGCAGATGAGGACACACAAAATCAATTTTTAGCTAGGGTAAAAAATTGGATGTTGGAAAATAATTGGTTGGATGGAAAGATCAATAAAGCACGGAAACTTCTTGCGCAGAATATGGGACTTTATGAGGTCAGCCAACAATTGCAAATGCCATTAGAAGAAATTGAGTATATCCTTCTCCGCATGAATGACTACGAGCCAACTGACGTTCATCCTGACAACATTGTAGCAGGAAAAGCGCCGCCATATCATTTGTAGAAGGCAGGAGAGACATCCAAAACTTAGAATAATCCCATGTATAGGAAGAGAGGATCGAACTCATGTATGAGCGTTTGGAAGAAAAATTGAAAACGACTTCCGCTTTAAAATGGTTTCCTGGTCATGGTGCGGAAGAGAGCTGGATAGCGGAAGCCGAAGAGGAATTAGGATTCCGCCTGCCGCCATCTTATCGCTGGTGGCTGGTTCATTACGGTAATGCCCGGTTGAATGGCGGGAATATTCTTGCGATCACTGCTCCGGAACACAGAGAGTATTACGATGGCGACCTTCTTTACATACACAGACTGAATAAAGCAGAGGAATGGTGGGTAGGCCGGTTTCCCCACAGACTGGACTTGTTCGTGCCGGATAGTGATGAGCTTTATTTTTTTGATACGTCTACTAGAGATAAACAGGGTGAATTTCCGATCATGTGTTATGATCTCATGAATGATTTTATCGACGAGTATGCTTCAACGTTTGCGGAGTTTCTAGAACGGCTGATCGACGAACATTCTTAAATAAAAATTAATGATGAGTAGGTTGGAAGCTACGCGCTGCGGCGAATTTTTCGGCGATAGAACCGTTAAGCTGAACCGTAGGTTCTACAGATTATAGGAGGATTCCTTTTAAGGCTGATCGACTAACGGAAAGGAGGGCCATTGTCATGAAGCCGATGCAAGAAATAGAGACGCTGGCGATAGAGATCGCCGATGCAGCCAGAACGTCTTTTCGCGCTCTTTTTGAAAATGGCGAACGTTACTATTACTGTACGCTATACACTACTGGCGAGGGACATGCGCCAAGCATCTCTGCTTGGTCGTGGGAAGCTTTGGAGATGGAATCGGCCAGGCAAGGAGCCGAAAGTGACACACCGGGACCGACGATTGCGGAGCTCATCAAATGGTCCTACGCCGATTCGCCCTATTGTTGTTTTGGGGATGAGAACTTCGATCACGTTAAACAACGATTTATCGAGCGTCCTTTCATTGCGGATCTTGGGAATGACGAAGGGAATCGCGAGTTTGATTTGAGGCTGAAGGCCATGGAGCTTGCGATGAAAATGCTCGATGATGAAGGCGTGTTTGCCTTGAATCAACTGCGTGAGTCAGTATGCGTCCTTGTCGAAGTCATGCCGCCGGATGAGATCAATACCGAAATCGCCTTACGTTTAAATCGGGCGGAATCTCCGGCTATGAAAGTATGGTTGGCGGAAGCGGCGGAGTAAGCATCCGCTTTCGGGAACTCTGACCGTTTACTATTAGATGGGATTTTAATATGAAGGGAAAATAATGTATGAACAATCTTTTCCGATTCATTCCTATTAGTCAATTAGCAGATAAATTTCCGGAAGGATCTTGGTGGGCGAATTTTTATCAGGATTTCAGTGACGAGCAGCTTGCCGCTTATTATGAAGGGGATTTGACGCTGCCTTCTCTTAATCTGGATTGGGAGCAGCCTTTTCCGCAACAAAAAGAGGTAATCCTCATTTTTATAGATGGAAATTTTACGGTAGACAATCTCTATAATAATGAAACAGATGGTGCCATAGGACTTATGGTGACCGGTAATATGAGTGCGAAAAATATAGCTGTAGGCGGCCAGGAAATTTATGTTTCGGGCAATCTGATGATTGAGGAAATATTGTGCGGCTCCTATAATCATGGGGAAACGATTGTTAAAGGTGATCTCAGCGCTGCGGTTTTAGTTCAGGATGACGAGTACAGCTTCAAAGTGGACGGACATAAATCGATCGCATGCTTAGTAAATGTGTGGGAGGGGGACGGCGTATTTCAGGAGCTTCCGGTGGACTTTCATGAGGTGTTGATCGATGAAGTTTTTCTGGATATGGAAGAGGAGGATGCCGAATTTTCTTTTGGCACGCTGGTGACCGTAATTAAAGAAGGGCGTTCCGCACTGAAAAAAATAAATGAATCCCCCACGAGTAAGAAAGCTGTTCATTTATATTTCACCCATAACACGATCAATGAGGAAAATATATTGAAATTGACTCAGTGTATTTTAATGCCGAATGACAAGCCATCTTTTGATTTTCAGGAGCAAGACGTTTTTTTCAAAGTTCAACTGAAGCATATTGATTCTGACGGGGATCAACGGGATCTAAGCGTTTATATGAATGATAACCGGCATCACTACTATATTTGGCTGGAGCAAGATCATTCCATCGGTTTGTTGAGGAGAACCATAGATGAAGGGTCTGAGTGGGAGGACCTTACAGAAGAGTCTCAGGAACAACTAGCAGGGATTAGCGATTGCTGGACGATGCTGCTGACCTGCGCTAATATGGCTGAGATTTATTTACGAAACATTGAGGTACAGTATGTGCAAGATATTCTGCAGCACTCTGTCATTCAGGAATTATATTCGGAAGCGGAGGAGAATGACGGGTTCTGGGACGGCTCCAAATGTTACAGCTTCCGTCAAGTGCATACGGACGAGGACGGAGATCCCTTACATGGCCGGATTGAAATCAAGACTCCGGATGGAGCGTATTATTTTTATACACTGGACAATGGAACTTATGTTTCCCGGCATTATCAGCCGCCCAATCAATATGGCAAGCAGGACATGCCCTATTTGGACCTTAGGCGTTGGGAGGCATCAGAGCGGTATTTTACAAGATTCAAACAATTTATTGCTCAGAAAATAGAGGCAGGCGTGAATAGTTAGGTCTGATGACCTGATATGGTGTAGAAGAAAGGAAGATAGAAATGCCAAATGATAACCAAGCTCGTCCACCTGCTGGTTCTGTTAGTGAAGTTGGTCGTTATTCCATCGACCTGACAGGTCCTCGCAGTCATACTCTTGTCATTCAGCCCGGTGTGGGCAGTCTATCCATTGGACCATCGCAATTGGGGAAGAAGGCAGACCTTCATGTCGCGCCTGATGCGCACATCGATTGGACCGTATTCGATGCCTTTGCCACGCCGGCGGGCTCGCCCTGGCCGCGATTTCTGCATTATACAGGTAGTGACCAAGGCTTCTTTGACTGGGCGCAGAAACGTCTCATTGAAGAGATGAGGTGGACTCCGATCCTGTCTGCAGACACGGTGGCGGACGCCAGTCAGTCCAATTTGCATGGCTTGTATATCGAGTTGGACCCGTCCGAGGGGTCTCTGAGCCTGAAGCTTCCGAAGCGGCATTTCCGCATGAGTGTGTCCGGCGATCTATCACGCTTCTCGGCCACAGGCGATATGCCATCTTCTCTGACACTAGCGCCGCGCACCGGCCGACGCAAGGATGATACTCCTTTCTTGCTGCCCGACCTGGGTGAGCTGCACCAGGTAACGAGCCTGACGCTACAGAACACGCCGCTGGGACAGCCCATCTCGCTGGAGTGTCTAAAGCGGTTCCCAAACCTTAACTCACTGAGTTTGTGGGGAAACTTCTGCGACCTGGACTTATTGGCTCATCATGCCCAGTTAACGAATCTGGAGCTGCGCTTCATGCCTGATCTGGGGGACTTGCCGGCCCTGAACGAGTGGCCATTGCTTGACAGATTTATCGCCTACAATGTGGAAGAGATCGCTGGCAAGCGTCTAAAAAAGCAAATGAAAACACGCGCTGAAACCCGCCCTTGGACCGACCATGTTTCGGTGAGCCAATTACGAAAGCCTGAGTGGTGGACGACCGAGTTCGGCCGCCCGTTCTCGTCCTGGCCTAAACGTCTGGCCAAGCTGGCTAATGAAGCTTACAACGTTGCGCAGGCAACCTTGTCCGAGGCCCGCAGCTTTGCCGAAGCCGAGGCAGCCATCACCGCTTTCACCGTGCGCTTCAACAACCTCAAAGGCGTCGAAACCACCGAACGAGAAGACCTTGGTGAAGCGGTATGGCAACTCAGCCAGTCTGACCACCTGATTGGCCAGCCTATAGCTGAGGAGATGGCTCAACGCTGGTTCGATGCAGCGCGCGATTACTGAATGAAATGAGAGTCGAATTAATGGTGAGTTTAATAAGTTGGTGTCATTACTTATGTATTCCAAAAAAACTTAGAAAGCAGTTGTCGTAGAGACTCCTCTGTGGTGGCTCCTTTTCTGATAAGACAACAAGAGCAGAGGCGGTAACGATTCTAATGAAGATGATCGCTCAAAAGATTAACAGATAATAGGGCATCTGATATGCTCCCCTTTAAGTAGACAGGTGAAATCATTAAACCTGCTATCTAAAGGGGAGTTTTTCTGTTGGCCAAAAAATGAATATACCGGGAAGTAGTTCCTAATATATTTCAGATATTAGTATTAAAATGCTTACCGAGTGGAAATAATTGAATCGTATACCTGTCGTAGGAGGCTCGGCCCTTGTTGGATCATACCCCATCACATTCTGACAGTCCCTTATATAAAGATAGCGAGTTTGATGCTTTTGTCTCTCAACTGGTAAATGCCATCGGGAATCCACCCGACTTAGTTTATCATACGTTAGTGCTGCGCCCAGGTATTCTAGGGAGTTATTTATTCATCGAGACGTTAGTGGACAAAAATAAAATTGAAGATAACGTTCTTAAATTTTTTTCGGAATGCCGATTCCTCGACGATTCAGAAAGCATGACGGATCTAATGGAAACGTTGAAGAGCAGAATCCCTATTGCTTCGACTTCAACGGTCTTCGATTTGGGCTCCTGTGCGCAAGGGCTTTTGAAGGGAATGTGCCTGCTCGTCATTCCCGGGGCTGATTATGTGCTTATGCTGGATGTAGCAAGCTTTCATCATCGTCCGGTAGCGGAGCCCAAAACGGAAACGACTGTACAGGGACCGCACGAGGCATTTAATGAGGACCTTATAACTAGTATCGGCCTGGTACGTAAAAGAATCGTCACTTCAGACTTGCGATTCGAGCAAATGATGATCGGTAAATCCACCGAAACGAAAGTGTGGATTTGCTATATTCAAGATCTCGCGCCGGACGAAATCCTTAATGAATTCCGCACCAGGATTCGTGCAATAGAGACGGACAGCATCTTGGACAGCACTTATATAGAAGAGTGGATCCAGGATAAAATATTCACGCCTTTTCCGACGCTTATGAAAACAGAGCGGCCCGATGTTATGGTTTCTCACCTGTTGGAGGGACGTGTTGCGGTATTGGTGGATGGCAGTCCGTACTCGCTGATCGGCCCCGTCACTTTTATGCAATATTTTACTTCGCCGGAAGACTATTATCAACGAGCGGACATCGCCACTTTTTTGCTCTGGATCCGATTTCTCGCTTATTTGCTCGCCGTATTCGTCCCTGCCCTTTACGTTGCCGTTTCCTTATTTCATCACTCCCTGCTACCTCCTACGCTTCTTGTCAGTTTATCGGCTCAGAGGGAAGGGGTGCCTTTCCCCTCCTATGTGGAGGCGTTTTTGATGATGATGCTTTTTGAATTGCTGCGTGAAGCCGGCCTGCGTATGCCGCGGATTTCCGGTCAAGCGATTGCAATCGTCGGGGCGCTTGTGCTGGGGGAAGCGGCAGTTCAGGCAGGGCTCGTTTCGGCGGCGACGGTTATCGTGGTAGCCGTTACCGCAATCACGAATTTTGTCACCCCGTTCTACAACTTTGGGATATCGCAGAGATTTCTGCAATATGCGTACATGATATTGGCTGGATTTACGGGATTGTTCGGCATATTATGCGGCGTTCTGTTTACCGTCATACATCTTGCCTCTCTCAAGTCGTTCGGTGTTCCTTATCTGGCTCCGATAGCGCCGACATTTCTGTCCGATTGGAAGGATGTTATCATACGCGTGCCGCGACCATGGATGAAATCGTTGCCCCGCATGAACAACCCAAAACGTAAGAAAAGGTGACAAGCATGAAGGGAAAACCAATCATCCAATATGGCAAGCGATTCCTTGTCGTATTATCCATCTTATGCTGCAGTTTTTTGACAGGTTGCTGGGATTTAGTAGAAGTCAATCGGCTCGCCATCATCAACTTTGTCGGTTTGGACAGGAACCCTGACAACGGGAAATTTACCGTTTACTATCAAGTCATTAATCCTGCAGGGGTAGCGGCGCAAAAAACGTCAGGCATCAATTCCCCCATCTACACGTATCGGATCGAAGCAAACACATCAGCTGGCGCTACCGACAAAATGTCCGACATCATTCCAAGGCAGCCTTTCTTCGATCATTATCAGGCGATGATTGTGACCGAAAGGACTGCGAGAGCAGGCATGAAGGAAATACTGGAATTCTTGGAGAAACAACCGGACAGGCGCGCTACTGTCTACCTGTTCGTCACCAATGATCCGCTCCCTGATATCATGAAAACCTATATTCCGTTGGAACGATTGCCCGGCCGAGCCGTTCGCTCTATCACTGAAAGCGAATCCAAGCAATCCGGTCGCGTAGGCAAACAGACGCGGGTTAAAGATTTAGTCGAAAATATGGAAAGCGCCACGGTTACCGTCCTGCCCCTTATCCGTTTATCCGGCAAAGCGATGCCAACTACCGGCCGATATGAAGAAATCGATGCCAATCAGGGGAATATCGTCCTGCAAGGTGGCGCCGTTTTCAAACAGGATCGGATGGTAGGAAAATTAACATTGGCTGAAATGCCCTGGTTCTATTTGTTAAACGGGCAGATCGGGGTTTTCTACCAAACGCTCATTGTAGATAAGGCACATGTTGGTGTCCGGGTGACAAAAACTTTGGTCCGCAAACAACTGTCCATGATTTCCGGAAGCCCCACTCTGAAAATCAATATCGAATCGAAGCTTCGAATTGTCGAAAATACGCAAGATGAGAAATTAACCGTTCAAAACTTGGAAGAAATCAAAGCGCAGTACAACCGGCACATATCGGAAAAAGCCTACGAGTTCTATGAGGAAGCGAAGCGAAACGAATGGGATCTGCTCGGAATCGAGCAGCAAATCATGCGCAAACGAGGAGACCAATGGAAGGAAGCGAAAAAGGACAAGGATATATGGCAGCAAACGGAACTTGATCTCACCGTAAATTGCACAATCGAGACGTTCGGCCTTACAATCGATCCGTATTAAAGAGAAGAGGAACTAGCGTGGAAAACGCACGCATAAGCGGGTGGCAGTTTTTTTTATTGTCGTTGAATTTTATGGTAGGCACTGCTTTTTTTGTCCGGCCCGGAAGCATCATTGCTGCTTCCAAACAAGACGGCTGGATCATTCCCTTAATAGCGGGAATCGTTGCCGTGTTGATCGCCTGTTTGTGGTTGACTCTGGCGAGTAGAAATCCGGGATTAAGCATCGTGCAGATATGCACGAAGGTAGCCGGGAAATATTTCGGGGGACTCTTCGCGCTTCTTTATATTTGGTTCTTCATCCAAATCGCCAGTTGGGTCACCCGCAATCTTGGTGATTTCATGAAGACCATCCTTATGCCTCGTACGCCGATCTCCGTGTTTCATCTTATGTTTTTGATCGTTGTATGTTATGCGGTGATCAAAGGTCTAGAGACGATAGCAAGAACTATCGAGTTTTTAACCCCTTTGGTCGTATTGATTGTCGTTGTTATTTACTTATTCACCCTATCTGAATGGAAGTGGGAACGTTTCGAGCCCATGTTTCAGTTGAGTGCTTGGCAGTTGATGAAAGATTCGCTCCCCGTGATCGGTTTTCCTTATATGGAGTCCGTCATGCTTATGATGATCGTTCCCTATGTCAAAAGCAGAGTCAAAACAGGGCTGCTGCTTGGTATCGTAGTGGCGGCATTGCTGATAAGCGGTATCGTTCTTGTGACGATCGGCGTGCTCGGTGTGACACGTACTTCCCATTTTGTATACCCGCTGTATATCATCGTGCAGGAGCTTCAAATTGCGGAATTCATCGAACATGTGGAATCGACGATCGTAATCGTCTGGTTGATTTGGATTTTCATTAAACTTTGCATTTCGTATCATTGCGCGGTCACAGGAATTTGCCAGCTATTTCGGGTAAGTGAACGAACATGGATCGCGATCCCACTAGTCCTGCTCATCTCCGGAATAGCGATTTTGACTCACGAGAATGTCGTGGAAAATATAGCGTGGGACACACGATTCATTTTTCAATATTCGAGTCTATATGGAATCGTACTCCCCGTTCTGCTTCTTTTCCTGACGTGGATTCGTAGATTTCCCAAGTGAGAGAGGGGAGGTTCGGCGTGAGCGGATTTATAATTTGTTTTCTTATCGGACTAGGGGGCAGTCTCGTCTATTTGTTGCGAAGGAAAAAATCAGTAAAAGAAATAAGTCTTTTCGTAACGATCTCGTTGCTCGGTTTTATCGTTTGGCTGAGTATATTTCTTGGGTACAAGACCAGTCCGGATCGATGGATCGGATGGTTATTCGAAAGCATAGGATTGTAGACTATTTTCGGAAGCTTGAAAGGCGACCCCGATAGGGACGCCTCTTGTGTATACAGGGTTTACTGGTTTGTAAATTTGGAGCAGCAAATATTTGAAACATCGGATTTACCGCAGTAAATTAAAAATAGAGTTTATCAGTTTCATCAGCTAGGAATCATAACGGCGTCCGTTCATATAAAAATTGTCCTCGCGGCCTACCCGGAAGGAAATCTCCAGGTCGGGTATTCCGAGCGACCGGACATGCCTATCGATCGCCTCAGCCATCTTATCGCGCACTTCGTCCCCGCGCTCAAACCACCATACGTCGATGAAAGGATACGAATCGGTATATTTCCCGTCGAATATAGCAGTGACGTGCAGGCACTCTAAAGTGAAATTATCTGTTCCGCATTGGCATATTGCGGCCATCTCTTCTACGAGAGCTACGCTAATTGCCCGTATGCCCTCGGCTGGAATTCCTCTGAAAATTAATTGCGGCATCTAATATCCTCCTGTCGATACAACTTTAGCTCTTGTCATTTTCTTATTGTATATGTACAAGTCTGTCTATGGCAATCGGAGAATAAATTGAAAGGGATATTGAACTGATGGCCAACAAAAGAGGAATAGACCGATGCAGAATCCGTATATCACAACGACGGAAGATATCTTCCAGATACGGAAAGGACCTGTCTCTAACGGTCACCGCTGACCTTTAGAGGCTGATTTTTACATATTCACGATTCTAATGGACATCCGCGACCATTAGAAGGCAGTTTTCCCCACAATCGCCCCTTTTTCAGCCTGTAAGGGGCATCCGTGACCGTTACAATCTCATTTCGCTGCATTTCCGCTTCTAACGGACTTCGGTGACTAAACATGCCCCACTATGCTTCCAATTTTATGGAAACATCAAATATTGGAAATTAAGTTGATTTTATATAAATAAAAATATCCAAATGAGCCCAATAATAATAATTTTTCCCTTTTAAAAGCACTGGGAACGAACAAAATTACTAAAAACAGCTATGGCTTGCCGCGGACCCCCGACATGAAAGCGGCTCTTTTACAGAAAATAGAGCTGGGGCTCTACGAGGAGAGATCAAATTTCATCATATATTGGTAAAATAGTATATTTTCCGCTCTTGAACAACGCTCATATGGAGCTAATATGAAACCCCATTTTTCTGGAAGCGTTGTGGGTCAAGTTTAGACTGCGGTGACCATTAGCGCACGTATTACCCTCGCCGATATGAAAATAGCTATGACAAGTACCGGGCCGCTATAAAGCTGGCATTTTCGTAGCATTTAACCACCATCGAAGGTTAGCTTGACTGTCAAGCACTGATTATTAGGTTGAGCCATAATTGCATAAGTTTATTTGGAGGGATGGATTCGTTGAAATTTAAAACATGACCCAAAACCAGAGATGCTAAGAATTGAAGTAATGGTTGTAAAAAGTAAGGACCGGGGAATTCGATTTAAATGATACTATAGCTAACATCTCAGTACAAATTCAAAAATTACATAATTTTTTGATCCTGACGGCAACAAGTTTGACGTAAATGAATGTGTCGATATGCATCGATCGCCTGATGAAGTGGAGCGGGTTAAAGCTCATTTGTTCGATATGGTGAAATAAATTTGCGCAGCCCATCAATATGAATGAAAGAAACAGCGGCAGCCGTAGACGAGAAAATAAAGTCCGAAGCTGTCGCTGTTTGTATTATTGATTCAATCAAAAGCAAGCTTATAAGTGTTAATCTGGAGGTTACCTCCAAAATGTAATCTTGTCCGAACTTAATCGAACGGATTCATACCCGTTTTCCTTAGCTTTTCCTATTGAGATCATCATTACGGGAGTATAGCGTTCTTCATCCAAATCAAACGCTTTGGCTACCTGATCGACTTCAAAGCCTGCCATTGGGTTCGTATCATACCCATGCGCACGAGCTACCAGCATGAATTGCATGGCAAAAAGGCTGCTATCGATTTTTGCCACTTCCACTTTTATTTCTTGGGGGAGAGCCGGGAACATCGATAGGATGGTTTGGAGCTGGCTGTCTCGTACTTCAGCCGGCATTTTCCCTTGTTCCACTGCTGTATTGAAGATTTCTTCAGCATTTAAGTAACTCTGGGTATCACCGAAAATTAACAACATGGCCGATGAAGTATCGTTTTGTAACGTATTGAACCGCACAAGAGGCCTTAGCTTTTCTTTTCCTTCCGGAGTGTCGACCACGACTACCCGCCAAGGCTGCATATTGGCAGAGGAGGGGGCCAAGCTGGCTTCCGAAATCATCTCGTGTATCTCTTCTTTCGATATTTTAAAGTTCTCATCATAATTACGAACGGAACGTCGTCCTTTGACGATACTGGCGAAATCGTTATTTTGGATATGGTTGAACATAGAATCTCTCCTTTGGATAACCTTAAATTTTTTGACATGGCGTATGTCATTCGTTATCCTATTGTCATTATGAACTATAAACTTAGGTTTATAGCAATACTTAAAGAGAGGTACCATGATGAAAATAAACGACGTTTCAAAATTAACGGGTTTGCCAATATCCACCTTGAGATTCTATGAACGTAAAAACCTCATTCCGGACGTATTTGTTAAAAGAGATGACAATAATTATCGTATTTACTCTGAAGAGATTGTTGAATATCTAAATGATGTGAAGGCACTCTTATCCGTGGAATTTTCTATAGAAGAGTTAAGTTTACTGGTCAATCAACAACTTCATTTATCATATGAGGAAAAGAAGAAAGTGGTGGAGCAGAAAATCAAAGAAATTGAAGGTACTCAGACGCAATTGAGAAAGTCGAAAAAATTCCTGAAGGCAATCTTGGAAGGAAAAGCGAATTTCCAAACAAAGTGTTAAGGACAGTTGATTGGCTATCGTGCAGATTATCATAGGCCATCGCTTTCCAACAAGGCATAATGCGCTTGCGTAATTCCTACAGGTAGCGGTTAATTTCATATCTGGAGAAGTACACGATCAATAGTGACTTGTGGTGTCTATACGAAGTCTAATTGTTACAGCGTCGAGTTACCATGGATCATGCGGACGGATCCTTTCGGCATCACAGCGATTCGACCTCGGACTTGACTGAAGTCATCCGCCTGTTCCTCAATGATTGGGGCTTGCAGAAGCTCCCCGATTGGGCGGGATGGCCTATTGGCGTTTCGAAAATAGTAGATTCACTTATAATTCCGTCTTTCCCGAATCCGGGAATGCTGCATTCCCGATTCCAGGAACGGAAATATCCCGCAAATTAGGGTAGCCATTACTCTGTCTGACACCATTCCTGTACAGGTAATATAAAGGTGCAATGGACTGTTAGTCGGCGATGCGGCTTGCTGCTCGCCTCCTAATGCTAGTCGGCAATAATTGGAGCGGGAGGAGTATGGGGTGTTTATTATTGGGCGAAAGGCCTCTGGGATGAGGCGAGTACTATTCGGCTTTCTAGCCTTTGTAATGCTACTTACCGGCACGGCGCAATATGCGGGGGCATCTCCCCTGGATGCTTCTTCGGCCGCAGAGGATCCGTCTTTTTATGAAACCGTGACGGATGGCGGCTTGACGGGCCCGTCTGAAGCCCAACTGGATTCGTTGGCTGCCGGAGTTCCAGTTTTGAATACTTTGCCGGAATGGAGCCGGGAAAGCTTCGCGGAGCTGTCCGGTTATGCGGAAGCGGGCTCCGAGGTGATGATCTGGTATACGATCGACGCAGGAGAGGAACGGCAGCTCGAAACACCGGCCGTAGCGGAGGATGACGGCAGCGGTTTCGGCCGGTTCGACTTGAGCATGACCCTCGAAGCGGAGGGAGAGTATCTCTTCTACGCGGCCTCACGGAAGTCGGGGGATTGGAGTGATCGATCCTCTCCGGCAAGCGTAAAGGTCGATTGGACGGCACCGTATGACGTGCAGGAGTTGCGATGGGAGTTGCTGAGCCACAACATGGCTCTCCTGAATTGGTCACCACCCGCCAGCGATACCGGCGAGCCGGTCCTGGACGTGGCGAAGTATGTGGTGTACGACGGAACGACGAACGAGGAGTTGGGGACAACGCCGGGAACCTTCATCCGAATTCCGGATTTGACAGCGGGCAAGCGGTACGTGGTGCTAGTTACCGCGATCGATCATGCCGGGAACGAATCTCCAGGTATGATAACGGTCATCGGCGCCTCGCCGGAGGGCGAGATGAAACTGGTGGAGTTATCGAGGCATGCGAGCGAGGAAATGACGATTTCCGCGATGAGCAGAGACGGCTCCATGATTGCTTATACGGATCTGTTGACGGAGAACGCGGCCGAACGCAGCTTGTTCGTCTTCAATACGACGAACAGGCACAGAATTCTGGCGTCCGTAACGAAGGAGCTTACGCCGCTGGATGGTTATGTGAACGGAATCGCGATCAACGGTTCCGGCAAGCGGGTCGTATTCGTCTCCGACGCCAGCAACCTGCTGGCGTCGCCAAGCGAGGAAGGCGAGCATGTCTACGTCTACGATCTGGAGCATCAGACGATGAGGCTAATCTCGTCGCCGGGCGTCGCGGCTGGCCACCCGTCCATAAGCGACGATGGCAGGTGGATCGTCTATGAAGAGGAAGGACGTCTCTACCTGTACGACTATGCCAAGGAAACGAGGAAGCTCGTCAGCGAGACGGCCGACGGCGAAGAGGAGAACGGTACGAGCAATGGCGCGGTCATCAGTGGCAATGGCGGCATGATTGCCTTCGTGTCCGATTCCTCGAACTTAAAGGGAATGGAGACATCCTCCTCCGAGCAGGCCGTTTATATGTATGACACGGTAGAAGGCCGAATCGTCAAACGGTATGTGTTCAATACCGTCCACAGCGATCTGGCAATTAATCAGGATGGCAGGTATTTGGCCTACAATGACTCTCCTGAGTCGGGAGCCCAAGCGCTGCCGTACGTGCTGGATATGGCAACGGGTGATCGGATCGATCTGAACGGAGGGCGCAGCGAAGATGAGGTGCTGGGCAAATATTACGAAAAGCTCTCTATCAGCGATGACGGAAGGTATGTGCTGGCGCTTCTCCATGATATGCGCGGGGATGGATATCTCCCGTATCGGTATAGCGAACGCTTCGACAAGAACCGTCCGGGACAACCTGCGGCGGTCGGTAATCCGGCGTTCAATCATTTTGCGGCGGATATGAGCGGTGCAGGCAACAAGCTGGTTTATGTGAGAAATAATGCTCTGTATACGTACTGTGCGCCGAACTGCGATACGTCCGAACCGACGGACCCGGTTCACTCCGCTTCTTTGACGATACCCGGGACGGCATGGCTGTCCGGAGAGTTGAAGCAGAATTCGAGGCTGACGATTCAAGCGACGGGGCAAAAAGGACAGCAGGTACAGGCCGTTATGCGGTACTGGACAGCCGGACCGGATAGCGAAGAACGGACGGCTACGATCGAGCTGGAGGAAGCGGCCGAAGGGATCTATCGTGGGTATACCGATATTGGAGCAGGCATCGCGACAATCTCCTCTATCGAAGCAAAGCTTGCTGATGGAGAAGGCTCAAAGCCGGTAGACGGCTTGCCGATCCAGGTGGCCGGCCAATTGTCCATTGACATCGAGACGGAGCAGTCCGGGCTGCTGACAGGAACGACGTTATACGTGTCCGATAACAAGGGAGTTACCGAGTCCATACCCGTCAACCCGGCGGTGACGGAATATACGCTGCCGGTTCGATCCGGCAAGGGTTATAAGCTGGAGCTTCGCCATGATGCGAGCAGCGTCATTCTCGCTTCCCGTACCGGCATTACGGCAGGCAAAGGTTTAGCCGTACCCATCGTGCTGAAGCCCGCATTTTCGTCGGAGCTGGAAGTCACGCTCGAGTACGAAGGCGGCATTCCGGCGGAGCAGGCGACGGTCCGGTTCGCGAAAGCAGCCGACGACAGTCTGCTGGGCAGCGTTCAGACCGATGCGGGCGGCAAAGCGAAGCTGCCTGGAACGCATAAAGCGGGCGAAACGATCAGAATCAGCGTCACACCGCCTCCGGGCTACCTCCCTGTAGAGCCTAAGGAGCAAGTGCTTCTGATCGGAGCGAATCAGGCGCGATTCCGGATGGCTTCCGGGTCATCGGCAGTTACTTCCGTTAAAGTGAATTTTGACGGCAAGGTGGATTACCACAATATGCCGATTCAGGACAGCAACGCGGCTTTGGTTGTCAAAGCCAAGCCGGGGCTGGAGCTCAAGGCCGAGCTGAAGATTCGTCACTGGGAAGAGGATGAAGAGCGGGAGGCAACGGCAGAGATTCCGTTAACGGAGTCGGAGCCAGGCGTCTATACCGGCTCCTATCGCATAGCGGCGGGGACTTCCTATCTGAAGGAAACGCGGATCGCTGTTAACGGGCACTTAGGCGCCGCCGCCTATCCGATCGAGACGTCCGTTGCGGGACGAATCGCGGTCGTCTTCGATATTCCGGAAGGCAAGACGTGGAGCAGCGCTTTGAGCGGAGGCACGCTGAACGTCTATCAGACGGAGGAGGTGCGGAAGCACTACCGAAGCTTCGTGAAGACGATAGCGGGTCAGACGATATATACGCTCAATGTCCCTTACGGGGATGTTCCGTATTCGATCGCTTTCTCGCCCGCCGCTTATGCCGTTATGCCCGTTCAAGGATTATCGACAGTCATGAAGCCGGGACGGGAAGAGACATTGACTCTGAAGCCGAAATTTCGGTTTCAGCTGAACGGCGACGTGAAGAACAACAAAAACGCGCGTATTCCGATTTCCTATACGTTATCGGACAGCAGCGGCAATCTGCTGCTTCGCGGCACGGGGAACGGCACCTACGACATGCGGCTCGAAGGATTCAAGGACGAGATTTACAAGCTGGACATCGTATCGAAGGATTCACTCTACGAAGGCGCCAGCATAGAGCTCGCCTTAAACGAACTGACGATGAAAACGCCGGTTATTTTGGAAGAAAAGGCTTTGCAGAAGCTGGAGGGTAAAGTTTTGACCAAAGCCGGGAAGCCGGCGGCCGGGGCAAGAGTAACGGCTGCCATGAACGGCAAAGTGTTCTATGCAAGCTCGGCATCGAACGGGAGCTATACGCTTCAGCTTCCCGAGGGGCAAGCATTTATTCGGGCGGCCGGCAGTGAATCGATGGGCATAATGTCCCGCCTCGAAACCTTGGATATGGTCGCAGGAAGCCCGGCAACGCTGGACCTGCAGCTTCTGGATTATGCCAAAGTACAGCTGAACATTTATACGAAGCAGCTGGGGAGCGGCTGGCAGGGTCCTCTTGAGCCGGATTCGAGATTGGCATGGTCCCTTATGTTCCAGCCATCCCACTCGATTAAGAAATATGGCTCTCCCGTTTCGGTAGCGGCCGTCGAGGGAGATACATTCCGCCTATGCGTGAACGGAAGAAGGGCGGGATTGCCCGCCATATGCGAAGAAACCGTGATCGGGGACAACAATCAGGCGGAGCTGGACTTGCGCCTGGAAGGAAGTGGGGCGCAAGCTACGGCGCAATTCGTCAAGCCCGACGGACAAGATCCGGGCAACGTTGCTCTGGAGCTGGACCGGCTGGTGGAAGGCAAAGCGGTGTACGGAGTGTACGCCGTGAAGAAGCAAGGCGATCAATATTTGATCGATATTCAAACGCCGGGCTCATATCGGCTGAGGGCTTCCGGCAGCAACGGTATGTGGGCGACCGTCGATTTCGACGTCAAGGCGTCCGAACTCATTCCGCTTGGTGAAATCAGGCTGCAGGAGCGCGGAAGCTTCGGCGGCCGTGCCGGGAACAGTCTTAGCGTATCATCCGACCAGACGACCCAGGACGGAGGAATAACGGTGCGCGCCTTATACGCCAACGCGGGCGCAGCGGTTTCCGATGCAAGCATCGAGCTTGATCTTCCCAAGGGGACCACGGTTATTCCGGGCTCGGTCATCGCGAACGGGCAAAATGCGGATTGGGAATGGCAGGACGACGGTTTGAAGGTTCGAATCGGAAATATTGCAGCCAAGGGAAGCGGGAGCGTCCAGCTCGGACTTCGAGTCGACGGCGACCCCGCGGAAACGATGCTGCCGCTAGCTGCCCGAATCGCGTATTCTACCAGCGGGAGCGTGAAGAAAGAGACGATCGGCACCGCGCATATACAAGTTTTTGCCGTTACTTTGAGGGTGCCGGAAGTGCTAGTCAAGCCGCAGTTCGGATTAAGCGGCTCCGCTCCCCGTGGCTCAACCGTGTACGTCTATGACGGGGAACGGCTGATCGGCACCGCGGAGTCGTCTCCCGCCGGATCATGGAAGCTTGACGCGGAGATCGCGGACCCGCAAGCGCGGAAGCATAGGATAAGAACGGAAGCGCTGGTGAACGGCATTCGCCTGATCGGGCAGGAAGCGATCGTGCTCTATGATGAGCAGGATCCCGGTCTGGAGGAAATGACGGTAGGCCATCCGGGCGGACGCGTGCACACGATTCGGCCGGAGAACGGTGTCGCCGTATTCCCGTTCGTATACGTGCCTGGCAACCCGTTCATTTATCATCTGAAATTCCGAAATCCCGAACGGATTCATAATGTGCAGGTATGGACGGGAGACACGGTAACCGACGCTGTGCTCCAGAAAGGAGAATTCGTCGCGACAATGACCCTGACGAAGGATCCGGGTCCCGTCTATGTCACCTATAGCCAGAAGGCGGATCCGAATGAACCGATCGCCGGCCCGCCTTCGGAGGAAGAGCTGCGCCATACGCTGCCTGAAGCCATGCGAAGCTTCGAAGTGGTGAATGTAACGTTCCCGGGTGAGGAGACGCCGGGTGGTGAAGAGCTTCCGGCCAATACCTTGGCTTCTTCGATCAAGATTAACGAGGATATTAGCGGGAGCATACGAATCAGTTCTTCTACGGAAGCGTATGTGCCTACGGCCAAAGATCTCAGAGAAGAAGCGGCTACCGGTATTCCGGTGTATGGCACTACGATGAGCATTACGAGAGGGGGGAAGGGGGCCAAGGCAGTCATTACCGCCTACGTTCCGAATGGAAATTCAAGCGGAAGGGCCAGTCTCTCGGGCGGCATGGCCAAGATCAAAATGGTAATCGAGGCGCTGAATACGGGGACGAAGATCTTCGATCTGGACAATACGCTGGAATCCTTCATGAATCCTGGTGCTACGACCCGCATCTATACGCTTAGGGACGAGGCGCAGAAGTTATGCGACCCTCAGGCCGCGGAATATTACACAAGAATGGCTGACGGCATCATATTCGATATTATGTTCGTTGAGTATGTTAAAAATCTGCTCAACGTCATCGGCGGAAAAACGTTCGAAGGCCCGCACGCGCTCATCTTCTGGGCCGAGTCTTATTGGGCGGGCAAGAAGCTGGACAGCATCGTGGAAGAGAGCATGAACGAGCTGGAACGCTATTTGAAGAAGTATGACTGTAAAGTTAAGCCGTACCCGCAGAAGCCTTTGAAGCGGCCGCCCGTGGCGAACCCGGCTTACATCTATGATCCGAGCGGATTCGTGTACGAGGGGTTGACCGCCAATCGGTTGGAGGGAGCGACGGCTACCGTGCTGCAGCTTGATTCGGCAAGCGGGTCCTGGGACGCATGGAATGCGGAATGGTACGAACAGATCAATCCGCAGCAGACGGATTCCGTAGGACGCTATGGCTGGGACGTTCCTCCCGGCATGTGGAAGGTGAAGGTCGAGAAGGACGGCTATGTGACCGCGTATAGCGACGAGCTGGAGGTTCCGCCGCCGCACTTCAATGTCAACATACCGCTTGTTTCCTATAATGCCCCCGAAGTGGTGACTGTTAGGGCGCTCCCGGGTGGCACGGAAGTACAGGTTAGCTTCACGAAGCCGATCTCCGCCGCTTCAATCACGGAGGGCGTTATGACAGTCGAAGGCCTGAATGGCGAAGCCGTAGAAGGCGCGCTTGGGCCGATCGATGCGGAGCCTGGGGTAGACGGCAGCCCGCTTGCCATGGCGATAGCCTTCCGGCCTGCCGAGCCTCTGACTGCGGGAGAAACCTACAGGGTTACGATCGGAGGAAGTCTTGTCAGCTATGCGGGAATAGGGCTGGAAGTGGACACGACGCAAGATGTTCTCGTGACGGGGACGGATTATGAGGCGCCGGACGAGGTGGATACATTGATCGGGGGAATGACGAGAGATCAGGCCACGCTGATCTGGAACGACCCTCGGGACGCCGATCTGAAAGCTGTGCGCGTGAAATGGAAGGCCGCAACGGAATCGGCGTATGCCGGGGAGGTCGAGGTGGTCAAGGGGCAGATGTGGGCGACTGTGACCAGCATTGATGCCTCAAAGAACTATGATTTCAAAGTAACGACGATAGACGAATACGGAAACGAATCGACGGGTGTTGCATGGCGCTGGAATGCAGACAGCGAAGCTGGAGATGACGTATCACCCCCTTCCGCCGTGGCGGAGCTTGCCGTTCAGTCCGCTGCCATCGACAGCGTAAGCGTAGCCTGGAAGGATCCCGCTGCTCCGGATATCGCCAAGCTGATCGTCAAATGGTGGCCTGAGGCGGATGCCTCCAAGGTGCAGTCGAAAGAAGTGCTGCCGGGCGTTCAAGCCTATAGAGCTGGCTCCTTGTCGGCCAAGACAAAGTACGTCTTCGAAGTGATCGCGGTCGACGCGGGCGGCAATGAATCTTTTGCCTCCAATGTCGTAGCTGAGACGCTCGCAGGCGGGGGAGGACATCCGGGCAACAACGGCGGCGGTTCAGGAGGAGGCCAGACACCTCATGGAGAGCAGTATGATGATGCCGGAGCCTGGAAAGTGAACACGGCCGGCGGAACCTACGAAGCGTTCGAAGGACGGCTGAAGCTGTTCGTTGCTCCGGGTACGTTCGGCCATGATACGAAGCTCGCTTACGGCATAAGCCAGGAAGACGATGCGCCGGTACCGGCAGGCTATGCCCGATATTCTCCTTCTTACCTTCTGGAGAGCGAAGGAAGCGCGTCGTGGAAACCGATTCGAATGACGCTGGCCTATCAGGCATCTTCTGATGCAGGCGAAGACCCGCGTTCGTACGGCATTTATCGTAAAGATGCGTCCGCTCCAGGCGGATGGCGTTATGTCGGAGGCGTAACGAATAGAAGCGAAGCTGCGGTCAGCACATTTATAACGCAGCCGGGTGAATATGCCGTCATGGTGTACGCGCCGAAGTTCGCGGATCTATCCGTTCATTGGAGCCGGGCGGAGGTTATGGTGCTCGTAGCCCGGCATATGGCGAGTGGCGTGTCGCCCGGCCGATTCGAGCCGGATCGGGCCATTACGCGGGCGGAAGCCGTCAAGCTGCTAGTCGAGCTGCTGCGCAAGAGCGGGTTGGGAGTCAGAGGGCCAATCAAGTCCGATTCGGCCAAAATCCGGTTCACGGACGTTCCGGCAGACGCTTGGTATGAGTCCTATATCCGAGCAGGACTGGACTACGGCCTAATCGAGGGATCGGGTGGCCGCATGAGGCCGCTTGACGTTCTCTCCCGCGAGGAGATGGCCGTACTGCTGGTGCGTCTTGCGGCTTTGCTGAACATCCCGGCGCCGTCCAATAACGAGGCGGATCAGCTTGACTCGTTCACTGACGCCGGCAACGTCTCGGCCTGGGCGCGCAAATCGGTTACGATGATGCTTCAGCTCGGCTGGATGAAAGGAATCTCGACAACAAAGCTTGCTCCGGACGGATCCGCGACCCGCGCTCAGACTGCGGTCTTGCTCGTTCGGATCATGCAGGACGCGGGTTTGCTGACCGAGGACAAGTAGATTCGTAGATGAAAAGGAAAGGGAGCTGCCTCGTTATGGCAGCTCCCTCTTTGATCTGGGCATGCGAAGCAAATAAAACTTTGACTGACCAACTAACGATCATTGTTGTCGATGCTGCGCCACTAGCTTCCTTGCTTCGTGACGGGTCATTACCTGGAGCTTGCTTAGAATGTTCGACACGTTGTTGGCGACGGTTTTGGCGCTGATGTGGAGGTAATCGGCGATCTGAGCATTCGTGTCTCCGTTTGCGATACGCGCCAGAATGTCCGCTTCGCGGCGGGTCAGCTCGGCGAAGGCAGGCTCCCGCAGCAGCTCGTGCCCGCCGACTGGCTGTCCTACCGGTTCCTCGGCCGATGGCTGTGCCGACGCGGCTTGAGGAGTCTGCGAGGCGAAAAAATGCATCATCCGCTCCGCTATTCCTTTGCCGAACACGGCCCGGCTGCTGCCGACCATGCGAATGGCCTGCAGCAGCTCTTCTTCGTCCGCATCCTTCAGCACATAGCCCTTGGCTCCTACCCGCATGGCGGTGAACACCGACTGATCATCCTGGTACATCGTAAGAATGAGTACCTCGACGGCAGGGTAGAGCTGCTTGATCCGCTCGGTCGCCTCGATGCCGTTCATGACCGGCATGCGTATATCCATCAGCATCAGATCGGGCTGCAGCTCGCCGGCCAGCCTTACCGCTTCTTCCCCATCGGCGGCTTCGCCGACTACTTCCAGGTCATCCGTCATCCCCAGCAAAGCCCGCACTCCGCCACGGAACATCGGGTGATCCTCGGCTAATATAATTCTCATCATTAATTGCCTCCTTCTATTGCAATGGCAGCATGGCGCGTACTCTCGTGCCCCCGGAGTCAAGCCGTTCGATGACGCATTCTCCGCCGATCTCGGCGGCTCGCTCGCGCATGGACAGGAGTCCGATTCCGCCCGTCCTTCCCATCAGAACAGGGCGTGCCGTCGTCCCGACGCCGATGCCATTATCCGTTACTTCCACTCGCAGCCGCCGGTCCTCTGTTACGGCCAGCATGACCCGGCATTCCGTTGCCTTCGCATGCTTCAACACGTTAACCATCGATTCCGTTACGATCCGATAAACCGCGACCTCGACGGCCGCGCTGAGAGCGGGCAGCTCCTGCGGCGCATCGATTCGCATATTCAGCTGTTGGCCAGCCGCGCCATCCTCGCTAATCTGACAGGGTTTCGTCATCTCATTCATTCGGGCGCGAATGGCTCCCGCTAATCCGAGTTCGTCTAGCGCGGGCGGCCGCAAATCGTTGACGAGGGAGCGGATATCTTGGATCGTCGAACGAATGACTTGCCCGAGCTCATCCAGCTTGGCGACCGCGGTCACCGGTTCCTTGTCGACGAATTTGCGGGCGACGGCTACGTTAATCGCGAGCGCCGCGAGCCGCGGGGCAAGATCGTCGTGCAAGTTGTTGCGAATCCGCCGGCGTTCTTCTTCCCGGGCGAGGACGAGCTTCTCCCGGGATTCCTGCAGATCTTCCGCGAGCTGCCTCATTCCTTGCAGCATATCCGCGTTGTTAACGATCGGTGCCGCTTGCTGCAGCAGTACCTCCAGGAACATATGGTCCTCCGGGGAGAAGGCTTCTCCCGCGGAACGGCTGGCCGCATAGAACGTGCCGATTGGTCTGCCCCGGTAAATGATGGGGAAAGCATGCAACTCCAGTTCGTCTCTGCGCTCGCCTGCCTCGGCCAGCATGGCCTCCCTGCCTTCGATATCCATCGCGATACCGCCGTAGGGCAGCCGCAGAGCGCCTTGCACCTGCCGGGCGATCGCGGCCAGCATCGCATCGGGTGCCAGCGGCTGCATCATTTGGCTGCCCAGCTCCAGAAGCACGGCGTATGGATCGTCATGACGTCCCTTCATCAATCGGTTGACCAGCCGTTGAAGCCATTCTCGCAGAGGCGCGAATACAAGCGCGACGAGCCCCGTCGCTACGAGCGAGACGACATAATTGCTCCATGTGACGAACAGATTACCGAGATAAAGAACGACGCCCGTGTACAGAAGCAGGATGCAGATCGTTAAAGCGCCATAGACAATCGTCCGGTTCACGAGCGGGTTAATCTCCCACAGTCTTCGTCTAAGAACGGCAAGCGTCAGCGTGATGGGCAGAGCCGACAGGAAGAGGTGAAGCGCCGCGTTCAGGTAGAGATAAGAGAGGGCATTGCCTTTGAAGAAGTCGGGACTGAACAGCATGCTGACGATCGCGAATCCGAGGAAACAGACCGCCACGCCGTAGACGACCCACTTGGTCTGCTGTCGCTGCTCAGGTGAGGAAATTCGCTTGAAGCGGTAGATTTGGGCAAAGATGAGCAGGAGCGTGGTCGATACGTACCAGACGAGCTGAACGGTTAGAGGAATGCTAAATGCTCTCCATATACTCCCTTCAAAATAAATATTGGCGATATTCACGATCGCAATGACCAGCATGGCGTGCTTCGACCAAGCCGGCACGAACTTGCCGTTCGGGAACAGCAGGCAGAACAGAGAGACGGCGATCCATCCAATAGTTGCCACGCCGTAGAACCAGTAATGCGAGAACTGCCAATCCTCCGATCCTACCGCGACCAGCGAGGGGAAAGAAGTGCCGAATGCGATCATCGCGAGCGCGGCGAGCAGCCCCATTGGCTCTCGAGGGCTCTTCCATAGCAAGATGATGGCGGCTGAATAGAACACGATTGTTATGGAGCAGTCTATCGCGACTAGAAGGATCGCGATCTCCATTACTGTGAGTCCGCCCGACTCCAGGATCAAGGGGGAGACCGAGACGCCGCATCCGCTCTCGATGCATACGTTCACGAGCTTGTCGTAATAGACAGGGATGCAACTGGCATAGATAGCAGCCGTTACGACAAAAAACAATCCGATTAGAAGTTGATAGGCTCTAATTTTTCTCATGGCTCTAATTATAGCGGAGCAAGTCAGTTTTGAATATGAGAAAGGTGCAATTATGAGTGTATTTCCCGATGATCCCGAATTCGGGAATCGGAACTTCCCGGGAAAGGAGGAAATTCATGCCCTGTCGTCCTTCATTCCCGCGATAGTAGGATTAAGGTATGGAAAACATTCAATCGACGAGGTGAAGAAAATGAAAGATTACAAGGTATTGAAAGGGCTAGGCATGATCTGCCTGCTCGCCGGAATCGTGAGAATGGGCATGACACCGGCCGCTCTTGTCTGGGGCACGGACAGCCCGCAAGAGTTAACATTCGGCTTCATCGCATGTATCCTGATGGCGGTAGGAACGATCGCCGGATTTCTGGCGCAATCGAAGGAGACCAGCATGCTCGGATTCCTCAGCACGCTCGGTATGGCGATCGGCAATGTGCTGACGGCGGCTCTCGTGTTCATCGTATTCGTCAAGGATCCGGCTGCGCCGCTGCCGGAAGGTCCGGTAGTGGGGATTACGCGAATCGTAAGCATGCTCGGCTTGCTTGTGGGTACACCGGTGTTCGCCATTATGACATTACGGGCCAAAGTATTCCCGCGCTGGGTCGCCGTCCTGTTCATCATCAATATTGTCAGCATGTTCCTGCCGGTAGCCGACAACGTGTACTTCGCTTTCTTCTGGGGCCTCGCTTACGCCAGCCTGGGCTTCTGTATCGTAACCGGCAGAATGACGCCACGGTCCGTACAGGAAGAGCAAACGTCCGCGAGCTCCCAGTCGGCAATCATTTCCTAAAACCGGCGAGGGGGGTGAGCGTTTCTCACCCCGGTGAGGAAAGTTCAACCTCCTCAGCTTTGAAGGGGCCATTGTATACTTCGACTGATGAACGGCTGGCCGAAACGGAAGTCAAGTTCTGGGCTTTGCCGAAAATTACAAAACGATCAAGGAGGCAATTATGAAACGTGTTCTATCTGCATTGTTATTAAGTATGTCACTGCTGGTTCAAACAGCGCTGCCTAGTGCTCTCGCCTTGCCGGGCGGGCAGTCGTCGAACGCGATCTCCTACCAAGAGCAGGAGCCCAACAATACACCGGAGGATAACCAGCGTTATTCACTCGCGGGCGGCGAAAATTTCGTCTTCACGGGAGATGTGAGCGGGCGGGGCTATCTCGACGATCCGGTCGATTATTATCCTTTCCAAGTGACAAAATCAGGCTATATGAGCGTCTTGCTGCAAGAAACGGCGACGGCGAATCTGACGCAGGTGGCTATTCTGGATGATTCCGGCAATGAAATCGAAGATGATAATCCGAATCCTCTCTACGAGAAGGATGACGTGTGGCTGGAAGAAGGCAATCAATATTACGTCCAGGTGTCGGTACGCGAAGATATGGTCGGCAGCGGCTTCCATTACCGTCTTCAGGTCGGATTTCATGTCCAGCAGACTCCCATAGACGCTTACGAGCCGAATAACAACAAGGAATCGGCCGCATCTACTACGCTTGGAGCATCGCCATCCGCGAAGCTCGAAGGAGTTATCGGTTCTGCCGATGACCAGGATTGGTACCGGTTCGAGACGGCCGAGACCGGCTTCTTCAATTTGAATCTACACAACATCCCCGAGGGAACGGGATATGACTTTAAATTGTTTAACTCCTACGGTGATCTTATCTCTTCCACGGAGAACCGGCCGGGGAAAATCATGCACAACGTGTATGGAAGCAGAGGCCAAACCTTCTACGTGCAGGTGTATTCTTCCGCTGGTTATGATTTGAATGATACGTATGTTTTGGAGAGGACGTTCACGTCCAGCTACGACGTTTCGTCGGGAGACATCCATGAGTGGAATAACAATCTGGAGACGGCTACCGTGACCACGCTTGGCCAGTCGACTTCGGACGTGGGAACGGGTACGATTCATGTGCCGGAGGACCAGGACTGGTATGCCGTTAAGCTGTCGCAAACCGGCAATTTCCAAGTTGGATTGGTGCTTGCGCCATCGCAAGAGTACCATATCGCTTTGTATGAAGCGAACGGAGATTCCCTTTATTCGACCGAATATTATGAGGAGCATGAACCGAAGCAGCTTCCGCTTCACTTTGGAGCCCAAGGCGACGTGTTCTATGTTAAAGTGTTCACGGAAGCAGGCAATGCCGCTCCGTACGAGGATTACGAATTCGAAGTAACGCAGATCGGCGGAGACATCTACGAGCCGAACAATACAAGCGATAGGTACACGTCGACTACGCTAGGCGATTCGAATGCCGAATATTTGTCCGCGACGCTGCATGGCGCGTCCGACGTGGATTGGTATCTGGTTTCGCCGTATACGCCGGGTTATTTTGAAATTATAATGAATCAGGCGCCGGTCGACGGCTATCAAATGGAGCTTTACGACGAGAACATGCAGTTAATCGCTGCACAGACTACTTTTAACGGTAAACCGATGATCGAGGAAGTATTCGGGAAGAAAGGTGTCCGTTATTATTTGAAGGTGTTCTCGGCCAGCGGCGCAAGCAGCAACAGCCCTTACGAGCTTCTCATGAACGTCGATCATATCGGTCTATGGGCGAATGAAGGGGAAAGCAACGACAGCTTCGATCAAGCGAACGGGATCGCTCGGGGCGTAGATATTCTGGGTACCATTTCCTCATCTACGGACAGGGATTACTACAGATATATATCCAGTGATGCGGGCAAGCTCCACTTCTCATTGGAAGTGCCGTCGGCATTCCATAATTACAATATTCAGGTTTTCGATGAGGCCAAAAAGCTGGTCGCGGAATCAAGCATGCCGGGGAATGCCACGGATTATGCACTTGATCTGCCAGTTCTGAACAGCACATACTATGTTATGGTGTATCCTGCAGTCGGGGCGAAGACGGGTACTGATGCAACGTACCGTTTGAAGGCTATGAGCCATGCGACCCCGGTTGACACGAATGAACCTAATGATACGACCGAGAAGGCGACGGGACTCAAAGTCGCATCCTATGCCCAGAACCTGAAAGGAACGATTCATTCCGCAAACGATGTGGACTATTACAAGGTTTCGAACGAGGTTCTGCCGTACGATCTGAAGCTGGAGCTGACGGACATCCCGGCAGGAACCAATTACGATGTGAAGGTAATCGACAAAGACGGCAATACGGTCGCAAGCTCCAAAAACGCGGGGAACAAAGCCGAAAGCTTCTCGGTCGTTATTCCGAAAAATAAAACGTACTACATCGGAGTGTACACCGCGGACGGCAAATTCGATATGAATGCTTCCTATAAACTTACGTTTAAAAATAACGGCAGCGTTCCGATTATTATCGTTCCGGGGTTTGGAGGCACCGCATTGTATGGAAATGATCCTATGACGGGTCTGCCTGTTAACGCATGGATGAATTTTGCCGTAACGTCCACGGCTTCGCTTATGTACCAAGATTTGTACAACGATGCGACAGAGGCCAAGATCGGCCTTCACTACAAAGATAGGGATTACGGTTTGTGGGATATCTCCGACGTGGCGCCTGAAGATATGATGTTCGGTCAGGATATGTATTTCACTGAAATGATCTCGGACCTGAAGACGGAAGGGTATGTTCCGGGTCGAACGTTATTCGGTCTTCCTAATAATTTCATCCGCGACAATACGGAAGCATCCGATGCGCTGAAACAAAGAATCGATTTGGCGATCGAGAAGAGCGGCTCCAGCAAAGTCATGCTGATCTCTCACAGCAACGGCGGCCTGATCGTGAAAGAGGCGGCCATGGATTCGAATTATGCGAGCAAGGTAAGCAAATGGATAACGCTCGGAACGCCGTTCCTCGGCGCGCCGACATCTTTGAAGGCTTGGATCGACGGCTACGATCTCGACATTCCGATTCTGAGCAGCGCGGTCGGCAGAAAGCTTGCCATGCATTCTCCAACGGCTCACGGGTTGATTCCTTCGCCTAGCTATCATCATTTGTATGGCCCCGTGCTTCAATATTTCAAGAAAAGAAGCGAGGCCCGCAACGATCACGAAATTATTTCCATCGATAGTTATCAGAAAATGGCGGATTTCCTCTCTAACGTCAACGAAGGGCAAGTAGAACCTTACTTGAATTTCCGGGAGGACCTGCTAGATCGAGTCCTTAAAAAGCACCAAACGATATACGATCTTCCGCAAACGGACATTCCGCTGTATATCATCTCGGGATACGGAATGGATACGATTAGCAGCTATACGTATGTTAAACCCGTTAATGACGTCCGGGAATATGCATCCAACGGCAGTCCCGTTGCGCCTCTCTACGTGAGCGGTGACGGCACGGTTCCTGAGTTCAGCAGCAAGGGGACGTTGACCTTCCCGGTCGGGACGAAAAATACGCGGGTCTATGGAGTTACCGGCGTTAATCATATGCCCCTTGTAACGGATCAGAGAAACCGCAAGCAAGTGAAGCAAGTTATGATCTACGGCAACGAAGAACCGGTAGCCGGCATCCGCCTGGAGTCCGATTACCGGAATGGCAAGCATACGAACTATTTGGCAACAACGGGCATGAAGTCCACTCTCTCGAAGGGACCCACTTCGACCGTGTATTCAATCCCGTTAACGGGGCAAGAATCAAAGGTGACGCTTACGCTGAAGAACGGCGAAAAAACGGTTATTCGGATTAACGCGGACAAAACGTACCTCGCCGAGCAGCAAGCAAACCATATGACGATCAATAATCTTGGCGATGCGCTGTGGATCACGACGCCTGTCGACCAAGGAACGACCGTGAGCTGGACGGGAGCAAGCTTGACCGGAACAAAAGTGTACGATCTTCAGAACGGCGCGTACAAAACGTCTTACGAGGTACGAGTGTCGGGTACGTTGAGGTCGTTCACGGTTAGCAACTCCGTGGCACAGCCGAACAGACTGAAGGGCGTCTCCGTACAAGAAATGCCCGTGTTCGATACCGGCATTTCCGATCAACCAACAGAAGCATATGAATAAGGGATGACAAACCAGCTAATACCATGTCAAGAGGCAGTTTTGTAGGGCGTAGATTTCGGGTACACTGCTTTTGATGTGTAACAAATAAACCTCCATTTCGTGGAAGTTTATGGGGTGGGATTTTTAAAAAGCGAAGGGTTGCCCTTTTTCGAGCATAGCGTAGACGTGATGTAATACCTTGTTAACGCAAGCGATCACGGCTACTTTATGGGGCGTACCCTCGCTTTTTTGGGCAGGATAATGCCCTTCTGTGAGATAAAATATGTGAAAATAAGGACAAACCATGCGAAGTATACTTCACAGGGCTTGTCCGTTTTTTTCTTCTATAGCAGTACAATGCCTTCGGACTTCTGGACAGCCACGTACTCTTATGCAACGGCAGATTGAGAAGTCAGGATTGCGACGAATGCATTGACTGTATCAAAGCGCCGGTGCTATATTAACCGGTAATACCATATTATGTTTTTTCAAGAGAGGATGGTGCGATGTCCGCTTGTGAGGATAGGTTCAAACCGGACAACCAGTTCGATTATTGTTTTGAACGGGTGAGGCTGTGGCTGCGGAGGATCGGAGGTTTGCGGAAGGAGAAATACCGAAGAGTATGGTGTGAGAGCAGTGTGTTCTCTGTAAGGGGGTCAAAAACATGATGCGGTCGATTTTTGCAAAATTGGTATTTGCCTTTATGGTTGTGTTAATTCCTTTGTATGCATTGAGTTTGATTATGAACGAATCAGCGTCCCGCAGTGTGAAGGAACAGATTACGGCCTCGCTATATTCACGGGCACAGTTCTATATGTATTCTCTTGAAACGGACTTCAACCGCATTATTCGTCTCGAACAGGAATTTGTAAACGATTCCGATTTGAATAAGCTGAGCAACTCCGCCGATATTATGGAGGATTTCGACAAGACCATTGTCATCAACAGACTTCGAAGCCGTCTTGGATTGTTAAAAACATCAAATCCATATATCTTGAATGTCGGCATATCGATCGCTTCGATCAATCGGACGTTATCCACCGGCGATATTATCGGCCCGATCGACCAAAGCTTATTCCGTCAGCTTTCTCAGCCTACGGACCGTTATGTGTCACCATTTCTGACTTACAACGACCGTTTGTTCATCAGTGTCCCTTATCCGGAAATAGGCAGGCGGGAAGACCAGCAATTTGTCATTGCAGTGGAGATCGACAAGGCGGAGATCAGCAGCGTTCTTCACCGGATCGCCGACAATGCGGAAGGCGGTGTTGCGCTATTCGACAACCGCTTGCGCTGGCAAGTTGCCCATCGTCCGTCAGGCAAAGGCGATATCGATGCGGCAGAGCTGGCACGGGGGCTCGGACTGTTGTCCGACTCCGAGAGCGAAGCTTCGGCTGAGTCCGGTTACCGGACAGTTACCTACGGCGGAACGCCGTATATTGTTGCCTTCGAACAATCCCCCACCCTAGACGCAACACTGCTTACATATCTGCCGGAACAGGTTGTTCTTGGCTCATTGCGAAAGTATCGCGACGGCTACTGGGTAATTTCGCTTGTCTCGGCAATCGTGGTCGTCCTGTTCTCTTATTTGATCTACCGTTTAATCCATCAGCCGCTGCGTACAATGGTAGTAGCCTTTAGAAAGGTCGAGCACGGCAATTTGGACGCTCCGATCGTTCACAAGAATCGGGACGAATTCTCCTATTTGTATTCGCAATACAACAGCATGATCGGTCGGCTGAAGGTGCTTATTCACGAAGTGATCGAACATCAATACCGCGTGCGTTTATCCGAATTAAAGCAGCTGCAGCTGCAGATCAACCCTCATTTTTTATACAACAGCTTTATCATCATTTATCGTATGGCTAAAGTCAATGAAACGGAAAATGTGATGCGGTTCTCCAAATATCTCGGAAGTTATTACCAGTATATTACGCACAACAGTCAACAAGAGGTGCCGCTCAAGGAAGAATTGGATTTCGTCCGTACGTATGTTGAAATTCAAAAATACCGCTACGCCGGGAATGTTCATATCGATTTTCCGGATCCTCCGCCATGGGTTGGTCTCATTCCAATACCCCGGCTGATCCTGCAGCCGCTGCTCGAAAATTGCTACAAGCACGGGTTGATCGATCCGGAGAGGGATGGCATTATCGCAGTTTCTTTCCGTGTAAGCGAAAACCGGGACGAACTAACCATCGGCATAGAAGACAATGGGGATTCCTTGGAGGATACCGAACTGCTGCGTCTAAGACAATCGCTTGACGCCGAGCTTGAGCCGCCCGAATCGACCGGGCTATACAATGTGCATCGCAGGCTTCGCATCAAATTCGGAAATGAAAGCGGTGTACGGCTGGAGCGCAGCCAATTGGGCGGTCTCAAAGTGGAAGTCGTTCTTCCCCTTTCTTTGACGCCGCCGGACGAGTAAAGGAGGTATTTGCAATGAACAGGCTGCTGATCGTAGACGATGAGAAAGTGATTGCCGATGGCATTTATGAATTATTCGAACAATCGGCCATTGCCGACTTGGACATTTATCGTGCGTATTCCGGGAAAATGGCGCTGAAGCTGCTCGGAAGGACGAAATGCGATGTCGTATTAAGCGACATCGCAATGCCCGGAATGGACGGTTTGCAGCTGCAGCGGGAAATACACCGTTTGTGGCCGCAGTGCAAAGTCATTTTTTTGACCAGTCACAACGACTTTCATTATGCTCACAATGCTTTGAGAAGCGGCATTTTTGATTATATGTTGAAAACCGAGGAAGACGATAATATCGTCGCCGCCGTGCAAAGAGCACTAGACAGTCTGGAAGCGGAGCGGAGAAACGAAGCGTTCATAGATCAGGCGCGCAAGCAGCTCCATGAGGCACTCCCCGCTTTAAGCAAGGAGCATTTGCGTAAAATTTGCAATGGCATCTTCGCAACTGTGGACATTACGCCCTCAACGTTCGCCGAGCTGCACATTCCGCTCGACGCTTCCAAACCGGTCTGGCCGATTATCGGACGTGTTGACGATTGGAAAGGTTACGAAAGCGCTGCGGATCGGGCGTTGTTGGCCTATGCGCTGCAGAACATGAGCGGGGAATATTTTGTCTCTGAGGAATTCTATATGATTCCGCTCGATAGCACCCATTTTGCGATGTTCGTGCAAGGGAGTGAAAGGGAGGGGGGGCCGGAAGCTGATGAACGTTACTCTGGGGAGCATCAGTTTCGCTTGTTTATCGTGGAAACGTTGGAGATGATCCGCTCTTCCATGAAGCAGCTGTGCAAACTTCCCGTCTCTTTCGCCGTCGGACAAGGCCCGGTTCAGTGGGATCGGCTTTATCAAGTATTCGAGCGCCTGCGCAAACTGCTCGTACGAGGCCTCGGCAGCAGTGGAGAAATGATCGTGTGCGAGGGTACGCCATTTGCCGATGCACCCTCCGTTGCTTCAGACAGTCATCGTCAATCGGTACAGACGATTATTCGACGGCTCGGCGACATCGAATTGACGGACCGGCGCCAGCATGACCGGTTTGCAGAGGTGGTTCAAGAGCTGCAAGCATGCCTCGCATCCGGGTTCAATACTTCTCTGTATCTTGAAGTGTATTACTCACTTGCTGCCCACCTATTGTCCGAGATGAGCCGGTGGGCGCCGCATTTGCTGCAAGCCGATACAGGGATCGAGTCGATCCTGGAGTTCCGAGCGGAGAAGCCCTATATGATCGCACTTGAGGATTTGAGCAAGCTGTCAGAACGGCTCTTGGACGAAAGTATCGCGGATCAGCGCGAGCGGACTCACCAGGTTATCCGCAAGCTGCATGCATATATAGCGGATAATCTTGACCGGGATTTATCGCTGACTGCGCTGTCCGATGTGGTTTACTTGAACCCTATTTATTTGTCCCGGCTGTATAAGCAGACGACAGGAATCGGACTGGTCGACTACATTAACGACATTCGCATGCAGAGGGCGAAATCGTATCTCGCTGAAACGCAGGTCAAAATACACGAAATCGCCAGGAGCATAGGAATAGAAACGTCGACTTATTTCGCCCGCTTGTTCAAGCGCAGAGAAGGTATCACACCGCAGGAATACCGGGATCGGTTCAACAAGTAGAATACGGCCGACGAAAGTTGAAAATGTACGATAGCCGCAGCTCCGATCTCTTTTTATAATTAAATTAATAAACAAGGCACCTATATTGCGAAAAGGAATAAAAATCCGGAGAAATCGATCCAATTCCTGCAATTTTTGAAAAGTGTGACAGGGAGAGATAGAAGCGTGATTAGAGTAGCAACGATTGGCTACGGGCATTCTCAGTGTGCTGACTTGTCTGAAAGCTAGAGAATCAGCCAAGACGGGAACTCTTCAGCAGATAAGCTTGTAGAGTCGGACTGTTCGGGAGACGGAGCGGTTCGGGGGGAACGACGAAATGATCGGAAAGGCGAAAGGGCATCGGCGCTATGAATAATGAAGCAGTGTACATCGGCTCAAGAAAAGAAATGTTCATCGACGAATGGTTGATCGCACATAAACGCAATGTCAGGCTGCGTCTCCACGAGCCCCAGCGGCAAGAAGTCGTATTGACGTTCGATCGCCCTTGGGAGGGGCCGCACTGCGGCTATGTTACGGCGATCAGGGATGGCGGTCTAATCCGGCTGTATTATCGCGGATATTCGCCTGATGATATGTCGGAGGAACAGGTGGTATGTTGTGCGGAAAGTGAGGACGGTATTCATTTTGCAAGGCCGAGGATCGGCTTGTTCGAATTCCAGGGGACTTCGGATAACAATGTAGTGCTGCAAGGCCAGGATGCGCACAATTTCTCGCCATTTCTTGATGGCAATCCGAAGGTGCCGGCCCATGAACGGTACAAAGGAGTCGGAGGGCAGTACACGACTTCGCCGCATTTGCGCAACGGTTCGATGTACGGCTATGTATCTACAGACGGAATTCGCTGGTCGAGAACGCGCGAGGAGCCCATTATTGGCGACGGCGGCTTCGACTCGCAAAATGTGGCGTTCTGGGATGTCAACCTAAAGCAGTATCGATGCTATAATCGCTACTGGGAACCAAGTGATCATTACTACCGCGCTATACAAAGCACGCTCTCCCCCAATTTTACGGATTGGGGACCGCAGACAAGAAACGAATATGGAAAGGGGAGCCCTCTGGAGCATTTCTACACGAATGCGACGATCCTATGCCCCGGAGCGGAGCATCTGTACATGGCGTTTCCGATGAGATTGTTCGAATCGCGGCAAACGGTGGAGGACCATCCTTATCCAGGCGTTAGTGATGCTGTTATGATGACGAGCCGAGACGGAGTACATTGGGATCGGACGTTTATGGAAGCATGGCTGCGGCCGGGCGGCGACCTAAGAAACTGGACCGATCGCAATCAAATGGTCGCTTGCGGTTGCATTGAAACCGCCTACAATGAATTTTCGCTTTATGCGTTGGAACATTACCGGATGACCGACTGCCGATTGCGCAGAGTGACTGTACGGAAACACGGATTCGCATCCGTCTATGCGGGGTACGGAGGGGGCGAATTTACAACCCGGGTCGTTCGATTCGCAGGAACCCGTCTGCTGCTCAATTATGCGACCTCCGCGGCCGGACTGATCAAGGTCGAGGTATTGGACGAACATGAGCGCGTGCTTCCCGGCATGTCGTTCGACGACATGGAACCGATGTACGGCGATGAACTGGAGGGCGAAGTGCGTTGGACATCCGGAGCGAGTCTTGATGCGGTTAAGAATAAACCGGTTCGGTTCCGGTTTTGGTTGAAAGATGCGGATTTGTATGCGCTGTGCACAAGTACAAATTGAACCGGCCGATCGATTTCGTTCTTCTCAGTCTGGCTGCGGCGGCTCAGAGGTTTGCGGAAGGAGAAATACCGAAGAATATGGTGTGAGAGCAGTGTCTTTTCTGTAAGGGGGTCAAAAACATGATGCGGTCGATTTTTGCAAAATTGGTATTTGCCTTTATGGTTGTGTTAATTCCTTTGTTCAGTGGGATCGGTTCAACAAGTAGAATACGGATGACGAAAGTTGAAAATGTACGATAGCCGCAGCTCCAATCTCTTTTTATAATCAAGTTAACAAACAAATAATGTTTGCAAAGGGGATACAACGATGAAAGGAACGCAAATGTGGACCCAAATCATAATGGTCATTGCAGCGTCGCAGCTTCTTTTCTTCACTGCAGCCAGCTCCAAGTCGGGCTCAGGAGACAATCAGCTCAGGAATAAACCTTCTGAAGCTGTCCTTATAGAAACCGGCAGCGGGGGAGCGGAGAGCCAGGCAGTCACTGAGCTGCTTGGCAAATACGACCCGCCGATTGAGATTACGAGCGCGCGTATCGTCGATGCTACCTATAAGTACAATACGGGAGAAACGATTGAAAATAATATTTGGACGAAAGCGTATTTGGATGAGCTGGGAATCAAGCTGAAATACGACTGGGTAATCGGAAACGATCAAGCCGAGCAGAAGATGAATGTTGCGTTCTCTTCAGGCCATATGCCGGATTTTACGCTGGTAAACGCCCTTCAATTGAAGCAGCTTGCGGATGCCGACATGCTGTTGGATCTGACCGACATTTACGACATGTACGCTTCGCCGCTTACAAAAAAGCTGCATGTGGAGGTCGGCACCCAAGCATTGGAAGCTGCAACGATCGGCGGCAAGCTGATGGCGATCCCGGAAAGCGGTGCGACGATTGAAAACGCGCAGATGATATGGCTTCGGACCGACTGGCTGCAGAAGCTGAGTTTACCCGAGCCGAAGACGATGGACGATCTGTTCCAGATTGCCGAAGCATTCGCCAAGCAAGATCCGGACGGCAATGGCAAGAATGATACGTACGGCATGTTTTTGTCGAAGGAGCTTCTCATAGACGGGTTTTTCAGCGGCTATCACGCTTATCCAAGATTTTATTTGAAGGATGCATCAGGTGCGCTTGTATATGGCAGTATTCAACCGGAGATAAAGCCGGCGCTGCAGAAACTCCAGGATATGTACAAGGCGGGGCTGTTCGACAAAGAGTTCGGTGTCAAGCCTTTCGACAAAGCGGCGGAGGATGTTAAGGCTGGTAAAATCGGTTTTATGTTCAGCTCAATGTCAAGCCCGATATTTCCACTAAAAGATAGCAAGAAAAATGATCCCAAGGCGGAATGGAGTTCTTATCCGCTCGTTTCCACTGATGATAAACCGGCTTTGGCGCAAACTCCAGCCGCGACGATCTACAACTATTATGTTGTGAAGAAGGGGACGAAGCACCCGGAAGCGCTCTTGAAGATGATCAACCTGTACGCGGAAAAAGGTTATGGAGAGCATCCGAATCCGGTATATTTCATAAACAATGGGGTGGAGACGTTCAAATATGCCCCGTTCAAGGTATGGCCGCCGGAAGACAGTCTGGACACACAGCGGAGTATAGCTGCTGCTCTGCAAACCGGCGACACATCCAAGTTAAGGATGGATCAGAGAAATATCTATGACATGATCATTAATTATCAGTCAAACGGCGACGTTAATGACTGGGAAATGGAGCGTGTCTACAGCGACAAAGGGTCGTTCGGCATTCTTGATCAGTACTTGAATGAGAACAAGCAGATCAAGAGCGCGTACTTCGGGACACCTACCAAGACGATGGCATTGAAGGGCTCAACAGCGTATGCCATGGAAATAGAAACGTATACAAAAATAATTATGGGGGCACCGATTGACGAATTCGACCGGTTTGTCGATCAAAGGAACAGACTTGGCGGAAGCCAGATTACGCAAGAAGTGAACGAATGGTATATGAAACAGAATTGAACCGAAAAGCATGTGCTCGGGAGCGTGAATGAGTCATGCCGGCTTATTACAGTACGGAGGTGAGGTCATGTAGCATAGCAGCATCGCAGCGGTATCGAGAGATTATTTTACAGAGTATACGATTATTTGATTCATTCATAAAGGTTTGAGGTGACAGGACAAATGTTTATTGATATCCATGCGCATGCATACAGAAAGCCGGTTCCTTTTGTCGTCCAGTTTTGCAGTGCAGAGCAGCTCATTGAACGGTATGACGAACTGGGAATCGAGAAGGGAGTCTTGCTCCCGATCGTAAGTCCCGAAATTTATATTCCTCAAGCGAACGAAGATATTCTCGACATGGCTGAGAAATACCCTGACCGGTTTATTCCTTACTGCAATGTAGATCCGCGCGCCCTGACGAATTCGGCGGAAGCGCCGCTTGACCGCATACTTTCTTATTACAAGGAAAGAGGCTGCAAGGGGATTGGTGAGGTCATGATCAATTTGCCTCTGATGGATCCGTTAGTGCAAAATTTGTTTCGGCATGCGCAGCGTGTAGGCTTGCCAATCGTTTTTGACGGCTCCGACCAGGTCGGGAACGATTTCGGCTTATATGACGACCCCGGCTTGCCGCAACTGGAGCATACTTTGCAAAGGTACCCGGATTTGATCATTTTTGGACATGGACCAGTATTTTGGGCGGAAATTGGCCGTTTGGAAACGCCGGGAGAAAGAGCGTTTATTTTCGGTTTGAACGGTGGTATGGTCGGCAGATTGCCTCAAGGGCCAATAAAGGAAGAAGGGGTTGTGCCCAAGCTGTTCCGGAGATACCCGAATCTTTATGGTGATCTGGCCGATTATACGGCTTGCAATGCTATAGCCCGCGATCCAGAGTACGGGCCTAAATTCCTGGAAGAATTCCAGGACAGATTGTTTTTCGGTACCGATATTTGTTTTCCAACCATGCCAGTTCCATTGATCGATCTGCTGATCGATTGGCGTGATAGCCAAAAAATCAGCGAAGCCGTGTTTAATAAAATCGCTCGGGAAAATGCCAGGAAATTTTTTGGACTGAACTAGAAGTTTCTCCCAAAGCTGTGCGCGGAGCTCTTCTCCGGATTGTTTTACATGCATCTTATATGGTCTGATCATTATGAAAGTATCATATTAAAGGAGCTAAAAACATGAATAAGGAAAAGCAACAATCCAAGGCGAATACCAGTATCATTGATACGAAGATGAGTAGAAGGAAGTTATTAAGTGCAGCTGGTACAGCTATGGTCGCAGGAGCATTTTTAGGTGGCGCCAAGGCATTTACCCGTCAAATTGATGATGTAGTGGATAGCGCAAATGGAAAGGCTGTAGGCAATTTAGAAGAACTTGGAAGAGATTATCCAGGAATATTCGCAGAGTTTTCAGCAAAGTTGGCGGATATTGTAATCAATGTGAAGTCATTTGGTGCAACAGGTAATGGAGTAGCGGATGATACCCATGCAATCCGTGCTGCTATTGAAGCCATAAAAACCACAGGCGGTACTGTGTTTTTTCCAAGAGGCACCTATAGATGCAGGGCTATTGTAGTACCAGCCAATATTACAATTATAGGGAATCATGCAGTTATTAAAGCTAAAGATGTATTTTATACAAAAACAACTAGCGCTGCATCTGTGAACGGTACAAGTGTTACTGTACAGAATTCGTCTGGTGTAAATGTAGGCGATGTCATCTCTTTGAAAAGTGATGTAACGGATCTGATCGTTGTAACAGGCAAGACAGGGAATACGATTCAAATAAAGCCTATGAGGATTTTTAAGGGAATTGCAGAGACACATACAGGATTTAAATATAACCATGCTTCCGGTTCGGATTTTATGGTGTTGCCTCAAATCTTTTGGGTTACTCAAGGATTAACGACAGATAGCGATAGTTTGGACAGTAACCCTAAAACAGGCGGAGTTGAAAACGTAACCTTTAGAGGGATAAAGTTCGTTGGGTCCAAGAACAGCCATGATTATAGCAAGTATACCATATATGATTTGATTGCGGGTGGAGCTATATTCTTTTATAGGACCACAAATTGCAATGTATCCGATTGTATATTTGAGGACACATATAGTACATCTGTTGTTTATTACGGGTGGAATACAAATTTTGAGTTTAGCTCTAACATATGCAGGAATGTGGGCTATGTCCTCCCGACTAGCGTATCACCACAAGAGCGGGATGGCACGAGCGGGATCACTCTGCATTGGGATCAGCGCTATGAAACGCAAACCAGTCCGCATGTTTCCGACTCGTATGTGATCGAGAACAATACGTTCAATCATTGCTGGAACGGCGGCGTATTTGCTTCTGCAACGAACAACGGATTGATCCTGAACAATGATGTCAACGACTTTGTTTCTCATGGTATATGTGTGTATGGCGGGGATTTGGGGATAGACAGCTCGGCCGTTATCGTTGCCAACAATACGATCAGGAACGGAAGAAACACTGGCGATCCTCTAGGTTACGGCATCGGCATTTGGCTGTCGATTATTAGTAAAAGCTGCAGCGCGACTCATAACTTTATTGACAATTGTGAAAAAGGCATTGTGCTAAATGGGGTGAGTAATACCAATATAGCCAACAATATGGTTTCGAATTGTACGACCAGCTTTATCGAATTTACGCTTCGAAATGTGAGTGTGAACGTCAGCGACAACATTTTTCTACTGGAGTACGGGTACATAGACAGTAAAGCGGGATCGTGCATCGTTCTTTTAGACAGCTCGGAAAGCGCATACGACAATGCCAATATTGTCATTCAAAGCAATCTATATTCCTTGTCTCCAAGCGCGTTCAAAGGTTCGTATGTTACACGTATAATTAAAAGCAACGATACGCTCTTTATGGACGAGAAGGGACAAGCGGCCGTTCCTTTTGTCTTGATCAGTGACGTGACCTCGGCCAAAAAACCGAAAATGATGCATTGCGATTTCACAGGCATGGCCGGCAGCGGAGTTGCCGCAGGTCAGGCGTGGCTGTTGAATTGTCTGGAGACAGACGGGACGGTAAGGACGGTTTTGGATACAGTGGTTATGACGTACAATGACAAGGAAGTGGCCGTTGTGAGCAGCGGTGCCACGGGTGCCCGTCCGACAGGCGTGCCGGTAGGCTATTCTTATTTCGATACGACCTTGGACAAACCTGTCTGGTGGAGCGGAGCGAATTGGAAGGATAGCTCTGGTGCTATCGTGTAATCGTATTCTTTAAAAGATAAAAGGAGCTAAAGGACATGTCTAAGGAAAGGCAACAATCCGTGGCGGATCATGCAGCAAATGTGAAGTCATTTGGTGCAACCGGTGATGGAGTAGCGGATGATACCCATGCAATCCGGGCTGCTATAGAATCCATAAGAGCCACAGGAGGTACATTGTTTTTTCCAAGAGGTACCTATAGATGCAGGGCTATTGTAGTACCATCCAATATTACTATTACAGGGAATCATGCAGTTATTAAAGCCAAAGATGTTTTTTACACAAAAACAACTAGCGCTGTATCTGTGAACGGTACAAGTGTAACTGTACAGAACCCGAATGGTGTACATGTAGGCGATGTTATCTCTTTAAAAAGTAATGAATCGGAGTTGTTGGTTGTAACAGGCAAAACAGGGAATACGATTCAAATAAAGCCTATGAGGATTTTCAAGGGAATTGCAGAGACACATACAGGATTTAAATATGACCATGCTTCCGGCTCAGATTTTGTTGTATTCTCTCAAATCTTTTGGGTTACTCAAGGGTTAACGACAGATAGCGATCATTCGGACAATATCCCCAAAACAGGCGGAGTTGAAAACGTAACCTTTAAAGGGATAACGTTCGTTGGGTCCAAGAACAGCCATGATTATAGCAAGTATTCCGTATATGATTTGGTTGCGAGTGGAGTTATACACTTTTATAGGAGCACAAATTGTAATGTATCCAATTGTATATTTGAGGATACGTACAGTACAACTGTTGTATATTACGGGTGGAATACAAATTTCGAGTTTAGCTCTAATACATGCAGGAATGTGGGTTATGTCCTCCCGACTAGCGTATCGCCGCAAGAGCGGGACGGCACAAGCGGAATCACTCTGCATTGGGATATGCGCTATGGTACGCTAAACAGTCCGCATGTTTCCGACTCGTATGTGATCGAGAACAATACATTCAATCATTGCTGGAACGGCGGCGTATTTGCTTCTGCAACGAACAACGGGTCGATTCTGAACAATGATGTCGACGAGTTTGTTTCTCATGGTATGTGTGTGTATGGCGGGGATTTGGGGATAGGCAGCTCGGCCGTTATCGTAGCCAACAATACGATCAGGAACGGAAGAAACGTTGGCGAACCGCTCGGTTACGGCATGGGCATTTGGCTGTCGATTATTAGTAAAAGCTGCAGTGCAGCTCATAACTTTGTTGACAATTGTGAAAAAGGCATCGTTCTAAATGGAGTTAGGAATACAAATATTTCCAATAATATCGTTTCGAATTGTACGACCAGCTTTATTGAATTTACGCTTTCAAATAGGAACGTGAACGTCTGTGACAACATTTTTCTACTGGAGAACGGGTACACAGACAGTAAAGAGGGATCCTGCGTCATTCTTTTAGACAGCTCGGAAAGCATAAACGATAATGCCAACGTTGTCATTCAAAGCAATCTTTATTCCTGCTCCAGCTCCTTCAAGGGCTCGTATATTACACGTGTAATTGAAGGCAATGACACTCTTTTTATGAATGAAAGAGGGCAGGCGTTTGTTCCTTTTGCCTCGATCAGCGACGAGATTTCAGCCAAAAAACCGAAAATGATGCATTGCGATTTCACGGGCATGGCCGGCAGCGGAGTTGCCGCAGGTCAGGCGTGGCTGCTGCATTGTCTGGAGGCAGACGGGATGGTAAGGACGTTTATGGATACAGCTTTAGATACAGCGGCTATAACGTACAATGACAAGGAAGCAGCCGTTGTGAGCAGCGGGAGCACAGGAGCCCGCCCGACAGGTGTGCCGGTTGGCTATTTTTATTTCGATACGACCTTGAGCAAGCCTGTCTGGTGGAGTGGAGCGAATTGGAGCGATAGCTCTGGCGCTGCTGTGTAATCGTATTCTTTTTCAGGTAAAAGGAGCTAAAGGGCATGTCTAAGGAAAAGCAAGAATCCGTGGCGAATAATGGGAAAGCTGCAGGCATTCAGAAAAATGTGGAGAGTATGCAAGGATATGCTCAAGAGCTTTCGGCAACGCTGACGGATCATGCAGCAAATGTCAAGTCATTTGGTGCAGCCGGTGATGGCGTAGCGGATGATACCCATTCTGTCCGGGCTGCTATAGAATCCATAAGAGCTACAGGTGGCACTGTGTTTTTTCCAAGAGGCACCTATAGATGCAGGGCTATTGTAGTACCGGCCAATATTACGATTATAGGGAATCATGCAGTTATTAAAGCCAAAGATGTATGTTATACAAAAACAACTAGTGCTGTATCTGTGAAAGGTACAAGTGTAACTGTACAGAATCCGAATGGTATACATGTAGGCGATGTTATTTCTGTAAAAAGTAATGAATTGGAGTTATTGGTTGTTACAGGAAAGACAGAGAATACGCTTCAAATAAAGCCTATGAGGATTTTCAAGGAAATCGGAGGGACACATACAGGTTTTAAATATGACCATGCTTCCGGCTCCGATTTTATTGTGTTGTCTCAAATCTTTTGGGTTACACAAGGATTAACGACAGATAGCGATGTTTTGGACAGTATCCCCAAAACAGGTGGAGTTGAGAACGTAACCTTTAAAGGGATAACGTTCGTTGGGTCCAAAAACAGCCATGATTATAGCAAGTTTACCGTATATGAATTGGTTGCGAGTGGAGCTATATTCTTTTATAGAACGACAAATTGTAATGTATCCGATTGTATATTTGAGGATACGTACAGTACTACTGTTGTTTATTACGGGTGGAATACAAATTTTGAGTTTAGCTCTAATACATGCAGGAATGTGGGCTATGTCATCCCGACTCACGTATCACCTCAAGAGCGGGACAGTACAAGCGGGATCACTCTGCATTGGGATATGCGCTATGACACGCAAACAAGTCCGCATGTTTCCGACTCGTATGTGATCGAGAACAATACATTCAATCATTGCTGGAACGGTGGCGTATTTGCTTCTGCAACGAACAACGGATCGATCCTGAACAATGATGTCAACGGCTTTGTTTCTCACGGTATTTGTGTGTATGGCGGGGATTTGGGGATAGACAGCTCGGCTGTTATCGTTGCCAACAATACGATCAGGAACGGAAGAAACGTTGGCGAACCGCTCGGTTACGGCATGGGCATTTGGCTGTCGATTATTAGTAAAAGCTGCAGTGCGGCTCATAACTTTGTTGACAATTGTGAAAAAGGCATCGTTCTAAATGGAGTTAGGAATACAAATATTTCCAATAATATCGTTTCGAATTGTACGACCAGCTTTATTGAATTTACGCTTTCAAATAGGAACGTGAACGTCTGTGACAACATTTTTCTACTGGAGAACGGGTACACAGACAGTAAAGAGGGATCCTGCGTCATTCTTTTAGACAGCTCGGAAAGCGTAAACGATAATGCCAACGTTGTCATTCAAAGCAATCTTTATTCCTGCTCCAGCTCATTCAAGGGCTCGTATATTACGCGTGTAATTGAAGGCAACGACACTCTTTTTATGAATGAAAGAGGGCAGGCGTTTGTCCCTTTTGCCTCGATCAGCGACGAGATTTCGGCCAAAAAACCGAAAATGATGTATTGCGATTTCACGGGCATGGCCGGCAGCGGAGTTGCCGCAGGTCAGGCGTGGCTGCTGAATTGTCTGGAGGCAGACGGGATGGTAAGGACGGTTATGGATACAGCTTTGGATACAGCGGCTATAGCGTACAATGACAAGGAAGCGGCCGTTGTGAGCAGCGGAAGCACGGGAGCCCGCCCAACAGGTGTGCCGGTCGGTTATTTTTATTTCGATACGACCTTGAGCAAGCCTATCTGGTGGAGCGGAGCGAATTGGAGCGATAGCTCCGGCGCTGCCGTGTAATCATTGTCCTTTTATTACAGTTTTGATTACTAGGAGGATTCTTATGCTTGACCTATTCCGGAGTAACCAAGGACAAAAGGCGCTTGAATATGCTCATTTCCCAACACCGATGCAAGCGATCGTGTGGCGGAATTGGGGCATGGTGCCGGTCGAACGAATCGCGAAGCTGCTGCAGACCGGGCCAGCTCAGGTGGTCGAGCTTGCTGAAGGGATGGGCTTGACCGCATCCCCGGAGGTGGACCCGTTATGGCTGTCACGCGGTTATATTACCCTTATCCGTGCTAACTGGCATTTGCTCACGTATGAGCAGCTGCTTGTGCTGCTGGATTGGACGGACGATCAGCTTGCATTCGCCCTGAAGGAAGACGATTTCCTTTGGATCAAGCTGGGATCGCTGAAGCCGGCGAGAGAGGCCGTCTATTATCGGCCGCTAACCAGTGAAGAAAAGGAACAGACGGAACAGCTTCGGCGGGAGATCGCCTGGCATTTTCCCGAGGATGCTTATCCGGTTCTGGAGCAACCCTTCGACTTTCTGAAGCAATTTGCGGCAGGTGAGAATTCCGATAGAAAGATTTTTGCAATGGATAGCGCAAAAGCCATGGCCGAAGGTGATGAGGCTAGTGTACGGCTGGACTCTGGCTGGTGCGTACGTTATCCGGCAGGCAGCAAGCATGTACGGGCTTTCGCCGATCGTTTCATACAGCGCATGAAACAGCGGTGGGGGATCGAAATGACCGCTAGCGAGCTTGATCCGGAAAAGGCGGATGATGGTACGGAACCCAATACGGTTCAACTTGTCATCAAGACGAATGACAGCTTGCTTTCGGAAAGCCATGCGATCGGGGTGTCTGCCCACGCCGTGACGATTCAGGCGGTAGATGAACCAGGCCTGCTTAGGGGCTTGCAGTGGATAACCAAGTGCATGGAAGGGCGCGGAGGACCACTGCTCGAGCGAGGGCACACGCAGCGTAAGACGAAGATGGATCTGCGCTTTATTTATTCTTATTTTGCGGTGTTCGGTGACCCGTTGATCGATCCGGAGGTAGATCCGTATCCGGACGCCTTGTTGGAATCGTTGTCCGAGCTTGGGGTGAATGGCGTATGGCTGCATGCAGTTCTGTATAACTTGATTCCTTGGGATGCAGCACCCGAGCTGTCAGTCCATTGGGAAAAGCGGCTGGACGGCCTGCGCAGACTAACCGAGCGTGCGGCCGAGTACGGCATCGGCGTCTATCTGTATTTCAACGAACCGCGCGAGATGCCACTTTCTTTCTTCAAGCGTTACCCACAGTGGAAGGGGCATTCTCATGATGGTATACACGCCGTACTTTGCACATCGCATCCCGACATTCAGCACTATCTCCGCAGCGCCACCGCGAGGTTATTCACCGAGGTTCCAGAGCTGGCGGGATTGTTTACCATTACGAAATCGGAAAACGTAACCCACTGTTACTCGCATGCGGAGCGTGAAACGACGACATGCGACCGCTGCCGCGAAAGGGAGCCGATGGAGGTCGTCACCGAGTTGAATCGCTGCATCGCCGAGGGGGCATTCAGCGCTAAGCCGGACGCGAAGCTGATATGCTACACCTGGGCTTGGACCAAATTCGAGAGAGAAACGCTTATCGAGGGCATTCGCAATCTTCCGGATGGCATGCGTGTTATGTGCGTAAGTGAAGAGCTGATGCCGACACATGTGGCGGATACGGAAGGCAGCGTGCGGGATTACTCGATTTCCATCGTCGGCCCGGGGGAAAGATCGCAAATCAGCTGGGAAGCGGCAGCGGAGCGCGGACTTCAGACGGTCGCGAAGGTGCAATTCAACAATTCGTGGGAATGCTCTGCCGTTCCTTACTTGCCCGTATTGGATTTGATCGAGGAGCATCTGAAGCGTTTGCTGGAGTCTGGCGTTACGGGGCTGATGTTAAGCTGGACGCTGGGAGGGTACCCGTCTCCCAACCTCGAACTGGCTTCCGAATATTACTGGGAAACGTCCACTCTCGATTCAATGGGTCCGAACGACACTATAGGATTTGCACCTTCCGCCAAAACGGAGCTGCTCAAGCGTAAATTCGGCGATGCGGCAGAGCCGGTCGAAAGGGCGATCTATCAATTGAGCGAAGCCTTTCGGCAGTTTCCTTTTCATATCACAACGATCTATGCAGGACCGCAAAATTCGGGACCGGTCAATTTACTCTACCTTTCACCGACGGGGTTCAAAGCTACGATGGTAGGCTTTCCTTACGACGACCTGAATACCTGGAGAAGCATCTATACGGCCGAGCGGTTCGAGAAGCAGTTTCATCTACTGGCACAACAGTGGAAGGAGGGTTTGGACTTACTGGTGGAGGCGGAGATATCCGTGTCGCCTGGAAGCCAGAAAGCGTATACGGAGCTTCTCCATATGGCAATGGGCGCTTATTATCATTTTCACAGTACCGCTAATCAAGTGTCATTCGTAAGGGTTAGGGATCTATGGCTTCAGGAGCAGGACGAAAAGACGCAGCATAAGCTGCGGAGCCGTCTGGCAGATCTTGTAGAGGAAGAACTGGAAGTGGCCAAATCGTTATATACGCTCGTAAGCAGAGACTCGCGTATCGGCTACGAAGCATCGAACCACTATTATTACAGGCGCCAGGATATTCAGGAGAAAGTGCTTAATTGTCTGCATATCAAGAGGCAGCTTGCAGAAGAATCGTCGGAGATTTATGTTTAAGGGCTTTAACATCTAGTGTGAAACTCGTCAAGAAGGAGAGTCAGACCATGACTGACGCCATATGGATCGGAAACCGCCGTGAGTTGTTCTGGGACGAATATTTGATTGAGAAGGGAAAGACGACTGCAGTCCGGCAGCTGAACAAGCTTCAGCCGAAGGAAGTCGCGATCCATCACAACGCTCCATGGGAAGGCGACGGATGTAACTATCATTGCATCGTGAAGGACGATGGCTTGTATCGGATGTATTATCTGGGCTGGGAGATGCTGGATCCGGATGTAACGCGGCATGATCTGGAGGAGATCGCCGTATGCTATGCGGAGAGCGAGAACGGCAAGGATTGGATCAAGCCGAACTTGGGCATCTGCGAATACGGGGGCTTTTGGGACAACAATATCATTCTCGATTCGAATACGGCCAAGTTTGACAACTTTTATGTGTTCAAGGATTCGAAGCCCGACTGCCCCGGGGAGGAACGCTATAAAGCGACTGCGATAGACTGGAATGACAATTATTTATGGTGCTACACCAGCTCTGACGGGATAAAATTCCAAAAATCGTGGCGGATGACGAATCAGGGCAAGTTCGATTCGCTGAACGTTGCATTCTGGGATGGCCTGGCAAAAAAGTACAGATGCTATATTCGCGATTTTCATGATATTCCGGGCAATGACTGGAACGCAGGCATCCGGGACATCCGCTGGATGGAATCAGACGATTTTAGACAATGGACGAAGCCGGAGCGGCTTTATTTTGGTGAGGGCGAGGACTACCCGCTCTATACGAATGCCGTTCAGCCGTATGATCGGGCTCCGCATCTCTTGGTCGGCTTTCCTTCCCGCTATGTGGAAAAGAAAGCGTGGACGCCGAATTTTGACGATTTTGCCGGAGCGCAAAGCCGTGAAAAAAGGATGTGCGTGCATCCGCGATACGGACTGACCATTACGGATTGCCTATTCATGAGTTCCCGCGACGGGCGCAGTTGGAATCGCTGGGACGAGGCGTTTATGACACCGGGATTGGAGCATTTGTACAACTGGGTGTACGGTGATTGCTTTCCTGCTGTCGGAATGATCGAGACCGTAAACGATCTTCCCTATGCTCCAAATGAGCTTTCCATGTATGCTAAAGAAGGACATTGGTCGCAGCAACCAGCGAAATTGAGGCGCTATACGATAAGGATAGACGGGTTTGTGTCATACAGAGCGACGTATAAGCCTTGTCAAATAACGACCAAGCCGTTCCTCTATGAAGGCGGCCGGCTGTCGGTCAACTTCGCTACTTCTGCAAGAGGTTATATGAAAGTTAAGCTTGTTTCGGGGGAGCGGACGTTAAACTCAATCGAGTTGTTTGGAGACTCTCTTGACAAGACGGTTGTTTTTACCGATGGAGACCCTTCTTCCTTATCAGGAAAACCGGTCACGATGGAAATAACGATGAGCGATGCGGAGCTTTATTCTTTCCAATTTAATGAATAGGTGAGGCCGGAATGTGGTTAATTACTCACTCGCAAACTAACATTTGGTTAGACCATATTATCATTTTATAATCAGGAGGGGTTATGGATATGTTTAAAAAGTTGGGGCGCTATATCCTTGCAAGTGTATTGACAGTCTCTTTGTTGGCAGCATGCAGCGGAAAATCGGGTGTCGAACCGGTGAATACCGAATCGCCGAAACCGCAAGAATCAACTAAACCACAAGAATCAACCAAACCGCAAGAGCCTGTAGAAATCACCATTATGCATTACAACGGAGTGTGGAGTGAAGAGCAGACTGCGCAAGTGTTTGCAGAACCGATTATGAAAAAATATCCGAATATCAAAGTCAAGGCTATCGGCTTCAAGGGCAAGCCAGTGGATGAGGAGCTGGCGGAGCTGGCCGTTACCGGCAATTTGCCGGATTTGATTATGACTACCGCGGGTCTCGGATTCGATACGACGATTCGCCAATATAAAGGCGAGTATGACTTGTCGCCGCTTATTCAACAATATAACTATGACTTGGATCAGCTGGACCCTGCGGCTCTGCAAGTCGTCCGAAACTTGTCGACCAATAAGGAGCTTTACAGCCTTCCGATCTACATGTCGCCCAATACGCTCTATTACAACAAGGCGATCTTCGAAAAATTCGGCGTCGCTTTCCCAAAGGAAAGTATGACATGGGACGATGTGTACGACTTGACCAAAAAGCTGACGCGCAAAGAAAACGACGTGCAATACCGCGGATTAATGATTTCGGGCTTTCATTTGATGAGACTGAATCAAGTATCGCAAAAAATGTTCGACAGCACGGGGGAGAAAGTCGCGTTCGATACGCCGGAATATAAAAACTACCTGAAAGATATTTTCCGCATCTACGATCTTCCCGGCTATGATATGGATCAAGTGGGCCAAGGTGCCAACCTGGATCTGTTCTTAAAAGATCAAACCGTCGCCATGCTCGATGCGGGTATGCTACTTGACGAGCAGGCTCTCGCCGACCTCGGAGATCAATGGGATTTCACTTCTTTCCCCTCGTTGAAAGACAAAGCAGGTGTCGGCTACCAACCGTATCCGTTCGTTATTTCGATGTTCAATTCCAGCAAGCACAAGGAAGAGGCTTTTCAAGCGATGGCTTACTTAACCTCAGCCGAGTTTCAGACCGAAGCAACCAAACAAGGAAAGCTGCTGCCCGTGCTTAAGGATAAATCGATAGTAGCGTCATTCGGACAGGATTCCGCTTTCTATAAAGGCAAAAATGTCGGCGCGTTGCTGCCCAAGCAGTTCTCGCCGGTTCCGGATGAGCCGAGTTCCGAGTATACAGGCATTGCCCAGACTGAACTAATGAACATTTTTGTTTCAGCCGTTCACGGTAGAATGGAATTGAACACGGCATTCCGTGAAGCTACCGAGAGGGCCAACAAACAAATCCAAGAGATGAAAGCGGCCAAAGGCACCCAATAGTGATGGGCCTAAACCAATTTTCTTAGCCGAAATGTTGAAGGAGGGGAACAGGCCCCGTGTCCCGGATATTGTTCGATCACGTCTATAAACAGTACGGCAAGGTCAAGCAAAATGTCGTGAAAGATTTTAATCTGGAAATTAAAGATAAAGAGTTTGTCGTGTTTGTTGGCCCTTCCGGCTGCGGCAAATCGACCACACTCCGTATGCTGGCTGGCCTTGAGGACATCAGCAAGGGCGGGATTTATATCAATGACGTGCTCGTCAACGACCTGCCACCGAAGGACCGCGATATCGCAATGGTATTTCAAAACTACGCGCTATACCCGAACATGTCCGTTTATGAGAACATCGCTTTCGGATTACGGTTGCGCAAGATGCCTAAGCATGAAATTGATCTCGCAGTCAAAAGGGCCGCACGCATACTGGAAATCGAGCCGTATCTGGAACGCAAACCAAGGCAAATGTCCGGCGGACAACGTCAGCGTGTAGCTCTTGGACGCGCAATCGTCCGTAATCCTCAAGTGTTTCTGCTGGATGAGCCGCTTTCCAATTTGGACGCCAAGCTGCGGGTGCAGATGCGCTCCGAATTGATCCGGCTGCATAAACAGCTTGAAGTAACAACGATATACGTTACCCATGATCAGACCGAAGCAATGACAATGGCGAGCCGGATCGTCGTCATGAAGGACGGCATCATACAGCAGATTGCCACGCCCGAAGAAATTTACAACAATCCGTCCAATACGTTCGTAGCCAGCTTTATAGGGTCACCGCCGATGAACTTTATTGAAGGAAAACTGGAAGAACACGGTGATAAGCTGGAATTCCATACGAGGAAGTTTTCTTTGGAAATCCCTATAGGCATTGCGAAGGGGCTCATGGATAAGCGGCTTGTTGGCAAAGCGGTAACACTTGGCGTTCGCCCTGAGAATATAAGCGTTGACCAACTCGTTTTCGAGGCGTTTCCAGGCGCACTCATAACCGGCATTCACAAATTCGACGAATTGATGGGGGCGGACCGGTTCCTTTATCTGGATATCGGAGGGCCCAGCCTTCTAGTTGTCCGTACGAACCCACGCAATCATTACGATGATGAAATGAAAATTTCCGTAGTCATTGACATGCACAAAACATTATTTTTTGATCGGGACAGCGGAGAACGGTTAAGCGACACGTACAGATGAAAGGAGGACCTTCATTGCAAAGTCGCTCCAAAAACAAATTAATATGCACAGCTCTTGCGCTCACTATCTTCATACTTGTTGGCTCAGTTATTGACACCCCTTCCCTTGAAAAAGGGGTGTACGCCTCCGGTACTTTCTCTGCTGAGAACGTCGCTGCTTCATCGAATGCCCCAGACGCAAGCGCGAACAGCTTGCCTATGGATAGCGATCCGTTCTATGCCGAAGTTTATTCGGACTGGATCCATAAGGGCTATGAGAACGCCTCCGACACGTATCGAATACATGGAGCCGATATGTATTCCCAGTCTCCGCAGCAATTGGCTGAGCCCGGCGACTTCCAGGGAAAAGAGCGTGTGCTGATCTGGAAGAACGACCGCGACAGCTGGATCGAGTACAAAGTGAAAGTGGATCAAGCAGGCTTATTCCAGTTGAATTTGCAGTACTATCCATA
>NZ_JAGGLB010000028.1 GCF_017874215.1 Paenibacillus eucommiae
ATTAACTACTTTTAAAAGCACAAGGCCTTTTTTTGCCTTCTAACATCATTTTAGCCAAGGAGTTCAGTTTTATTTTCGTATAAACATCGTTAAAGCACCGGGTCCTTTCCGTTGTGTGCGCTGGCAGGTGCCTTTTTCCTCCCCAACGGCTGTGTCCGCGGGGAAATCTCCCCAATCAAGAGAAAGACCCTTGCTGGCTGTCCGTTTGAGCTTGATGTTCGTGTAATTCGCGCGCTTGCAGCTGAGAAGAGGGCATGGCTGTGGGCGGAAGAGCGCTAGCGCCCGCCTTTAAAGATTTGTTCCTACCTCCTCATCCATTCCATTCAAGGGAACAAATCTTTAACAGCGGCTAGAGCCCACAGCCTTTCCCTCCATCCATGCATCCAAGTCACGAATACGCATATCAAAGGACGCCGCAAAGCGTTTTTCACAGATGATAGTTGATTGTTGACAATTAAGTGTAGCTCATCATATAATCGAATCATAATTGATTATTGATTTTTAGGAGGATTATACAAATGAATGTTTTGGCAATATGTGCTCATCCTGATGATGCTGAAATTTGGTGCGGTGGCACCTTGGCCAAGTACGCGCTGAGAGGCGACAAGGTTACAATCGCGATATCGACAAATGGAGAAGTAGGTTCTCCCACATTGCCCAAAGAAGAAATTGCCGAGATTCGCAGGAAAGAAGCTCAAGAAGCGGCTGATATAATTGGCGCTGAATTAATCTGGATGGGCTATCCTGATGAATTCCTGTTCGACAGAGAGGAAACAAGGCTGACATTTATTGATGTTATGCGCCAAGCTCAAGCAGATGTCGTGCTTACTCACTATCCTCAGGATCTCTATAATCCGGACCATACGATAACAGGTCAAATTGCCAATGATGTTGCCATTATGACAACCGTTCCGAACATCGTAACGAATCATCCGCCAATTGCGAAAATTCCTGTCGTGTATTTCATAGAAACTTTGGCAGGACTCAATTTTCACCCTGAGGAATATGTGGACATTACGGATACGATTGAGATTAAGCAAAAAATGCTGGCAAAGCATGAAAGTCAAGTAGGGGACTGGCTTAAGGATCAATACGGCTCTAATGCTGCAGAGATGGTAGAGATCATTTCCCGTTTCCGCGGCATTCAAAGCGGTGTGCGCTATGCGGAAGGCTTTATCCGGGCAAAGGCTTATCCGCGCAATATTACGGGCAGTCTTTTACCTTAAAGTATAATGAATTCAATAGGAGCAATTAACCTAATGAACCTAGTGGTTATTACTAACCATTAGGTTTTTTCTGTTAGAAAATCACCGATTCTTAATCCGCTGCCCCCTTTTCTTCACACACACAGTGATGAAACTATCTTTTGAATTTGGAATAACTGATCAGATTTGTACATATATTTCTCAGAGATTCTATGTGAGGAAGCCATACATCACGAAATAGGTGGATAATAGGTGGATACTAGAAAAAAAGATTTGCCCCACCTAACATAATTGTTGTAAAAGCGCATATATTTCTTACTAGTCCAGATGGTTGTACGAGCCAAACTGTAGGAGGGATTCTCTTGGAGAAAGTGGATATATTTAAGGACATTGCAGAGCGGACGGGAGGGGATATTTACCTAGGCGTTGTAGGAGCAGTCCGAACTGGTAAGTCAACCTTTATTAAACGTTTCATGGAATCTGTAGTGCTGCCGAACATACAAAGTGAAACAGATCGAATTCGGGCTACAGATGAGCTCCCGCAGAGTGCGGCAGGTCGAACTATCATGACAACGGAGCCAAAGTTCGTGCCGAATACGGCCGTTCAGATTTCCGTTGCAGAAGGTTTGAATGTCAATGTGCGGCTGGTTGATTGTGTTGGTTATGCAGTGGAAGGTGCAAAGGGGTACGAGGATGAAAATGGTCCTCGGATGATCAGCACACCTTGGTTCGATGAACCGATTCCTTTTCAGGAAGCGGCGGAGATTGGAACGAGGAAAGTGATTCAGGAGCATTCTACTTTAGGGGTTGTCATCACAACGGATGGCACCATCTCAGAAATTCCAAGATCCTCATATGTGCTCGCGGAAGAAAGAGTAATTGCCGAGCTCAAAGAGGTGGGTAAACCGTTTATCGTGATTGTCAACTCGCAGAAGCCTAACAGTGAGCCCGCGCAGGAGCTGCGGAGCGAGCTTCAGAGCCGTTATGATGTCCCGGTAGTAACTATGAGTGTCGCAAGTGCCGGGGAGGAAGAGATGGTCTCTGTGCTTCGTGAGGTGCTCTATGAGTTCCCTGTGCATGAGGTGAATGTCAATTTACCAAGCTGGGTCATGGTGCTGGATGAGAATCACTGGCTGCGCGACAGATTTGAGAACTCGGTTCGGGATACCGTTCAGGACATTCGCCGGTTGCGTGATGTGGATCGGGTAGTCAGCCAATTCTCCGATTATGATTTCATCGACAAAGCCTCGCTGGCAGGGATGAACATGGGGCAGGGTGTAGCCGAAATTGACTTGTATGCACCGGATGAGCTTTACGATCGCATCCTTATGGAGGTCGTAGGCGTGGAAATTCGCGGCAAGGATCATCTCTTGCAGTTGATGCAGGATTTCACGCATGCGAAACGGGAATACGATCAGTTTGCAGAGTCTCTGGAAATGGTGAAGACAACTGGTTACGGGATTGCGCCACCGACGCTCGCTGAGATGATCTTGGATGAGCCTGAGCTGATCCGTCAAGGTTCCCGCTTCGGAGTCCGCTTGAAAGCGACTGCACCATCCATTCATATGATCCGGGTGGATGTCGAATCTGAATTCTCACCGATTATAGGTACGGAGAAGCAGAGTGAAGAACTGGTTCGCTATCTGATGCAGGATTTTGAAGAAAATCCTTTGAAAATTTGGGAATCGGATATATTTGGCAGATCGCTGCATTCTATTGTCCGCGAAGGCATCCAGGGCAAGCTGGCGATGATGCCGGATAACGCAAGATATAAGCTGCAGGAAACATTAGGACGCATCATTAACGAGGGTTCCGGTGGACTTATTGCCATTATTTTATAAGATTACTGCGTTACTAACGCGGCACTTTATCCAATGACATCAAGCACTCAAAAGAGTGCTTTTTTGTCATTTTTAATCCAATTCTAGCACAAATGAATAAGCTAGACTTGAAATTGCTTCGTCTGTGTATTACTATAAGTTTGTTCATCTATTCTAGAAAGTTGATTTTGACTGCGAAATTCAAGGAATTTTGCTGCTTCTATGTATATTTTTGAACGAAACGGTGAAAACAGAACAGTAATGGATGAAAGTATGATGGGAGGAGGTGAATGGCATGAATAAATCTGAATTGATCAATAAGGTATCGGAAACCTCCGAGCTTTCCAAGAAGGATGCAACTAAAGCAGTAGATGCTGTTTTTGACGCTATTTCCGAAGCTTTGCAAAGCGGAGATAAGGTACAACTTGTAGGCTTCGGGAATTTTGAGGTTCGTGAACGTTCCGCTCGTAAAGGACGTAATCCGCAAACCGGAGAAGAGATCGAAATCGCTGCAAGCAAGATCCCTGCGTTTAAACCAGGTAAAGCGCTTAGAGATGGAATTCAATAATTACTAGTTTTACATAGGGTTCCATAATAACATGCATAAGAGCCGTGATCCCTTTATTGTGATCGCGGCTCTTATGCATTAAACTATTGCAGGGATGCGCATCAAGTGCTATAATGTGAAAGTGTTATTTGAGGTACAGCCGGAAAGCATACATATAATTTGCCTGTTAACGGGTGGTGGCTCAGCTTGGTAGAGCACTTGGCTGGGGGTCAAGGGGTCGCAGGTTCAAATCCTGTCCACCCGATTCGACAATGAAAGTGGACTTCGCTTAGGCGGGGTCCACTTCTGTTATGATCTGTAGTTGACTTGTGGGCATTTTTTTAGCATCATTAAGAAAAAGTGCTGTGTTAAGTAAAGAAGTGGGGGAAACCATGGAAACTAATAATAACTCAGGTCAGAATGAATATTTTGTTATCAAAGCTAAAGATAACGGTGTACATGTCATCGGTTTGACAAGAGGTCAGGACACACGTTTTCACCATACGGAAAAGCTTGATAAGGGTGAGGTGATGATTGCTCAATTTACAGAGCATACATCTGCCGTAAAGGTTCGGGGAAAGGCTATTATTATGACGAAGTTCGGGACTATCGATACGGAGGCAGAATAATATTCTCTGATGGCAGGCATAGCCTGCTTTTTTTCATTGTACAATGGTGTATAAGCTATGGAGGTGCCATGTACATGAAATGGAGAACGCGAATATTTATAACTGCTGGTTTATCAGCTTTGTTGGCTTTAGGGATGTCCGTCCTCCCTGGACTGGATACTTCCTCCAGATCAGGCGTATTAGAGAATGGCCAGAGTAATCATGCTGCTCAGCTGACGGATAAGAATCTGGTTGATTTACTTGTCCAAATTCCACTGCAGCTGCGCATTCGCAAGGTAGAGCTGAATCACTCCATTCTTTCATTGGATCTAAATCTACCGAAGAATGTCCAGGAAGAAGCCGTTTATCGCGACTTGTACACAATTGCCCAAACGACGATCCAGAAGACCGCTAATGTAAATCAGGTTCTGGTACGCATTATGGACTATGCGGGTGCCGCAAACGGGGCGTCAGCCCAGCTAGTATTAGCTATGGAAGCAGACAGGGAGCACGCACGTAACCTGAATGCCAACGTCCAGGAGGTGAGCTCAATCCTGCTTGAACAGCAGGTGAAAGCACACTTTCACCTGACCTATACATCCAGATGGCAAGAGAGATATCCGTTATAATTAATTGTGCTTCTATAAACCGGATATGATATAATTACTTAGATTAAGCAAGAATGCTGTTGTGGCATAAGGTAACGGAGGCTTTTGTATGAATTCTTATCGGATCCCAGAGATCGCCAAGCAATACACAGACTATGACATGATTCAAACCCATACAGACCTGCCTGATTTCCCGGATTATCGCACTCGTCTGTTGTTTGCGTTCTTAAACGGAAATTCCAAGCTCAGAGAATCCAGCGAACTATTCGCTTTAGTAACTTCCTTAGTCCAGATAGGGCTCGATACGCATGATCGGGTGTCCATTACGAATGATGTGAAAGAGAAGAAGGTGGCACGCTCCAGACAGATGAAGGTGCTGGCGGGCGACTATTTCAGTTCTCTCTACTACAATCTGCTCGCGCAAACTGGACAAATCGAGCTCGTTAGTCTTCTTTCTACTGCCATTTGTGAGGTTAACAGGCAGAAAATGAATCTTTATATGATGATGAAACAGCTGAAGGTATCTGCCGAAGAGTACATTCAACATTTGGTGGAAATCAATTCCGAGCTTTTTTTATCCTTTTCCGGATACTTGGAAGAGATGTACCACCAGGCATATCCGGAGCTGCTTAAGGGCTTTACGAAGTGCGAGGTTATTTTCAAAGAAATATTCCGTACAGAATCGGCTGAAGATTTTCAAGGAAGCTGGGGGTTCTGGCACATTTTGCAAAATGGTTCGAAGGAAGAGCGCAAGCAGCTGCAGGCGGAGGAAGTTGATCCTTTGAAGGTAAAGATGCTGATGCGCAAATACAATGTATCCACACAGCTCTATCAAATGCTGGATTTTCATATTACACAATTGTTTACTCTTGTGCACAAGCTTGATTCGGATAAGCTGATTAGTGAACTATTTCACATTGGCGAGCCTTTTCTGCGTTTTTTATCCAAGCCCAAAGTGCTCGAAGAAATTTGAGGTGACATCTATATGCAGAGCAAATCCAAAGAAGAATTCGTACATTCCGTTTTTGAAAGTATTGCACCCAAGTATGATTTGATGAACAATGTTTTGAGCTTCCGCAGACATAAAGCATGGCGCAAGTTCACCATGAAGAGAATGAATGTGCAGCCTGGAGAGCTTGCGCTTGATCTCTGCTGCGGTACTTGTGATTGGACCATCAGTCTTGCTCAAGCAAGCGGAAACGGGCCAATAATCGGTCTTGACTTTAGTCAAAACATGCTGGATTATGGCGCTGTGAAAATTAAAGAGCTTGGATTGGACAAGCAGATTACTTTGATCCGCGGCAACGCTATGAGCTTGCCCTTTGAGGACAATTCGTTCGATTATGTAACTATTGGTTTCGCACTGCGCAATGTTCCGGATCTGGAGCAGGTCATTAGAGAGATGCAGCGGGTTGTTAAGCCGGGAGGCATGGTAGTTTCTTTGGAGCTATCCAAGCCAACCTGGCAGCCTTTTAAATCCATTTATTACTTTTACTTCCGACAAGTGCTTCCTTTTCTCGGCAAGCTGATCGCTAAGCGTTATGACCAGTACAAATGGCTGCCGGAATCCTTAGTGAATTTTCCTGATCATAAGCAGCTTGCTGCTATATTTGGCAAACAGGGATTACAGCAGGTAGAGGCCTATCCGCTTACAGGGGGAATTGCGGCACTGCATGTCGGCATTAAGGGGAAATCCAACTTGGGAGTGTAACGATCCTATGCTTACTAAAATTAAAATTTTTCTGGAAATGATTAAATTCGAGCACACGGTTTTCGCTCTGCCGTTTGCTTTTATGGGAGCTATTCTCGGGGCTGTAGTGATGACAGACCAACTGCCTACCTGGGCACAAATTGGCTGGGTTACGCTAGCGATGATAGGTGCAAGAACGGCCGCGATGTCGCTTAATAGGGTCATAGACCGTGTAATTGATAAGAAAAATCCAAGGACAGCGAACCGGGCAATCCCTGCTGGTCTGATTTCTTCCAAACAAGTATATTTGTATATTTTAATTTCATTTGCGCTTCTTTTTCTGGCAACTTCGAACTTAAGTGCTTTATCTATGAAACTGCTGCCAATCGCAGTGTTTTTTCTTGTCTTCTACTCCTATACCAAGCGCTTCACCTGGGCGTGCCATTTTGTATTGGGCGTGACACTGGGATTGGCACCATTAGGCGCATGGGTCGCTGTCACTGGTTCTATAACTCCTGCCGCACTTATTTTTTTCTTAACTATCGTCTGCTGGAGCAGCGGCTTTGATTTGATTTATTCCTGTCAGGATGCAGATTTCGACCGCAAGGAAGGTTTGCACTCCTTCCCGGGCCGTTTCGGGATTCCAGTCGCATTAATGACTGCACGTGTGCTGCACGCTTTGACGGCAGTTGGACTGATTGCCTTATTTTTTATGGCCAATTTAAGCTGGTGGTATTTAGCAGGGCTTTGCATTGCTTACCTGATCTTATTTTATGAGCACACGCTGGTCTCACCGCGGGATTTGTCCAAGCTTAATGTGGCTTTCTTTACGATGAACGGTATTCTAAGCCTGGTGGTTTTCGCCTTTACACTGATAGACTTGCTGTTGGTACATGCCTAAAGGAGCGGCTGCTTGTATGCCATTCATTTGTAAAGTGCTGGTCAGCGTGAATATCGAACATTCCTTATACAGAAGATGGGGAGAAAGTGATGAATAAAGAGGATAATCGAATTCGGATAGGACGGATTAACTATACCAACGTGTGGCCGATTTATTACTATTTTGCTGATTTGGTGCCTAGGGAACAAGTGGAAATTATCCATCAGGTGCCAACAGGCTTAAATAAAGCGATGGCAGCCGGTGAGATTGATATGGGACCAATTTCTTCCTTTGCTTACGGGGAATCATTCGAGAATTACCTGCTGTACCCCGATTTGTCGGTGAGTGCGTTCGGTGCAGTAAATTCCATTTTATTATTTCACGAAAAACCGCTGCAGGAGATTGCCGGTGGAGAAATCGCACTGCCTACAACATCGGCTACCTCAGTGAATTTGTTGAAAATCATTCTGGAGAAATTTTACAAGGGGAAACCCCGTTACACCTATGCTCCGCCAATTCTAAGTGATATGATGAACAAGCGGGACGGGGCTTTGCTGATTGGTGATGATGCCATCAAGGAAAGCTGGCGCAACAAGAAGTATATGATCACGGACCTTGGGCAAGAATGGGCGAAATGGACAGGGAAATGGATGTCTTTCGCTGTTTGGGCGATTCGCCGGGCCGTCGTGGATCAACAGCCAGAGCTTGTTAAAGGCATTTTTGACGCGTTTGTCCAAAGCAAACACATGGCCCACGCAGATCCATCGGCTATGATCAAAGAGGCAAAGAGCTCTGTAGGCGGAAGCAGTGAGTATTGGCAGCACTATTTTAGCAATCTGTGCTATGATTTTGGGGTTGAGCAATGGAAGGGACTGCAATTATATTATCAATATTGCTGGGAGCTTGGCTTTCTGCCGAAGCAGGCAACAGTGGAAATATGGCAACAAAATAGAATAGCACGGGTGACGGAATGAAAAATCTATTAGATATTTATTCGCGTAAGAAAAAAGATGTGGCAGCTATAGAAAGAGAGCTGGAGGAAAGTGTATATTCCGATCACACCATGCTGCGCGAAACTTCCTTGCATTTACTTAAAGCCGGAGGGAAAAGAATACGTCCTGTATTCGTTCTACTTTCTGGGGAATTTGGCGCGTACAAGCTGGAGACGATGAAGCATATCGCGATTCCTCTGGAGCTTATTCATATGGCTACTCTCGTTCATGACGATGTTATTGATGATGCACATACAAGGCGCGGCCAGCTGACGGTTCGTTCGAAATGGGATAACCGGGTCGCCATGTATACGGGAGACTACATTTTGGCCAAAGCACTTGGTGTAGTAACCAAAATTGCGAATCCAACCGTGCATCAAATTATGTCCAAAGCAATGGTTGAGATGTGCATCGGCGAGATGGAGCAAATCCGTTTCTTTTTCAATTCCGAGCAGACCGTGCGTGATTACCTGCTGCGGATCAAGCGGAAGACAGCTTTGTTAATCGCAATTAGCTGCCAGCTGGGAGCCATGGCTTCAGAAGCGCCGGACTGGATTAGCAGCAAGCTGTATACATTTGGCTATAACGTCGGTATGACCTTCCAGATACGCGATGATATCCTTGATCTGTGTGGAACTGAGAAGCAGATCGGAAAGCCGCCTGGCAGCGACATTAAACAGGGCAACATTACACTTCCCGTCTTATTCGCTTTGCAGGATCCTGCTTTGAAGCCAGCATTGCTTCAGGAGCTTGCACGCATTCAGCAGCATGATGGGCAGACAGATATAAGCCGGTTTTTGGACATGATCCGCAGCAGTGGTGGTGTGGAAAGAGCTTCAGCATTGTCGCAAAAATATATTCAAAGAGCGATATCTGCACTTGAAGGGCTGCCCGATATAAGGGCCAAGAAGGACCTTGTTGAAATCGCTTATTTCATTGGCAACCGTTCTTACTAGGTGAAGCCAATGGGCTAAGCTTGGATTAGTTATTGTGTATTTAACCTAACTCTAGTACACTAGAAAATGGTGAAATAAAACTCAATATTTGGAGGCATTAATCGTAATGGAAAAAACATTCCTAATGGTCAAACCCGATGGCGTTCAACGCGGCTTGATCGGAGAAATCGTGAAACGTTTCGAACAAAAAGGTTTTCAATTGGTAGCAAGCAAGCTTATGGTCATTTCCAAGGAGCAGGCGGAAGCTCACTATGCTGAGCATAATGGAAAATCCTTCTACGATGAGCTGGTACAATTCATTACTTCCGGACCGGTGTTTGCCATGGTTTGGCAGGGAGATCAAGTCATCACCCTTTCCAGAATTTTAGTTGGCAAAACAAACACACTGGATGCTCTTCCAGGAACGATCCGTGGCGATTTCGCTTTACATACGGGTATGAACCTGATTCACGGTTCGGATTCTCCAGAGAGTGCAGAACGTGAAATTGGTAATTTCTTCAAGCCTGAAGAAATCATCGAGTATAAACAAACAATCCAAGATTGGATTTAAGGTGGCGGAGAATGATAAGGGCCGATGTCCTTATCATTTTTTCTTTTTTAGCAGGCAGGAATTTCTGTTTCCCGCACAGAATCATTATATCCAGCACGTTTGCCGAGGTGGGAGCACAGAGTGGAAGACAAAGACTTTTTATTTTTTATTAAAAAAATTAAGGATGTAACATCCATCGATTTGGCCCAGTACAAAGAGGCGCAGATGAAGCGGCGGCTAACAACGCTCAGAATGAAACGGGGCTACGATACCTTCGCCGCTTTTTTTGATGCGATGATGAAAGATAAGGTTTTATTTTATGAATTTCTGGACCGTATGACGATTAACGTCTCTGAATTTTGGCGTAACCCTAATCGTTGGGAAATTGTCGAGCAGCGGTTTTTACCAGAAATGATTCGTAAGAATCGCAGACTTAAGGTATGGAGTGCTGCTTGCTCTACGGGTGAGGAGCCTTACACCCTAGCCATGATTCTTGCGGAGCAGGGAGTTCTTGCAGAATCGCAGCTGCTGGCAACCGATATAGATGATGGAGCCATTGAGAAGGCACGCAAGGGCATTTATTTGGATAGGGCTTTGCGTGAGGTTCCCGATAAATATGTGAAGAAATATTTTCGCCAAGATCAAGCGTCAACATTTCTGGTGGCGGATGAATTGAAACGGGCTGTTAGATTTCAAAAGCAGAACCTGCTCGTCGACACATTTGATTCAAATTTTGATTTAATTGTGTGCCGCAATGTTATCATTTATTTTACTGAAGAAGCGAAACATATTTTATACCAGAAGTTTTCCAAAGCTTTAAAGCCAGGCGGTCTTCTGTTCGTTGGATCCACAGAGCAGATTTTTTCTCCCGGGCAGTATGATTTTGAGCCAGCGGATACGTTCTTTTATCGCAAAAAAGGAATCTGATCATTGCAGGGTCTAGGGTCTGTCATGTATAACATCTTCCATAAATTCCTATACTAAGCTTATTGTCTAGATATATAGGAGGGTTTTTATGGACAAGAGAAAAGTGATATCCGCTTATCGCAAGGGGATTATCACGATTCAGGAATGCGCGCAAATATTAGGAATCGATTCGGTGCAGATTATGGGCATGATGAACGATCCCCAAATGGCGGAGCTTCCAAGGGTTATTCAAAAGCAGCCTATGCACGGCTAAAGAATTCCAGGTGTCCGGCGGTATCAGACACGCTTTCGTTAGGCTGGAAACAGCTTATTCGAAGGGCGTGTTTTTTGTATGCGTGCAGTTGCCAAACCACTTAAGCTATACTATAATGACAAAAGATACTTACATGCACCAAAGCGCTAAAGTGTTTGTGGCGAAAAGGTGACCTGGAGCTAGAAGGAAGGGGTAATTGATTTGAGATATTTAACAGCAGGAGAAACGCACGGCCCGCAGCTTACTACTATTATAGAGGGCTTTCCAAGTAATGTGACCCTTAACTTCGATGAACTGAATTTTCAGCTGCATAGACGTCAAAAAGGTTACGGCCGCGGACGGCGCATGCAGATCGAGAAAGATACTGCACAAATTGTCGGTGGCGTGCGTCATGGCAAAACAACAGGTGCTCCAATTGCTCTGGTTGTTGTTAATAATGACTGGAAGCATTGGACCAGTGTGATGGGCATTGAGCCAGTGGAAGATGATAGTGAAGGCAAACGCAGAGTAAATCGCCCGCGTCCTGGACATGCGGATTTGAACGGCGGTCTTAAATATAACCAAAAGGATTTGCGCAACATTTTGGAGCGTTCCAGCGCCAGAGAGACGACAATGCGCGTTGCTTGTGGTGGCGTGGTTCGCCAATTGCTGGCTGAATTTGGAATCAAAGTGGCCGGACAGGTTATTCGTATCGGCGAGGTAGAGGCTAAGCGTGAAGAGCTCGCCATTGACGACCTGATCAGAATTACCGAAGAATCTCCGGTACGCGTTGTGGATAAGGAAGCTGAAGCCAAGATGATAGCTGCTATCGATGCTGCCAAGGATGATGGAGATACACTCGGCGGGATCGTTGAGGTCATCATTGAAGGTGTGCCTGTTGGTTTGGGCAGCCATGTTCAATGGGATCGTAAGCTGGATGGCAGAATCGCCCAAGCGGTGTTGTCGATCCAGGCTTTCAAAGGTGTAGAGTTCGGCATTGGCTTCGAAGCGGCAGAGCGCCGCGGATCTCTTGTTCATGACGAAATTCGTTATACACCAGAAGGCGGCTTCCACCGTGCTACCAATCGCGCAGGAGGCTTTGAAGGTGGCATGACAACAGGAGAGCAGATTGTGGTTCGTGGCGTTATGAAGCCAATATCTACCCTCTACAAGCCGCTTCAGAGCGTTGATATCGATACGAAGGAAGTATTCACAGCACAAGTGGAAAGATCAGATACATGTGCAGTGCCTGCGGCCGGTGTCATTATGGAGAATGTGATTGCCTGGGAAGTGGCACAGGCCTTTATGGAAAAATTCGGCGGAGATTCGCTCGAGGAAATCCGCAGCAATCTAGCCAGTTATTTGAAGCAAGTGGAGAACTATTAAGATGAGAGAGCTCACGGTTGATTTGGGAGACAGGTCCTATCCGATTTATATCGGGTCAGGTGTCCTGGAGGACATAGCCGCGTATTTCGATCGGCATAAGCTTAGCAAAATATCTCCGCTGCTCGTCGTCACCGATTCCTCGGTGGCGGCCCATCACCTCAGTCCGGTGATGGAACGCTTGCAGCGGGGGGGCTACCCGGCGGTATCCTACGTCGTTCCCGCCGGAGAAGCCTCCAAATCCCTCGCGCAGCTCGAGGGAATCGTCACGGCCGCCCTGGAGGCGGGCCTTGATCGCAAGTCTGCGATCATCGCCCTGGGGGGCGGCGTCGTAGGCGATCTCGCCGGCTTCGCCGCGGCTAGCTTTATGCGCGGGATCCGCTTCGTGCAGATCCCGACAACGATCCTTGCCCACGACAGCAGTGTCGGCGGCAAAGTTGGGGTCAACCACCCGATGGCGAAGAATATCATCGGGGCATTCCATCAGCCTGAGCTGGTGCTGTATGATACCTCGACGCTGCTCACACTGCCGATTCGAGAGGTGCGCGCAGGCTTATCTGAGATGATTAAGCACGGTCTCATCTGGGACGAAGCCTTCGTTGCCTGGATAGATGAGCATGCTGGCGAGCTTCTTTCCCTGGATGAGAAGGCGCTGGAATATGGTCTGTACGAGGGCTGCAAGGTTAAGGCAATCGTCGTTTCCCAAGATGAGCATGAGAATGGACTGCGGGCAATTCTCAATCTGGGCCACACGCTCGGCCATGCCCTTGAAGCCGTTGCCGGTTACGGTGAGCTGCTGCACGGTGAAGCCATTTCCATTGGTATGGTAGGCGCTGCGAAGTTGGCTGAAGACTTTGGTTACGCATCGCATATATATACAGAAACGAAACGTATATTCGAGAAATTCGGATTGCCAGTAACGATTCCGTCGCAATTAAATACGGATCGTATCATAGATGCCATGATGCATGACAAGAAATTTAAAGAAGGTGCAATGGTTTATATTGTTCCTACGGCAATAGGGAAAGTGGAAATCCGCAAAGATGTTACCGTAGAGCAAATAAGGAAGATCATAGCACATTTGAAGGAGGATATTTAGTTTATGTGGGTTCGGGGAATACGCGGTGCGACGACTGTTGAACATAATGAGGAGCAGGAAATTCTCGCTGCGACATCGGAGTTGCTTAATGCCATTATTTCAGCAAATGATTTTAATCCGGATGACCTTTGCTCGGTATTCATAACGGTTACGGAAGATATTACAGCTACTTTCCCGGCCAGGGCTATCCGTCAATTAAGCGGATGGGATCTGGTTCCTCTGATGTGTTCACTTGAAATTCCGGTTGAGAACAGTTTGCCCAAGTGCATCCGTCTGATGGTGCTGGTCAATACGGACAAGGGTCAAGCAGAAATGCATCATATTTATTTGAAAGCAGCCCAGGCTCTCCGCCCGGATATTGTGAAATTGACAAATTCATCGCTTTAGTAGTATATTGATAACAGATGAGTGAGTAGAGCAGAGTACAGTAGAGTTTAGATGAGATGAGTCGAGCTGAACAGAGAACGATGGAGATTAGGAATTAGTGAGCCTTATTGCATTATCAGCATATATGTTAGCTTGTACGTTAACATGTAGACGGACTGATAATATTAGGTAAACGCGCCCGCCTTTTGAGGTTCGCGCATCTTTTTTACCGTTGGGCTATTATTTTCGCATTTTCATGTTCGTTTATTCCTTTGACGACGGTCTTATTATTTACTACTGATAACAACCGCCTCTACTTCGGTAGAGGCTTTTTTTGTTGCTCGTCTGCTGAGAGGGGGATGTTGACTATGTATACACCTGAAATCCAAGAAGTGATAAGGCTTGCCAAGAGTTACAATCTGATTCCCGTAGTGCGGCATTTACTGGCTGACACGGAAACTCCGATTCGCGTTTTTCAGCATTTATATCAAGAGCCGCGGGCTTTCCTGCTGGAAAGTGTAGAGGGTGGCGTGAAATGGGCTAGATATTCGTTCATAGGCTCAGATCCTTTCCTGATGATCAGAGCAAAGAACGGGCAGACAGAAGTGCAGACCAAGGGAGAGACAACAACGACTTCAGAGAAGCCTATTGAAATATTGAAAGCCTATCTGCGTTCCTACAGAAGTCCTCAGCTTGCGGACCTGCCTCGCTTCACAGGCGGTGCGGTTGGATTTTTCGGCTATGACTTATTGCAGTATTATGAGAAGCTGCCCGCTCACCGCGTTGATGATTTGCAAATGAACGATATCCAGTTTATGTTTTGTGACCAGGTTATTGCATTTGACCATTTTAAACAGCAAATTAAAGTTATCGCGAATGTGCATGTGCCGGATTTTGCTACGGATGCGGAAATCATTGAGGCCTATCATCAAGCCTGCGCCAAAATCGACGCTACCATTGAAAAGATTAAACGTCCATTAGGCCATGAAACGATGACCCACAATCCGATCACACCGGACCAAGAGCTGGGAGAAATCAACTCTAATATTAGCAAGGAAACATATATCGAAAATGTTGAAAAGGCCAAAGCTTATATTCGAGCCGGCGATATTTTCCAAGTTGTGCTGTCGCAGCGCTTTGAGATTGAGACAGAAGTATCCCCGTTGCATGTTTACCGTGTGCTGAGGACGATGAATCCTTCTCCTTATATGTATGTGCTGAAAATGGATGATGAGGTGATCGTTGGCACATCCCCTGAACTGCTCGTCCGAGTGGAAGAGGAGAAGGTGGAGACGAGGCCGATTGCCGGTACACGGCCGAGGGGAAATACGCCTGAGGAGGATCTGGAGCTGGAGAAGGAGCTTCTGGCTGACGAGAAAGAGCGGGCAGAGCACTTGATGCTGGTTGATCTGGGACGCAATGATCTGGGGCGTGTCTCCGAATTCGGCAGCGTGAAATGTGATACGTTTATGGAAATTGAACGCTATTCTCATGTCATGCATATTGTTTCGAACGTTACCGGTAAAATTGCCAAGGATAAGGATTTCTTTGACGCACTGCTGTCCTGCATGCCTGCAGGTACGGTTTCCGGAGCCCCCAAGCTTAGAGCGATGGAAATTATCGCCGAACTGGAGCAGGAGGCACGCGGAGCATATGCAGGCGCCATAGGCTATCTGGGATTTTCGGGCAATCTGGACACTTGTATTACGATCCGGACGATTATTTTCAAGCATGGTAAAGCCTATGTGCAAGCTGGAGCGGGAATTGTGTGGGATTCCGTACCGGAAAAGGAATATGAAGAAACGGTCAATAAAGCAAAAGCGATGCTCAAATCGATTCGGATGGCCGAAGCTATGTTCAGTGCAGCGCCAAAACCTGTCAGCGATATCAATAAGGATTATTACATCAATACGTTATGAGCCTATTAAATCGAAGCTTACGAACAAAGTTTTCCTTCGGAAAACTCTAAGGAGGAACCAAGTAATGAGTACACAATTTTCGATTCAGCATGCTCTATCCAAGGTGATTGCTAACGGTCATCTGGGGCGCGATGAGGCTCGTGCGGTAATGTCCGGGATTATGGAAGGAGCTGCAACTCCTGCGCAGATTGGCAGCCTGCTGACGGCGCTGCGGATTAAAGGCGAGACGCTTGATGAAATAACGGGGTTTGCAGAAGCGATGCGAAGCAAGGCATTGCCTATCGAGGTTTCCAAGGGAAACCTTCTGGACACTTGTGGAACGGGTGGCGATGGCGCGGAGACCTTCAACATCTCAACGGCCTCTGCGCTCGTAGCCGCTGCTGGAGGCATTCGCGTAGCGAAGCATGGGAATCGTGCCATGTCGAGCAAGAGCGGCAGCGCTGACGTGCTGGAAGCCCTTGGCGTCCATATCGCACTAAGTGCAGAGCAAACGGCAGCTTGTCTGGAGAAGGTGGGCATTTGCTTTATGTTTGCCCAGTCTTATCACCAATCCATGAAGTATGCCGCTGGCCCGCGCAAAGAGCTTGGTTTCCGAACCGTTTTCAATCTACTGGGACCACTCACTAATCCGGCAGGCGCTGACCGGCAGGTGTTGGGTGTGTTCGATCGCGATAAAACTGAAGTCGTTGCAGAAGTTCTGCAGGCGCTTGGCCTTAAACGGGCATTAGTCGTCGCCAGTCTGGATGGACTGGATGAAATCAGCATTTCTGCCCCAACCAAAGTGACGGAGCTTAAGGACGACCAGATTCGCACTTATGAGCTGACACCCGATGATTTGGGACTGCGGGCCACTTCGATTAAAGATGTCGCTGGTGGTGATGCTGGCATGAACGCTGAAATCATTCATCGCATATTTTCGGGAGAGCGTGGGGCATACAGGGATATTGTACTTGCAAACGCTGGAGCTTGCTTCTATGTAACAGGGCAATGCACTACGCTGCAGGAAGGCGTGAAATTCGCCGCAGCGGCCATTGATAGTGGGAAAGCCACTGCAAAGTTAGAAGAATTAGTCCAATTTACGGGAGAGCTGAGCCATGTTTCTTGATAAAATTGTTGCCGTCAAGCTTCAGGAGGTGGCCGCTATGCAGCAAAGCTTTTCTCTAAGTGAAGCAGAGAAGCGGATCAGTGAGCTGCCTGCCTGTCTTGGGTTTGAGCAAGCCTTAACCAGCCGTAAGAAACGCCAGATGGGGTTGATAGCCGAGGTGAAGAAGGCTTCACCATCGAAAGGCTTGATTCGTGATGACTTTGATCCGGTAAATCTGGCAGTTTCTTATGAGAAGGCAGGAGCGGATTGCATATCTGTGTTAACGGATGTGTCATTTTTTCAGGGGAGCAATGCTTATTTGCAGGCTGTTCGTCAGGCTGTGAATGTTCCACTGCTGCGTAAGGATTTTACGATTGATGAAAAGCAAATTTATGAAGCCCGGCTTATCGGCGCCGATGCTATTCTGCTCATTGCAGCTATTCTCACTACGAAACAAATGAAGCAGTTTCTTGAGCTGGCGCGCGATTTAGGACTGGATGCTTTAGTAGAGGTGCATGATCGGCCTGAGCTGGAGCGGGCATTGGAGCTGGATACACAGCTTATCGGAATTAATAACCGGAATCTGCAAACCTTCGTTACGGATTTGAAGACGACAGAATCCCTGATCCAACACATCCCTTCAGGTAAAACAGTAGTTAGTGAAAGTGGGATATCCTCACCGCAGGATATGACCTATTTACAATCCATAGGTTCTCATGCAGTGCTGATCGGAGAGCATTTCATGCGGCAGCCAGATGTTGAAATAGCTGTGCACGAGTTGATGGGCAGCTGATGAGCGTTAAGGAAAGGAGTAAGGCACACATGAGCATGAACAAGCCTTCAATGATCCAAACACCAACGGCCAAAATTTGTGGAATCCGGAGTAAAGAGCAGCTGCAGTCGATCGTGCATCTGCCCATCGCGCATATCGGATTTGTATTTGCCAAAAGCAAGCGTCAAGTGACGCCTGAAGAGGCGGGTGAGATGATTGCCTATCTTCAAGAGCTAGCTTCGAGCGGTGCTGCGGTTCCTTTAACGGTGGGCGTTTTCGTAAATCCAAGTGAGGAAGAGCTGGAACGTACACTGCGGTTGGCTCCGCTTGATGCCGTGCAGCTTCACGGACAGGAGTCTCCGGCATTTTGCAGCATAGTGAAATCACGCTTTGGTGTGCAGGTGTTTAAAGTTGTTCCTCTGCAGAAATTGGAAGCTTCTATACCTTCTTCTGACGCTGTTGCTTGGCAATTAGACCCCTTTCGCGGACATATAGATGTGCTGCTGCTTGATACTTTTGATCCTGTATATGGCGGCGGCTCTGGCAAAACCTTTGCTTGGGACTGCATACCGGTCTATAAGGAATGGACACTCTCAGCCGGTGTCAAGCTGCTTGTAGCAGGTGGACTTGAGCCGGGAAATGTGGCACAATTACTTATTGATTATGAACCTGATGGTGTAGATGTATCCAGTGGTGTGGAAACGGACGGAGTTAAAGATCTGGCTAAAATTAAAGCTTTTATAGAAAGGGTGATCCCATATGCAGGTACCTGATGAACAAGGAAGATTTGGCAAGTTCGGCGGCCGCTATGTGCCGGAAACATTGATGAATGCGCTCGCTGAGCTGGAAGAGGCCTATAATCGCTACAAGGACGATCCTGATTTTATTGCAGAGGTCCGCTATTTGCAGCAGCAGTATTCAGGCAGACCGACTCCGCTGTATTATGCAGAGCGTTTGACTGAGCTGCTTGGTGGAGCAAAGGTATACTTGAAGCGAGAGGATTTAAACCATACTGGAGCGCATAAAATTAACAACACAATAGGACAAGCGGTATTGGCGAAACGAATGGGCAAAAAGAAAATCATTGCGGAAACCGGAGCAGGACAGCATGGAGTTGCTACAGCAACCGTTGCAGCTCTTATGGGAATGGAATGTAAGGTGTTCATGGGTGAGGAGGATACGAAGCGTCAGCAGCTAAATGTGTTTCGCATGAAGCTTCTTGGCTCCGAGGTTATTCCAGTGCTATCAGGTACACGTACACTCAAGGATGCATGCAATGAAACGCTGCGGTATTGGGTCAGTCACGTGGAAGATACTTACTATATTCTGGGTTCTGTAACAGGGCCGCATCCATATCCTATGATGGTTCGAGACTTTCAAAGGGTGATCGGCGATGAATCCCGTGCGCAAATTCTAGAAGCGGAAGGCAGACTGCCTGATGCGGTAATTGCTTGCGTTGGCGGGGGCAGTAATGCTATGGGTATTTTTTATCCGTTTGTCAAGGATGCAGATGTGAAGCTAATTGGTGTCGAAGCTGCGGGTAAAGGTATTCATACTGAAGAGCACGCGGCTACAATGACTAAAGGAACTCCAGGCGTGTTTCAAGGCTCTTTGAGCTATTTGCTTCAGGATGAGTATGGCCAAGTGCAGCCTGCTCATTCGATCTCAGCCGGGCTTGATTATCCCGGAATAGGACCGGAGCATGCGTATTTGAAGGATTCTGAGCGGGCAGCCTATTTCCCGATTACGGATCAGGAGGCTCTTGATGCCCTGCAGCTGTTAAGTCGTACGGAGGGCATTATTCCTGCACTGGAAAGCGCGCATGCGATCGCTCAAACGTTGAAGCTGGCTCCTACGATGTCCAAGGATGAGATTATTGTTGTGAACTTATCCGGCCGCGGCGATAAAGATGTTGAATCCATTTTGGGTTATTTGGACGGGCAGCAAGCGACGCAGGAGGGAAGAGCATGAATTTAATCGATCAACGTTTTGCCGAGCTTAAGGAGCGTGGAGAGACGGCTTTAATTCCGTTTCTCACCGTAGGTGACCCTTCCCTGGATGCCACACTGGAAATCATTCTTGAAATGGAGAAGGCTGGAGCAAGCTTACTTGAGCTTGGAGTACCTTATTCCGATCCATTAGCGGATGGTCCTGTTATTCAGCGCTCCTCGGAGCGTGCCCTTAAGCACCGCATTACGATTCTAGATGTCATTGAGATCGCACGTAAGGCAAGAAACCGCGGGTCCAAGCTTCCCTTTATTCTTTTTACTTATTATAATCCTGTTTTGCAAATGGGCTTGGAGCGCATCTTTAAGCAAATGTCGGAAAGTGAGATCAGTGGAGTAATTATCCCCGACCTCCCGCTGGAGGAAGATAAGGAAGTTCGCGCTATCGCTGCCAAATACGGCATACATTTGATTCCGCTCGTTGCACCAACCTCCAATGATCGCATTAAAAGAATTGCTTCGAGTGCTTCCGGCTTCGTGTACTGCGTATCATCACTTGGGGTTACCGGTGTGCGTTCTGAGTTTTTCGGCGGTATTAACGATTTCATCGCAACAGTTAAGGAAGCAACTTCTTTGCCTATCGCTGTCGGTTTTGGTATATCCAGCCGCGAGCAGGTTGCCCGGTTTGAGGGGGCTTGCGATGGTGTTGTGGTCGGCAGCGCAATCGTCCGTACGATTGAACAAGTACTTCCACTGCTGGAAGCTGATCCTGCGAGTCCTGAGGGGCTTGCACAGATTCACCGGTTTGTGGCAGAGCTTAAGGGGTAAGTTACGGCTAGTAATTAGCAATTATCATTTATTTGTATAGGAAAATAGGAAAACACGTTGTCTCTATATGGGGCGGCGTGTTTTTTTATGCTTTTTATTAGCCAGAAGTATAAGCTTATGGGGTAGGTTGGAGTGAATTGTTTCCTTTTAGCCAGTGCAGCTTTGCAAGTGATGAAGTGAGAGAGTTTTTCCCTATCGCCATCATCCTTTTCCATCAGGAAAGTAAATTCTGCGGGCAGCCCGTTTGAGAGTACACTTCCTGTAGTTCGTGTGCTTCGTTTGCTTGATTTAACGATGTTTTTCATCGTTAAATCAAGTGTTCGAGGTCAATCGGTCACGTTAATGATGATTTTCATCGTTAAAGTAAGGATGTGGACCTGACCTGACGCTTTTAACGATGAAAAACATCTTTAAAGTTGCAGGTCCTTCTGAGTTGCACACGATCTTCATCCCATGTGCCTCCACCCGCTAGGAAATCTCCTCCAACTAAGGGAAAATCCTTTGCTGACAGTCAGTTTGAGCTTGGTATTCGTGTGATTTGTGTGATCCATGCGATTGTAGCTGAGAAGAGGGAATGGATGCGGGTGGAAAAGCGTTAGCGCCCGCCTTTAAAGATTTGTTCCAACCCTCACATCTATTCCATTCAGAGGAACAAATCTTTAACAGCGGTTGGAGCCCATAGCCCTTACCACACTCAAGCACTAGCGTCACGAACACGCCCCTCAAAGGACGCCGCAAGCCGTCTTTCTTATAAATTATCATCAAAGTAATACTCATTTCAAATTTGTATTATAGATTATTGCGGCAATCCATCCTATATTGAGATTGTTCAAGCAACCAGGGTGGCAATTGAACAAATCAAAGGTGAGGGGTTGTTAGAGGAATGAGGAAAAGAAATGTAGTCATTATGCTTTGCTTACTATTAGTTTTGACAGCTTGCAGCAGTGGTAAGACAGAGGTTCCACAGGCTGTAACAAGCACACCAGGGACTTCTTCTCCAGAAGTGAAAGCGGAACCAACTAAAGCGTATATTCTTACGAAAGTAGAGGCTGGAACGGAGCTTCCCGGAGACAAGGAGGTAGGTGATTTTATTAAAAGTGAAACCAATGTAGAGCCAGTCATGATTAAGCCTCCGGCAGGAACCTATGATGAAAAGCTAAACATTATGCTTGCTTCAGATGATCCACTTGATGCGTTTATTGTGGGAGACTGGACCGTTTTTCAAAAAAAAGGCATGATTCAACCCCTCAACGATTTGTTAAAAATTACACCTGAATTGGTGAACAATTATACAAAAGAAGAGTGGGATGCTGTAACAGACAAAAAAACCGGGAACATCTACGCAATTCCTTTTGCCAGCACACCGTTAGGTAATGCACCAAGAATTAGAAAGGATTGGCTCGATGCGCTTGGATTGCAGGTCCCGACAACGCTGGACGAATTGGATCAAGTATTGGAAGCGTTTAAAAAGACGGATAAGTTCGGGAACAATGTAATTCCTTTGGCGACTCATTTAAGCTTCTCTCAACTGGATCGTGCTTTTGCCGGATTATTTACGAAGCATGGCGATGGCAATTGGATCGATACGGACGGGAGTGTAAAGCCGGCTGTAATGGATCCGGACTACAAGGATTTTATAGCGAAAATGGCTGAGTGGTATAGCAAAGGATATATTTGGAAAGAAGCCTTTTCGCAAGAATATACAGTGATCAATGACCTTGTTTCGCAAAATCGGGTTGGGGTGCTCGCCTCATGGATTTCAGTCGGCTTAACAGGTATTGAAACTTTAATGCAATCTGATCCAAAAGCCCAATATGTCTTCCTTGATAAATTCGATGGGCCCGCTGGAAGTGCCTATTCTTTAAGATTGCCTGAGCGCCAGGGGATTGCTATTTCAGTTAAAAGTAAACACGCAGAAGCAGTCATGAAGTTTTTCGACTGGAGTGTTTCTTCCAAGAAGAATCGAAATGTTATTGATTTTGGTCTAGAAAATAAGCATTGGAAATGGATTGATGAGGAAAAAGGCATTATTGAGAAAATACAAGGTGCTGAGAAACAATATTCCGCTATGTACAGTTTAGTTCAAGGCGCTCTAAGTCTGGGTTCCAGTGACGATACCATATCAGGGAAACTATGGACGGATTTTTATAATTTCGTTTCGAATCCTGCTCTTGACTTGAAAAAACCGGCTGATTACGGAGTGAATTATGACGAGGTCAGTATCACTGGGGCTGTTCCCGCAGCGGGAGATATCGATAAGTTCAGGGATAAGTGGCTGGTGAAATTTATTACAGGGCAAGAGCCTTTATCCAAGTGGGATGGATTCATTCGTGATCTTGGCAAAATGGGATTGGATAAAATGATTGCAGAGCGTACGAAGCAGTATAACGAGCAATAAGGGAGTTAACCGATTAAGGGATTCGATCCATCACTTAGTCGGTTAGCTAAATGCTAACTAGTGAAGGGAACGGCAACCGATGATTAGAGCACTTAAAAGCTATCCGCTGCTATATGCCTTAGTTTTACCTGGAATCCTGTATTTTCTTATTTTTTATTATGTTCCGATGTTTGGAATCGTTATTGCTTTTCAGGATTATAGCCCCTTTCAAGGAGTCCGCGGCATATTTACCTCTGAGTGGGTAGGATTTCAGCATTTTCAAAATTTCTTCACCTCGTTTTCCTTTACTCAGGTGATGACAAATACATTGCTTCTGGGCATGTATACTATCATTTTCGGGTTTCCAGCACCGATTCTGCTTGCCCTATTGCTTAACGAGGTTGTGCATGGCAAATTTAAAAAATGGGTTCAGACGATCTCTTATTTACCGCATTTTTTGTCGATGGTGGTAGTTGTGGGGATTTTGAATTTACTGCTTTCATCAGATGGAGGCATCATAAACGAAGTCGTAAAGCTCTTTGGAAATGAGCCCATCACTTTTATGGGAGAAGAGAAATATTACCGGAGCATCATAATACTTACACAAATATGGCAGCAAATTGGCTGGGAAAGCATTATTTTTCTCGCTGCGATTGTCTCCATTAACACGGATCAATACGAAGCTGCCATTATAGATGGGGCAAGTAAATTTAGGCAAATATGGCATATTACACTTCCGGGCATTTTGCCTGTCATTATGATCATGTTTATTTTAAGAATGGGTACGATCTTGAACGGCAATTATGAGCTGATCCTGCTCACTTATTCTCCTTCTACGATTGATGTCGCTGATATTATTGATACGTTCGTTTACCGTGAAGGATTAGTCCAAATGAATTTCTCCTACAGTACTGCGGTTGGTTTCTTTAAATCTGTATTTTCAGCAGCTTTGCTGCTCGGTACCAATTACATGGCCAAAAGGGCTGGACAAAATGGGATATGGTAAAAATACACAGTGATGGAGTAGGCCGACAATGATTAATTATAAAATGACGAATGCAAGTACAGGATTTATGGTTGTAATTTATACACTGCTAGTTGTATTGGCTTTATGTTTTTTATTTCCATTTATTATGATCGTTTCAACCTCGTTAATGTCACAGGCTGCTGTTCTTAAATACGGAACCTTCCAGCTTATTCCCAAAACCTTGGATTTAACAGCTTACAAAATTGTACTTAGCAAAGGCTCGTTAATTTATTCGGGCTATATGATAACGATCATAAGGGTTGTTGTCGGAACAAGCTTGAATTTGCTATTTACTGCTGCCTTGGCATATGGGCTATCCAAAAGATATTTACCAGGTCGTAATGGTTTTATTACTTTCATTTTTATTACGATGATATTTAGCGGCGGCTTGATTCCGACCTATATGGTGGTCAAATCCTTGCATTTGGTCAACACAATTTGGGCTTTGATGATTCCGAATTTAATAAATGCTTATAATTTTATTATTATGAAAGCTTTTTTTGATCAAATACCAGAAAGCTTGGAGGAGTCGGCCAGTATAGATGGTGCGAACCCGCTGCAAATTTTATTTCGGATTGTCATTCCTTTATCGCTGCCCTCGATCGCGACAATTGGGCTTTTTTATGGAGTCACCCATTGGAATGCCTGGTTCGATGCGGCGATATTCATTAATGATTATGATAAAATGCCCCTGCAAATTATTTTACGTGATGTGATTATTCATCTTACCGGAGATAAGGTTGGGTTAAGCATGACTGTAGTGAATCCGAATATTAAGCGGCCGCCGACTATCGCCTTCAGTTCAGCAGTTATTGTCATCTCTACGCTTCCGATTTTGTTTGTATATCCATTTATTCAAAAGTATTTCGTTAAAGGGGCCATGATTGGCTCGATCAAAGGGTAATTGTTCTGGAAGTAGGGAAATAAAAATTATTTTACAAAACAATGGAGCAGGCAGGCGAAACCTGTAGGAGGAAGCTTATGAGAACAAGGAAAAAAAGATCATTTATTTATTGCTGGGATGGGGATGATTTTGGCTATCTTCCGGAAAAAGCTTCAGAGCAGGAATTAGTTGACAAGGTGTTTTCTCCGCTCGTGGGGACTTCAGTTGATACAGTTTTTTTCTTGCTCGGCTGCGGTCATTTTGCTGAATATCAGAGTGAACTATTAAAGCCACTGGGTGAAGGGCAGGATTATCATTTTAATAATATTTTTACTTATAAAAGGTATGCGAATGTGAAGCATCTGCTGGATCAACAGCAGGACCCGGCTGAAATCCTGATAAGAGCAGCAAGAGAACGGAATTTAGATGCATTTTTCTCCTTTAGGCTAAACGATATTCATGATCATTGGGCTGCGAATAGTGATTTTATGCCAACCTTCAAGAAGGAAAATCCACACTGGTTGAATCCTAAGGAATGGTTTCCCGATTTTCATGGCCGTAACGAAATGACGACTGCGCTCAATTATTCCGATAAAGATGTTCGTGATTTTCGCTTTAATATCCTGAAAGAGGTTATGGTGAACCACGACTTCGACGGAATCGAGCTGGATTTCATGCGCAGTCCCTTTTATTTTCATTGGGATAAAGGCTTGACCAGCACTTATATCATGACTGATTTTGTCAGATCGGTAAGAGAGCTGCTTGATGAACTCGGAAATGCCCGCGGTAAAACGATTGAATTGGCTGTAAGGGTATGTACAACTGTTATCGGCTCTAAGATGGCAGGGTTTGATGTAGAAGACTGGGCCAGGAAAGGGTTAGTGGATATCGTTATTGCTGGAACCGGGGGGATGAATATAGATACGCTGGCGTTTAAGGAAATTTTGCAAGGAACCGGCGTTTCTTTCTTTCCTTGTCTGTATGGTGAATATGAACGGACCGCCAGCTCCGATGAGGTCATGCGGGGCATTGCTGAGGTGCTGTTAAGTGAGGAGCCTGATGGTATTTATGCGTTTAATACGTACCCGGATGAGCGGAGCCGAATTGAACTGATGAAGCAAATCGGCAGCTTGGAAACACTTAAAGGGTTCGATAAAACCTATATCGTCGATATGGATTACGATTATATCCTGACTAAGGAGGAATGGAGATACCAGCCTCATCTTCCAGCTACGTTAGGAGAGACTGTGCATGAAGGCCTCGTCATACCTATCAGGGCGGGGGAAAAGCTGGATGCTTATTCACAGGTACAAGCGCATCTTAAGATATGGATCAAGGATTGGTCCGCCGAAGATAAGATGGTATTTCGATTCAATGGGCGAGAAATGGAAGCCCCGGTAATCAAAGCTGTAGCTGGAGAGTATGGGCAGTGCTGGCTAACCTGGGAATTGAACAAGCGAGAAATTCATTTAAAGAATGACGTTTACATCCAACTGCTTGAGAGGAACATTCATCTTAAGAGATATGTTCCCTCGGTCGTGCAGAGGATTAATATTGAAGTGAGGTTTGGATAAATTTAAAGTAGCAGGTCCTCTCTGATCTTCATTCCCAACGGCTATGTCCGATAGGAAATCTCCTCCAACCAAGAGAAAAACCCTTGCTGGCTGTCCGTTTGAGCTTGGTGTTCGTGCGATTGTAGCTAAAGAGAGGTAAGGGGTGTGGGAGGAAGAGCGATAGCGTCCGCCTTTAAAGATTTGTTCCTACCTCCTCATCCATTTCATTCAAGGGAACAAATCTTTAACAGCGGCTGGAGCCCACACCCCTTACCTCCGAGACGCTCCCACGTCACGAACACGCACATCAAAGGACGCCAAAAGGCGTCTTTCTCCATATCTTCTGGAATATGGTAAAAATAGAGGATTGTCTTGGAAGCCGCCGTATTCAAGCGAAATTAAACGCTGGAAACTAGGATTCACATAGGGTAGAATAAAAGGCATGATTCGCAAATAGCATTGAGGTTTTTAAAAGGTTTGTACTATATAACGAGGTGACCAAAGCATGAAAGCAAAACCGAATATTTTACACTTACCGGTCTACCAGCCGGGCAAAGCTATCGAAGAAGTTAAGCGAGAACTCGGATTGGACGAGGTTATCAAGCTTGCCTCCAACGAGAATCCCTTTGGCAGCTCGCCAAAGGCTATTGAAGCGATTAAAGCGGAGCTTTCTGAAATCAGCATTTATCCGGATGGAGGCAGTGTTGAGCTTACTTCCGCTGTAGCCAAGTTTCATGATGTCGGGACGGACCAAGTAATTTTTGGTGCTGGCTCCGATGAAGTTATTTTGATGATCGCCAGAGCCTTTTTCGTTCAAGGTGATGAGACGATTATGGCCACGCATACGTTTCCACAGTACAAACATAACGCTGAGATTGAAGGCGCTGTATGTATAGAGGTTCCGCTTAAAGAGGGCACCCATGATTTGTCAGCTATGCTGGCGGCTGTTACAGAGCGCACGAAGGTAATTTGGATTTGCAATCCTAATAATCCGACAGGTACAATGAATACTCATGATGAAATAGCTAACTTTTTAGCAGCTGTACCCGCAAGTGTATTGGTAGTTTTGGACGAAGCCTATTGTGAATACAATACCTCGGGTCAATATCCAGACACGTTTGCCTTATTGAAGCAGTACAAAAATGCAATCACTCTACGTACTTTTTCCAAAATTTACGGCTTAGCTTCACTGCGCATTGGTTATGGGATTGGACATCCTGAGGTTATTCGTTCGATTAATCAGGTGCGTGAGCCATTTAATACGACTCGTTTCGCTCAAGCAGCTGCTCTGGCAGCCATTCAAGATCAAGCATTCATTGAAAGCTGCCGCGAAGCCAATACAGTTGGGATTACTTATTTGCAAGCAGAATTTGCCCGCTTGGATCTTAAATCGTTCCCGGCACATGGTAATTTTATTATGGTAGACACACAGCGTCCGGCAGAGCTTGTATTTAACGGCTTATTGCGCAGAGGCATCATTATAAGAGGGGGTCACAAGCTTGATTTCCCTACTTCTATACGTGTAACGGTTGGAAGCCGTGAGCAGAACGAAAAGTTTATAACGGCGCTTGAACAGGTTTTGGCGGAAACAGCCGTACAAACTTAAACTCTAATAAAAGGTTGATCACATGACAAAAATAGCGATATTTGGTGCGGGGCTAATTGGAGGTTCTTTAGCTCTGTGCTTTAAAGGAAAACCAGGTTTCACAGTTACAGGACATTCACCGAACCCTAAATCGGTTGAAAAGCTGCTTAAACGCAATGTCGTTGATACGGCCACAACCTCCATGGAGGAGGCAGCAGAAGGCGCGGACTATATATTTCTTTGTGTTCCCGTCAGTTTGCTTGAAGAGTATCTAACCAGCCTGGCTAAGCTTCCTCTTAAGCAGGGGTGCATCATTACAGATGTAGGAAGTACAAAAGCATCAATTGCGCAATGTGCGGCTTCTCTTGAGCTCAAGGGTGTTCAGTTTATCGGGGGGCATCCCATGGCCGGGTCTGAACGCTCCGGTGTGGAAGCTGCATCATCGCATTTATTTGAGAATGCTTTCTATGTGCTTTCGCCAGATCCATTAACTCCACAAGAGGATGTGGACCGCTTAGCTGATTTAATAAAGCTGACAAAGGCGCAAATTATTCAGGTCGATGCCGAGCTGCATGACGATATTGTTGGAGCTATCAGTCATTTGCCTCACATTATTGCGGTTGCTTTGGTCAATCAGGTGAGAGGATATAATGAAATGAATCCGCTTTACCAGAATTTGGCTGCTGGCGGCTTCCGCGATGTTACGAGAATTGCTTCAGGCGATCCGAAAATTTGGCGTGATATTCTGATCAACAACCGTGAAAATCTGCTCAAACTGCTTGTAGATTGGAATGCTGAGGTTGCACGCTTTATCGATTTGCTGCAGCAAAGTGATGGTGAGGGCATTGCTGAGCAATTCCGCAAAGCAAGTGAATTCCGCAGCGGCCTTCCAGAGCGGCGCAAGGGCATGATCACTTCACTCTATGATATTTATGTCGATATTCCCGATCATCCGGGTGTCATTGGTCAAATAGCAACTTCCCTAGGTAATAAAAAAATTAATTTAAGCAATATTCAGGTTATTGAGAGCAGGGAAGATGTTCCTGGTGTGCTCAGGCTTTCTTTCCGCAATCAGGAGGATGTAGATCGCGCTGCTGAAGAGCTTAAAAAACAGTACACGGTTCATGCTTAATAGGCTAAATCAGTATAAAGAGTAGATAAAACCTGTAGCGCAAAGTAGTGATTTTGGATTTTCAAGATCATTGCATTTGTGGCTGCAGGTTTATTTTTATATTTTAAACAGCATTCGAAAACGTTTTCAAAAAAAGCATTGACAAATTGTAAACGTATACATATAATAAAAGTACAGTATGGTTTCTCTCCACTCCTATCCGATAATGGCACCGATAAGTGCACCCACCTTCTAGGTGGTTTTTTTTTGTCTTTTTTTAGTCAAAGCTTGGACTGGGCGCATCAATAAGGGGTATAAATGGAGCAGGATTTTCCATGTTATGAATCGAATACAACAAGACTACTATCATGAGATTCCAGAGTTGAACAGAAAAATGCCTTGGAGGTAGCTTATGAGTGAAGTTAATTATTCCATACTAGACATGGATGAGTATTTGATCCTACTAAAGGCCGCAGAAGCAGAAGAGTCATTTCCTCAGCTTATTTACGATTTTTCGAGCCGGCACCCGTCATTGAAAATACATGAAATATTTAAATTGGCAGCAGAGAAATTGGAAAAACTCCTACAAATCCAGGCGCTGGAAATAGTGAAAATTAATTATCATCCTTGGCACGACAAAGGTCGTACAGAGCATCTGCCGGCGGAGCTAGCATTGATTATGCTGCACAAACCTGAGTTGTGGGATCGAGAAAATGAAGAAGCCTATCGGATGTTGACAACTGATGCAGGTCACAGCTTGTTGGATCAGTACGAACTAATGGTCAATTAAAACCGGATCTAACCAAATCGAGTAGATCTAACAAACCTCCCAAGGCTAAATGCCATAGGGAGGTTTATTAACATATAGGAAATTTCAAGTACTTTACAGCACTAAAGTATCAAACAGTATAAAACAAGGATTACCCTTTCAAAAATTGAACTGGTAAGAGCGGATAATCTCGCCAACCCAGAATTGAGTGAATGCTTCACTAAACGATCGTTAAAGCACCAGTGAGTCTCTACATACTTACTTTAACGATGAAAAACATCGTTAAATCAGCAGTTTTCTTCCTCAGCACTTGCACACGCTAGGAAATCTCCTCCACCCAAGAGAAAAACTCTTGCTGGCTGTTCGTTTGAGCGAAGTTCTCGTGTGATTGTAATTGAGAAGAGGGCATGGCTGTGGGTGGATGAGCGGTAGTGTCTGCATTTAAAGATTTGTTCCTACCTCCTCCGTTCAAGGGAACAAATCTTTAACAGCGGCTGGAGCCCACAGCCATGCCCTCCCCGAACCACCAGCGTCACGAACACGCTCATCAAAGGACTCCGCAATGCATTTTTCTCATATTTTAGTTGTGTAACCAGAGTTTGTAAAGAAATTATTGGAAAAAATGTCGAACAAGCAGGAATTTTGCACTTTATACAGAAGCCTTATATAGAGACTTTAATCCATTTAAATATTAATTTTACTCATAGATATTTTTACCGCAACTTTTCACTCCCTTAAGGCGTACAACATGGTAAGCAGCTGGGGGGGTGCCACCTTGGAATTACGAGGAGGGTCGCAGCATAATGACCGATTCCCAGTTGATCAGAGAAATCAAGGATGGAAACGTTCAGATGTACAACGAGCTGATGCTTCGTTATGAGCGTAAAATTCTTGCTTTTATATTTCATATGCTTAAAAGCTCGAAGATGGAAGCCATGGCCGAAGATTTGTGTAATGAAAGCTTTTATAAAGCTTACCGCAACCTTCATTCCTTCCGCGAGATAGAGGCTTCTTTTTCTACGTGGCTGTACACGATTGCCCGGAATACGGTGCTTAGTGAGCTGCGTAAAAATAAAAGCGTCAAAATATCTTTGGAGCAAAGCGGCTATACGCCGCATGCATCATTCGATGCGATGCCTGAACAGGCGGCGCTGCGCAATGAGAAAGTGACCATGGTCAGAGATGCGATTAACACTTTACCTGAGAAGCAGCGGTCGGCGCTGATTCTGAGAGAATATGATCAAATGGATTATCAGGAAATTGCCAACATACTGGGACAGACTGTAAGTTCGGTAAAATCGTTACTTTTTAGGGCCAGAGCGAGTGTGAAGCTTCAGTTAGAGCCTTACTTTACCGACCCGGTATTCGAGGAATACGAAGGGATGAATCAACGATGAAATGTAGTGAAATTCAGGAGTTATTTGGTGTTTATTGGGATTTGCCGAATGATGACCTGCGTCGCACTGCGGTGGACAAACACTTGCTAGGCTGTGCAGTGTGTGCAGAAGAGTTTCAGATTTGGGAGGAAAGCACGATTTTGATCCGCAGCGCGGCTGAGGACACCACGGTTCTGGATTACGAGCCAACCGTTTCCAACAAGGTAATGAACAGAATCTATCAGGAAGAATCATGGAGAATACCGGTTCCCGACCGGATGTACGCGATCTCTCACGGCTTGCGCAGAAACTTGACAGCGGTCATTGCTTTTTCATTGGTTTTGTTTTCCTTAAGCTTTCTGTTCTCACTTGTGTACGACAGCGCTTCGAAAGACGATTTCGCATCGGCTGGCAGCAATTTGTTTGAGCTTCAAGCGCCTCAATCTTTGGAAGCAAGCGGCTCTGACGCGATGAACGGACATGTGATTTCAAGTGCAGTTGCCAGCTTAAACCCAAGCTTGATGGAGCCTCTCCGCTTTAATGTGGGACCCATTCATTCCTATTCGCATTATTTGCTCGTACTTTCCATACTGGGGCTAATATGTACGATGCTTATCATGAATTGGTTTTCCAGAACAAAAGCATAATTAGATATAAGATGCGTGCTCCCATAGTGGAGCATTTTTGTTGAAGTATAGGAGAAATCTCTCGTGGAGGTCGAAATGTCAACAACTTTAGGATTGATAAGGCACGGCAGAACAGAATGGAACCAGCTTGGCAAGCTCCAAGGCCAGACGGATACAGACTTAACGGATGAAGGCAGAAATCAAGCCCAGCTGCTGGGACTGCGATTGAAGAATGAAGCTTGGGATGGGATCATTAGCAGTGACTTGTCCAGAGCGAAGGAAACGGCAGAGATTATTTCAGCTCAGTCAGGTATTCCAATTGTTGCGTTCGATGCCCGGATCCGGGAGCGAAGCTTTGGTCTGGCTGAGGGCATGACGCTTCAGGAAAGAACAGCTAAATGGGGAGCCGAATGGAGAAAAGAGGATTTAGGCGGAGAAACGGATGAGCAAGTATGGTCAAGATGGGTCGATTTCGCTGAAGCCTGGATGGGCAAAGCTCCCGGTGAAAAGCTGTTGGTTATATCACATGGCGGTTTTATTGTTCAGGTACTCAGGGGATTAAGTATGGAGCGGGAGGAATTCCTGCAAAACTCTTCCTTAACGATTCTTCAACGTGCAGAAGCAGCGTGGGAGCTAACGCTTTATAATTGTTTAATTCATCTAAATTAAGGAATAAGATTAAAGCCTGGCCGGTTAGATGGTCAGGTTTTTTTTTGCTGCCGGAATATTTTCAGAAAAAATTCCCATAATGGTTACTAGAAGCCACATCCTGCATGAATGTCTGCAGAGGGGGAGGAATTTGAATATGAAAATGGATATGAATCTGGCTGATATGCTTAGCTATACCGATATTTTTGAATTAAGTAGAATTGCCAGCACTTATGACTGCCAATGTAACGGCAATTCCAAAAATGAGCTGATTCAATCGATTTTAAGCACTTTAAACCGTCGTGAGGTGTTTGAAAAGCATATACAAGATTTGAATGTTGAAGATATCCGCTTTCTTAATTACTTGTTATCCGACCCGCGAAACTCGTTTAGTTTGGAAGAGTTAACAGCTCGTGTCAAGCAGTCGAGATTCCAGGCTAGTGAAAATAATTTGCAAAATCCGAGAGAGATTATTATCAAGTTCAAGCGTTTAGGCTGGTTGTTTAATGGTTATTCCCAGCAAACGAAGTATGTTTTTCAGGTTCCCAATGATTTGAAAGGGAGATTTGCTGATGTATTGACAGCCAAATTTCGCAGTACTCTGCAGGTTACGGATGATCCTGGTGTATACCGGGATGAACAAATGCTGCTTATAGAGGACGTCGAACATTTTCTGCAATGGTTGTCCGAGCAGCAGGAGGTTATGTTAACGGCTGAAAACAGCATGTACAAACGCAGCTTGCAGCAGATTCTGGATCGAATGTCGGTTAAGGAAGAAATGGTCGCCAAGGGTGCCTGGAGATTTGGCTATGGACGCATGTACAAGGAATATCCGAATCGCTTTTCATTGATCTATGATTATTGCTTTTTTCATCATTTGATAGTGGAGCAGCAGGCAGCGCTTCAGTTATCGGATACAGGAAAAACCAAACTGCTAGAGCGTAGCAAGGAAAATCCGATACAAGTGTACCGGTTCTGGCTCCGTCTTTACAAAGGGCCTATTCCGAATTTGCAATCGATCGTACAGTGGATCAATCGTCTAGCCCAGACATGGGTTACGGCCGCATCTGTAGGAGAAGTGCTGTGCAAGTTGATCAAACCCTTTTACTATGATTCTTCAGAATCTATCTTTGAACAACGGATTTTGCAAATGATGATGCATCTAGGTTTGCTGCGTATCGGGGAAAATGATGATTATGGACAAGTGATTCAGATGACCAAGCTGGGAAGCAAAGTGATTGAGGGTACTTATGTGGCTGAGGATGACAAAATTGAACTGCCGGCGGATAGGTGAAAACACATTAATCGCTAATGGGGGCAAGTGTACTTAACGACGCGGCATAATGTGAATATGCTTTAGTAAGAGCATGTTAAGAGAACGGGAGATCTGAGGGGCTCTTAACAAAACGCGGACTATTTGGAGGTAGGACTAATGGGGAAAATGAATGTATCGAACGAGGCGATATTTGCTCTTTTTGCAGAACTAGTGTGGGATGATGCAATCCGCAAACAGAGAACGAGAGATCTCTACAAAGAAATTGATCATGCTTTGGCCGTGGGGGATCAGGCAACCTTCTTAGCGCTTACATCCGAATTGAAGCAGTTACAATCGTTTGCTTAGTACCTTGTTTTGACAATGAAATCGTTCTTGTTTGACGGAGACATGGGGATTTTTTCCGATGTCTTTTTTTGTTGTCGAAAAAAAATCTTGAATTCAGAACTATATTACCTGTATGATCGTCTATAGTATGATTGCTATTATTTTAATTAAAATTATTTTAGCAAAGAAAAAGGAGCCAGGATTGATGCGTTCAAAACCAAAAAAGAAAAAAATGCATAAAGCACTTAAAATTTCACTCGTTTTTGTCATTACTTTATTCATCGGGATTTCAGCTTATGCAGGATTTTTGTACAGTAAGGCCAATGATGCTCTTGGAAAAATAGCTGCTCCTGAACCTTCTCCTGACACTGTCAAGAAGCCCCCGACAGCTGTCGAAGAAGAGGAAGACCCTATAATGAAACCTGTGTCCTTCTTGCTGGCGGCGGTGGACTATCGCAAGGGCAGTGAAGGGACATTAAATACAGACGTCATGATACTCGTAAGCCTTAACCCTAAAACACGTGCAGCAACCGTCGTCTCCTTCCCGCGAGACTTGGAAGTAAAAGCTGAGGAATCGGGACTTGGGTTTTCACATAAGCTTAATTATTTCTATGCCCATTACTCCTTGCAAGATAAGGAGAGTGCGATACAGCAAACCAAAGAATTGTTCAGCAAAATTTACGAGGTTCCGATTGATTACATGGCGGTCATTAATTTTGATGGATTCCGGCAGCTGATTGACCAGCTTGGAGGCATGAATGTCTATGTAGATATGGATATGAAATATACAGATACGAGTGACGGAACCCGCATTAACTTGAAGGAAGGGCTGCAGACCCTGGACGGCAAAAATACGCTCGACTTCTTGCGGTACCGCAAATCCAATAAAGGCACTGCTGAATCCTCTGATTTGGCGCGTAATGAACGGCAGCAGAAAGTGCTGGATCAGATGCTTGACAAGCTGACCTCATTCAATGGAATTGCTGGCTGGAGTAAGATTCTTGATATTGCAGGGGAATCTATAAAGACAGATATTCCCGAAGATCAGCTGCGCAGCTATATCGGAGCCTTCCGTGAAATGAAGCCGGATACGATTGAGTATATAAATCTTAACGGAGAATGGGAAAGCCCATACATCGTCGTAGAGGATGAGACCATGGAGCAGGCTTTGGAAGCGCTGCGGCTTCGTCTTAAGCCTTTGGTGACCTCAAATGGGGAAACATTAAACGACGGCATTCCTTCCTCTTAAAGAGGCAATTAGGACTATTAAGAAGCAAGGAGATCGTGAACCGATGAAATTCAGTGATATCAATGAAACAGAATGGACCGACCTTCAGCCTTATCTGGATACCTGCCTGCTGCCGGTAACAGGTCTTACGGGGATGGAACAGCCATGGCAGGCAACAGAAGCGCTTGAGCAGCTTCGGGACGCGCTCGAACTTATTGAAATTCCTTATAAGGGGAGAGTCGTTACTTATCCTGCACTCCATTATCTCGAAGGCGTTGATATGGCTGAGCAGGTGAACAAGCTCAGCAGCCGTTTAAAGTCGGCTGGCTTTACATATGTAGTTGTACTGACGGTGCATAAAAGTTCACTGGAATGGGAAAAAAGAAATGTTGATGAAATTTTTTATGTGGATATGGGAAATTGGTCAACCCGTAAGAACGAATTCAAGGCGGAAATTTCCGTTCAGCTGCAGCATATTTGGACAAGTTCAAATATAGTTTCCAGCTAAAGCGTATTAGTGGAAAATAAATTGAGAAAGCTAGAAGCAGGGTTCGGATTTTCAGATGTGACAATTTATTTAATTTTGTCTGCTGACGAAGATTTCGGGGCTTCAAATCAAGCTTCCTATTCTTGACGCTTATGAGGTCGTAGGCTATTATTAGAAATGTCCTAGTTATGAGTGTAATGTCGAACGACACGTGATATAAGTTTGCTCCGTTAATTGGACGGCAGCAAATGTAGGGGGGTAGACTGAAACAATGAATGACCACAACAACCAAAATGAAGAACAGCATGGAAAAAAACCAAAGGTTAAAAAAGAAGTTACCCGTCGTCAATTCCTTGCCTACACTTTAGGCGGAACTACTGCTTTTATGGCGGCCGGGATGATTGTTCCAATGCTCAGATTTGCTGTTGATCCGGTACTGAAGCCTAAGAAGCAGGCCGATTGGGTCAAGGTAGTGGAAGAATCAAAGGTGACAGATGTTCCGACAGTATTTTCGTTTGAAATCCATCAGGTTGATGGCTGGTATGAAAGTAATCCTCAAATTACAGCTTGGATCTCTAAAGGGAAAGACGGTAAAATTTTCGCTTTGAATCCCACCTGTAAGCACCTAGGGTGTATCGTGGACTGGAATAACAATCCTGCGTATAAGGATCAGTATTTCTGCCCATGTCATGGCGCGCACTATACGGCAGATGGCAAGAATCTTGCTGTATCTCCGGCACCGCTGGATGAATATGCAGTTAAAGTGGAAAACGGCTTTGTATATTTGGGACAGCTTCATCCTAACACTAGAGTTTAAGGAGGCGTAACAATCAGATGTTTAAAACTATTTATAATTGGATCGACGAACGTCTTGATATCACGCCGATGTGGAGGGATATTGCGGACCATGAGGTACCAGAGCACGTAAATCCGGCTCATCATTTCTCTGCATTCGTATATTGCTTTGGCGGTTTGACGTTTTTTATCACGATTATCCAAATTTTGTCGGGTATGTTCTTAACCATGTATTACACACCAGATATCATTAACGCTTATGCGAGCGTTGACTATTTGCAGCACAAAGTTGCCTTTGGTGTAATAGTAAGAGGTATGCATCACTGGGGAGCCAGTCTTGTTATCGTAATGATGTTCCTACATACCCTGCGCGTGTTCTTTACAGGCTCATACAAAGCGCCTCGTGAAATGAACTGGGTTGTCGGCATGTTGATTTTTTTCGTAATGCTTGGACTAGGCTTCACCGGATATTTGCTTCCTTGGGACAACAAAGCTTATTTTGCTACTCAAGTAGGACTGCAAATTGCTGAACAGGTTCCATTTGCCGGAGAATATATCAAAACGATTCTGCAAGGTGGGGAAATCGTCGGCGCGGAAACATTAACCAGATTTTTCGCTATTCACGTATTCTTCTTGCCAGGCGTTCTGCTTGCTTTGCTTGCCGGGCATTTCATAATGATTCGTAGGCAAGGTATTTCCGGACCGCTATAATTGAAAGGAGGGACAATGCGTGGCACATCATAAATCGGATGAAAAAGTAGTTTACGTTGGCGATTCACGTGTAATCAAGAATACGCAGAATCTGGTTCCTAAAGATTATTCGGCATATCCGGGGAAATCGGAAGCTTTTATACCTAACTTCTTGCTGAAAGAATGGATGGTTGCAGTAGTTGCTATGGTGGGCGTTCTTGCATTAGTAATGTCAGAACCTGCACCACTTGGATATCCTGCTGATCCAACAACCACTGGCTTAATTCCAATGCCGGACTGGTACTTCTTGTTTATGTATCAACTTCTTAAGTACCCGTACACCTCGGATCAATTTGTAGTATTGGGTGCTGTTGTTCTGCCTGGTCTACTGTTTGGAGGCTTGTTATTAGCTCCTTTCCTAGACACAGGAAAAGAAAGACGCTTCTATAAACGGCCGATAGCTTCGACACTTATGATTTTATCTTTGGTTGCTTGTTCTTATCTGACTTACACTTCATGGGCACATTACCAGCATGAGCTTAAAGAACAGAATATTATTCCTGAGCACATCAAGCGTGAAGAAGAAATGCATGCAAACAAAGGTAAACCAAGTGGCGGCAGCAGCGGCGGTGGAAAGAAAGCAGCTGTAGCGATCGTAGCTCCTGATGACGAGGGGGCAAAATTGTACGCTAAAGCGACATGCTTGTCATGTCACGGAGCAGGACTACAAGGAATGAAGCCTGCTGGCATACCAGCTCTTCTAGGTGTCGGTGATACACACACAAAAGAAGAAATTTTGGGAATTATTCACGAAGGTCAGGGCGGCATGCAAGCCCAGTATGAGGACAATATTAAAAAAGGCTTAACAGAAGCTGAGATTGACAAGATGGCCGAATGGTTATCTTTGCAAAAGAAAGCTGAGTAATATCAAGATAAAACCTGACCGTCATCATGCGGTCAGGTTTTTTTAAACAGGAGGGAATGGATTTGCGGCAAGGGCTAGTGCTATCAATGCTTTGGAGCAAGTCATTTTTAACAAGCAGTGTCGTGTTATGGACTTTATTTCTTGTCAATTTGGCTGGGACCATTTATGGATATCAGTGGTATTCCGAGCAGCTATGGTATACATGGGACAATAAACCTGGCTGGTATATCTGGTTTGTTCCTGATAGTCCGACAGCGAGCCTGTTCTTTACTCTCTCCCTATTGTACTTATTGCTGGACAGAAGATCTTCTCATCCACTGGACAAGAAGCCGTCGGTCCTTCGGGGGTTTGTCGAAGCCTTTAGCTTGATCACTTCCTTTAAATACGGCATATGGGCTGTAGCTATGATAGCTGCCGGTGCAGCACAGGGGAATCCTACCAATTGGCAGGATGGTATGCTGACCGTTTCACATCTGGGAATGGCCGCAGAAGCTTTGCTTTTTGCCAGATTTTATACATACCGGATGCTGCCGATAGTATTGGTAGCGGGTTGGACATTGTGGAATGATTTTATGGATTATCAGAATGGCATTTTTCCATGGTTGCCTGAAGTGCTTGAAGATGATCTTGGAGCCGTCGAGATGTTTACAATTAGTTTAAGCGTGGTCAGTATTATTATTGCGATTCTTTATCTGCTGTCACGTAGATCGGCAAAACAAAAAACAATCCATTAGAAGGATCCGAAATGCGCTAAGGTGGTCTAAATTGGGACAAACCTCCATATGCTGATGGTGAAGGAGGGATGTCCCATGTTTGATGTACACAGTCATCACAGGCTCATTCTATCGGTGCTAATTCTTATAATGATGTTGACAGCGGCAGGTTGTTCAGGTGGTCAGAAAGAAGTGTCAAAAAAAGAGGCAGATCCGCAGCAGCTAAAAAAAATGGCGTTTTTAAATCAGACCGCAGATGAAATGTATCAGAAGGCAATGGATGGCGAAATGATGGAGGCGCGTAATAAGCTTCTGCAAGTTAGTGATCAAATTACGAATATTAATTTTGCAGGTGTTACTACCATAGAAGGCTTAAACGCGCTTACGGAGTCGGTGACAAAAGCGAAAAAAATATATAATGCAGCTTCCTTGTCACCAAATGAAGGACAAGTTGCTGTTTCAATCATCCGCTTGGCGACGGATGCTTTGACCCACAAAAATCAGCCGATGTGGCTGCAGTACTACACTTTGTTACAAAATGATCTTTCCCTTATGGAAGCTGCGGTTCATAAATCGAATGCTCAAGAGGCGGTTTCTGCTTTTAACAAGCTGAATCAGCACATTTCGCTCATTCACCCTTCCTTGCTCATCAGCCGGGAGCCCTCGGAAGTGGAGAAGCTAGATTCGCTAATGAATTTTGTTCGGCTGGAATTAAGCAAAGATCCTGCGGAGTATCCCAATATTCAAAATGGCATCGAACAACTGCATCGCTCCGTAGATGAATTATTTGGAAAGAAATCGGAAACAACGGCCTATTTGCCCCTTGCAGATCCCAAGCATCCGATTATCTGGACTCTAGTTATCGGGGCGATTATTAGCTCCATATTGACCTTTACTGGATGGAGAATGTTTAAAGGTGGAAATGGCTACGTCACGATAAAGAAAAAGAATGCGGGCTAGGGCGATTTAAATCCCTCGCCCAGCACATCATGCACCTCTGCAATGATGATAAAGGCACTGGGATCAATGGATTTAATAAGGGCCCGCAGCCTTCTGGTTTCATGGCGGTATATGACACAATAGACAACTTCCTTATCCTTTCCCGAAAAAGCTCCTTTTGCCGGAAACAGCGTGACTCCGCGATCGAGCTCTTTTGTGATGGTTTGGGCCAGCACATTGGCGTGATCTGTAATAATGGTAAAGGCTTTTGCCGCATAAGCGCCTTCTGTCATATAATTAATCATTCTTGTAGCAATGTAAACTGTTACGAGTGAGTAGAGCACTTTTTCCTTTGGAATATAAAATAACGAAACGCTAATAATGACCACATCCATATATAAAATAACCTGACCTACGCTCCAGCCTTTGAGCTTATGGCCAATTCTTGCCACAATATCAGAGCCCCCGGTTGTTCCTCCATAACGAAATACAAGCCCCAATCCAGACCCAACAGTTACCCCTGCATACAGAGTGACCAAAAAGTAATCCTGAGTTTGGAAGGGGACGAGCCATTCTTTACGAATGAACCATTCCATAATCCATAAGAAAAATGAAAGAGACAGGACGCCAAACATGGTATAATACATCGATTCCCTGCCAAATATTTTCAAACCAGCGAAAAATAAAGGTATATTGATAACCAATGTAGTGACGGAGGGCGGTATGTTGTAGACATATTTAAGGAGTAAGGCAATTCCGGTTAATCCGCCTTCCATAAGCTCATTAGAAATAAAAAAATAATGGAGACCAAATGCGTAAATGGCTGTTCCAAGAAAAATGAAAAATAAATTGGTGAGACGTTCCGTAAGCCGTATAGGTGTCATAAACATGAATTCCCTCCGTATTCTCCACTTAGAATCCAGTATGCCCGTGAGTAAAGCCGATATGCGAACATAAGGAGAGAACTGGATTAATTGCTCCTGTTCCTGTATGCTTATGGCAAAAACCTAAAAGTGTTCCAAGATGATTCCTTTCATCCGGGAAGCTTTTTTGGATGTGGAGGCAAGCTTATGTTATTTATTGACAATGAAGGAATTACGGATCCGCGGATTAACTTGGCCATTGAAGAATATGCCTTGAAACAGCTTCCTGAGGACGAGAGCTATTTGCTGTTTTATATAAATGAACCTTCGATCATTATCGGTAAAAATCAGAATACGATCAGCGAGATCAATTCCGATTATGTGAACAAGCAGGGACTGCATGTCGTTAGAAGGCTTTCCGGTGGTGGCGCGGTCTATCATGATTTAGGCAACCTTAACTTCAGCTTTATTACAAAAGATGACGGCAAATCCTTTCATAATTATCTGAAATTTACGGAACCTGTGGTCGCATCGCTTCGTAAGCTTGGTGTCGACGCTGAATTGACGGGACGTAATGACATTCAGGTCGGACAGCGTAAAATTTCCGGTAATGCACAGTTCACAAGCAAAGGAAGAATGTTCAGCCACGGAACGCTGCTGTTTGATTCGGAGATCGAGAGTGTGGTCTCAGCGCTGCGGGTTAATCCGGACAAAATTGAATCCAAAGGGATCAAATCGATACGCAGCCGCGTGGCCAATATCAGTGAATTTTTGGCTGAGCCTATGACAATAGAAAGCTTCCGGGTTTCACTGCTTGAGTCGATTTTTGGAACTTCGGCTGATGAAATTCCCAGGTACAAGCTAACAGAAGCAGACTGGCATGCTATTCGTAATCTTTCTGCAGACCGATATGGAAATTGGGATTGGAATTATGGCAAATCTCCTAAAAGCAGTGTCCGTAATTCGCAGCGCTTTGAACAAATTGGAACCATTGAAGTGTATCTGAATATCGAGCATGGCCTAATCGATGAGCTGCGTATTTACGGTGATTTTTTTGGTGTTGGTGATGTATCGGATTTAGAGGAGCTTTTGCGTGGGGTCAGGTATGAGGAGGAGCGTGTTCGACACGTTTTGACTGAGCAAAATTTGCAAGTTTATTTTGGCGGTTTGGAGCTGGAGTCTTTTCTATCCCTGTTGTTTTTGAGCGGGAAATAGATAGAAAATGTTGGAAAAGAAAATGATTTGTCAAGGCATGTACTTTGCGTTAACATGGAAGGGATGACCTTGGATACATTGGATACATAATTGGAAAGAAGGGTGCCTATGTCGGAACGAACGCTTAAAGACCTTCAAGATGAGGTGGATCAATACATTTCGCAATTCAAGGAAGGTTATTTCAGTCCGCTTTCTATGCTGGCCAGAATGTCCGAGGAAGTGGGAGAGCTGGCACGTGAGGTGAATCACAGCTATGGTGAGAAGCCTAAGAAAGCCTCCGAAGGAAGTAACTCTATTGAGCTGGAGCTTGGGGACATTTTATTCATCACCATCTGCTTTGCTAATTCGTTAGGTATTGACCTTACGGAGGCGCACGAGAAGGTCATGCATAAATTTAATACGCGGGATGCGAATCGCTGGACTAAAATTAACACCGAACCTTCCTGAGCTTCATAAACTATACCATCCCCTGATAATGGGAACTTCGGTCATCGAAGGGAGGATGGGCGAGTGGATGGAGAACATGAAATACAAAAGGCGTATCAATCAATTCTAGGTCATGATTTTGAAAAAGCAATTGAATGGTTTGAAAAAGCGATACTTTTGGAGCCGGATAACGCAGCCTATCACCACAAGCTATCTATCACTTATGCTCGAAGCAACAAGCTGCAAAAAGCAGTCCAACAAGCGCTTCAAGCAGTGCGACTGGACTCCAATAATGAGCTTTATTTATTACATTTGCACAATCTGCAGGCCAGAGAGAAAATGCAGCAGGCGGAGCTGCAGCTTGATCCCACCAACCTGAAGGCAGATCAAGCTATTGAATCATTAAAGGAAGCTATAGCGTTGGATCCTTTATCCAAAGAAGCTTACCTTATTTTAAGTGCAGCTTATGCCAGCAAGCAGAATTATCGTCATGCTCTATATGCTGTTCAAGAAGCACTTCGTTTGGATCCGCTTGACGATATTGCGAAGAGGCAGGCTGCTGAATACAGCCTTAAGCTTAATAAAAGAAAATAATGACTAAATAAAGTCACAATAACTACAAGTTGAAGGAGTTTAGACACTATGGAACGTAAAATAAGAGTAGCAGTCGTGGGAGCAAGCGGGAGAATGGGGAGAGAGGTAGTTAAAACTGTACTGACGGAGCCTGATTTTGAGCTTGCAGCTGGTATTGATCGTTCCTCTGAAGGTATAGATCTGGGCAGATTGGTTGGTCTTGAGGAGTGCGGCGTTCAGATCCAGAATGATCTGGAGCTTGCTTTAGTAGAATCCAAAGCCGATGTAATGGTTGATTTTACTACGCCGCATACCGTAGTTTTTAATACTAGTCTTGCTATTCGTCACGGAGTTCGTCCGGTTATTGGGACAACCGGATTTACTCCGCAAGATATCGAAATGCTGGACAAGCAGTGTAGAGACAAAGAAATTGGCGGGCTGATCGCTCCGAATTTTTCCATTGGGGCAATTTTGATGATGCGCTTTGCCGCGCAGGCAGCCAAATATTTTCCTCACTTAGAAATCATTGAATACCATGGAGACCAAAAGCTGGATGCCCCTTCAGGTACTGCAGTCAAAACAGCAGAGATGATATCGGAAATCAGGGAAGAGATTCGGCAAGGCAATCAGCAGGAAGAGGAAACCATTGAAGGATCGCGCGGAGGGTATTACAATGGGTTTAGAATACATAGCGTGAGGCTGCCTGGTATATTCGCCCAGCAGGAAGTCATCATGGCTGCACATGGCCAATCGCTAAAAATTCGCCACGATTCCTATGACAGAGCTGCCTATATGCCCGGAGTTGCTATTGGAATCAGAAAAGTTATGACCTATACCGGGTTGGTGTATGGCTTTGAGCATTTTATAGACTAGGGAGTGTAACTCACATGAACATTGCGCTAATCGCACATGATAGAATGAAAGATGAAATGGTCAATTTCGTAGTTGCCTATGAGCAAGTGTTTAAAGAGCATGATCTGTTTGCCACTGGCACAACCGGACAAAGAATTATGGAGAGCACCAAGCTAAGTGTGTTTCGTTATATGTCAGGTCCATATGGTGGAGATCAGCAAATTGGTGCGATGGTAGCCAAAAATGAGATGGATCTGATCATTTTTCTTCGGGATCCATTAATGGCTCAGCCGCATGAACCGGATATTTCCGCTTTATTGCGTTTATGTGACGTCCAGGGTATTCCTTGTGCAACCAATGTGGCTACAGCAGAAATCCTGACAAAAGCACTTGAACGCGGGGATTTCGCATGGCGTGAGGTTGTTCATAAATATAAGTCGGAGTCGGGTGAAAAGTAAGATGCCGGGATCACTTGATATTCTAATATTCGGAGCCCATGCGGACGATGCGGAAATAGGTATGGGAGCTACGATCGCAAAGCATACAGCGGCAGGATTTGCAGTTGGAATTTGCGATTTGACCTATGCGGAGCTTTCTTCTAACGGAAGTGTTGCTACAAGAATTCAAGAGGCGGAGGAAGCCGCTGCATTACTAGGCGTTACTATGCGCTCGAATTTGGGACTGGCGGATCGGGGCTTGTATATGACAGAGAGTCATATCAAGCGAATTGTACTTGAGATACGGACTCACAAACCGAAGATTGTTTTTGCCCCTTATTGGCAGGATCGTCACCCGGATCATGTGGCCTGCTCGCAATTGCTGCAGGAAGCCGTGTTTAATGCCAAGCTGCGAAAATATATGCCTGAAATAGAGGCCTGGCCAGTACAACAATTTTACTTTTATTTCATTAATGATGTGTTTGAGCCTGATTTATTAGTCGATGTATCTGACTGTTATGATAAGAAGCTTGCTGCGCTGGGAGCGTATCGCAGCCAATTTGCTCCCCCTGAAAATGGACAAGATATAGTACTCACTCCATTAAATCAAGGATATGTTGAAAGAGTGGAAGCGCGCGACCGGTTAACAGGGCAAAAACGGATGGTGGCTTATGCGGAAGGTTTTATCTCGAAGCAGCCATTACTTGTAGACATTTTCAGATAGCGGGGAAGTTATGGACAAGAAGCTGAAGATAGGGATTACCTGCTATCCGACCTTGGGCGGCTCTGGTGTGGTAGCGACTGAACTTGGCAAGCTGTTGGCGGAAAAAGGACATGAGATTCATTTTATCACCCACAGCATGCCGTTCAGATTAGGAAAGTTCGACAAAAATATTTACTATCATGAGGTTGAGGTGAGCGAATACTATGTATTCCGCTACCCTCCGTATGATCTCTCTCTGGCCAGCAAGCTCGCTCAGGTGGCGCAAATGAAAGAGCTTGACCTGCTTCATGTGCACTATGCGATACCTCACGCTGTTTGCGCTTTGCTGGCCAAGCAAATGGTAGGAAGTCATTTGAAGGTTCTAACAACATTGCATGGGACAGACATAACGGTGCTTGGACAGGATCAGTCCATCAGTGATTTGATTCGTTATGCAATTAATGAGAGTGATGGGGTAACAGCGGTTTCGGATGATCTCATCCAGGAAACAAGAAGCCTGCTGGACATATCAAGACCGATTGATTTGACTTATAATTTCGTAGATAAACGTGTTTATTATCCTCGTGATATTTGTAAGCTAAGACAGCAGTTTGCCCGGCCTGATGAGAAAATATTAATTCATATTTCTAATTTTAGACCTGTTAAGCGTGTTTCCGATGTCGTTGATATTTTTGCCAAGGTGAGCAAAAAAATTCCAGCACGGCTGTTGTTTGTCGGTGAAGGACCTGAACTATCGAAGATTATTTCAAAGGTCAAAGAGCTGGGCTTAGCTGATAAAGTAACCTTCTGCGGAAGACAGGATGATGTCGCGCAAGTCATATCACTTGCTGACGTGATGCTGCTTCCTTCGGAGAAGGAGAGCTTCGGGCTAGTTGCTTTGGAAGCTATGGCGTGCGGAGTTCCTACAGTGGGCTCCAACGCAGGCGGTATCCCGGAATTGATTACTCATAATGAGTCAGGATTTTTGGCGGATATTGGAGACACGGATTTGATGGCTGAATACGTGCTTCGCTTGCTAACAGATGAAGAGCTGTACCAGCGTATAGCTGAAGCCTGCTTATATCGGGCACGCTTCACGTTTTGCAACGATTTGATATGCAAGCAGTACGAAGAAATCTATTACCGTGTACTTGGCCGGGAAATGCCAGAGGCGCAGCGATTGCAAGAGCCTAATTGTTGACCGAAAAGCTTGGAAACAGAGCAAGAAGCAAAGTAATAAGTTAGCTTGAGTCAGGAAGTGTAAGAAGTGTAAGAAGTGTAAGAAGCGTAAGAAGAGCAAGAAGAGCAAGAAGAGCAAGAAGAGCAAGAAGAGCAAGAAGAGCAAGAGAAGTTAGTAAGGAGCAATGCTTATGCAGCAAGCTATGGAGCAAGAAGGAAAAACCATTCTGCAGCACTTGCAGGAGCAAGGATACGAAGCTTATTTTGTTGGCGGTTGTGTTCGCGATAAGGTCCTGGGGCGCAGCATTAAGGACTTTGACATAGCTACTTCAGCATTGCCTGAGCAGGTCATGGCCAGTTTTCCGCGGATCGTTCCGACTGGTCTACAGCATGGGACGGTTACAGTAATCATGAAGCATGGGGCGTACGAGGTGACGACGTTTCGAGCGGAGTCGCAATATGAGGACCACCGCAGGCCTCAAGAGGTTACCTATATTTCAAGCCTTACCCAGGATCTAAGGCGGCGGGATTTCACCATAAACGCCATGGCAATGAATCAGGATGGCGAGATTTTTGATCCCTTCGGCGGGCGAGAGGATCTCGCAGCCGGACTGCTTCGCTGCGTCGGTGAGGCAGAGGAGCGCTTTGGCGAAGACGCGCTGCGCATGCTGCGCTGTCTGCGCTTCGCCTCGGTCTACGGCCTCGAGGTCGAGTCACAGACATGGCAGGCGCTGCTGCGCCAAGCTCCGCTGCTGCGCCACGTCGCCATGGAGCGCGTGCGCAGCGAGCTGCAGAGCATGCTCGCAGGCCCAGCCCCGGCGCAGGCCTTGCGCCTGCTGCTCGCGAGCCGCCTGTGGCAGCATTTCAAAAGGCAGCTCTCGCTGCCCTTTGAAATGTGGCTCGCGCAGCCTGCAGCGCTGGACGCCGTCGGCGCGCTGGAAGAGCATCGCACCCGCTGGGCGCTGCTGCTCTTGCTCCTGGAGATGCCTACGGACGTAGTCCGGTCGGCGCTCCAGGAGCTTACGTTCTCCCGCGCCGATACGGACGCGGTAGCGGGTGTCCTCGCGCTGTACGAGCAGCTCGCGAGGCAGTTGCTGCCGGACGCCGCGGCAGCGCCGGCGGACTTGGAGCCGCGGCAGCTGTCGCGGCTCTGGAAGGTTGCCGCAGTCGCTCACGGCCTGCAGCCTGCCAGAGACTTGCTGCAGGTGCTGCGCGTCCTGCTGCCTTCCTACGATGCTGCACAAGCAGCATCTGATTCAGTGCTGGCACGATTTATGCACGATGCGGCCTCCTTGCTTGCAGAACATGGCAGCACCTGGCTGGAGGAAATGCCATGCAGCACACTTAAAGAACTTGCAGTAAATGGCAGCGATCTTGTGCAAGCTCTAGATCGGCCAGCAGGTCCCTGGATCGGGCAGATGCTTTATTGGCTGCTCGAACAAGTCGCGCTAGGTGAGCTGCTGAACGATCGCACCAGCTTGCTGCTGGCTATTGCAGAAGCCGACCCCAAACTATATTCATGAAAGCGAGTCGTAAATGAACGAACACATATTGCGTATTTTTTCAGAGCATCCTGATGAATTCTTGTCCGGTGAAGAGCTAAGCCGCCTGTTGGGATGCAGCAGAACAGCCATATGGAAGCATATTCGCAGCCTGCGCGAAGCCGGATATGAATTCGAGTCCGCTCCCCGCAAGGGCTACCGGCTGACGAGCAGACCTGATAAGCTTGATGTAGCTGCGCTTATGGAGGGCTTGAAAACAAAGGTCATGGGCCGCCGGCTTCATGTATATGAAGATGTGGAGTCTACACAAATTGTGGCGCAATCGCTGGTGACTGCTGGAGCTGAAGAAGGTACCCTGGTCATTGCAGAGCAGCAAACATCGGGGAAAGGCCGGATGGGGCGTAAATGGTATTCTCCCCGCGGTAAAGGAATTTGGATGAGCCTTGTGCTTACTCCCAAAATCCCGCTTTTCTATACGCCGCAGCTTACCCTCCTTACCGCAGTAGCGCTTTGTCGTACGCTTCGCCAGCTCTGCGCAATTGATATCGGTATTAAATGGCCGAATGATTTATTAATTGCTGGCAAGAAGGTTTCCGGCATTTTACTTGAAATAAGTGGAGAAGATGAGCGGCTCAGACATATCATTGCAGGGATTGGCATCAGTGCCAATTTAAATGTGCAGGATTTTCCGCAAGAGCTGCGCCCGATAGCTAGCTCATTACTTATTGAAACAAGTGCACCTGTGAGCCGAGAGGCTATAATTCTAGCTTTCCTGAAGCAATTTGAAGAGCTTTATGAGATTTATCATGAACAAGGCTTTGCCCCGATCAGGCTGCTGTGGGAAGCTCTCAGCGTATCGCTTCATCGTCCTATCCGGGTACAAACTGCAGGGGGAGTAACGGAAGGGATAGCTGAATCAATTGATGACTCAGGGGCGCTCACTGTAACTACTAACACAGGTGAGAAAATCAAGGTATTCTCAGGCGAGGTTGAACTACGTTAAGAGGGAGTTCGGATGGCAATCAAATGTATTGTTCTACTAATACGCGAATGAGCTGCATGTACTGCAAATTTGCAATAAATTAGTAAATAATCCACAGAAAATGGTATGAAAACGTTGAAAAGTCTGGTATAATGTCGGCAAGAGGTAGTATCCATACAGAACTACACTCTTCCGAATGAATTTTTGAACATAATTGGAATCACCTAACTGAACATTCGTTGTATGTCGGATTCTGCTCTGAGCCATAATGGACCGAGACAGAAGGATCATATGCTTTTTTTTGCATGATATCCTTTTAGCTCTCAGCTAAAAGGTATTTTTATTTTTATTTAATCGACTTGGGAAGCTGGGATGATGATGATGGAGAAACGTAAACCACTAACTACTGCACGGCTTAAGAAAATGAAACAGGCAGGCGAGCCAATCACATTTGTAACGGCTTACGATTATCCTTCAGCGAAGTTGGCTGAGGAAGCGGGTATTGATGTTATTCTTGTCGGCGATTCCTTGGGCAATGTCGTCCTCGGATACGATTCCACCTTACCGGTAACGCTGGATGATATTGTCTATCATACTCGGGCTGTTGTCAGAGGGGCTGCCTCGACTTTTATTGTCGCTGACATGCCTTTTATGAGCTATCATGGCAGTATAGACCATACGTTGCAAGGTGTAGCACGATTGATGCAGGAAGGTCATGCCAAAGCGGTCAAGCTGGAGGGTGGAGCAGAAATTGCCCATACAGTTGAAGCTATTACGAACGCGGGTGTACCTGTAGTTGGCCATATTGGATTGACGCCTCAGGCAGTTCATCAGATTGGCGGCTACCTCATTCAAGGCAAAAGCTCGGAGCAGGCTCAGAAGCTGCTTGCGGACGCCAAAGCACTTGAGCAAGCTGGAGCCTTCGCGATCGTGCTGGAGCTCGTTACCGAGGAGCTGGCAGCATGGATTAGCAAGGAGCTGACAATTCCGACTATCGGCATCGGCGCGGGAGCCTCTTGTGATGGGCAAGTACTGGTTTTTCATGATTTGCTGCAGTATGGCTCAGCTCCTGCACCGAGAAAATTTGTGAAGGTTTATGCTAATGTGGGGGAAACTATCCGGAGTGGAATTGCTCAATATGTGCAAGAGGTAAAAGCCCGCAGCTTCCCGGGGCCTGAGCATTCCTTCCATATGGACGATGAGGTTGCTGCTTATTTATACGGCGATAAGGAGTGAAAGGGCATGGAAGTTATTGAGCAAATTTCATTGCTAAGAAATCGTCTTGCTGCTTACAGGCAGGAACATAAGCAAACTCAGATAGGTTATGTCCCTACGATGGGCTATTTGCATGATGGACATGCAAGCTTGTTACGAAGAGCCAAGGAGCAAACAGGTCTTGTCGTGCTGAGTATTTTTGTGAATCCATTGCAATTTGGTCCCAATGAGGATTTCGAGAAGTACCCGCGCGATACAGAAAGGGATTTGCAGCTGGCAGAAGCCGCGGGAGTGGATATTGTTTTTTTGCCTTCGGTTGCAGAGATGTACCCCAAGCCGACACAAACTACAGTTTCTGTAAAGGGTATTACTTCGAGACTTTGCGGTGCCTCCAGACCTGGGCATTTCGACGGTGTAGCCACAGTAGTTAGTAAATTATTTAATATTGTACAGCCGGATAAAGCTTTTTTCGGACTTAAGGACGCCCAGCAAATAGCTGTTATTACACAGATGGTTGAGGATTTGAATATGCCTGTGGAAATCGTCCCGTGCCCCACACTGAGAGAAGCAGACGGTCTGGCTTTGAGCTCCCGGAATGTGTATTTGAGCGCTGAGGAACGGAGCCAGGCTGTGGTGCTCTCACAATCATTGGCAGCTGCGGAAGCATTTATATCCGAGCATCAACATTTTACTTCAGAAGAGCTTGTAGAAGCTGTTAAGGTTCATATTCGTAAAGCTACGCTTGGAGAAATCGATTATGTAGAGGCTTTGGCATTTCCGTCATTGGAGCCTTTTACCTCAATTGATACGGTAACAGAAAAAAGAATTATTGTAGCTTTGGCTGTCAAATTCAGCAAGGCTCGTCTTATCGATAATCAAATATTTCCAATAAGGAAGTGAACCCCATGTTCAGAACGATGATGAAATCCAAAATTCACCGCGCAACCGTAACAGAGGCCAATCTTAATTATGTAGGTAGTATTACAATTGATGAAGATCTTATAGAGCTTGTTGATATGCTTCCAAATGAAAAAGTACAAATTGTAAATAATAATAATGGTGCGCGGCTTGAAACGTACATCATTCCCGGACCTCGTGGATCGGGTGTTATTTGTCTCAATGGTGCGGCGGCAAGGTTGGTTCAGAATGGGGATACGGTTATTATAGTTTCCTACGTTATGATGACTGAAGAAGAAGCCAGAAAGCATCAGCCTACGATTGCCATTATGGGAGAAAATAATAAGGTAGCGCAGCTGCTTAAAGAGGAAATTCATTCCACGGTGCTGTAAAAGCAGGGGAGTGCATGAAATGAGCGGCCTCTACAAAAAATGAAGGTAGTGAAAATTGCTTTCAAAGGCGGGTGCTCGAATGTTCAAGCATGTATTTTCCACCATGAATGAAGCTTTGGATGAAATACTCAGGGAATACCCAGCCTCCTTCGGCGACAAAAAGCAAGCGCTGGAGGAACAGCTTCAGGTTTTGAGATCGATGAGTGATGAGTTTATCGAAAGCTGGCTGCTGTTTGAAGAGCGGTTGGGGAATTTGTCGTCCGGCGGTGTTCAGGAAGGGACTCAGCATTTGCATGAAGAGCTGCTTGAGCTGGATATTAGCGGAAAGCAGACAGCGGAATTTTTAATGGGACAGGGTTATTACAAATTATTTATGTATGATCAGGCGATCGATCAATTTGAGAAGCTGGTAAGGCTGCAGCCCGATTTTTTACTGGCCCGCATTTATTTAGCCATGGGTTATTTACGCAAAGGAGATATGGGAGAATCTTATCGTCATTTTCAATTTTTACTCCCGCTCACGGAAAATACCAAGATGAAGGCAATTTCTTACAATGCGATGGGATGTATTCAGGCTCAGAACCAGAATTTAGAAAAGGCTTATGAGTATTTTCAAAAAGCTCTCAGCATGGACCCGTTTCCTTTGGAATCTTTTATCCAATTGGACGAATAAGTTTGCTATTCCCTTTTCCCATGGAAATTTGGTATGCTAGTGAAAGAGTGGGATGAAGGGATTGACATAAAGGAATGAAATTTGCTGTTTTGGATTTTGAAACTACTGGAAGCCAGACGACCGATGAAATTACTCAGGTTGGGCTCGTTATTATAGATCAATTTCAGGTTGTGGAAAGGTATACTTCCTTGGTCAATCCGGGGATCGGTATACCTTCTTCAATTACTACTTTAACCGGAATAACCGATGAGATGGTTGCTGATGCCCCTTCACTTGATCAGGTGATGACAGAAATGTTTCCATTATTGTTTGATTGTGTGCTTGTTGGGCATCATATTCCGTTTGATTTAAGCTTTCTGCAACGAGGATTGGTGAAATGCGGTTTCCCCCGATTCCAAGGCAGGGTGCTGGATACGATCGACATGCTGCGCGTTCTGTTTCCTTCGATAACAAGCCTGCAGCTGGGGATGGTAGCCGGGATGTTTGGGCTGGACCATGAGCGTCCTCATCAGGCTGATAGCGATGCAGAAGTGACTGCGCAAATCTGGATGATTTGCATGGAACGTTTATTAACTATGCCACTGCTCACTGTACAAAGGCTTCATCAAATATTTGATCCTGAAGTTAGTGATTTGGGCTGGTTTATGGAGGAAATTCTTGCGTTCAAGGAATCACAGACAGCAGTGGATATGGATGCTCACCGCTATTTCCGGCAGTTTACAATTAATGTTGGGGATTGGGGAGAAGGGGAGCCTGTCAGGAAAGATGAACAATTGAGAGCGCTCGATGTTCCTTTCACTGATTTCTACGAGGATGTCAAGCGGCTGCTTCAAGATAAATTCGAAGTGTATGAAAACCGCGATTCACAGGAACAAATGATCCAGGAAGTACAGGATTCGCTGAAGGCTCAACGGCATCTTATGATTGAAGCAGGCACCGGAACAGGTAAATCGCTTGGTTATTTGATCCCGGCTTTGTATTACGGCCTCAAGCATGACAAGAAAGTAATTGTCAGCACCCATACGATTAATTTGCAGGAACAGCTTCGGGAACGGGATATTCCGCTTTTAAGCGAGATTTTCCCTGTTGGCTTCCGAGCGGCGGTGCTTAAAGGAAGAAGCCATTATTTATGCCTGCGCAAATTTGAAAACAAGGTAAACATGGGGGATTATGAGCCTGGTAAAGAAGATGCGATTACAGCGGGGCAAATGGTTGTCTGGCTTAGTGAAACGAAGCATGGAGATGAAGAGGAGCTGCATTTTGGCAATAAGGGGCCTCAATTTTGGCATACGGTTGCCAGTGATACGGATTCTTGCCTGAATCGTCAATGTCCTTGGTTTAAAAAATGCTTCTACCACCGTGCACGCAATGATGCGAATACGGCCGATATGGTCATTACGAATCACTCGATGTTATTTACGGATATGAAAGCGGATAATCGCCTGCTTCCGCATTATAAGCATTTGGTCATTGATGAAGCCCATCATTTTGAAGAGGTAGCGAGCAAGCATTTGGGCATTGAGCTGCGCTCCACGGCGTTTTTGCATACCTTGCAGTGGCTATATAAGGATAGCAGAAGCGGTCAGCTGCCCATGCTGAGGCTTCGTTTGCAAAAATTCGTGGAGGAAGAGCGCGCGGCTGCGTGGTGCCAGGTCATCGATACCTTGTATCCTAAGGTGTTGATGATTAAGGAAGAGTGGGAGCGGCTAAGCGAAGCCCTATATCAGCTGATTACCGCGAAAAATGATTCATCACAATTGGAAACCGGACAATTTGTGCTTAGAATGAAGGATGAAACGCTGCCCGATAACTGGACGGAGCTTCTTGCGACTGAAAACAATATTTTTCTAAATGCTTCGGATATTTTGCGTACGCTGGAAAAGATGGTAAATCAAATCAAGGAAGTGCAGGACGAGTTTGAGGTTCAGGGTCTCATTACCGATTTGGGAGGCATACTTAAGGAGCTTTACGAGCATAGGGATGCTCTTCATTTCTTTATGAAAATGTCCGATCCGGACTACGTGTATTGGATGGAAGCCGGAGCGTATTCCAAATCCAAATCATTGCTGTTGGTTAGTGTGCCAACGGATGTCAGCTCTTTGTTACAAGAACATTTCTTCGAAACCAAGGAAAGTATTATTCTTACTTCGGCTACTTTATCAGTGAACCGCTCCTTTCAATATTCAGCAGATCAGCTTGGCTTGCAAATTCCACGGAATGAGGCAGAAGGGAAGCTGCGGACGGTTCAACTGCCTTCACCTTTCAATTACAGAGAGCAGGCGCTCGTCTGTATCCCCCGGGACTTCCCGGGGATAAGAGGGCCTTCCGGAGAAACTCTGTTTGTTAAAGCGCTTGTCGACTCACTCAGTGAAGTGGCTTTAGCAACGAAGGGCAGAATGCTCGTTTTGTTCACCTCCAGCCGCATGCTGAAGCAGATTCATCCCGCTATGAAAGAGCGCCTGCAGCCTAATGGCATCGACGTTCTTGGGCAAGGCGTAGACAGCGGCAATCGCAGCAAGCTGACCCGGATGTTCCAAGATAGTAAATCTGCAGTTTTACTGGGCACAAGCTCCTTCTGGGAGGGCGTGGATATACCAGGAGATGCGCTAAGCTGTCTGGCTATCATTCGATTGCCTTTTCAACCGCCTAATCATCCGCTTGTGGAAGCCAAGTGTGAGAATATCAAGAAGCGCAACGAAAATCCGTTTATGAAGTTTTCCGTTCCGCAGGCTGTAATACGCTTTAAACAGGGCTTCGGAAGGCTTGTGCGAAGAGCATCCGACAAAGGCATCGTCATTATTTATGATACCCGTGTTATTGATACCCATTATGGCAAGCATTTTCTTTATTCACTGCCGGGACCAAAGATCGAACATATGTATACGGAGCAAATGGTACCGAGAATCCGCGAATGGATGGGGGAAGATGGCTATGAAAAACATGAAAATATCTGAAGCGGTCGTTCGTCGGCTGCCCATCTATCTGCGCTATTTGAATGAGCTGACTATGAAAAGCATCACAACGGTATCCTCACAGGATTTGGGCCACAAGCTGGACCTGAATCCTGCGCAGATTCGTAAGGATCTTGCTTATTTCGGGGAATTCGGGAAGAAGGGGATTGGTTACGATGTTGCCTATCTTATTGAGAAAATTCAGCAGATACTGAAGCTGGACCGGCAAATCCCCGTAGCTCTTGTTGGAGCGGGTAACTTGGGCAGGGCCTTATGCAATTATAATACGTATTTGAAGGATCAAATGAAAATAGTTGCCGTTTTCGATGCATCACCGCAGAAGATAGGTGAAACGATTAACAATCTGACCGTGCAGCCGATCGAGGAGCTTAAAGATGCGGTTACAAGGTTGGGCGTTAGAATTGGCATAATTACCGTTCCTGCAATCGAAGCACAGAATGTAGCTAATCAATTTATTCATGCAGGCATAGAAGCACTTCTTAACTTTGCTCCGGTCATTATCAAGGTTCCTTCGGAGATACGTTTGCATCATGCAGATTTCACAACTGAACTGCAGAGTTTAGCCTATTATTTGGACTAGGAAAGCAGCTGGAAAACGCACAAAAAACTCACAACATAGAAACAAAAATAACCGCCCCAATCGGACGGTCTTTTCTATGCTTGCAGGTGGTATACGATCTACATCAGCCCGAACAATACATAGTAAACAATATAGGCAAGCACGATACTAATTGGAATCGTTATGACCCAGGTCATAAGCATTCTGCCTACTGTGCCCCATTTCACATCATGGAACCGCATAACGGTGCCTGTACCAATGATTGATGATGAAATAACATGGGTTGTCGACAAAGGCATTCCCATAAAGGTTGATGCTTGAATAACAACGGATGAAGTCAAGTCTGAAGCAAAGCCGTTAATCGGCTCGATTTTGATGATTTTACGGCTTACGGTCTTAATAATACGCCAACCGCCAATTGAAGTTCCCAGCCCCATCGCAGTTGCAGCAGATATCTTTACCCAAAGAGGTACGTCCAAAGTAGTTTGATACCCCGCTGCCACTAGTCCGAAGACGATAATCCCCATTGCCTTTTGCGCATCGTTGCTGCCGTGAGACAAGGATAACAGCCCTGCGGAAGCGATCTGCAGAGTACGAAACATGCGATTCAGCTTGGATCTGGAGGAATTGCCCTTCCAAATGACGAGCTTCTTGATAATGGCCATGATGATAAATCCAAGTGCAAAAGCAATAATGGGTGAAAGAACAAGGATATAGATGATCTTGAGAAATCCGCTCCAATTCACAGAAGCGATGCCTGCTCCCGCAATAACAGCACCTGCAAGCGATCCGAACAAGGTGTGTGAAGAGGAAGATGGGATACCGAAATACCAGGTCGCCAGATTCCAGAGAATCGCTGAAATCAGAGCGGCGATCACAATATGTTCGCCATTTAAGATCTTTGAAGGATCTGCGATGGAGCCTCCGACTGTCGAAGCAACCTTGGAGGAAATAATAGCTCCTACAAAGTTAAGCACCGCTGCGTAGATAACAGCGAAGCGCGGAGTTAAAGCTCTCGTAGAAATGGAAGTGGCGATAGCATTGGCCGTGTCATGGAACCCATTAATGAAGTCAAAGATCAACGCCAATACAACAATAATAATAAGTATGGTAAGCATGCTTTCCTCCTACAACTGGTCCTTAAGAATAACGTAGAACGACACTTTCCAAAATGTTGGCAACATCTTCGCAGGCATCGGTCGTTTGTTCCAATCTTTCGTACATTTCCTTCAGGTTGAAATCCTCGTAGGGATCTTTTTTGGCAAGGAAAATTTGACGGATTCCTTCGCGCATCAGACGATCTCCATCATTCTCCAAGCTGTTGATCTGTACGGTATGCTCCGTAATTTGCATATATTTCTTCTTTGGAAGCAGCTTGAACGCGTCCAAAATATGTTGGCAGGAATCGACAATAACTGCAGAAAATTCTTTCATCACATTATCGACCCTGGTTATATTCAAATAATCAAAGCGCGCCATCGTGGCTTCAATGCCGTCGGTAACATCATCGAGCTTGGAGGCAAGTTCCAAAATGTCCTCGCGGTCAAGCGGGGTAATAAACACTTTGTTCAGACCTTTGAAAATTTCATGGGTTATATGGTCTCCTGTGTGCTCGAGATCCTTAATAACATCGAAAAAATCCGAAAGAGGCTTGTCCCCCATCATCGCAGTACGAAATGTTTGTGCAGTAAGCAGCGCATTTTCTGCCGATTTGATCAGCAGCTGGAGAAAATCAGCTTCTCCTTTTTTGGTAAATAACATAGACATAAAGGTCCCCCTTAAAGTTAGAATTTAGAATAAATTACCATACAGACCCGTTTCTCTTGTAAAACTTTCCATTTACAATAAATTAACAAAAAAGTGTCGAAACAGCGTGGATTTTGAAAAGAAAACTCACAAAATTAAAAATATCATAATAAACGTTAAGAAAGCAATGAAAATCATCGTAATATTTTTAAATATTGTCCAAAAAGCGTATTCTTGATTTTAAAGGCTTGAAGTTGTACATTGGAAAAGACAAATGGTTTCGAGTAAAGACAGAGAGGACTATAAATAATGAAAAAAACGATCATAATAAATGGAATTTTCGTAACTGTTGACGAAGTTGCACCTCTGATCAGAGGCTGCATGGTAATAGAGCAAGACCGCATCATTTATATAGGAGAGCAAGCACCTGAGCCTCTGGAAGCTTATGACGAAGTCATAAACGGCCATAACAGGCTCTATATGCCTGGACTTGTAAATACACACTGTCATGCTGCCATGTCGCTTCTGCGCGGGTATGGAGACGATCTGGCGCTGCAGATATGGCTGGAGGAGAAAATGTGGCCTATGGAGGCTAAATTTTCTGCCAAGGATGTCAGGTGGGGGACACAACTATCCATTCTAGAGATGATTAAAGGCGGCACGACCACATTTGTAGATATGTACGATCATATGGATGAAGTAGCACAGGCTGTCGAGCAATCAGGCATGCGCGGCTGCTTAACTCGCGGCGTGATCGGATTATGCCCGCCTGAGGTGCAAGATGCAAAGCTGAAGGAAGCGACAGCATTCGCCAGAAACTGGAATGGCAAGGCTGATGGGCGTATTACAACCATGATGTCACCACATGCACCCTATACATGTCCTCCTGATTATATAGAACGGATCGTTCAAGCAGCACATGATCTGGATTTGCCGATACATACGCATATGTCTGAAACACTCCGTGAAGTTCTTGCCAATGAACAGCAGTATGGCTTAAGACCTGTAGAGCATCTGGAGAAGCTTGGCGTGTTTACGCGTCCTACCCTGGTTGCTCATGGTGTGCATCTGACAAATGAGGAAATCTCGATACTTGCTAAATATTCGGTCCATGTTTCCCATAATCCGGGCAGCAATCTAAAGCTGGCAAGTGGTATCGCGCGTGTGCAGGAGCTGCAGCATGCAGGGGTTAAAGTTTCCCTGGGGACGGATTCATCTGCTTCTAATAATAATCTTGACATGTTCGAAGAGATGAGGCTGGCAGCGCTGATTCACAAAGGAGTGTCAGGCGATCCGCTGGCGGTTCCGGCAAAGGAAGCATTAAGAATGGCTACACTGACAGGTGCGGAGTCTCTCTGGCTTCCGGATGTGGGTCAGCTTAAGGCTGGCATGAAGGCAGATTTTATCGCACTGGATCTCGACCAGCCCCACTTACTTCCGAAAACAGATTTCATCTCTCATATTGTTTACTCGGCTTCGGCAAAAGATGTAATCGATGTGTGTGTTGACGGAAATTGGATCGTTCGCGGCGGAGCCTGTCTGACCCTTGATGAAGAACGGATTAAACGTGAGTTTGAGCTATGTTTTGAAGGGCTGCTTGGTTAGCTTATCTTTAGCTGCGCTTAAAGCTCTTGGATCTAGGCCGCTAAGAAAGGAGCTGACACAATTTGATGACCTGGAAAAGGAATTTGATTATTACTGTATTTATCCTTGGAACTTTGATTTTTGTGCTCAGTCGTTTTTACATAAATGTGCAGAGCGAGTATTGGAGTGAGGAGTCCAAGGCGGTTCAAACTGCTTACGCGAAATCGGCTTTGAAGAAAGCTTCCAAAGTTGAAGCCTTCTATGGGGACAAGCCTCTTCAGATCATATCCGGTGAAGACGAGAACGGTGAACAGATTTTCGTCTGGGTTGCTGGTGAAGAGGTTCATGTTGAGAAGGCTGCTGACGCTGCTTCGGAGCAGCAAATTCGCGACACGATGAAACAAAAGGACCCAGCACTCGAGCTAATGCGAGTGATGCCTGGCTTAATCGAAGGCAAGTATGTATGGGAAGTTTTTTACAAGAAGAAAGAAGCCTCCGGAACCCGGTATTATTATGACTATTACCATTTTCATGATGGAAGCTTTATCGACACGTATCGGCTCAGCCTGCAATAAGGTTGGGCTTTTCAAACTTCCCTTCCACACTTTACATCACCATTTTTGATATATAGTATGCTATACTATTCGTATAGTAATTTGTATTAAAAATCGTTTATAGAAAGGGGGCGTTGGCTGATGAAGCTGCGTCTCTTACCCGTAGCTATAAGTGTGATTGTTTCTTTCGTTATTTTATTCGGGGGCTGGTTCGCCTATCATAGCTTGGCCATGGAACAGCCCTTAACAGGAGTCATCAATAAGCTGCCAGGTGTAGAGCATTCTAGTATAGCTATGAATAGCGCACAGGTTAAGATAGAATTAACTTTAAAGGAAGATGCAGACCTTCGGGAAATTGTTCGTAACATTAACTTGGAGGGTGCTTCCATTGTTGGCAAACGGCAGCTGGTTATTAAGCCTGTTGGCAATACCTCTCCTGAGCTGGAAGCTTGGTGGTCCAAGGCTTTATTCGATGTGGCACAAGCGATGGAAAACAGGCAGTATTCAGATATACCGAAAAATTTGGAAGAGCTGGCCTTATCCGATCAGGGAATGAAGGTAGATACGCAGATGGATGACAGCTATGTATACGTCAGACTTACGGATGGGACAAACAGTAAATTTCTTATGCTGCCCCGCATATCCGCTAAGATAGGAGTGTGGCCTAATGAGTAAGCTCGGTAAAGAGATATGTATTGGATTTATTCCTGTGTTATTGATTTTTCTGATGTATGTTGGAATTAATGTTATGCCGATTTTATTTATTGGTGCTGTTGCCTTCTTTTTATTTTTTATGATACGCGGCAGAGCAGGTATGGGAGCGGCTCCTGGCGACCGGAAAAATAAAGGACGTACACCGGCGTTCTTAAATTTTGATCAGATCGGCGGGCAGGATCGTGCCAAGAAAGAGCTGATGGAAGGGCTCGATTTTCTGATCAAGCATGAACAGATTAAGAAGCTTGGTATTCGGCCCCTTAAGGGGATTTTGCTCACTGGGCCTCCAGGAACGGGTAAAACCTTAATGGCCAAAGCATCCGCCCATTATACGAATTCTGTTTATGTAGCTGCTTCAGGCAGTGAATTTGTGGAGATGTATGTAGGTGTCGGAGCTAGCCGAGTGCGTGACCTGTTTAAAGAAGCGCGTACCAAAGCACAAAAGGAAGGCAAGGACAGCGCAATCGTATTTATTGATGAAATCGATGTGATCGGCGGCAGCCGTGACGGTGGTCAGCACCGTGAGTATGATCAGACGCTTAACCAATTGCTGACAGAGATGGACGGCATTCATACGGACGAAAGTCCCCGAATTCTAATCATGGCGGCGACTAACCGCAAGGAAATGCTGGATAGTGCTCTGCTGCGTCCTGGCAGGTTTGACCGGCATATCGATGTGGAGCTTCCTGATAAAAAAGGGCGCTTGTCTATTTTGTCCATTCATATGAAAAACAAACCGATTGCGAAGGACGTTTCCATGGAGCAAATCGCAGAGGAAACCTTCGGATTTTCCGGAGCCCAGCTTGAAAGCGTGCTGAATGAAGGAGCTATTTATGCGCTTCGTGAAGAGAAACCGGCCATTGAGCAGCAGCATTTGTCATCGGCCATAGACAAGGTGATGATGGGTGAACGGACAGATCGTGAGTCCACTCAAGAAGAGAAGGAACGGGTAGCTTATCATGAGCTGGGACATGCTATCGTTGCCGAAATCATGCGTCCGGGCTCAGTCTCCCAGGTGACAGTAAGTCCGCGGGGGAAGGCGTTAGGTTATGTAAGACATAATCCGCAGCAGGATCAGTATTTGTATACCAAGGAACATATCGAGCAGCAGATTATGATTGCGCTTGGCGGCTCAGTAGCTGAAGAAATATTCTACGGAGGACGGAGCACCGGATCGCGCAACGACTTTGAACAAGCTCTGCAAATGGTTCGCAACATGATGGATTCAGGCTTAACCTCACTTGGCATTGTCCATCGTGATATGGTCACGAAGGAAGAGCTAATGAAGGAGAATGCAGCCATTATGGAGGAGTTGACGAACCGTACAAGAGAACTGCTCGATAAGCAGCGGAATGTATTTGAACATTCCTTCCAAATCTTGATGAAGGAAGAGGTTCTTTCAGGTACAGCATTCCGGGAGCTTCTAACAAGCAGCAGCTCTAGAATTGCTTAGTCCAATGTTACCGCCGCCCTTCCCGGGGATTGGCGGTTTTTTAATGAAATATGCGGTGGAACGATGTATCATAGAGGAAGAAGGGTTATCCTAATATCCTATGTCAGATGAATGTTCATGGAAAGGAGCAGCGTACATATGACCTACAAAACAATTGGCGTCGTGGGCGGAGGCACTATGGGACAAGGCATTGCCGAAATGCTGGCTGCTCGCGGATTGGATGTAAGGCTAGTTGAAAAATCACCGGAAATACTTGAGCATGCTCTAAATATGATCACAGTCAGTCTTGATAAACAAATTAATCGCTGGGCTTTAACCGAAGCAGAGAAAAAGCTGATACTTTCAAGAATACATAAAGCCGATGCCCTTGAAGACTTGGCTGGCTGCGATATGGTCATTGAAACGATCAGTGAGGATATGAACGCGAAGAAGCATATTTTTTTTCAGCTGACTCAAATTTGTCCTCCTCCTACTATATTGGCCAGCAATACTTCAGCTTTAAGCCTGACGGAAATCGCTGCCGTAACGACAAGCCCGGAGCGTATTATCGGGATGCATTTTCTGCATCCTGTGGCCAAAATCCATTTGGTAGAAGTTGTCCGCGGTATGAAAACCTCTGATGCAACCTTTGAAGCGACTCGTCGCTTTGTAGATGATATTATCCAGAAAAAAAGTATTAAGGTATACGAATCGCCCGGCTATATCACAAGCCGCTTAATCTGTACATTGATCAACGAAGCCTTGCATACTTTATCAGAGGGGGTTGCTTCTGCTGAGGATATCGATACAGCTATGCGCATCGGCTATGGCTTTCGTTTTGGCCCGCTTGAAATGTGTGACCGCTTCGGACTCGATTCTGTACAAGCTGCGCTGGAGGAAATGTTCCGTGAATTTGGCGACATCAAATATCGTCCATCTCATCTGCTTAAGCAAATGGTACGGGCTGGTCATCTTGGTGTCAAAACGGGAGAGGGCTTCTTTCGTTACGATGAGGACGGTGATCGGCTATGAGAATTCTAGTTATCAATGCAGGAAGCTCGTCACTCAAATATCAACTGTTTGATATGGCGAATGAAACTGTTCTGGCTAAAGGTAAGGTAGAGAGAATCGGGATGGATACAGCCATTCTGACCCATGAGCCGGATAGTAAACCGGAAGTCCGTGAAGTAAGCGAAATTCTTGATCACACAACGGCTATTCGCAGAGTGCTGGATATGCTTGTTCATCCCAGGGATGGATTGCTGCGGGTAATCTCAGAAATTGATGCAGTCGGTCACAGGGTGGTTCACGGAGGAGAAGCCTTTAAAGGCTCTGTGCTTGTAGATAGTGAAGTGAAGCGGGAAATCAAGAAACTTTTTGACCTTGCTCCGCTTCATAATCCTGCCCATATATTGGGCATTGAGGCTGTAGAGACCAATATGCCGCATGTACCGCAGGTTGTTGTTTTTGATACTGCGTTTCATCAAACGATGCCTCCGGCTGCTTACTTATATCCGGTTCCAATGGCCTTCTACCGCAAACATAAGGTGCGCCGTTATGGCTTTCATGGAACTTCCCATCAGTATGTCAGCGAGCGGGCTGCCGCTTTTCTGGGGCGGTCACTTGAGCAGCTCAAGATTATTACCTGTCACATAGGAAATGGTGCGAGCCTGAGTGCCGTTATGGGTGGTAAATCGGTGGATACCAGTATGGGGATGACTCCATTGGAGGGACTGATGATGGGGACGCGCAGCGGCGATCTTGACCCCGCTATCGTTCCTTATGCCATGGGCAAGGAGGACTTAACGATCGGAGAGGTTAACTCCATGCTTAACAGACACAGCGGCCTGCTGGCGATCTCAGGAACAAGCAGCGATATGCGGGAAATTGAAGAAGCAAAAGCAGCCGGAGATAAACAGGCGACCCTGGCGTTTGATATGTTTGAGTACCGCTTGCGGAAATATATCGGAGCTTACGCCGCGGCAATGGATGGCGTGGATGTGCTCGTGTTCACAGCAGGAATTGGGGAAAATTCCGAGCTGCTGCGCCGTTCAGTATGCGAACGCTTAACCTTTCTTGGCATTGATCTAGATGAAGAGCTTAACCGTACTGGCAGTGGGACGGAGCGAACCATTTCACGACCGGGCTCAAGAGTCGAGGTGCTGGTTATTCCAACGAATGAAGAGTGGATGATCGCAAGAGACACTTATGTCCTCGTAAAGGAAAGGGGATTGTTGAAGCCGAATGTTGTACAATAAGAGGAATATTATGAATTCCAATTCCATTACGGGGGGAAATCCATTTGAGCACTAAAAGTACAATCGGAGAAGTGAAGCATCATTTAGGTGAATCCGTGACGATCGGCTGCTGGCTGAACAAGAAAAGATCCAGCGGAAAAATCCAATTTTTACAGCTTCGGGACGGTTCAGGCTATGTGCAGGGCGTTGTCGTTAAAAGCGAGGTTAGCAGCGAAGTATGGGAAGCCGCGAATGCGCTGACGCAGGAAAGCTCGCTATACATTACTGGAAAGGTAAAGGAAGATACCCGCAGCAAGGGTGGCTTTGAGCTTGATGTTGAACATATCGAGATTATTCAAATAACAGAAGACTATCCGATTACGCCTAAAGAGCATGGCGTTGATTTCTTGATGGATCATCGTCATCTATGGATTCGCAGTCCTCGTCAGCGTGCTGTTCTGGTTATCCGTGCGCAAATCATTCAGGCTGTTCAGCAGTTTTTTAATGAAAGAGGCTTTCATCTGGTAGATCCCCCAATTTTGACGCCTTCCTCCTGTGAGGGAACGACCAATTTATTTCATACCAAATATTTTGACGAGGATGCTTTTTTAACTCAGAGCGGTCAGCTTTACATGGAAGCGGCAGCTATGGCACTAGGGAAGGTGTATTCATTCGGTCCAACCTTTCGTGCAGAGAAATCGAAAACTCGCCGGCATTTAATCGAATTCTGGATGATAGAGCCTGAGATGGCTTTTATAGATCATGAGGAGAGTTTGCAGATTCAAGAGCAATTTGTCGCTTACATTGTGCAAAATGTGCTTACGCATTGTCGGGCGGAACTGGAGGTTCTTGAAAGGGATACGGATAAACTGGCTAAGGTTGCAGGTGCGTTCCCGAGAATCTCGTATGATAAAGCGGTGGAGCTGCTGAAAGAAAAGGGCTTTGAATTTGAATGGGGAGAAGATTTCGGCGCTCCTCATGAAACAGTAATTGCTGAGCAGTATGAAACGCCTGTGTTTATTACCCACTATCCGACTGCACTCAAGTCCTTCTACATGAAGCCAGATCCTAATCGGCCGGAGGTGGTGCTTTGTGCGGACATGATCGCGCCAGAAGGCTATGGAGAAATTATTGGGGGCAGTCAGCGCATTGATGACCCACAGCTAATGGAGCAGCGATTCCAAGAGCATGAGCTCTCAAAGGAAGCCTATCAATGGTATTTGGATCTGCGTAAATATGGCACCGTGCCACATTCCGGATTCGGCCTCGGGCTTGAGCGTACCGTTTCCTGGATTTGCGGCTTGGAGCATGTGCGCGAGACGATTCCGTTTCCAAGACTGCTTTACCGCCTTTACCCTTAAATGTTAACTGAGCAGAGAGAGAAGACAGAAGGAAGTAGAGAGGGGAGAGCGGGAATGAAAACAACAAGCATAGAGCAGAAGCATGAGCAAGCACTACTACAGGCAGCTATGAAGGAAGGGACTGTGGCGGTTCCTACGCTGCTTTTAAAATATTACAAGAGACTAAAGCTTAGCGAGCTTGAGGCCATGATTCTCATCCAGCTTATTGCTTTTCTCGATAAAGTGAAAAATGATTTTCCAACAATCGAAGAAATTCAAGCGCTAATGTCAGCGGCGCCAGAGCAGGTTATTGCTGGCATACAGAGGCTGCTGAAGGAAAAGTTTATTTCTATAGATGAAGATATCGATGAGATATCGGGTATCCAGTATGAAAGGTACAACCTGGATCCACTGTATACTAAGCTGGCCGCTGCTTATTTAGAGGAGCAGGCAGCTAAGCGAATACGTCCAAGTAAAACCATTCATGCTGATAAAGGCAAGGATATCTTTTCAATTATTGAGAAGGAATTTGCCAGGCCTCTTACACCAATGGAGCTTGAAGGCATTAGCAGCTGGCTGGACAAAGATAATTATCGGGAAGAACTGATATTGGCAGCTTTGAAAGAAGCTGTATTCGCCGGTAAAGTACACTTTCGCTACATGGACCGTATCCTGCTGGAATGGAGCAGAAACCGGGTTGCTACGGTCGAACAGGCCAAAGAGTTTACACAGCGGTTCCGCAATTCCCGATAAAATTGGCTGGATGACAGCAAACACGAGATAACAATCTGAAAAAGATTTGAAAATAACAAGCGCCCCTAGTTTCTTGCGAGGAACTTAGGCGCTTGTTGTTTGTGATTGTGAGGCTGAACGGGTTACTGGTAAGGGAACATTCCATATTCTCGGCCCTTACAGCGGACACGATTGCCCCTGCCAACGCACACAACCTAGAGGAGCTGGTGCTTTAACGATGTTTTTCATCGCTAAAAGTATCAGGTGCTCTCCACAACCTTGGTTAGCGATGTTTTTCATCGTTAAATCCCTGTTATTCAACTTGAGTGGGCCATCCGACCTCTTTTAACGATGAATCATCATTAACGTGCGGATTGACCTGGAAAGGACTTGCTTTAACGATGAAAAACATCGTTAAGTGAAGCACACCACACACACTCAAACCCTTTACCGGTGTAATACTCAACATAATCAAAGTAGTCACTCCAGATTTCCACTCAACACATATACATTCCAGTAAGTTCACAAAAAAGACCGCTCATGATGCATGAAGGAGCGGTCTTTCTAAACCTATAAGAAAGCTTGAATGCATAATACCGATAAAGTAGTCACTATCCCTTTCCATCAGGAAAGAAAAGTCTGCAGGCTGTCCCTTTGAGTTTAGGGTATTCATCACTCGGAAGAAGCCATAGCTGACTTAGCACCGTTATCAACACACGCCTCAAAAGGACGCAGCAGCAAGATGCTTATTTAGACGAAGGGTTCAGCAAATTCCAGCGATACACATATTCGAACAAATATTCAAATGCCTCCAAGTGACGTTTGGCCTCAAAGGAGTTAGCTCCCCACGCATAAATGCCATGCTTTCTTAGCACGATACCAGGAATTTTGGGCTGCAGGGCGCCTTCAACTAGTGCTGCAATCCGAGGTATTTCCGCATAATTAGGCAGGATCGGAATTTCAATATGAGCATCCTCCTCCCAGATGTTAAAGCCTTTGATCAATTCTACACCATCTACGGGAATATGCCCCTTACTCCAGTAAAGCTCCGAAACTATATTATTAAACACAGTATGAACGTGAAAAATTGCGCCAGCACCCGTCAAACGGTATATTTCCGAGTGAATCAGCGTCTCTGCAGAAGGCTTAAGCGCTGTGGCTTCTGTAGGAAGGCCTTTCTCATTTACGAGCAGAAAATCCTCCGGGGTTTCTACAGATTTGTCTTTACCACTTGAGGTTATAGCAAAGGTAAAGGATTCAGGATCAAAGCCGCCAACGCGAACGGAGAGGTTGCCGCTAGTAGCTGGAAACCAGCCTTTTGCTGCAAAGCCTGCTTTGATGCTGCGCAGCTCGGCAAAAGCCCGCTGCTTATCTTCCAAACGTATAGGTTCAGTCATTGTAGTTCATTTGCTCCAATCTATCGATAATGTCAAAGAAGGTTTCGAAAGGTGTGAAAGGAAGCCCCAGTTCATCGCAAAGTCCGATCAGATGGGATCTGGCAAAAATCGTTTCAACCAGCTGTGCTCCAGCAAAATCAGTAACGCTATCTCCGATTAAAATACGCTTATACTGCTCGCTGTCGTAGGATCGGATAATCGTTGTTTTGCACATGCCGCATTCGTTGTGACAATGCTCGTCACAGGGGTGAGGCCAGAGAATTTCTATCGTTTCTCCGTCAAAAGAGCTGGAGTTGCAGTAAATATTTTCTGCTTTAATATCAAAGGGAGCCAGCAGCGGGTAAACAAAAAAATCAATGCCCCCGCTGGTTACCAGCAGTTTGATATCATTAAGCTTGCAATAATCGATAAAATCACTAAAGCCATCGCGAATAACAGCATTATGAATGGAATAGCTAACGATCTCTTCTCTGAGAGAGGAAGGAAGTAGGGCGAACATATCACCTACACCTTTACGCACGGATACCTTTTTGCTGAGAACCTGATCCACAATTCCCTGCCAGCCTGGCGGGTCAAAGTGCTTCATAATAGCTACAATATTATCACTAAGGGTAATTGTGCCATCAAAGTCGCAAAAAATAACAGAAGGCTTGCGTGCTGACATGTTAATCTTTAACCCCCCAGGTTTCTATAGCAATCTGCAGCTCCTTATGCGTGCTGGCGTACTCCCGAAGAGGAATCTGCCGCTGGCTCGCTTCAATAGCTTGTCTAAATGCTTGACCGCCAGCAATTGTACCTAATGGGTGCCCATGGATACCTCCGCCTGCATTGACAACGACTTCTTCTCCGAAATCACGCAGGATGTGAGGGACAAGGCCCGGATGGATGCCAGCGGATGGAACCGGGAAACTTGGCGCAAGCTGTGACTTTTCTCCATCTGAAGCGTACAAGTAATCTTTGTTCAAATCAGTCGTAAGCAGCATGTGCTTAATAGCTAAATTTTCTTCGAGCGGCATAACAACCGATCCATACGGAGAAGGGAACAGGACCAGATCGGCACCAGCCAGCCTCATCAGCTTGCCCAGCAAAACTGAGGCAGTAATACCGTAATGTGGAGATGGATAAAAAGCCCCGGCCATTGCGGGATGAGCCATAATCGGGACGTTGATTTCCGGATCAGAGCTAAGCTCGTGAAGCACGTCAAAGCCATAGGCAAGCACATTGAAAAGGATGGCGTTGGCCCCGGCCCGGATCGCCTTCTTGGCCTGTTCAGCCAGCTTTGAGGTAGGTCCGGTTATGTTGACTGCATAGAGCAGCTTTTGACCGGTTTCCTGACTTGCTTTAGCAGCGGCTTCCATACATACTTCAATTCGCTTCTCAAGCGGCGTAAGTGGATTCTCGAACAGGATCTCATCATCCTTAATCAGGTCTACGCCCCCAGCTGCCTGCAAATAAAACTGCTCTCGCAGCGCTGGCAGCTCATAGCCTACAACGGATTTAAATATACTCATCAGCAGCGGACGGTCGTGAACACCCAGCAAGTTGCGAATTCCTTGTATGCCGAATTTAGGACCTGGGAAGGACGAAAGGAAATCGGAGGAGAAGGAGAGATCTGTGAGCTTGATTCTTCCATCCATCGAAAGCTTGCCAAATATAGTAACGAGCAGTGCGGGGATATCGCGGCTGAAATTGACATCGGGATATGCAATGCTGATGTCCGCATACCGGTCTGCAGAACTTTCCCCATTCACAGGCTCATGTACAATCACTGAAATAACTTTTCCCAAATGCTTTTCCATTTGCGCTTTCTGCGCTTCGGGCAGCTCAGTCCAGCTTCCTACGGTTAGACCAACTGCGATCCCGTTTGCTTTTTTGGTAAAATCGGCTTTTTCGTCGTAGCAGCGATAAGTTGCTAGGCAGTATGCATTCAAATAAGTCACCTGCTTTTCTTTGATCGTTTTGAAACATATGTTAAACGATATATTGTTAAAAGATACAATTTAATAATTATATTTTTAAAAGTTACAAGGTTAGAAGATATAAATTTGTTATTCCATTATAATCCTGGATTAGTCTTGCTTAGCTGTGATGATTTGCTCGCCCATTTGCTTAGCGCGTTCTGCTGAGCTAGTTACGGCAGTAACAACGCCCTCTTTAAACTGATAACGGTCCAAAGCTTCAATAGCTGCTTGCGTAGCTCCACCAGGCGAAGTTACTTTCCGGCGAAGCTCAGCTGGATCTTCTTGTGTTTGCTGAACCATGTGCGCTGCTCCAAGTAAAGTTTGGATAGTTAATTTCCGTGCTTCTTGCTCCGGTAATCCGCCTTCTACAGCAGCATGAATCATTGCTTCAATAAAATAATATACGTATGCGGGTCCGCTGCCGGATAAGCCGGTTACGATTTCCAGCTTTGCTTCTTCTACGATCGTAACGATACCAACAGCTTCGAACATCTGGATGACCAGCTGGCGGTAAGCCTCCCCAACGCTGGCAGAAAAGCTGATTCCCGTCGCCCCTAGGCCTATAGTGCTCGAAGTATTTGGCATCGTGCGGGCAATAGGCATGCGGGAGCCTAATAAAGTCTCCATTTTCTCAATGGAAAGTCCGGCAATAACAGATATGAGCAGCTGGCGTTCATTTAACAGCACCTTAAGCTCTTGAAAAGCTGTGACAGCATCCTTTGGCTTCATACAGACAACAACGACATCTGCTTGGCTGATGTAAGCTTCACGCTGGGAAGTATCTGAGGATACATGAACGCCATATTGTTTGTGAATGCGATCCAGCTTAGCCTGATCCGAGCGATTCATTACGTAAAGCTGCTCGGGCTGGGTTATATTGCGCTCAATGAGGCCGCGGAATAAAGCTTCCGCCATGGAACCGGCGCCAACGAAGGCAATGCGTTTTTGAGCTATAGAAGAAGTCATAAGTGCCTCCTGATTGATTTAAATGAAATCTAAATGAAATGATCTTAGAGCAAGTATATGGCTGATTTTTATAAATTAGCGAATTTGTCCACTTCCGTAAACGCGGAATTTGGTTGTCGTAAGTGCAGGCAAGCCCATAGGACCACGGGCATGAAGTTTCTGTGTGCTAATACCAATTTCCGCGCCAAAGCCGAATTCAAAGCCGTCAGTGAAGCGGGTGGAAGCATTGTGATACACGGCTGCTGCGTCCACTTCCTGAAGAAAGCGGCTGGCATTTGCTGCATCTTCGGTTACAATGCATTCGGAATGCATGGTTCCATGCTGACGGATATGATCCATGGCTTCGTCCAGATTGCTGACAACCTTAACGGACAAAATGTAATCACCATATTCCGTATCCCAATCCTCTGATGAAGCATCCTTCATATAAGGAACCAGGGCTTTGGCCTTTTCTTCTCCACGCAGCTCGACATTAGCCTGGGAAAAAGCATCAGCCAATGAGGCTAGGTGTTGAGCTGCATAAGCTTCGTGAACAAGCAAGGTTTCCATGGAATTACATACAGAAGGGCGTTGGACCTTAGCGTTTAAGGCTATCTGCACAGCCATTTCGTGTATAGCAGATTGATCGATAAAAGTATGGCATATACCAGCTCCGGTTTCAATGACAGGAACGGTGGCATTTTTGACCACATTTTGAATAAGTGAATGGCCGCCTCTTGGAATAAGCACATCAATCAATCCGTTAAGTTTAAGCATCTCATCTACAGATGAACGATCTGGACTCAGTATGAGCTGTAAAGCATTCACTGGAATAGCTGACTGACTAAGCGCGGAATGAAGCACTTCGACGATCCGCTCGTTGGAATTCAGAGCAGAGGAGCCGCCGCGAAGCACAACAGCATTGCCTGTTTTGAGACATAGTGCGGCTGCATCCACAGTTACGTTCGGTCTGGCTTCATAAATAATGCCGATAACACCTAGGGGTACGCGAATTTTTTCGACCAGCAGACCATTGGGCCGGCTAAATGTTTCCAGCTTATCGCCAATTGGATCCGGCAGCTCAATAACTTGCTTGAGACCTTCAGCCATGGCTGCGATGCGCTGTTCATTTAATGCTAGCCGATCCAATAGGGAGGCGCCAATTCCGGATTCTTCGCCCCTTTTCAGATCGAGCTTATTTGCTTGTATAATGGATTCCTGCTCGGCAACTAACGCATCGGCCATAAGGAGCAAGGCATCGTTCTTTTGTTGTGTGCTGAGGTTTCCCATTGATTGAGCTGCTTGTTTAGCCAGCATTGCTTTTTCTTTGACTTCACTCATTGTTTTTACCTCCTGTGTGTAGATAGACTCTTATATTTTAACATATTTTCATTTAGCGCAGAGGCACCCATTCATCGCGGTGAATAACCTCGATTCGAGTGACCTCGACTCTCTTTTGTACTTCCTCTGTGGAGAGTCCGGCAGCAGCAAGCAGCTGCCAGGAGGCGTAGTTGACAACCCCGCGGCCGATAGGCAATTTGTCCAAGCCAACAACCTCGACGACATCACCGGGGTGAAAGTCGCCCTCAACCTCCCTGACACCAGCCGGCAGCAGGCTTCTTCCTTCGGAAAGGAGTGCCGTCTCAGCCCCGCTGTCAACGATAATGGTGCCCATCGTCAGCGAGTGGAAGCCGACCCACTGCTTCTTCATCGACAGGTTGCCGAGCTGTGTGTCGAAGTAAGTGCCTTTGCCGCTACCATCAGCGGCCAGTGACAGGTCGCCGGGTGCATCGACCCGGCCGACAAATACAGGCACGCCGCCGCGCATCGCTATGCGGGCCGCTTCAAGCTTGGAGCGCATGCCGCCTGTGCCGACAGAGCTCCCCGAGCCTCCCGCCATGCGATAAAGCTCATCGCTGATTTGATCCACACGCTCGATACGCTGGGCGCTCGCGTTCTTTCTGGGGTCATCCGTGTAGAGGCCGTCCATGTCTGTAATGATCAGCAGCATGGCTGCTTTCACCAGATTTGCTACCAGTGCCGACAAGGTGTCATTGTCGCCGAACTTTAATTCATCTACCGAGACAGTATCGTTCTCGTTAATAATCGGAATGACACCGCGGCGAAGCAGCTCGTCAATCGTCAGCAGGGCGTTGTTCACCCGCTTCCGGTTAGAGAAATCATAACGCGTCAACAGAATCTGCGCGACGCCGATATCATGTCCTGCAAACGCTTCGTGGTAAGCCTGCATGAGGAGAGCTTGCCCGACAGCTGCGGCTGCTTGTTTTTCGTGGAGCACTTTGGGACGCGTCTTGTATCCAAGTGACGTGAAGCCTGCTGCAACAGCTCCGGATGTTACAAGAAGAATTTGCTGGCCGGATTGTTGAAGCCGGGCAAGCTCGGAGGCGAAAAAACGAATTTTATCGGGATTAAGTCCGCCTGCTTCTGATGTTAAAGAGCTGCTGCCAATTTTGATTACTACTCGCTGCTGCATGTTTGTAACACATCCTTAATTGAGTCCTGAATGCAAAAAAGACCTCCGTCCTTGTAAAGGACGAAAGCCTGGGAACTTCCGCGGTACCACCTTAAATTGACGCTTGAGGGCGTCCAACTCTGGTTCCCTTGGTAACAGAAGGGTGCTGTTCAACTCATCGCTGACCGTTCAGGGGCGGGTTCGGTGCCGTTACATGGTAAGCTCTCTCAGCCAGTGAAGCTTACTCTCTGATGCATGATGCTCGGTTCCTACTATTCCCATCACTACGTTCATTTTCTTTTTTATAAGAATAGCATGGGGGACGATCTTTGTAAAGGAAGCTGAGCCTGGAAGTACAGCCTGGAAGTCAAGCTTGGAAGTCAAATCTGGAAGGCAAGCCGCCTGCTAATCAAATAGATGCAGCTTGCCTATACGCTGAACAGCTTCTTCGAGCCGTGCTTCTGAGGAAAGCAGACCGAGCCGCACATAGCCTTCCCCATGCGTACCAAATCCAATGCCCGGAGCTGCAACTACTTTAGCCTCCTGCAGAATAAGGTCAGCGAGCTCAGCAGAATTGCGTCCTTTGGGGACGGGAAGCCAGGCGAAGAAGGAGCCGCCTGATGGCTGTGCCTGCCAGCCAATCGTATCCAGCGCACGAAAGAGTGCATTACGCCGACCTTCATAGAGCGTACTCATCTGGAAGACACTGTCCTGTGGACCCGTGAGGGCAACGGCAGCTGCAGCCTGAATGCCCCCAAAAAGTGAGCAGAAATAGTGATCCTGAATCTGGTTGATCAAAGAAATAACCTTGCGGTTGCCTAGCGCGAAGCCAACGCGCCACCCCGCCATATTGTACGTTTTGGACAAGGTGTAGAATTCCACGCCTACTTCCTTGGCGCCAGGGGTCTGCAGAAAGCTAATAGGCTTCTGACCATCAAAACCGATAGCTCCATAAGCAAAATCACTAGCAACGACGATACCATGTTTTTCAGCAAAGGCTACCGTATCCTCGTAGAAAGAAGCAGGAGCAGTAACTGCAGTAGGATTGTTAGGGTAATTGACGAACATAAGTTTTGCACGTTTCAAGTCCGCTTCGCGCAGTGCCGACAAATCAGGCAGGAATTGATGCTCTTCCTTCAGCGGCATGAACACCATCTCCGCTCCTGCCAGTGCAACACCAGACCAATAGTCGGGATAGCCGGGATCAGGTACGAGGCAGACATCCCCCGGGTTCAGCAGACACTGGCTGATTTCGACCAGGCCGGTTTTGCCGCCGAAAAGAATAGCCACTTCGGTCTCGGGATCCAGATCTACATCGTAATCCTCTTTATACCGCTTGGCGATCGCTTCTTTCAAAAACGGATAACCGGTGAAGGGGGGATAACGGTGATAAAGCGGATTTGTCGAAGCCTCCTGCAAAGCTTGCACAATATGCGGGGGCGTAGGTTGATCCGGATTACCTTGACCCAGATTAATAACATCATGGCCAGCAGCAATTTGCTCATTGGCTTTGCGTACTAAATTAGCGAAAAATTGGGTAGGCAGATGAAGCATCCGCTCCGCTGGTTGAATAAGCATAGGGCTTTTATTTGCAGATGATATTTCCATAGTATCACACTCCGAAAAGAAGGAATTAAGCTATCAGCAATAATGTAACATGATTTCGGTGCGCTGTATAGTGAGCATTGAACTCAGCCACCAATTCCTCTAATATAGAATCAAAAGTATCAAAGAATCAAATTCTCTAGTTATGAAAGGAGCTTTCAATGTCTGCAATAGATAAATTAACCATCTCACTTTTGCAAATGGATATTGCATTGGGGGATCCTGACGCCAATTTCAATCGGCTGGAGCAGCTTATGAACGAGGCCGTTACAGCAGAAGTAAAGCCAGATATATTAATGTTTCCCGAAATGTGGAATACCGGCTATGCCTTAGAAGAAATTCATCAGTTGGCGGATAAAGCGGGAGAACGCACGAAAGCGTTTATTTCGGAATTTGCCGCTAAGCATGGCGTTCATGTGATTGCCGGATCTATCGCGGAAAAACAGGGTGAGCATGTGCGCAATACCGTGTATATATTTGACCGAGAAGGCAAAGAGACGGCTGAATATTCGAAAATCCACCTTTTCCGGCTGATGGAGGAAGAAAAGTATTTGACCGAAGGTGAACAAATCGGCAGCTTTGAGCTGGAGGGTATACCGGCTGGAGTTATGATTTGTTACGACATTCGTTTTCCCGAGCTGGCCCGTAAGCTTGCGCTGGGAGGAGCGCGTATTTTGTTCGTGCCTGCAGAATGGCCTAATCCGAGGCTGCATCATTGGCGCACTCTTTTAATGGCAAGAGCTATTGAAAATCAAATGTATGTTGTTTCTTGCAACAGGGTCGGGAAGAGCGGCAGTACCGAATTTTTTGGTCATTCAATGGTTATTAATCCTTGGGGAGAAGTGCTTGTTGAAGGTGGAGAAGCTGAGGAAATTCTGCAAGCAACGTTTGAACTTAGTGAGGTAGATCAGGTCCGCAGCCGCATACCGATTTTCGAGGATCGCCGTCCACAGCTGTACTGAAGCTTCAATCCTGTATAATTGCATTAGAAATAAGTCAAGAGGAGTTGGAAGCGATGATTAAGCCTTATTTGCTGCCGCATGGCAAAAATATCAAGCTGAAAGACTACGATCCTCAGGATACAGGCGGTTTGGAAAATAGTGAGAAGCTGAAGGCAGAGGTCCAGAATTTAAAGGAAAAGCTTGAGAACTTGCAGGACAAGCTGATTGCTGATAAAAAGCGCTCGCTCTTAATCGTATTTCAAGGGATGGATTGCAGCGGGAAGGATGGCGTGATCAAAAAGGTCCTGTCTTCCATAAACCCGCAGGGCTTTCAGGTAACAAGCTTCAAGAAGCCAAGCGAGGAAGAGCTTTCCCATGATTTCTTGTGGCGTGCGCATAAAGCCGTCCCAGCTGCCGGTCACATAACCGCTTTCAACCGCTCTTATTATGAGGATGTGCTTATAACCCGTGTTCATGGAAACATATCCAATAAAGAAGTAAAACGCAGATTTAATCATATACGAAATTTTGAGCAGCTCCTGGTTGATGAGCAGGTAAGTGTCGTTAAAATATTTTTGCATATTTCGAAGGATTTTCAGATCGAAAAAATCAATGACCGTCTTACCAATCCGAAAAAGAAATGGAAATTCGATCCCAGTGATCTTGAGGAAAGAAAGTATTGGGACGATTATTGCAGTGCCTATGAGGACGTATTTCGTGAGTGCAGCTCCAAAGAAGCCCCGTGGTATATCGTTCCGGCCAATGAGCGATGGTTCCGTGATTATTTGGTGCTGCGGATTATAGTGAAGGCACTTGAGAAAATGAAGCTTGAGTATCCTGAGCCAAGTCCAGAGCTGGAAACGATCATCCGATCCATGAAGCTCGATCCTCAAAATCGGAGTGCTGCGCTAGATTCGGCAAATATTTGATTTTTTTGAGATTCTTTTGTACAATATACGCAATATGCAAATCACATTAGGAATTCGGCAATGAAGGACCAATAGTATCTGCAAGACCTTATGTACAGCGAGCCGGGGAAGGTGCAAGCCCGGTCAGAAGGAGCAGAGAAAGGGCAGTCTGGAGTCGGTTTTTGAAAAAGAGGGTACGCCAGATGACTGGCGCATCAACTAGGGTGGAACCGCGGGTGCAAAGCTCCCGTCCCTAGGCATTTTAGATGCCTGTAGGGATGGTGGCTTTTTTTGTGATTTTTTAATGCTTTACAGGTTTGACTTACAGCTGCAGTTTTGATGAGTTAGTATGTGAACAAACAAATGAAGAGGGGCGAATTGGAAATGAGTATAAGTATGGAGCAAATCGTGGCTTTGGCTAAGCATAGGGGCTTTGTTTTTCCGGGATCAGAGGTTTACGGCGGCCTGGCAAATACATGGGATTATGGTCCTCTTGGCGTAGAGCTGAAAAATAATATTAAACGGGCCTGGTGGAAAAAATTTATTCAGGAATCTCCTTATAATGTTGGCTTGGACGCGGCAATTCTGATGAATCCGCAGGCTTGGGTCGCTTCCGGACATGTAGGCAACTTTAATGATCCAATGATCGATTGCAAACAGTGTAAAGCCCGTCACCGTGCTGACAAACTGATCGAAGGCAAGCTGGCTGAGAAAGATATTGAAATTATTGTAGACGGTATGACATTTGCCGAAATGCAAAAGCTGATCCAGGATCATGATGTGGTTTGTCCGGATTGCGGCAGCAAGGATTTCACAGACATTCGCCAGTTCAATCTGATGTTCAAGACTTTCCAAGGCGTGACTGAATCCAGCTCCAACACCGTTTACCTGCGTCCAGAAACGGCCCAGGGAATTTTCGTCAACTTCAAGAATGTTCAGCGCACTATGCGCAAAAAGCTTCCTTTTGGAATCGGCCAGATTGGCAAAAGCTTCCGTAACGAAATCACTCCGGGGAATTTTACGTTCCGTACCCGCGAGTTTGAGCAAATGGAGCTTGAATTTTTCTGCAAGCCTGGTGAGGATATGGAGTGGTTTGCTTACTGGCGCAGCTTCTGTCATAACTGGCTGCTAAACCTAGGCTTGAAGCCGGATAATTTGCGTTTGCGCGACCATTCGGATGATGAGCTGTCCCATTATAGCAATGCAACGACGGATATTGAATATAAATTCCCGTTCGGCTGGGGCGAGCTTTGGGGAATTGCCGATCGTACCGATTTTGATTTAAAGCAGCATATGGAGCACTCGGGTGAGGATTTCAATTATATCGATGCTGAAACTAAAGAACGTTATATCGCTTACTGCATCGAACCTTCGCTGGGAGCAGATCGCGTGACGCTTTCTTTCCTGATCGATGCCTTTGAGGAGCAGCAGCTTGAAGGGGACGATAGCCGGACTGTATTGCGTTTTCATCCCGCTCTAGCGCCAATTAAAGCAGCGGTATTTCCACTCTCGAAGAAGCTTGCGGAAGGAGCCCAGCAAGTTTTCGCGGATCTGTCAAAGTATTATATGACCGATTATGATGATTCGGGTTCCATCGGCAAAAGATACCGCCGCCATGATGAAATTGGCACTCCGTTCTGTATTACTTACGATTTTGATTCCGAGCAGGATGGTCAGGTTACGGTGCGTGACCGTGATACGATGCAGCAAACACGTATGCCAATTACCGAGCTGAAATCATTTATCGAAGAGAAGCTGCAGTTCTAAGTTAGATGACGAAATCAAGTACCTCGCTATAGGGAAAGTACGTCATCATATTGTGCAGCGGAGGCGAATACACATGTACAGAAATCATCGCCTCCCTGCCAGTGTTGCTCATTTGATGAATGAGTCCGGCAGGTACGATGAGTGTTTCTCCAGTCTTGACAGTACATTGTCCAGCTTGCACGGGGTATCCGTACTTGTCTGTTAAGTAGGTCGTATTCATAAATTCACCTTCAATAACAAACACACAGCCTATAGAATTTCCATGGCCATGGATGGCAGTTGCTCTCCCGGCAGGTATCTGAACAACGACAGCCTCGACCGCATCATTACGAAACAATGTTTTTCTCGAGTAGGGAAGACTTCCGGGATCGCTGCTATACTTTGGGGCCTGCTTCAGCAAATCGCTTAGGGAATTAAATAAGCCTTTTATTTGCTCTATAGTAGGATTTTCTAGCGTGCGGAACTCTTGCTCCAGTCGACTGATAAGCTCCATGTAATCTCCATCTCCTCACTGAACTTGTTTCATCAAGAAACCTTTGATTTCTCATAAGAAACTTTGATACATGGTATGCTTTAACAACAAGCTGGGTGTCAGGAGTGTTTGAAATTATTCGTTAGCACACTTTATGGATTTGTATACATAACAAAGAAGCAAGGCATCCTTGCTTCTTTGTTATGTGTTTTACTGAGCTAAAGGATAAGAGAGGTTATCATTTCTAATTGAACTAAGAAAGCTTAGGTTTTAAGGAAGAGTATCCCTTAGCAGCCATGAAGCAGCCCGCCTCCGTCTAATTGTCCCCAATTCTGCCCATTATGCTTTTGCAGTTTATTTTACGATGTTTTTTATCGTTAAGTAAGTGTTCCCAGGTCAATCTGTCACTTTAGTGATGTTTTTCATCGTTAAAAGCGGACAGATGGCCTTTCTAGGTGCATAAAAGAGATTTTAACGATGTTTTTCATTGTTAAAGTAAGGTTGTGGGGGCGACCTCGTGCTTTTAGCGATGAAAAACATCGTTAAAGTAGCAGACAATCTCGGTTGCGCGCGCTGGCAGGGGCCATCTTCATCCCCAGCGCTTGCTCCCGCTAGGAATCTCCTCCAGCAAAGAGAAAACTTCTTGTTGGCTGTCCGTTTGAAGCTTGGTGTTCGTGAGGTAGTAGCTGGAAGAGGGAGTGGCTGTGGGTGGAGGAGCGATAGCGCCCGCCTTTAAAGATTTGTTCCAACCCCCTATCCATTTCATTCGAAGGAACAAATCTTTAACAGCGGCTGGAGCCCACAGCCATTCCCTCCATAACGCTCCTAAGTTTCGAACACGCACCTCAAAGGATCGCGACAAGGCGTCCTTTTTTACGATCTTGCATCCATAATTTGTTTCATGGTTGCAATAAAGGCTTCAGCAGCTTTAGAAATGTATCTGCCTTTGCGATAGGCGATGACCAGCGTTCGAGTCGGGTGTCCTTCTAGGTGCAGGTAAGTGGGAGCCAGCTCGCTTCTACTTCTTTTGGAAATAAGAAAAGGCACAAAAGCAATACCCATACCAGCAGCAACAAGGGACTGTATAGTTTCCATGTTACTGGATTCAAATACAATATTCGGTGAAATGCCTGCCTGTTGGCAAAGCTGGGTGGTGAGCTTGCGAAAGCCCTGCCCGTTCTTTAAAGCTATAAAGGGCTCCTGCTTTAGCTCTCCCAAATGAATAGGATCGGAACGTGAAGCCAATGGATGCTGAGGATGAACAGCCAGTACAATTTCTTCTTCTAATAAAGTTTCATAATAAAGCGAGTCATCTCTAAGCGGAAGGGAGAGCAGGCTAATATCGGTTTGGCCGCTGCTTGTAAGTGTCTCCAGGTTAAAGGAGGTTTCCTCGACCAGCGAAACTTCAATTTCCGGGTAGGCAGCCTGGAACGCAGGGACGACATAAGGGAGAATGGTTGAGCCTGTGATAGGCATGCTGCCGACGATGAGCCGTCCTTTTTTCATCTGTGAGATATCTTCCATTTCTTTTTTCAGCTGCTCCACCAGGTCGAGAATTTGTTGTGATTTCTCTACAAAAAGCGACCCGGCATGTGTGAGCTCAACAGAGCTTGTGCTGCGCTGAAAGAGCAATACTCCCAGCTCTTTTTCCAGCTTGGACAGCTGCTGGCTGAGAGAAGGCTGAGCGATATGCAGCTTTTCTGCGGCTCTGGAGAAATTGCGTTCAATGGCAATTTGAATGGCATATTGAAGCTGTCGTAATTCCATGTTTTTCGCCTCCCGAGTCAAATTATAACCTGCTGTAATCATAAAAGAAAATAAATCTGGATGGATATAGAATGGAGGTAGGATGGAGATAGGACGGATATAGGTTGGATATCATGCATTCATTAGAAAGAGACCACTTATAGTTATTACTTATCAGACTGATAGGTTTTATGTCTTGCTGCAATAACCGAGGAATGTTACAATTCTATTACAAGCTTTTGTGCGCTCCAAATGGAACGGACTTAACAAATAAGAGGTGATTGCAAATGAGTAAGCAAACTATGTTCGAGAAGATTTGGAATAATCACGTTATTCATCAGGAAGAAGGCAAGCCGAGCGTTATTTATATCGATTTGCAGCTAGTTCATGAAGTGACATCGCCCCAAGCTTTTGAAGGGCTTCGTTTAAGTGGACGGAAAGTCCGCAGACCGGATTTAACTTTTGCAACGATGGATCATAACGTGCCAACGAAAGACCGCTTTAACATTTCCGATCCGATTTCCAAGCAGCAGATTGACACGCTTTCCCAAAACTGTCGCGATTTCGGCGTTACCTTGTTTGATCTGGACAGCATTGACCAAGGCGTAGTTCACGTTATGGGTCCTGAACTTGGCCTTACACATCCTGGCAAAACAATCGTTTGCGGGGACAGTCATACATCTACGCATGGCGCGTTTGGCGCTCTTGCTTTTGGTATTGGTACGAGTGAGGTTGAGCATGTTATGGCGACACAAACTTTGCAGCAGTCCAAGGCAAAAACACTTGAGGTCCGCATTGACGGCAGACTGAATCCGGGCGTTACAGCCAAGGATTTGATTCTGGGCGTTATTGCCAAATACGGAACTGATTTCGCAACCGGCTATGTGATCGAGTACACGGGCGAAGCCATCCGCGGCCTTTCCATGGAAGAAAGAATGACTGTATGTAATATGTCTATTGAAGCAGGAGCAAGAGCAGGTTTGATCGCTCCGGATGAGACTACTTTCAACTACCTGCGCGGACGTGAGTATGTTCCTCAAGGTGAAGCTTTCGATACGGCAGTTGAAGCTTGGAAGTATTACACAACTGACGAAGGTGCAGTGTATGATTATGTGGTTGATTTTGATGCTGCATCCTTAGTACCACAAGTAACTTGGGGTACCAGCCCTGGTATGGGAACAAGTGTAACTTCTCTAGTACCGGATCCGCAAAGCTTTCCTACGGAAAATGAGCGCAAAGCATCGGAGAAAGCACTTGAATATATGGGTCTTACACCCGGTACGCCAATTACCGATTTGAAGCTGGATGTTGTATTTATTGGCTCCTGCACAAACGGACGTATCGAAGATCTGCGCGCTGCAGCTGCAGTAGCCGAAGGCTATCAGGTAGCTTCGCATGTTCAGGCGATTGTTGTGCCAGGCTCTGGCCGAGTGAAAATTCAAGCTGAGAAGGAAGGCCTGGATCGCATCTTTACTGAAGCGGGCTTCGAATGGCGCGATGCCGGATGCAGCATGTGTTTGGCTATGAATCCGGATTACCTGACTCCTGGTCAACGCTGTGCTTCCACGTCTAACCGTAATTTCGAAGGGCGTCAGGGACGCGACGGACGTACGCATCTGGTTTCACCAGCAATGGCGGCGGCAGCTGCTATTGAAGGACACTTTGTAGATGTGCGTGATTGGGAATTCAAAGCTTATCAACAAGCTTAATTTATAGAAGTAAAGGAGAATCACCCATATGGAAGCATTCCAAAAGCATACCGGCCTGGTTGCTCCGGTAGATCGTGTAAACGTAGATACTGACGCCATCATTCCAAAGCAATTTTTGAAACGAATTGAACGTACCGGCTTCGGCCAATTTCTTTTCTTCGAGTGGAGATTTGATCAAAGTGGTGCTGTCATTCCTGATTTTTCGTTAAACCAACCACGTTATGAAGGAGCATCCGTGCTTATTTCAAGAGCAAATTTCGGCTGCGGTTCTTCTCGTGAGCATGCACCTTGGGCTATTCTTGATTATGGATTCAAGGTTGTAATTGCACCGTCTTATGCTGATATTTTTTACAACAATTGCTTTAAAAATGGTATTTTGCCACTCAAGCTGTCAGAAGAACAGGTCGAGGATTTGTTCCAGCGTACCGCGAAGCATGAAAACTACAAGCTGCATGTTGATCTGGAAAACAATAAGTTAACGGATGACTACGGTCTTCACATTGAGTTCACTCTTGATGAGCATCGCCGCCAGTTCTTATTGCAAGGTCTGGATGATATCGGTCTGACACTTCAACATGCAGATGCGATTTCGGCGTATGAAGTAAAGCATAAAGAGCGTTTGGCATACAAATAAAAGCAATATACATGAAGGAACAACAGACAATTGCTGCAATAAATTTGGCCGCTGAATTTTAGCGGTCTTTTTTTTGCAACTTTTGGTATTTTTTTGCGTCTAATAGGTTAATAGTTTGTCGAAGGATCGGGGGTTTTGCACGATATCAAGCGATTTTACCGCACGAATAGCTAAACTGCATAATATGTCGCTATGTCGCTAGGTTTCTTTGGAGGTCCAATTATTTTTTAATATTATTTCTAAACTACATAGAGGTGAATAATGAAAATATCAGCAGCTTTTTTGTCACTGTTAGTTTGCATGCTTTTATTGCCTAGCTTTGTACTGGGGGCGAAGCCCGTTGAAGCAGCGAAAGCAGTTACTCCTGTTACCCCGCCTAAACCGATCAAATTATTTATGGATGGAAAAGAATTAAATCCTGAAGTTGCACCCCTTATCAAGAATGATAATACGCTTGTACCTGTGCGGATTATTGCTGAGGAAATAGGGGCCAAAGTGAGCTGGGATGGGAAGAAACGCCTGGTTACCGTGGAAAAGGAAGATGTTGTCATCCAACTGACGATTGATAACAGACAAGTCATGGTCAAAGACAAAAAACAAGAGATTGAGGTTGCACCTATCATATTGGAAGGCAATACAATGCTTCCCGTCCGTTTCATCGGCGAACTGCTTGGTGTAAAATTTAATTGGGACAAGGTGACTTATTCCGTACATATGTTTAAGCCGGAGGTGCCTGCTCCGAGTACACCACCTACTACTGAAGAACCGGAAACACCCGGCGAGAAGCCAAACCCGGATCCGAATACGCCTACTCCGAGTCCAAGTCCGGATCCGAAGCCAGATCCCGGTTCTGAGGGGGGCACTAAGGATCCTGGAACGGGAACTGAACCAGGAACAGATGGCGGTAAAGATGTGCCGGTCGATCAGACGATCCATGTCGTACAATCTATCGAAACAAATGGTACTGATTTGATCGTCAGAACGAGCAATGGTGTGATCAAGCCAACGGCTTTCAAATTGGACAATCCTAACCGTATTGTTTTTGATCTGCCCTACGCAGAGCTGGATACAGCGCTGAAGAATCAGATGGTAGGAACTGCTGGAGAGCTTGTGTCCAATCACCCGCTCGTTCAAAAAATCCGTTATTCCAATTTTTCAAGTACGCCGCCAACAGTTAGAATCACGCTTGACTTAATTGGCATGGCGGATTTCCAAATGCTCACATCAACAGACCCGAATGTTTGGAGTGCAACTATTTCTGAGCATAAGATTACTGTTGTTATTGATGCGGGACATGGGGGGACGGATCCTGGGGCAATTTCGTTAACTGGGAAAAAGGAGAAGGATTTTACCCTGCCGATGGCGAAGAAAGTGAGTGAACTGCTCGCACAGGATAAGAGGATCACTGTTTTGCAATCCCGACCAGACGATGTTTATGTGGATCTGGATGGCAGAGTCAAATTTGCAAATGATGCGGGGGCCGATCTATTTCTTTCTATTCATGGAAACAAGCACACGCCAACAGTTACAGGTGTAGAAACTTACTACTATAGACCGGAAAGTCTAGCTTTTGCGAACATTATTCATAAATATACGGTTGCTGGAACAGGATTTACAGATAGAAGGGTACGAAAAGAAGATTTTAGGGTAATTAATAAGACTAAGATGCCGGCAGTGCTGGTGGAGGTCGGTTACTTATCCAACAAAAACGATGAAGCCGCCATGTATAAAGATGATTTCCAAAATCAAGTAGCAGCCTCCTTAGCCGCCGCCATCAAAGAATACTTGAACCTCAAATAAGGAGTGTGAGTACTATCATGAGAAAACGATTATTTCAAGGGATGCTGCTAACAGGTGTTATTGTGCTGGCTGCAGCAGGATGTGCTAAAAATGAAAAACCGCTGACACCGGCCCAGCCGCAAGAAACGGCAGTGTCTACTCCAATTACACCGGAGCAGACCCCTGTACCGACGCAAGAACCGACACCAGAACCAACGCCTGAAATGAAGAGAAAAGCTGTTAAGCTGTATTACACAGATTCAGAAATAACCAAGCTTATCGAAAAGGACGCTGAGATCACCTACGCTAAGGATGAAGATGTATACGCAGCTGCCCTTGAAGCTTTGAAAGAAAGTGACGATACAAGCCTGGTTTCACTCTTTAAAGATATTACCTTTAAAGTTTCCGGGGATGTTAAGGAAAAAGGAGAGCTCAAGGTCGATCTGATCTTTGGACCTGATGCACAGCTAGGATCTATGGGAGAATCCTATTTTCTCCAGGCAATTCATAAAACCGTCTTTCAATTTCCAGAAGTGAAGTCACTTTATATAACCAAAGATGGCCAGCAAGTAGAAAGCTTAATGGGGCATGTGGACTTTCCGTATCCAATCAAGCGGGTTGACTAATTTCAAGATAGAGGAGCTATATCGGAATATGAAGAAACACAAGTTAAATAAATTGATTTTAAGCTCGATGATTGCTACAAGTCTTGTTGCGAGTCCTGTATATGCAGAATTAAATAATGGAAGCGGCTCTTCCGTATCCGGTAAAGTTAAGCTTTCCTTTCCTGATGTGAAAGAAAGCTATTGGGGAACCCGCCATATTACTAAATTAGCGATAGAAGGAATCATAGACGGTTACGAGGACGGTACTTATCGTGCCGAGAATTCTGTGACACAGCAGGAAGCTATCGTCATGGCGATACGGATGATGGACCTGGAGGGTGAAGTAAAAGCATTGAAAGAAACGACTGTTTTTCCGGAGTTTCTTGGAGTCGATGACTTTTTCAGAAATTATGTCGCAGTAGCCCTTAACAAAGGTTTGATTACACTTCCAGAAGAGAAGCTGAATACCGACGGATCAAAGACAAAATGGGGGGCTCGCAAGGCTACAAGAGAATGGGTGGCCAAAATTGCTATACGTGCTATCGGTCAGCAATCCATTGCGGAAAGCCTTGCTTCAACACCTACTTCTTTTACAGATAATAGCAAGATCGATTATTCCGAGCTCGGTTATATCAATGCAGCGGTTTCTCTGAAAATTGTAGATGGATTCGAAGACGGAACGTTCCGTCCCAAAGGTGCTGTAACACGTGCACAGATTGCCACATTCCTGAGCCGTTCCCAAAAGGATTTGGCTAAGCCTTCTTCCAAAATTGCCAGAGGCTACATGAGCAGCTTGACGGGCGACAGCATTGCGCTTATGGACAAAAATGGCGAGGTAACGAACTATAAGCTGTCTAATGATGCCACTTTTTACGGTAACAAGAACGATACTAAAATATCGCCTGAGGCGATTAAAGAAACCTATGAGATTTCGGTCGTGCAAGTCGATGGAACTGTATACATGGTGGAATTGATTAGTGACCAGCTGCAAATGGACGTTTATGAAGGTGAATTGCTGGCCACTTATGTAGACAAGATGTCCCTTGCTCTTCTAAGAAATAATCAATACGAGAACTATAACTTGTCACAAAATGTGTCTATAACAGACGCGGCGGGGAAAGAGCTGAGCTTAAGTTCACTAGTCAAAGGAAGCCAGATTGAATTAAGAAAAAGCAAGATTGCCAAAAATCCGGAAATTACCCAAATCGTCGTCAAGCAGGTTCCGGTGAGCAAGTCCTCCGAAGGTACGATTCAAACGATTAGCAGGGAAGAGAATGCGCTGCAAATTCTGGAGGCATCTACCAGCAAGTCTGAAACCTTCAAATTTTCCAACCAGGCGATTTTCTTATTTGCTGATAATTCTTCAGCTGATTTTAATTCAATTCATGTTGGAGACACCATTGCCTATGAAGTTGTGAACAATCAAATCGCTAAAGTAATCATTAAGAAACAGGCGGATATTGGCATAACTGTTGAAGGAACCCTTACTGGGATCGATGCCGATAAAACGTATATTACGATTAGTAAGTCTAATGGCGAGGCGCTCGCATCTTACTTTTTGGCTGACAACGTTCAGGTTCAAATTGATGGTCTTACTACAGCCGGTGTATTCGATTTGGAAAAGGGCGATGTACTAAAGCTGGATTTGCTGAACAATAAAATTACAAAGATTACTGCGACTAACCGGAGCATTAACAATCAGTATTTTGCGAGGATTGTCAGCTATGAGCCTACTTCTAAATTTTTGATGCTGGAAGATTATAAAGGCAAGCCACTCGCGTACAAATTATCGGAAAGCACACTGCTTTACTATTATTCCACTACAATGCCTTTTGCTAATTTCGGTAGTGTGTTTACACCAGGGAAAAGAGTAGATTTGCAAATATCTAATGATAAAGTCATCTCGATTCGTTTTGCAACGCAAATGGAGGGGACGATCAGCCAGCTCAATTTACTGACAAATGATATCACCATAAAGGGTGAAGGCGGTCAGCTAGTCAGCTTTAAGCTGGTGCAGGTTCCCGGAGTGGAAATCCCGAACAGAACATCAAGCAAATTAGCTGATTTGATTATTGGTGATCCGGTTACAATTACCTTTAGTCCCGATCAAGTAAATATCAGTAAAATCACTGTAAATAAAACGTTTTTATATAAAACGATTCTTACTAACAGCACGACCAAAAGAGTGACCGTACAAAACAATCTAAATACTACCTATGAGTATTCGCTGGATCAGGTTCCGTTAGTTAGAGAGGATCAAACAACAGCAGCTTTCAGTGATGTATTAGCCGATGAATATATAAAGCTGAGCTTTAAAGGTAATGTAGTTACAAAGGCAGAGCTGATCACGCCGATCCGGGCTGAAATTACGGCTGTGGATGCGGCCAGCACAAGCATTACGGTGCAGGACTTCGCTGGAAAAAGCAAGGTGGTTGGTCTCGGAGCTAATTACGCTGTTAAAGGCAATGGCGGAACTGCACTAACCTTCGCTAATCTAAAGGTCGGTGACCGTGTGCAAGTGCTGAAGGATGCGGAAGGCAAAATGGTCATCCAGGTAGCCTCTGCGTTCCAGAAGGAATTTGCTTCCTACAACAATGTGCTGAATCAGCTGGTGTTTAAGGCTGGAAATGCGGGAGACAAAAATACGTATAACTTATATCCAAGAGCTTATTATCATAAAGGCAGCGAGGTTTTGTCATTAACTTCCTTCGCAGCAAATGATGCTGTGATGATTTATGTGCTGGATGATAAAATCGTTGAAATGTCAAAGAAATAACCCCGTATTCAAAAATAACGAACATGCTTGAAACATATGTAATCTATCATCCGTCTGTTTGGGTAGAGTCTATCTATCCTTGCAGACGGATTGTTTTTGAGGACATTTCGTTAAATTTTTGCGGAAATTGATAAAAAATTTGTAAATTAGCTGTTTCAAGGATTGATTCTAGACTCACAATTCGCTACACTTGAACATATTACACCTAGGAAAGAGGAGCTATGAAGCAGAAGCAGGTCAGGCATATTTTAGACATTATGGGTGAAATGTTTCCGGACGCACATTGCGAGTTGAATCACAGCAATCCTTTTGAATTGACGATTGCAGTTCTGCTTTCAGCACAGTGTACGGACGAGACCGTGAATAAAGTAACGCAGAGCTTGTTTCAAAAATATAAGCTGCCTCAAGATTATTTATCTGTTCCTTTGGAGGAGCTTGAGCAGGATATACGCCGGATCGGATTGTTCCGCAATAAGGCAAAAAATATCCAAAAGCTGTGCCAGCTCCTGCTGGACAAATATGACGGACAACTTCCACAGACACATGAAGCCTTGGTTGAACTTCCTGGAGTTGGGAGAAAAACGGCGAATGTTGTCGTCTCAAATGCTTTCGGTGTACCGGCAATTGCGGTAGATACTCACGTAGAACGCGTTTCCAAAAGGCTCGGACTAGCAGGCTGGGATGACTCGGTGCTGGAGGTCGAAAAAAAGCTGATGCGGATGGTTCCAGAGGATGAGTGGACCCTTACTCATCATCGTTTTATATTTTTTGGCCGCTATCATTGTAAGGCACAAAACCCGCAATGTCCTCTTTGTCCGCTGCTTGAAAGCTGTAAAGAAGGAAAAAAACGTATGAAACCAGCCGTATCTAGGAAGGCTAGCAGTAAGAAGGAAATACTAGAAAAATGAAATGAAGGATGGGATGGAAATGAAATGCATCGCTGTTTACACCAATAATTTTGAAGTGTTTTCCGATATTTACGAACAGGTGTTGAGCACACCCCTTAAGGAAAACGAAGAAAAGGAAATCGATGGAGTGACAGTCAGCGAAGCAGGAGAAGTGCCGCAAAACTACATAGACCGGATGAAGGCGAAGCCGGAAGTCGTAGTTATGAAAGAAAAAGGCAGAGATATTACGATCCTTCAGCACCGCAACGTGTTTGAAATCTTTTTGCCGGAAAAAGAAAAATCAGCGATTTCCTAATTCGGATTTCACGTTAGTCTGACGATCAGACTTAAAATCTCCCTAGTGGAGATTTTTTCTTGCAGCTTTAGAAAGTTTAAGCTCCCGCATGATTGAGGCGAGGAGCCTTCTTTCTGGGTTTATCTCATAGGCACGGAGGAAATGATGGATGAATAAAGTCGAAGCTGCCGGCGCAGTGACCATGCCGGAAGCGCTACAACGTATACAATTGGCTTTACTTGAAGCTGGTGATAAGAATCATGGGGACAAGCTGCAGGAATTGCTCGAGAAAATGAATGTCGGGCGGATGAATATTGCTTTTTGCGGTCATTTCTCGGCAGGGAAGTCGACGCTCATCAACCAGCTTTGCGGTTATCCGCTGCTGCCCTCTAGTCCGATACCTACAAGCGCTAATATCGTAAGTATCCGAAATGGAGTATCGGGGGCTGCTGTAACCCACAAAGAAAATGATGTCAAGGGAAGATTGCAGGAGATAGCGCTGGATGATCTTGAGGCCTATTGTGTGAATGGTACAGATATAGAAAGTGTAGCTATTACGTATCCGATTCCACTGCTTGGCGATCACACTGCACTGCTGGATACACCAGGTATTGATTCAACGGATGATGCACATCATCAATCGACAGAATCTGCACTGCATTTAGCGGACGTTGTGTTCTATATCATGGATTATAATCATGTGCAGTCCGAAATCAATCTCGCTTTTACAAAGAAAATGAAGGAATGGGGAAAACCGCTCTATTTACTTGTTAATATGATTGATAAGCATAAGGAGCACGAGCTTCCTTTCTCCCGGTATAAGGAGGATACGCTGCAGGCATTTCGCAGCTGGGGCGTTGAACCTGACGGCTTGCTGTTTGTGACGATGAAGGAGCCCGGGCATGTCCATAATGAGTGGAGCAAGCTTCGTTGGCTGATTAAAGGATTGATTGAACGGGGCGAAGAGCTTCGTTTATATAGTGTGGATGCTTCTGCGCATTATTTGATTCAAGAGCATGGCACGTGGCTTTCGGAACGCAATGCGCCGCTCAGAGCCGAGCTCCTGGAGGAAGCCTCGCAGGCTAGCGAGGATGGCGAGAAGCAGGAACAACAGGCAGCGGAGACTCAGGTTGAGCTGGAGAGAGTTCAGGCTTTTCCTGAGGATCTGTCAGCTGCACTGCGTAAGGAGATCAGCAGCATTATTGAAAATGCGAATATAACTCCGGCTTTGACTAGAGACAGGGCCGATGCTTATTTGCAAAGCCGAAAACCCGGTTTTAAGGTTGGATTTTTTTCCCGTGCAGCTCAGACAGCAGCTGAGCAAAGCAAACGGCTGCAGGCGTTTACCGAGGATCTCGCTGAGCAGGTGGAAGCTCAGCTAGACTGGCATCTAAGAGGGGCCTTGAAGAAGGCATCCGCTGCAAACGCGCTGCAAACGGAGCAATTAACTGCGGAGATTGAAGCGCTTCGGGTAGAAGTGAAGCCTGAATGGCTGGCGGAGCAGGTCAATGCTGGAGCCAGCTTCGATGGCGAATATACACTTGTTTATACGAGGCTGGTTGCGGCCGAGATTAAGCAGCTTTACCGCAAGCAGGCGTTTGCGGTCATAGATTTGCTTGCGGCTGCAAGCAGTGAGCAGGCTGCGGAAGCGGCCAGCGTGCTTACGCAGCAGCTGGCGGCGCTGGCTGAGCGCTTGCGTGCCGCAAGAGCGCTGCAGCAGCTCGCGCACGATGAAGCCGCTGCGCAGCAGCAGCTGCTGCAAATGGCAGCCTGGCGGAAGGTGCTTCCGCCACAGCTGCCTGATTTGCAGCGCTTTACGCCCATGGAGGAGACTGCTGCCGCCCCGCTAAGCGGGGGGCTGCACGTCGTGTCCTCCATGGACACGATTTTGAAGGCTGCCGCTGCATCGGCAGCCCAGTCCGCGGCAGCGCAGCCGGAGGCCGCTGCTGCGGCGCCTACCGTGACCGCAGCAGGCGGGCACGGGCGGCGCATGGAGCGCAAAGCCGCAGCGCTGCTGGCGGCTTCGAGTCTCATCGAGGCGCAGCCGTCGATGAGGTCGCTCGCGCGTTCCATGCGCGAGAAGGCGGAACGTCTGCGCGAGCGGACGTTCACGATTGCCTTGTTCGGCGCCTTCAGCGCCGGCAAGTCGTCCTTCGCCAATGCGCTGCTTGGCGAGCGGGTGCTGCCGGTTTCGCCGAACCCGACGACGGCGGCGATCAACCGCATAGTGCCGCCGCAGGAAGGCTGGCCGCATGGCACAGCCAGGGTAAGGATGAAATCAGCTGCTGTCATCTTGCAGGACATCTTGTATTCGCTGGAGCTGCTTGGCCTTCAGGCACATGATATGACTTCGGCATTAGCACGTATAAGCGGCTTGTCTCCTTCGCAGGTAACAGCTAAAGGAAAGCCTCATTACTCATTTCTGAAGGCGGTCGAAAAAGGCTGGGAAGACGCGAAGGATAACCTGGGCAGCGAGCTGAGGATCAGCAAGGAGCAGTTTACCAGCTATGTGGCTGATGAAGCGAAATCCTGCTTTGTTGAGCTGATTGATTTATTTTATTCCAATCCTTTGACGGACCAAGGTATTATTTTTGTCGATACACCGGGGGCAGATTCGATTCATGCCCGGCACACGGGGGTCGCATTCAATTATATCAAAAATGCAGATGCCATTTTGTTCGTCACTTATTATAATCATGCCTTTTCTCAAGCCGACCGTGAATTTCTGCTCCAGCTGGGGCGGGTGAAGGACAGCTTTGAAATGGATAAAATGTTTTTTATCGTCAATGCAGCTGATTTAGCCGCTAGTGAAAATGAACTATCCGGTGTGATCAAACATGTAGAAACGAATCTGCTCCAACAGGGCATCCGAAATCCAAGAATTTATCCGATATCGAGCTATTTGGCTGCTGAAGGAAAAATTAACGGGAATAACGAGCTTGTACAAGGATCAGGCATCGAAACGTTTGAAAAAGATTTTATCCGTTTTACTTTCGAGGAGCTAAGTGAGGTAGCCATTCATGCTGCTAATTTGGAGCTTTCCAGGGCTGATCATATGATGCAGCAGTGGATTGAGGGAGCTCAGGAAAGTGAAGCAGAGCGTAAAGCAAGAAGCGCGCAGCTTAAGCAAGCGGAGGTAAAGGCGATACAGTTTATTGCAAGCGCGGATGTGCTGCCTGAGCAAAAGGAGCTGGCCAAAGAGATCCAAGAGCTGCTTTATTATGTGAAACAGAGGACGACATACCGCTTTGGAGAGCTGTATACACTGGCCTTTAATCCGGCTTCTTTCCGGGAAGATACACATGACCTCAAGAAAGCTTTGCTCTCTGCCTGGCAGGAGCTGCGGCGAATGATTGCTTTTGATTTGTCTCAGGAAGTGCTGGCTACAACGCTGCGGGTGGAAAATCGGATGAATCTTCTTGCGTCGAACAAATATAAGGAATGGAACGAACAGATAGGTGCATGGATTGAGGGCTATGAGAGCGGTGCATACGAGAATCGTTCTTTCGCCACCCCGGAGATAGCCGCCCAATTGGTTGCTCCTGAGGTCTCAGAGAAGCTTCTGTCGAGTTTGTTCCGCAACGCCAAATATTTCTTTGAAGGCGAAGGGAAAGCGAAGCTGCGTGCGGAGCTGGAAACGAGGCTGAATGAGCCGATCGCAATATTAGTAGAGCAGCAGGGCAAGGAGCTTATAGAAGCTTATGCAGATCAATTTGAAGCTTGGTTAGGAGCGCTAAAACAGCAGCATGAACAGCAGCTTTCCGAACATGTCAGGGGACTGCTTGATGCTCTGGAAATGAAGATTGACATTGGCGAGCTTAATAGATTGCAGGAGCAGTTAAAAAGCCACATGTAGTTAGCAGAAGCCTGGCCTATGGCCAGGTTTTTTGCTGCTATTAATCCCTAATCATTAACAGCGTCGTAGCAGCCCGTCTCCCCCTGCCTTGGAGGCCAAGCCTTGGACTCTACCCATAGTAAATTCTGCAAAAGTGCAGGATTTTTCACCTGAAATTGGGTATTGGCCGAGAATTGCTGCAAAAGTGCAGGAAAATAGTCACTTGGAGCGCTCAAACGGACAAGAGAGGCCTAAAATCCTGCGGATTTGCAGTATTTTCCTTTTATAGGTGCATTCGGGTCCGAAAATGATGTACTTATGCATCTTTTTTGTCTCCCATGGTTGGTTCTTATTGAAATGTATGCTATAGGCGGGGAAAGAGAGTAGTGGAAATAAACATGTATGTTAATCAACAGGGCTTGGCACATCTATTTTTTATCCACAGTTAATCGACAGCCACTTTTTGATCGCTAAATGAAGTGTTTTCAGATCAATGTGTCAGTTAATGATGATTTTCATCGTTAAAAGAAGAGGGATGGCCCCTTTGGGGGGATAAAAGGGATTTTAAGGATGTTTTTCATTATTAAAGTCAGGTTGTGGAGACGGTCCGTGCTTTTAGCGATGAAAATCATCGGTAAAGTAGAGCAGCAGGTACTCGCAGCTCCATTTCCTCATCTAATCTTCATCTATTCATCAGATCTTCTTCCTCATCTATTCCTCAGCTCTTGTCTATTCCATTTAAGAGAAGTGGAACAAATATTTACCAGCTGTTTGACCTCATACCCAACCCTTATAACATACACAAGGGATGAATACGCCCTCTAAGGACGCCTCAAGTCGTACCTCAAAGAACACTGCAAGTCGTTTTCCTAATGTTCACTGAACCTCTGTTTTAGACCTTTTAACCATAGAAAAAGAGTAGATTACCACCTCATACTAACTCATCCAAAATTGTCCATAGAACGGCTTATTTAGTTTATTTTGGGCTAATTTGAGCTTTTGGGCTGGCAGCCAACGGTCAAAAAAAGACCTAGTAATCCGATTCACAAGCTATAAAGGAAGCGCTTACAAATTGTATTTTAGTAGGTGATTTATTTCACTAACTCTTTATGTGGAAATAAAAAAATAGAATTGTTTTTAAAAGGCTTATAAGCGGGGTATTTGGATGATTTCGGAGATTGAAGCTGATTAGGTACCGTTTTCGTGTGGATATGAAGCTATTAGCTTTTATATTCCGATATCCTCTGATTGCTCCCTGCAGGGGATGATGTTACTATTCATAAAGATAAATTGCAAACGCAATTTATTACCAATTTAGCCCGCTTAAGGAGGGTGTCCCGAGTGGACGTATTTAGGCAATTGAAATCATTTTATTGGCCAGAAAAAAAGCTTTTGTTCGTATCTATCTTCTGTTTGATAGCTGCAACGGCACTAGGTTTGGTGTATCCGAATTTGCTTCGTTATTTAATTGATGAAGTGATCGCCAAGCGTCAATTCGAGCTAGTCCCCATGCTCTCGATTTTTGTAGTAGTGGTCGTATCCTTCAAAGGACTGCTGCAATTTCTTCATGGATTTACGGGGGGGAGACTCGGCAACAGGGTAGCTCATTCTATGAGAACTGCTCTTTACAAAAAGCTTCAGTATTTATCTTTTCAGTATTACGATCAGGCTAGAACAGGAGATTTGATGTCACGCTTAACGGCCGATTTGGAAGCGATTCGCCAGTTTATTGGCTTCGGCTTTGCACAAATTCTGAATGTGTTCCTGATGCTGATTTTTGGAATGTCGATGATGTTTACGATTAATTGGCAGCTTACGCTGTTAACCATGGTTACAATGCCATTTCTGGCGTTTACCGCAATTCGTTTCGAAGGCAAGGTACATCCGGCATTTCGTATGGTTCGCCAATCGATGAGCACGATGACAACTGCTGTACAGGAGAACATCACTGGGGTACGTACAGTAAAGTCTTTTGCCAGAGAACCGCATGAGGTTGATAAATTTACGATTCGTAACAACGATTTCAAAGCCAATAACATTGAGACGGCCAGTATTTGGGCTAAATACTTTCCGGTAATGGAAGTACTTGCGAACCTTAGTGTAGTCATTTTGCTAGGAGTCGGGGGTTTCATGGTTATAAGGGGTCAAATGACACTTGGTGAGCTGGTCGCATTTTTCAGCTTAATCTGGTACATTATCGGTCCTATGTGGGGACTTGGCTTCCAAATCAATAACTTTACCCAATCCAAAGCATCGGGTGAAAAGATTCTGGAAATTTTGCATCAATATGTGCATGTCAAGGATCATCCGGATTCGATTGAATTAAAGGCCAAGGATGTAAAAGGGGATGTGGTCATGGATCATGTGACCTTTGCCTATCCGGATAAGCAGCCTTCGTTATATGATTTTTCAGTCCATGCGCCTGCCGGTTCAGTAATCGGTTTACTAGGCGGGACAGGATCTGGTAAAACCACCGTGGTCAGTCTTTTAATGAGAGCTTATAACGTTAAGGACGGTTCAATTTCGCTGGATGGTACAGATATTAAAGACATTAAGGTAGACAGCTTGCGGAAGCAGGTTGCTACAGTGTTCCAGGAAACCTTTCTGTTCTCCTCCAACATCCGGAACAATATTGCTTATGGCAGGAAAGATGTGACGATGGAAGAGATCATTCACGCGGCCAAGCTGGCAAAAGCGCATGATTTTATTATGGAGCTGCCCTTAGGTTATGAAACAATTGTGGGAGAAAGAGGATTAGGTTTATCAGGCGGCCAAAAGCAGCGGATTGCTATAGCCAGAGCCCTGATTAAGGATCCTAAAATTCTAATTCTCGATGACGCTACAAGCGCCGTAGATATGGAAACCGAGCAGGAGATTCAAGCAGGCTTCAAGGAGGTTATGCAGGGCAGAACGACCTTTATTATTGCTCACCGTATTTCCTCGCTCAAGCATGCTGATGAAATCATTGTGTTGAAAGAAGGACGTATTGTGCAGCGTGGAAAGCATCATGAACTCTTAGAGCAGGAAGGTCCATACCGGGAAACCTATAATATCCAGTATGCAGACCGTCCGGAAACCCGCAGCTATCAAACTCAGTTAGAAGGAAGGTTGGCCAATTGAGTACTTCATCTAAGCAAAGCGACGATCCTTTATTTACTGAAGCTGAGCTCAAACAAGCTTCCAAGCAGAAGGAGCAGCAGCAGCGTTTTGTTTATCAGGATGACGAGCTGTTCGACAAGCCTTTTGACTGGAAGCAAGTGAAGCGGCTGGCCGGCTATATGAAGCCATACAGCAAGCAAATTCTCCCGATTATCATTATTATGATGATTGTTGGTGCTATTACGAAGCTGACCGTGCCGCTGCTAATCAGTTTTTCCATTGATAATGCAATAAAAGGTGAGAACGTCAAGCTGCTCCTTATTCTCGTTGGCACTATGCTGGCTGTGTATATTATCCAGTGGCTTGCTAACGTGTATCGGATCCGTTATACGAATGCAATTGGTCAACGAGTGATCTTTGATTTGCGGCATGAGCTGTTCAGTCATATTCAGAAGCTTTCCTTCCGATATTTTGATACGAGACCTGCGGGTTCCGTGCTAGTCAGGGTTACGAATTATATTAACTCTCTGCAGGACTTATTTACAAATGGTGTCGTCAATTTAATGATTGACTGTGTTCAGCTTTTGGGTATCATCGTTATTTTACTTTCGATTAATTTCAAGCTGGGTGCTGCGATTATCATCACGGTTCCTATCATGTTTCTTGTCTCTACAAAACTGCGTCAGAAAATACGCATGGCTTGGCAGGTAGTACAAATCAAACAATCGAGAATCAACTCGCATTTGAATGAATGTATTCAAGGAATCAGGGTAACTCAAGCTTATACGCAGGAAAAAGAAAATATCGATTACTTCGAGGACATGAACGTCGACAACCGCTCCGCCTGGAACAAAGCTTCTGCATTGAACCAAGCATTCGGGCCGATTATTGAAGTGACGGGTGCTATCGGTTATTGTATTCTTTTCTGGCTGGGTGCTAATCTCATTAAATCAGAGGAAATTACAATCGGGCTTTTGGTTGCTTTTGCGACGTACATCGGATATTTCTGGGAGCCTATCAACCGTATGGGACAAATGTATTCCCAGCTTTTGGTTGCTATGGCTTCAGCAGAACGAATTTTTGAAACGATCGACGAAGAGCCTTCCGTAGCTGAAAAGCCAGGTGCCAAAGCGCTCCCAAGCATTCAAGGAAACGTCAAATTTGAGAATTTGGTCTTTGAATATGAGAAGGGCAGACCTGCACTGAAGGGGATTAATCTGGATGTTAAGGCCGGCGAGTCGATTGCACTGGTAGGCCATACGGGTTCTGGTAAAAGTACGATCATGAATCTATTGTGCCGCTTTTACGATCCAGTTGAAGGCAAAGTGCTCATCGATGGACAAAATGTTCGTGATGTTACGATTCAAAGCTTACGTTCACAGGTAGGTGTCGTGCTGCAGGATACCTTTATCTTCTCGGGAACGATCCGCGATAATATCCGCTTCGGCCGTCTGGAAGCTACAGATGAAGAAGTGGAGGAAGCGGCTAAATCTGTGGATGCTTATGATTTCATCATGAATCTTCCGCACGGATTTAATACAGAGGTTGAGGAGCGGGGCAACATGCTTTCCATGGGCCAACGTCAGTTGATTTCATTCGCCCGCGCACTTCTGGCCAATCCGCGTATTCTTATTTTGGATGAGGCGACAGCGAGCATTGATACGGAGACTGAGCTGAAAATTCAGGAAGCGCTGAAAATTTTGCTGGCTGGGCGAACCTCCTTTATCGTAGCTCACCGTTTATCGACCATTCGTAATTGTGATAAAATTATCGTGCTCGATCATGGCAGAGTGATGGAAAGCGGCAGTCATGAACAATTGATGGAGCAGCAAAAGATCTACTACGGCCTCATTCAGGCACAATATAAGTATCTCCAGGACGCAGTTTGATCGATCTTAGACACAAGTCGTCTCTAAAGTGTATTAAAATGTTTGCACCTCTCTCTGCTAAAGCAGGGAGGGGTTTTTTTGACTTTTCTTTAATGAGAAAAACGCTTCGCGGCGTCCTTTGAGGTGCGTGTTCGTGACTTGAGTGCGTTGCGGAGAGAATGGCTGTGTGTTCCAGCCGCTGTTAAAGATTGGTTCCCTTAATTGGAATGGATGAGGAGGCAGGAACAAATCTTTAAAGGCAGACGCTACCGCTCTTCCGCGCACAGCCATTCCCTCTCTTTAGCTACAATCGCACGAATCACACGAACACCTAGCTCAAACGGACAGCCAGCAAGGGTTTTTCTCTAATGCATGGGAACGCTCTGATTCCATTTACATTTTTACCGGCGAAGTCCCCTTAGGATGTCTTTGATTTTCGGATTTTCAATTCCGCTGCCAAGTCACATTGCCCATCTATTGCATCTGCAATAATTGGTCCGATGTAATGTCAAGCACAAGTCCCTAGGTTGCAAATTGATTCAAGAAGCTTTACTCTTAAAGTTAATTCATTGGTATTAAGAGTATAGGGGGCTTCAACGTGAAGACATCACGCATGACATGGGGGATAGTGGGTGTAACTGCGTCCCTGGCAACTTTGCTTTTTGTAGGAGGCTTTATTTATGCTTCGGGGCAGATTCTCTTTCCCAGCGCGGCTTCCAGTGATTTAATTGTTACACCATCCAAGCAGCAGCCGGATCAGGCTGTAGAAGTGAAAAATAAGCTGGAAATTGTTGCTTTAGGGGATTCCTTGACCGCGGGAACAGGAGATGGTGCAGGCAAGGGGGGCTATGTAGGACGTGTACGGGAAAAGCTTGAGAAACAGACAGGCAAGCCGGTTTATGTAACTAATAATTTGGCCATTCCGGGTTACAGGGCGGATCAACTGCTGGAGGATTTATCCCAGACTAATACCACTGATGCTTTAGCTGATGCTGATGTCGTAGTTTTAACGATTGGTGCAAATGATATTTTTCAAGGCGGCGAAGGTATTTTTAGTGGTGATAACTGGGAAGAATTTAACGTTAAAGCAGCCGAGGAGAGATTGGAGCCAACACTTGGGAAAGTGGAGCAAATTTTGACCCTGATTCATAAGGCTAGTCCAGAGGCTATCATTTTCTATGTAGGTCTTTACCATCCTTTTTTAGATTTAGACCCTGAGCGGGAAGGCTCGGTTGTTGTACAGAAATGGAATGACAGCGTATTTCAAGTGACCAATCGGTATTCCAATATGGTACTGGTTCCTACTTATGATTTATTTGAGCGGAATTTGATTAAATATTTGTCGCCGTCGGATCATTTTCACCCTAATCAGGATGGTTATGAGCGTATTGCTGATCGAATTGCCCAAATTTTGAAGTAGAAAGGAGGAATTCAGGGTGCCGAAGCAGAAGATGGAGCCTGAGGTTGTACTTAAGGTCAGTAATGTCAAAAAGACAATCAAGAATAAAGAAATCATTAAAGGGATTTCCTTTGAGGTGTATGCGGGTGAAATCTTTGGGTTTCTAGGACCTAACGGTTCCGGCAAAACAACGACGATCCGGATGCTCGTGGATTTGATTCGTCCTTCCGAGGGCTCTATTTCGATATGTGGCTATGATGTACATAAGAATCATAACGAAGCGTTACAATATGTGGGATGTATAGTGGAAAACCCTGAGCTCTATTCTTATTTGACAGGCTGGGAGAACCTGGAGCACTTCGCCAGAATGCTTCCGGATGTCGATGAACGGCGCATTCAGGAGGTAGTGGAGATTGTCGGGATGGATCAACGAATTCAGGACAAGGTCCGGACCTATTCACTTGGTATGAGACAAAGGCTGGGAATCGCTCAGGCGCTTCTGGGACGGCCTAAGCTGCTGATTCTCGATGAGCCTACCAATGGTCTCGATCCTCAGGGGATTAAGGAAATGCGCGAATTTATCCGTAAGCTTGCCGAAGGTGGACTCAGCTTATTCGTTTCCAGCCATTTGCTTGGGGAAATTCAACAGATGTGCGATAGAGTAGCTATTATAAGCCGTGGCCAGGTTATTCAGGTGGGTGAGGTAGAGGACCTGATCAGTAAGGCGGGAAACAAAATCGTTTGGACGGTAGCACCCGGTGACCAGGCAGAGACTTTGATGAAGGCGTCATCTCTTGTACAAGCTATCGAGGGAAGCGGGATTGCTCCAAGGTTAACAGACCCGGATATCAGGCAAATCGTCACGCAAATGAAGGATGAACAGGTGCCTGAGCTGAGCCGTCTGCTGATGGAAGCAGGGATTAGGCTGTATGCTGTTGAAATAAAAAACCCAACGCTCGAAGATTTGTTCTTGAGCCTTACGGAGGGTGAGAGAATTGAATAATCTGTATGCACTTGTTAAGAACGAATGTATAAAAATGATCAAAAAGAAACGTTTCTACGTGATTATTTTAATCCTACTCGCTCTAATTCCGATCTTTACATACGCACAAATGAAAGTGGCTCAGAATGCTCAGAAGCAGTTTGGCACGACAGACTGGAAGGTAGATCAGCGGCAGAGCATCAACGATATGCAGAAGCGGCTTGGCAGCTCGCGGATTCCTGATGAATGGAAGATGAACCTGAAAGCACAAATAGAAATCGCGACGTATTATTTGGAGAAAGATGTAAATCCCAGCTCTCCGAATGCGGTCACATTCACCCGCGAATTTGTGAAAAATGCGGTAGGTTTATTCATCCCGCTTATCATTATGGTTATTTCCGCAGACATCGTATCATCAGAGCATTCTACGGGTACGATTAAATTATTATTGACAAGACCGGTCAGACGGTGGAAAATCCTAATGAGCAAGTTAATTACACTCGTACTATTTACATCTCTGGTTGTGCTTGCCACAGGACTCCTGTGTTATCTTATATCAGGTAGTGTTTTTGGTTACGGAGGATGGGATTTACCAGTCTTCATAGGCATGCAGGTAAACGGGGGAGAAGTAGATTTCAGTCATGTCAGGGCTGTCAGTCAATGGCTGTTTATTGTGATGGAATTCGGTCTTGTCTGGGTTTCGGCTCTTGTTGTAGCCCTCATATCGCTGATGCTTTCAGTGCTGGTGCGCTCAACGGCGGCTGGTATGGGAATTATGCTTGCTGTTCTGATATCTGGAACCATTCTTTCGAATATGGTTTCCTCATGGGAGACGGCAAAGTATTTGTTTATGGTTAACCTGGAGCTTACGGATTATTTGACAGGTGACACTCCGCCAATTGAAGGTATGAATCTTGCCTTTTCGCTAAGTGTGCTTGCCATATGGGCCATTGCTTCATTGCTTGTTTCCTTCTCGGTCTTTACCCGAAAGGATATTTATAATTAATACTTGTTATGACTAAAAGGAGGCTCTTTAATGGCCGATCAGCTAGAACAATTTGCGAATCAAGCTACCCGTGAATCGGATTACAATGCTGATGACATTCAGGTGCTGGAGGGGCTTGTTGCGGTTCGTAAAAGACCAGGGATGTACATCGGCAGCACGAGCACTTCAGGACTTCATCATCTAATCTGGGAAATTGTGGATAATGCAGTGGATGAGCATCTCGCTAAATACTGCTCGAAAATCCAAGTGACAATTCATAAAGATCAGTCTGTAACGGTACAGGATAATGGGCGGGGTATTCCTACGGGGATGCATAAGACAGGCATTCCAACACCACAGGTTGTTTTCACCATCCTTCATGCCGGCGGCAAGTTTGGAGGTTCAGGGTATAAGAAATCCGGTGGTCTGCATGGTGTGGGCGCGTCGGTAACGAACGCGCTGTCTGAATGGCTGGAAGCAGAGATATACCGGGACGGCAAAATTCACAAGCAGCGGTTCGAATATTGGATCGATAAGGACGGCAAGGAGCATGTTGGCGAGCCAGTTGGCGGCTTGGAGGTCATCGGGAACACAAACCGGACCGGTACAAAGGTTACATTTAAACCTGATAAAAGAGTGTTTCAGGGGGGGACAACCATCCATTATGAAACGCTGGCAGAACGTCTGCAGGAAATTGCTTTCCTGAATTCCGGTTTGCAGGTTTCGATCAAGGATGAGCGTACAGACAAGCAGGATACCTTCCAATATGAAGGAGGGGCCAGTCAATTCGTTGCTTTTCTGAATGAAGACAAGACCGTGCTTCACAATGTGATTCATTTTGCCTCTGAGAAGGATGATATTGAGGTTGAGGTGGCCCTGCAGTATAACGATGGATATACGGAGACGATTGCCTCTTTCGTTAATTCAATTCCAACACGCGGAGGCGGAACACACGAGACAGGATTCAAGACAGCTTACACACGTGTAATGAATGAATATGCCCGCAAGGCTGGTCTTGTCAAAGAGAAGGAAAAGAACCTGGACGGTACTGACCTGCGGGAAGGTATGATGTCCGTTATTAATATTAAGATGGGCGAAGTTGAATTTGTTGGACAGACTAAGGATCAGCTAGGCAGTGCAGTAGCACGGAGTGTAGTTGATGCGATTGTTTCGGAGCAAATGGCGGTCTTTCTTGAAGAGAATCCGCAGGTTGCCCAGATGATGCTGAAAAAAGCCGTTCAGGCTTCCAAAGCCCGGGAGGCAGCACGTAAAGCCCGCGAAGAAATCCGCAGCGGCAAAAAGGGAAGGAGCGAAAGCTCCAATCTGAATGGCAAGCTGACCCCGGCGCAATCCAAGGATTTTGCCCGCAATGAGCTGTTTATCGTTGAGGGAGATTCAGCGGGAGGATCGGCCAAGCAGGGCCGTGATTCGAAGCATCAGGCGATCCTGCCGTTAAAAGGGAAGCCGATGAACCCTGAGAAATCCAAATTGATCGACGTGATGAAAAATGATGAGTACAAAGCAATTATAGCCGCCATTGGGGCAGGTGTAGGCCCGGAGTTCGAGCTGGAAGAAAGCAATTATGGCAAAATTATTATTATGACCGATGCGGATACGGATGGCGCCCATATCCAGGTGCTGCTGTTGACCTTCCTGTACCGCTACATGAAGCCTTTGATCGATGCGGGCAAAGTATATATTGCACAGCCACCGCTCTACAAGGTGACCAAAAAAGCAGGTAAAAACTCAACGATCCGATACGCTTGGACAGACGACGAGCTAATGGCGTTGAACAAGGAGCTTGGAAAGTCAACGGAGCTGCAGCGTTACAAGGGACTTGGAGAGATGAATCCGGATCAGCTGTGGGAGACGACAATGAATCCGGAAACACGCACGCTCTTGCACGTGCAAATTGAAGATGCGGCAAAGGCGGAACGCAGGGTATCGACGCTCATGGGCGATAAGGTAGACCCACGGAAACGATGGATTATCGAGAATGTGGATTTCACGGAGTATGTGGAATAAAGATAAAAAAAGAGTGGTGACTTAGATTGAGCATGGAGGAGAAATATTTACCAGCGTTACTTGAAGAGGTTGTAGGGGATCGATTCGGTCGTTATTCCAAATATATTATTCAAGACAGGGCTATTCCGGACGTCCGGGATGGCTTGAAGCCTGTCCAACGGAGAATTCTGTACGCGATGTATGATGCCGGAAATACGCCTGACAAGATTTATCGGAAGTCGGCGAAGACGGTTGGGGATGTCATGGGGAACTATCACCCACACGGAGATTCTTCCATCTACGAAGGGATGGTCCGTATGGCACAGCCATGGAAGATGGGGCACGTGCTAATCGACGGACACGGCAACTGGGGATCGCAAGATGATGATCCTGCTGCTGCTATGCGGTATACAGAGGCGCGTCTATCTGAGATTGCTATGGAGCTGCTGCGTGATCTTGAGAAGAGGACCGTTTTGTTCAAGGATAACTTCGACAATACTACGAAGGAGCCCGTTGTGTTGCCTTCAAGGTATCCGAATTTGCTCGTGAACGGTGTAAGCGGAATTTCATCAGGCTTTGCGACTGAAATTCCACCCCATAATTTGCGTGAAATCATAGATGCCTGCATCGCTTTTATTGATAAACCGGATATTACGCTCGAGGAAATAATGGGCATCGTCAAAGGGCCGGATTTCCCTACAGGCGGCATTATTATGGGTGAGGATGGCATCCGCGATGCTTATCTAAGTGGTAAAGGGCGTATTTACATACGCGCGAAAACGGCTATAGAGGATATGCGCGGCGGTAAACAGCAAATCGTTATTACGGAAATTCCTTATCAGGTCGTGAAGTCCAGGCTAGTTACTGCCATGGAAAATATTCGTCTGGAGAAAAAGGTGGAGGGAATCGCCGAGGTTCGCGACGAAAGCGGACGCAACGGACTGCGGATTGTCATTGAGCTTAAGAAGGAAGCGGACGCTCAGGGAATCCTGGCGTATTTGTTGAAAAAGACAGACCTTCAAGTGACTTATAATTCCAATATGGTTGCTATTGTCAACAAAACACCCCGGCAGCTCGGTATTAAAGAGATGCTCGAAGCGTACATCCAGCATCAGAAGGAAGTTGTGACGAACCGCTCGCAATTCGATCTGGAGAAAGCGGAGGATCGGGCCCATGTGCTCGAAGGCCTGGTTAAGGCGCTTAACATTCTGGACGAAGTTATCGCGGCCATCAAAGCATCGAAAAACCGCCAGGACGCGCAAAATAATCTGGTTGCGATGTTTGGCTTCACAGAACGCCAGGCGGATGCAATTCTTGTGCTGCAGCTCTATCGACTGACTAATTTGGAGATAACCTCTCTTGAAAAGGAATTGCGCGATGTACAGAAAACCATTGCTTATTTGCGCGGCATTCTCGGCAGCCTTAAGAAGCTGATGTCTGTCATCAAGGATGAAATGGGCGAAATCCGCAAAAAGTTCGGCATTGACCGCCGATCCGAGATTCAAGGCGAGGTAGAGGAGCTGAAGGTGAATCTGGAGGTCATGGTGAATCCGGAGGACGTTTTCGTTACGCTATCGAACGAAGGATACCTGAAACGCACGAGTAAGCTTTCCTTTACCCGCTCTGGCGGGGAACTCGAGAGCAGTGGTGTCAAGGGTGGCGATTATATCCGTTTTTTACTCGATGTTAATACAATCGAAAGCCTGCTGATTTTCACCAAGAGAGGCCAGTATTATTTACTGCCGGTTCATCAGGTCCCAGAATACAAATGGAAAGAGAACGGAACTGCGATCGTAAACGTAATCCCGATACCCAAAGAGGATCGTATTGCTGCAGTCATTCCGATTAAAGGTTTCGATGATCCTGATAAATCGCTAGTTTTTGTTACCAGCAAGGGACAGGTTAAGCGTACAGAGCTCAAAGAGTATATGACCAACCGTTCCGGTGGCATCGTAGCTTGTAAGGTAGCTGAGCAGGACGAGGTCATTCATGTCCAGCTCAGCGACAACACAAAGGATATTTTGTTAGTTTCCAGGCTGGGAATGAGCATCCGCTTCCGTGAGCAGGAAGTCAATACGATGGGCCGAGCGGCAGCCGGCGTTCGGGGAATTGCACTTAAGGCAGACGATGAATTGGTGTCTGCGGAATGGATTTATGGGGATGAGGGCGAGGTGCTGGTCATCTCCGATCTTGGATTCGCGAAACGATCGCTGGTCGTCGATTATCTGCTTCAAGGACGCGGCGGCAAGGGCATACCAACCTTTGAATTCAAAGAAGGGAAGCGTGTCAAACCAAACGGTTCGGCGTTAATCCGCACCTTTATTGTCAAGATGGATTATGTGATTACGGCTATTATGTCCAGTGGGGAGCGGGTTCGCTTTTCGACGGAAAGGGCTCCGCTCGAGGACCGCAAATCACAGGGCAAGCAGCTTATACCTGTAACAAAAACAGACTTCATACTGGAGGTTCTCAGAGCCCCTCAATCATAACTGATAGACGGTGGATCCAGCTTATCTGCAAGCTGAAGAACCAACTCTACTACGGCCCACAATGGCATTGGATCATCCATTCGATCCAGGCATTGCGGGTCTTTTATTATGCCTAATTCCAAAGCCCTTTTCCCAAGCTCAAGTTTCCAAGCCTCCACAACACATCATCCCTTCTTGGCCGTTTGCTATGAGTATTATATGTGGGCACCTGGCAAAAGGTTAATCCTGCGCCTATCGACATTTTCCTTATCCGTAAACTCTAATATCGACATTTTCCTTGATGCGCTGCGGTTTTTGTCTGAAAATATTAATGCCGTTAATCTTTATTCCACTGCTTAATAGTGCTATACTTCTTGTACACAGGTTCCTGAGGACGGATGTTTCCGGAGCTGTTCTTGGAGCTTTCCTGTAAGTTAGGGTTTGGGAGGGTACTAAGATGTATACGGATGATTTCGGTAAAATATGGACGAAGTTAACAAAGGAATTGAGAATGCAAATGGAGACCGGGCTCGCACCAACCCTGACGGAGGGACAGCTTCATGTGCTTGAGCTGCTGATTGCCGGGGAACGAATGAAGCCTTCGGATCTGATTGAATTTCTGACAACGACTCCGGCAGCTATTACAACTTTGCTCGACCGGATGGAAAAAAATGAGTTGATTGCCCGCGAACGCGATGAGAAGGACCGCCGTGTTGTCTGGGTCAACGTTACAAACAAAGGAAAAGCGGAATGCAAGCGAGGCATGGACATTCGGGACAAGCTGCTGAATGCCTACCTGAGCCGCGTTTCCGCTCATAATCAAAAACTGCTGATTTACTTACTCGGGAAAGTTGCGAATTAATTCCGGCCAGAGCTGCCAGGGATGCTGCTCCGGAGGGAGTGAACGAAAGCGGAGCTCCTCCTTCAAGGTTGGGTGCTCGAACGCAAGCCCGGTTGACCATAGGGCCAACTGCTGACCAGGCCGATTCACGCTGCTTCCATAACGCTGGTCGCCATAAAGCGGAGACCCGGCAGCCGCCAGCTGGACACGGATTTGATGGGAACGTCCGGTGTGAAGCTTAATACGGACCAGGCTGAGGCCGTCCTTGCTCCCCAATAGCTGGTAATCGAGTATGGCTTGCTTAGCCCCGGCACTTCCTTCACTGACGACATGAACCGTATTGGTTTTCGTATCCTTCAGCAGCCAATCAATGAGGGTTCCCTGAGGATGCTTCAGCTTCCCATGGATAACCGCGGTGTAGATCTTGTCCAAAGATCGGCTGCGCACGGTTTCCGATAACCTGGAAGCGGCTTTAGACGTTTTGGCGAACACCATAACGCCTCCCACAGGCCTGTCCAGACGATGGACGAGCCCGAGGTATACATTGCCAGGTTTGCCGTGCCGAAGCTTTAAATCGGCTTTCAAGACGCTCAGCAGGTCAGGATCTCTGGACTCATCCTCCTGAGTCGGCATATTGACAGGCTTGACGACGACAAGGATATGATTATCCTCATAGAGTACCTGAATACTTGCCATACGTTATTGCTCCCAACGGCCTAAGATGCCACAAGGAAGCTTTAAGCCGGAATGTGTAATCGGCAGTCCGATTTCGCCACTAGTAATAGTACCAGCGAATTCACGCTTCATGGCCAAGGTTAGAATATTTGACAATACGGTTGAGGAAATACCTGTCGTATAGGAATTGATGAGCAAGAACAATGGATTGTCAGATAAAATGGACATGCAGGACTGAATGAAGGGGAAGAGATCATCTTCAAGCTTCCAGGTTTCACCCGCGGGTCCCCGTCCATAAGAGGGCGGATCCATAATTATGGCATCATATTTGCTGCCGCGGCGCTGCTCCCGCTGCACGAATTTAAATACATCATCGGTAATGAAGCGCACCGGACGGGAGCCTAGACCGGAGAGATGAAGATTCTCCTTGGCCCATTGCACGACACCCTTGGAGGCATCCACATGGCATACCTCGGCACCGGCATAAGCGCAGGCAACGCTAGCTCCGCCTGTATAGGCGAACAGATTGAGCACTTTGATGGGGCGCCCGCTACTAGAGATTTTATCCATCATCCATTTCCAATTAACGGCCTGCTCCGGGAATAAACCGGTATGTTTAAAGCTCGTTGGCTTGATGTGGAAGGTCAGCTTGTTATCATAAGTGATCTGCCAGCGGTCCGGAAGTTCTTTCCGGTATTTCCATTGACCGCCGCCGCTTGAACTTCTATGATAATGAGCGTCAGCTGTGAGCCACTGCCTGCTTTCCTCCAGAGGCCATATGACCTGCGGGTCCGGTCTTCGGAGTACATAGCTGCCCCAACGCTCGAGCTTTTCTCCGCCACCCGTATCGAGCAGCTCGTAATCTGTCCAATCTTCTGCATAGAACATGCTGTAAACCATCCTTTTTGCTGTAATCTTTTCAGCTTCATTTGATTTCTTGGGACCCGGCGGGTAACCGGGTCATGTAGAGTCACGTAGTGCAAGAATAAGCCAGCACAGTGGTGCTGCTCTTCTATTCTTTCCAGAGGGCTGTCAGGACAACCCTGTAAACAGGATGTTTCATCTTATACGGGCCAAGGTTATACATGTAAGTATGGTTTAAAACCTGGTTATAAAATTCTGATTTTAAAAGTCTGATTTTTCAAGAAGTTTAGGCAATTCAGTTTGAACAAAATTGGAAAGCAGCTCATCCAGCAGCTCTGTTTTTAGATCTTCCTTTACTTGCTCCAAGGTTTGGATATCGCGGGATTCAACTTTAATAATATGATAGCCGAAATCGGTAAGGACGGGATCGCTGATCGTGCCGATAGGGAGTTTTGAAGAAGCCACTTTGAATTCCTCAACAAAGCTCGTTAACGGGGCGTCTTCAATTAATCCACCGAGGTCCGAAGATCCGGGATCATCAGAGTATTCCTTGGCTAATGCTGCGAAATCACCTTTGTTTTTGAGCTTGGTCTGGACTTCTTGAGCCCGCTTTAGCGCTTCAGCTTCCGTACGTAGAGGCTCGTAGTTATCATCCTCCAAACCGATTAGAATGTGGCGCAAAGTGACAGAGGTGTAGGTGTCTTTATCTATCGCGAGATTGTCTTGATATTTGGCTTTAAGCTGGCTTTCTGTGATAGTTGAGGTAAGGAAGTCTAAACCTGATTGATAACGAGTCAAGAAAAGCTCCAGGTCAGCTTCTGTTACATTAGCAGCTTTGATATCTTTGGCAAACTGATCAGAGTAAGATTTCCAGTCCTTGATATGTTCCAAAGCTAATTTTTTGGCATTTGACTTGATTGTTGCAGAAGCACGGCTGTATAGAATCTCATCTCTCAGCAAATTATTGAGTGCCTCTCGATTATATTCAGGTGTATCCTCGTAGGAGCCTGCAAATAGTAGCTTCTCAATGTTCAAATAAGTATCGAATTGCTTCTGGGTTACTTTGCCGCCTCTATAGGTTGCTACGATATGGTTCGGATTTTTTCCCATCCAAATCGTATTGTTGGCTTCATCCCATTCTACGGGCTTGCCCAGAGATTCGCTGATGAAACGGAGAGGTACATAGGTGTTCCCTTCATAAATAAAGCCTTTGCCTTCTTTGGGTGCTTTTTCAACACCGTCAAACATATACTTCAAGTTCCGGAAGTTCACCTCAATTTTTGTGCCTGCTGCCATAACCACACTACCGCTTAGGAGGGTTCCAATGGTTAGTCCTACAATTAAACCTTTCATCTTGTCTTTCATGTTATGTAATTGCCACCTTTCGAATCGAGATATAGATAGGTTTCACCGGAAAGGTTGAAAATCCTTTTTTTTCTTCCTGAAAGATTAAAGGAATTTCCCTGACAGATGTAGTATTTAATCATTTACAGTATTTTGATAGCATTTATTTGCTTTTGCAAGCAACCGACTCTAGAGAGGGGGGAAGACATGAAGAGCACAGTGCCCAGCTCGGAAGATTTGTTTTTATTTCATGAAGGCTCCCTGTATCAAAGCTATAAGCTATTAGGCGCGCATGTAAATAAGGAGGAAGGTTCAGAGGGGGTTCGCTTTAGCCTCTGGGCGCCTCATGCCCAAGAAGTTCGGGTGATTGGCGATTTTAACGAATGGACGGGCCATAAGCATATCATGAAGCCGCTGAGCACGCTAGGTGTATGGACTTTATTTATACCGGAAGCGCGGGAATACGATTATTACAAATATGAAATTCATACACGTGACGACAGAATATTGCTCAAAGCAGATCCGTATGCCTTTTATTCAGAGCTGCGGCCTGGAACGGCTTCAAGAGTTTATGATTTGGAAGGCTATGAATGGCAGGATCAAGCTTGGCAGAAGCTTCAGGCAGAGACAACCAGCTATAACCAGCCTCTGTCCATTTATGAAGTTCATTTGGGCACTTGGAAAAAAGAAGAGAGGTATAGTGACGTCCTTTATTCGTACAGGCAGCTGGCAGATGAGCTAGTGGATTATGTTGCAGATATGGGGTACACGCATATCGAGCTGATGCCGTTAGCGGAGCATCCTTTTGACCGGTCATGGGGCTACCAGGCAACCGGATATTACTCCGTAACAAGCCGTCATGGCACGCCTAAGGATTTCATGTACTTCGTGGACCGCTGTCATCAGCGCGGCATCGGCGTTATTATGGACTGGGTGCCTGGCCACTTCTGCAAGGATGATCATGGCTTAAGGCAATTCGACGGCACGCCGATGTATGAATATCAGGATCTGCGCAAAGCGGATAAACCTGAATGGGGGACGCTGACCTTTGATTTCGGCAGACCGGAGGTGATCAGCTTTTTAATTTCCAATGCGGTATTTTGGATGGATGTCTTTCATATCGATGGAATAAGAGTTGATGCGGTAGCCAGCATGATTTACATGAATCTAGGCAAGCCACCCGAGCTTGCAGTCAAGAATGAATTCGGCGGCGAGGATAATCCCGAAGCTATCGCTTTGCTTAAGAAGCTCAATCAGGTGATTTTCTCACTATACCCCAACGCGCTGATGATGGCTGAGGATTCCACGGATTGGCCCATGGTAACGGCACCTGTTCATGCTGGTGGATTGGGATTCAATTATAAATGGAATATGGGCTGGATGAACGATATGCTGCGCTATATGAAGCTGGACCCGCTTGAACGCAGCTGGCATCACAAGCTGATAACTTTTTCTTTCATGTATACCTTCAGTGAAAATTATATTCTTCCTCTATCCCATGATGAAGTGGTTCACGGTAAACGTTCGCTGCTGCACAAAATGCCAGGCGATTATTGGCAGAAGTTCGCCAACCTGCGTGCCTTTTATGGGTATATGATGGCTCATCCGGGCAAGAAGCTGCTGTTCATGGGAGGGGAATATGGTCAATTCGATGAGTGGAAGGATCTGGAGGAGCTGGACTGGTTCCTGCTGGATTATGAGATGCACAGCAGCATGCACCATTATGTAAAAGAATTGAACGCTTTCTATCGCAATGAGCCGGCCTTGTGGCAATATGATCATCAGCCTGAAGGCTTTGAGTGGATCAATCCACATGATGAGAGTCAAAGTGTGGTTGCATTTATTCGCAAGGGCAAGCAGCGTGAGGATGATTTGATACTCGTCTGCAACTTTACTCCTGTCATGCATCCGGATTATCGCATTGGTGTGCCTGGAGCTGGCGTGTATCAAGAAGTATTCAACAGTGATTCAGCGGGCTACGGCGGTTCAGGTGTTTGCAATGCCGATAAGCTGATCACGGAAAAAAGAGAATGGCATCAGCTGCCAAATAGTCTGTCCATTGTGGTTCCACCGCTTGCAGCCGTTTTTTTCAAGCGAATTGAAGGTATGCCATTTGACGATGATGAAGGGGGAACACCGGAATGCGCGACAAAGAATGTGTTGCCATGCTCCTTGCAGGTGGAGAAGGAAGAAGATTAGGGGTGTTGACCAACAAGTTGGCCAAACCTGCCGTTCATTTTGGAGGCAAATACCGGATTATCGATTTTACGCTTAGCAATTGCACCAATTCAGGGATTGATACCGTAGGTGTACTGACCCAGTACCAGCCGCTCGTGCTCAATTCGTATATTGGAATCGGCAGCTCCTGGGATCTCGACCGCAAATACGGAGGTGTCACCGTCCTTCCTCCCTTCATGGAACAAAAAGGCGGGGACTGGTACAAAGGAACAGCGGATGCGATTTACCGGAACATTGCATTTATCGAGCAGTATGATCCTGAGTATGTATTGGTCATTTCAGGCGACCATATTTACAAAATGGATTATGACCTCATGTTAAATTTTCATAAAGCTAACGATGCTGATGCCACAATAGCTGTTATTGAGGTAAAATGGGAGGAAGCCAGCCGCTTTGGCATCATGAGTGTGGATAAGAATAACAGCATTACTGAATTTGCTGAAAAACCTAAAGTGCCTGAAAGCAATCTGGCTTCTATGGGTGTATACATATTTAGCTGGAAGGTCCTCAAAGAGTACCTTATCAAAGACGAGGATGATCCGGAATCAAGCAAGGATTTTGGCAAGGATCTTATACCTGCGATGCTCAGGGATCAGGCGAGAATGTTCGCTTATCCGTTCGAAGGCTATTGGAAGGATGTCGGGACGATTCAAAGCTTGTGGGAAGCCAATATGGATTTATTGGATGAGAACAATGAGCTGAATTTGAACGATAAAAATTGGCGGGTATATTCGGTAAATCCTTATCAGCCTGCACAATATGTCGCCCCCACAGCATCGATCAAGAGATCGCTCGTTAACGAAGGCTGTGCTGTATTCGGAACAGTCGATCATTCTGTGTTGTTCTATGGCGTTCAAATCGGGGAGGGCAGTCTGATTAAAGATTCTGTTATTATGCCAAATGCGCAGATCGGAGCCAATGTGATCATTAACAAAGCAATTATTGGAGAGAACACGGTCGTTGAGGATGGGGCTGTAATTGGCGAAGAGGATGGCGAGATCGTACTGATTGGTGGCAATGAGCGAATAAGGGCAACTTCAAATCAGGAAGGGTGAGTGCGCATGAAAAAGGTTATGGGTGTTATTAATTTAGTGAATGAGCCGGATGATTTGGAGGAGTTGACTTATTTCCGCTGCCCCGCATCTGTGCCTTTTGGCGGACGCTACCGCTTGATCGATTTCACTTTGTCGAGCATGGTGAATTCAGGGATAGACAACGTGGCGGTGTTTACACAGCATAAATACCGTTCCTTGATGGATCACCTCGGGTCGGGCAAGGAATGGGATCTGGACCGCAAGAGAGACGGCTTGTTCGTATTGCCTTCGGTGTTAGATGAGCCTACAGGGATTTCAAGAGGAGATTTATTTCAGTTTTATAGTCACCGGGATTATTTCTACCGTGGCAAGGAAGAGCTCGTTATTATTTCCCGCAGCCATATGGTGTGCAACATTAATTATAATGAGGTCGTGAGCTATCATCAGGATATGCAAGCAGATATTACGGTCATTTATAAAGAAGTCGACGAAGAGATACCAGCGAAATTCCGCAGACTTGCCGTCAAGGACGATGGCCGGGTAACATTGATCGAGGATCATACAGGAAGACTTCGCACGAATAAGATTTCTATGGAAATGTATGTCATGAGCAAGGCGCTCCTGCTTGATATGGTCGAGTCTTGCCTTGCCCAAGGCTATGATCACCTCGTTAGAGACGGCATTATGAAAAATATCGATAAGCTTAGCGTTTACGGCTATAAATACGAAGGCCATTTGGGTATTGTTAATTCGATTCAAAGCTATTACAGGCAGAGCATGCAGCTGCTTGATCCGAAGGTGTGGCGGGAGCTGTTCTTCCAGAAAAATTTGATTTATACCAAGGTTAAGGATGAACCACCAGCCAAGTATCTGGACAGCGCGAACGTCAAAAATTCCTTGATTGCTAACGGCTGCATCATTGAAGGCAGGGCTGAGAACTGCATCTTGTTCCGAGGTGTGAAAATTCGCAAAGGCGCGTATGTGAAGAACAGTATTATTTTGCAAAACTGTGAGATTGAAGAAAATGTCATTATTGAAAATGCCATATTGGACAAGGATGTCTTTATCAGCAGAGGACGCGTCCTTACCGGGGATTACAGAGCGCCTTTTATTGCTGCCAAAACGAAAGTCATCTAAGCACTAGACATAGATTGCTCCATTCCAAGGTTAGCTAAAGAAAAAAGTTTTGCTCAAGCAAAACGCTAAGGAGAGGAACTATGAAAATACTGTTTGTTGCTTCCGAAGCGGTGCCTTTTGTCAAATCTGGCGGTTTAGCCGACGTGATCGGTTCTTTACCGAAAGAGCTTAAGCACCAGGGTGTGGATGTTAGGGTCATATTACCTAAATATGAGGATATTCCTCATACATACAAAGAAAATATGAAGACAGCAGCTTCATTCGATGTGCACCTGGGCTGGAGAAAGCATTATATGGGTATACAAATGCTGCAGCATGAGGGAGTTACCTTCTATTTTGCAGATAATGAGTTTTATTTTAAGCGCAAGGGATTGTATGGTTATGGAGATGAAGCGGAGCGTTTTGCCTTCTTTTGCCGTGGAGTCATTGAAGCACTGCCTTACTTGGATTTTCAACCGGACATCATTCATTGTCATGACTGGCAAAGTGCAATGATTCCGGTGTTGTTGAAGGCACATTACAGCCACTTATCTTTTTTTGCCTCGATCAAAACGGTGCTCACCATTCATAACTTGAAGTATCAAGGGGTGTTTGGGCGGCCTCTGCTGCAGGACTTGCTGGGTTTAAGCGATGACTACTTCTCAGGCACTGCCTTGGAGCTGCATGGAGGCGCCAGCTTTCTGAAAGGAGGCCTGCAGTTTGCCGATCGAATTACAACGGTCAGTCAGACCTACGCCGAGGAGATCAAGACACCTTATTATGGCGAAAACCTGGATAGCTTGCTTCGTTACAGGAGTGAAAGCTTAAGCGGGATAGTGAACGGAATTGATTATGAGTCCTACGATCCTATGAATGACCCACATTTAGTGGCGCCTTACCGGGATTCTCTCAGCAAAAAGCAGCTCAACAAGCTTGCTCTGCAAGAGAGGCTTGGGCTTCCAATCGATGGGGCGGTACCCATGTTCGTTCTAGTTACACGGTTAGTGGAGCAGAAAGGGCTCGATCTTATTGCCTATCTGCTTCCTGAACTGCTATCTCTGAATGCTCAATGGGTTGTACTAGGCACAGGGGAGTATGGATATGAACAGCTTCTGCGGGATACGGCTTACACCCATCCAGATAAGCTGTCTGCCCAGATTACCTTTGATGATGGCTTGGCCCGCCAAATCTATGCAGCTTCTGACTTTTTCCTGATGCCTTCCCAGTTCGAGCCTTGTGGCATCGGCCAGCTGATTGCCCTGCGCTATAGATCAATTCCCATCGTCAGGGAAACGGGGGGACTCAAGGACACAGTCCAGTCGTATAATGAGGATACGGGACAAGGTACAGGCTTCAGCTTCAGCAATTATAACGCTCACGACCTTCTTTATACGATTCGGAGAGCTCTTCATTTCTATAGTGATGATCCGGATGCCTGGAAGAAAATACATCAAAATGTGAAAAAAAGCGATTTTAGCTGGAAGAAATCTGCCCAACAATATATAGCGCTGTATAAAAATGAGCTGAACTAGCCCCGATTGCTGCGGTATTGGATGGGCTCGTGATTGCCCGTCGTCGGAATCCCGTAGTCTGAATGACGACTGCGGGTTATTCTCGTTTGAACATTGCAAACAAGATTCATGTTGCAGCATCAAAAAAAGCCTGGCAGTAGCTGATTCGCTGCCCGGGCTTTTTTTATGATCGGAAAGTAAGAGCGAGTGCTTCACTTAACGATGTTTTTCATCGTTAAAGCGAGTGTTTCTAGGCCAACAGTCATGTTAACGATGAAAAACATGCTTAAAATCATCAGGTCCTTCTCATCTGCGCCAACACTTTATCCCCCAGCGCCTGCTCCCGCTAGGAAATCTCCTCCCACCAAGAGAACTCTTGCTGGTTGTCCGTTTGAGCTTGGTATGTTCTGATGTCCTAGACTCTGTAGCTCAGGAAGGGAATGGGTGTGGGTGGAAGAGCGGTAGCGTCCGCATTTAAAGATTTGTTCCAACCCCCACATCCATTCCAATCAAGGGAACAAATCTTTAACAGCGGCTGGAGGCCACAGCCATTCCCTCCCTTAGCACTAACGTCACATACATGCACATCAAAGGACGCCCAAGACGTTATTCTCAAATTATGCGTGCCTCCAGGTTGTTTCTTCTCCACTCTTGGGGCAATCGGGAAAAACATCCCCATGTTTTAAAACTATAAACTCTCCGTCAGCATCTTCATACTTACCGGATTCAGTTACTTTCTGTCCTGATTTGTGAACGTGGTCAGCGTGTCTCCATGTAGTGTGCTCGTTGCTTATCGGGCAGTTGGCGAATAGCTCGCCTTCCCGGTAATCCTTGGACTCTCCTTGTTCACAGATGTAGGTGCCGGTTTCGGGTACGGTCTCCTTTGTACGATGTAAATTCATAGGCGTTTTCATCATTGGCTCATCCTTTCGATGTAACATGAAATATGAATCTAATCGATTTGTCTTATTGATACTTACCCAGTTTCTGCAGGTATTAATCAGGGTTGATATTCAAACTGTCAAGGCACAGGCAGTTCTTTGGGTACGATAGTTTATTAGGGGATCAATCAGGCAATACTTGATTGTATACAACGCTAGGAGTTTAACTTTACTGAAGTTGAGCAGCAATAAGAAAACGCGGTTTCTAATTTTAGATTTACCTCGATTGAGGTTTATCTCATCACCCTTTAAATGGTACGAGAGAGGGATGTCTATGAGTTTTTTCAAAAAATTGATTTCCCACCCAAATAAGGATAATCAATCACAGCAGGCCCAGCAGCAGGGACAACAATCGTCGCAGCAGCAAACTCAGCTTCAGACTAGTTGTTCGACCCAATTGCTGAACACAAGCATGTACGACAATCTTCAACAAATAAAAAAAGCGTTCGGTAACAGTACCGATTTAGTGATAAGGGAAATTCGCATTGGGGAAAATGGGCTTGAGCAAATTGCGATTATCTACATTGACGGAATGGCTGATGAAAAAACAATTACAGACTTTATTCTTGAATCCCTATTAATAGATACCAAATTGTCTGATGCCGATGAAAAAATTACTGAAAGCCCAAGCCCATTGCTTATTCAAACGCTGAAGGATTTTGTCCTTTCGGTGGGTACTGTCCAAGATGTTACCGATTTTGATAGCTTGTATAGCTCAGTCTCATCAGGCAATACGGTAATCTTACTGGATGGTCATGCCCAAGGGATCACTGCGAGCACGAAGGGCTGGAAAGATCGAGGTGTCACAGAATCGCTCACTGAATCTGTGGTCCGTGGTCCAAGGGAAGCGTTCTCGGAAACTCTGCGTACCAACACTTCGCTAATCCGGCGTAAAATCAAAAGTCCAAATTTATGGATGGAAACGAAACAAATTGGCCGGGTGACCCAAACTGATGTTGCCATTATGTACATTAAAGGGATCGCTAACGACAAAATAGTCGCTGAGCTTCATCAGCGGCTTGACCGGATTGACATTGATGGCATCCTGGAAAGCGGGTATATTGAGGAACTGATTCAGGATCAGACCTATACACCTTTTCCAACCGTGTACAATTCGGAGCGGCCGGATGTCATCGCGGCCGAACTGTTGGAGGGGAAGGTCGCCATCATCATCGACGGGACTCCATTTGTATTGGTAGTTCCTGCTCTGTTCGTTTCTTTTCTGCATGCTGCAGAGGATTATTATCATCGGGCTGATATTAGCAGTCTGGTTAGGTTCCTTCGTTACATAGGCATGTTCATTGCTTTTCTGGGGCCATCGGCATACCTGGCTGTGACGACGTTTCATCAGGAAATGCTGCATACCAATCTGCTAATCAGTCTGGCAGCGCAGCGGGAAGGGATCCCCTTTCCTGCCTTTATCGAGGCTCTTCTTATGGAGGTATCCTTTGAAATCTTAAGGGAAGCTGGTATTCGTATGCCGAAAACGATCGGACCGGCCGTGGCGGTAGTTGGAACACTGGTCATCGGGCAGGCAGCAGTTGAGGCTGGAATTGTTTCCCCGGCTATGGTTATTGTTGTAGCCATAACGGCCATCAGCAGCTTTTCATTTCCCTCCTACAGCATGGCCAACTCTTTCCGGATGCTGCGTTTTCCGTTAATGGGTCTTGCCGCCTCATTTGGATTATTTGGTATTATCATTGGAGTGATTGCGCTTATCCAGCACCTTAGCAGCATACGTTCCTTTGGTGTCCCATATTTAAGTCCGTTTGCGCCGTTAATTCCTTCCGATCAGAAGGATGCGCTTATCCGGGTGCCTTGGAGAGCAATGACTTCACGCCCCCGGCTGATTAATCAAAAAAATATAAATCGAGAACGAAAATGAACCGCCACTAAACGAAGGCTTGGCAAATAACACAGGAAAGGAAATTCGCTTTGAAAAAAAAGACGATCTTATTCCTCTGTTTTCTTGTTGCAGTTATGCTTCTAACCGGTTGTTGGAGCCGTCATGAATTGAATACGTTAGGGATCGTGGTCGGAATCGCTATCGATAAAGCCGACAAGCAATATGAGGTTTCTGTGCAGATTGTAAATCCAAGCGAAATATCTACACAAAAAACAAGGGGCAGTGGGCGTACACCGATCACGGTATTTAGCGCGAAAGGCGATACTGTAGCAGAGGCTGTAAGAAAACTGACGTCTGTGACCCCCAGAGAGACCTATTTTTCTCATGTTCGTATTTTTATCTTGTCTGAACCATTAGCCAGAGAAGGTGTTAGTAAGTTATTGGATTATATTTCGAGAGATCATGAATTTCGTACCGATTTCTATTTCACTATTGCAAAGGGTTCGTCGGCTAAGGAAGTGCTATCTTTCATGACTGCTGTGGATAAAATTTCGAGCAATAAAATGTTCAATTCCTTGGAAATAGCTGAGAAGGAATGGTCTCCGGTTACAACGATTCGTCTGGACGATCTGATTAAGAGCATTATGATTAAAGGGAACAATTCAGCTATAACGGGTATGCGGATATTAGGCAATAAAAAGGTGAGCGGAACGAATAAAAATCTCGAATCCGTAGTGCCTCCGGCGATTTTACAAGCTTCAGGGCTGGCGGTTTTCAATAAAGATAAAATGGTTGGATGGTTAGATGATACGGAAAGTAAGGGCTATACCAATCTGACAGATCGTTTGCAAAGGACAGTAGTAAATGTAGCCTGCCCGAAGGGCGGAAAGCTTTCCGTAGATGTTACTCGGGCACAAACCAAATTCAAAGGAAAAGTAGAAAATGGCAAACCGAGTATACAAGTTATAACGCGAGTGGAAGCTAATGTGTCGGATGCTGAGTGCCAGATCGAGTTGAAAAAGGCCGAGACACTAACTTATTTAGAAAAAGAAGTGGAGAAGGAGATGAAGGACCATAGCGAGGCTGCTCTTAAAAAAGCAAAGAAGCTGAAAACAGATATATTTGGTTTTGGTGAAGCGATTCACAGAGCGGCGCCAGATTATTGGAAAAAAGTAGAAAAGGAGTGGGGGCAACATTTTCAGGAGCTTTCTGCTGATATTCAGGTTGATGTACGTATCAAGAGATTGGGAACAATCGGCGAACCTCTTATTAATAAATTAAAGGAGTAATGGTATGCTGGCAGTTCTTGGAATCCTCGCAGTAACCGCAATGATTATTTGGTTTGAGGTACCTTCTCTTTGGAAAAGAGGGCTGAAAAGAGAATTAATTGTATTCTCCATTTTGCTCATCTTGGGAGCAGGAGTAAGTATAGCGAAATCATCACATATTCAAGTTCCCAATCCATTGGATATGATGAATGTTATGTTTAAGCCGCTGGGCGATTTCATATTTGGAATAATAACGTAGTGGGAAGGAAACACACATGCTGGGAAAAGAATTCATATCCGGACGTCAATTGGCGATTTTAGTTTGCCTTTTTACAATTGGCAGTGCGATCCTAGTTATTCCATCGGGTCAGGCTGCTTATGCCCAGCAGGATGCCTGGATTGCAACGATCCTCGGAACTGTAGCGGGAATAGGTATAGTATGGCTGTATACTTTGGTGGGCAGTCTCTTTCCTACACTTTCCCTGGTGCAATTAAGTGAAAAATTATTGGGGAAGTGGTTAGGGAAAGTCATTTCTTTTCTTTTTATTGGCATATTTTTTCTAGGTGGTCCGATTTCCAATGTGTACTATATCGGAAGCTTTATGACTTCGCAAATCATGCCTGAAACTCCGATGGAGGCATTTAGTATTCTTTTTGTGCTTACTGCAGTGATGGGAGTACGTCTTGGTTTGGAAACTATGGCACGCACTGCGGAGATCTTATTCCCATGGGTCTTGTTATTATTTTTTCTCTTGGTAATGTTTATAAGTCCTCAGATCAAAATGGACAATATATTGCCTATACTGGAGTCTGGGTTAAAATCAACAGTACCTGCTGCGCTAACTTTTTTAAGTGCCGCAGCTTTGCCGTCAGTCCTCCTCCTAGTGATTAATCCCTCCCAGATGAATCAGCCTAAAGAGGCTCGCAGAGCTTTTTTGATTGGATATTTAATGGGTGGAATGGTTCTGATCATTATCGTTACATTATGTATTTTGGTGCTTGGTCATGACTTGACAACAAGAAATACGTATCCAAGCTATGCTTTAGCCAAGCTGATTAATATTGGGGATTTTCTGCAGCGGTTAGAGGTGCTCATGGCTTTTATATGGATTATTACTCTTTATTTCAGGATGTCGCTGTATTACTATGTGACCCTTGTAGCTATTGCCCAAATTTTTAATTTGAAAGACTATCGTCCTCTGGCGATACCCTTAGGTTTGCTAATGCTGGCGCTCGCTCCAATTGAATATCCGACCAGTATTTTTGATGAATACACTACGAAAGTTTATTGGATTCCGTATGCATTGATTGCAGGGCTCATTTATCCTCTGGTTCTGCTTGGTATCGCACGCTTAAGAAAACATTTCCAGCCTGAATCCCCTGTAAATCAAGCGAAGTAGCAGTTCCACTTGTATTCATAGGCAACTTACTGGTAATCTTGTATAGAGGATAGAGAAAAACAAACAGCAGGATGGAAGGAGATATGAGCACTATGTTAAATGAAACCCTTAGCGAAGCTTTGAACGAACAAATGAATTTTGAATTTTATTCAGCTCATGTTTATTTGGCAGCGGCGGGTTATTGTTCCGCGGAGAGCTGGGACGGATATGCGAACTTCTTTATGGTACAAGCGGAGGAAGAACGTTTTCACGCGATGAAAATCTATAAATATTTAAATGACCGGGGAAAAAGGGTCAAGCTGGCTGGCTTCGAAGCTCCTAACAATGAATACTCATCGATTCTTGAAGCATTCGAGCACGCCTATGCTCACGAAATCGTTGTGACTAAGCGGATTTATGATCTTTCCGACTTGGCCATGAATGACCGCGAGCATGCAACGATTCAATTCCTCAAGTGGTTTATCGACGAGCAGGTAGAGGAAGAAGCGATGTTCGATTCCATTATCCAAAAGTTGAAACGGATCGACAAAGACAGCAACGCCTTCTTCATGCTTGACGCCGAATTTGCGAAGCGTTCGTTTACACCTCTGGCTAATGCCTAAAAGAAACAATAGCTTTACAAGGAAAACCTTTCAGCCCGTGCGTGCGGGTTGGGAGGTTTTTTTTGAGGATTTGCTGGAAAAGTGTAAGTTTTCTAGAGCAGTAGCAGCCGCCTAAACAGAATGGAGGGATTGCTTGACTTAACGATGTTTTTCATCGTTAAAGGAAGTGTCTCCAGGTCAATCAGCAAGTTAACGTTGATTTTCATCGTTAAAAGAGGGCGGATAGCCCATCTGGATGATTAAAAGAGATTTTAATGATGTTTTCATTGTTAAAGTAAGATTGTGGACACGATCTGGTACTTTTAACGATGAAAAACATCGCTAAAGTAGAGGCTCTTCATCGCACTTTCATCGCTCTTCATCCCAGCGCCATTACCCGCTACGAGTTCTCTTCCAACCCAGAGCAAAACCCTTGCTGGCTGTCCGTTTGAGCATGGTGTTCGTACGATTGTAGCTGAAAGAGGTAAGGGGTATGGGTGGAAAAGCGGTAGCGTCCGCATTTAAAGATTTGTTCCAACCTCAACATCCATTCCATTCAGGGAACAAATCTTTAACAGCAGTTGGAGCCCATACCCCTTACCTCCTCAAGCACTAGCGTCACGAGCACGCACACCAAAGGCCACCGCAAGGCGTCTTTCATTATTTATTTAAAGACAATTTAAAGATTTGTCTTTAATAGGGGTTTGCTTTTACAATAAGAGTATTCCAACATTCGAAAGGAGCAAGACAATGAAAACGATTCAAGATTTAGAGAATAAGCTGGCTCAGCCATCTGCTGATTTAATCCGTGATATTGCTGCAATAGATGGAGATATTATGCTGCTTGGTGTAGGAGGCAAAATGGGTCCGAGTCTTGCGAGACTGGCCATGAATGCGATTAAAGAAGCAGGTGTTCAAAAGAAAGTGATCGGCGCTTCCCGGTTTTCTTCCGGAGATGTAAAGCAGGAGCTGGAAGCAGCCGGAGTAGAAACAATATCTGTTGATTTACTAGACGATGCGCAGCTGCAGAGTTTGCCAGATGTGAAAAATGTCATTTATATGGCTGGTAATAAATTTGGTACTACAGGTAATGAACATTTTACGTGGGCGATGAACGCTTATTTGCCGGGTCGTGTTGCAGAGAAATACAAAGATTCACGTATCGTTGTGTTTTCCACGGGTAATGTGTACCCAATGACTCCGATCGCTTATGGAGGTGTTTCTGAAGAGGATCCGACTGGCTCTAATGGGGAATATGGACAATCCTGCTTAGGCCGCGAGCGTGTGTTTGAATACTTCTCCCACAAGCATGGTACACCGCTGGTTATTTACAGGTTGAATTATGCGATTGATATGCGCTATGGCGTATTGCTCGAAATGGCAAAGCAAGTAAAAGCAGGAAAGCCTATCGATGTTACAATGGGAAGTCTCAACTGTATCTGGCAGGGTGATGCCAATGAAATCGCGATCCGTGCCTTGAACGTTTGCAGCAACCCGCCGAAAGTGCTTAATGTATCCGGACCGGAGACCATTTCACTGCGCTGGCTGGCAACGATGTTCGGCCAAAGATTTGGAGTTGATGTATCCTTTGTCGGAGAAGAATCGCCTACTGCATATATTAGTAATTCGGCGAAAGCCCACCAATTGTTCGGGTATCCAAGCGTTTCATTGCTGCAGATGATTGATTGGACGGCTGAGTGGTTAAATGCTGGAGGTCATGTGTGGAACAAGCCAACTCATTTTCAGGAGAGAGAGGGGAAATACTAAGTATGAGTACGAGAAGAGAACTAAGCCAGGAGCAGACAAAAGCATTGCATGATGGATTGGTTATTCCCGCACATCCGCTGGCATTAAATGCATCGAGGCAGCTGAATGAACGCTATCAAAGAGCATTATCCCGTTATTATATGGCTTCTGGAGCAGGTGGAGTTGCGGTTGGCGTTCACTCTACCCAATTTGAAATTAGAGACAAACAATTTAACCTGTTTGAAAAAGTGCTGGGTCTTGCTGCAGAGGAAGTGAAAAAAGCTGAATTAAACCGCCCTTTTATCCAAGTAGCTGGTATTTGCGGTCCTACGGAGCAAGCTGTTGAGGAAGCGGAAATCGCAGCGGGACTTGGCTATGATGTAGGGTTAGTCAGTATGGGCGGCTTGCAAAGCTTGACCGAGCAGGAGCTGCTGCGCCGAATTGAGAAGGTTGCCGAAATTATTCCGGTATTCGGCTTTTATTTGCAGCCTTCCGTTGGAGGAAGGGTACTAAGCTTCGATTTCTGGAAAGAGTTTGCTGATATAACCGGAGTAGTTGCGATCAAAATGGCACCTTTTAACCGTTACCAGACTATCGATGTGGTACGTGCCGTATGCGGCTCTAAGCGTCGGGATGAGATCGCTCTCTACACTGGAAATGACGACAATATCGTAAATGATCTGCTGACAACATACCGTTTTACAATCAATGGGCAGCCTGTTGAGAAGAAAATAGTAGGGGGTCTGCTAGGACATTGGGCCGTTTGGACACATAAAGCGGTTGCTTTGCTTGAAGAAATAAAAGCAGTGCGCGGGGACGAGAGTATTGCATCTTCATGGTTGACACGCAACATAGAGGTGACGGATTCAAATGCAGTATTGTTTGATACAGCGAACGGCTTCGCAGGCTGTATCCCTGGAATCCACGAAGTACTGAGAAGACAGGGACTTCTGGAAGGAATTTGGTGCTTAAATCCGCACGAAGAGCTGTCTCCGGGACAAAGCGAGGAGTTCGACCGTATTTACCGCGATTATCCGCATTTGGTTGATGATGAATTTGTTTCCGCTCATTTGGAGAAGTGGCTTTCTTAATGATAGAATAAAAGGATGAAAAGGTAAGAGAAAAAGTGAGGGATCGCTGATGCGCTTTAAGGATGTATTTTCCATAATCGGCCCCGCTATGGTTGGACCTTCTAGCTCCCATACGGCGGGTGCCGTAAGACTTGGGAGAGTAGCTCGTCATTTGTTCGGCAGCTTGCCTGATGCTGTTGAGATTGTGTTCTATGGTTCCTTTGCGGATACTTATCAAGGCCATGGAACCGATCTTGCGATCGTTAGCGGTTTGCTTGACTATGATACAGATGATCCTCGTATTCCGACATCTCTTATTATTGCTGCCCAGCTTGGCCTGGATATTCAGTTCAAGCAGGGCAAAGGGCAATCGTGGCATCCGAATACAGCGAAGATGACGCTGTATTCGGACACCCGAAAGTTAAGCGTAATCGGTGCGTCTATTGGCGGCGGAAATATTGAGATTATCAATGTCAATGATTTTGATGTGAAGTTCACGGGGGAATACCCCACATTAGTTATTTTTCATCAGGACCGGACTGGGCTTATCGCTGATGTCGCTGATTTGCTCCGCCGCGAAGCGATCAATATCGGACATATGGACGTGGACCGTAAAGGACGAAGCGGTGATGCGATGACGGTTATTGAGGTGGATAGTACGATGACGGAGCCATTGCTGCAAGAGATCAGCGGGATGTCCGGGGTTTATGAAGTGAAAAAAGTGGAACTCATGGAAAGAAGGCTTTCGTGAAATGAGATTTCGTACACTGAAGCAATTGGTACAATGCTGTGAAGCGGAAGGGCTGAGCATCGCTGAGCTGATGCTGGCGGATCAGGCCCATCAATCGGGAAACAGCCCCGAACAGGAATTTCGCAAGATGATGGATTACTACCAGATTATGAAGGAAGCTGTAGCCAAAGGACTGACGGAAGACACTACCTCGCGCAGCGGGCTCACAGGTAAGGATGCTCAGAGGGTGATGAGCTTTATGAGCAATCAGGAGACATCCTTGGGTGAAGAAGCCTGTCGTGCTATGGCGTATGCTTTGGCGGTTTCCGAAGTCAACGCTTCCATGGGGCGCATCATTGCCACCCCGACTGCAGGCTCCTGTGGGATTATACCGGGTGTATTTATTAGTGCCCAGCAGCGTTTTGGCTGGGATGACGAACATATGGTCCGCGGCTTGTTTTGTGCTGGGGCTATTGGCTATGTCGTCGCGAACAATTCTTTTGTATCTGGCGCCGAAGGCGGCTGCCAGGCTGAGGTAGGATCAGCAATCGGCATGGCTGCCGGTGCAATGACAGAGCTGCGTGGCGGGACTCCGGCACAGGCTGTTCATGCCGTTGGCCTTGCACTCAAAAACACACTTGGACTGATTTGCGATCCGGTTGGAGGACTGGTGGAAATTCCATGCATCGTCCGCAACGGCTTCGGGGCTGTAAATGCATTAGCCGCGGCTGATATGGCATTGGCTGGTGTCAGAAGCGTTATTCCTTCGGATGAAGTGGTGCAGGTCATGTATGAGGTTGGCATTTCAATGCCGGAAAAGCATCGTGAAACGGCAAAAGGCGGACTTGCCCAAACCCCTACAGGGAAGAAAATTATGGATTCGCTTTATCGCAAGGGGAAGGACAAAAGCAAGCCGGAAGCAAAGGCAGAACCAAATGAAGACGTCAAAAAGTGAACTGAGTACAGAAGGAAGATATAGATTGTCTGAGAAGGAGGGAAATCATGATTCCTAATGCAGTATCGCAGAGCCTAATGTCGTCAGGCAAGCTGCTGGAAGAACAACTAATTGCTTTCAGACGAGACTTGCACAGCAACCCAGAGCTCAGCTTCGAGGAGGCTGAGACTGCTGCCAAGGTTGCGGAGGAGCTTCGACAACTTTCCCTGGATGTGAAATGTGGGGTTGGAGGGCATGGAATTGTTGCAGATTTACAGGGCAGCCGTCCCGGACGAACGATTGCACTTCGTGCTGATATGGATGCCCTGCCCATTCAAGAGGAAACGGGCTTGGAGTTTGCTTCCCGGCGTACTAATGTGATGCATGCTTGTGGTCACGATGCTCATACTTCTATTTTGCTAGGTGCTGCTAAATTGTTGGCACAGCATAAGGAGCAGCTTAGTGGGCGAGTGCGCTTTATTTTTCAATCTGCAGAGGAAATCAATGCTGGCGCGAAGGCGATGGTCGCTGAAGGAGTGCTGGAGGGTGTTGACGAAATTTACGGATTGCATAATCTTCCTACTTTAGCAGCTGGTAAGGTCGCTACTCGCCGCGGTCCTATGATGGCCTCGGTTGATCGCATCGAGATCACACTGGAGGGAAGAGGTGGTCACGGAGCCATGCCAGATCAGAGCATTGATCCGATTGTTGCCGCTTCCAGCATAGTGATGGGGCTTCAGACTGCTGTAAGCCGTGAGGTTTCTCCCTTGGAACCTGCAGTAGTTACTATTGGAAGTATTCATTCTGGAGACGCGAATAATGTGATTCCCCACCGTGCACACCTGACGGGAACGATTCGGACATTCTCACCTGCTGTTCAGAAACTTATGCCGGAAAGAATACAAAGAATTGTAGAGCGTATTGCGGAAGCCTACCGCTGCAAAGCGGAGCTGACTTATATCGAGCAGGTGCCAGTGCTGGCAAGTGACGATGCTTGTGTAGCTCATGCTGAAGCTGTGATCGATAAAGTTATAGGTTCAGACAATCGTCTGCCGGCTGACCCGACTATGGGGGGCGAAGATTTCTCTGTTTATTTAAACTATGTGCCGGGCTGCTTTTTTTGGTTGGGAGCTGGTCCGGAAGTTAATGCTGAACAAGCTTATGGGCTGCATCACCCGCAGTTTACGCTTAATGAGGATTGTCTCGCACAGGGAGCATCCATCATGGCTGCAATTGCCATGAGCCGTACGGGAAGCTTTGAATAAAGCTATGAAGCACTAACTGGTTGACGTCAGCTTTCCATAGAAGCTTCCTATATGATATTATTGGCATATGAATGAAAGGCTGGAGGCACGCGATGTCAGATTCAACGACAACTTCTTTACAGCACGGCATTGCGATCGGAATCATTGGACCGGATGCGCTGGTGGATAAAATCCTCGATACGATACGTGCCTTCCCCTCATTTTCGCCGGTAGCAAGAACCTTCCAGACGGAAGCGGAGGTTCTGGATATTGCGGCTGATTTGATAGGGAAGGTAGAAGTGTTACTTTTTTCAGATCCAATTTCTTATCAGCTGGTTAAGGACAAGCTTCATTTTCCTATACCGGTTCATTATGTGCCACTAACAGGAACAGGCCTATATCGGGCCTTATTTTGCATTGGGAAACAATCCGGACTCCGCACTCTTTCAATAGATACTTTGTCCAAACGCGCAGTTCATAGTGCCCTGCAGGAATTGGGAGAGCTCCACACTGAGGCTATTTTTTTCGAAGATACCCGTCATCCCTCCCAGGCAGAGCTCATTGCTTTTCATAAGCAGCAGTTTCAATCCTCTCGTTCAAGCGCGGCATTAACAGCTTTAAGAAGCGTATCTGAAGCTTTAACCGAGGACGGGATTCCCAACGAGTGGATAGCTCCAACAGAACAGGATATCGTCGTTTCATTAGAGAGGGCTTTATTGTCGTCTGATACAAGAAGAAGCAAGGAATCACAAATTGTGGTCGGGTTTATTCATGTGGACGACTTTAACAGGCTCGCTATTAAAAAAACCTCAGAGCATGAGGTTCAACGTCTGAAGCTTGACATTCACCGGATGATGCTGGGTTATGTAGAGTCTTTGGAGGGTCATCTTACCCATATGGGCAGTGAAGAATATTCCTTTATTACGACGCGCGGCATCTTTGAGCGGGAAACTGGCGGCTATAAATCGCTGCCCCTGGCTCGTGTAGCGGATAAGCGATATGAGCTTTCCCTCAGCGTGGGCATTGGATTTGGCCGTTCAGCGAATGAAGCGGGCACGCATGCACGGCTCGCACTCAGCCGCTCCAAGGATGCCGGCGGTAATATGTGCTTTATAGTACGAGAAGATCGCAGTATTATCGGCCCCTTGGAAATGACGCAGCCATTGGAATATGATTTATCATTAATTGATATCAGTTTATTAAAAGAAGCGGATGAAGTTGGACTTACCTCTGCGTATTTAAGCAAACTAATTGCCCGTGTCACACGTTCTGGTGTGACGGATTATAACGCCCATGAGCTTGCTGCAACCTTGGGTGTGACTGTAAGAAGCACGCACCGGCTCCTTCTAGCATGGCTTGATGCCGGCTTCGTTGAAATCATTAGCGAAGAGAGAGGGGCAGCCAGAGGCAGGCCTAAGCAAATTTACAGACTGAGCTTTTTGAAAGAGCTCTTCCGGTAATCACTAGTTATTGGGTGTGAGAATGAATAGAAGTATGAGAATGAGCAGAAGTATGAGTATGAGAATGAGTGCAAGTATGAGTATGAAGTCAGCATTGTTTTAGCATAACGCACAGGAGGAATCGTATGAAACTATCGGTACTAGAACTTGCAATGATGTGGAATGGGGCAACAGCCGGGGAGGCGTTTCAAGAGGCCGTTGATCTGGCCAAGCATGTGGAAGGGCTTGGTTATACCCGGTATTGGTTTGCAGAGCATCATAACACTGCTTATCAAGCAAGCAGTGCTCCGGAGCTGCTGGTTGCCCATATAGCAGCTTCCACATCCAAGCTGCGAGTTGGCTCGGGAGGAGTTATGCTACCCAATCACAGCTCGCTTAAGGTTGCCGAGAACTTCAGGACGCTCGAAGCGCTATATCCTCAAAGAGTGGACCTTGGCTTAGGTCGTGCTCCTGGCACGGATGGAACAACTGCGCTGGCTCTTCGTCGTTCGAATTCACCTCAAGCGCTGCATGCTGATGATTTTCCAGAGCAATTGACAGACTTGCTGGGCTTTCTATCTGGCGACTTTCCCGAGGATCATGCATACCGGCGCATGACGACGACTCCTGTTGTCTCCACTACGCCTGAGTTATGGATGCTTGGATCGAGTGATGGCGGAGCCAAGCTTGCCGCTAAGCATGGGCTTGGCTTGGCTTTCGCCCACCATATTAATCCAGAGATGGCTGCTCCTATGCTGAAAGCTTATCGGCACCATTTCGAGCCATCTGCTTTCATGGATAAGCCAAGGAGCATTTTTGCAGCTTCGGTCATTTGTGCTGCAACGGATGCTGAGGCCGAGGAGTTGGCTGCACCGATGTTACTGCAGTGGACCCGCTGGGGACAAGGGCAAGGACAAGAGCAGCATAAAGCATTGCCAACAATAGAGGAGGCGCTTGCTTACCGCTATACCCCCGAAGAAGAAAAGATCCGCCGTGGTAGTCTCACGCGTCATATCATAGGAAGCGTAGAACGCGTTACCAATGAACTGCGAACACTGGCAGAAGAGGCTTCTGCTGATGAACTGATGATCCTCACTATGACACCTGACCGTGAGGCACGTTTCCGCTCTTATGAGCTGCTGGCTGAGGCTTTCCTCAAATGAGGGCCACCGGAAATTGATACTCCAAGGCTTGCATCCACGTTAGGCTAACTTTCATAGAACATGACAAGTGATGAGCCTCTGAGTTAGGGCTGCTCACTTGCCATGAGATAGCAAATGGATTTATGGTTCAAGATTTCTTTTCATCTATTTCCTGTAGCTGCTGGATGGTCACCAACGAATAGTCATTTTGCTGCAAGTACTCAATGATCTGAGGCAGGGCTTCCACGGTATGGTCTAGATGACGGCCGCCGAAGCTGTGCAGTAGAATAATACCGCCAGGCTTGATTGTATCTTTCACAGTTTGAACAATCTTCTCGGATGAAGTACCTGCCCAGTCTCGCGGATCTACAGTCCAAGCTACGAGATATCGGCCTTCTGCCTGGAGCTTTTGCTTCAGATACTCAGGTGCAGCTCCGTAAGGTGCTCGAATAAAGGAAGTTGTCTCGCCCAGAATGTTTTTTAATAATTCATCGTTTTTATCAACTTCTGTTTTAATCTGCTCGTTGTCCAGCTTGTTCATATTAGCGTGTGAAAAGCTGTGATTGCCAATGGTATGTCCTTCATCATTGATCTGCTTCACAATTTCAGGGAACTTCTCTATCTGCGTTCCTACCAGAAAAAAGGTCGCTTTGACATTATGTTTTTTGAGAATTTCCAAGATCTTAGGTGTGAACTTGGCGTCAGGTCCATCATCGAAAGTCAACGCTGCTGTTTTGAGGGGCTGACTGACTGATTTCGCAGGCGTTGGTGAGGCCGATGACAAGGATGAAGAAGGTGAAGATGAAGGCGATGATGATGGCAAGGTGTTTATGGCCAGGACAGGAGCAGCCTCTTCCAAGGGTTCCACTGCAGGAGTCGAAGTTTGAACGTCTGGTTTAGTCCCCAGTTTGCCAGTTTCGCCAGATTTAGTGTTGCCATTAGCGGCGCTTACCGCAGTTGCGGAAATTTGATTCAACGGATCGTTTAATAAAGCAGAGATGTCTATCATTAGAAGAGTCGCCCCTAACAGAAAGCAGGCTGCAAGCAGCAGCGATCCCGCCAGCAATAGAACGTGCTTTTTCCCCCGTTTCTCTTTTTTGATTTCGACAAGTTTTGCACCCATTTCAATCCTTCCTTTCCTACTAATTTTGTCGAAACCACTCGACTTTTAATATAGATGACGATCTGCGAGTGTATATAGTTCAACACAAATGCAAATGATTTTATGGACCTTAACCTTATGTCATCGTTTATCATCATGGAGGGAGGTACAGATGAAAATTAATGATCTTGCTAAACGGTTAAATGTTACGCCGCGAGCGATTCGGTTGTATGAAAAGAAGGGATTGATTAAGCCGGAGAGAGGCGCGGAGAATGGATATCGCTATTACACGGAGCATGATGCTTGGAGACTGCAAACGATCGCGTCCCTCCGCGAGATCGGTTTAGGTTTGGATCAAATACAAATGCTGCTGGAGAAGTTTGATCAAGGAAACTCTGGAGAAGTGCATCATTATCTTGAAATGCAAAGAATGGCGATGGTTGCTAATTGGGTTGAACGGAGATATTCAATCCATATGCTTGACGAATTGATCCTCCGTTTCGAAGCTAAGCAGGGGCTGCACCTTGAGGATTTATTCCAGCTTGCAGAGAATTTGAAGCAAATCCAAAAAGGCCATTCATCCTGGCAGGATAAATGGGATTTCGACCGGTTAGCGGGCCAATTTGATCCTTCAGCCGCACTTTTTGCCGGGGGGCCGTTCGTTTCTGCGTTGGAGTACGAAAAGACGCTAGAGTTTATGGTGCAGTGGGTAGCTGCGCAGCCCAGTGAGCAAGGCTTGGATATTGGGACAGGCACGGGGAATTTGGCTGGCAAATTGCTGGCCAAAGGAGCTTCCATGCACGCAATCGATCAGTCAAAGGAGATGCTCGCCCGTTGTCGGGAGAAATTTCCCGGCCTGTCAGCTAAGCTTGGCAATGCACTGTCCATCCCTGTTGTGGACAAGCAGTTTCATTTTGTTGTGACTGCTTTTGCTTTTCACCATCTTGATGAGATCCAGCAAATTTTAGCGCTAGAGGAAATGAACCGTATCCTTAAACCTAATGGGCGAATCTGCATAAGCGGTCTAATGTATGAGGGCAGCACAGGTTCCTCTCCATATGGCAAAGAGACGGTTGCGGCATTGTCTGAAAGACATCCGGCCAATCGTCTCAAACTGCTAGAGTGGTTCCAAAGTCATGACTTTATCACAGTTCAGCATCAAATTAATGAGTGGATTCACGTTGTTTATGCTGTGCGGAAACATTAAACGGTTGTTTTAACTGACCCTGATCTCTTCTTAGATCTACTCGCATCCTCCTACATCCTCTTCGGAGCAGGCAAGCCAAGTATGCCAAGTGCATCATGCAAGGTATCTTTAAAACGCTCAGTGAGCCAAAGACGGAATCCCTTCTTGGGCTCTTCGGCTTTAAGAATAGGGCATACCGCATAGAAGTGATTGAACATCGTCGCTAATTCATAAACATAAGAGCATAGGGTATTCGGAGTAAGCTCCTTTGCAGCGGTTTGAAGAGTTTCTGGCCAATAAGCGAGATGCCTCATCAGTTTATATTCTTGGATGTCAAGCTTGCTGTAATCAATCGGCTCTCTATGTGCAGCTGCCTCGGCTTGAGATTTAGCGTTAGACTCCTCAAGAGCCTTATCCAAAATGCTGCAGGACCGCGCATAGGAATAAAGCAAATACACACCGGTGTTCCCGGACACTTCAGTCGCTTGATCCAAGTCAAAAACGACTTCGGTAAGCAAGTTGAACCTCAACAAGTAATAGCGGATAGCTGCCGCTGCGATCGCGCGACTGGATAGTCCGGCTTTACGGGAGCGTTTGGCATCAATAATTTGCTCCATTTGGTCCAGCAAAACAGCAACCTTAATCCCAATGCCCTGTCTGCCTGACATCGGATATGAATGTCTGCCTGCCGAGATATCTACGCCTAAGCCAGCCGCGGTATCAGGGCTTAAAGAAACAACGCCATAGCTGACATGTCTGAGCTGATTAGCTTGCTGCTCAAAGCCAAGAGCGAGAAGCGCCTGCTTCACCATCGCCTGAGGATATTCTTGTCTATGGTCAATAATGTTAATGACCATATCGGCTTTTCCGATAGGCCTCTTTACGCCTGTAGGATCCGTGGACCATAAGCGGTCGGCAAACTTTTTATAACGAAACTCTTTGCCCAAAACCCCAAATTTCCACAAATGATAAGCAATATCCTTAGCGGTATAGGTCAGGAGCCCGTTGGAACGGATCAGAACTTTATCCGCTTGATAATCCGCATGCCCGGGCCCATCTGAATCATCCTTGTCCCCCGGCTGCTTAAGTACCCAGCATCCCGTTAATTTCCCCTCTGTCTCTTGCTGGAAAATCGCTGTAGTTTTCAAAAGCTCAAAGGCATGTGACCAAAATCCCTCCCGCACGATACTGCTTTCCCAAACAAGGACATCATACTGGATATTAAATGGCTTCATTTCCTCCAGATGTTCCTTTACGATTCGTTCGGCAACCAGTAACCCCACCCAGGCCAGGTTGGAATTGCCTTGTTCCAGCTGGTGAAGCACAACTGCGCGTTCATTTTGCAAATCCGGATTTTCTTTGTAAGCATGATTAACCTGGGAGTAAACATCCCAACAGAAGTCACCGAAGCGCGAGTAAGCTTGTTCATTCGAGGGGGTATGAAGAATACCCACGACCGTGTCGGCTAGTTGGTTACCCAAATCATCAATATAATTATGCACCTCGACTTGATGACCGGTTCTTTTTAACATGCGGGTTAAGGTGTCACCTATACATGAATTTCGCAGATGGCCAATATGGGCAGACTTGTTCGGGTTAATCGAGGTATGCTCGATAATGACTTTGGAATGGCTTTGATCCGATAAAGAGAGTGTGCTAAAAGGCGTCGCCACCCATTTCTCCCAGTTTAAATAGAGGTTAATAAATCCGGGAGCAGCGACCTCGATTTGCTGAAACCAAGGTTGGATCTGAGTGTGCGAGAGCAGTTTATCCTTTATTGTATTAGCGATGACAAGGGGAGGCTTCTTTAAAATTTTGGCAAGCTGCATGGCAATATTGATGCTGTAGTCTCCATGCTCCAAGCTGGCAGGATGCCCAGCGATGATGCCCAGCTTATCTGGTCGTGGTTGACCAGCCTCTGCGAGCAGGACTTGCACAATTTCCTCGATAGCTAAGCTGATTTGTTTACTAATCATTCATGTTTCCTCCATTCAAATAAAATGACTACAAAATAAAAACAAAAAAGGCTCCCGTCTCTATAATAAGAGACGAGAGCCTGATAGGATCCCGTGGTACCACTCTAAGTGTTAAACCCTGGAAGGCTTAACCACTCGATTTCGTAACGGTCTGTGACCGGATTTGCCTACTTGCATGTTCAGCAAACCATTTCCCGGGTCCGTTTCATCCTTGACATACGTACCGGCTTACACTTACCCGGCTCGCTGCGACTGTCTGTCATGGCCTACTGTCCCGTTCATTAATGTTGATGCTATGTGGAAGGTGATTGTCTTGAAATATATGTTAGAAATATTTATACAGGAAACCTGAACAAGTGTCAAGTCTGAACAGGAATATGAACGTGAATTAAAATATTCAAGCTGTGAATAGTATTGACTTCTTTTTTTATATTATATATAATTCAAGAAAATATATATAATTAATTGTGATTAAGTATGATGTCTCCAATGTGTTTCAGATGTATTTCAGATGTGTTTCAGATGTAATTCGTGTTGCTTATTTCATTGGCTTATTTTATGATTTTGTAGGCTGTTGAAAAACTAAATATAACATAAAAGGTGAGCTAAAAATGAAAGAACCCAGCATTACGGCAAATTTGGCGGATAAACAAAGAATCAGTACGGATATTGTAGCTTTAATTAAACAGAAGATTATCGACGGGGAATTAAATCCAGGTGACCGGATTGTGGAAACTAAATTAGCGCGTGAGCTTGGTATTAGCCAGACTCCAATTCGTGAAGCCATCCGTCAACTGGCAGGAGAAGGCGTCGTCAATATCGTTCCCAATCGGGGCTCGATTATTTGCGATTTGACTGCCAAGGATGTCTTCGAAGTGTATTCGTATCGTGCAGTTCTGGAAGGGATGGCCATCAGACTGGCCGTTCAAAACACGACTATAAATGATGTCAAGCATCTGGAGCAATTTTACGTAGAAATGAAAAAAAAGCTCGATGATGATTCTATAGTTTCTCTATCTCAGGATTCCGGGTACATCCATTATTATATATTCAAACTTTCCAGGCATGCTGTGTTGATGTCTATGTTTGATTTCATCTCATTTCGTATCCAATTGATCAATCGGATTCTAGGGCACAAGTATACTAAAGAAAAAGAGGTTTCTGAGCATTGGGAGCTGATTGCGGCGCTGAAGAAAGGCGATCCGGATGATGCGGAAAAGGTGATGAGAGAACATATTCGCCGTGCTTATATGGAATTTATGAATATTGGGATGGTGGATCGTACGGAGCTTGTACAAAACGAGTGGATCTAGGAGTTTGTCCGACGAGGGACAATGCTGGAGGGTTAATTGTAACATTTCCCTTGTTTCGTCGGACAGACTCTTAAACACATGTCGAAGGAGTGGAAACTAGAGTGGAATCTATGAAGCATCGTTCACTAGAGTTGTTGGAAGATTTTATTCGTATTCAAAGTGTGAATCCCCATTATAAAGAAGGTGCCAGGGGAGAAGGAGAGCTAGCCAATTATATTGAAGGAATCTGCAAGCAAAAGGGCTTGAAGGTGACAAGGCAGGAGGTATTTCCGGGAAGGGATAATCTGATTATCGAGCTTAGAACCGGAAGACCTGATAAAACCTTGTTGTTTGAGGCGCATATGGATACGGTATCACTTGGCAGTATGGTAGATCCCCTCGTCCCCACTTACAAGGGAGATAGGCTGTATGGCAGGGGCGCTTGTGACACGAAAGGAACGCTATCAGGGATGCTCTACGCTTTGGAGGAATGTGCCAAGCAGCCGGAATTGCTTCACTGTGATTTGGTGCTGTGTGCTGCTGTCGATGAGGAGCATGCCTACCGTGGTTTAATGGCACTTATTGATCTGGACCTGCCCATTTCCGGAGCTGTAGTCGGTGAGCCGACCGAGATGGGAATTGTTGGTTCGCATAAGGGCTGCGTGCGGTTTGCTATACATACTCACGGTAAAGCCGCCCATAGCTCTATGCCTGAAGAAGGCGATAATGCTATCTACCAAATGATGCAAGTGATTCGTTATATTAATGAAGAGATGGAGCCGCAGCTTGCCAAGCGTTCTCATCCGCTATGCGGAACGGCAACGATTGTGGTCGGAATGATTCAGGGCGGGAAACAAATTAACATTGTGCCCGAGATGTGTACGATTGAGGTAGATCGCCGTATCATTCCAGGGGAAGATCCTTTCGAGGTGTTTGAGGAAATTCAGAGGGACCTTAAAGAAGCTATGCAGCACAAAAAAGTGAATTATACCGTAGAACCGCTGCTGCTTGACTGGGCACTGAACACACCTGAAGAAAGCGCTGTCGTTCACACCGCTCAGGAGGTCTGCCGTCAGCTCGGTCTGCAGGATGCGATATGTGGTGTTCCTTACGGTAGTGATGCCAGCAAGCTGCAGCAGCTCAAAGGAATACCTACCATTGTATTTGGTCCCGGATCTATTGCACAGGCTCATTCTAAGGAAGAATGGGTGCCCGTGGTGGAAGTGGAGCAGGCAGCCGAGTTTTATTTGAAATTAGCCCAAAATTACGGCAAATCAAATGCCTAACAGGAGAGAACTATGAAAATTACAGATCGCATCTATATTGTAGGAAGCGGCAATGCCGGCATGCAGCTTAGCCATAACAGGGATTGCAATGTATATATTTTGGATTGTGGCAGTGAATATGTGCTGATAGACGCCGGGGTTGGTCTTGACACAGACGCGATTACCCGTCACGCGGAGCAGGATGGTATTGACTTAAGCCGTCTTACGCATTTGCTTTTGACGCATCCGCATGGAGACCATGCAGGTGGAGCGAGTTATTTTCAAAGCAAATATGGATTGAAGGTGCTTGCAACTGCAGAAGCGGCTCCTTGGCTGGAGCAGGGGGATATGGAGAAAACAACCTTGGCGGATGCTATTAGAGCTGGGCTGTATCCCGATGATTTCATATTACAGCCGTGCCCGGTATCTCAAATCGTGAAAGAAAACGACAAGATCCAGATAGGCGATGCTCAGTTCCAGGTATTGGAAACTCCGGGGCATTCCGATGGACACGCAAGTTACTTATGGGAGCTGGACGGGAAGAAGCTGCTGTTCTCAGGCGATGCTATTTTTGCAGGTGGCAAAATCTATATTCAGAACAGTTGGGACTGCTCCATTCAGAAATATGCCCAGACGATGGCAAAGCTTAATGAGCTCAAAGTCGATATGCTGTTCGCTGGCCATGGCCCGTTTCTGTTGAACAATGCCTGGAAGCACATTGAAACTGCGCATCAGATTTTTGAACGATTGGATATACCACCTAATATTTAAAGGAGACTAAGATGAAACCATTAATAGACAAAAATCAATTTCTTGGATTAGAGAACTGCACATGGTTGTTCAACGGGGCCGAGACGCCTCCGCACCAAGTAGTAGTGGATGCATTTAACGATTATATTAACGCAAGGGCCAAAGGTCCTGAAGGCCGGGAGCACAACGCCGCAATTGAAACCAGCTGCAGGGCTCAGGTAGCCCAATTACTGCATGGCCGTCCAGAGGACATTGCATTTATGTCTAACGCCTCTGAAGCGATCTCCATGATTGCACAGTCGCTTAATCTCAAGGCAGGAGATAATATCGTCATCAATACCCTTGAGTTCCCATCAGGCGTTCTGCCATGGCTGCTGCTTGAGGAGAAAGGGGTGGAAATACGCAGAGTAGAGCACCAAAATTGGCAGATTTCTGTTGAAGATGTGCTTCAGGCAGTAGATGAGCATACAAAGCTCGTGATGACTAGTCATGTAAGCTTTATTTCTGGCGCCCGATTCGATTACCGCAAGCTGTATAGTGAGCTTAAACAAACGAATGCGCTGCTGCTTCTAGACGTTACCCAATCCTTGGGTGTGATTCCAGTTCATATGTATGAAGCGGATTTCGTGGTGTGCAGCTCTTATAAGTGGCTTTTGTCGGTTCATGGTCTGGGATTGCTTGGCATTAACAAGGAGCGGGTGGAGAAATTTACCCCAAGAGCAGTAGGCTGGAGAAGTGTCTCAGATCTTTTTAATCCGAACCGCTTTCATTCCTTTCAATTATTTGATGATGCCCGTAAATTTGAACTGGGGTATCCGAGTTTCCCGACCATTTACTCCTTAAATGCTACTTCAGCCCTGCTGTTAGAAATAGGAATCGAGAAGATCGAACAACATGTCCTGGCCTTGGGCCAACTGCTTATCGATGAGCTGCAAAAGCTGGGGCATCAAGTACTGACGCCGCTTCAAGGCGATCAAAGAGCCGGCAATATTTCCTTTGCTTACGATCCTGCGGAGGAAAAGGCTGAACAGCTTAAACGTGAGAAAGTCTACGTATGGGGTGGAGATCACCGCCTTCGCGCATCCGTTCATTTGTTTAATGATGAGTCAGATATCCAAAGATTCGTTAGTCTGCTTTCGCAAAAATAACATAAATAGCTTGATCACATACATTGATCATATATAGGGAGTGAATCACATGGGAAAAGTTAGAGTAGCTGTAGTTGGTTTAGGAAGCTGGGGAGAATGCCACGTTGAGACCTATGCGGCAATGCCTGAGGTGGAAATAACGGCAATTTGCGACACGCGTGAAGAAGTCCTGGAGCGTGTAGGCAATAAGTATGGGATTAAAAACCGTTTTAGCGATTCCGATCAGCTGTGGGAGCGGGACGATATTGATTTGGTAAACATTGTAACCTACGAGAATGCACATTGTGATCCTACAATTAAAGCTTTGAAATCAGGCAAGCATGTCCTGGTTGAAAAGCCTGTTTCCACACAGCTGCACGAAGCGAAGGAAATGTGGGAAGCTGCGAAAAGCAGCGGGAAATTCCTTGTTCCCGGTCATGTTTTAAGATTTGACGCCCAATATGCGGAAGTATTTGAGACGCTGCGCTCGGAGAAAATCGGCAAACCGGTCACCATGCTTTTGAAAAGAGGCAGACCGCGCTCATTGTTTAAGCTGTATTCGAGAATACATCCGGTGTACGAGTCCGCTGTTCATGATCTGGATATGGCGATCTGGTATTCGGGAAGCAGAGTTAAATCGGTAAGAGCCTATGCCCGTTCCGTTACAGGAGCAGCGGTGCCTGATATGCTCTGGTCTTGCCTGGAGTTTGAAAATGGGGTCATCGGGATTATCGAGAGCAATTGGCTGATTTCCGATCAGGCTGCAATTGGCATGACAGATGCCGTAGAAATTACAGCAGAAAAAGGAAGCGCAGGCTTTGAAACAAGCCGCTCCGGGTTACAGATTTGGAGCGAGGAAGGCAGATTTACGCCGGCCTTGAATGTGCACACGAATCAAAATGGCCGTGTTTTTGGCGCCTTGCGTGAGCAGTTGACCTATTTGTGCAGCTGTATTCTTCGCAACGAGGAGCCTTCGTACGTTTCTTTCCCTGATGCCATTCATGGCATTGAAGTAGCAGAAGCAATTATCCGTTCTTCAGAAACCAATCAAGAAATTTACTTGTAAGGGGCGAATGAACATGGCTGAAAGAAAATATGAATTTCGAAAACGGCTGGAAGAGGTTCATAAACCAAATCGTCGTGATTTGGATCGTAAGCCAAAGCAGGATGAAGTGGCCATTGCTGAAGGCTGGCAAATCGTCATCAGTGAATCGAGTGGGCCTTTAGTACGTAATGTTGCCCAGGATTTACAGGACTATCTGCTTGTCAGCATGCGGATATCTGTTTTGCTGCGTTTGGTGTCGAATGTTGAGGAAGCTGCTGTGAGCGGGGAGCGGGTCATCGTGCTGGCTGCAGCAGAAGAGCTTCCTGAGCTTGGCAAGGAGCTGGAGAAACCGCGCAGCTACCGTCTAGTTGCGAGTCCTGACCGTATTCTAATCTGCGGCAAGGACGAACGTGGCGTTGGACAAGGCAGCTATTATCTCGAAGATTTGATGAATTTAAGCGAAGCGCCTTATATCGCTGAGCAGGATATTTCGCGTGAGCCTTTATTTTCACCTCGAATGGTGCATTCCGGTTGGGGATTGGACCGTTATCCGGACTCCCATTTAAATGCGATGGCCCATTCGGGAATAGACGCCATTCTTGTAATGATCAAGGATGCCGATAAAACGACAGAAGGCTACCAGGATTTTAATTATCTGGTAGATCGTGCTGAACTTTACGGGATCGATGTATATATGTACAGCTATCTGGTTAGCGGCAAGCATCCTTCTGAGCCGGATGCCGAGCAGTATTATGATGGCACCTATGGCAAGGTGTTCAAGGCTTGCCCGCGCCTTAAAGGGGTTATTCTGGTCGGGGAATCCTGTGAATTTCCGAGTAAGGATCCGAATACTACAGGCAAATTAAGACTTGATTGGAATATCGACGAGCCGCAAACGAAGCCAAGCCCAGGCTGGTGGCCCTGCTACGATTATCCGGAGTGGCTGACCTTGATTAAGAAAGTGATCCACAAGCACAATCAGGGCGCGGATATCGTATTCTGGACCTATAACTGGGGCTGGGCGCCGAAGGAAGACAGGCTCCGGCTGATTGAGGCGCTGCCCGAAGGGATTACGCTGCAATGCACCTTCGAGATGTTCGAACAAACGAAGCGCGATGGCGTCACCAACGTGGGAGTTGATTATACGGCTTCCTTCGCAGGTCCCGGGGCCTATTTCAGCAGTGAGGCCGAAGCTGCTAAGAAAAGAAATATTAAACTGTACACGATGAGCAACACGGGTGGCCTCACCTGGGACATAGGTGTTATTCCTTACGAACCCATCCCTTATCAATGGGCTAAAAGACATGCGGCGCTGCTTAAGGCGCAAGAAGACTGGGGACTAAGCGGGCTGATGGAATCGCATCATTTTGGCTGGTGGCCTTCCTTTGTCAGCGACTTGACCAAATGGACGTACTGGAGCCCCAGCCCTCCTGCAGAAGCAACGTTCCAAGCGGTAGCGCAGCGTGACTTCAGCAGCGAGGCGGCACCGCTTGTGCTTAAGGCTTGGCAGCTTTGGAGTGAAGGCATCACGAACTATATTGCCACAAATGAGGATCAATATGGGCCGTTTCGGGTAGGTCCTTCCTATCCATTGGTGTTCTGCAGGTCTGTCAAGATGCCTGCGGCCTGGCATGCCATGTTCGGCAGCGATATTATAGAGACCAACTACAAACCAATCGAGGGACCACGTCAATCGCTCGGTGTATCCCGTGTTGATGTAGAAATCAAGCATTTGGAGCGAATGGCCTCCTTATGGGAGCAAGGAAATGAATCACTGGAGCAAGCGCTGCTTCTTACTCCGGCAAGGAAACAATGCGAAGGCCAACTGCTGCTGGGGATGAACCGTTTCATCCTTCATGCAGTGAGGACAACTTTACACGTCAAGCAGTTTTGGAAGCTGAAGCAGCGCCTGTTTAACGAGCCTGATCCAGCTAGAGCGGAAGCTGTGCTAGTAGAGATGGAGCAGCTGCTAGCTGATGAAATCGCTAATGCAGAAGCAACAATCCCGCTTGTCGAAGCCGATTCACGGCTAGGCTGGGAGCCCAGCATGGAGTATATGACCGATGCCGAGCATCTGTATTGGAAAATTGCCCACACCCGCAGTGTGCTTGAGAGCGAATTTGCCGATTACCGCAAATCGCTTGCGCTCACACAAATATAGTTTGTAAAAAATTGTCGTATGATCTTGTTTGAATAATTTGTTTGAATATTTAGAAAAGAATAGCCGCAGATGAGCAGTCTGAGGGCTGTTCTTTTCTTTTTTACCCGCTGCTTTACCTATAGAAACAAATACTTTGACATTATTCTGCTGCACAACCTATAATGAATTAAGAATAATTCTAATTAATGAGTAAATTTTACAGCAAACCTTAAAGGGGGAGCGTGATGGCAATACAAGTCAAGGATGAACGAATTGATAAAATTAACCGGCAAATGCAATCTAAAGGATATAAGCTCACGGTTCAACGGGAAGCTACAGTAGTAGTTCTATTGGAAAATGAGGAAGATCACTTAAGTGCAGAAGAGATCTTCATGCTGGTAAAAAGTAAATTTCCTGACATTGGCCTTGCAACCGTCTACAGGACACTAGACCTTCTCAGTGAACTGCATGTTTTGGAAAAATTAAATTTTGGTGACGGAGTTACCAGGTTCGATTTGCGCAACGATAACAATGTCCATCTTCACCACCATTTGATATGTGTACGATGCGGATCTGTCGATGAAATTATGGAGGATTGGCTAACGGAGCTGGAGGCACGTGTGGAGCGGGAGTTCGGCTTCCAGGTGCTGGACCACAGGCTTGATTTCCAGGGAATTTGCCACCGCTGCCGCAAAAAAACGGAATCCGAAGAAGCTCCCCAATGACAAATGGGGGAGCTTTTTTTTGTTTTCCTTGTTGACAAACACAAGATATTGATATAAATTAATATTCACAGACTACATATTGTTTCAATTCATACAGAATATTTTACAGTGATTGGAAGGCGTCCGCTTAAACCTTTACCACATTTTTTATCGTGTGTGACTGGTGCAGCAGGCCCTTTTTATCGCTAATGCACCTTTTTTTCACACAAGGAGCATTTTTTATAAGAGAGGTCAGGTGGAGAAGATGCTGGTTGCGTTTGATTCCAAAACAGGTAATGTACGCAGATTTATTGAAAAGTTGAACTTGAAGGCAATTCAAATTGAGGACAAGATGACCATAGAAGAGCCTTTCGTGCTTGTGACATATACAACTGGTTTCGGACAAATACCCGAAAAGGTCGCTTCCTTCTTAGAGCTTAACCATGAGCGTCTAAAGGGCGTCTCGGCAAGCGGCAATAAGAACTGGGGAGACGGCTTTGCAAAGAGCGCAGACACTATATCTGGATTGTATGGTGTGCCTGTGCTGAGCAAGTTTGAGCTTTCTGGCACGAAGCAGGACGTAGAAAGATTTGTACAGGGGGTGAGCGCAGTTGAAGCATATTGAGCTGAACAACCTGCTGATGCAGAAGGACGCTGACGGATTTTTTCAACTGGATAAAGACAAGGAAGCTGTTAAAGCTTTTATGGAAGAGGTTCATAGTAAAAGCATTCATTTTAGCAGCACAGCTGAAAAAGTACGTTATATGATCGAAAATGATTATTACGAGGATTTATACAAGCACTACAGTCAAGCAGAAGTAGAGGAAGTTTACCGGATTACGCATAGCTATTCATTCGAATTTCCTTCATATATGGCGGCTTCCAAATTTTATACAGATTACGCTGTGAAAAATAATGACCGCTCTTTTTATCTGGAGCATTACGCCGATCGGGTAGCGATCGTAGCCCTGCATCTGGCTGGCGGCTCGCTAAGTATTGCAAGTGATCTGGCGGCCTCCATGATGGAGCAGCGGGTTCAGCCTGCAACGCCAACCTTCCTCAATGCAGGAAAGAGCAGACGGGGCGAGATGGTATCCTGCTTCCTGCTGGAAATGGATGATTCACTCAATGCCATCAACTATGTTCTTGGAACCTGCATGCAGCTGTCAAAAATTGGCGGCGGGGTTGCTGTCAATTTGTCCAAGCTTCGTGGACGCGGGGAGCCGATCAAGGGCGTTGAGGGAGCTGCTAAGGGCGTTATGCCGGTGCTTAAGCTGATGGAGGATGCATTCTCCTACGCCGATCAAATGGGCCAGCGCAAGGGCTCAGGAGCAGCGTATTACAACATCTTTGGCTGGGACGTTATGGAGTTTCTGGACACCAAGAAGATCAACGCAGATGAGAAGGGAAGACTTCAAACGCTGTCGATTGGCCTTATTGTACCGAACAAGCTGTATGAGCTGGCAGAAGCCAACAAGCCGCTTGTCGTGTTTGGCCCCCATTCCGTATATAAAGCGTATGGTGTTCATCTGGATGATATGGATATGGATGAAATGTATGACAAGCTGCTTGCAGATAACCGCATCCGCACCAAGACGGTGATGAGCGCGCGGGACATGCTGGTGAAGATCGCAACCATTCAGCTTGAATCCGGATATCCGTACATTATGAACAAGACGAATGCGAACAAAGCGCATGCACTTAAGGATTTGGGCTCGATTAAGATGTCCAACCTGTGCACAGAGATTTTCCAGCTTCAAGAGACTTCGGAAATTGGCGATTATGGCCAGCCGGATTTCATTCGGAGAGACATCAGCTGTAATTTGGCCTCCCTGAACATCGTAAACGTCATGGAGCGGCGCAAATTGCGTGAATCTGTACACGAAGGCATGGTTGCTTTAACGGCTGTCAGCGACGTAACTCGTATTTCTAACGCACCCGGCGTGGTAAAAGCAAACTCGGAACTTCATTCCGTCGGACTAGGCGCGATGAATTTGCATGGCTATTTAGCCAAAAATGAAATTGCCTATGAGAGTGTTGAGGCCAAAGATTTTGCCCGGACTTTTTTTATGATGATGAATTACTATTCTTTGGAAAAAAGTGCAGAAATTGCTAAAGATAAAGGAATTACCTTTGACGGATTTGAACGTTCGGAGTATGCTAAGGGGACTTATTTTGACAAGTATACAGCTACAGATTATCGCCCGGCAACAGACAAGGTGAAGCACTTGTTCGAGGGCATGACGGTTCCGTCACCCGAGGATTGGCTTTCGTTGAAGAATAAGGTTCAGCAAAATGGCTTATACCATGCTTACCGGCTCGCGATCGCGCCGACACAAAGCATTTCCTATATCCAGAACGCAACTTCCAGTGTAATGCCGATTGTTGAGCCGATTGAGACTCGTACTTATGCCAACTCAACGACCTTTTATGCAATGCCATATATGAACCGCAAAAATTTCTTTTACTATAAATCGGCTTATCAAATGAACCAATTCAAAATTATCGATATGATCGCTGAAATTCAGTCTCATGTTGATCAGGGGATTTCAACCGTACTGCACGTAAATAGCGATGTGACAACGCGTGAGCTTGCCCGTTATTATGTGTATGCAGCGAAGAAAGGGCTCAAATCGTTATACTACACCCGGACGAACCGCTTAAATGTGGAAGATTGCGTCAGTTGCTCGGTATAAGCCTGATTAGGGCTGGCACAAACGGCCCAAGATGAAAAAGAGCAAAGGAGAAACACAATGAAAGCTGTTAACTGGAATCGTCCGGATGATGATTATACAAATACATTCTGGAAGCAAAATATTATGCAATTTTGGACCGATGAGGAGATTCCTCTTTCGGATGATAAAATGTCCTGGATCGGTTTAAGCGATGAACAGAAGGAGCTCTATATGAAGGTTTTGGGCGGCTTGACGCTGCTCGATACGCTTCAGGGCGGTGTAGGTATGCCTAAGATTGTTGAGCATGTAGAGGGGCTGCAGCGCAAGGCTGTGCTTAGCTTCATGGGCATGATGGAACAAATCCATGCCAAATCCTACAGCAGCATCTTCACCACGCTTGCAACAACCGGCGAAATCGACGAAGTGTTCCGCTGGGTAGAGAACCATCCGTGCCTGCAGACGAAGGCCGAAACGATCGCCCAATATTATAATGGGATTGAAACCCAGAAGGATTTGTATTTGGCGATGGCTGCCTCCGTTCTTCTGGAAAGCTACTTGTTCTACAGCGGATTTTTCTATCCGCTCTACTTGGCTGGTCAGGGCAAAATGACGAGCAGTGGAGAAATCATTGATTTGATTTTGCGGGACGAAAGCATTCATGGCTTATATGTAGGCGTGCTTGCCCAGGAAGTATATGCTGCCTTAGAGCCAGAGGAGCGTGAGGACGTATACGAAACGCTTCATGGGCTGCTGGCATTCCTTCACAAGAATGAAGAGCAGTACACGCAGGAGCTTTACGCAGCCGTAGGTCTGGTAGACGAAGTCAACACATTCGTTCGGTATAACGCGAATAAAGCTTTGATGAACCTGGGCTTTGACCCGTTCTTCCCGGAAGAGGATGTAAATCCGATTGTATTCAACGGGATCAGCACAAAAACGAAGCAGCATGACTTCTTCTCCAAAAAAGGCAACGGCTACGTTCGCACCACCCATGTCGAACAGCTTACGGATGAGGATTTCAGTTTCGATTGAATCTATATGTAGTTCCCGCCTAGGCGCTCAAATAAACTTCTTCCTCCTACTTTCGTAGGGGGATTTTTTTATGTGTTTATTTATGTATTTATGTGTTTATGTGTTTATTCGAAGGTGTAGGTTTTGGTGGAGGCATGGAGTAAATAAATTTCAATTACATAGTGCAAGCCTGTCTCCTCCTGAAGAAACGGGGGAGGTGCTACAACTTTACGATGTTTTTAATCGTTAACGCAAGGGTTTCCGGTAGTGTCAAGAAGTTTGTGTATGGAGCTAAAAGGGAACTCATGGAAACGCCAGATATTTATTTGTGATGGTGGGTGGTGTAGCCCAAGCGAAG
>NZ_JAGGLB010000029.1 GCF_017874215.1 Paenibacillus eucommiae
GGTTCTTTCTTTTAAAAAACCTTTGCTAGAACCCCTATTTTCATTCTTGGTGGTGACGTCGGCTACGAACGTCATGGATGGTTTTTCATCGTTAAATGAAGAATAAGGAGAGGACACAGTGCTTTTAACGATGAAAAACATCGTTAAAGTAGCAGATCCTTCTCAACTGCGTGCTCTTCATTCCTAGCGCTGCGCCGGCTAGGAAATCTCCTCCAATCAAGAGAAAAACCCTTGCTGGCTGTTCGTTTGGGCTTGGTGTTCGTGTGATTCGTGCGATTGTAGCTAAAGAGAGGGAAGGGCTGTGGGTGGAAGAGCGTTAGCGTCCGCCTTTAAAGATTTGTCTCCTCATCGATTCTATTCAGGGAACAAATCTTTAACAGCGGCTGGAGCCCACAGCCATTCCCTCCGCAACGCACCCAAGTCACGAACACACACATCAAAGGACGACACAAGGTGTTTATCTTATGAGAGCTTTATTCAGTTAAGCTTAGGATTCTACCCATTCGTGGCGAAGGGCGAACATATCACGGAGTTCTGCGGTTGAAAGCTCGGTGATCCAGCTCTCGCCGCTGCCAACGATTTGCTGGCTAAGCTCCAGCTTGCGCTCGATCATCTCGTCGATGCGCTCCTCCAGTGTGCCAAGGGTCACGAACTTGTGCACCTGCACATGACGGGTCTGGCCGATCCGGAAGGCGCGGTCCGTTGCCTGGTTCTCAACAGCGGGATTCCACCACCGATCATAGTGGAAGACGTGATTGGCCGCTGTGAGATTGAGCCCGATGCCGCCAGCTTTCAGCGAAAGGATGAAGATGCAGCGCTGCTCTTCCGCAGGCAGCTGAGAGTTCTGAAAGTGCGCGATCATCTCGTCGCGCGCCGTCTTGGAGGAGCCGCCGTGCAGGAACAGCACAGGCTCCGAAAGCTCTCGCTGCAGAACGGATTGCAGCAGGTGTCCGGTCTCGACAAATTGCGTGAAAATCAGGCATTTGTCGCCTTCCTGGCGCAGCTCCTGAACCATTTCCAAGAGGCGCTCCAGCTTGTTGGAACGTCCGCTCCACGGAGCGTTGGGCCCTTCTTTGAGCAATAAAGCAGGATGGTTGCACACTTGCTTGAGCTTCGTCAAAGCGGCCAAAATAATGCCGCGGCGTTCCATGGGCGAGAGCTTATCAAGCCGGTCGAACATATCCTGGATGTAGTTCTCGTAGAGTGAGCCCTGCTCCGCAGTTAGCGAGACGAAGGTTTTCGACTCGTTCTTTTCCGGGAGATCGAGCTGAATGGCCGGATCCTTTTTTACCCGGCGCAGCAGGAAAGGACGAATCAGCCGCTGCACTTTGCCGATGATTTCACTGTCCTGGGTTCGTTCAATGGCATTCACATAACGGTTCGTGAAGTCCCTGACGGTGCCGAGATAGCCGGGATTAGCGAAGTCAAAGATGGACCATAGCTCTGTAAGACGATTTTCTATAGGCGTACCGGTCAGTGCGATGCGATGATTTCCATCGAGCCGGCGTATGGCTGAAGCCTGCTTGGTATAGGCGTTTTTGATGTTCTGCGCTTCATCCAGACATATAGAATTCCATGTAACTGCACCGAGCTCAGCCTCGTCAAGATGCGATAGCGTATAGGAAGTCAGCACCAAATCGATGCCTGACAAAATTTTCTTGAAGGCATCGCCCTTCGATCTTTGGGGTCCGTAATGGAGATGGACCTTTAGTGAAGGCGCAAACCGTTTCAGCTCCATCTGCCAATTACCCAGAACAGAGGTTGGGCAGATGAGCAGGGATGGTGTCTCAGGGGCTTCCTGTTCTTTGACTGTAAGAAGGTAGGTGATCCACTGGATCGTTTTGCCTAGTCCCATATCATCGGCTAAGCAGCCTCCCAATCCACATTTGCGCAAAAACAAGAGCCATGAGATGCCGTCCATCTGATAATGCCGCAGGGATCCCTGGAACGAAGCAGGGGTCTGGGCGGCAGGGATAGAGGAGGTCTGGGTCAACTGGTCGATCATCTGCTGGAGCTGATCGTTCAGCTCTACCTCCATCTCGAACATGCGCTCAACTTCGGGATCAAGCTCACCGGGAGTGAGGCCCTGAGCTTCTCCAGAGAAATGGAGCTCCAGTACGTCGCGGAAGGACAGCCCCTTCTTCTTATCCACCTGTTTAAGAATTTGCTGGATCTGGGCGATGAATCGCGGATCGAGCTGAATCCAATTGCCGCGGATCTGCACAAGACGGCGCTTTTCCTCCAGCAGCTGGCGAAACTCATCTTCCGTCAGCTCCAGATCGCCGATTGCGAGCCTCCAATCGAACTGCATCAGCTGGCTGATGCCGAACAATCGCTCGTGTGCGGAGCCAACGGAGGACTTGATCTTAGCCCGCAGCTTAGGCTTCTGCTTGCTAATCCGCTCCCACCATGCCGGAAGAAACACGGAGGTCCCGGTTTCCGCAAGCCGAACGCTGCCCTCTGAGAGGAAGCGCCAAGCCTCAGCCTCCGTCAGCTTCGTGCGGATTCTGTTAGGCACTGCTTCTCCAGCTGTGTGGCCAGCGCCTTTACCTGCAGCTTTAGCTTGTTCAGCAGCTTGAGCAGCCAACTGAGCTGACAATTGAGCTCCAGCGCCAGCAGCTTCATGCCCAGGATCATGCGCAGGATCATGTCCGGCTCCATGCTCGGCTCCATGCACAGCTTCATGCCCAGCCCCATGGCCAATTTCATGGCCAACAAACTGCCCAGACGTTGCCCCGGCATTTGCCGCAGCACTTGCCCCAGCTGCCGGCGCAGCAGCCGCTTCATCGGCCGCAGCATCCAGCCAAGGCAGGATGCGCAGCCACTTGGCGCTATCGCGCTGCACGCGGCCGAGCTCCGGCAGCCAGTGCTCCGGCAGCGGCAGCTCGCCTGCCAGCGGCTCGCCCGCTGGCGTGATCGTGCGCAGCACGTCTTTATCCTGCCGGTCCTGCAGGAGGAGGCGCAGCTGCCAGGAGCCCATATCGGCAGGCTCGACAAGCTGCAGGCAGGTGCGCATAGGCGTCGGATCCTGCCGCCAGCCAATGGCGACGAGCCAGTCCTCCTCGTCCAGCCAAAGATCAGGCGGCAGCTCGCCTTTGCGCATAAGCGGGTAAGTCGCCTCAAGCTGCCGCAAATTCTCTTTCAGAACACCGTCGTCATCGACCCATTCCGGAATAAGGACATCAATCCATTGGCGTACAGCCGCGGTTTCCAGGCTTTGCAGATCGTCCGGCAGCTCCAGCTTCCAGCCCATCTCGCCGATTTTCCACTTCTCATAATCGGGGATGAAGCGGCCCTGGGTCAGAGCTTCTTTAATGGCGGGCGCGAGCTTTAAGAAGCTCATGGCATCCCGGTCCCAAAGCAGCTTCGTATGCTGCACGGGAGCCGGATTGCTGAAATAATCGAGAGCTTCCAGAGAGCTAAGCTCGAGGCCTTCCCGGTGGAGATATTCGCCCGTTTCTATAAAGGTGCCATAGAAGGAAGGCTTATACCAGGCAAAAAGGATGTGCTTGAGATCCATAGCATCCCATACACCGCCGTTAGAGCGGCTGCCCCAAAGAAACAGGGAGCCGTTGGGCAGTGGGGCGGCATGTATAGTGAGCGTGCTGGTTTCAATCATCGAATCCATTTTCCTTTCTTTAGCTCTTCTTGAAAAGCGCGAAGCCGCGAGAACTTATCCGCCAAGCGATAGATGAATTGCTCCCATCGTTCCTCCTGATTAAGCTGCTTGTAATAGCTGTGCAGCTTTTTGAGCAGCCTCACGGCTGTCTTGTAGGAGGTGCGGTTTTTCTCCAAAACCGTTCTCTCCACAGCCTGATGATACAGCGGGAGCAGCAGGCTCGGATCGCATTCTTCAATAGCGCGCAGCTCGAGAGCGTACAGGCTTAGCGGCGAGATCCTGTTGGCAAGCTGCAGATCCACCCACAGCTTGTAACGCTGGGTTTGCAGCAAGTAAGCCGTATAATAGTAATAGGATCTAGGCAGCAGTGATTCCATCACTTCAACCCACTCCGCATCGGAGTCCAGCTGCTTGGCCGTGTCCAGCCAGAACTGGCAGAAGCTGCGGAAATCCTCATGGGCAGCCTTATGGATAGAGGGAAGGAGCCAGCGCAGCCATCTAAGCGTATCCTCATAGCGTTCATGCTGGTAATCGTTTTTCAGATAAATAAAAAAGTCGGAGGCGTTGCACGTATGAAGCTCATCCAAGCGTCCGAAGGCCTGCTCCCAATTGCCCCGGATTACATCAAAATGGGCTCTGGCGATCAAAAGTGTATCTTTTTTCCTGGCAAGCAAATCTTTCTTATCCAATAACAGCTCTAACCGGCGTTGTTCCTTCTGGGACCATCCGAGCTTCTCATCGATGTTCCACCAGATCAAGCGGTAGATAAACAGCCAGTCGATCGGACTGTCCTTGCCATGCAGCGACAATTCCCCTAGCAGCGTAAGGGTGGCCTGCCAGTGCTTGGGCTCTGCGGCAATATTTTTGGGCTTTGCTTCTATGCTCTTAATGAGCTCGAGCAGCTGCTCCTGGCATTTTTCGGCCGCTAGTTTACAGCCATTTTCATGATAATAAGACAAGTAGGAGCTTTTGGTATCCTGGTAAAATTGCTCGATCTTACGCATCATGAACAAGATGACATGCAGTTTATATACAATTCTAAGCGGCTCATTCCATTTCTCCGCATAGAGTGGAAGAGTTTCAAGAGCAGAATCAAAGAAGGTTTCAATGGAATTCTGATGCGAGATCGAGAAGCCATGGAATTTCCCTTCGAAAAAGCGCTGCCACTCCTGCGGCAGTTGGTCCGCCATAGGCTCTATCGGTTTGGCCAACTTTTTGTCCTGGGGAGAGGGGGCGGCGTGCTTGCTTTTTTTACGTGTAAGAATCGCTTGCTTCAGCTGCTGCAAAATAAGTTCCGGGCGGCCATAGGGCGAGTACAAACTGAAAAAAACCGCAGCCATATGCTTGCAGTACCCGTTATGTGAGCAGCTGCACTCGCTGTCAGGGAAATCCTCCAGATCAATCACGGTCTTAGAGTTCTGGGTTCCTTTCACCAGCGCCTCTACCCGGCCCCCTATCAGGCTCACATTTGTTACTCTTCCTTTGTGATAACAGTCCCAGCCCTCTTCAAGAATGACGGCATCATAACGGTCCTGGACCTGCTTGATCAGGTAGTTCATTCTGTTTTTTGGGATTAGCAGTTTCACCATTTGTTCCATCGAACCTCCGCGCTACATTCCTTTCTCCATAGTAACAGATTTTTTCCGAAAATGCCCATTTCCATAGCTTATGCCACTTGTAAGTTTTTTATCCTTCTCTATGAAATCGATTCGGGCTGTCCGAAGCACTTGCGCCTGATTTCCTGTCAGCATTGTGGTAAAGTGTAATTAGACGAAAATGTGTGAATAGATAAGGTATAATGATCTGAAAGGATGAATGACATTGGGCGTTAAGCATGCTAGGGAATATGCAGTCATCATTGATGATATGGTTCGAGGGATCGGCCAGGTTAACAATGTATATGAATTTTTTGATATGACCGAGGGTGAGTGGCTTGAACTGGAGCTTCCTGAGCAGGAGGAGTGTTTGAAGACGCTGGCTGATGACATTTTTTACGGACTTGGTTCGGAGCCAGTGATGAATGTGGGTGATGGCGTAATTCGCCATGACGGAGATAACCATGTCATTCGTGTTCATGATGGGGACAACCTGATTTCCGTTATTTATTTAATCTGAAAAGTCATTGAGGTGTTAAGGAAACATGTTGGAAGAAGCGAGTCGAGTATTGCAGCAGGTATACGGCTACCCTGAATTCAGGGAAGGTCAGAAACATATAATAACCAGCCTTCTTGCAGGCAAGGATACGTTAGGGATTATGCCTACTGGAGGCGGGAAGTCGATATGCTACCAGGTGCCCGCCATGCTGATGGAAGGGGTAACGCTGGTAGTTTCCCCGCTTATTTCACTGATGAAGGACCAGGTGGATGCCCTGCACAGCTTCGGGGTGTCCGCTACTTATATCAACAGCACACTGGAGGCCAAAGAGGTTGAGAAGCGCATACAGGGGGCGATGCAGGGGAAGTACAAGCTGCTCTATATTGCTCCTGAACGGCTCGAATCTGAACGTTTTCGTGCTCGTATGCATGCTTTAAATTTGCCGTTTGTAGCGATCGATGAAGCGCATTGCGTCTCTCAGTGGGGCCATGATTTCCGTCCTAGCTATGTGTCGATTGCACCTTTTATCCGCGGCTTGCCGATTCGTCCGATCGTAGCTGCCTTTACAGCAACCGCGACCGCTGAGGTAGCGGAGGATGTAGCGAGACTACTGGACTTGAACAATCCGGATATTTATATAAATGGCTTTAGCCGGGATAATCTGGAGCTGATTATTTTGCGCGGCGAGAATAAGCGCGACTTCGTCCAGGCGCACGTCAAGGAGCATACGCATCAGCCCGGCATTATTTATGCGGCCACACGTAAGGATGTCGATGAGCTGTACGAGCTGCTGCGCAAAAAAGGCTTCGCCGTAGGCAAATATCACGCCGGGCTGACTGAGGAGGAGCGCTCTCATTTCCAGGAGGCCTTCCTCTATGATGATATTCGTGTAATCGTGGCGACGAACGCCTTCGGTATGGGGATAGATAAATCCAATGTGCGATACGTGATTCATTACAACATGCCGAAAAATATGGAGGCTTACTACCAGGAAGCCGGCCGCGCGGGCAGAGATGGAGAGCCTAGCAAATGTATGGTGCTGTTCAGCGCACAGGATATTATGACACAGAAATTCCTGATTGAGCAGAATCAAATCTCTCCCGAACGTAAAGCCAACGAATACAAAAAGCTGCAAACGATGATCGATTATTGCTACTCACCGCGCTGCCTGAGGAACTATATTTTGCATTATTTCGGCGATGAGCATATAACGGAAGCATGCGGTAATTGCAGCTCCTGCAAGGATGACAGGGATTCAGTGGACATTACGGTTGAAGCGCAGAAAATTTTCTCGTGCATACGCCGCATGAATGAGCGTTTTGGGATTTCGATGGTCGCCTCCGTACTGAAGGGATCCAAGCTGAAAAAGGTGCTCGAGTATCGCTTTGACCGTCTGCCCACCTACGGTATACTGCGGGATCTACCCGAGAAGGAAATTTCCGATCTTATCAATGTGCTGATCTCCGAGGGCTACTTGCAGCTGTCCGATGGACAGTATCCGGTCGTCAAGCTGCAGCAGCCCGCCGCGGATGTGCTTATGGGTAAAATGAGCGTCTACCAGAAGGTGCGCAGGCAGCAGCAGAAGGCCGCAGCGATCGACAACACCTTGTTCGAGCAGCTGCGTCTGCTTCGGCGGGAGATTTCCCAGCGGGAGAAGGTTCCTCCGTATATTATTTTTACGGACAGTACGCTTCGTGAAATGAGTGAAATATGCCCGACAACAGCGGCAGGGATGCTGGCTATCAAGGGCGTTGGGGAAGTCAAGTTCCGTAACTATGGCGGCCTGTTCCTGGAGCTGCTGCAAAGCTATACGGGAGAAACAGCGGCTGCTTTTGAAGAGCCGTTTCACGACTAGTGCGGGTGTGTTAGGAATAGACCATGCAGTGGAAGGTGGCTAGGCCATTCGGGGTCATTCGTTCATAGGTATCCGTAATGGCGAAGCCTGCTTTCATATAAGTCCGCTGCGCTCTAATGTTCCAAATGAGCACTTCAAGATCGATTTGGTTGGAGGGCGCTCTTGCTACAGCTTCTCGCACTAAGAGCTTCACGAAGGCTGTTCCGAGGCCCTTGCCAACACGATCCGGATGAAGCCCCAGCCCAAGACGGGTGACACCAACAATCGGGAAAAATTGTACAAAACCGCACAAGCTTTGCTGTTCATCCAGCACTGCAAAATACTGCTGAGCCCTAATAGCCGGATCGGCATAATCCAGCTCTTCCAGTACCATTTGCTCCCAGTTCGGCCAATTGTACAGATCGTATGGATAAGGATATCTCCATTTACATATTAATTTTCCATGCTCTTCCTCCAGAGGGACTATGCACCAGGGTAATTCGATTTCTTCGGTTTCTATGGTGATTCCATCCTTTCAAATTGTTTTGGGAAGCTACACAAATCAAATGAAAGAGGCTTGTCATGCAAGTAGCGCTTAAGATTGCAATGTCTACTACTACTTTATTCTCTATGCTATTCTTCAGTACCATGCTTTTTCGATTCTCTATACGGAAATCTACCGTTGTTTTGCTGCTTCTTGCCGCCTTTATAACCGCTAATTTTAATTATATGGTGATAAATATTTGGGGGATGCAGGTTATTGAGCCCGTGCTTTCCCTGTTGATTCAAAGCATGATGCTTTTTTTAATACTTAGAATCAAAGCACATCATGCTTTGATTATTACTTTTTTTGGAGTTATTGTATATACTTTAATTCTAGGTGTTATGATTTTGATCGTGAATATTATAAACGGAGTTTCGCATAGTGAAATTCTGCTTGCCAACCAGTACATCTTCATTATTAAGATTCCGACTGTTCTGGTTATGTGGCTGCTTTCTTCTTACCTTTACCGTTCGCGTTTCGGCTTCACGCTTGTCAGCGGCAAAAGTTTTAGCCGGACGAATTTGCTCGTAGGGCATAAGTTTGTCCTCACCTTTCTACTGGCATTATTGGTTTTTATAGTGGCTATTTATGCAATGATGGTCCATTCGGGTTATATGGTCTGGATTATGCTTAGTTTTTTTGTTGCCCTCGTTGTTATGTTATTTTATTTATATAAAAAGGAAATGGATGGGGATTAGCCTTGGAAGACTCCAAGCATGCGGGTGGATTTAGTGTTTGGATGTTTGGATGTAGTGCTTGGCTTTAGTGCTTGGATCTGTATCTAAATACAAATCTTCCGGTTTTTACTCCATTCTTCTATAGGGATTTCCGCTTACAATTAAAGGATGGACGAAGATGAATAAGGAGGCGTTGAACAATGGCACAGGTAGTCATTCGGCACGCAGTTGAAGAGGATGTTATACAGCTCAGACAGCTTATGATTACATATATCGTGGTTTTTTACCGGTACAGACAGCCTGAGGAAGAGAAGCTTGATGAAATGATTCGGATTCTGCTGGAGCATAAGGAAGGCGTTCAGTTTGTAGCCGAATTGGAGGGCAAATTGGTTGGCTTTGCAACTTTGTTTTTCAGGTACAGCTCGTTCCATGCAGCAAAAATTGCTGTGATGAACGATTTGTTTGTGGCGGAAGACCAGCGAAGACAAGGTATCGCGCACAAGCTGTTTGCGGCATGTAAGGGTTACTCGGCGCGGCATCGGTACGTGTCTATGATCTGGTCAACAGGGAAGGACAACATCAGTTCGCAGCGCTTCTATGAGAAGTTGAGCGGAGAGCAAAGCGAGTGGCTGACTTATTCCATTAATCCGACTATTGGCATAGGCGACTAGACGACTGGGCGACTGGAGCTAAGAGACAGAGCTGGCGTTATATAAAAGAATTCAGATGTCTTAATGAAGGAGTGATCATAGTGAGCAGCATCGTAAGTCAGGAGTGGTTGTTGGAGCGCTTGGACCACGCAGATATAGTGATTGTGGATTGCAGATTTACACTTGGCCAGCCGGAAGCGGGGAAGGAAGGCTATCAACAGGGGCATATTCCGGGAGCTTTTTATATGGATCTGGAAAAGGATTTGTCAGGAGCTATAAAAGCACATGGAGGCAGGCATCCGCTCCCCGATCTGGGCGGGTTCTCACTCCTGGTTGGCAGTCTGGGTATAGATGCTTCAAAGAAGGTTGTAGCTTACGATGACCAAGGTGGAGCTATGGCGTCGCGCTTATGGTGGATGTTGCAATTTCTGGGGCACACGGAGGGATATGTGCTAGGGAAGGGCTTTAGCGCCTGGAAGGCTGCAGGATTGCCTGTTACTGCTGAAGTCCCTGCCGCGGCGCCGCGCACCTTCTCACCAAAGGTCCAGAGGCACATGCTGGCCAGCTATGATGAAGTGAAGGACAAAGTGGAGCGCAAAGGTACGGTTCTTGTAGATTCAAGGGAAGCCAGGCGTTATCAAGGACTGGAAGAGGCCATTGATCCAGTGGCCGGCCATATACCGGGAGCAAAGAATTATTTCTGGAAAGAAGTGCTGGACGGAGAAGGCGCTTGGAAAAGTCCGGAGGAGCACAAGGCTCATTTCGAGGAGCTTCAGGCAGCCGACGAAATCATCGTCTATTGCGGCTCGGGCGTCACAGCATGCCCTAATGTCCTGGCGCTTAAGCAGGCTGGGTTTGCTAACGTAAAGCTGTATTCGGGCAGCTGGAGCGATTGGGTTTCCTACGCGGAGAATCCGATTGCTACAGGGGAAGAGTAAGCGAGCCGAGAGGCTGCGTCGGACGCGGGTTTGGGGGCTGTGACAGGTTACTGGTTGGTGACCTGTTGCGGCCCTTTTTGTGCATCCGTTTAACAACTTTCAAACAAGAAGCCGGAAATCCCTGTAGATGGGCTGATTTTTCATCTTGAACCTTAAGCTTTTTTTAAGTTAACTTTAAGAAAATTATAAAAGACGATTTATGGTGCAGTGATAAAATGAAATAACATATGTGAGTGAGGCGGTACAATGTTGAGTTAGACATAAGGAGGATTATTGTGAGTATTACAGAAATATTCAATTACTTACGCATTCTGGGATTACCAGTGATCGTTGTGGTCGGAATCGAACTGCTTTTTGTCGCAGCTTATTATATTTTTTATTATCGTAAAAGAAGTCCAGAGGAAAAGCCTTGGCTGTCTATGAATAAGCTTGTCCTCGGTGCGTTGTTCGTAGGTTATATTGTTTTTGTACTTCAGTTGACTGTTATCGGTCGAGGTACATCACATTTCATGGAAATGAACCTTTATCCTTTCGGTGGTTATATAGAAGCATGGCAAAAATACTCACTAAGAGAATTTCAGAACGGCATTTTTAACATTTTAATGTTCGTGCCTATGGGGATTTTGTTGCCTTGCATGAGTTACAAATATAGAGCATTCAAGAAGCTTCTTCTTGTCGTTGTATGTGCAACAATTGCTATCGAAACGTATCAGACGTTTTCAGGTGCAGGGTTGTTTGAGGTTGATGATATTATTAACAATACACTTGGTGGTATTATGGGCTACCAGTTATACAGACTGGCTATTTCTATAATTAAGCACAAAAAAGTTAAGATCAAGAGTCTATTGAGTAATCTGTCCATCCCGATTATCATCGGTTTAATGTTTGGGGCCATGAGTATCGTCTACAACCAGCAGGAGTTTGGTCAACTAGCGATTAATTCGTATCATAAATGGAATATGACAGGCGTTCAGCTAAGCACTTCACCTGAGTTAAATCCAGAGCCGGCTGTTGCTGCGGTATATAAAAGAATCGTGAAAAAAGATGAAGTCGCAGCGCTACTGCGGCAGAAATTAGAATTGACAGAGTTAAGCGTCAAGAGTTGGGGGGATGATCGTGAAAGTGTGTTAACGAGTAACATCGGTGTACACTACACGTTATTTCAATCCAGAGAGGGAAACTGGTCGTTAACCGAGGATGATTACGTTCCAGCGCAAGCTTCATTTACTGATCCAGATTCTATGTTAGAGAAGGCGAAGGCTGTTGCGGATGAGTTGGGCTTGCCTACCCAGAAAGCTGAATTACAAGAAGTGGATGATGGAGAGTATGTATGGTCACTTTCGGAGATTCCCCGAATTAATGAAGACTATTGGACAGGCGAGTTCTCAGTCGGCCTAAAAAAGGACGGCAGCATCTATGGGATCCAGAGCGGGATTCAGTACAATCAATTTGTACGGATGATAGATTTATTGTCTCCTGCTGAGGTATATAAGCGTATAGAGGATGGAAAGTTTCAGCAAATACAAAGAAACGCCTTATTAACAAAGGATCAGCTTGAAATTAAAAAGGGTGATCACCTAGAAATAAAAGGAATCGAACTGACCTTCATGTATGATTCAAAAGACTTCTATCGACCTGTATACCGAGTTGTTGGAACATATAATGGAGATCCCAATTGGTTTACCTTAATTGATGCAAGGCATTAAAAAGATGATTGGACTTAGAATTTTTGCAATCTGATAATTGTTAGAATAGAAATCAACATTCCAGTCTGGAGTGAAGAAGATAGTATGAAAACAAAAAAACTCAGATGTACAATTAGGTGATATCTTCCCGGTTAAATTGCCAAATGGGCAATACGGTGCAATACATGCAATTTATTATAATATTCCTTTACAGGAATATTCCGTTTGAGGTATACTTTAATCATGGATTCATATTAAGAAATGGAGGAATGGAAATGACAGTGAAACCGGAAGGCAAGGAGCTAGTCATAACACGTGTACTCAATGCGCCGCGCGAGCTTGTATTCAATGTATGGTCCGAGGCCGAGCATCTGAAGCGATGGTGGGGACCGAAAGGATTTGAAATAAATGTCGCACAATTGGATTTCCGTCCAGGCGGTTTTTTTCATTACAACATGCAATCTCCCGATGGTAATCAAATGTGGGGTAAATTTGTGTATCAGGAAATCGAAGCTTTCGAAAAGATTGTCTGGGTCAACAGCTTTTCAGATGAGGCGGGCCATATTGTTCGGGCTCCATTTAGCGATTTAATCCCGTTGGAAATACGAAATACGGTAACCTTTAGTGAAAATAACGGTATTACAACAATGACCTTGTCCAGCGGAGCGATCAACGCAACTGAGGAAGAGAGAAACTTTTTTGAGGGCATGTTCAAATCCATGCAGGAGGGCTTCGGAGCAACCTTCGATCAGCTGGAACAATATTTGGCAGACCATTCTTAATCAAGATTCATACGCTGAACCTTATCATTGGTTAAAAAAAATTGGAACTCGGACGCGGCTTTGAGGGCAATGACAGGTTGTTTACATGTAACCTGTTACAGCCCTTTTTTGGTTTTCCATTCGCACTGCAAGCAACACCGTCTTTCTACTGAAAGGGGCGGTGCGTTGAAGTGATAATTGGCGGATGGTGCAAGGTTATCGCAGCGGAAGTCAGCCGTTCACGTATTGCAGTTGCTTGTGTCATATGAATCGCTCCCCTCAAAATGAGTGCAAAAAGGCCACCAAAGCTATGGCGGCAGCGGACCTGCTCATATATAAATAATTATAAAATTTGGAAACCCAAGCTGACAAGTCATACATCTCACATTTGGTCAATCAACGCTGTGCTAACGGGCTAGATAGTGGAATCAACATTGTGAAAATTCCACGTCTTCGCCTATGCTTAAGAACAGTTTTGTTCAATCCCGGAAAATTATATGTTATTGTAGGTTTGTACTAATATTTATCAAAAATGGAGGAAGTCAAATGGCTATTGGTGTGAAGAACCTTGTGGTAGGCATTCCAGTTGGTAAATCGGGATCGGGCAATCCGGGGGAATATGAAAAAGCAATACAGTGGTATGCTGATGTTCTCGGATTTAAAATTGAATGGATAATGGGGATTGCGAGCCTTAAACTGGCAAACGGGCAAGAAATTTTACTTTTTGGAGAAGAAGATGATGAAAACAGCCTTTGGTACACAGGCGATATTAAACGGAATCCGCATTACAGCATGCAATTTTCTACAGATAATATCGAGGAATTACGTGCAGATTTAATAAAAAGTGGTGTAGTCGTCGGTGAAATTATTCCCGATGCAGGTGGTGGTGAACCCATAATGATGTTTTGCGATCCGTATGGCAATCGTTTTTGGGCAGTAGAAGATAAAGATATAGATCGGGTAAACTAAATGCATGCTAAAGGAATTGAGCATCCGGAACTAAAGGAATTGCACAACAAGTTGATGAAACCTTAGCATAACGACCTTCTTAGCCAGTCGTAAGAACTATATCGTTGTGAGCTAGCCCCATTTTCATAGACTGTGGTGCCGATTGAATGTAGAGGTTCGTGGGGGGATAAGAAGCTGGAGCGGTTGGAGTTTGTGTATGGAGAATCCGATTGCGACTGGAGAAGAGTAAGAATCAAGAGGCTGCGTCGCACGTGGGCCTGGGGGTTGTGACAGGTTGCAAGCAAGTGATCTGTTGCGGCCCTCTTCGGGCATCGGACTCAACGTCTTGCAAACAATAAGTTGGAGAAAATACAATTATATATGCACAAACATACCTACCACAAAGCAATTCAAGGAGGAAGACTGATGAGTGAATCTGCGAACTTGAGCTCGGCCGGCCGCAACGATGTGACCTACACCATAACAACCCAATACGCAACTTACAATAATGACGCAATAGAAGCATCGCTTATCACGGATATTATCATAGGCTTCGATACGGAACCTGATGATTTCATCGTCGTTGTCCCAGATGCGCCTATCGGGGAAAGCAGCTATATGCAGGCCAGCCCGGCACGGGACGCTCAGCACAGCATCATCGTCGAACTGCGCCTGGACTACGCTGATCAGTCCTTCAAGCATTACAGTTATCAGACGACGGACAAGAGCCAAGTGATTCGGATGTTTCTCGATTATTGGGGCTTACAGAAGCTGCCCGATTGGACAAACTGGACGGATATAACGGACCAGTTCTGAAGTTAACGGACGGAAGGCAAGAGTCTGGAAGCCGCATCGGACGCGGATTATGGGCTGTGACAGGTGTGAACAAGTGACTTGTTGCAGCCCTCTTTGTTGTTCGCACAACAGCTTGCAACAACGAACTACAAATACAATGCAATCCGAGTCATTCATCTACATGTCGGTTAACCTGTATGATTTTTCATACAGAATTGTCGATTTAGACGCTAAATGATGAATTCTATCTGATTTTTCATACAGATTCATCGACTAAGTCATCTAAAGCGAAGATCTAGATGATTATTCATACACAACCCGTGCGAGCTTTGGATGGATCCAACATATTCGTAGTAAATGACGCGTTGTGACATTCCCCTCGCTACGGTTCGAAACTTCCTCTTGTCCACCAATAAGCGATAGGGGAAGCAGGGCGAGCAACACATAGTCACGAATAATAATTAAGAGCCATGTAATGATGTTAGTTTTACAAAGTAATTCTAGATCTATTTTGAGGAGTGGGGGTTGATCCTGGACATGAACAAGCGCTATAGCTTCAAGCAAAACGAAGTCGAAAAAATCATTAACCGTTTTGGTAAAGCTTTTTATGAAAGAGTTTTGAGGGATATTGAAGTATATGCCGAAAAATGGGCGTTAACCTCTTTTCAACTTATTCCTTCATATTCTGCAAATTTAGTTTTTATATGCGATTCTGCAAGTTTTGGAAGTGTAGTCCTTAAATTAGGTAATCCTTCTTCTCGGGAAACATTTACAGAATTTAACACTTTGTACCGATATAACGGCAGACGATTTTGTAAAGTTTTCGATGCTGATATTGAAAATGGTGCCATACTTGAAGAGCGTGTGCAGCCAGGGAATCCTTTACGGGATGAGAGTTCTCTTGATAAACGACTAGCTGTATTTTGTTCCCTATATAAAGGTTTACATATAACGCCCGCTAAAGAAGAAATATATCCGACTTACACAGAGTGGGTGGGGAGGATAACAGCATACATGAGCAAGCGACAAGATTGTAAAAAATTGTATGTGCATATGAAAAAAGCAAAAGATATTTGCTTATCGGTTTCTAATTTGTATTCACAAAAAATGCTGCTTCATGGCGACTTTCATCATGACAATATTTTACTTGGTAATGATGGAAAGTATGTAATTATCGACCCTAAAGGCGTAATAGGCGATCCTGTATTTGATGTTCCACGTTTTATATTAAATGAATTTAGTGATGAAATAACTACGGAATTATATAAGAAAATAAATGATATCATATGCATCTTAGAAAAAAATCTTAATATCCCAAACGACATATTAAAGCAATGCCTTTATGTGGAAACTGCAATGGGAGTTTGCTGGAGCGTAGAAGACGGCACAACCCCAGAGGAATACGAGAGTCTTATCAAAAAAGTTGCTTTCGCAGAAACAATTTTGAATACTTGATTTTTACTTGGTTTTTTATTGGTGTTTCGGCTCAGTTTGTTGCCTTGTATCAGAACGACCTATATAATGGGAAGGTATCCCTATTATATAGGTTTTTTTGTTTTATATATGATATTGAGAGAAATGAATATATATAGCTACTATTATCTTTTATGTCGAACATAAAGGACCTACCCCATGAATTCTACTATAGAGCTTGTCTTTATGATTGCTTCCGTGATGATGATCTGCATCATTTTTATCTCTGTATACGGGTTCAGAAAAGAACGCGGTGTAAGCTATCTGCTAGGTGTAATCATGTGCCGGATTGTTTACGCAAGCGGTGTCGTTCTGGAGAAAAGCAGCGATTTATTAATAGAGAAGCTGATATTTCGCAATATGTTTCAAACGGCGCTTAATTTAATGGTGCCTTTCTTTTTATTGTTCACACTAGAATTAATCGGGCGCGACAAGTTATTAAGGACACGATGGAAGATTATGCTTTTCTCGGGTTTCACGCTCTGGTCGCTGCTGATGTGGTTCGATGCAGATTTACATATGATCTATCGCACGATCGAGCTCTATGACGGTCATTTAGTCACGACAAGAACTGTCTATTCCATTACGTTCTCTATAATTTGTTATTGTATTGTACTTATATGTTTTTATTTTCTAGTTCAGTATATACGGAATATTCGTAACGATCTGCGTAAGCCGGTGTTGTGGGTTTTGTTGCTTGCTTCATTTTCGTTTGTTTTTGAGATCGTTAAATTCGCGAGTCCCGGATGGTTGCCATGGCTGCTTCCGTTGACAGTGTACTGTGGATTTATCGGTATGGTAATGCTCGTGATTATACTGCGCTACAAATTTTTCTCTATCGTTCCTTTTGCCAGGAATATGGTGCTTGATACGCTTCAGGAAAGTATTCTAATTGCGAATGCTGCAGGACAAGTCATTGACAGCAATAAACAAGCCTCCCAGTGGTTCTCTAAGATGGGCTATGCCTCTGTTTCCGGCAGGAGTATTGCCGAGCTATTGGCGCTGTGGCCGCAATGGCATATGTTGTGTAAGTCTATGCAGCAGGGCAATGTAGAGATTGACATTTGGCTGGATGGAGAAAGACGAAATTACAGTGTGAACGTATATCCGCTGCATACACAGCGTAAACAGAGGCAGGGCAGTATTTCTCTTATCTTCGATATTACGGAGAAAGAGCGGCATCTGGAGCAGATTGTACAGCTCAACCAGTTGAAGGATCAACTGCTTACGATTGTGTCTCACGATATTCGTAGTCCTCTGGCGCTTCAGTTTCAACTTGTTGAATTGCTCGAGGAAGATAGAGACAGCTTCGGTGCGGAACATCGGGAGATTATTGAGAGGCTGGGTGACCAGACTCGTAACACACTCGGAATGACTACTAATTTGTTAGAATGGTTTCGAATCCAGCGGGAAGATATGTCTCTTCGTCCACAAATACTGGAGTTGTCTGAGGTTGTGGAGGATTGTTGTCATCTACTGCGTATTCAAAGCGAGAGCAAACAAATTATGGTGAGCAATAGAATTGCCTCAGGCACTCGTGTGTATGCCGACCGGGAAGCGCTTGGATTAATTATTCGTAATTTGTTATCCAACGCGATCAAATTTACCGGATTGTGCGGTTCAATCCAGGTGTATGCTCAGGTATCTGGAGACATGGTGATCGTTTCCGTCCGCGATAATGGGGTTGGAATGGAAGAGGAGCATGTTCGTCAGCTATTTGGTGAGAAGCAGCACAACTCATTGATGGGTACCATGGGAGAGAAGGGCACGGGACTTGGACTTCTCGTAAGCCAGCAGTTCGTACAACGAAGCGGCGGGAGTTTGTGGGTGGAAAGCAAGGCAGGGCAAGGAAGCGTATTTCACTTCACTATAAAAGGGGAGCACAATGATGGAAATACTCATCGTTGACGATGAGGCTGCCATGCTGCTCGCTATGAAGCGGATGCAATAGACCATGGAAGGCGTGGAGCTGGTTGAAAGCTTCCGGAATGCGGCAGAGGTGCTAGATTTCGTCCAGATAGGGATGTGGATATCGCAATTCTGGACATCAAGATCGCTGATGATGACGGGTTAGAGCTGTCTCACCGCTTGCGTTTAAGGGCTGTGACAGGTTGCCGAGAGGTAATCTGCTCAGGGCCCTTTTTGGCTTTTCATTTCAACAGCCTGCAAACTATAAGTAGAAGCTTATTTTTCACCCAGTTAACTAAAATTAAAGAAAATAAATTATTTCTTTTTAGAGAAAATTTAGGATATTATCAATTTAGAAAAGCATATCAACAAAATAGGGGGACGATCATAGCTATGGTTATTGTTAGGAAGGCAAATGAAAACGACGTCTTAATAGTGGCGATGCTTTCTGAATTATGGGCTTCTGAACGTATCACCTACGGTTTGGGGGCTAATACGAAAGAACTTTTGAGGAACTATATTGGAGATTACTTCTGGGTGACAGAAATCAACTCAGAAGTTGTGGGATATATAACTGGAAGCGTTCACGAAAGCGACGGGTTGGCAGTCATCGAAGAGGGTGAAAGGTACCTTGAAGTCGATGAGGTGTACGTTCATCCAGAATATCGTAGTGAAAATATTGGTCATATGATGGTAGATAAGCTTCTTCAAACAGCAGAAGGAAATGGCATCACTCGTTCTGTCGTTTATTCAGCGAGTAAGCAGTGGCAAAAAATCGTTGGTTTTTATGAAAAACATGGTTTTAAAATGTGGTTCGTCCAAATGTACCGATAACAGATGAAAAAGGAGAGTTTAAACATGTCAGAATCCAAATCGTTTCTTGAAGAGATTCATTATTTTCGTATTCCGGTAACAGATCTGGAGGGTTCCATCCACTGGTACGCAAATGTTCTACGACTCACTTTACGTAGGCAGACTGAGGGACGTGCTGTTTTTGCCGTTGGAGAGGGGCCTCTGCTTGTGATCGTAAAGGCGGATGCGGACTCGCGAGGTCATTTTCTCATCAATGGAACACCTGAGTTCTCAGTCGGATTTACCTGTCCGGATATCCATGATTTCCGGGATTATCTAAGAGAGGAAGGCGTTCAAGTAGATGCTATGCAGGAGGAAGGCGGGCATTATTACTTCCACTTCTACGATCCGTCTGGTAATAAACTGCAGGCACACTGGTGAGATGTAAAACCATCATAGAAAAATTTTTTAACGAAGTTGACCGATTTTCTCTATGATGTACGTCATTTAATATGAAAGATTGCAATGAGGTGAACTTATGCCCTTCGACGAACAGGAAATCGTTCTTTCAGCAAGCCGAGGTGATGTAGATGCTTTCAGGCGTTTAATCAGCAAGTATGCAAATGCCGTCTATGCAGTTGCTCTCAATAGGCTAGGTCAAGGAAGCGATGCTGAAGACGTAGCACAAGAGGTCTTCATCAAAGCGTGGTACAACTTAATAAGGCTGGAGCAACCAGGTAAATTCGGTAGCTGGCTAATGGCAATTGCCCGCAATACTGCGGAGGATTGGTGGAGAAAGCATGGTAGACAAAGGGAAGAGCAGCTGGAGGAGGAGCTCTTTCTTGCAAAACAATCAACTGAGGAAGAAGTACTCCAGAGGGAGCATGTTCGGGCGGTAAGAATGGCTTTAAAACAATTGGACGAGAAGTATCGTATCGTTGCGATCATGTACTTTATTAGCGGTTTTACCGTTAGAGAAATAGCGGAGTTCCTTCAAGTCACAGTAAGTGCAACGGAAAGCCGGCTCAGAAGGGCCAAAGATAAATTAAAAAAGGAGTTGTTCGAGTTGGCGGAGCAGACAATGAGTAAGCAAAAGTTGGGCGAGACATTTGAGGATCATGTAGTTAAGAGAATTGTCGGTATTTCATGTATCAATTTTCCGGTGAAAAATGTAGATGTTTCTGCTTGGTGGTATGTACAACATTTGGGATGTAAATTGGTTCGCGAGCCGATACGTTTCAAAGAAGGTGCCAATGCTATCATTCAATTAGGAGAAAACGGTCCCAATGTGTTCTTGCTGGAAGAAACAGAGAGAACACCTTTGCACTTTACCCGAAATGGAGTTCCGGCGTCGCTTTTTGAATTAAAAACAAACGATATTGAATCTTTTTATGCACAATTAAAAGAAGAAGGAGTGCAAGTAGGCGAGCGATACGATAATGTACCTTGTTCCAAATATTTTGATGTAATAGACCCAGACGGTAATACAATCACCATAGCAGAATGGTATTAGAACGGATGCTTAAGTGAAAATGGGGCTGCAAACGATTCACCCACAGCCTGCAAACAACATGTTGCAGCCTTTCCCAGTCTCAATTCACCTTCGAAAAAATCGTACAGCCCGCTGTACACAAAGAAGGCCGGCAGCCCTGCTCTTTCGAGTAGGCTTCCGGCCTTTCTGCAAATCCTGCAGTTTAGGAGTTAAAGTTGGTGCTTATCCCTTGACCATGTTTTCCACAATCTGCTTAAATTGATCCTCTGTCAGATGTACATTTCCTGAAGCTGTTATTTTATAGTGTGTATTCTGGGCTTCGTCATACCATATTGCCTCATACTTTTTATAGCCATGTATGATGCCGCTGGCGAATATGGTTTCTATGCCGCCTATATCCAGTGTTTTCTGTGTAAATTCAGATGTGTAGGAAACTTCCATGCCGATTATGTTTTTCATTGCCTGAATTCGAAGATTCATCAAGTCATCCTCATACTCGAGCGCCGATATCTCCGCTTCTGACCAGTTCACTTCTTCTACAAACAAGTCCTGATCCGGCTCTGCTAAGGCTCTTTGTTGAAACAACGTCAGCAGCCTGGCGTACTCTGCTGACGTTCGCTCGTCATGCTCATACGGGAGGAGAGGCATGACGCTGCCATACTGGAATTTAAAACCCGCGGGCAGGCTCGGCTCCTTAATTACGGGGGCGGAAGTACGTACTAAGAGCTCCTTAAAATCGTTGTAGGAAGAGGATATTCTCGTGTCATCGAGATACTGTATGTACGGGTTTGAACGGCCGTCTCTAACGTAATATGCCAATACTTCTCCCGGCTTAACCAGTGCTAGCACGCGATCTCTATAAGTTGGTTTGGACGTACCATCTTCCTTCTTGTACGGTATGTACCGCGTTTCAGAGTCTAGTACAACGGATTGAATTTTCACATCTCTCGCATGATTGCGAATTTGAATAAATTCACTCGCGGCATATGCCGATGCGGATACGAGCAGTACGATAAGCAAAGCCGTTACAGATAGCGAAAATCGTCGGGCAGGCCCGCGGCTTCTCAGTCTTCCTCCTGCCTGCTTGGCTGCTATGCGGGTCATCACACGTTCTGTAATATCGATTTCGCTGAGCTGATGATCAGGTGCCGAGTGCTGCTTTAAACCTTCAAATTGACCGTTTGATTGTTCTCGTCCCATATTTCTTCCCCCTGCCATTTTAGCATTGCTCGTCTAACCTTTTCCTTAATCCTGCTTACTCTCTTCTTGGCTGCTTCCGGCTTGCACCCCATAATTTCACTCAACTCCTCATAAGTCCGTTCTTCAAAAATGCGAAGGATGAGTACGGATCGATCCTCAGGAGACAACGCAGTCAGCGCAAACATTAATGGTGGACTGAATAATCTCTTGTCCATTGCTTGTTCCGGACTTTCCGCCGCAGCTTCTGGTTTAAATAATCGGGGCAGCAGAAGAAGCTGGTATTTCCGCTTGCGCAGCAGGTTCAGACAATGACGATATGCAATTTTGTATAACCACGATGAGAAGCTAACCGTATGCTTATAATGCCGGATAGACTCGAATGCTTTAATGAAAATATCTTGGGCTGCATCTTCAGCGTCCTGCTGATTTCTGAGCAAACGCAAGCAATATCGGTAGATCGACTGCTGATACGTTTGAACGACAGCGACATATTCACTTGTGTGGCCATTCTGTACATGAACAATCATTTGCTCTATTGTCTGATTTTTCGATTGAAGCGCCTCCCCTCATACATGCTGTCTCCTATTTATATAACACACGATAGCGGCCAAAAGGGACAATTGCCTGTACTTTTAAAACAATATATGTTCTTGACGCCTCTAAACAATAATGATAATCTTTATCAATAAAGATGGACTAAAAAAACTTTTATACCAACAATGCTGGAATAAAGGTAGTTTCTTTGCGTCCAAACGAAATTTTATCATTTACTGGGGGATATTATCTTGAAAAAAAGCTTACTGATTTTCATAAGTTTATTGCTGCTCACTCTATTACTTGCTGCATGCGGAAAAGGAGAAACGAAGCCCGAGCCAACGTCAAACAGTGACAAGGACTCTAATGTTTCGCAAAATGAGAGTGCATCTAATGGAAACACGACCGAAACACGCAGCTATAAACATTTCTATGGAGAAACAAAAATACCGGCCAAGCCTGAAAAAGTCGTAACGTTGCAATATGTCAGCCAAATGCTGAGTGTCGGTTTGAAACCAATCGGTGCATCGAACTACTTGCTCGAGACAACGGATGAGGAATTCCAAGGCATTGAAGATGTTGGGAGTTCGGATAATGTAAATTTTGAAAAAATACTATCGTTACAGCCCGACTTGATCATTGCCGGAGACGTTGAGCAGGATGTCTATGACAAGTTGAGTAAAATTGCTCCGACCGTTGTTGTTCCCTGGATGGACTATGACGTGTTCGGTCACGTGCAAGTAATAGGCGACATTCTGAACCGCCAGGAGGAAGCCACAGCATGGAAGGCTGAATTCGATAAAAAGAATAAAGCGGCGAAAGATCAAATTATCGGTAAAATCGGGGAAGGTAAAACATTCGCTATTTATAGAGTGGACCCGAAAGAGTTCTACATCTATGGTGTACGCAACATGGGCTTTACCCTTTACAAAGCGCTTGGATTGACTCCGCCTCCTCTAGTTCAAAAGGAAATCGACAAGGATCCGAATTTATGGGCAATTCCGATTTCTTTAGAGCTGCTCCCGGATTACGACGCGGATTACGTATTCGTAACCTTATTTGAGGGAGAGGAAACGAGTGATCGTTTCGATGAGATTAAACAAAGCTCCTTATGGAAAAACCTTTCCGCCGTCAAGAACAATCATGTATACCAGATTGATATGAATACTTGGTTAGGCTACACGCCGCATGATATTGATGTACAATTACAGGAAGCTTTGAAGCTATTGACACAAAACCCGTAGCATAAGCACATAAGCTGTCATATTGGCCGTTAATCAAATATCTGCAAAATGAAAAGAACGCAACATCTGGTAATTCCAGCACAGTTGCGTCTCTTCATCGTATTAGCAGCGGCGAAGGGTCCAGAAAGAAGGAGCGTGACGATATGGCTTTTCCTTATGAGGAATTGGCACAGCAATTTGCTGTGGTTCCAATAGACGTGTATGGCGTTTACCGGAAAACATTGGAAGCGAATCTCATCTATGGCGGACATGTCAAGCAACCAACGACAAAATGTGCGATATTGATTGGTTTGAGCGGACAGGCCGACTTCCTGTTTAATGAAACGGACCGGTATAGGCTCGAACCGGGTAAAGTTCTTGTAGGCGGGGTGCATAAGCAGTTGGAAATTCATGTAAGCAGCAGTGGTTTTGAGTATGGTCTTGTTCATTTTTTACCAGTGTATGCTGAAAAGGATGCTGAACAGCGACTGACCGAAGTATCGATGCTTCATGCTGCACTTGATCCTGAAGTGCTGAGATTGCTTGAACGACTGCTGCATGCCTCGTCTTCACCTGACAGCATGGGGATGTTGGAGAAGAAAGCATTATTCTATCGGTTGCTGAACAAACTGCTCCTATCTGAGCGCCTTGGGCAAAACAAGGAAAGTTATTTGCTCATGGATGAGGCCATCTCGTACATTCAGACGCATCATATGGAAACTCTGACGTTGGATATATTGGCCGAACGCTATAAAATGAAGGCCAAATACTTCTCTTATTTATTTCACAAATATGTAGGAATGGCCCCTATTGATTACTTGATTCAGTATCGGATGAACCGGGCAGAGGAATTGCTCGTTACAGGACAATTCCCTGTATCTGTCGTGGCCAAGAGCGTAGGGTATCCTGATGCCTATTACTTCAGCAGGCTGTATAAGAAGCATAAAGGATTGTCCCCTGGGAAGGTAAGTCTGCACCTGAGATGAAATAGTCCATCTTAAGATCGGGAATATCTCCATTTTCATAAGGGGGACGAGGTGATACGATTGTAATCGTTAATGATAAGCATTATCAATTATAATCGGGAAAGAGAAAGGATACCTTACATGAAAAACCGAATCAAAGTATTTGCCGCTGTAACGGCGCTGCTATGCTTCATACTGCTCTTAGGAGCGTGCTCCGGTGCGACAAATTCGAATAATAATGCACAGGGCGATGATTCTGCTCAGGGCAGTCAGACTGAAGAGCAGCAGGAAGCGGGTAAAAATGAAGAGAAGGCCGAGACGAAGCCATTTCCTCGAACGGTCAAGACTGCTAACGGAGAAGTAACGATCAAGGAAGAACCGAAGAAAATCGCGGTCGTTCATTGGGGCTATGCCGATTCTATCTTGCTGTTTAACTTGAAATCCATCGCCCTGGCGCTTCCATTTACCGAAAAGCAATCCGTGCTGGGAACAGAGAGCTATAAGCCTTATGTGAAAAAATTGGAGGAGCTAGTTGTCGTTGGAGAGAACACAAAAGTGAACTTGGAGGCACTGCTCACCTACGATCCCGATCTGATTATCGCAGGGAACAAAATAAATGTGGACATAAGCGAAGAGCTCTCGCGAATCGCACCAACCGTGTTCATTAATGAGGATGAAGCGAATGTTTGGGGAGATTGGCCGTCTGTCGTCACTAAATTCGGAGAAATTCTTGGGCAGGAGGCTGCTGCGGAGAGTTACATTGCCGAATTCCGTAAACAGACGCAAACCGCCAAGGAGAAATTGGCTAAGCTGGATGGAACGGTAGCGTTCGTACAAGTAAGAGAGAAGGCGGTCTGGCTGCAAGGTGCAGACTATTTAAAGCAATATTATGAAGGCCTTGGCTTGAAGGCCCCCGCTTCAGACTTAGCGAAAGAAGGTGCGGAAATCACCCTGGAGGGCTTGAGTGCACTAGATCCCGACCATCTCTTCCTCGGCTATTTCAATTATAGCGACAAATCCCTTCCGGCTTTGACGGACGAGTGGGATGATAGTGCGGTTTGGGGCAAGTTGAAATCCGTGCAGAACAACCACGTGTATCCGATTAATGGGGAACTTGCCCTTGGATATGGTCCGATCGGCAACTCGTATGGTGTACAAGCTATTCTGGATGCATTGGAATAAACAAATAGGGCTGTAACAGGTTGCTGAGGGGCAGGCTGTTGCAGCTCTTTTTTTGTGCTTCACTTAACGATGTTTTTGATCGTTAAAGCAAGTGTTTCCAGGTCAATCAGCACTTTAATGATGATTTTCATCGTTAAAAGAGGTCGGATGGCCCCCTCAGGGTGGATAACAGGGTTTTAACGATGTTTTTCATTGTTAAAGTAAGGATACGGAGAGGACTGATGCTTTTAGCATTGAAAAACATCGTTAAAGTAGAAGCTCCTTCTCGGATCTTTATTCACGGCGATTGCGTCTTCTAGGAAATCTCTTAAGCAAAGAGAAAAAACCTTGTTGGCTGTACTTTTGATTTAGTCATACGTTCGGAAGAGCTTCCTAGACAATGGAATGAACGTCGCGGAAAAAAATAGAGATACACCAATCCCTTCTGCAAACTGCAGTGGGATTTTTGCAAATGGAAGGCCGTTATGAGGTACTATTCGGAACCATTATGATGTATAATAACAAAGTGAAAATGATTATCAGTATCAATGTTGGTATCACTATCACTATCACTATCAGTCTCAACATCAATTTTGGAGGGAAAACCATGAATCAAAAAGAAAGAGCCGCTTTTGCAGGGCAGAGAGCCAAACAAGGACAAACAAATCCACGGGGGATTGCAATATTGCTGCTTATCTTCATGCTTGCTTTGTTCGCCAGTGCCTGCGGGAATAGCACGGACAAGAGCACGAATGTGACTGGTACGCCTGGTAACAACAAACCTGAGCAAACAAATAGCCCGCAACCTACTACTAAAGCGGATGAGCCTCAAATGCAAACAGTGAAGCATGAGTATGGAGAGACGAAGGTTCCCTTACACCCGAAACGCGTTGCTGTTGTAGGTCTTGAAGATATTATGCTGTCTTTGGAGGCGCCGCTTGTTTATGCATACGGGTTTGACGGTTATTATTTGGAGGAACAGTTAAGGGAAGCAAAGATTACTTTGTCAGGCAGCGCAGATATTAAACCTAACCTGGAAGCTATTCTGGCGGCGCAGCCGGATCTCATTGTAGTTCAGAAATATTTTGTTGACCAGGGCGGATATGACGAGTTGAGTAAAGTCGCTCCGACACTGGCTTACGCCCCGGATGATTGGAAGTCCACGATTGTCAGTATAGGCAAAGCTTTGGGGATAGAGGAGCAGGCGCAAGAAGTGATTGAGAATTATCACGATAAACTCAAGGAAGCCAAGGAGACCATTGTTCAGGCGGTAGGATCTGACAAAACAGTCGCATTTATACGCCCTTCTGACAAGGATTTGCAAGTGTTTTTCCCCAGCTTCAATTTCGTCTACCGTGATCTGGGGCTCAAGCCCGATGCAAGCATTGCAGAATTTCAGAAGGTAGCACCCGACGATTGGGGAATTGATACGTCTCTGGAGAAGCTGCCTTCAATCACTGCAGATTATGTTTTTGCCATTTACGGGGGATCTATCAGCACGTCAGAGGAATGGGCAATGGAAACAGCGGCTTCAACGGAGGTCGAGAAGCTGCAAGTTTGGAAAGCCATGCCTGCTGTGAAACAAAATCACGTATTTAAAGTGTCATCCAGACATTGGATGTCATCTGGTCCGATCGCAGAAGGCAGGGAGATAGACGATGTGGTGGCTGCTGTTACCGGTAAGAAGCAGCTTCCCTGAAAAATTTTTGGGAGGGAGGCATCATGAAGCGGCAGTCATGGTTTTGCATGGAAGGGGGTGAACTGGTTTGGTGAATTGGAAAGATCACAGTCTGTTATGGAATCAGGCAATGATCCAAGTCATGGACGTTCGCTACAACAAGATGGAATCTAAAGAGCAACTGCGTGGTTATCGCTTGCCCTCCAGTGCTTTTATATATTCGATGTACGGCAGTGCACAAGTGTGGCTCGACGGTAATGTCAACATTGTTAGTCGGTTTCATATATTGCATGGCGGCAAAGGGACTCATTTGGACATTGAAGCTGAGGAGGAGTTTGCCTATTTTCTGATTTTGTATAAAGCTGCTCTTCCGCAGCTTTGTCGAAGGGAGCTTCAGCTTCTCCTGGAGCGGGTTCATCCATTTCAACTGCAATATGCATTTGCTCCGCAATACCCAATTGATTTACTGGACAAGGCTAAACAGATGTTAAAAGAGTGGGAGCACTCCGAAGCGCTGGAAAAGCTGCATGTGAAAATACTGTTCTATCAGTTTGTCTACGATCTGCTGCGGCAAATGTATCGTCAGGGCATTGAGGCGAGCAAGCCCGATTTGGCCGCGCAAGTGATTCGTTACTTGAATGATCACTACCGTGAGACAATCTCCCTTGATTCTATGGCGGAGTTGTTGAATTACAGTCCACAGTATTTATCAAGAAAGTTCAAGGAGCTGACGGGGCGCAGCCCAATTGACTTCTTGATTAGATTAAGAATAGACAAGGCTCAGGAGCTTTTGGTGACAACGGAAGCGACCTTGCAAGAGGTGGCTGCTAGTGTGGGATATCCCGACCTTTTCTATTTCAGTCGAATGTTCAAGAAGTATGTGGGCACAGCTCCCGGTCATTACAAAAAAAGCATGCTTATCAAGGAGAAGGTACATGATCCTGCAAATGAAGGGTTAAAATCCTCCATTGTGAATCGGGCACTCCAGCGATATATTGATAGTGGTAATGAAAATCATTATCAATATAGAGAAGGGGGAGAGCAACTGATGTTCAGAAAGAAAAAATTATCTATGGCAGCAACCGTATTGCTGTGCGCAGCACTGCTGCTAAGTGCTTGTGGAGCCGGAAATACAGGAAATGGGGGGACGAGTGTGCCAAGCCCAAGCCAACAATCTATCTCCGAACAAGCTCCGGCGCAAACGCCAGCAGCAGCAGAGACGACAAGAAGCTATACGGATACTCAAGGAAATGTGGTTGATATTCCTGTCCATCCGAAGCGCATTGTTATGCAGGGAAATATTGCAGGCGACTTTTGGGCGTTAGGCATAGAGCCTGTGGGTCTGGATCATCGCTTTATTGAAGGAAAGGAAACTTTGTACAAGCAGAACAATCCGGCAGAAGACATTGGGTTTCCGACCAATTTCGAGAAGGTACTGTCTCTTGATCCCGATGTAATTATGCTTGGCTATATGATGGAAAAGCAATATGAGGAAGCTTCCAAGATAGCTCCGGTTGTTGTGTTTGATCAGGCAATGCCGCTGAAGGAGCGTCTCCCTGTCATTGCTGATTTGATAGGAAAGAAGGAAGAAGCGGCGCAGTGGCTGGCCGATTATGATCGCCAAGCGAAGGCGATGTGGCAGGATTTACTGGCACAGGGTAAAGTCAAGGATGGAGAAACGGCCGTAGTTCTTATTTATTATTGGGATAAAAGCATGTATTTGATGAAGAAAGGCGGTTTAGCCGACTTGCTGTACCAGGCAGACGGGCTAAAGATGGACCCCGCCGTAGAGGCGCTGCATCCCTTAGGAGATAGCCCTTATATTTCTGTTACTGAAGAAGTCATGCATGATCAACTGATTGGTGATCATTTGTTCGTCCTTTATCCTAGTAATGAGGATGCCAAAGCCACATTTGATGAGCTGTTGAAAACGCCGCTTTGGAGCGCATTGCCTCAGGTGAAGAATAATAAGGTTTATTTTGTGGATACCAAATTGAATTATACGGACGCACTGACGAGTGAGCAGCTGCTGGATGAACTGCCAAAGCTGATAGCGCAATAAGTTTGTAAGTTTGCACGAAGAAGCTGTTTGCTTCAGTAGGATTAAGGTTGGGTTGTGACAGGTGGCCAGTAAAGGGGCCTGTTGCAACCTTTTTATGCTTCTTTGTCAGAAGCCTGCTAACAAACGATAACAGCAATATGGGGAACTGGCAGGATAAAACAAACCTTTGATGAATCTAATATATGGGATTTATTACATGAAAAAGGAGCTGCCCAAATGAAATCAATGATAGTGATACCGCACTGCCAATCAGAGCATCATATAAATGGCATGGCAGGTGGTTGGACGAACTGGCCACTCTCTGAATTAGGCAAAAGGCAGGCAGAAAATGTGGGTAACGCCCTAAATAAACATCCTAATATAAAAGAATTTTCAGCCTACACGTCTGACTTGCTTAGGTCTCTCCAGACTGCAGAAATCAGTACAAAAATATTAGAACTAGATTTGAAAGTGGCAGAGGAATTCCGCGAAATCAACATTGGAGAAGCTACTGGTAAATCAGTTGAATGGCTGAGACAAAACACGATACCCCCTAAAGATAATGAAACTAGATTAGACTACAAAGATTTAACTGGTGGTGAATCTAGACGTGAAGTTCAAGCTAGGATTTATAAAAAGTTGGATAGCCTAGATGCCGAGGGTGTTGAAAATCTACTTGTTTTTACTCACGGATATGCAGCGACTATGTTTATAGCCTGGTTTTTACGACTTCCACCAGAAGCCTTAGAGTATGCTCATTTTAGTACGCCTAGTGGGAGCATTACGGAGCTGATAAATGAAGAGGGCTTTGGCTTACGTGTATTAAAAAGGTTGGGAGATACAAGGCACTTGGTTTGAAAGTGTGTTTAGACAGTGAGGAGGCAAAAGAAATAAACGGAACCATCCAGATTGATTTCTTGAAACCAAGGTGTCTAATGATCGTATTAATTCTTGAATAAGGTGCATTCCAATTGCATAGAGAACTCAACCTCCAAAGGGGAGTAACTGTTACAATAAAGTCGTCAATACGAGAGCGCTCATCAATCTCCGGCTTTATTGGCATTGCTGTAATGGCTCTGTTAGTGAGACCTTTGCCTGATTTTGGCGAAGGTCTCTTTACTTTTGGGAAAATCATGCAATTTGTGCATCAATATCACAGTCAGGGGAGATGTCGTATGGGATTCGAATTATTAATGGAGTATGGATGGGTATTGCTTGTCCTGATCGCGCTTGAAGGATTACTAGCAGCCGATAACGCCCTTGTATTGGCGATTATGGTGAAACACTTGCCCGAGAAAGAACGAAAGAAGGCTTTATTCTATGGTCTAGCAGGGGCGTTTGTGTTCCGCTTCGCTTCGTTATTCGTCATTTCCTTTTTGGTGGATGTGTGGCAGGTGCAGGCAATCGGAGCGCTTTATCTTCTGTTTATCGCATCGAATCACATTTTTCGAAAGCTCATTGTTAAGAAAGGTGAAAATTCCGCAGAGCGAAATGCAGGGAAAAATAAGAAACCAAGCGGGTTTTGGATGACCGTTCTCAAGGTCGAGATCGCAGATATTGCATTCGCCATTGATTCCATTCTAGCGGCTGTCGCGCTTGCTGTTGCGCTGCCTAAAACGACTTTACCAACGATTGGTGGAATGGATGGCGGGCATTTCATTGTTATATTCCTGGGCGGTTTTATGGGACTTTTGATCATGCGTTTCGCCGCGAACTTATTTGTGAAACTGCTGGAAAGCAGACCTGCGCTGGAAATCGCTGCCTTCTTCATCGTCGGCTGGGTCGGTGTTAAGCTGGCAGTCCATACGTTAGCACATCCGTCTCTACACGTGATCCCGCACGATTTCGCAGAATCGACAGGATGGAAGCTTACATTTTATGCGGTGCTTCTGCTTATCGCCATAACCGGATGGTTCCTATCTGGACACAAGAGCAAAGAAGTAGAGAAGGGCAATGCCTCCTGATCTGAGAGTTTAGCAAGGACAAGGGGGGAACCAGTTCAACATTGATCAAAGCCGAGCAGTTTTTTGAAATAGCGATAGCCGGTTTCGATGTTCCATCGCATGTGATAATGGCGTTGGAATCAATCCGTGTTCTTAAGAATTAGGAATAAGCGGCTTATTTTAGAAAATTATTATAACAGGAGTTGGTTCCATATGAAAATCGAAGTAAAGCTGACGAGCCAAGACGAAGCTTACATCATAAAAAATCTCTACCCTCTTTATTTACATGATTTATCGGGGCACTACGGGCTAACTTCCGGGCATATTCCCAATGAACATGGGATTTTTGAGGAAAGTAACGAGTATAGAACATTGGGTGACCAGTATGATGCGCAGAATGTTTGGTGGGACAAGCCCAATTGTCTATATCCGTTCCTGGTAAGGGTTGATACCATTCCTGCAGGCTTTGCACTTATTGCCACACCCCCTCATTGTGCACAAGGGACCGATTATTTTGTAAATGATTTCTTTCTGTTACAGCCATTCAGGGGAAAAGGCGTTGCAGAGCATGCTGCTGTTCAAGTATTTGAAAATTTCAAAGGTAGTTGGGAGATTTTTACTAACCCTTCGGAAGGAAATCTAATAGGACAAAAATTTTGGCGTAAAACGATTTCAAACTATACAAAAGGCCTGTATGAAGAAGAGTTTGGAACAACATTCGACGGAGATAAGATAATCTTTAGATTTAATAATGGGTAACAATAGGGGATACAATCCCGCTCCACAATAAAAAGGGTTTCGGCCCATAAGGCCAAAACCCTTAATTTCATAACCAGTACCTTTTTCTACCTTTGGTCACTAATGGAAGCATTGCTGTTACTGGCAGATAGCGCAGTCAAAGGATCGTAGGGAGAACCTGTTGTGGTACCAACTAGCAATGCGATATCAACTGCATTTACCGGAATTCCCCATGAATTTCCCGAAAAGACAAAGATCGCTCTATCAACAACAAATCCGCGACTATTATAAACTACATTATTGATGATATGGCCTGTTGAGTTCGGATTTAAATAGGCAGGTTGTCTGAGTGAATAAAAAACATTATCTTGAACTATTAGATTAATTACATTTGATTGTGTTAAAAATCCACGATTTACTACCCAATCTGTTGATGGTCCAGCTTGAGGTGGTCCATAAATAACATTATTAACAAGCTTATGATTTGTTCCGGCAAGTTGAATAAACTCTATCGCATACGCATTATTACTAGTGATCGTCAATCCATCTATGGTTACACCATTTCCGGTAACGAGAAAAGGAATTATGGCAGCTTGTAATGATATTAGTGTATTTGGATATCCTCTTAATGTTACGCCTGCTTTATTAATTGTTATTTGAGAAGTAATTGGATAAGTTCCACCTAACACATGAATAGTCCCTGTTGGGGATACAGCCGTCACACCTGCTTGTATGGTTCCAAACGGGTTAGCCTGGGTGCCATTTCCTCCAACTGATCCTGCTAGAACATATACTTCAAATGGGTTGGGCTCAAACGTGCCGGTAGGTCCAATTGGGCCTGTAGCACCCGTCGGCCCCGTCGGCCCCGTTGAACCAGTAGCACCTGTAGCGCCCGTTGGCCCCGTTGAACCAGTAGCACCTGTAGCGCCCGTTGGCCCTGTTGAACCAGTAGCACCTATAGCACCCGTTGGCCCTGTTGAACCAGTAGCACCTATAGCACCCGTTGGCCCTGTGGGGCCTGTAGTACCTTCAGCACCTGTTGGACCAGTTGCTCCCGTCGGTCCTGGGGGCCCTCCCTCCGGTCCAGTCGGACCTATAGCTCCTGTAGCACCGGTCGGCCCAGGCTCACCAGTAGCCCCGGTAGGTCCAATCGTACCCGAATCCCCGGTTGGTCCAGTTGCCCCCGTCGGTCCTGGGGGCCCTCCTTCCGGTCCAGTCGGACCTATAGCTCCCGTTGCACCTATCGGCCCAGGCTCACCGGTAGCTCCGGTTGACCCAGTAGCCCCTGAATCGCCGGTAGGTCCCGTAGCTCCTGTTACACCTATAGGTCCAGGCTCACCAGTAGCCCCGGTTGATCCAGTCGCACCTGAATCGCCGATAGGTCCCGTAGCTCCTGTTGAACCTATAGGTCCAGGCTCACCAGTAGCCCCGGTTGACCCAGTCGCACCGGAATCGCCCGTCGGTCCCGTAGCTCCTGTTGAACCTATAGGTCCAGGCTCACCAGTAGCCCCGGTTGATCCAGTCGCACCGGAATCGCCCGTCGGTCCCGTAGCTCCTGTTGAACCTATAGGTCCAGGCTCACCAGTAGCCCCTGTTGAACCAGTCGCACCGGAATCGCCCGTCGGTCCCGTAGCACCTGAATCGCCTGTTGGGCCCGTAGCTCCCGTTGCACCTATCGGTCCAGGCTCACCAGTAGCTCCGGTAGGTCCAACTGCACCTGAATCGCCCGTTGGCCCTGTTGCCCCAGTTGGTCCTGTGCTTGAAATATCATCCTGAACTATGACAAGAGTAGCTTTGACCGGCACTATGGTTGAAAGGAAAACTTCAGCAGTGCTGGCATTTATCAGGGAAAGCGTTACGGGCGCCGCGAAAACATCTATTATTCCTATACCTGTAACCACTCCTGTTTTAATAGGTGAATTACCTTCCAAAAAATCACCTTGTGAGGAAGAGAGGGCAAATACCGCTCCATTGATGGATGCAGATGATTGCGTTGCAACCGACCAATCCAAAATATACCTGCCTGCTTCATTAAAAGTTATTACACCTGTTATTATGTTATAACTGATATTTCCAGAAGAGTATACTATGCTATTGAAAATCACATTGTTTCCAATGTTAAACGATCCAGCCGTTAAACGTTCTAATTGCAGTGCTATATCACTCATGGTTCTCCTCCCGTTCAGTTTTTAAAGTGGTACACCAATCTCAATGATGACGATATTTGCCTGAACAGGGGTTATTCCATAATTTACTGTTTCGTTGGTAACATTCACCAGAGCGATATTAGCAGGTATGGCTCCTACAGTTATCAAGGCACTGCCATTAAGTTGCCCTGTCACAATGGGGGATGTGCCCGATATTCCTACTCCACCATTCAGCACTATATCAAAGGTCACACTTGTGGATGGGCCTGCTCCGTCTGTAGAGACCCACCAGTTTATATAGTAATTTCCAACGGCTACTATTGTGAATTCTCCTGTTGCAGCATTATAGATTATGTTTGAACTTTGGTTGTTTATCACCGTGTCAAAAATAACATTGTCTCCATCATCTATTGTGTCAGCACCACTTTCTTGAAGCTGAGCCTGAATTCCTACCAATTGTCCAACAGGCCCAGTCGGCCCTGTTGATCCAGTAGCACCTGTCCCACCGTCTGCCCCGGTAGCGCCTGTCTGTCCAGTAGCTCCTCTTACGCCGTCGGCCCCAGTAAGGCCAGTCGCACCCGTCGGCCCAAATGCACCCATAGCTCCTGTTGGTCCAGTCACACCAGTGGCCCCAGCTGGTCCCGTCGCACCCGTAGAACCCGTTGCTCCGTCCGCGCCGCCAGCAGGCCCCGTCGGTCCAGTGACACCAGTGGCCCCAGTACCACCTTCGCCGTATTTGCCTCGTTTGCCGCGCGGTCCCGTTGCCCCCACTGGTCCTCGATAACCGCGGGGACCTCTAAGCAAGGTAAGTTTTACACAACAATCTTTCTTTATTGATATTTTCTTCTTTTTCTTATCGCAGCTTCTTCCAGATTTAGAGCGAACAGTTAGCGATTCGTTGTTTTTGATCCATTTTTTGTTGGTCAGTCTACGCCTATTATGCTTGTCAAAAGAATCTTTCAGTGGAAACACCTCCTTGTTGATATAGTACGTAGGGGATTTGGAAAACGTATGTGCATTCTGGAAACTATAGACTGAGCTTCATAGAAATGCGCAAGAGCGGAGGGGGTTAAAATTACAGAGAAAATGGTGATGAGAAATAGTGAAGAGAATAGAAAAAAGCGACTCCGAATGCAATCGCTAGATGGTTATTATCTATTTGATTTGTGATTTTATCCGTTTATCGGAAAGTAGATTTCGGTCACACCCTGTGGTTGGAGATCTTCCTTGAAAATCTCAAATCGGATTTTATCAACGTTCAAGTTATATTTGTCCTGAGCTGGTTTGTTGCAGAAAAAGTCCCAGAAATCACCGATATACTTTTCTTCAAATCGAAAAACCTGGTAGCCATCCGCAGGAATTGTTATTTGTACCATACCTTCAGGAACAATCCCTATGGTGGAGACCGCAGCAGCGGCATATAATCCGTCCGGGCTAATTATCAAATACTCATGCTCATTGATTCGATGCGGAATCTCAACCTTTCGGGCTTTCAAAGCTGCAAATAGCTTCTGTTCGTCCTGGGGACCGTCCCCTCTGAACCCGATTGTTTGTATGGCGTTCATCTGAAATTGCTTTACTTGCATCAGGGTTTCGATATTCGTTTTGCTATCCATGAAATCTCCTCCTCGTTCATTCTTTTTCATTGAAGCGACGTACTAGAGATTTCTGCGTACAGCTTACGTTTTCCTTTGTAGTTGCAAGAGAATGTCGCGCAATTATTGACCCTGAGATCAAGGCTGCTAAAAGTCTGTTTGACAAATAGCATGAATCTATAGTAAATTCAATTTAGTTAAGTGCTTAACTATTTAATGGTGGTGAAATTATGAAAGACTTGCAAGAATACGTGCTTGATTTACCGCTGCATACGCAGGCTTTTTTTTCCTTGGTTGAAGCAACTGCGAATTTGGTCGATGTTTCGGAAAAATATTGGCAATCGAAAGGTCTGAACGGTGCCAGAATTCGAATTTTGGTTGAAATTATGAAGGAAGGAGGCACTCTGCTGCCTTCAATGCTCGCCAAGAAAATTGGCGTTACGAAACCGAATATTAGTCTTTTGCTGATCCCATTAGAAAACGAAGGATTAATTCGTCGGGCAAGTCATCCTAAGGACGGTAGAAAAACGGTGATTTCAATAACGAGCGAAGGCCAGAGCCTCCTTTTAAAATATTTACCTGAAAATCGTCAAGAGATTGCGGAGAAAATGAAGGTGCTGGAAGAGCAGGAGCTGAAGCAGCTTCTTGTTATACTAAATAAACTACGAAAAACTTAATATGATTTTTTTATACAAATAGTTAAGGGCTTAACTAAAATTCATCGAAAAATTTGTGACAATAGGAAGGATGAAACCCCATGTCAATCGCAATTACGGGGGCCAATGGCCAATTAGGAAGTTTAATCATCAAGCAGCTTTTGCAGAAAGTTTCGGCTGATCAAATTATTGCCTGTGTTCGCAACACAGAGAAAGCAAACGAATTTCGAGAGCAGGGAGTTGAGGTGCGTTTTTGTGACTATGATCAACCTGAATCCCTGGATCAAGCATTTGCTGGCGTCACTAAGCTATTACTCATTTCAAGCTCTAATCAAGATGATACGATTCGGTTTCGCCAACACGCGCATGTCTTAGAAGCAGCGAAAAAAATGAAAGTTAAACATCTCCTCTTTACAAGCTTTGCTTTTCTTGGATCAGGCTCGATTTCACCATCTCATTTGTATTTGGCGACGGAGCATGCCATTCTTACGACCGGAATTCCGCATACTTTTCTTCGAAATGCCTTGTATACTGATTTTGTTGGAGTACTTGGTCTCAATGATGCTATAGCTGCAGGTGAACTGAGCACATATCCTGGGGATTGGAAGTTTAATACGGTGATGCGTAGCGATCTTGCTTTAGGAATAGCAGCAGTTCTTTCTGAATCTGGTCATGAAAATAAAACCTATGAGCTCACCGCGCCGCGTCCATGGACATTCAATGATCTGACGAAAGCTCTGTCTGAGCTTGCAGGTAAGCCCGTTTCTCTCCGTCAGGATCCTCTAATCCAAAACTGGATCTATGGTTTTCTGGGCAAAACTGATACGTCCTCAACCTCATCCGATTTGGAAAGATTAATTGGAGATCCTATCATCCCACTGAAAGAAAGCATTAAACCATTTATTACTTTTTAATACCTCATATGTCTTTAGCGATTATAGAGCAGTTGCACGAATAAGAAGCTCGTGTTATCCTATATGCAACTTATTAATTTCACATGGGAGGCTAACGAATTGGAGCAGATAACGGTTGTACGTGAGGCTGTTGTGCCGCTGCAGCGCTTCGCTCTTCGTTGGGAGCTGGGCTCGCCAGATCATGCTATGGTGACCACCTTTTTGCTCGCGGAGGAAAATGGCGGAACACGCGTGACAATAACCGAAACTGGATATGAGACCAGGGAGCAGGCGAAGCCAACAGAAGAGGGCTATGCCATGTCACTGGAAAACTTAAAGGCGCATCTGGAAGGAAGGAGGCTGCCTTATTGAGCACGGAGCCCATATTCGCGGCCCTTGGGGATCCCTTCCGCAGAAAACTGCTTGAGAACCTTGCTGAAAACAGTCCGAAGACAGCGACCCAACTGGCTGAGCTGTATCCCCTTACGCGTCAGGGCATTCTCAAGCATTTGAATGTGCTCGAAGATGCCGGCCTGGTAGAGGTTCAGCAGCAGGGACGCGAGAAACGCTACTTTCTCACTCCCGCCCCACTCGGCGAGCTGGAACGTTGGGTTCAAGCGATTGGCGGCAAGTGGGATGAGCGCCTGCAGCTTCTTAAGGGCATGATTGAAAATGAGAACATTATAGAATGAGCTGTACCTCCAAGATCACCCGGCATTACAGGGATTACCGGCTTTTTAAGCAGTTTAGTAAGGTGCTGTTAAAGACAGCCTGGTCTTCCTTATAATTATCGGTGTATTTATTATACATTCGAACCCCGACCGCATTAAACTCAGGTACTACCACACAATGACAGCCCGCGGCACCCGTAGCGTAATACCAATCCTGTTGATAATACCAGCCCAAAATCCGTTTCTCGATGCCTTCCTCTGCCTTCAAGCTTTCGAATAGCTCAAAAACCTCTACGGGCAGCAACTGCGTTCCGTTTATGAAGCCCTTCTTTAAGTGCAAGTATCCCCAGAAACCAAAGTCTCTTGTACTTGTGTAGAGATTGCGTTCATGACCCTCGTTAGATTCGATTCGGACAGAAGCGTAGCCGTCTCCAGCTTGAAAGTCACACACCAGATTTTCCTTAGGAGCAGTGACCCATTCAGTTTCTGATAGCTGCATCGGCTGAAGGACTTTCCTCGTAATAAGCTCAGCAATGTTAAACCCTGTAATACGTTCTATGACTTTTCCCGCCAGTTCTTCCCGTTCGATTCTATTTTTGCCAAAATATTTCGCACCTGTCTTTGTCGCCAAATGGCGCAGAGTGATAGCACCTAGCTCGTCTGGAGGAATATCATCGATAAACGCATAGACGGGCGTGTCTATATTTAAATTTCCTTCAACTATGGCGATTGCGGTCGCTAATCCAACATAAGTTTTTCTTGCAGAGTATAGGTTAAACAAGGAAGCTGCGGAAACTTCACGTGCCCCCGATTTGAAATGATGACTTCCGTTATACCATTCTGAAGCAATTTTATCGTCCTGAATCACGATCAGTGCGGCAGCGGAGGACCCAACGTCTTGTTGAGTATGCTGAACATAAGAAAGCAGCGGGGCAAATTGTTCATTTTTCATTTCATGTTTAACCTCCAATAAAACGTTTGATTTGACTGTTAGGTTGTATTCGATTTTTAGGAGGAAATACCTTTTTATTCCACGGATGAAGTGAGAAGGAGGACTTCACAAAAATGCTACAAACAACCGGAAATATACGGCGAACTATTGTGAAATTTGTTGTTAAATTCATCCTTTTATAGTAACTTGTAGTTGAGGTCTCCCCGCAATGGAGATTAAGCATGCTGATTATTAACGGGATGAATATAATAAAGAGATTCTGAGCTTTTTAAGTTTCAATTAACGGATAATGAGGAGGCTCGTGAGATGAAGGTGACATGCATGTTTTGTAAAACTGAGCATCTGATCGACAGCAATCATTCTCAATATGAGAAATTAAAAAGTAAACAATCAAGCAGCTACGTTTGTAAGTCATGTAATCATTCTTTGCAAAGCGAAGCGAGAAAGAACGTGGATTATGATCCAGAAGTAATTGATCCGTATAAATTTGACAAGCTAATTCCTTAAGCGATAGTAATAAATAAAATAGAATAACTTAATTTTCTTGGCAGCCGATGGCTGCCTATTTATTTTAACATAGTTAATTTTTAATTAGGCTGAATATCACTAGTATCTCTTTGCTGTACCTATTGAATGAAATCAGCAGCCAATCTTGAAGTCAGATCAGTCATATATCCCTGAATATGCTTCACGATCCGGTATTGCCCTGGTTCAAGCTTTGCAGATAATTCAACCTTCTCCTGAAAGGATTCCCCTGGCTTCAAATGCATCGCAATACTGGCAACCTCACCATGGATGGGTACCACTTTCCATCCCTCAGGCACTTTGCGATAAACATCGTATCCATAACCGAAGTACAAATCCGTTGGCCCGGCATTGTATAGGGTTAAAATTGTCTGACCGGAGCCGTTTGTCTCATCGGAAGCTTCTGCAGGAGGTTTGACAGTAAGGCGGGCATTGAGCTCATAAGCCGGCACAAAAAGAGGAGTCAGCCAGGTGTCCTCAACAACGTTCTCAGAAGAAAGAATTTCTATGCTGAGCAAATAATTGGTGTTCGGTTGGTCGGGCATTTTGTGCGCAAAATCCACACGGCCATTAACCGTATTTTGAATATCGGCTGAGTACTCCTTAATAAGTTTAATCCGTTGGCCTGCCTTGTCCCGGCTTGTTAGTTGAAAACGGACGGAACGTCCTTCCGGAATACTGCCTAATGCGGCCCCAACCGCACTTCCTGCCTTAATTTCTCCTGAAGAGAAGGAAGTGATGAGATTAAATCCATGCTCTCCTTCGAACCATTTTCCGGTACGGGGACCGTAGTCCTGCGCAGCTGCTGCCGCACGTTCTGGTGGAATCATGTCTGAAGCTTGTAACGTATCTGGATCGCCCACCGTATCCGTTAAATATACAATGGTTGCATCTATGGTGTCAGAAACTGTGGAAGGGACGTTCTCCGAATCTGAAACTGATTTGTTTCCACATGCAGATAAAACAGAGCCAACAACGATAATCAAGATCATCATATAAATATAAAGCTTTCCCAAAACATAATCACCCCCTGTTTACAGACGGCCCTTTTAGGGAAATAGTTACAACTTGTAAGGTATAGGTCAAATGGATCGAAAATATTGATTTCCGAAACTTTTATTGTAGAATTCGCGTATTACTTATTGTATTTTTGAATTTTCCACGCCAGATATGAAGCACAGCATTTTACGGGAAGAGGAGAGAAATAAAGTGAAAAAGAAGCTTATCGCTACCGCACTTGGAGCTACTATGCTGCTGGGTACAAGTGTTGGTGTTTATGCCGGTGCAAATCTGAAAGAAATCAAGGCTTATCTAAACGGAGGCATTCAGGTGAAGTACAACGGCAGCCCAGTACAGCTTCAAGATGAACAGGGCGTTGTGGTACTGCCGATTACTTATAATGGAAACACGTACCTGCCAGTAAGAGGCATTGCCAAAACATTGAACGTGGCCGTGGATTGGAATGTGGAGACATCGACAGTAGAGCTGGGAGAAAAGGCTGAAGGCGTAGCCATTAGTACCGGATTTAGCAGCTCGAATTACCACACGAAAGATCCGGCACTGACCACTTACAAGGATAAGGATTACAAAGAAGTGTATTTTGACAATGCCACAGCGTCCCGGTCGAGCGGCTTTATGCTGTATCCGAAGGGGAAATATCAGAAGCTGTATCTTCAGGTTGCTGCAACAGGAAAAGATATTGAACAATTCTCTGTGGAAGATTCCAAAAATGATATTAATCTTAAGCAAGAAACAATTGCTATCCAAGACGGTCTGAAAACGATTGAGATTGATATCGGCGGTGTAGAAGAGATCTTTGTTACTGCCTCTGTGAAAGCCGATGGCGGAATGTTCATACCGTTGACAACTTCATACTATAAATAGATGGTAAACAAATGTTGAACAATAGGATATAAAAGCAAACGCACCCTGAAGAGGGTGTTTTTTTTTTACTGTGTATACCAGTGGAAAGATCGTTTTGGTATGGAGCAACACTTCTTCTTCTTAATGTATTCCGCTTTATGGTACAATGAGATGGAATGCTGAAACCGATGAAAGAGGAGAACGACCTATGAATCTTGCGAATAAAATTACCATTGCGCGGATATTAATGATCCCAATATTTATTTTGTTCTTCCCCACTTATCCGGATTGGCTCGCCGAGAAATCTGTGTTCATTCAACATATCAATGTATATGGCATTTATTATGCAGCAGCAGTTTTTCTGCTTGCGTCAGCAACAGATAAGCTGGATGGCTACATTGCCAGGAAATACAATCAAATAACGAACTTGGGAAAGCTGCTAGATCCATTGGCAGATAAACTGCTTATCTCAGCCGCATTGATCCTTATGGTGAGCCAACAGTTGCTTTATGCCTGGATTGCATTAATTATCATAGGGAGAGAAATCATTATAACAGGCATCCGAATTGTCGCTGCATCGCAGAAAATGGCTTTACAAGCGGATCAGTACGGTAAAATAAAAATGGTTTTTCAAGTTATTGCAATCGCTGCGATTTTGTTAAATAATCGTCCGTTTAGCTACTTTACTGACATTCCGATCGACCAAATACTTATGTATATAGCATTAGTTTTGACGGTATATTCGGGCTATAACTATATAAGGAATAATTACCGTAAATTAAAGCTTGATACGTAGGCCTGAAGCGCTGGAGGTGCACTTGTGAAACCAATAAAGGTTTATCATTACGACGCGTTCAGTAATATCCCGAATATGGGAAATCCGGCGGGAGTAGTATTGAACGGAGAAGACCTGTCGGATGAGCAAATGCGAGAGATCGCAGAAAAAGTAGGTTTTAACGAAACCGCTTTCCCGCTTGTATCGGATAAAGCCGATCTCCGGATACGTTATTTTACACCTGGTCATGAAATCAATCTTTGCGGACACGCAACAATGGCAACTCTGTATGCACTGCAAACAAAAGGGTTGTTGGATAATAAAACGGCCTTAACCCTTGAAACCAAGGCAGGAGTTTTGCCGATTAGATTTACTTTTGATTCGATTGGGGGGCTTTACATAACAATGAAGCAAGCCGCTCCGCAATTTCAAGAATTCAACGGTTCGCTTCGAGACTTGGCCCTTTCAATGGGAGTCGAAGATGAGGATATCGATAGAAACTTGCCTACCTTATATGGAAGTACGGGGATATGGACGTTATTGATTCCTGTTAAAAATCTTAATACTTTCAAAAAAATGAAACCCAATAATGCACTTTTTCCTGATATTTTAAAAGAAATGCCTAAAGCTTCGATTCATCCCTTCTGTTTAGAAACATACGATTCAGATGCACATATGCATGCGCGCCATTTTTCATCACCGTTTTCTGGTACGATTGAAGACCCTGTAACCGGTACGGCCTCTGGTGTCATGGGCGCGTATTATGCTAGATATATAAACAATAGTTCAGATTCCTTAATAAAGCTTGTAGTTGAGCAAGGTCATGAAATAGGTAAGCACGGAAGAGTCGGAGTATCCGTATCAAGGAGCAATGGTCAGTTCGATATTGAGATTACTGGAAGTGCTGTTTATGTTAAAGAATATGAGATCCTAATATAAAAGTGAACCATCTGCTTCTTAGCCAAGTCAATTATTACCGAATGAATCTCTTTCACGCGGCGGAGGAACTTCTGATAATGATGATCGTTATATGTTTGGCAGCTGCAGTAATAGTTGGTCTTGTATTTCAGACATTTTATGTAAAGCATTCGTATCATTCACTTGGCTCTATGCCCCATAGATCAAACTCGAAGTTTACCGTTGTCCAGTTATCTGATCTACATGGTCGTACTCGATTTTTAAATGGATCGTTAAGCAAAATGGTAAACAAAATTCAACCTGACTATGTAGTCATTACGGGGGATCTAGCCTCAAAAAAGAAGCAGTTAGTACGCGTTCTGGATGAACTTCAAAAAATAGAGTGTCGTAACATTTACTTTGTTCCAGGTAATTATGAGCGTGAGGAAGTTTATAAATTCCGTAAACGTTCTTTTTCTGCAGATGAATATGCACATATTATTCAACTTATACAGAAGCAAGGAATAACTGTTCTAGAGAACAATGGTGCACTAAGGGATATAAACAATAAGCAGCTATTCATATACGGATTCGATAACTCCATTTATGGAAATGAACGAATTAGCGTTAGCCGCGCAGGTTTGCAACACTATGACTATGTGATTTTCCTTGCCCATTCCCCAACGATTATTGATACGGTAGACAGAAAGCAATTGCCCTATAATCTGCTGCTTGTTGGGCACACTCACGGAGGGCAGATAAGACTTTTTGGTCGAACGATAGGTGCGTATAAAGATTGCCATGTTGGGCTGAAAATTGTAGAGGGAGGCAAGAGCTTCTATATTAACCGTGGTTTGGGAACGGTGAAAATCCCTCTTCGTTTCGCCTGTCCGCCGGAGATTGCTGTGTTTCAGATTGGATAAGTGAAGAACATACGGATTGAAGGTGATTGTGTGAGTAGTCAGGTGAAAATCGAGCAATTAAGTTCAACTAGAGAATATTTGAATGAGCTTACGGAGCTTCTGATTCAGGTAGTGGAGGATGGCGCGTCGGTTGGATTTTTACCTCCCCTGCAGCATTCAGAGGCCGCTCTCTATTGGGAACATGTATTGAACCCTGAAGTGATCTTATTTGTCGCCAAAATAAACAATCAGCTCGTCGGCACTGTACAATTGCATTTATGTAATAAGCAGAACGGTAGTCATAGAGCCGAAATCGCTAAATTAATGGTACATTTGAATGGCAGACGCAAGGGTATTGGCCGTTTACTTATGCAAAGAGCAGAGGAAAGAGCGAAGCAGGAGGGGAGATCTTTGTTAGTTCTCGATACAAGAGAAGGGGACCCTTCCAACCACCTGTATGCTTCAATAGGTTATATCCAGGCTGGACGCATTCCTAACTATGCAGAATCTGCAAACGGTGAATTTGCTGCAACGATTTTTTACTATAAGATCCAGAATTAAATTGAGGAACATTAGTTACCATGATCATATTGAGCAAATGATGGAGACTCACAGCATACATAACTTATGATTGGATCGGCAGGTGGATTTTCAATGAACAATGTCGCAAGGATTATGGGGATTCCGTTTCCAAAAATTACAATGGAGCAAACCTTGGAATTGCTCGGTAAGGTAATTGATCAAGACCAAGCGGGGCTTTTCCATGTTGTTACCGGGAACCCTGAGATCGTAATGTCATGCCAAAATGATAAACAGCTGCGCTCCATAATAGATGAGGCTGGCTTGATCACTGCAGATGGGATTGGAATCGTCATGGTATCCCGGATTAAAGGGGGCCACCTTCCTGAGAGGGTTACGGGCTGCGATCTTCTTATAAAAATGCTTGAGGCCGGCAATCGGAAAAAATGGTCTTTTTACTTTCTTGGAGCAGACGAGGTGACGAATAGAAGAGCGTCGGAAGTCATTACTCAAACCTACCCGAATGTATCCGTATTAGGTGGTCATCATGGTTTTTTTAGTGAGGAAGAAGGCCTAAAGATTGTTGAAGAAATTCGCTCATTAGAACCTGACGTATTAATAGTAGCTCTCGGTGCCCCGTATGCTGAACGCTGGATCCATAAGCATAAATCAAGTCTTAATGCCAAAATTGCCATTGGTGTCGGGGGGAGTCTGGATATCATCGCAGGGAAGGTTAAGCGGGCGCCGGAGATTTGGCAGAAATTGCATGTAGAATGGCTATTTAGATTAATAAATCAACCATCGAGATGGCGGAGGCAGATGATTTTACCGCGGTTTGCTATTAGGGCTATCTTTTTCAAAGAAAGTAATAAGTGAAGAATGCTCTAACACGCTCCACAATGGATACCCAAGAAGGAGTGTAATTACCATCATTTAGCTCAAAAATGTTATAATTATCTCAAAGAATTTGCGAAGGGAATGATGAAAATGCTGGGCATAGTTGCTTACTCATCATTGCTTATTTCTTTCATAACAGCAGTTTTGGCAATAATGGGCTACCGCTGGCTTTACTGGATTTCGGCTTTAGGCGTGTACATGTTTAGTATTATAGCAGGATTTACGATTGGCCAATTCACTGTAGGTTTAACCTTTGTTTTTTTAACTCTGGCTGTTGGCAGCTCTTTGCGGATGTTGAAAGGCAAGCTGCGCTCCACTTTGATTGTTGGTTGTGGTTTTGTGCTTGGAATTTGTATGGTGGTGTTTGTTGATGATAAGTGGCTGTTCTTTCCTTTGAGATTCATTGTCTAGGGAATGCCAGTTCAACCATTTACATGGATAGATAGTTGGGCATAATGGAGTGGGCATACTAAACTATTTTAAAGAAGGGCAGGTAAAAGGGATGAAAATAGAGTATCATGGTCATTCTTGTGTGCAGTTGACGAGTGGGGGACAGTCGATCATCATCGATCCGTTCCTGACAGATAATCCGTCCGCTTCTGTTGATCCGGCGAGCATCAAAGTGCAGTATGTGCTGTTGACGCACGCCCACGCTGATCATATTCAAGATGCTATCACGATTGCCAAGCAAAATGATGCGAAGCTTATCGCCATTCATGAGCTGGCTACGTATATGAGCTGGCAGGGCGTGCGCGTTCAGGATATGAACATCGGAGGCAAGCTGTCTCTTGGATTTGCTGAGGTTCAGATGGTACCTGCGTTCCACAGTTCAAGCATTGTGCTGCATGACAAGCAGTCGATCATCTATGCCGGTATGCCTGCAGGTCTTCTCATCCACTGGGAGGGGCTTACGATTTTGCATGCTGGCGACACCAATCTGTACTCCGATATGAAATTGATCGGCCAAAAGCATCATATTGATCTGGCGTTCCTGCCGATTGGCGATGTGTATACGATGGGACCGGAGGATGCTGTGGATGCGGCAGAATGGTTGAATGCGAAGCGGGTCATTCCGGTTCATTACAATACGTTCGAGCTGATCCGGCAGGACGGGCAGAACTTCGTAGAGCTTCTCGAGCGCCGCGGTATCGAAGGCAAGGCGTTGAAGCCGGGCGAGTCGATTACGCTAGAGAGCGGGCAGAGCAAGTAGAACTTTCTGTAGTCATAATGGGGCAAAGATTATTGTTACTGGCTTGATCAGTTTTCCATATGGATGAATTCACATTCACTCCATCCATATCCTTGTATGTAACATGTGATACTGAAGAAGAGATCGATCGGGTTTTCGAAAAGCTTGCTCAAGATGGTGCCGTTTTGATGCCATTAGCACCTAGTCCATTCAGCGAAAAATTTGGTTGGGTACAGGATCGGTTCGGTGTCTCCTGGCAATTAAATCTTGGGAAGTTAAATATGTAGCCATATTTGTTAAATCTTCGTGTAAACATCATCATGAGGAGGAGTACTATGTTCAGAAAAAAAATCCCCCGCTAATCTCGTGGTCCACCACCTCTCTTTCATGTTGCAGGAACGACTGTGAATGAACCTAAAAGAGAGGAAGAAGAACATGTGGCCGAAAAAAGTGAATTGGAAAGAATTAAGATTCGGTGTTGAAATTGAGTTTATTGGGGGAAACCCGGAAAATTGTGCTTTGTTACCTGGCTGGGTTATGGCTTTGGATGAAAAGCAAATTGACGAAACAGGTGCAGCCTCAGGTAGTGAGCTTCAATCTCCTCCAATTCAGTGGGAAGATAAAGAGCAGATTCGGGAGATGTTAAGCCGGCTTCAAGCGCAAGGTGCTTCTGCAAACTGGAGCTGCGGACTGCATGTTCACATAGGTTTAGAGCACTGGGGAGAGGCGGTTATACTCCCATTAATAGAAGCTGCACTGTTGTATCAACAAACTTTACAAGCCTTATTCAACACTAGCCGGCATAGGCTGATATTTTGTCCTCCTGTTACGGGGGAGATGCATCAACGCTTTCTTTTGAACCAAGATCCAGAGGCACTTCGGCATCGAGGACGCCCGCAATCCCATCGTTGTGGGATCAATGCAGCGCCATGGTTCGATATAGGGACTGTAGAAATTCGTTATGCAAACGGTTCTTTGAATTACGATCAAGTGCTCAACACGATTGAGCTGTGTCTGCGTTTCGTAGCTGCTGTAGGAGAAGATCGTAAGTTATCGTCTGATCCGCAGGAAATGGCCATTGAACTAGGCGCACCACATGAGGGTTATCCTGTTTCAGTGCCAATTCCACAATGGTTTAGGGAAAGAACGTGGCTGGAAGAAGCGCTAATTCCGGTGATAACTCCCCTGGCAGCTGAACTTGTAGAGAACGGCGAGATTCATCACCTGTTGCCAGTTCCTGATGGAATTTTAGTTGCCATTGAAAAATCGGATGGAACTTTAAGCCAATATGTTTTACAGCCACCTTCAACAGGATGGCAGCTTGTGCGTCAGCTTTTGTAGTAATACTAAGAAATATTTTCGTAATCATTTTTTAGCTTGCTCCCCTCTGTCAAAACGACGGGGGGGGCAGCTCCAGTTATGTTGAGGACCTGGAAGAGTGGCTCACCATACATAAAGGGCAAGGAGCAGATTTGCTTTCATTAGCGCAAGAGGCCATTAAGCTGATCAAGAACAGTTCGGAATTAAAAGAGTTATGGGAAGAAACTGAAGACTATAATAACTGGCTGCAAGTTGTGAATGATCTGGAAATTCGTATTCAGTCCAAATAAACAGTGGGCTTGCATGGCCTTGAAGGATCGGCTATAATTTTTTGTAATCACGTGTTGAAGGAGATCCCCATTATGTATACAACTAGGCTGAATCAACTTCATCATCACAAGCGGCGTTAGCACACCTGTAAAAAATCAGGGTGGGCTAACGCTTCTCGCGTTGGCCTCCCTGCGGCATATCCGAACGCGCAGGACCAAGAGGTCCTGCGCGTTTTTTTGTTTTATCTAAAAAGAGAGGAATGATGGGATTATGCAAAATGTGAAAGGTACCTACGATTTTTTCGGAAAGGAACAAGCGCTTAGAAAGAAAGTTCAAACTACTCTTCAAGAGGTGTTTGAATTGTATGATTTTGACGAAATGTCCTCAACCTTGCTGAACGAGCTTGATCTCTTGGCCTCGAAGTATGCGGGAGGTGACGAAATATTAAAAGAAATGTACCAGCTAACCGATCAAGGCAGTAGAAATCTTGGACTTCGATACGATCTGACCATTCCTTTTGCCAAAGTAATCGCACTAAATCCCGGCATAGAGCTTCCATACAAAAGGTATGAAATCGGGAAGGTTTTTCGTGATGGTCCCGTCAAACGAGGGCGTCTGCGTGAATTTTTACAGTGTGATGTTGATGTTGTGGGCATAGACGGACCTGAGGCTGAGGCTGAGCTTATGCAGCTTGCGGTTGAAGTGTTCAACAGGTTGAGTATCCCGATCATACTTAAATGGAACAATAGACGTTTTTTGGGAGAGGTGCTTGAAGCCATTGGGGTACCGTCTGATGACAAGCTGTCGGTCATGCTGACACTCGATAAAGTTGAAAAGATCGGAAATGACGGTGTAAGAAAAGAGCTTGTAAGCAAGGGACTGGATGCTCAAATCATAAATGGAATTACAGAATTGATTGAAATGAAAGGCCAAACGTTCGAACAAGTGTCTGGTAAATATGGAATTCAGAACTATCCGGGTGCTTTAGAGGTCCAGGTTTTGCAGAATTTGATTGAGAAATTGGGACTTGGGCAAGCTTGCAAATTCGATCCATTTCTATCACGCGGGCTGTCCTTCTACACGGGAACGGTGTATGAAATTTTTGATGCTGAGGGCTTATTCCCTTCAAGCTTAGGGGGTGGCGGCCGGTATGATGCGATCATTGGTCAGCTAGTTGGCAGGGATGATATTCAATATCCAACCGTTGGCATTTCATTTGGCATGGAATCGATCATGGAAATGCTCGAGAATCGCCCCGTACAAACACCTATTGCCGCGGTTGTTATCATCCCTATTGGAGCAACCATCGCTAGCGCACTAGCTGCTGCAGCAAATCTGAGAGCAAATGGTATTCGTACGAGTTTAGACACAGGCAGACGAAAATTAAAAAAATCACTAACGCAGGCTTCTTCCAAAGGAATCCGGTATGTCATACTGATCGGTGAAAATGAAGAAAGCCTTGGAAAAGTAAGGCTGAAAGACATGGACGAGCAGACGGAGCTGGTGCTGACTCTTCAAGAAGTTATTAGCTTTTTCTAGGGCCTACTTTTCCTACAGTACTCTTTTACGAATCGCTTCTCTGGCTTCTTCCCGATCATCGAAATGTACGGTGCGATCTTTCAGGATTTGATACGTTTCATGCCCCTTTCCTGCGATCAAGACTATATCTCCCGTACCAGCCATTTCAATTGCCCGTTCAATGGCTTGTCTGCGATCTTCAATCAGTTCATAGGATTCAGGCGAGGCCCCAAATTCCTTTAGGCCATGCTCAATATCAATTAGAATGCCCTTTGGATCTTCAGTCCGGGGATTATCGGAAGTAACAATAACAAAATCACTGTATGCGGCAGCGAGCTTGCCCATGATGGGACGTTTGGTTCGATCTCTGTCTCCACCACACCCAAATACGGTAATGATCTTCTTATCCGCAAACTCACATAAGGTAGAAAGCGCGTTATCCAAACCGTCCGGAGAATGCGCATAGTCGGCAAGCACGAGGAAATCCTGACCTTCATCAATGACTTCCATTCTACCAGAAACGGTTGTTAAATCGAGCAGCCCTGCTTGAATAACATCAATCGGGATCTGTTCAGCCAGAGCTGTACTGATAGCCGCGAGTGCATTGTAGACATTAAAGGTACCAACCAGGTTTAGTTCAATTGTCGTCGTTCCGGCAGAAGAAAGCAGCTGGAAGGTGGTACCTTTCGAGGTCAACTGAATCTCTTTGGCCATGATATCTGCCGGGTTTTTAATGCCGTATGTAATCACTTGCGCTGCTGTCAAGCTTTTCAAAATCTTCGAGGCCTCATCATCGGCATTTAATATGGCGAATTTACGTTTAGCAGGGTCTGGCGAGAAAGAATTGCCCATTCTTGAGAAAAGAGTCCCTTTAGCCGCGAGGTAATTGTCCATGCTTCCATGATAATCCAAGTGATCTTGAGTCAGGTTAGTAAAGACAGCCGTTCGAAATTCACAGCCAAGTACACGGCCCATATGGAGCCCTTGGGAACTCACTTCCATAACACAAAAATCCGCTGAAGCATCCTTCATCTTTTTTAAATTGGATTGCAGGGTATGAGGGTCTTGTGTATTTATGTCGGTATCCAGCATGGCAGCACCTATTTTGGTGCCGATATTCCCCATTAAGCCTGTACGAAAACCAGAACGCAGTATTCCCATCGTGGAATGTTTTTCCTTTTTTTGATTTGAAAACTTTGAACGGCACATTCGATGTTGCAACCAGGATAGGCTTATGCTAAAGTAAAAATATGTATATTTTGATTTTGGTAACCTTTTTCAATGGAGGTGGGCTAGGTGACAAACAAACATATAAAACTAGGTGTGCCCAAGCATGAAGGGCAATTGTCTATGATGTTCTCAAAAGGAGGATCGCGTGACGGGTCTGGAAGAAAAGCACTCGGAGAAACGAAGAAAGTTTCCTTAACCTTATCCACTGACATTTGGAATGAATTCGAAAACCATTGCAATACACTTAAATGTTCGAAATCTGAAGGATTGCGGGGTATTATCGAAGCTTATTTTAGACAAGAGCATATAGGGGATAGGTGAAGCGTTGTGCTGATTAAGATAAGCCAAAAGCTGCTGATGAATGGACTACAATATGTTGCACATGCTGCCGCCACAAAAAACGCTATCCCGATTTTATCAGGTATTAAGCTAGAAGCCGATCGCAGGGGTTTAACACTTACGGCTGGTAATTTAGGCATGATGCTGCAGTACAGAATTCCCTATAATGAAGAGGAAGCAGTTGTATATGAGGGTGGAAGCATTGTTGTTCCTTCACGGCATTTCGTTGAGATTATTCGTAATTTACCTGCAGGTCTTATTAAGCTAGAAATCAAAGGGGCGTTCAATCTTGGAATCCATTCAGATAACGCCGTATATCACTTGTGCGGGGCAGATGCAGGGGATTATCCTCAAATTTCTGAGCTTAACCTACATAGCAGATTTACTTTTTCGAAAGATCAGCTTAAAAGCCTTATCAGACGAGTGTCTTTCGCTGTCTCCACTTCCGAAGCCAGACCTGTGTTAACTGGTGTCATGTGCCATTTTAGCAGCGAGGATCTTAGGCTAATAGCAACAGATGGCGTACGGCTATCTTCCCAGACTACTAATCATTACATAACAACAGAGCTAGCTAGTACGGCGACTTATGTTATTATTCCAGGAAAGCATTTATCCGATTATGCCAAAATGCTAGGTGATGAGCATACCTCGACAGAACTAGGGATAGGGGATAATAAAATAATTTTCAAGTCAAACAACTTACTTATGCAATCATTATTAATAGACGGAACCTATCCTTCAGTGGACAAAGTCAAACCGGAAATATGTACGACAGAAATTGTTCTGGATACATTTCATGTATGGCACGCTCTTGAACGCGTTTCTTTATTAGCAGGAGAAAGCAAAGTTGTGAAATTACAGGTCTCCTCAACGAATTCAATTGTGCTAACTTCACAAACAGCAGAAATTGGTGACGTTATGGAGGAGGTTCCTGTGGAAGAGCTCATTGGAGATGAGATTACTGTACACTTCAACGGCAGATACATGATTGAAATTATGCGCGCTATTGATAGTAAGCAAGTGAAATTAAGCTTTTCCGGTCCATCCAAGCCAATTCTTGTGCAGCCAACGGATACCTTGAACTCCTTTTATATGATCACTCCCATAAGGTCCCACTAGTAGACGATAGATGATAAGTGAACTAAACGATGTGTTAATTTACCATTATTTATGATGCAATTCATACGCAACGTAGTATAATCAAAATAACGGACCTAAGGCTCAGAGGCAGTTCCAGAGTGAAAAGATCGTATCGTTTTGTTGTCTCTGAAAGCGGTTGCGATTATGGACAGGTGCGTTAAAAACTGAATAAAGGAGACAGTAAACATGCTGCGAATTGCATTCACAAATGACTCTCCATGCCTTATTTCTGTCGATTCTCAAGAAAGCTATTCAGATCTGCCCTATCAATATGCGCTGAGATATTCCCGTAACGATCAGGAGATATATGAGGGGAATTTAGAAATGTCTACGATGACTCACTCTGAAGATGACGCGGAACTTCAAGGAAGCTTTGCTGCTTCTGGCATACTGCTTAAGCAAAGGTTTCGCCATGAAGGGGATGGGATATCTGAAGAGATCTCCATAACGAATCCCAATATTCATCCTCTTATGTTGAAGCAGGTATACTTCGGCTTTACAAAGAAGCTGGAAGACAAATCGGATTATCGCCTAAGGGCTATTCCGTTTCTTGTTCAACTGGATGGAAGTGTCCACGATTATACAATTAAGCAGCTTGTGGAGGGACAAGCCATAAATGCAGACCAAACGGATCTCTCCAGAGAAGAGCCGCTCCTGTTGAAGGAAGGGCTTCGTTCAGAAGCTTGGGCATGGGGGGATGATCATCATGGCATTGTCATCATCAAGTATAATAACGAGCAAGTTGAGTATTCCGTTGCCAGAGCTGCTAATGAGCAGGGGGAAGCAGTGCTGCGATACGGCGGGGCGGGCCTCTCACTTTTCAGTGAGCCCTCAGATTCGTCTACTCTGGAACCGGGACAGACATTTACCTTTGGTAAAACCTACTATTTTCCATATGAGGGCAATATTCAAACAGCATATGCTGTTTATCGTACCTTTCTCGAGAACAGGGGCCACACATTTGGCCGTACTTATAATCCGCCTGTCAATTGGAATGTGCTCTATGATATCGGCTGGCACCACTCCAATGCTGAACAGCTTCGTATACATTACCATAAAGAAGCCATTATGAAGGAGGCCAGCAAAGCTAAGGATATCGGCTGTGAGCTCCTCTATCTGGATCCAGGTTGGGAAGTTGCTGAAGGCTTGACCCTTTGGGATGAGTCGCGGCTTGGTGACGTTTCTGAGCTTGTCCATGAGTTGAAGGAGCAATATAATCTTGACCTTGGTTATCGTACAATTCTTCGGGCCTACAAGGATGGTTGGAATGAAGACCATTACGTCCGGCATTCTTATGGACTTATGCAGCCTGACCGCATGGAGCCTGTTTGGGGATACCATTTTTGGGAGCCGTGCCTTTGTGACCCGGAGTATTTTAATGAAAAATTACAAAGAATTTTGGCCATTACGAAACAGGGTATGCGATTTATGATGTTTGATGAGATGGATTGGCGGGGACCTTGCAGTAATCCCAATCATGGTCATCAAGTGCCTTCAACTGCAATAGATCACATTAAAGCTGTGTACCGGCTCGCAGGCGAGGTTCGCCGCCAGTATCCCGCTGTGCTGACGGAAGTCCATGATCCAGTCTGGCCTTGGACGACATCCTTATATGTGCCGACTTATTTCCGTCAGGGACCGGAAGGCGTGGGCTATTATGATGAAAATTGGGGCTTCGAATATATGTGGAACTGCATCGAGGACCTGAAGACTGGCAAAGCGCTGGCCCTCTACTACTACAATCTTGGCTGCAGCATTCCCCTATATCTGCACATTACAATGGCCGCTGATAACGATGCCTGTGTTTTCTTCTGGTGGACTGCTTCCACGGTCCGGCATTTGGGCATCGGCGGCAAGTATAGCCATCCTACCGTTGAGTTCGCAGGAGAGCTGGTTGCGTACGACCAAGAGAAGCGCTATTCGGACTATCGGGATCAACTAAGCGTATATCAGAAGCTGAAGCCTTATTTCGTTCGCGGAACGTTCCACGGCATAGCTGAGCATGTCCACCTCCATACACTGGAAGGAACTTCTGGTGGGGTAATCAATGTTTTCAACCTGATGGAAGAGGAGCGGGAGCTTGAATTCACAATTTCACTTGCGCTGCTGGGTGGTGAGGAAGACTTGCTGGTAACGGGAGCGGAAGCCTCTTGGAGCAATGAGGAGGTTACATTCCGGTTAACGCTTGCTGCCATGTCTCCCGGCATTGTCGTTGTGGGAGAAGCAGCGGGGCTCGTATGAGTTGGGCGCTTTCCGTGATGTTGCAAGTAGGGGAGTCTATTATATAATTTAGGAATAATAACATCAATCTTTCAAGGAGGCCGACCCATGGATCTCAAATATCAATTTTATATCGCGGCAAAAAAGGAGGATGTTTGGCAGATCCTCATATCACCAGAAGGTACCAAAAAAACGGTTTATGGCTCCACCATCCGGTCGACCTTTGAAATCGGGGCTTCTATTGATTATGTAGGGCCTGGCAAAGATGGGGACGAGACTGTTTATCTTTACGGCAATGTGCTTGAATTTGAACCTAATCAAGTTCTAAGCTATTCGGAGCATCCCGGCCCGTCCTATTATCCCGATCACGCAGAACATACAACCCGGGTTACCTTTACTCTTGAGACGGTGGGGAACTGTACGAAACTGACTGTAATTAACGATCAATGGTCGGCAAACCATCCTTCACGTGTCCATACGGAAAATAATTGGCCTGTCATTCTGAGCAATATCAAGACTTATGCGGAGACGGGCAGCACGCTTGACCTCGGCTGGTAATAAAAAGCAGCGGCATCTTCTTAGCCTCTTATACGAGGTGGAAGATGCCGCTGTGTTTATAGGCTGCTTTCGGAGCTTTCGGATATATTCAGTATAATAGGGCAATGATCGCTGCCCAGTACATCACAATCGATTTGCGCGTCATCTAACAGCGGCTCCAGTCTTGACGATACGAGAAAATAATCAATTCTCCAGCCGACATTCCGCTCTCTCACCTTAGGCATATAAGACCACCAGGTATAAGCATTTTCCCGCTCTGGATAAAAGTATCTGAAACTATCCGTAAACCCTGAGTCCAGCAGCAGGCTCATCTTGTCCCGTTCTTCCGGGGTGAAGCCGGAGTTGTTGCGATTGGATTTCGGATTTTTCAGGTCAATCTCCTGATGGGCCACGTTCAGATCGCCGCAAATAATTACAGGCTTGTGGCTGTCTAACTGCAGAAGGAAGCTTCGAAACCTTTCTTCCCATTCAAGTCTATACTCAAGTCTGGACAGATCGCGTCTGGCATTTGGCGTGTATACATTGACCAGATAAAAAGCGTCGAATTCAAGCGTTATTACCCGCCCTTCAGGCTCCGATTGCTCCTCTAGGCCGTACCTGACCGATAGTGGCTTGATTTTTGAAAATATGGCAGTTCCCGAGTAGCCCTTTTTAAGCGCATAATTCCAATATTGGGTATAGGCATCACCGAGCTCCAGGGCGATTTGTCCTTCCTGCAGCTTAGTCTCCTGAATACAAAAAATATCCGCTCCGATTTCATTGAAATAAGTGTTGAAGCCTTTGTTTACACATGCCCTTAATCCGTTAACGTTCCATGATACTAGCTTTATCATCGTCTATCAATCCCTTGCTGCTGATAGTAGTTTCCTATTATCAGTGTATCATAGAAGTTCATCGCTTAACGATTTTATTCGTATGGGAGGGAAGGGCGGCGGTCTCCAGCCGCTGGGCATGAAGAGCTGCTACTTAACGATGTTTTTCATCGCTAAAAACACTTGTCGGCTCCACAACCTTACTTTAACAATGAAAAACATCGTTAAAATCCCTTTTTACCACCCAGAAAGGCCATTCATGCTCATATAGTGATGAAAAACATCATTAAAGTGGCTGACTGCCCTGGGAACACTTGCTTTAACGATGAAAAACATCGTTAAGTGGAGCTCACGCCCCTTATTTATCCCCTGGCTTGAAATGCCCGATGTAGGTTAATTGTTCAACCTCCAGATCATCGGCAGCACCATCCAAAACGCGTCGGACCCCATCTATTGTGTCCTGAAGCGTTAGCCACTCGCCGGGTTTGTTCGTAAATGGCTCTGCCACATAAAACGGCTGTGTAAGGAACGACTCCAACCGTTCTCCCCGGCGATAAATCAGTGTATCTGAATCCGGCAAACTTTCTAATCCCCGTGCTCTTACCAGCGAACGCAGCTCCCGGTAGCGGCGAAGCAGCTTTCGCGCTCTTTGTTGCAACGTCAAATGGGTCGCCTCAAGATGCGCTCCTTCGAGAACGGTAGAGGTAGAAAACACAGGATCTATGGCTGGGAAAAGATTGCGCGATGCCATGTCCGCATCACATCTCAATAGTGTATCCAAGGGCCCGTAAGGAACATCTTCGTCTGCAGCCTCGAAATTAGTGTCCACCAGGGCTATAGTTACAGGTCTGGTGCCAGCTTCTTGCAGCCGCTCCCGCAGCATCGATAGTTCACCTGAGAGAACGATGGATCTATCTGCTCCAAGCAGCACATCACGATCCGTACTGAGAGCAGCTATTTGCGTGTACACTTCTTCTAGAGTCGTACAAATAAATTCGGCCTCCGCCACCACTTCTTCAAAACCCTCAGCATCAATCTGTGGTTTCCAAACAACGGTAGCATATCCCCTCAGCTTCATACGATGCAAGAGCTCGGATAGCGTGACTAGCTGCCCCATTCCAGGACCTGCTACAAGGCCAACTGTCCCTCCCCGTACTACTGGCGCAAACAAATCTAATACTTTCAAACCTGTCTCAATCATCGATACACCACTCCCTCGAATTATTAATTCATCAAGACTGCAATTCGCAAGCGAAGCAAGCGTTACAAGGGTTCTAACTTCCGCCCTGCCTACAGGAATTTTGCCTGTGCACAGGTTAGAAACAGTGGCAGGCCGTAAGCCGGCTGCACGGGCGGCTGTCGTAAGATTTGGGACACGACGACGTAAAAGTGAAACGTTGAGCTGTAGATCATCTTTCATTTTGGAAAACACCTCCTCATTTTCTGTAGAGTAATTATTATTACTTTTGAATGTCGTCTTACTTCATAAGGTAATGTATTTTACTTTAAAAAGCAATACATATTTTTCCGTTTTTTTTAATTTGGGCTGTGTGAGTTTGCAAAGCGATTGCGGATATGATTCACTAGGGGTGTAAGTCGAGCCTCAGGAGGGAAATTCATGATACGACAAGCCAAACAAGAAGATGCGGCAGCTGTGATAGATTTAATGTATACGGCGATAGGAGGCATCATCCACACACTGGCAGGAACTGACGATGTTGGGGATGCGCTGCAGGTGCTGGAGGCTTTTTTTCGGGAGAAAGGGAACAGGATCAGCTTCGAAAACGTAATGGTTATAGAAGAAGAGGGGCGTGTAATCGCCTTTATGCTTGCTTATCACGGGAGCCAAGCGGAAGCGCTGGATCGTCCGTTTCTCGAACGGCTAGCCGCGATCGGCAGTACCACACGAGCCATTGAGCGTGAAGCACGCGAGGATGAATATTATTTGGATTCGGTTGCTGTTCATGCGGATTATCAGGGGCGGGGTATCGGCTCCGAGCTGCTGCGGTTGTTCGAACAGCAGGCCTCGGAGCTTGGACATGATAAAATCATGCTGCTTGTCGACCAAGAGAATACATCTGCAAAGCAATTGTACGTGAAGCGTGGATTTACGGAAGATGGTGTCGTGCAGGTTAGTGGGCATCTTTTTTACAGAATGATTAAACGGTTGAATGGGTTGAACGTATGATTATTTTGGTAAAGCAAAGACCTATTACGGCTCCGAAAGTGTTCAAAATAATATCATCTATATCGAAGCTGCCAACACGGGATAACATTTGAGTCAATTCTATGGCTAGCAGCAGAAGGATAATGAAAGTCAAAAAAGGCAAGGCTCTAATATATAGCTTGTTTAGTAACGGTAAAAACAGGCCTAAAGGTATAAACAAAATAACGTTTCCGAATAAATTTTTGACCCAGGTTTCTGTATTGAAATAATGGCGGTTTACGATATATTGTTTGATAGTCTGAAAGGGAACAATATTATAATTATAACCGTCCCAAAAATATCTTCCTCTAATGAAAAGCAATTTGATCATAACCAGGCTGTAAACAACAGCTGTCAGTAAAATGAAAAGGTTATACCAATTGCTTTTTAAGTATGCCTTTTTAAACATCAGGAAACTACTCCTCTCACCCCCATCTATCTTATCATATCTGCAATTTCGGGTCGATTGTTCCGTAACTCTGCTTTGAATTAATAAATGTTGGAAATTTAAGATGAATTATGTTAATGTAATATTGTAATTAAAAATACAAGAAAAGAAGAATTCAAAATGAAAATTCAGAGGAGTATCCCTCATGGCAAATAAAAAGCAAAGTATTGTCATATCCATCAGGCTGGATGAAGTCTCTTTGAAAGCTGTTGATTTACTTGTGGATTCAGGGCTGGAATCGAATCGTTCAAGAGCGGTCTCACATTTCGTGAACCTGGGAATTCAATCCTCTGAAGAGCTGCTCAAAAAAGCGCAGGTTCTGGCAGATAACGTTCATCAGCTGAGAAATGAAATGATTGAAGCGGTCAAAATAAACAATCTGGAAATGGTAGCAGAGCTGCTTAGCCAAGACTCTTCGCTTGTAAACGCAAGCAACAGCAAGGGAGAGACAGCGATTCTAATGGCAGCCTATTATCAGGCAAACGAGATCAAAGAATTACTGCTTAAAAATGGGGCAGAGCTAAGTATCTTTGAGGCGTCCGCAGTAGGCAATACAACGCGAGTAAGGGAGCTGCTGACAGAATCACATGAGCTTATAAGCAGCTATAGTGCAGATGGGTATACCTTGTTAGGCTTAGCTTCACATTTTGGCAACGAAGAAACGGTACGGTTTTTGCTAGAGCAAGGTGCAGATGTAAACGCAAGAAGTAAAGATGGCGGCTTAAACAATATGGCTATTCATGCAGCGATCGCTGGTAACTTTGAACATATTGTTAGACTGCTTGTCAGTCATGGTGCAGATGTAAACGCTAAGTGTGAAGGAACGTGGAGGTCAGGCTTCAACACCCTCCATGTTGCGGGCTATTTTGGCCGCGAGGCGATTATAGAATTTTTGCTGCAAAAGCACGCGGATAAAACAGCTAAAAATGATAAGGGCGAGACTCCCTGCGAAGTAGCCACTGCCAGAGGACATCAAGCGTCAGCTGCGCTCTTACTATAACAATTAAAAAAACGAATCTAAGGAGAATAGTCCATGGAAAACAAAGAAGCGGTTCAACCAGCTTTGGTCAAAGAATTTGTCGGTAATGCTCATGGTGATCTAGATCGTGTCAAAGAGCTTCTGCAGCAAGAACCGGGACTTATACATGCAGCCTGGGATTGGGGTGGCGGAGATTGGGAAACAGCCTTAGGGGCTGCAGCCCATATGGGAAGAAGAGACATAGCAGAATTTCTTTTAGAAAAAGGAGCACGGCTGGATTTGTTTGCCGCAGCAATGCTAGGAAAGCTAGATATAGTTAGCGCCATACTGGCTGATAATCCCGATCTGAAAAATGCATCAGGCCCACACGGAATCCCGTTATTTCAACATGCTGTAGCTGGTGGGGAAGAGGCCGTCCAGGTTCTACAGTTTCTGCTCAAATAAACAGGAATAAAGGAGATATTTGCAGCACAAATTGAGTGGGACTTCCACTTAACGATGTTTTTAATCGCTAAAGCAAGTGATTCCAGGGCAATCAGCCACTTTAATGATGTTTTTCATCGCTATATGTGCACGAATGGCCTCTTTGGGTGGTAAAAAGAGATTTTAACGATGTTTTTCATTGTTAAAGTAAGGTTGTGGAGACGAGCTGGTGCTTTTAGCGATGAAAAACATCGTTAAAGTAGCAGATCGTGCCAGCTCTTCATTCCTAGGACCTTTGCCCGCTAGGAAGACTCCTCCAAGCAAGAGAAAAAACCTTGCTGGCTGTCAGTTTGAGCTTGGTGTTCGTGTGATTGTAGCTTAGGAGAGGGAAGGGCTGTGGGAGGAAGAGCGATAGCGCCCGCCTTTAGAGATTTGTTCCAACCCCCTCATCCATTCCATTCAAGGGAACAAATCTCTAACAGCGGCTGGAGCCCACAGCCCTTCCCTCCCGTAACGCATCCAAGTTTCAAACATGCTCCTCAAAGGAGCCAGCAAAGCGTTTTTCAAATCAAACTGTTTGTTAAAGGTGGAAGAAGGTTAATAGACGGTAAGGAGGTGCTTTCTAATGAAAAAGGATTTAACCACTTCAACTATAGAGATGGTATATGGAGAAGCATCGTTAGAGGAAACTGAAGATATGAGGAACGTGGACCCGGAGCTATCAGCTAATCCGGATACGCTAATCGTAGAAGAACCGGATCCCGAAATCAGTCCAGTTGCGGAAGAGGGAACCCCGGTTGATCCTGCGGCTCCGCCCGCGGATATTATGCCTGGCACGGATCTTCTAAATGGATATAATGGAGACGGGGAAGAAGAACAGCAGTAGTTAAAATAGGTGCTGCTGAAACGGACTGGTTTGAAGTCATAAGACTTCGAGCCAGTCCATTTTCATTTTGATCTGGTTGCTCAGCTGAAGCTTCCTCGCCCAATTTCTTTTTTTTATTAGAGGAATCTTGTTGAAATATATCGAAATAGTTCTTTTAGACCGTGACCGGGGAGTGAAAAATGAAAAAGCAATGGCTGATGGTGCTAGTCGGTTTCATATTAATAATGATTATTCCAGCATGCGGGTATATTCGAACGGAAATATCGATTCCGGAGAGTCCTTCTCCTAAGGAAGGTGTGCTGGATTTAAGTAATTGGAATTTTGCTGCAGAAGGCCTTATCCGCCTGAGTGGGGAATGGGAGTTTTATCGCGGGCAGCTCCTGATTCCTGAGGATTTCGCCGAATCATCTTTAGACAGGGGCGAGAAGCCGGAACTTAGCGGTATGGTTCAGCTTCCAGGTCAATGGAATGGGTACATAGCTGGTGAGGGCCAATCATCAGGCTCGGGTTACGGCACGTTCAGGCTGCGTATTCAGCTGAAGGATGACGCAGAAGAGGTATTTGGTATCCGAACAACCAATATCCGTATGGCTAACAAAATATTTATTAACGGACATGAAGCCGGGGCTAGTGGGAATCCTGCTAAAAGTGCTGCTGAAGGCGAGCAGAACAATACTCCTTATGTAGGGTTCGCCGCGGTTAGTGGCAATGAAATTGAAATTATAGTTCAGGTTGCTAATTACAGCTATGCATCGGGAGGTATCATTTATCCGATCCTGTTTGGAGACCTTGAATCTATTATGAAAAGCCGCGAATTCGCGCTGTTTGGCGATTATATGACCCTGGCCGGACTTTTAATCTTTTTCTTGTTTTTTCTGGTTTTGTTCCAAAAGAGGAAGCAGGAACGCTCTTTGCTTTATCTCTGTTTATTTTGCCTGATTTCGCTCTTATATGTACTGACGCATGGGGAGAAGCTGATTGGAGGCATGATTCCAGGCTTGGGTTATGGATTTGTACTGAAGGTCCAGATGGTTTCCTCTGTGCTCGCCTACTTTTTTCTTCTTCATTATGCGAATGTGTCAGTGCCGAACGCCATCAGTCGGAAATTTATAAGAATTTGCAACTGGTTAGCCCTGCTTCTTTCGCTTGCTGCTATAATTGTGCCAGTGGTGACATTTTCGAGATATTTTCCGCTGCTTGTTGTAATAGGCGCCTTTGTTATATCTGGAATGGTGTACATTATGATCATAGGCATTCTTCGGCGGACGGAGGACGCTGTTTACATGCTGTTCAGTATTATGAGCATTCTGGCTATTATTGTGATCAATATTTTGCATGTGCTGGGCAAGATGGAAAACCAGTTTTTTGTTCCCTATGAAATGCTGATATTTGTCGCTGTGCAAATTTTGCTGCTTTCTGGAAGATTCGCCAGATCGTTTTATGAGGTCGAGGAGCTGTCCCGAAAGCTGCTAACTTTGGACGAACTGAAGGACGAGTTTATGGCGAACACCTCTCACGAGCTGCGCACGCCGCTGCATGGTATCGTGAATATTGCTGAGTCACTGCTGGAGGGTGTAGCTGGGGCGCCTAATCAGGATCAGGCTAAACAGCTATCGATGATTGTGTCGACTGGCAGGCGGTTATCTTATCTGATCAATGATATTCTGGATTTCGCCAAGCTTAAGAACAAGGACATGATTCTTAATCGCCAGGCTGTTGATCTTCCCTCTGTGGCCCAATCGGTGCTGGAAGTCATCGAGCATTTGTCTGGTATGAAGGGAATTGTTCTGACACAGCAATGGCCGGACAATTTACCGCTGATTGACACAGACGAGGATAGACTCCGGCAGGTCTTATATAATTTGCTTGGTAATGCGGTGAAGTTTACCCATAGAGGGGAGATTCGGGTTTTCGCGGAGGTTGGCGAGGGCTCAGTAACGATCTTCGTTTCAGATACAGGAATCGGCATTGCCAAGGAGCGGTTCGAGGATATTTTCAAATCATTCGACACTGGCAGTGGTTTGGCCGAGCTTTCAAGTTACAGCGGAACTGGGCTCGGTTTGAGCATTACGAAGAAATTGGTAGAGCTGAACGAAGGTCAAATTAAGGTTGAATCGGAGCTGGGCAAGGGGTCGGTATTCCAAGTCACCCTCCCGGCTGCGAAATCAGCCGTACAGCTAGATAGTGCGCAGAATAGGCGGGCAGCGGCTGTTACGATCAAGGAGACTGCTGTTGCGGTAGAGAGTGTTAAGTCTGCGCCCTCTCCCGCGGCTGCGAATGATTTCACGGTGATGGTTGTAGATGACGACCCGGTTAATCTTCAAGTATTGATTAATTTATTGTCGATGGAAGGCTACACAGTGATAGCCGTTAATAGTGGAGCGGATGCGCTCCAAGAATTGGCGGGCAACTTCCGGATTGACCTGGTAATTACAGACTGGATGATGCCGGCAATGTCTGGCATTGAGCTGTGCCGGGAAATCCGTCAGCGTCGTCCGCTGTCGGAGCTGCCGCTGCTTATGCTGACAGCGAGAAGTCAGATGGAGGATATCCAAACCGGATTCAGTGTGGGCGTGAACGATTTTCTAAGCAAGCCAGTAGAGGCTGGTGTGCTCAGGGCGCGTGTGCGTACACTGCTAGAGCTGCGTAAATCCGTGCAGTCAGCGATCCGGTCAGAGATGGCCTTCCTGCAGGCCCAGATTAAGCCCCATTTTCTATATAACGCTTTGAATACGATGATTGCTATATGTCCCACAGATCCGGAAAAAGCGACAGAGCTGCTGATGGAACTCAGCCGTTATTTGCGCAGCAGCTTCGATTTTCATAACCGAGCCCAATTCGTTTCCCTGGATAAGGAGCTGGAACTGGTCCGTTCCTATATGGCGCTGGAGCAAGCCCGCTTCGGTGAACGTCTGAAAATAAGCTATGAAATAAGCACCCATCTACAGGGATTAATCCCGCCGCTCAGTATTCAGCCCATTGTCGAGAATGCGGTTAGACACGGTGTGATGCAAAAATCAGCCGGAGGGACAATCAGGCTGATGATTAAGAAAGAGGGCAACGCACTAAAAATTTCTGTAACTGACGATGGTATAGGGATGAAGATAGAATATGTGAATGGGCTTTTGTCTGAAGATTCGAATACTCGTGGTGTCGGTCTGGTGAATATTCACAGGAGGCTGCTGACGCTGTACGGAAAGGGAGTTCAAATTTCGAGTGAATGGAAGCAGGGGACGACCGTTTCTTTTGAGGTGCCTCAAGCGCAAATTGGCGGTATGGCACAGAAGTGGCGGGGAGCCGTTAGTTTGCAAGAAGCTGTGGAGAGGAGAGGGTGAGCATGAACATTATTTTAATTGATGATGAGGAGCCGGCTCTGGTGCATTTGGAACGGCTGCTCAAAACCGACGGTCGTGTTCAGATCGCAGGCAAGTATACATCCGCTCAGGAAGGGCTGGATCATCTTGCTCGAGAGAGGGTTGATATTGTATTTCTGGACATCGGGATGCCGGAAATGAATGGCATTGAGGCGGGCGAACGAATTCAACAGATAGACAGCAGTATACGAATTGTGTATATAACGGCCTACTCTAACTATGCGATAGAAGCATTCGAGCTGCACGCCCTTGATTACTTATTAAAGCCAGTCGATACGGCGCGTATGACCAAAACGTTGGACCGGATCGAGGAATATGCCAAGCTGTCAGACAAAGGATTGAAAGAAAATAGGGAGGAGGTCGTAGCGGTCCGCTGCTTTAAGCGTCTTGAGCTTGTTGGAGACCCCGGTTCCCGGGAAAAATTAAAATGGAGGACGATGAAAGCACAGGAGCTTTTTGCTTATTTGCTCCATCTGGGGGGACAACGGGTGAATAAGGATCGGCTGATTGAAACGCTTTGGCCGGATGCCGAACAAGACAAGGCGGTTACGTATCTTCACCATTCTGTCTCCCGAGTCCGGAAGCTGTTGAAGGAGTGGGGAGGATTAGTGACGATCGAATATGCGGATGACAGCTATGGCCTCTATCAAGAAGCTATTCTTACGGATGTGCAGCTATTTGAACGGGAACTCTCGCAGCAACCTTATAACTTTAGAGACAAATGGAACCACTATGAGCAGATTTTGCTGCTGTATCGCGGTGACTATCTGGAGGACCACGATTATGAATGGGCAAAGCCGAGAAGGAGTGCGCTGCTGGAGCGCTATCTGCATCTGGTGACTGCCATGGCCAGGCACGAAATGGAGGATGGCCGGGAACGCTCAGCAGCAAAGCGGCTTCTCGAGGCACAGGAAAGAGATCCATACTCAGAGGAGGTATGCCGGCTTTTGTTAACAGCATACAGCATGTTGAATGATTATACTGCGATTCAGCGCAGCTTCGAGTCCTTCACGGAGCTCCTTCAAAGAGAGCTGGGGGTTGAACCGGACAACCGGACCAAAGAGGTGTACGAGGAGCTCATGAAGCGGCGGATGTGACATCAGAACGCATGTGGCCAAAAATAGGGGCGTTGTATTGATGTTTTTCATCACTACATGATCTGCCATCACGAACCCAGTCTTTCACCGCACCCTTAAGCGGTTGATGGGCTTTTTGTGTTGGCTGCGGCATCAGGCTGTAGTTCTGAGAATTAGAACTATGTTTAGAACCGGTATAGAGGAGGTTGCTATAATGGGGTTATGCTGAAAGCTGATTCTGAAGGAGGCACCTTAAATGAAGCCGGAATTTTTACAATGTTAAGGGTCATGCTGATCCAAGGCGAAGAGTTGGTGCTGGAAGAGCTAGCGGCACTGCTTCACAAGATCGGCGGGATCGAAATCGTGGGCCAATACGGCAATGCGCTTAGGGCCTTGGAGACGATGGAAAGCCCGGCAGCGCCGGCTATAGATTTGGTTTTTCTCGACATTATGATGCCTGGAATCGATGGTCTTTCGGCTGCAAGGTATTTCAAGAAGCGGGACGAGCGGATTGAGATTGTGTTCGTCACTGCATACCCGCAATTTTCAATTGACGCTTTTGAGCTTCAGGCACTGGACTACTTATTGAGGCCCATAAACAGGGAACGGTTGGAGAAAATGCTGGAACGAGTTAAATACAAATGGAATAAGCGGCAATAAGCAACGCATGGTAAGCAAAGCAAGGTTCTTAGACGGCCTTCTTGCTCTCGCGGGGCCACAAGGTGTAGCTAAAGCTGATGAGAAAATCGATGCCAAGCACAACCGACCACAGCTGGATGGTTTTCAGTAATGGAAGAGTACGGGGCCCATCGCCTACCAGCACAATTAATACATACAGGAAAGCGCAGCCTATAGCCCAGGCAAGAAGATGATGGAGCCAGCCTATGCGTTCATGACGGGCATGCATGCGGCCGGATTTAGGCTTTGGTGTTGGAGCGGGACCACCGGCAAAACGGTGGGCGAACCGTTGATCAGCCCATTTGATCATGCGGTGGCCAAAGGCGATCGAAACGCCGATATAGATGGCAGCAAGGGAATGGACGAATGTAGCCTCTGCACCTCTCCTTAAATCAATCCCTGTAGCAATAAGAAGCACCAGATCAATAATTGGCGTGCAAAGTAAGAGGATTGTGCCTACTTTTTTGAGTTTGAGTATATAACGGCATACAAGGCCGGCAAGGATAAAAAGCCAAAATGCAATTTCACAGCTGATGATGAGTGTCACGATCAAGTTGAAGCCCCCCTTTTTTTTTTGAAAGTACAGTTGTATTAAATAAAAGCTTTTTTATTATAACACAGTTGTATTATAAAACAAGAGTGCTATAATACAGCTATGCCTAAAATAGTGGATCATAACCAACGAAGAGAACAAATAGCGGAAGCAGTTTGGCGCATTATACGCCGTGATGGACTGGAAGCCGTATCGGTACGCAGTGTCGCCAATGAAGCTGGTATATCACTCGGCTCGCTGCGGCATTACTTTGATACGCAGTCTGAGCTGCTTGCTTTTTCCATGCGGCTTATGTCTGAGCGGGTTAATTACCGTATCAAGAATCTTCCGTTTAGTGGAGACCCCCGCCATGATATCGGGCTCGTAATTAGCGAATTATTGCCACTTAACGGAGAGACACTTGCTGAGTCTGAAGTGTGGCTGGCCTTCATGGGGAAGACCATTACCGATGAGACCTTGCGGACATTGGGCAGGGAAGTTCATGATGAGCTTTATGCAGGGTTTAGAAGCGTAATCGATCTTCTCATTCAGAAGAAGATGACCAAAGAGGGCATTGATGCCGAATATGAAGCAAAGCGGCTGCATGCTCTTGTTGATGGTCTGGTTGTACATCATGTCAACTTTCCGGAAAGGGTACCTAAAGATGATTTAATGCGGATAGTCCTGGCGCATTTAGACAGCTTCATCATTGAATAGACTTCTATATTGCCGTCTGGAGCAAAGCCTTAAGATTCAAATCTGCCTTTGCAGGGTAAAGGATTAGAGCAAAGGAGGCAGATATAAAGATGAGTGTTAAACAAAATCTTGAGCAGCTGAAAAAGCGTGAGTTCTCCCCTGAGCAGCATGTGTTGACTATCTATTTGGAAATACCGGCCGAGAGAGGCCAGCAAGCAACCTGGAAAATCCGCTGTAAGAATGGAATGAACCATCTGATCGAATATGCCCAAGCGGAGGGTGCGGACGATCAAGTCAAACAGCTTACTAAGCTGCAGACACTTTTGGAGCAGACGCTAGAAGCCAATCGCGAGAATTTGAAGAACGGTTTACTTATTATTGCTTGTCCTACTAATGGAATTATGCTGTTGGAAAATTTGCAAATACCACTGCCGAATGCATTTTATTGGTCAGCACGTCCCCAATTGGACGAGCTTGAGGCAGCACTTGCCCAGCACCCTGCAGCAGGAATCGTGCTGATTGGAAGTGAGAGTGTCACTGTGTTAGATACCTCCCATGGGCAAATTAAACGGGAATGGAATTACATTTGGGACTCCGATCAAGAGGACTGGAAGCAGTATCAAGGTCTTTCTTACGGAAACCGGGAAGCTTCGGGAGCCAGCCACAAGGATCAATTCGACAAACGGTACGAGGCCAATCAACAACGGTGGTTAAAGCGCCTGGGTCCTATCCTGCTGCGCCATAACCAGCGAAATGAGTGGGAGGAAATCGTATTGAGCGGCGAACCTGGCCTAACCTCGGAAATGGCAAAGGAATTAAACGGTAAGAAGCCGCTAGTCCTGCCAAAAAATTTAAAGGGTATGCCAAATCATCAAGTCCTAAAGGAAGTTTACGCCAGCCTCTAGACTTACAGGTGAGAGCATCGAGATATTCTAGAAAGGCTGTACGCTAAAGCAGTAAATCTGCTAAGGTGTACAGCTTTTTTAGTGAGGCGTGCCCAGAGCACGCATCTTCTAGCCGGTGAAAGTCCGGTCGCGGGAGGGGCCAAGCCCCCGCGTAGCTAGGATACTTGCGTATGGAGAAATCTGTGCGTAAAAGCGTATCGACGAAAGAACCTGTCAGAGATAGGGCGAGCGACATGCCAGGCCGTAACATCAAGTGAATCCTGCCGCATCGTCAAAAAAGACCTGAAAAGGACAAGAGAGAGTCGAGCCTCGATGTGTTAGGCGAAGACCATGGAACGCGTGAAGCCATTGGAAGTGCAGCGCGGAAGAACTCTCCGGTGTAGAGGGATCGACATGTTGGGAAAGTTGTGCTTGGAACTAGGGAGACCCTAACCCGCACGAGTTTTTTTTCTACGACAGCATGATTAACTAGCAAGTATTTCCGATTTTATGTCGAATAGATAAGGATCAAGAATGTGATCGGAGTGGATCCTTATGTTTCCTAAAAATCGGTTAGGCGCTGCACCTAAAGTGTACTTTAGACCGGAATTTCGTCATTGCCCACATTGTGAAAGTAAACTGCGTCGTTCCCATACAGCATGGGAGAAAAAAATTGTGACATTAAAGCAAGGCGTTATTCATGCTTGGAATGTAGCCTACGCTTGTCAGAATCCGGATTGTTCATATTGTGGTGTTGCGTATAAGTCGGCAGAGGCCGAGATGCTGAGCATGAAGCATTCCTCTTATGGTTATGATGTGCTCTGCCTCGTTGGCGAACTGCGGTTCAAGCAGCATAGAACCGTAAAAGAAATTGCCGATGCATTAAACGAACGCGGAATTCTAACGAGCGAACGAAATGCTCAAAATTTATACGATCGCTATCAAACCCTACTCGCCGCCAGTCTCGATGATCACGTCAAAAAGATATTAGCGGAGATCACTGAACAAAACGGAGGCATTATCCTCTCGATGGATGGTGTTCAACCCGAAAAAGGAAACGAAACCATCTATGTCATTCGCGAAGTATTCAGTGGCACCGTTCTTGCCGCTCAAAATATGAAGAGCGGAACAGCAACAGAACTGAAAACGCTGATTGAACCGATCATCGAACTGGGCTACCCCATCGTAGGCATTGTCAGTGATGGCCAGCAGTCGATTCGATTGGCGTTTGAAACCTTATTGCCCGATGTGCCTTATCAATACTGTCAATATCACTATTTAAAAGACATTGCCAAACCAGTCGTGGATGCGGATCGCAAATTGAAGAAGGAACTCAAAAAAAGCATGCGCGGCATTCGGAATATTGAACGTAAAATTGAACAGGCAGAGACAAGAGTGGGCGACATGGAATCAGAGCAATCTCTGGGAGAAGCAGCGGCAATGAAATCACCAGGAGTCACCGAAGCGCAGATTGCTAAGGGATATGTAACCGCAGTCCGTGCTTTACTTTTAGAAGATGGAGATCCGCCACTCGAATTGCCTGGATTGCTCATTTATGAGCGTGCGCAAGTGATTCAAGCATCGCTACAACGGTGTTTGGATAAAAAAAGAGCCCAATTTACTCCAAAGTTTAATGGTAATATTTAGTAAATTAGGTTTTTTAAGTAATGTTGTGAATCCGTATCTCGACTAATGGAACCGATCCAACATATTGCGACATTGTTAACACCGGAGGTGGACAAGAGTAGTGAAACGGTCGTATGGGAAATGAAGGCGCTGCTGGCATGGGTAAAACAAACCTACACCAAAGAAAGCGATGTACTAATGGTCGATAATTTATTCTGTTACTCCAAAGGGTTTTGGAAAGGACTTTTCACTTGTTATGATCATTACTACATTCCTCGAACAAATAATGGACTGGAACAATTTTTTCGACAGACGAAAGCTTGTCATCGACGGATTACAGACTTACGTAATTGGAATACGTACATCATTCGTAATGGAGAGATGATTGTATTAGTAAACGATGCGCTTCGTCAAGAACACCTCATCTCGCGTCTGCGATCGATTTCCTATGATGCCTACAAGGTGCGGAAGATTAAATGGGATCAACGGTTATCCAGTGTCATTCAGCGTAAATAACCGCAATCCCGATAAATACCTGAACGACTTGGAGTGAGTTAAATTGTTAGTCAATTATGCTGTCGTAGTTTTTTTGCGGTTCTGTCAGTTGTTAAGTTTGATGATATGGATGAGGTCATTACCAATTGGTATGTGTAGACCGTACAGGATCACCGACAATTAAAATGTGAATGCGTCAGGACAGTGGAGTAAGCTGATCGGACGATAAATTGGAAATATCCAAGCATGAAGGACTAACACAACCAAAAGTAAAAGGCTCTATGCAGGACGTGTGGCAGAAATGAGTCTCTAGTCCAATGAGTCCATTTTGACACGTAATAATTCTCGAATACAAGAACCCTATTCCTGCCCACGCTGATCAGCCACATAACGGGAAGGGGGATATCCCATAATGCGCGAGAAAGCTTTGCTGAACGATTGGATCGTTTCATAGCCGAGCTTTTCTCCCACTTGTTTAATGGAGAGATTCCCGTATTTAAGCAATTCAAGCGATTTCTCTATCTTCTTATGATTGATATAACGCTGCAAGGTCATGCCTGTTCTCTGTTTGAACACGTGGGATAAGTAGGTGGAGTTATAATTCAACTTGATGGCAAGTTCCGTAATGCTGCCAAGCTCGAATATGTGTTTCTCAATGTAGCGGATTACAGCATATACGGTTTGGCCTACTGAATGAGGAGACCTCTCCGATGCATATTGCAATATTTTGTCGGCTTTCTCAGTGAATGAACGATAGGCTGAAACGATGATCTCCTCGAAGTAATTCCGAATCATGATGCGGGAATAGGGCTTCTGGGAATAAAATTCATCGATGTTGCGCATGAAAGGAATAAGCAGGTTGTGCGTATCTTTAGAGAAATGATAAGGAGCCGACTGGAAGAATGCCAGCATCTCGGCAAACTCCTTGTCGGCTTGTTCATTGAAATTGAATCCCATGTATACGAAGCGAAGCATGTTGGTTCGGTCGGTTTTAATTTCATGTCTGTGCCCGATCGAATTGAATACGATATCTCCCGCTTCCACCTTGATGCAGGTGTCGTCGATATAGAAATACCCGCTTCCCGATACGATACAGCTTAACTCCAGACAGAATTGGTTATGCGCTCGAACCTCATAGCCGCATTCACAGCAGATTTCCCCAATCTGGAACAGATCGATTCCTCCAAATGTAGCCTGTTTCGCTGCAAAGATGTTGTCGAAATGAAACAGGCAACCCATCTGCCTCGAATCTTTCATGACCATAATGACTGATGCCTCTATTCGCTAAATTTACCCTGCGGCAATTCGATCCACTGGTACGGCGTTTGCGCGGCCTTGGACCCGTACTCAATCAAGGTAATGACTGCAATCGTTTCCTCCGGCTCAACCGTGGAAATACCGCTACGGAAGAATTGTACGAGATTATCGATGAATGCTGCAAAAAAATCTGCTTCCGCCGCAAGTCGTGAAGAATGGCCATCCTCAAATTGTAGGGTGAGGAGAAACGGGCTGCCCTGTATGAGATGAATCGTTGCTTGACGTCCGTGAGTAAATTCAATCAGTAAGGCAGGCGTTAGCATCGTGCCAATGGACATGACCCGCTTGGCCCCGGCGCCCATCAAGGATACAATTGGCTCAATCTGATGAACGGCATAGTTGGCATATTTACCTGGTCCTTGGCTGCATACAGTATCGATTTCCTTGCCAAGGGCTTCTGCATATTCGGGAGCAAATCGTAGCGCCGAGGAAGAATAGAAAGGCGTGCCATTCTTTGCTGCCCATTCGATCAATTTTATTGCAGTCAATCGATCGGGAGCAAATGTTTTATCCACGAATGTTGGTTTGCCTGACTGCAAGGGAAGCCAAGCTAGCTCTTCATGGAATTCCGGATGGTCAGGAGACAGCACGACCAAACAATCGCTGTTTTCAATGACGGCTTCAATCGTGGGCAGCAGCTCGATCCCCCTATCGCGACACCAGCCAGCATTGTCCCGCCCGTTCGGCGCATCTATTTTACCATAGGCGCAGGTTACCTTCATCGTTCCCCCGGATGCTTGTTCAATCCATTCCGGATATTTATTGGCATGCCCTTCATCGAGAAAATAGTCGATAAATCCGATTCGTTTCATTTTCTATCCTCCATGGTTGATTTAGAATGCAATCTCTTTATTTAAATCGGATGAATCATAGATGCCTTGGATGATTCGCGAGGAGAGAATCACGGAATCGATATGGGATGGTAGCTTCTCGCCTGTACGGATACAGTCGATGAACCCGTTGATCTCGTTCTGGAACTTATCAACGGACTTGTAGGAAGGAGTTGTCTCCAGCAATACGCCATCTTTTGCTCCATACACTTTAAAGTCTTTGCCATATTGCAGACGAATTCCAGCCTTGTCCCCGAGAAAGTCGATATACATTTCATCTACTCCGATATTCTGCGCCCATGCTCCGTTTAATGTAATGGTTGGACCTTCAGTTCTGATCATGGCTGTTACGAAATCATCTACGTCATAGGTGCCAGAATAATTCGGCGGGCCCGCCCACATGTTCAGATACGAATAATTCGGCATGTCCAAGCCCAATTTGCTATAAACCTGTCCGGTTACCGTCTTAGGCAGCGGGTCACCCGAGCAATACATGACGATATCGAGAAAATGGACGCCCCAGTCGATCAGTACGCCTCCTCCAGCAATAGACTTAGTCGTAAATGTACCGCCTAATCCCGGAATCGAACGCTGGGAGCGAAAGCTGACATATACATGATACAGCTCGCCAAGCTCTCCATTCGTGATCATCTTCTTGATCAAATTAACGCCCGTATTAAAACGGTTGCACACACCGATATTCAACACAAGTCCGGTTTTATGCTGAACCTTCTGCATCTCCAACGCTTCTGCATAGGTTCTTGCAGCCGGCTTCTCGCAAAGCACGTTCTTGCCCGCACGCAAGGATTCGATGGAGATAGCCGCATGAACATGATTCGGCGTACAGATGGATACCGCCTCAATTTCCGGATCATTCAAGGCAATGCGATAATCCTCAATCGCTTCCCCGCAGCCGCTGTCAAGCACGGCTTTATCCGCTTTCTCTTTGATGATATCGCAGAAATACTTAATCTCGGCGTTGGGATTATTCAGATACGCTTTGATATGTGCGGCGTTGGCATTCGAGCCGCATCCGATGATGGCAACCTTGATTTTGGACAATGTAAATTCCTCCCTATCGATTTTGATAAGATAATTGTAGCATTCATGCAGCATTATTAAAGGTGATAATTTGTTTAGATGGTTATCCCAATTTGTCTTAGTGTTTTGGCCATATGCCAATAGGGCTTATGGTGAATAAAGATTTCTTTGTCTGCCTCGTATCCCAGTCTTTGATATAGACGATGTGCTACTAGATTCTCCTGATCCACGTTGAGGGCTATTTTGGTGTATTTTAATTCGGCGGCATTCCACTCTGCTGCTGCGATTAATTCTTTGGCAAAACCTTTCCCCTGATGGTTAGGGCTGACTGCGAGTGCATCGATATAATATTCGTCTTCATCAGCCTCTTGTTCGATCTGGAAGGAAGCATTTCCGCTTGATTGCCGCAAATGGTCAATTATGGGCTGATAGAGGTGGACGGCTTGACTGCCATGGTAGCACAAGATCATCCCGGCAAGTTCGTTATCCACCTCTTTGACCCAGATGCATGCTTGGCTGAAACGGTTTCCCTTCATTTCGTAGAATAGTGCCAATTGCTTGAGTGCTTCAGGTTGGTTACTCTCACCCGTTAATTGGTATGCCATATCTTGAATAGCCAATAAGATTAGCTTCGCGATTGGTGCGGCCTCCTGATTGGAGGCTTGTCTTACTAAATCAGAAAGTTTAACTCCAGCTGGATTCGGGGGGATTCGATCTATTCCGGTTGATGGCGGTTTGATAAGGAGGGGCTGACATAACCAGCCTTCACTCTACAAATCCGAAAAATTAGTGAGACGTTAAGCTCTTATGCACAATATTGCACGAAATGCAACAAATTTTCCATCCCTTTCTGAATATTTCTAGAAAGCCTCCTGAACCGCTATACAAGCGGATCAGGAGGCCTTTTCATGCAGGTGCAGGCAATGAATGATTTCAGTTCAACAATACCCCAACCTCGTCAAAATAGGCGTCACCGCTGTTAACAGTTGGGTCGTTATGCTCCAGATAGATATTAACCTGATCCGTATAGGTGCTAGGCGCAGTGAAGGAGACCGTATAGTTGGCCCACGAAGTGCTGTCCACCAACCCGCTTGTTGCCAGATTCGTTGAAGTGGTTTCGTTGCGCACCCTTGCTCTTGCTTTAGCCAAAGACCCGTTTGTTTTGCTGTAGAAGGTAAGCGTATAAGATGCGGAAGGCTTAAGTCCTTTTAGCGTGTAAACAAGTTGTTGGCTTACGCCCGATACATCGGTTGACAGCTTGATGCTTGCACTCCCTTTATATTTCTCTGCAGTGGTTAATACAACTTTGCCGGATACCGTCCCCGACGAACGTACCCAATATTTTGGCAGCGTGCTGTCGAAAATTTCCGCTTCTTCAAATCCTGCATTAGGTGAAAAGGAATTCCACAGGGACGGGTAAATCTTCACATCGTCGAAATAAACATATTGGTTAGCCGGCGTGTAGATATTGTGATACAAGTCAAGCCTGATGTCATTGCTTGCATTGGATGGGGAAGTAAAGCTTAATGTTCCCGCGGTCCACGATGTATTCGCCACATTTACGGTATTAACCAAGCTTTCTGCCGTATAATTATAGATATCAGCCCGTGCTTGGACACTTCCTGATCCGGCTTTGGCAAAGAACTTTACATCATACAGGCTGTTCGGCAAATATCCCGTTATTTTTTGCTGGAGGATATTCCATGCGGTGCCGTTGGTTTTAAGAGCCAGTCCCGCATCCCCCTTGTAAGCGTTCGAAGTATCCCGATAGGCTGTACTCGAATTCGTGTATGCTATATATCGGGTCCAGAAGGTCGGTAACGTGCTGTCATCTTTATTGGACAGTTCGAAATTGCCGTTTACTGTAGTTTCCGGATTATAGACGGTTAGAGCTGCCAATAAAGGCGGCATAACATAGCCGTTAATGTTATTGACAATGGCCATGCTGATATCCCAAATTTGCGGATCGAATTCGGCGAGCTCCACAAACTCCCATATATAAGGAGTGGAAGCAATAAGGTTAACAGTTGTGCTGTAGTTTGTAACCACGTTGTATCCAATGACTGGTTGCGACATAGAACCGTTCCACATGGTATCGACAAAAGTGGAAGCAAACTTCTCCATATCCGTTTTCGTAAACACAACACCGTAATGATAAGCCGTTATGGCTGCAGAAATGTCAAGGGAGCCATGGGAAGTATCTTCGAAAGTGTCATAATCAAAGCCGTTATCCCAGCTTCCGGAACGATTCCAGTAATCCCATTTATAACCGGTAGAGTTTGTTTCCAGATTGTCTTTAAAAAAGTTCAACAGCTGTTCAGCGCGTGTTTTGTAACTGGCGATCCCTGTAATATCCCAAAGGTATAAATAACATTCTGCTGCGACCAGGTTCTGGTTATGGGGCAATGTTCTTCCTGCAAAGTATGCGCCCCGGTTTCCTGAAGGAAACACATAAGTGCCCCGATTGTTGCCAAGATCTACGAAGTTCGTACTCCACTTGGGAAGCACTTCGTCTTCAACAATAAAATCCAGATAAGCATCGGCTGTTGCTCCATAAATAGCATCCAGATCGGGATCGTCATGTACCGTTTTAATAAACTTCAGTGCTCCTTTGATGGTCATCGTGTCTCCAATGAGGAATCCTACCCGTTCTCCCACGGACACATTATCAAAATAAGCGAATTGGGAGCTGTTGTTGTAATACTGTTGGGTAAGGCGGATTTCGATCACATGATTGGCCGCATTGGGCGTCGTGAAGTCGAGCTGCAGATCAGCCCAATTGGTATTCACAAACGTCATGGATGCAAGCTGGGTGGAAGAGGTTACATCATAGACCACTACCTTGCCGCCATTCGACGCAGTGCTCGTTTTCCCGTTAAAGTAAACCGAATGCGGCTTGTTCGCTTCATAGGCCAAAAGCTGCTGTTTCACGTATCCGTCGGTCGAACCATCATTGCCGATGACAAGGCCATAGGAGCTGTAATAAGATTTGTCGTTTGCATTTGTCGTATATGCGTTGCTCTTGGTCTTGTTGACCCTCTCCCAGGCGGCAAAGCTCTTGTTTACAATCGGAACCACCTCCACATCGTCAATGTACGTGATCAGACTGTTATCTGTCGCTGTGGAAGCCTGCCTAAGCCGTAAATAGATCGTATCGGTCAGAGAATCGGTTGCTGTAAAATCGAACGATTGCTTTTCCCAGTGTGTGTTGCTGAATGTAATGCTTCCCAATGTTGTTGCTGTGGTTGCATTATACAATTCTACTTGCCCCTGCGCCGCAGGTAAATTGTTCCGTCCTATGAACTTGACGTTATACTGCATGCCTGGAATCAGATAAAGCTGCTTCCTAAGCATGGGCACTGCAGAGTTATTCGATTTAATGACAACGCCCTTGGACGATGAATAATATTCATTCAAAGTGGTGGAAAGATACGCGTTGCTTGAGGTGGATTGAAATCTTGCCCAACCTGCCGGCAGGGTCGAATCAGCTCCATCCGAAGTCTCAAATCCAAAATTGCCATTGACGTTTTCCGTATAAGGTTCAATCTTCAAATCATCAAAATAGGCGATCCAGGTTGGATGGGTGTGTTCGGCTTGCCTCAGATAGATGTTTAGCGTCTTGCCTGCCAGACTGGGCGCGGTAAAGATGAAGCTCTGTTTCTGCCAAGACGTATTATTGAAAGTTTGATCCAGAATGTATTCCGAGTCAGTCACATTATAGACTAGAATTCTGCCGTAAGCGGATGAACTGTTGGTTTTGCCCATGATTGACAAAGTATATTTTTCTGAAGGTATATAGGGAAGCTGCTGGGACAATTCTTTCCACGAAGAACCGTCAGACTTGATTACGAGACCATTGCTTCCGGAATAGTATTCCCCAGCCGTAGAGGAACGGTAGGTATAGGTGCTGGTGCCAAATCTGGCCCATTTGTCCGGCAGTGTGCTGTCGCCTGAGTCTGCAGTTTCAAAGCTGCCATTCTTGACTTCGTTGACGATATTCTCAACAGGCTTGATGGAAATATCATCGAAGTAGGCTGCCCAGCCCGATTGGTCAATTTGAGCCAGCTTTATCTTAATGGACAGCGTTTGCCCTGAGGTAGTCGGTGCCGTAAAGATCAGGCTGCGCTTTACCCATTCTTCGATGAAGATCATGCTGTCGAGATCAAATGTCGCAGTTTCGGCCAATACCGCTGATGTCGTCTCATTATAGATTTGGATTTTACCTACCATGCTGCGGCTGTCGGTCTTGGCGGCAAATGACAAATTGTATTTTCTGCCGGGTGAGTAGGTAAACGACTGCTTAAGGGTTGCTGCACTTCCGCCATTATATTTAACGGCGAGCCCTGCACTGCCGGAGTAGTACTCCCCTGCAGCGGTTGATCTGTACACGGTTGTGTTAGTTCCCGCTTCCCTTGTCCAACTTGCGGGGACACTGTCCGCGCCTGACGTTTCAAACCCTCCGTTGGCAATCGCATCCGCTTCATTCGCATCCTGGGCGTCTGACTCAAAATCTTGATTTTCCATATGCTGATAGGAATATTTCGGGGAATACCATCCCCATGTACCGTCTCCTTCCGGATCCTCCGCATTGGCTTTGACTCTGTCAAAGTGATCGACGAATTTATCCAACCAATACTTATCCTTATATTTGTTGTAAATGTCGATGTAGGAGTCAAGAATGTAGCTTTCTCCCCAAGAAAGGGTTGCTGCATCCGAAGATTCCGAATAGCCTCTGCCGTAATTGGTTTCCGCATCCAATTGCTTATAGCGGTCAAACACACGGTCCTGTGCTGAAGTGGTATAGGCAAAAGAGAATATCAGAGCGAAAACGGCAAGCAGGCTCAGGATTGCTTTTGTATAATACTTTCTATTGGACATAAATTTAAACACCAACCTCTCATTTTAAATTTTTTGCATGATGAGTTTTGAATAAACAACTCTTAATATAGTTTGTCATTTAGAAACATGATGTGTTCTACGATAATCTCCTTAAGTGCGGCTACTAATTCGGATTGTACGGCTATTTGCCTGAATAAAGGACTGACTGCTGCTAAACCGAGCAAGACACCTCCTTTACCACTTCCTCATTCTTCCCAAATCTTTCTTGCTTCTTCTTTGAACAATTGCACATCCTCTGGTGAAAAAAGCTGATTAAGTTTGATATAGCCGTTCTTAACAAATTGAGTTTAGGTAGATGTCACCATCGATACACCCCTTTCTTCATCTTACTTACAATCCTGCTTCTTTCAGCAGACTTTGCAGGTTGATTCTAGCTTTGGTGATTCGTTCATCGATTTGCTCCGGGTCGATCGGTGACGGGATATCGCCATCAATCCGCTCGACAACAACCGAACCGGACATCCCTGAACGTTGCCAAGTACTGAACAAGGCTGCGAAATTTACATCGCCTTCACCGGGAATCGGGAAATCGGGATTTGCCGATTCCCGGTGAAGGCGATGGTCTTTAGCGATCAGGGAGATGGTTTGTGCGGCTATTATGGGAAAATCCAGCTCGGAGCTTATTACCTCATAATAATGCACGTTGCCGGGATCATAACTCGCCTTGATTGAGCTGGAGCCAATTTGCTCAAGTGTCTGCAACAGATGCCGGGCAGTTGCCGTATTTCCTGTATGCGGCTTCAAGCTGACGGCGATACCCATAGATTCGGCTATGAATCCGATTTCACGGTACTTGTCAACGAACCGCTTATGTTCCGCTTCCAGCTCTTCTGCGGGTTTTGCAAGGTGGGGAAACTCCTGGTATCCCCACGTTTGCTATATCGACATGCAGATGGTCGGGAGTAGCAACCCAGACAGCATCCAAATCCTGCTGCAGCAAATCCTCGTAATGATCATATACGGTTGCGCCCATTTCCGCGCTCCCGGGAACGGTTATGCACCGCTTTAACGGACACACCGGGCAGTTTGTGTAAGGTTCGCGCATGCAGAGCACCCATTAACCCGCAGCCAATTAAACCAATGTTGATCATACTTTCACCCGCCTGATACTACGGCTTCATACATCGCCCAAATGGTTCTGAGCGATTTCAATGCATCATAGCCGTCCGTTTCGGGTTTTTGGCCGGATTCGATGCAATCGAGGAAATGCTCAATTTCTCCGGACACAAAGGAGCCCGGTGAAGTATCCGGATTATAGGTCATCAAGGTTTGGTGGCCATTTTCCGTCACGGCTTCCAGAGTGGTCAACTCGCTATTCAATATTAGCAATGCCTTGAGGGTGTGAACATGCAAAAACGCGGGCCTTTCCGCGAACGGCATTCCCCAGCTGGTTTCCAGATAGCCGAGCGCACCCGGTGTAATTGTCCGGATACTGTTACGATGAAGAACTCATTAGAGACTTCGAGAAAAAGTCCATTATGGCCTTTCAACAATGTACCCTACCCGAGGAGCTTATTTACGATTTAGATTGGCAACATGAATGTTATTTAGTGGATACACGACTGGAGTTTCCAAGACATGTGCCTTGGAGAGTGGATAATGGAGATTGGGTAATTTCCATTCATCCAGATGGCCAATGAAAAAGAAAGCATGTTTTACAATATTTTCTACGATAAAATTATTTTTTAGTTTTGTAATAGGAGTCATGGCAGCTCCGAAGTTGTCGTTTTACTTCAATGGAAGTACGAAAAACATGGATGTAAGAATCATAAACAATAAAGCATACGTGCCCTTAAATGATCTGACAGCCCTATTCGATAGCAAAGTAACTTATGACAAAAGCAAGAACAAGTATTCACTTGTCCTTGCCAAATTGTTCTTTAAATGATGTCACCATCGAATACTCCCCCAGTCAACTTGTTAAACATATTTTCTACAAAACTTTTCCGTGCCTCAACTTACTTCTAATCCTGTTTCCTTCAGCAGACGTTGCAGGTTGATTCTCGCTTTGGCGATTCGTTCGTCGATTTGTTCCGGGTCGAACGGCGAAGTGGTATCGCCATCAACCCGTTCGACAACAACTGAACCTGACATTCCCGAACGATGCCATGTACGGAACAAGGCAGGGAAATCAACATCGCCTTCACCGGGGATGGGGAAATTGTGGTTGGCCCTGGACCCGCGATGGTCTTTAGCGATCAGGGAAATGGTTTGTGCCGCAATGATGGGGAAATCGAGCTCGGAGCGTATCCCCTCATAATAATGCACATTGCCGGGATCATAGCTCGCCTTGATAGAACTTGAGCCAATTTCTTCAAGTGTCTGCAAAAGATGGCGGGCCGTTGCCGTATTTCCGGTATGTGGCTTCAAGCTAACGGTGATACCCAAAGATTCGGCTATAAATCCTATTTCACGGTACTTGTCGACGAACCGCTTATGTTCTGATTCCAGCTCTTCTACGGGTTTTGCAAGGTCGGGAAACTTGTGGTATCCGCAAGCTCCGAGGGACACCACTTCTTTTACACCCAATGTTTTGGCTGTTTCCAAACGGTGTCTGGCTTCTTCGAGAGGCATTCCGGGAGCAAGCTGATTTGTGCCGATCAGCATAATTGGTTCTACGCCGTAACGATCGAACAGCCGCTGTAGCTGTATTAAAGATGTTGTATCGTTCCCGCTTGGCACTTCCATGCCGACATGGGGCAGGCCAAAAGCGATATTGCGGTAACCGGCCCGGGATATTCCTTCAAGTGCCCGTTCGAACGGGACATTCATGTAAGGCAATGACATACAAGCAATTTGGATCATGGAGGTACTCCCAACTTTCTCAACTGAAATAAATTCACCAATAAGCAAGGTGCAGATTATTAGATCGTTTCCACAAAAATTTCCCGGCGTTCCTTCAATGAACGGTAGGCCGCTTCGGAAACGGCGATGGCCTTCAATCCGTCTCTAAGTGAAATAAGCGGCTGTTTATCGTGAAGAATACAATCGATAAAATGACTGTTCAAACGTATCCACATATCATTGTCCGAAAATGTAATCCGTTGTTCCGGATTTTGTTCGTCCTTTACGCGAAGTTCCCCGTTGTTGTTCACAACCGTCAGGTTTTTGGCAGCTACTCCGGCCATATCGTACTCCACCCGCGTCAACCAAGGAGTACTCACGTGAGCAATTCCGCCGCTTTTGAAGCGTAAGGCCACAGTGAATCCGTCTGCTACACTTCCCGGCGGCAGCAGGTAGGTACCCCCATAGGCAAATACGCTTTCGACCTCTCCACACATCCAGATCAGCAGGTCATAATCATGGGAAGCGTGGGAGAAAATCGGTCCTTTGCCGATTTCGTCGCTGAAATACCAGTCAGGTGTGTCGTAATAGTGATCGCGGTACTTGTCGTACACTTTCTGGTTAGGATCAAGAAAATGGGTTCTCATCGACCAAGCTTGCAATGCAGAGCCTGCTTCCGGGGCAGAGATGATTTCTTTCATCTTGCGGTTGGCGGGAGCAAACCTCAGCGGATATCCGACCATTGCTTTCAAATGCGGATGTCTCTCTCCGACGGCCACGATCTCGTGGCCATCCCGGACAGAGGTCGCAAGCGCCTTTTCCAGAAACAAATGTTTTCCTGCTTCCAGCACCGCTTTGGATATATCGACATGCAGATGGTCAGGAGTAGCAACCCATACAGCATCCAAATCCTGTTTCAGCAGATCTTCGTAACGATCATATACGGTTGCGCCGACTTCCGTGGCAAGGCTAGCGGCCTTGTCTCTGGATCGGTTATGCACAGCCGTTACTGAAGCACCAGGCAGCGACTGCAAGGTTCGAGCATGCAGGGAACCCATCAAACCGCATCCGATAATTCCGATTTTTAACATTTAATCACCTCATACATCGCCCAAATCGCACGGAGTGATTTCAACGCATCATGTCCATCCGTTTCGGGTTTTTTGCCGAACTCGATACAATCGAGGAAATGCTCGATTTCCCCCGACACAAAGGAACCGGGGGATGTGTGCGAATTATGGGTCATCAAGGTTTGACGGCCCTTCTCCGTCACGGCTTCTAGTGTTGTCAGATCACTGCTCACGATTAACAGAGCTTTAGGGGTGTGAATGTGCATGAGCGCGCGTCTTTCCGCAAACTGCATCCCCCAGCTGGTTTCCAGGTAGCCCAGAGCACCACTTTCGAATAACATCGTACTATGTGCCGTTCCTTCGCCTTCCATCCATTCGGTTCCCGTTCGGGTGCCTAGAGTAGAAACTTTGACGGGTTTGCCCAACAACCAAACAAGCAAGTCGATATAATGGCAGCCGTGGCTGAACAGTACGCCTCCGCCCAAGGTTTCTTTACGCGACAACCAGCTTCCCGGCATGGGCGGAATAAATCCTTCAATCCAGCAGTTCGCATTGAACGGTTTTCCGAACTCTTCCGTTATTATTATATCCTTGAGCTTTCTTATAATGGGCAAGAAACGGATAACATAAGCCATCATAAGGATGGTATTGTTCTCTTCGGCAGCCTTGATGACCCGCAAGCAATCCTCTTCTGTATTGGCGAGCGGTTTCTCCAATAGCACATGTTTGCCTGCTTTAAGGGCGAGAATGGATTGATCCGCATGCAAATGATGAGGGGTGCAGATACTGACAGCATCGATGTCGTCCATAATGGAAAGCCAATCGGACGTATATTTGCATCCCAATTCTCCCGCCAGTTTGGCTGCTTTCTCCTCGTCCAGATCCACAACCCAACGCAGATCGGCGCGTTCCGCCGAATGGAATGCATAAGCATGCTGCAATCCCATGTTTAAACCGACTACAGCCGTTCTAATTTTTTTCAAGTCACATTCTCCTATTCGTTTTTTTGTGTACTTAATAATTGAATCGTATGGCATTGAGGCAAGAAAGTCTTTGTCCGGCAGGCCATAAATTTGCATAACTCGATTTTTATTTTGTATTGAAAGCACTTTGTGTTGCTGTATATTATTATATAATGGGTCTCAGCCCTAAACTATAAGGCAGAATAAAGATATTGTGGTTTTTATTAATCATCTTAATCTTTGTCCGGATGAAGAGTTGTTGGTTTAGGAATTATCACTTTATGCATGCCTAATTTACATCATTCACATCGATACTTTGATGTGTTAGAATGTTCCCTGATAGAAAATACAATCTATACCATAACGGTATAAAGTGAGGAGCATTTATGAAAACAAGAGAACCTTACAGCTTTTTCCGACCTCAAAGAGCAGCAAGCTGGTGGTGCACTCTCGATGACATACTTTGGCCTCAAAAAGGTGTTATTGACCGGATCAAGCGGCGTGCAGAAGGGTTTGCGGAAGCAGGAATTGATACAGCTATCAACTTCGGTTTTCATATTCGCTTCGACTTCTCCAATTACTTCAGTCAATTGCACGGTTATCTGAACAACGTGTGTGAAGAACTGCACAAATACGACATTCGCTTCCTGGACCACTACTCCTGTAACCTCATCGAACGGCCCCGCAATCAAACGGATCTCATAAGGATGAATAGCGCTCAAAGGCATCACATCCTGCTACATCACGACCCCCTTGCCGCTGAATACGCAGGATATGCGGGATACCGATTCCACGATCTCTGCGAGGTCGATGTGCGCGACGGAAGCAGGGGCTACAGTACATCATATCAAACCGAGTTATTCTGTCATAACAATCCCTTGTTTCTTGAAATGCATGGCAAATACCTCGAGAGGCTGCTTAGTGAAGTAGCCTTAGACGGTGCGCAAATCGATGATATGGCTCACTATGGTTGGTTGTCCACATGCGGCTGCATTCACTGTATAGAAAGATTCAAGCGAGATTATGGACATGTACTGCCTGTTTTTGGAGAACCCTCATTCTGGGGCAAAAGGATATTGCCGCCCATATGGGGAATGCGCCTGCTATTGCACTCAGTTATACTATTTATGATAAAGGCGGTTATTTAGGATGGAGCCTCAGTCGTTTTTGGGGTGTTGTTAATTGGAGCAGTACACTGAACGGTCGACTTCAGGAAGATCCGACGGACATGAGGGAAACTCATGAGATTATAAATCCCTATAACAACTGAGTGCATTTGTGGAATCCAATATAATGGAGGTCGGCACTTGCACCTCGGCCGCCGAAGAAAAACATGCTTCATTGAGTTCGCATACAAATTCGCTAAAACGGCTTATCGACAATGGAGATTTTACACCCCGTATCCGGCAAATCGCCGGTGATTCTTGCTGGTCAACCAGGTTGCGTGTACATGCCGGGGGAGTTGTCCTTCATCTGATGAACCGTTCGCTTGAGGCAATTCCACATCCTGTCCATATGGATGCTCATAATAATGCGGTTGTATTGAAGGATATCAAATCCTTAAGCTCGGATAATCAACTGGCTTTCGAAGTTGAATTCCATTGGGGTCGATGCAGTTGAGCCGTGGACTTCAGCCATACTGAAGAGTCCGGAGCTTGGTCCGGATTCACGGGAAGTCACGATTGAGCGAATGTCGGATACGAAGGTTAAAATTTTCATTAACTTGGACGGTATTGATGTCTACGGTGTGATTAGTTGAGAGTTCCCGTGAATGCATTTTGTCTTGCCTGTGATTATGAATAAAAGGGGGTTGGTTGATTTGTACAAAGTGGTCATCGTGGATGACGAAGATGTCATCCGAGAAGGTCTGAAAACATTCGTCGACTGGAATCGGGTTGGTTATTTCGTCGCAGGAGAGGCGGAAGACGGAGCAATGGCGTTCGAACTGGTGCAAGATTTGCAGCCCGATCTTGTAATAACTGACATAAAAATGCCCATCTGCACGGGAATTGAGTTGATGGACAAACTGCGCAATTATAACCGGGACATCAGAATCATCGTCCTGAGCGGCTACAACGAGTTTCAATACGCGACGGCCGCGATCGAGGCTGGGGCCGTCGGTTATCTACTGAAACCGATCAAATTCGATAAACTGCACGATCTCCTGGCCAGCGTGAAGGAAGAATTGGATGCCGACGCGTTCGCGCGAACCCGTAGCGAGTATGTGGGCAAGCTACTCAGATACGATTTCATCCTGCAACTGTTGCAGAGGCATCCGGCCAATCGGCAGGAAGCGGAAAAGAGAGCTGCGGAGCTTGACATGCCGCTCGCGGGGAGATGCTGTGATGTTTGGCTTGCGCAATTCGACGATTACAACGATCTGACGCACAGATACACGAAGGATGAGATGGAATCATTCAAACTTGAGCTTAGAGAAACGGCGGCAGAGGCAATCCGCCCGATCGGCGACGTTTACGATTTTCCCTGCGATGACAGTTCACTCGGATTGTTGATTGCTGGCGATTGCCGGAGCAAGGATGATTGGAGGGCAGCTGCCTCCAGGCTGTTGAATGACGCGAACAATCGTTTCCCATTTCGGGTTACGCTGGGCATAGGCGGTATTTTCCGAACGATCGAGGAAGTCCATGAAAGCTATCTGATCGCCAGAAGCTTGATCGCCAAGAAGTTTTTTCTCGGCAAAAATCTGATCATTATGAAAGGGAACACTTCGGAAGTCCCAGATACCGCCGACGCAGTCTCACCTGTGCCCACGACATTGCATATGGAACGGCTGATTGTGCATATGCAGAGCTTGGAAAAAGACAAGGTTCGCGAATATGTCGATGAGGCATTTGCCAGTGTGTCTTCCAGAAACGAAGCGCTCAATGTCTATTATCTGTTCATGCAACTCGTCCAGAATTTCATGGACAGGTTCGCTTTGTCCAACTCCCGCCTCGCCCATTTGAAGTCTCCCGATTATCAATCGCACAAGGAAACACTTGCGGAATTGAAAGATGAGATCAATCAATTTTTGTGCCTGGTCGTCGACGCCATGGCCGAAGGAGGCGCCGCAAGCACGAATAGCATGATCGGCGAAGTCAAAAAATTCATCGAAGCGCAATATGCGCACGAGATCTCCCTCGAGTCGGCGGCCAGGCATATTCACGTCCATCCGGTGTATCTGAGCAAAATTTTCAAGAAAGATTCTGGCGTCAATTTCATCGACTATTTGACCGAGGTCCGGGTTGCCAAAGCCAAGCAGTTTCTTGCCGATACCAGGTTAAAGGTCTACAAAGTGAGCGAAATGGTCGGCTACAACGATCCCAGACATTTCAGCAAAATTTTCAAATCGGCAGTCGGGGTAACGCCTTACGAATACCGTAGGGGCGTTCTAGGATTCCTAGACGACCCAGCCGGGTCACAAGGACAAAAACTATGAAGAAGAAATTTATCGTATATTCCCTAGTCGTGCTCACTCTGAATTTGCTTATCATCGGTTTCATTTCTTACCGCATTTATTCTTCAACGGTATTTAAGAGCGTCGCCGATACGAATGCGATCATTCTGGAGCAGACCGTTGACAATATCGATTTTGTGCTGCGGGGAATCGAACGGCAATCGATCAACGCCTTCGAGGCAATCGATTTTAATCTCTATTTCCGGTATTCGGGCACCGACGCTTTCGAACAAATGACAGCGTTTTCAAAGAGCTTCAATCAGTTTATCCGCATGACGGGCTTTGTCGAATACGTATTTGCGGTCGGCAAGGACGGGGAAATTTTATCGACGGTCGAGCATGCCGGCAGAAATCAGTTAGACCTTGCCCTGTTCGAGCGGCTATTGGGGAATTCCGACGGCCGTTTCGTCTGGACGTATACGCTGATGGAGGACTACACGGTCAGCCGGAAAATGATCGGATTGAGTAGGGCCATCTTCGACGAACAAGGCCGGTATGCGGGTTACCTGGTTATTTTTCTGAATAGCAAGTCTCTGGAAAATTTCTACCCTGACGGACAAGTCAAGAAGATGATGCTGGTCGATGGGGATGGCACGATCGTGTCTTCGAACGACAAGGCTTTCACCGGCGGCGCATGGAGCGCACAAAATCGGGTCGGACCGGGCGAGACGGCAGCCAGGCGAATTGAGGGCAAGCGCTATCTCGTCTCATCCATCGAATCGGGGGTTACCGGGTGGACGCTGTATGTTGCAGACCCCGCTGACAGTATTTTTGGGGAAATCATGAAACGGTACGGCTGGCAGGCAATTCTGCTGGCGCTAGTCTTCCTTTGTTTCGTCGGCTCGATCGTGTTTTTCGCCGATCGGCTGCTGACCCCGCTCAGCAAGCTTAATGCAACAGTCAAGGCGGTGAACGGGGAAGACGGCAACCTCCAACTCGGCGCCTTGAGCGGTCGATCCCGGAAATTCCCGTTTTGGGCGCGTCTGAATTTCGAGACCAGGCTGACTGTCGCCCTTCTGACCATCACTGTGCTGCCGATCATGCTGCTCATCTTCGTCTCCTACAATTTTACCCATGCGATGGTGGAGAAGAAGGCCGTCGAAGTCAGCACGCTGAACGCCGAGCAAATCAGAAAAAAGGCGGAGTCCTACTTGAACGACCTAGAAAGGTCCATCTATTACTTTTACTATGACGATAACATGATACGGATTATGGGGGGGCATCAGCAGGAAGCCTCCATTCGGGACAAGTCCGATTATCGGGCCGTTCAGGATATGGTGGAGAGGGTCAAAACCCAGAAGCGTGAAATTGTGTATATCGATATTTACAACGCCCGCTCCGACTTGATGTACCGCTCCCAAGAGCGCAACGAGAAGTTCATGTACAAGCCGCTCTCACCTGCCTCTACTTCCGGACAGACCTGGCTGGATTCGTACCGAGACGGTTACAACGACCAACTCATCACATTCGTCAAGAAGATCGCCCGGCTCGATGACAGCGTTGTACTGGGCTATATTTACATGACGATCCGCTCGGACGCGCTGGAGCTCGGTCCTAGCGGCAAAGGCCGGGACGAGAGCGATACCTTCATTGTGAATGCGGACGGCGTGATCATGATGGACGGCAACAAACACCGGATCGGCCGGATGCCCGATATAGAGTATATGCCGTATATGCATGCCACCGGATACGGAGGAAACGTGAAAATGATGGGCAAGGGCGGCAATCTGCTACTCAGCGACTTTCGTCTGGGCAATACCGGTTGGCGGCTGATCCATATTACTTCGCTCGGTTACGTGCAGGACAACATGGTGAAAATTTTGCTGTATGACATCCTGGTACTGCTCGGCAGCTCCATTGCGATGGGCATCTTCGTCGTGCGGTATACCAGGAGAGTGACGAAGCCGGTGAAGGAACTGACCCGTCAGGTCGCCAGCTTCGCCAATACGCTGTTCGATTACCGGATCGAAGAGTTCAAGGGCGACGAGATCGAAGAGCTCAAGGTCAATTTTCACAAACTGATTTCCAAAATCGACACGTTGATCAACGAAGTGTACCAGATTCAGCTCAAGAAGAACGAGGTGGAATTAAACAAGAAGGAAGCCGAGCTTGCGACGCTGCAGGCGCAGATCAACCCTCATTTCCTGTACAACACGCTGGAAGTCATCCGCTTGGAATCGATGTTCCAAATGGGCGGCGAGAACGAGGTTTCAGTTATTGTGACCACCTTGTCCGATTATTTCCGGCTCAGCCTGAGCGAGGGCAGGCGTTCGATCACGTTGGCGGAAGAACTGGAACACGTACGAAGCTATATGAAGATCATGAACTACCGGTACAGGGACAAAATCGACTACTGCTGCGAGGCGCCGCAGGAGGCAATGTCGGGATTGATTTCGAAGATCACGCTGCAGCCCATCGTGGAGAACGCCATTTATCACGGCATCAAGCCGAAGAAAGGCCAGGGGATGATCCGCATTTCCGGATGGCTTGCCGGCGATTTGCTAATCCTGGAAGTCCAAGACAACGGCGTCGGCGTCGCACCCGAGCGGCTGGCGGAGTTGCGGGAAACCATGAACGGCAGCGGGCTGGAGAAGGCCCGGACGGACGGTGGCGGATACGGGCTGAGAAACGTGTCGCAGCGCATCAAGATGCAATTCGGCGACAAATACGGGCTGGAATTCGCCAGTACGCCGAACGAAAGCACGACGGTCCGCATCCGGATTCCGTTCTTCAGCGAGCATGACGCCCCGCATCCGGACAAAGATCAAGATGATTAATAAAAACCACAATATCTTTATTCTGCCTTATAGTTTAAGGGCTGAGACCCATTATATAATAATACACAGCAACACAAAGTGCTTTCAATACAAAAAAGGAGGTCCAGCGATGGTTAAAAAGACAAGATTATGGTACGTCATGACGGCCGCACTGCTGATCGTTGCGCTCGTGCTCGCCGGATGCAGCAGCAAGAATGAGACGCCCAAGCCGAGTGACTCTGCTTTACCCGCACCTTCGTCATCGCAGTCCGCAACCACCAGCCCTACGTCCGGAGGGGAATCACAAGGCATCAAGATCGACCCGAACAAGAAGGTCAATCTGCGCTACTACACGTCTCAGAGTTACGACCAGGTCGCATTCGAGGCGTCTTATCAGGATTGGCAGAAGATGTATCCGAACATCAAAGTGGAAATGGTGCTGAGCTCCGGCAGTGATTTCCAAACTGGCGTTAAGATGGCCTCGATCGCCGGCGAGCAGATGGACGTCATCTATATGAGTGCCGATAATATGGAACGGGCAAACCCGGACACCCTGTACTTACCGCTCGACGAGCTTGTTGCGCGGGACGGTTGGGACCTGACGGTGGAATTTGGAGCTTACCAGGAACAACTCAAGGTGAACGGCAAGTTGTATGGCATTCCTCGAGGAATAGCACCGGATGGAGTCTGGTACAACAAAAAGTATTTCGAAGAGGCGGGTCTGCCGGATCCTTCAAGCGGGGACTGGACGTGGGACGAGTTCTTCCAGGCCGCGAAGAAGCTGACGAAATACGATGACGAAGGCAATATTACACGTTACGGCATCCATGATTGGTCGTTCGGCGGCACCAGCCTCTCAGTCGCGACGACGAGGCTCGCTCTCTACAGCGGCTGGGAATTAGTTAATACGGACGGCAGCTTCAACATGGACTGGACGAATTACAAGAAAGCGGTGGAACTGCTCTATAATGCGGTTTACATCGACAAGTCGATGGCTTCGCCGTCGGATATCAAGGCTAAGGGCCTGCATTGGCAGAACGACTACTATGCCGGCAAAACTGCGATGGGCATTGGCGGCCGCAATGGCGCCATCTTCCAAGATCTTGCGGTGGAGTATGGGCAGTTGACCAAGGAAGAGGACGACGCAAACATTCACACGTTGGCTCCGATGCCGCGGTGGGACGCCAATTCCCCCAAGAAGCAGGCGTACGAGCTGGTGGTCGGCGCTGCGGTCTCCAAGACGACCAAATATCCGGAGGAAGCGTATCTGTTCACAAAATGGTTCTCGACCAAATCGGTCGAAATCTCATCCAAGGTCGCCCACACGATGCCGGCGTCCAGGCTACTGGACAAGAGCGTGCTGCTTGAGAATTGGCGCTGGTACAGCGACAAGAACGACAAGGTGACGCAAGGCAAGCAGCGGGACGATCTGTACAGCCGGATGATGGACCCGGAAATCAAGCCAATTTATTTTCAAAACTCTGGAAAATTCTCTTACGTCGCGAAGATGAAACTCGAACTGGATAAACATCTGTCGCTACTGTTCGCCAAGGAGAAGTCGCTGGATGAAACGATCCAGAATGCCAAGATTGCCACGTTCAAAATCTATGAGGAAGAAACGGCGAAATAATACAAAATCAGGGTGAAGCCGCGGAGAAGATGCGCTCTGCGGCTTCACGCCGAAGGTGGTGCTGGAAGATGGAGAAAACCAAGCGGCTGTACGTCACGAGAAAATTCCGGCAGACGATCGACGGATATTTGTTCATTTTGCCCAACCTTGTCGGATTTCTCGTGTTTACCCTATTCTCGATCGGATTTTCGTTTGCCGCCGCTTTTACGAACTGGGATATGGTAACAGGCCTCGGCCATATGAAATTCAACGGTCTGGCCAACTTCTCCAAGATGTTCGGCGATCAATGGTTCATCGATTCCATGGTCAATGTTATCTATTTCGTAGCCTTCGTGCCTTTGCAAATTCTCGTTGCGTTAATCGTAGCGTTCATCATCAATGAAAGCGTGTATTTTACCAAGACGATTCGCACTGCACTCTTCCTGCCCTACGTCACCAATGCGGTCATTATCGCCATCGTATGGGGGATGCTGCTCAACCCGGGCGACGGCATTGTCAACAACCTGCTTCGGACGGTTGGAGTCGGCCACCCGCCGGGTTGGTTGGGCAGTCAGGATTGGGTTAAGCCGGCCATCATCGTCATGACGACTTGGTCCGGCCTCGGGCTGAACGTCATCCTGTTTCTGTCTGGACTGGTCGGCATTCCGAAGGAAATTTACGAATCGGCGGAGATCGATGGTGTCAAACCGTTTACCAAGTTTTTATATATTACGTTCCCGCTGATTTCGCCGACGACGTTCTTTATTCTGATTACCTCCATCATCGGCTTGTTCAACGCCTGGTCCCACATCCAGATTCTTACAGGAGGTGGACCTGGGAGCTCCAGCACGGTCATCGGTTACTACATTTACAAGACGGCGTTCGAATTCGGCCAGATGGGGTACGCGTCCGCGATGGCATTGGTGCTGTTCGCCACGGTATTCGTATTTACCCTCGTGCAATGGTTCTATCAAAAAAAATGGGTTCATTATTGACAAAGTCCGCGAGAGGAAGGGGGGAAATCGATGCCGCTGAAAAAAAAGTTTTGGAAAGTCGTTCGGACCTTGATCTTGCTTGCTTTTTCTTACGCCATGGTCTTCCCGTTTCTGTGGATGCTGGTCGCTTCGTTGACGCCGGAGCGCGAAATTTTCTCCGTCCCGTTCTCGATCATTCCGGATCCGATCAACTGGGACGGTTACAAGAGCGTCTGGGTCAAGTCGGTGCTCGGCTACAACATGGGCCTCTATTACTGGAACAGCGTCAAAGTTACGCTGATCGCCATGTTCGGCTCGCTGATCACCTGCTCGCTTGCAGGGTATGCCTACGCTAAAATTTCTTTTCCCGGCAGGAATATCATGTTTCTAGGGCTGCTGGCCACGATGATGATTCCTTCTCAGGTCGTCTTGCTGCCAAATTTCATCATTTACAAGGAATTGGGTCTGGTGAATACGCATGCCGCGATTTGGCTCGGCGCCTGTTTCGGATCAGCGTTCGGCATTTTCCTATTCAAGCAATATTTTTCCGGGATCCCGCATGAATTGAACGAAGCGGCAGAGATAGACGGCGCGGGCAACTTCAGAATTTTCGCGAGCATCATGATTCCGTTGGCTAAACCGGTCATCGCCACGCTCGTCATCTTCAACTTCATAGGGTACTGGAACAATTACGAAGGGCCGCTCATCTACTTGCGTTCGCCGGAGCTGTTTACGCTTCCGCTGGCACTCAAGGTCATGTCCAATGACAAATATGTCGTTCAATATGCCGGCATCATGGCCGGATCAGTCAGCGCTGCGCTGCCGATTCTGATCGTGTTCATCACAATGCAGAAATATTTCATACAGGGCGTGACCATTGGCAGTGTCAAAGGCTGACGAATCAAGCGGGGCTGAACGGAGATCAAGGTTTTGAACAAGCTGCGACTGTGCATTATCGGCTGCAGCAATATGAAGGGGGCGTATGCGCGGGGTTATCGGGAGTAGGAATCGTTTCCGCAGCAGACGGAAGTGCTGATTACGTTCCAAGCCAGTAGCAAAAATGCTGCAATACAAGATCGGACACAATTCTCTCGTGCATCCACAAGGACCGTCGATCGCTGACGGACGGACCGGGAAGCCTTCATGGACTGCGTGTCATCTGACGTATGTATGAGACGGAGGAACAAGGCATGATCGCCGACCTGTGGGGAAAGGGAATGGACGAAGAGTGGACACATACGAATGGCGCCGCTATCTGGGCGCCGTAATGGGGAGAGGTTGAGCATGAGTTTCACACAAACGGAAAAGCGGGAACGGCCCCGCCGTATCGGATATTGGCCGCTGAGGAGCGATGCCGGGGATGCGTTGGGCGGTGGCCGTGACGGGATTGCGGAGCATGTACGATTCGAGGATAGCGCAATATTCGACGGCGTTACATCGACGATCCGGCTGCCGGGCGCCGGGGAGACGGACGGTTCGCAGCCGTTCTCTCTGTCGCTTGAGTTCGAGGTTGACGATCAGGGAGGCAGTTGTCTGCCAGGCGGTCTGGTTAGCCGTTACTGCGAGGAGCGCATGGAAGGCTGGCACCTGTCGGTGCTGTCCCAACCAGGCGTCACCTCAGCGCAGACCAACTGGCGCAATCTGCAGTTTGGCTGGACTGCGGAGCGGGCCGTCGGCGAATGGAAGGATTGGGGCAGCCCGGGTGGCAGCCGGATGATCTGCTCCATGTGTGTGTTCGACGACAGCCTGTATGTCGGCATATTTGACGATGCACAGGATCGCAAGGGCCACGTCTACAGCTTGACGGACGAGGGAGAATGGTTCGACTGCGGCCATCCGGACGATAGTAACTCGGTATGGTCGCTCGCCGAATTCGGCGGCAGGTTATATGCCGGCACGATGCGCTACAAGGCGTCGGGATCGGCACTGCCGGAATCGCCGAACCAGGCGCCGGGCGGTCGTATCTTTCGTTACGAAGGGGGCCAGGAATGGTCGCTCTTCGGCGAATTGCCGGTCGAGGGTAATGACAGCATCGGTGCCCTGACAGTGTTTGGCGACCGCCTGGTGGCAATGCCCTTCTATTCGTACGGCGCCTTCGCCTTCGACGAGTCCGGCAGGTGCGAGCCGCTCGGCGCGCCCGGATCGGAGGGGAAGACACGAGGATTCACGCTGTCCCCGTTCCAGCGCAGACTATACATCGGCTGCAATTATTCTGATGGCGTCTGGAGCCGCACTTTGACGGAGCCGTGGCGGAACGACAGCGTCTTGAAGAATTGCGATCAGGTGTACTGCTTCGCCGTGTACCACAACCGCTTCCTGACGGGTATATGGCCGGAAGCCCGCGTGCTGTGCTACGAAGGAGGCGTGGATTGGAGCGATTACGGTCTTCTGGGTGCAGAGAAGGAAGTGATGGGCGTTTCCGTCTTTAACGGCAGGTTGTACGGCGGCACACTGCCCGGCGGGGAGGTATATCGATATGCCGGCGACCGCCGCTGGGAGAAGGTCGGCGTTCTGGAATCACCTGAACTGGATGTCGTCCATCGGCGGGTTTGGACGATGGCGGTGTACAGAGGCAGCCTGTTCGCAGGCACGCTGCCAAGCGGCAAGGTGTGGAGCCTAGGCGGCGTCCCGCTCGTGACGAGCGACCGCAGCCTGACGCCGGGCTGGCACCGGGCGACGGTCACGTACAATAGGGAGACGCTCGCCCTCTATCTGGACGGCCGGCTCGTATCGGAAGCCCCGGTCGGCGGCGCGGTCGATCCGCTGTCCGGCGACGTGCCGCTCATGCTGGGCAGCGGCCCCCAATGCAAGTATTCGGGGCGCATCCGCGAAGCGGAGCTGTATGACGGAGCTCTGACGGCCGGGCAGATCGCCGACTTGAGCCGGAAGTCCTGAAGAGGAGCAGGAGGGCACAGACGGATAATCAAGCAAATCCACCGCGAACTGGTCATCCGCGATAAAGGTAAAGGAAGGTTGCCGGCGCCGAACCCGGTTTGCAGAGGGTCGTCGCCGGCAAACAACCCTGAGATGACGGTTAATGGAATGGTATTTTTTAATTCGCGAATCCGGATGATGCGATATTGCCTGACCATTGGGACAGGTATCTTTTGTATACGACTTCAAGCAAGGCTTACCGGGATACAACAAAAGCGTACAAGTGCGAAGCTGGCGCTCATTATGTATGGCATCGCATGGAACATCCATTAATTGAACCGCACAAAATCTTGGAACGATCAGACCCTGGCTGGACCGGGTCTGATCGTTCCATCGAAAGAAGGAAACCCTGATGCTTACGATCGTATGGGACACAGCGGAAGTCGAACAGGTACGGGACGAGGGTAGAGATTGCTACACACCCTACCTGTTGACGATTCTTAGTGATCTCGGATTATCCTGTCGCGTTCTGAACCATAAAGCTTGGTTACAAAGCCCGCCCAATGGTGTCACCCTCGTCGCCGGGGGAACGGATGATTCACAATGGGCCGCTGCCTGCCGCTCATATTGCGAGCGGGGCAACGCGCTGCTGGCGATCGGCGGCGTATATGGTCTGGAGGACGTGCTGGGCGTCGTCTGCACCGGGCGGGTTCGCGAAGGCTGGGTCGATTGGGCAAGTGGCGGGCTGGCTGACGGTATGCGAAGCGCCTTTCATTTCTTCGAAGCCATATGCGTGGAGTCCCGTGATGCCGGGGTGAAGGCGGACGGTTCACTCGTGCGGCTGAACGGGTCGCTGGGCGTCGAACCCACCATAACCGTGCGCGATCATGGGCAAGGCGCGGCGGCCCTGCTGGCGGTAGACCTGATGAAGACATTCTGCCTCATCCAACAGGGAGTGGCAGTCGTGCGCGATGGCAGGCCAGCGCCCGATGGTACGGCTGCTACCGATGATGACGTGCTGAAGACCGATGACGCCGCCGTCCTCGATTGGACGCGCGACCGTACCGCCGCGGAGGCAGGCGGCGTGCCTATCTTCCTCCACCCGGTTGTGGATGAATGGAGAATCGTGCTGATGCGGCTGATCTACCGGTTGCATGAGAAGATCGGTGCTCCGATGGCGCAGAGCTGGTTCTGGCCGGACGGTCTTACGGCGATCGGTCATATTTCGCACGATACTGACGGCAATTCGCCCGCGCATGCCTGCGCTTTGTTGGCCAGGTTGAAGGAGGCGAATATCCGCTCCACCTGGTGCATTATCATGCCGGGTTACGATCCCAGCATTAACGAGGCGATTACGGCCGGAGGACACGAAGTCGCGCTCCATTACAACGCGATGGAGGTGGAGATTCCCGAAAGCCGCTGGTCTGAGCGCGATTTTCGTCATCAGTTGTCGATGCTGCAGGCGCAGTTTCCAGACCGGGCGATCCGGACGAACAAGAACCATTATTTGCGCTGGGAAGGCGACACGGCATTCTATCGCTGGTGTGAACGGGCGGGCGTGAAGGTGGAGCAGAGCCGTGGTGGAACGAGGCAGGGGAACAAGGGCTTTCTCGCGGGCACGTGCCACCCGTTCGTTCCCGTGGGGACGGCCGCCGAACGTAACCGCCCGCTTGCAGTTCTGTCCTTGCCGACATTGGCCTGGGACCCGCCGATGCCGCTTCGCTGCACGAGGAGTGAAGCATTTGCTTTGCTCGACCGCGCGGTGGATGTGAACGGCGTGGCGCATTTTCTGTTCCATCCAGCCATGCTGCTGCGCGAAGGCGACGAGGTAGGCGCATTTCTAGTGGAACTGGCGGGTTACGGCGCCTCCCGCGGCTTAGCATGGTGGACGGCGGAACAATTATGGCAATGGCGTTCGAACCGCGCGCAGGTTGTCGTACGGGTGGAGCGGGATGAGAGCGGCGAGCCGTTATGGGTCATCGAAGCAGATGCCGACCTGGACGGCTTTACGTTGCTGATCGCCGGGCAGGAACAAGGGCAGTGGCTGGCACGGACGCGGGGCGGGGCAGTATCCGATCAGGTCGATCGTATGATCCGGTCCCAGGCCGTTAATCGATTCGGCTGCGCCTACATGGAGCTGACTGTGGATATTCGGAAAGGGCGTACGGAATTTGTGTGTATCGGTTAGGCGTCGGAAATCCGATTGCCGAAAAACGATGGGGTAGCGGGCCAGCGGAGAAAACAGACAGCAGGGAGGAAACGGAGCATGGGAATCGTACAGGTAGAAACCAACTACTATCAGCAATTTGACGCGGATCTGTCTCGCGATGTGCCGGGAGAAGGATACGGAGGTTGGCAGAGAGCGGAGCTGCCGCTTGATTTGGAGCGAACCGCCGTAGTTGTGATGCACGCGTGGAATATCGGTTCGCCGGAGCAAAACCCCGGTGAGTTTCGCGCAGTGGAATATGTGCCGCGTTCATATACGATCAGTCGGGAGTTATTCCCGAATCTGCTGGACAGTGTGCGGCGAGCGGGGATGAAGCTATTTCATGTGGTCGGAGGACCCGACTACTATACGCACTATCCCGGGTACCGGTTGGCCGCTGATCTGGCGGGTACAGAGCCGGAAGCGCCCGAACGAATAGCAGATGACGAGGTGCAAGCGGCGTTGCGGACATTCCGCTCAGATCGGGTATACCCTGGCTCGAACAATCGCGAGGACATGGAGCGGTGCGCGCCTTATGTCGACTTTTTACCGGAGGCGAAGCCGCAAGGCGACGAAGACGTGGCGGCCACCTCGCGGCAACTGTTCGCCCTGTGCAAGCATTATGGGATCAGCCATCTGATTTACACCGGATTTGCGATCAACGGGTGCCTGCTGTTTTCGCCCGGAGGCATGGCCGACATGACGAAGCACGGAATCCTTTGCTCTACGATCCGCCAAGCCGTAACCGCCGTGGAGAACAAGGAGACGGCCCGCTTGCAATTGAACAAGGAAGAGGGACTGTGGCGTGTAGCGCTGCTATTCGGTTTTGTGTATGATGTGAATGATTTGACAGCTGCAATTAACGGGGAAGAGCATGAGGATTTATCGTAAAGGGGAGGCCGTGCGCATCGTTTTGGTAGTGGGAACTTGCACGGCAATCCCACACATGGATCGCATTTTTCGCTGACGACTTGCCGTCAAGCAAGGGAATGGGGGAAGCAACATGGAGAGACAACCGGCCAGGCAAGCTGGCAAGCCGCTGTTTGAAAAGCCGCTAGAGGGTCACTATCCAGGCGCGACGGCCATGGGGGCGGAGGAAGCCGCTGCACTGTCCGCCGTCGCGATGGCCCGTTCGCCATTTCGCTATTACGGATTGGATTTGCAGCATCAAACTCGAAGCTTCGAGGATCATTTCGCCCGCTATCTGAATGTCCGGTACACCTTGGGCGTCACGTCCTGTACGGCTGCGCTGTTTGTGGCGCTGAAGGCACTGCAGCTCGGGTATGGCGACAAGGTGGCGGTGCCGGCATTTACCTTTCTGGCGACAGCCGGGGCGGTCGTTTCTGCCGGTGCTGTGCCGGTATTCATTGACATCGACGACAGCATGGGCATAGACCCGCTCGACCTGGATCGTAAGCTTGCAGCCGACAACGAGATTCGGGCCGTCATCATTGTCCCGCTGCTTGGCTATCCTTGCGATATGGCGGCGCTGTTGGCCGTTGCCGCAAAACACGGCGTGCGCGTCATTGAAGATGTGGCGCAGTCGTGCGGGGCTTCCTATGCCGGGCGCAAGTTGGGCACGTTCGGAGATATCGGCGTATTCAGCTTCCAGATGAATAAACTCATCACTGCCGGCGATGGCGGGGCGGTCGTGACCAGCGATCCGGCATTGTTCATCCGGGCCGTGCGCTATCACGACCAGGGAATATTCCGCGAGCAGGAAAGGTACGGGCTCCAATCGCCCGACGAGGCAGACGCATTCGCGGGGCTGAATTTTCGCATGAGCGAATTTACCGGCGCAGCCATGGGGGCACAACTGGTGAAATTGCCGGACATCCTGCGTCGGATGCGGATCGTTCACGACTTGGTCCGCGGCGAACTGCAAGCACGGGCGCCACAGCTGCGCCTGCGCAAGCTGTACGACGAAGAGGGCTGTGCAGGCTGTTATGTGGCGCTTGTGCTGCCGACGCCGGACATTGCGCAAGAGTTTATCCGGGCGCTTGCGGCGGACAATATTACATCGTACCTGCTGTATGGCGGCATGCCGCTGTTCCGCCGGGACATATTCCGGCTGCGGCGCACGGCGGAGAAGGACGATTTTCCATACAACTATCCGTTTCGCAACCCAATCGAAGACCCCGAACAGAGCTGCCCCTGCGCGATCGATCTGTGCCCTCGCACGGTGTTCATTCCGATCTCGCCCGATTTCACGCGGGAAGATGGGGAACTGCTCGTTACGGGCATTTTGTCTTTTTTTTGAAAGAGAAATCAATAATGTTTGTTTACTTAAAGAGGAGCCTCCAATGAAAAAATTGGCGACTCGATTACGGTAGGCTACCGATCTTTCGTCAATGCACTGCTCGCCGAGACGGCTTTTGCGAATATGGCCGACAACCCGTGCGCAATCGACAATCTCGCTCTTCGCCGGGAAATCGATTATGCGCTCAGTCAGTCCGGATATAAGTAAGAGGCTATTCATTTTAACAATGGGGCTGCAGGTTGGCACTTATCAGACGACGCTTATGCGGAGCATCTTGTGCGGACAATAGACTGGCATGAAAGGCGTTCAGTCTGTGCCCGAATCGTGCTGGCTTTATCGACACCTGTCTGGGTCCAAAGTCAGACATCCGAGCTGGATGCGGACAAGTGCCGATCCCTCGACGGCCGCAATGCCGGCGTGCGAAAACTTGCGGAGTGGATGGGTCTGGCGGTGAACGTCCTGCACGTCGCCGGATTCAGAATAGTAATACCAATGTATAATAAAGATTAATCTTGAAGGAATGAGTTTTCTCCCTTGTTTTACAAAGAAGAACTCATTTTCTTCAATGTGATATTCAGTCCATCCCGAGCATCAACAATCCAGTATTCGTAAGCTGAAAAATATTCCTCTAGCGTAAAAACGAAGGGACAGAGAAAATGGTATGATCACTTGGAGATATTAATCATTAATCATATTAGGAGATGTTATGGATAGAGAAGATGACGGAAAAGACCTATTGAAATTAAAACAGCTCTACGCTTTTTTTATTCCGCTTGGGTTTTCTGCTAGCCTTATGACCATGTCCCACGTAATAATCAACGGGACCTTGGCCAGGTCATCCCACCCTGAAGCGATTGTAACCAGTTATGCCATTGCATTGAGTTTGTTGGGTCTTTTTGAGAAACCTGTTACTATCTTAAGGCAGACCTGTTCAATACTGGCACGGGACCGTATATGAGCAACGTAGTGGCACAGCAGGGATGCTAATCGTTACGGACATGAGCGCTGTTATTTGTAGCAAATTCCCCTGTTTAGGGAAGCTTACGGACTTCAGATCCGCTATTTGGTTCCAAAGTAGCCCAAAACCCCCTGGACAAAGCGAATAAGGGATCTGATGTCCGTAACGATCCCCAAAAGACCTTGATTCTCACAAATAGCGTATCTCATGTCCGTAAGCTGCTGCTTTGGAGTGGCTCCGTCAAGAATCAGACACCTGCACCTGCCTGATTGTTGACTATCCGGTTGAACTATCCCTTTGAGAACGGCTTGTTCTGCGTCCTGCCATTGAAAGAAGGGGGATTGCAGACACCTTGGAGGCCAAAGCCTTGGACTCTACCCATATTAAATCCTGCAAAAGTGCAGGATTTTTCACCTTAAATCGGGTATTAGCCGAGAATTCCTGCAAAAGTGCAGGAAAATAGTCACTTGGAGCGCTCAAACGGGCAAGAGACGCCTAAAATCCTGCAGATTTGCAGTAATTTCCTTTACGGGTGCATTCGAGTCCATAAATGATGTACTTATGCATCTTTTTGCCCCCCAGGGTTAGTTCTTATCGGAAAGTATTCTATAGGTAGGGAAAGAGAGTAGTGGAAATAAACATTTATGTACCCAGTGCTTTTAACGATGAAAAACATCGGTAAAGTAGCAGCTCTTCGTCTTCCAATAAATAAATTGACACGCTTCATTGTCCTAGTGTACTATTTAAATAGTACACTAGGACAATGAAGTTGCCTTAATATGTTGCTGGAGGAATGAATGGTGAAGATATGGTGGAATTTATTTAAGAAGGAACTGGCAGTCGGGTCGAGAATGTCGATGCCTATATGGGCTTCCGTATTGCTTTTTCTATGCATGGGAGGGGCGTCGCTTTTCTTGGCTTCTTTTTTTAAGTCGGGCTTAGTAAGCCAGGTATGGCTGTTGGTTATATATTTCCACTTTATTGCCCCCTCTGTCTATATGATGATGAGCTTGTATAAAGAACGTGAGCGTTGGCCTCTGTGGCTGCAGCTGCCTCTGCGTGGATGGCAGCTGTTAGCAGCCAAGCTTGCGGCAGCGTCTGTCGAGCTAATAATGGGGCTTGTAGTTTCTGTATGCATGTTTTTATGGGTATTTGAATTGGAAGACTCCAATAACTTTTGGGAATTTGGAACTGGGGAAGGTGCTTCTACGATTAAGGCCGAGACCACGACACAAGCCCAGTATTTTTATGATTTGTTGCGTGGTGAGGGCATTTGGAGTGCTCTAGGATTTATTTTTATAGCAATTGGGATTGCTGTTGTTCTTGTGCTGTTATACATGATCGCTAAATCGTTGACTAATCGTTTTGGACGCTGGCGCTGGCCAGTTGCGATAGTGCTGTTCGGAGCCATTTCACTATTGGAGTATATTTTCGAACAGACGAAGGAGTACAGCTTTCTTTTTAGATGGGGCCATCTTTCAGGGTTGGAAAGTGAGCCTATATATATCGGTGAAGGACTATGGATCTTTTTGATTATGATAGTTAGCTTGTATGCAGCTGGATGGCTGCTGGACAGGAAAGTAGAGGTGAACTGATGGTCGAGTCATATTCGAACACACAGCCAATCTACCTGCAGCTGGTGCAGCGAATTTGCAGACAGATTGTACGCAGAGAGGTGCAGCCAGGAGAAAAACTGCCATCAGTCAGGGATTTAGCTGTGCAGTTTGGTGTCAATCCGAACACGATACAGAGAGTGAACATGGAGCTCGAGCGTATGGGCGTAGTTGAAAGCCGAAGAGGGCAGGGCATGTTCGTGACAGAAGACAGCACGAGATTAACTTTGATGAGAGAGCATTTAAAAGAGGAGCTTATCACTAAATTTGCCAGTGAGATGAAAGAATTAGGCTATTCGGAAGATGAAATCATAGCAGGCATTCAGGCATTCTTACTGCCGTAAGGGAATGAATAAGAAACATTTTAGGAGGAGTTCGAGATGGCGGAAATTGCTATTGCTGCTGATGCAGAACCGATAGTTGTTTTTAACCGTGTGGAAAAAAGCTTTTCTGGCAAAATAGCACTTAAGGAAATTAGCTTTACGATTCCAAAGGGAATTATTGTTGGCATTGTCGGTACAAATGGCAGCGGGAAGTCGACGATTTTGAAATTGATGGCAGGCTTGCAAAGACCAGGTAAAGGCAAGGTTCTTCTGAACGGGCGTCAGGCAGAGCGCCTTAGTTCGCGGCAGGTAGCTTTTTTGCCGGAGCAGGATATGTTCTATTCGTCTTTTACCGTAGAGAAAACGCTGAATTTTTACAACGAGATGTTTACCGATTTTGATAGGAAAAAGGCCATGGAGATGATCCAATCCTTCGAGCTGCAGATGGGGCAGAAGGTAGCTCATTTGTCCAAAGGTAACCGGGCCCGGTTGAAAATAGTGCTGGCACTGGCCAGACAGGTACCTTTAATTATTATGGATGAACCGTTGTCCGGGCTCGATCCTTTAGTTCGCGAGTCGATTATCCGCAGCTTAATTGCCACTGTCGATATGGGAGAACAGACATTGGTGATAACTACTCATGAGGTAGAAGAGGTGGAGCCCTTGCTTGATCGGGCGATGCTGATTAAGGACGGAGAACTGTGCGGCTATGAGGAAGTGGAGCGTATTCACAGCGAGCAGGGAATAGGTCTTGTAGGCTGGATGAAAAAAAATATAGAGAAAATGAAACGTAACTAGTGTCCTACTCGTATGATACTACTGACTAACAACCCAGAGAGGAGACAAGCGATGCATAATGATGAACCAAATCCGTGGCAGAACAGACCTCCAGAAATACCCCCGGGATTGATTAAGAAAATAATTATAGGGGTCGCGGTAGTATTTGCACTTATGGTAGGCTATTCATCGTTTTACACCGTTCAGGAGCATGAGCGGGCGGCAATGCTGACTTTTGGCAAGTATACAGGGGAGGAAGAGGCAGGGCTATATTTCAAATGGCCGTATCCAATCCAGCATGTCATTAAAGTTCCGGCGGAGCTGACACAGCGTATTTATATCGGCTACCGCCAGGAGGGCGACAAAGTCATTCCGGTTGAGGAAGAAGCGATGATGATAACGGGTGATGAGAATATTGTTTCCGCCGATGCTGTGGTGCAGTGGAAGATCAGCAACATTCACGATTATTTGTACAACATCAGCAATCCTGAGCAGTTTCTAAGAAATTCAGCCAGCTCCTCTATCCGCTCTGTGATTGGATCAGAAAAGCTTGACTATGCCATTACAGACGGAAAAACAGAAATTCAGGACAAAGTTAGAGAGAAGCTGTTAGAGCTTCAAGAGAAGTACCACACAGGCATCCAAATCATTGATATTAAATTCCAGGATATTGAACCGCCAAGCGGTCAAGTAGAGGAAGCCTTCCGTGAAGTAACCAACGCGCGTGAGGAAAAAAATACGAAGATCAACAATGCTACGAAGTATGAGAACGACCGCATTCCAAAAGCACGGGGTGAAGCGCAAGCTAAGCTTGAAGGCGCGGAAGCGGAGAAAAAGTCGCGGATTCTGAACGCTGAGGGTGATGTGGCTCAATTTAACGCGATTTATGCGGAATATGCCAAGAGCCCCGGAGTGACGCAAAGCCGTCTCATCTTGGAAACATTAGAGAAAATATTGCCGAGTGCCAAAATATTCGTTTCCGACTCCAACAGCGATACCGTTAAATATTTGCCTATTAATGAATTGCTGAAAGGCGGAGGTCAGGCTGCAGGGCAACCAGCAGGTCAGCCGGCGCAAGGAGGTGCTGCTAAGTGAAGAGAAGACTAATTATTATGGCAGTTTCCGCATTGGGACTCATTATTTTGTTAGCTAATTCTTTGTTTGTTGTCAAGGAAGGCGAATACAAGGTCGTTCTTAAATTCGGTGAAGCCGTAAGAGTAATTGAGAACCCGGGTTTAAGTATCAAAATACCATTTATCGAAAATATCACGATGCTGCCTAAATACCAGATGACATATGAGAGCAATCCGACCTCTATTTTAACCAAAGATAAAAAGCCGATTATCGTTGATAACTACACCGTATGGAGAATAGACGATGCGCAGAAGTTTTTGAAAACTGCACAAACCGTTAGCGTAGGTGTACAGCGTATCGATGAGGCCGTATACAACTCGGTTCGCCGTAAGCTTTCTGAAGTCAATTACGATAATATTATTAGTGAAAACACGGCACGGGGTAACATCAACGATGAGATAACAAGCGATGTATCTACGGCTCTTGAGCGCGATAACTATGGGATTACAGTCGTAGATGTCCGTATTAAACGTACAGACCTGCCTGAAGGTAATAAACAGAGCGTATACAATCGTATGATTTCTGACCGTCAGTCAATAGCCGCCGGATATTTATCCGAGGGTGACGAGGAGTCACGGAAAATCACTTCCAAAGCGGACCGCACAGCGATAGAGCTGATTGCACAAGCGGAAGCGGACGCTAAGAAAATCGTGGCCGAGGGTGAACAGGAAGCAGCTAAAATTTATAACCTTGCTTATGGTAAGGATCCAGCATTCTATAGCTTCTATAGAACGCTCGAAAGCTATAAAACAACGCTGATGAATGAACCGGTCATCATGCTGCCAATTGATTCACCATATGCGAAAATTTTGCTTGGTCAATAAGTCACCTATTTGGCAGTGATGCTTCATAAAATCCTTCAGTGCTTAATGCTGAAGGATTTTTCTTTTGTTCTCAGATAGACCCAACTGCTAGTCTGGTTAGAAGCATTGAGAGTTAAAGCTGTTTTGGGTTAAGATGGATAGAAAGATAGAAAATTTGTGTTGAGAAAGCAGGCAATTTCATGGAATTCGACATGATTGTGTTACTCAAGTATTTATTTTTAGGGATGATTCAAGGATTTACAGAGCCTATACCGATTTCCTCAAGCGGGCATCTCATTATCGCTCAGCAACTGCTTGGTGTGGAGCGGAGAGGGCTGGCTTTTGAAATTTTAACGAACACAGCTTCATTACTCGCCATTGCTTTTATTTACCGGAAAGATATAGCCAGACTGATCCTGCATGGGTACAAGTACGTGCGTACGCGGGAGGCTGCATACAAACCGGATTTTATGTTCATTATGTATGTGGTCATCGGCACAATTCCGGCGGTAATCATCGGGCTGCTGTTCAAGGATAAAATTGAAGCTTATTTCTCTTCCGTACATATGGTAGCTATTGCTCTCCTTTTTACAGGAACCGCATTATGGCTGATCCGCAATTTGCGTGGCCGCAAACGGGATGGAGACTTGTCCGCTAAAGATGCAGTGCTCGTAGGATTAGCCCAGGCCGTTGCTTTGATTCCAGGGATCAGCCGTTCCGGGGCAACGGTCATTACGTCCATTGCAGTTGGCATGAAACAGGATACAGCACTTCGATTTTCATTCATGCTCTACATTCCGGTAAGTCTGGGAGGTCTGGTGCTCGGTACATCCGACATTGTGAATGATCCTGACAGATCGGCATTAGCGCTTCCCTATTTGGTTGCTTTTCTAGCTACTTTAATTGTCACGTATTTCTCAATGAAATGGTTTATGAATATTATGGCGAAGGGAAATCTGAAGTATTTCGCTTACTACTGCTTCGCTGCGGGAATATTACTGTTAATTTTTCTGAGATAGCATGCTTTTAGCATTTCATGTGGTGTTTTGTATTAAATTTGTAAAAAACTAAAGAAATGATGGCTGGATGCCGACATATAAGAAGAACGCCCAGAAAAGTATGGTTTTGAAATAAGGAGGCACAGCATGCTGTTAAAGAAATCACTAGCTATTGTTTTGACTGTAATGTTATCGCTCTATGTTATGGCAGGGGCCGCCGTTGCGGCAGATGAAGAAATTGAACGCCTGGTTTTATCTAAGAATGAGCTTGCACTGGAAATGGGCAATTCTCAATCCCTTACGGCGACAGCTATTTATGTTAACGGCAAGACTGAAGATGTGACAGTGAAGACGGATTGGACAAGCAGTTCCTCGTCAATAGCCTCTGTATATGCAGGAACTATAACGGCGAAGGATGTAGGAACAGCAACACTGACCGCAACATATAAGACCAAAACGGTAGTTGTGAATGTAAAAGTTACAAAGAAAGTAAAGGCCTTAACTAAAGATAAGCATACGATCAACATCCGTACAGGAATGTCCGAGCAAGTAGAGCTGTCCGCGGTTTATCAGGATGGAACGATTGAGGATGTTACCAAGAAGGCGGATTGGACGATTGATAACTATGCTGTGGCTACGGTAACCAATGGATTGGTTAAAGGTGAAGTTTCCGGAACTGCCATAATAACGGCTAAATTCGGCAATCAGACAGCCACAATTCCTGTTAGCATTGAGATTGTGAAGAGGTTAGACCCTAGCAAAGCGGAAGTTTCTCTGCTGCTTAAAGGCAAGGAGAAGATTGAATTGATGGCGACCTTTCCCGATGGAACGGTAGAGGACGTTGCAGATAAGGCCGAATGGTCAACAGATAAAGAAACAGTTGCGGATGCTCTCAAAGGTGTCATTACCGGTTATGGAGCCGGGCAGGCGACCATTACCGCCAAGTATGGAACAAAGACTGCTACCATTAAAGTCGATGTGGATTCAACAAAAAAGCTGGAAATCAACAAGCAGGATGTGTTTCTGCGGGTGAATGGTACGGAACAGCTGCAATTAAAAGCTGTTTATTTGAACGGCACGACAGATGACATTACAAGTAAAGCGGAGTGGTCCTCCAGCGATACAGAGATTGCCGATGTAAATAAAGGTAGTGTCATTGCTCATAAATCAGGAGAAGCGGTGATAACGGCGAAATATGCCGATAAAGTTATCAAAATTAATATTGATGTAGAAGTTCCCAGAAGACTGGATGTCAACAAGGAGTTTATATCCTTGCAAGTTGCTGGTACCGAGCAGTTAAAGGTTATTGCCACATATGCAAATGGAACCAAAGACGAAGAGCTTGCCTCGAAAGCAGAATGGACTTCTTCGAATCCAGCTATTGCAGATGTTATTAAAGGCAAAATTACGGCGTATAAATCCGGAGAAGCTACGATTAAGGCAAGCTACGGCGGCAAAACATTGACTATACTGGTTGATGTCGACATCCCGAGAATTATTACGCTCAGTAAAACCAGCGTTGCCCTGCAAATTGGGGACACACAACAATTAACGCTTAAAGCCATCTATGTGGACGGACGCGAAGAAAATGTTACGGAGCAAGCCGAATGGCTATCCGCCTCTGGTGCGATCGCTGAAGTGCGCAGAGGTCTTATTACCGGCGTTTCAACAGGAGCGACCTCTATAACGGCTAAATTCGGCACTAGAAGCACCGTCATTCCTGTATCTATTGGAGTTATAAAAAGCATGACAGCGGATCAAAAGAAGCTGATCTTGGAAAAGGGAGGCTCTTCTAAAATCGTAGTAACCGTTGTTTATACAGACGGAACGGTTAAAGATGTAACTTCGTTAGCGGCCTGGACAGTGGGAGATCCCGCTGTTGCAGAAGTGGATGCCGGTGTTGTGAATGCTATTGGCAACGGCAAGACTAATATTACAGTTTCCTTCGAGAATAAAACGATATCTGTCCCCATTGAAGTGGGTATAGCACAAACCTTATCGGCAAATCCGAAGGTCTTAATTCTGGAAAAGAATGAGATTAGACAAGTTGTGTTAACGGCAACGGATTCTAATGGTGTTGCTAAGAATGTTACAAACGACGCAGAATGGTCTTCAAGTGCGCCATTGATTGCAGATGTTTCAGCGGGTATGGTAACGGCATTGGCGAATGGCAAAGCAACTATTACTGCTAAATACGGCGGCAAAACGATAACTATTGTTGTTGAAATCGAGATTGTTGAGAAGGTAGTAGCGAGTGTCCGTTACCTTTCACTTAAATCCGGATCCAAATCGCAGATTCGCCTGCAGGCGACTTTGTCTGATGGGAAAACCAAAGATGTGACCGATCTGGCTGATTGGAAAACCAGTGCATACAAAACGGCTGATGTAGAGCTCGGTTTAGTCACAGGCATCGCCTATGGCAAAACAACGGTCACCGCCAAATATGCCGGGAAGACAGTCTCTATTCCAGTAGAAGTGGATCAGCTTAAATATTTAAAAACGAGTGAAGTACAAATCGATCTTGTCAAAGGGGAGACAAAGCAGGTAACAGCTATTGCTACCTATACAGACGGCTCAGATGCCAATGTATCTATCCCTGCTATATGGAAATCCTCGAAAAATCTTGTTGCTGATGTCAAGGACGGCATCATCAAAGCGACAGGAAAAGGCAAAGCAACTATAACTGTCAGCTTTGGAGGCATGAACACAAAGATTGTTGTTAATGTGAAGTAGACAAAGGCTAAGTAAACAAGCTTGAAGGACTCTTTCGGAAACTAATTCCGGGAGGGTCTTTTTTTTGATTAACGATGATTTTTCATCGTTAAAATAGGTGCTTCCAGGCCAATCAGCGCTTTAATGATGATTTTCATCACTATATGAGGACGGATGGCCTTTGTGAGTGATTAAAAGGGATTAAAGCAGCAGATCTTCTTCCCAGCGCCTAAATCTAATCTAGGGAACCTATCTTTATAAAGAAAATGCATCAATCCAAACTTTTTGTGCGACTCTTCCGTTGTAGGGATATACCGGTATAAACAAATAGGTTAGGAATGAAGCAAATGATCGAGATACGAGATTTAGGTAAAAAATATAAAACAAACGAATGGGCCCTGCAGGGAATCGAGCTCCATATTGAACATGGGATGTTCGGCCTGCTAGGACCGAATGGGGCTGGAAAGACGACGCTGATTCGGATTCTTGCCACATTGCTGAAGCCAACCACAGGCGGTGTGAAAATAAACGATGTATCTTTACAGCGGCCTGAGGAAATTCGTAAAGTGATCGGTTATTTGCCACAAATTTTCCAGATTTACCCACAGTTAACGGCCCTGGAGTTTCTGGATTATGTGGGAGTGATGAAAGGAATCACGGACAGCAAGCAGAGGCGCAGGGAGATTGATACGCTGCTGGCCAAGGTGAATTTGACGGAGAAAGCCAAGAAGAAGGTGAAGACGTTTTCCGGGGGAATGAAGCAGCGGCTGGGGATTGCCCAAGCGCTTCTTGGAGACCCGCAAGTATTGATTGTCGACGAGCCGACAGCAGGCCTGGACCCGGAGGAGCGTGTAAGGTTTCGCAATCTTTTAGCGCAGTTCAGCGTCAATCGTACTGTCATTTTATCCACGCATATTGTGGCAGACATTGAAAGCAGCTGTAATCAGCTGGCGGTATTAACCCGAGGGAAGCTGGCGCTTTCTGGGACGCTGCAGCAGCTGCAGGCGTTTGCGGAGAACCACGTATGGGAAATCGAGGTTTCGGATCAACAGTTCGCCGGGCTTTCCCATTTGCAGATCGTATCCAGCCGCAGGTCCGCCACTGGAGGTTTAACGTGCAAAGTTATTGCACAAGAGCAGCCGGTTCAAGGGGCCATTGCTTTAAAACCGACACTGGAGGATGGCTATTTGGCATTGATCGGTGGTGGCAGACGTGCATAACGTGCATAAAGCACTCCGTCAATTCAAGCTGGAAGCAAAGCTTCTGTTCTCGAATTGGTTTTTTGCGGCATTGCCGATTCTGTTTGGCGTATGGATGTTTAGCAGCTTGTCGAAAATCTCTGCGTTAGCAGCAAAGAAATTACCGCCATCTCAGGATTTGTACACATTTGTTTACAGCTTTCATCAGGTGCAGCATACATTAAGCCTTGGTGCTGCCGTGATCATTGGCATTCTGCTGATCCGCCGCGATATTCGCAGACCCTCGTATGATTGGCTGGGCAGCCTGCCAGTGTCGGGCGCTATGCTTATTTTTATTAAATTTGCGGTTGGACTGTTGTACTTATCGTTATTCACTGTAGCTATGGATGTCGTGTTTCTGTATTTTGGGCTGCAAAGGGAGCTCGCAATTGGCGTGATCTGGGAACAAATGATGTTTTTTACATGGCAGTATGAATGGTCCTATGCCGTTACCCTAGCTCTTGCTATGCTTCTGGCCATGGCTATTTCTAACCGGATCGTCTATATGATTGGCTTTTGCGCCTGGATGTTCGGCACCTATTTCCTAGATATTTTCATTATCCAACGGCAAAACTTATATCCCCTCAAGACGTTTCATTTGAGCCAGTTTATGACGAAATCATTTTTTGAAAATGAAGTGTGGGGATATTCGATAACGAATCAGGAAGTGGGGCTGTCCCGGTTATTCGTGCTCGTCTTTACACTTTTGCTCCTCGTATGGGCTGCAGCCATTTACAAGCAGGGAAGGCCCAGCGGTTCAACGCTCAAGTGGCGCGTATTTTGTGCTGCCATGCTTGCTGTGACGATTGCAGCGTATGTTCCGTATGGTTTGTTTTGGAAGGACAGGTTTCAGGCATATGCGCAAGTAGTCAAGGATACTTTACCAGGTGGTGAGCATTCAATATTAACGCGTTTTGAAGTAGATAGTTATGATTTACAGGTGAAAAGGAAGCAGGATCAGCTGGGCGTAACAGCCGCGATTACATTTCCTGCTTCTGAGGTGTCACAGCAAGAGCCGATCGTATTCACATTAAATCGTATGTTCCAAGTGCTCAAAGCTGAACTAAACGGCAAAGAGATTCCTTATCAAAGGAATGGTGATTGGATCTCTTTTGAGCCTGGTCTTCTAGATGGCCAGAAGGAGGAACAAATAGTATCTTTTCAATATGAAGGAACCGTTATGAACTGGATGTATGAAGAGAAAAATGAACTCCTCTTGGCTTTTGTAAAAGGGAAGGACGTATATTTGCCGCGAGAAGCTTATTGGTATCCCGTGCCTGGGAATTACTATTTGTGGTTGAAGGACGGGGCAGATAAAGTCGCTACAGCTTATTATATGGAGCCGCCACAGTTTGCGAAATATACCCTGACATTGGAAGGCTTCGATGATTCTGTATATGCTACAATTACTCCAATGACCCCCAATATGACCGGAAGTGGAAGTGAGGCTGGAACTGGGAAGCAAGTATTTGAAAGGCAGTATAACAATGGCCTCTCGATCTATGGTGGCAATTTGATTGAGGTGGCTGAAGCTGATGATACACTGAGAGTAGTTACTTCACCCAGTAATCAGCTGGAGGCCCAAACATTTTTGCAAAAGCTGACTGCAGCCAGAAGTTACTATGATTCTTGGTTAAAGCTGGACACCAACTATGTGAACCAAATTTACTATTTACCCCTGTCTGATTTTCGCAGCAAGAATATCTGGAAGAAAGAAGAGCTTATTGGGGATAGCTTCGTGATTGAGGAATCACCAGGCCACAATTTGGATTACATTCAACAAAGCAAGGCACTGACTGCGCTGTTATTTGGGAGCGAGGATCTTAATAGAGCCATCATTCGAATCCCGGGTGAAACTCCCGATATGTTTCCGCGTAAAATTCGTGAAGCCATTCTTTATATGTATTACCGTGACTTCTTACAGTTGACGAACGAGGAACTGAAGGCAGCTTATATGATGACCACATCCAGATTTTTTGTGGATGAGGATGTAAATGAAATCGGAACGTCAATGATTGACATGATTAATGAAGCGATTATCCAGGGGAAGCAGGCACAGGTCAAAGAGATATTGGCCGCTTGGTATGCTAAAGATTTACGAATGAATAGCGGAAAAAGTAAACCGGGTGAAAAGCCGGGCGGTACATCGGGCGGTACACCGAGCAGCACACCGACTGATATAACGACCGATACACCGAATGGAAAACTCGGCAGTATGAAGGATTGGAATCGGGAGTGGGAGCGGGTGATGGACGATGCCTAAGCTGCTGCAGGATTTGAAGAGCTTACGCAGCAGTCTTATCCTTGTGCCGGGGATGTATTACCTAATGCTGATTTGGTCATTGCTTGCTGCAGATCCGGAGAATCCGCGGACCGTGTATTATTACAACGAAATGGCATTTCTGCCGTTGTTGGTTTTGCTGACTGTGCTCTTTTTTCAGCGGGAGCTTGGCGGCAGTGTGATGGAAATCGTGGCGACGCTGCCGCTGTCATTTGCAGCGATGCTTATTCGTAAAATAGCGTTGGTGCTTGCTTCGGCGATCATTCTGCATATAGGCTGGGTTGCCATCTATATGCAGAAATTTACTAAGCTCGAAACGGATTTGTACTCTTTTCCAGCGAAGAGGCTGCAGTGGATGGAGGCGAGCTGGCCGCAGCTGCTGCTGCAGGCGCTGCCTTCCTATCTGCTCATCATCGCCTTCGTTGTGCTGTTAACGGTTATGACGAAGAAGCTGTATGCAGGGGTGGCTGCAGGAATGACGCTTTGGCTTCTGGAGGTGCTGTCCAGCGGCAAGGCGCTTGGGAGATTTGTCTTGTTAACGAAAGACATTCCTAAGGAAATTCCCTTTCTGCAGAACAGGCTGCTGCTTGCTGCTGCAGCGCTGATACTGCTGCTCCTGGCGATTTGGTCGGCAAATCGCAGGGATCGCTGGATTGTACATGATGATGGAGAGTAGGGAGAACAGGGAGGGATGGGGATGATAACAGACGAACAGCTAGTACAAGCTATGGCGCATGGCGATCAGGCCGCGTTCGAAGCGTTCGTTTACCGCTATCACAGTCCGCTGCTGGGGTACCTGGAGCGGCAGCTGCAGGATTCTGGTAAAGCCGAAGAGCTCGTGCAGGAGCTGTTTATCCGCTTGATCCGGCAATTAAGAAGCGATAAAATTCCGCCGCAAATCCGCCCGTGGCTTTACCATGTAGCCTTGAATCTATGCCGCGATTATTGGCGCAGCGGGGGCTATCGCACTGAGCGAAGTACATCCGATGAACTGCTCGAACAGAGGGATGCCCATCCGACTGTAGTCGAAATCTATGAACGACAGGAAACGAGGCAGGAAATTATCCGCACCCTGCAAAAGCTGCCCGAGATGCAGCGGGATATAATCATCCTGCGATTTTATCAGGATTTGATGCTGCAGGAAATCGCTGATGTGCTGGACTTGTCGCTGAGTACAGTTAAAACTAATTTATACACAGCTCTGAAAAAGCTAAAGAAACAATTAGCGAATGGGCTGACGCACGAGTTGTTGGAAAGGGAGGAGAAGTCGCATGTCTGAACCAAGTGACTGGGAACTGGAGCGATTAGAGCGGCAGCTGAAAAAGCCGTTGTCCGGTTATTTATCCACATCGCCAAAAGCGGATGCCACACAGCAGCTGCTTCGCAGCCTGCAGGGGGAGTTCGACCTGCTGAGAGAGAAGAATACCCCCTTTGAATGGAAAGACACCAGGGATAGGAAGCAACCGTCTTTATGGAAGCAATGCATGCTGCAGCTGCAGACCTACAACAAATCGTTTTGGTTGGTCAGTGTACTTGCTTATATAATGATTACTGCTGTAGGCCATATGCAATCCTCTTTCATACTTGGCTTGAATGATATATTTTCGATTGCCATTCCGCTGCTTCTGTTAGGAGGTATCGGATACAGTCATAGAAGCTGGAACAAGGAGATGCGGATGGTCGAAAGCGTAACCCCTTTTCCTCCTGCCTTATTATTTCTGTGCCGGTTGTTGATCGTCGTCTCGTTTCATGTGCTGATGGGCTCAATCGGAAGCGTCTATGTATTTATGGTAAATGACAATCCGCTGTTTGTGCCGCAGCTATTCTTGTTGAACTGGCTTGCACCTGTATTGTTTTTAGGTGGCTTACTCGCTTTTATTTCGTTCCGATGGGGAATAATTAGCGGCTTTGCAGCCGCTATCATGATTTGGTTTGGATGGGGCGGCGCTTTGCAGTGGCTGGAAGGGAGTGAGTGGCTGACTCCGCTGTGGATGTATGCCATTTATTGTGGTGCTGCAGGAGGCGGAGTAGTGCTGTTCACTGCAGCATATCGCCGCAGCTTGACTCTTCAAAGGCTGGATTTGGGAAGAGGCGGATTATGATTACCTTGCACGACATTTCTCTAGGGTTCGACGAGTTTCACTTGGTGGTTGAACACCTGCATCTGCAAGCAGGGTTAACATTACTTGTTGGGCGTAATGGAGCCGGTAAATCGACACTGCTCTCGTTGTTGGCCACAGCAAGTATGCCTGAGAAGGGAAACATTATTTATGCGGGGAAAACGCTAGAAACATCGCTCCCGCTTATTCGCAGCCACATGGGTTATATGCCAAGCGGGCTTGAACTCTATGAGGAGATGACGGTTGAACGCCAGCTAGGTTATTTGGCTGAGCTCAAAGGTATTTATGATAAACAGGAGATTAACATACTGCTTAGCGAATTTGAACTTGAGTCTTTCCGTAAACGCAAGCTGAGAACGCTATCGCAAGGAGTCAAGCAGCGAGCCGCTATTGCACAGGCGTTTCTGGGCTCTCCGGCCTTCCTTCTGCTGGATGAGCCTCTGAATCATTTGGACATTCTCGAGCGCAAGCGGGTGATTTCGATGGTAGCACGTTACGCCAAACGTCATCTGATCGTGGTGGCAACTCATGAATTGAGCGAATGGGGCAATGAGCAGGTGGAACGGATCTTGTGGTTGGACAGAGGGCGGGTGCATTTCTATGATACGGTTGAACGATGGATGCGTCATTTGCCGGAACGGGTATGGGCGGGATCCGTTCCGCTTGCTGAGCTGGAATCGCTGGATAAGCAGCGTATCAGTCAGTTGAAGCTGCTGGGGAACCAGGCAGAGATCCGTCTGTTGGCACGCCAAGCGCCGGATGACCGCTTTGTTGAGGTGCAGCCGACGCTTGAAGACGCCTATTTTATTCATACCGGTACAGCGATCAGCAGCTTTTATTAGCGCAAAATGTTTTTATAGACTTCAATAGCCGCAGCTCTTGAAGTCTTGAGATCAACGATGGCATTCTTCTGGGGTAGATGAACTTCTTTTTCACTGGCGGTCTTTAATTGCGGGAGCCATTTGCGAATATATTGACCAGTGGGATCGTGAGTCTGTGATTGGGTAACAGGGTTCATGATCCGAAAGTAAGGAGCCGCATCGAAGCCCATGGAAGAGCTCCAAAGCCATCCGCCACGATTCAGGGTATTGTCATAGTCACTTAGCTTGTAGCGAAAATATTGCTCGCCGAGTGTGAACGGACATAGCAAGTTTTTGGTGAGGAACATGGCCGTGATCATCCGGAGTCTATTGGGCATATGCCCTGTTTCGTTAAGTTCGGTCATGGCGGCATCGATCACAGGTATCCCCGTTTCCCCTTTGTACCAGCTTGTGAAATGACGATCGTTCAGGGAAGTAAGGTCGTAGAGCTTTTCATAAGTAAAGAAGTCCTTACTGTAGACGGATTGATATAAATAGAAATCACGCCATGCCAGCTGTCTGATCCAAGGAGCCGCATGCTCTCTTAAGAGCAGAGCTTCATACACACTGCGAATGGAAATCGCACCAAGGTTTATGGATTTGCTGAGTGAGCTGGTTCCCTCAACCGCATATTGGTCCCTTGTTTGCACATAGGCGGGCAGCTGCTGCTCAAGAAATTGCTGAAGTACCTGGTAAGGTTCCGCCGCAGGTGTGTAAGCTTTTAAATCGAAAGGGAGTGGAAAGCTTTCCAGAATGCCTGCATCAAGCTCCACGGTTTTTAGGTCGGCTAAGGTAACAGCAGAGGGCGGGCGATAATAGCTTTGCAGGTACTCATTCCATTTTCGATAAAAAGGGGTATATACCTTGTAGGGCTCTGTTCTCCCGGAGTAGCGATGGTAATCAGCGAGATCTGCCAAGGTGTGATCAATAAAAGTTGTAAGCTTGACATTGTACTGGGCCGCAATTTCCTTGATCTTGCGATCCCGATGAATGGCATATGGAGTAAAATCCTGCTGGTATATGATTTCCTGGATAGCGAGAGCTTGTAAGGTACGGTCTATTACAGCAGCAGGTTCACCGTAAATGACATGCAATCTTTTCCCAGCGGCTATATAAAGCTCTTGAAGACGAGTAACGTGTTGTAGAAAGTTAATACCGCTGTGGGCTTCATGCCGCTTGTTCTTCAGCAGAAAGGGGTCCAGAATAAGGAGGTGGAGGCTGGGCATATTTGTTGAATATATATAGTCAAATGCAGATAAATCCTCAATCCGCAAATCCTTGCGATGAATAAAGAGCAGCATGAAGATTCCCTCCGAAACGAATAAAAGCCTCTCACGCCGCTGACTGAAATCAGCATCATGAGAGGGCGGTATTCGTGAAATTATAATTCGCTTCTTACTTGGATTCAGCTGTTAATCGATCATAGCTCTTATCATCCAGAATACGGCTGGCCGTTATGTAGCGCTTGGCGTAGTAGGATTCGGACAGCTTGCTCTTAATTACACCGTCATCCGTAGAGGAGTGAATGAAAACACCGTCTCCAAGATAAATACCGACGTGGGATATCCCGCTGCCACCGGTGTCAAAAAATACAAGATCCCCGGCACGAAGCTCTGACTTCGCTACCTTGTCTCCCTCTTGACTTTGTGCTTTGGAGCTGTGGGGAAGGTTGAAACCAAGTTGGTCAAATACATAGGAGGTAAAACCGGAGCAGTCGAATCCGCTTTTTGTGGTACCGGCCCATTTGTATTTAATACCAATTAAATCCTCTGCCGTTTTTTCTAGCTTCGACTGCGCAAATGCGCTGCCGATGGCAAAACTGAAAAACAAAAATAAGCTTAATCCAAGAACAATAACCTTTTTCAACAGCTTGACTCCTTCCAATGCCTACGAGGTTAGCTGAAGGGTTCGGTTGAAGGTTTCCCTATGATCCGTATATTGCGAGATCAATTCACCCAGAGTGGTTCCCCCGTTTCCCGGTATGAGCGGGAACTCGGCAAAGCGTGTGGTATTTTATTCCTAGGACTAGGTATTCTAGTTATGAAACCGTATTCCTGCTTATAACCGAACAAAAATTAAAAAAAATTAAAAAAGTTCGGAAAATAGACACAAAAAAGACCTTCTCCATGGAGAAAGCCTCTAGAATTGAGTATTTTAGTTAATGAGGGAGATTTTCTTTTTCTGCATAAAGCTGAAATTGGGCAGCAATATTCCAAATCTGCATAAATATTTTTAATAAAGGATACAATTGGTAGATCAAAAGTGCTGCAAATCCTGCCCATATATAGGTAGCTGTAATCATAGTCCCGGCCAAAAGTCCCGATAGCAGCAGCATTAAAAGGGCTGTGAATACAATCAACCAGCTGTAGCGGAGAAAAATGGGCAGGGAGGTAAGGAGCGGAACGCGGCTCGCCCGGGCAAACTGGATATACATAAAGAGCAGGCGAACCCCATAGCTGTAGCAGGCAATGCCGATCAACCAGGGCAATATGGCAGTAAGAGCGGATGGATAGGAGCCGTGAGTGGACCAAAGGGACTGAATTTTAGGAAACAGCCAAATGACTGGGAGCATAGTTGCAGCTAATTGCAGGATATAGTAGAGCAAATAGGGAAGGGCGAGCTCACGGATTCCCTTGAAAAAGCGGTAACCGGCATGAAGCTGGTCATGTGTCAAGGAATAATAAATGCCTGCATTCAGCAGTGGGGTAAAGAGCATTCGAATGATCAGGAGAATGACCAGCCAAGAGACGTAGGAATGAAGCAGATCTGTTTTCAGCAATTGAAACTGGCCTTCCATCAGGAAGAGCTCCATGGCCGCTCTCGGTTGATTGGCATCTGGATACCGGTGCATAAGCGGCACCAGTACGGATTGAACCAGCTTATATAGGATCATGCCCCAGACGGCTTGATAGAGGAACATCATAATAACAGCAAAGGGCTGCTGCAGAGCCATAGTAAAGCCTTTTCTGAAATAGCGAGTCATTGCAATCCTCCTTCCAGCGCATACTTTACCATGCAACCCAACCGATTAGAGACTTCAGCAGCTCCACACTGCCGAGGTTAAGCCGCACCTTCCATTTGGGATCCACCGTTGTCCTCATATAATTGTTGATATGCTTATTTTCCAGCACCAGGGTATAAGCCGGATCGATCTTCACCCAATCCAGCGGAACTGTGTGGGTAAGCTTGTATTCAATGCTAGCTTCCACGCCATCCCAGCTCTTATCCAGCATCGTGCCATCTGCAAAGCGGAAGTGTATCGGCACAGTAGTCGAGGTCCCGCCCCGCCTGGATATAAATACGGTGCTCTCATATTGTTTTGTTCCGTTAAGGACCACTTGCTTCGTCCGGATAACATCAACAGAGAAATCGACCATCATTTTCCCATACACATATTGGGTGAAAAATTCGTCCCATTTCTTTTTTGTAACTTCCTCAAGTGTATTCTGAAAGTCCTTGGTTGTAGGGTGCTTGAATTTCCAGCGCTGAAAATAAGTTCGCATCACGCGGTTCATCTGTTCGGGACCAACTTGGCGTTCAATATCTTTGAGCACCAGCTTGGCTCTGGTATACACATTGTCGGCGTATTCTCCATGATTTTTGTAATGCCAGGCATTAAGCTGCAGTGCATTGGGAGAGGTGATATAGCTGGCCTCCACCGGCAAGTTAGGGAGTACTCCAAACACCGATTCCATAACCTTGTCTTCTGCATAGGAGGTAAAGCCTTCGTCCAGCCATGCTTCCTCGAACTCATTAGAGGCTACCATTCCATACCAGAACTGATGACCGATTTCATGTACGATTACCCGCTCCAGTTCAAGATCCGGGGTTTCGTCGCCGGCTCCCCACGAGGTGATGAGCGTAGGATATTCCATGCCTCCGGCTCCATTGCCTCCTTCCGGGGGCACGACGATGGATAATGTTGAGTAGGGATAGCTGCCGTACCACTGGCTGTAGCGGGCGAGGGCTTTTTTGGCAGCGTACATGTAGCGGCTTTTTAATTCCTTGTGCTGAGGATCCAGATAAAGCTTGATTTTAACTCCCGGAATATTTGCGGTTGAATAAGGCTCTTCTACATATATAAAGTTGGGAGATGCGGACCATGCAAAATCATGTACGTCATCCGCATAGAAGTGATAGGTTTTATCCTTGCCGTTGTCAGAAGGCGGCTTGATCGGAAATCCGGTAGCAGCAACAATATAGCTGGAGGGCACTTTGATCTTGACATCGAAAATGCCAAAATCGGCATAAAACTCAGAGTTGCCATGATATTGATGCAGATTCCAGCCTTCGGCAGCCCTTCCCCGGGTTCCAGTAGGCTCGTACACAGCAACTTTGGGAAACCATTGACCTGCCATTACGAAATCACCTACATAACCCATTCTGGCGAAAACCTCTGGAAGCTTGACGATAAATTGGGTTTTGATCGTGATTTTGTGACTTGGGTTCACTGGCTGGGGGAGAGACAGCTTGATCAGAGTCCGGTCCTCCTTGTTCCCATCGTCAGGTTGGACATACGAGATTCGCTGACTTAGATCATCATCGTCAAGCGATTTAATGGAAAGAAGCTCCATGCCGCCAAAGCTGCCCGCTGTGGCCTTGTCCTGGCGCAGCTTTCCGTCTGACTCCTGCATAAATGTCGTTTTCTTTGATGCAAACGCATTGGGATACATATGCAGATATAGCTCTTGCACGGGTTGGGTCCCCGGGTTTTTCCAGGTGATAATCTGCTCACCCTTCAGTTCTTTGGAATCTGGAAGGTATTCCACATTCATGTGGTATTCCACGATTCGATTGCTAAATACTTCATGTGTTGGAGTCACTGGAGTGTAATCTGGCTGCATGTCCTGAACGGGGGCATACGGCTCCTCAAGAAAGACGGGTGCTGTCAGATTATCGCGCTGAGGAAGGAGCGACTGGAAGAATGACATCGTGAAGGTGATAGTCAAAAGAACGAGTATCCACTGTACGCTGCGTTGCATTAACATTGTTTTCATCATTTTCACCCCGTTGACAAGCATCTACAGCATGTATATGTAGGCTTGACCAAGAATATTTCCGGGAGAGGAAAAAGAAATTTGCAGCAAAGCAGAAATGACAAGACTTTTAGGTAAAGTTCTAGTAAAATATTTGTACGTAGAGCGATATAGCTACATCAATTCCAATATTTACTTAAGTTAGGAAGGTGCCGAAATGGATTCAGATAAAAAGAAGCTAGCTTTAAATATTGTCAGCTCCAAGGTTAATCATAAGGGCTTCGGCGCTGGGGCCATCGATCTGAGTAATGTGTCCAGCATCATCATCGACGGGAATGAGGCTTACCTGGATATGGGGGCGCTGCATGCCAAAAGTGAAATAGAGAAAAGAATCAAATTCTCTACTAATAAAGATGACGTGCCTAACGGGCGCCGCTGCTGGATCGTGTGGGTAGCAATTGACCGTAATGAGGAAGGCTCCTATTATGCAGGAGTGACAGCTTGTGAAATGCTGGTGGATACGGAAGCAAGACGCGGGTGGAAGCTGCTGGCCGACCATGTTAACAAAATGGACTATGCCATGAAGCGCCGTATCGTACTGGAGGGCTTGGATGAAGCCGAGAAGGCAGCCCTTAAAAACCAATTGATCACACATAATGAAGAATGGTGGAACCGCTCGGACGACAGCTTGAAGGCCGCTCTTTCCTAGCAAGCTAAATTATGGAGAATATGTGTCAAACATTGTGACCCTAAACGGAACCGAGTATACTATACTCTAGTGTATGTTACACCATATACTAGGACAGCAAAAAGGCAGACTAAGGCGCGCTTAGTTCTGCCTTTTTGTGTTGTGTTTTTACATAATCCCAGGTTTCTTTAATGGTCGATAAAAGTTATAATTAAACCATCAGGGAACCATGGAAATCGGGAGAAGCTAACCCTCGTGAAGACCGGATGGTGAGATGGCTGTTAATGCTTGAAGCGGCCAATCATGAGGCGATATTAGAGGAATTGGAGGACATTGCGATGAAAGAAGATCCAGTGCTGAAGGAAGCCTTTGAAAAATGGGATGAGCTAAGCCAGGACCCCAACACAATGTTTGCCTATGAAATGAGACGTAAGCAAGTTTTCGATGAGCATGCAAAGGTACGTGAAGCAGAGATTCGGATGCAAAGAGCAGAGGCGAAGGCCTTGGCCGAAGGAACTGCTAGAGGAATGGATGAAGGCAAGGCCGAAATAATCCGGGCCATGCTGCGTAATAATTTGAAGCTTGAACAGATATCTGAAATAACAGGTTTGTCGGTAGCTGAGATTGAGAGCCTCGATAAAACATTAAGGGATAAATAATATGCTCGAGATTAGCAAGCTCACACAGGATTTCAGGATGATTAGCAAAGAACCGTCAGATATGTCTGACGGTTCTTTGCTGATTCGCCGCGCACACTAGAAGCAGCGGTGCTGCTAGGTCTTATGCTAGTCGTTCCACCAGCGTTTCAAATCTTCCCACCATGTGCCGTTTTTACCTGTTGGAGCCAGTTCATTGGTCTTGCTCTCTTCGACCGGAGCACGTTTTTCCGTGCAGTAGGTTGTAGGTTCGGAGCCAGAAATGAAAGCTTCTATGCGCGAATTTGGGCAATCCTCGTTAGAAAGCTTGCCGCTAATAGGGTCAATGTAGACGTTGACCACACCCTCCGGTAATTGGAACAGCTTAGGAGGTATGGCTGATAACGCCTGCTCTGTAAATTCTGCAAAGATAGGTGCTGCGAGATGGGACTCTACAGTGCTAATATTTTTATCTTTATCGTAACCTACCCATACCGCTGTGGACAGCTCAGGTGTAAATCCTACCATCCAGGCATCTGTGTTAGTCGTACCTGTTTTGCCAGCGATTGGGCGCTTAATTGTTTTTGCTACTCGACTGGCAGTGCCTCCATTCTCGAAAACACTCTCCATCAGGCTGGTCAGCACATAAGCAGGAGCGGGGTCAACGACCTTCACCAGCTGTGGCTGTGCTTGATAAAGCACATTTCCGAGCGAGTCTTCAATGCGTTCTATCGCCGTGGCTTCTGCATGGATACCTTGATTGGCAATAACGCCGAAGGCTGAAGCCATTTCAAGCGGACTAACGGGATACGTACCAAGGGCCAAGGAAGGCAGTGGCTTCATAGAGCTTCCTGTTATGCCCATCTGGTGTGCCAATTCGATAACTTTCTCCGGACCTACATCCAAAATGGTATGGACAGCATAAATGTTGTCTGAACGGGCAATGGCACTGCGCATATCCATAAGGTCATTCGTATATTGGTCGCCGAAATTGCTTGGCATATAGGATTGTCGGCCATTATCGTAAGTAAAAACAGTAGGTTCGCTCTTGTAGCGCGTTACTGGCGTAAAGCCCTGCTGCAGCGCAGCCAAATACATAATCGGCTTAAAGGATGATCCCGGCTGTCTGGTATTAGACAAAACACGGTTGAACTGATTTTCCGCATATTCCTTGCCACCCACCATCGCTTTGATCGCCCCGGTTCTTGGATCTATAGCAATCAGCGCTGCTTGCAGCTCACTGTAAGGAGCCAACTGCTTACGGACTACTTCCTCGGCAATTTTTTGCGTCTTCAAATCCAGCGTGGTATAAACCTTGATCCCGCCTTGATCGAACTGCTCCTCTGTAATGCCCAGTTGTTCTATAGCAATGGAACGGACATAATCGCGGAAATAAGGAGCGACCGCAGGCTTTTTCTTCGAGAGCGGTTGAATCACCAGCTTCTCCTTGGCTGCCTCTGACGCTTCTTTCTGCGTGATTAAGCCGCTATCCACCATAGTCTGCAGAACAGTTTTCTGACGGTCTAGAGAGCTTTGCAGATCATAGTAAGGGGAGTAATAGCGAGGTCCCTTGGGGACTCCCGCCAAAAGGGCGCTTTCTGCCAAAGTCAGCTCACTGGCATGCTTGCCAAAAAACAGCTCAGAAGCCGTCTCGATCCCATAGGTAGAATGACCGTAATAGATTTGATTCAAATAGCTCTCCAGAATCTGATCCTTGCTCATTTGCATTTCCAACTGAACCGCATAGAGTGTTTCTTTGATTTTCCGCGACCAGGTTTTGTCATGGTTCAAATAAAGGTTGCGGGCGAGCTGCTGCGTAATCGTACCGGCGCCCTGCACCTTGGCCATGTGTTGAATATTGACTATCGCGGCCCGGGCCACGCCTTTGAAATCCACGCCGAGGTGCTCGTAGAAATTCCGATCTTCAACCGAGAGCGTAGCTTTTATTAAAAAAGGGGATATATCTTTGAGCGGTACCATTTGACGATTTTGCCCGGCGTACATGGAATCGATCCATTCGCCATGTGCATCATAGATCTGTGATGTTTGCAGCATTTTAGTAACAGGCAGTGCTTGGGCGCGAAGGTAAAGTAAGGTAAGGAGGGCACCAGCCCCGATAATTACAAAAGCAGTAATAGTAAAGGAGAGCCATTTCTTCACACGGCGCAGAAAACGAATGGAGGGTACTTCCTCCTTGCCTTTGGATGAGCGTGACGGCGCCGGCTGCTGCTTGATATCAGACATAGCTAAACCTCCTTTCTATATAAAGCTCCTACTCTCCAGTATGGAAAAGGTTAGGAGTTGCTATTCATCGGAAGCGGGCAAAATATAATTTTTTTTTAAATTACCCGCAAAAGAGCTGATGATTCTTGCATTTTGGGGGTAATCTACTATAATACAGGTAGTCATGCAGTTAATGCATATCAAGAACGAAAAGAGGGATGAAGATGGAATTATGGTACACAGAAAAGCAAACCGAGAGCTTCGGTATAACCGCTAAAATTAAAGAAACCTTTGTGAGAGAGCAGACCGATTTTCAAGATCTCGCTATGATCGATACAGTGGAATGGGGCCCGATGCTGGTTCTAGATGGCATGGTAATGACAACAGTCAGAGATGAATTTGTATATCACGAAATGGTAGCACATCCTGCGCTTGTTACTCATCCGAACCCCCGTCATGTGCTTGTAGTTGGCGGAGGAGACGGTGGTGTGATCCGCGAGGTGCTGAAGCATCCTCAGGTAGAGAAAGCAGTATTGGTAGAAATCGACGGCAAGGTGATCGAATACTCGAAGAAATACCTTCCGGAAATCGCAGGAGAGCTTGATAATCCGCGTGTGCAGGTGATTGTGAATGATGGCTATATGCATATCCACGACCACAAAAACACCTACGACGTTATCATGGTTGATTCCACTGAGCCCGTAGGTCCAGCAGTTGAGCTCTTTTCCAAAGGCTTCTACCAAGGCATTTATGATGCGCTAAAAGAGGACGGGATTTTCGTAGCGCAAACTGATAATCCTTGGTTTAAAGCGGACCTGATCCAAACGGTAAACCGTGATGTAAAAGAAATCTTCCCGATCGTGCGTGTATATTGCGCGAACATCCCTACTTATCCAAGCGGTCTCTGGACCTTTACCTTGGGTAGTAAAGTGCATGACCCTCTACAGGTGGAGGAAGCTTCAATTCCTGAATTTCCAACCAAATACTACACACCACGCTTGCATAAAGCGGCATTCGCACTGCCTAAATTTGTCGAAGATCTGGTGAAATAAAATCAGATTCAGGTTGGAAAAACCCGACCTTCTACAGCCGTTGTCGCTTGGAATGAAGCGGGGGCGGCTTTTTTCTGAATTCACTGGAAAGTATAACCTCTAAGGACTCAGCAAGGCGTTTTTCTTGAGATATAAGAAATTTTAAGTACTTTACAGTGCATAAAAGAGGGGATCCCCTTTCTACTGAACTAACTGAACTAAAGATTAAGTTTTAAGGGATGAGCATACCCCGAAGCAGCCCATCCTCCGCTGAAATGGGCGTGTACTCCAATATGCTCCACTTAACGATGTTTTTCATCGTTAAAGTAAGGATGTGGAGCGGACCTTATGCTTTTAACGATGAAAATCATCGTTAAAGTAGCAGCTCCTCTCGGTTGTGCGCGCTGGCGCGCCGTTTTTCAATCCCAGCGCCTCAGCCCGCTATGAAATTTCCTCTAATCAAGAGAAAAACCCTTGCTGACTGTCCGTTTGAGCTTGGTGTTTGTGCGATTGTAGCTAGAGAGAGGGAAGGGGGGTGGGTGGAAGAGCGGAAGCGTCTGCCTTTAAAGATTTGTTTCTACCTCCTCATCTATACCATTCAAAGGAACAAATCTTTAACAGCGGCTGGAGCCCATAGCCATTCCCTCCGTAACGCACCAACGCCATGAACACGCTCATCAAAGGACGCCAGAAGGCGTTTTTCTTGTGGCAATTAATGGCGGATATTGGTGAAAAAAGCGGAAAGCTTGGATTGAATTCGGAGACTGTATATTATACACTAGGGGACATGAATCATGGTAATGACACCGAAGCAGAGAGTGCACATCCGGATTGAGAGCCAACAGGCGGAAGAGCAGACGGTACAGCTTGCCGAGGGTGAGCTTTATCCGAAGGGGGATCATGCATATATCCGCTATGAAGAAGCTGATTCCGGGCTTGGCCAAACCTTTACGATACTGAAGCTGGAGCCGGATCAAATTCGCATTATCCGTCAAGGGAATGTGAAATCGGAGCAAACGTTTGTCCGTGGTGAGAAGCGGATAGGCTTCTATGAGACGGTTCAAGGGAAGCTGGAGCTTGAAATGCATACACGGGACTTAACCGCTGAGCTTATACAGGGGATCGGATGGGCGGCATGGAGCTATGACTTATATGTACAAGGTGAGCACGCAGGATTGTATACAATAAAACTTTGGATTCGGGAGGAGTGAGCAAATGGATGTTTTGAATCAAGTTAAGGCTGGTCTTAAAGAAGCGATTCAAGAAGCTGTAGTTGCAGCCGGCATTGTGGAAGCATCACAGCTTCCTGAAATTGTGATTGAAGTGCCTAAGGAAAAGACACACGGAGATTTCGCCAGCAACATCGCTATGCAGTTGACACGGATTGCCAAGCAAAATCCAAGACTGATTGCCGAACAAGTAATCGCCCACCTGCAGAAGGAGAAAGCTTACATAGCGGAAGCAGAAATTGCCGGTCCAGGCTTTATCAATTTCAAAATGAATCGGAGCTATCTCTATGACATCATTGCGGAAGTAATGAGCAAGGGAGATCGATATGGCGAAGTTAATGTGGGACAAGGAAAAAGGGTTCAAGTGGAATTCGTAAGCGCGAATCCGACGGGATCCCTGCATTTGGGACATGCCCGTGGAGCTGCTGTGGGAGATGTGCTCTGCAACGTGCTTGACCTGGCCGGTTATGAGGTGACTAGAGAATATTATATCAATGACGCCGGCAATCAGGTGATAAACCTTGCCAGATCCATTGAAGCACGCTATTTGCAGGCACTTGGCCAAGCTGTTGACATGCCTGAGGACGGATATCATGGTGAGGATATCAAAGGCTTTGCGGCCGAACTGGTAGAGCAGGAGGGTGATCGTCTTGCTGCGCTTCCGCGGGAGGAGCGTCTTGATTATTTCCGCGTTTACGGATTGGAGAAAGAACTGGATAAAATTAAACGCGACCTTGGGCGGTTTGGCGTTAAGTTCGATCAATGGTTCTCGGAAACCTCTATTTATGAGAATGGACTTATTCCACATGTACTGGCTGAGTTAAAGCAGCAGGGACATATCTTCGAAGAAGAAGGAGCTACGTGGCTGCGCACGACTCCATTCGGAGATGATAAGGAACGTGTCCTTATTAAGAACGATGGTTCGTTTACTTATTTAACACCGGATATCGCCTATCATCGTGATAAGTATCAACGCGGCTACGATCAGATGATCAACATTTGGGGAGCGGACCACCACGGCTATATCGCACGGATGAAAGCCGCGATGTCTGCACTTGGCTACGATGCTGGCAAGCTTACCGTGCTGGTTGCGCAAATGGTCAGCCTGTTCCAGGACGGGGAAAAGGTGAAGATGTCCAAACGGACCGGTAAAGCGGTCACGATGGAAGAGCTGATGGATGAGGTAGGCGTCGATCCGATTCGCTATTTCTTCACGATGCGGAGCATGGATTCGCATCTTGATTTCGATATGGACCTTGCAGTATCCCAGTCCAATGAGAATCCGGTGTTTTATGTGCAGTATGCGCATGCGCGGATCTGCAGCATTTTCCGTCAAGCCGAAGAGCAGGGCGTGGCGCTGCAGCAGCTTTCGGAGATTGATCTCTCCATGCTGTCTGCTGAAGCTGAGCTTGATCTCCTGCGCAAGATGGGTGAGCTTCCTGAGGAGATCACCATCGCCGCCGAGCAGTATGCGCCGCACCGTCTCATCCGCTATGTGTACGAACTGGCCAGCCAGTTCCATAGCTATTACAAAGCCGAGCGCGTCATCACAGACGACGCGCAGCAAACCCAGGCGCGCCTCGCACTCCTCGGCGCGCTGCGCATCACCATAGCCAGCGTGCTCCGCCTCGTTGGCGTGACTGCGCCGGAGCGGATGTAAGCTAAATCCGCCGGCAAAAAATAGAAGGCCCGGACAAGCAAGACCGTTCGGGCCTTCTTTTAGTCCAGTGCGCTAAGCGCCCGCCGGGCATTGATTTGCCCGGCCTGCCACCGCACTGTGCGGGTTTTGCTGAGCGAGATGGAGCTGCGCTTCAGGATGTTCTTGATCTGCAGCGGCCGGAGGCCTGGCTTGATAGCCAGCATCAGCGCAATGACGCCGCTGACATGGGCGGTAGCCATCGAGGTGCCGCTCAGCTCGTTGTATTTGCCGTGCAGCCAGGAGGAATAAATGCGGTCTCCTGGTGCGTATATATCAATTCGGCTGCCCCTGTTGCTGAAGGGGGCGATTTTGCTGCTTCTTGTCGTCGCTCCGACAGAGACGACCTGGGTGAAGCGGGCCGGATAGTCGATCGATGCTTTATGGCCGTCGTTTCCTGACGAAGCGACAATAATTTTGCCTGCATGGTAGGCATTAAGCACTGCATATTCCAGAGACTTATTATAGGTTTTCATGCCGAAGCTCATGTTAATAATGTCCAGATCATTGTGTACACACCAATCAATTCCGGCAATGATATCGGAAACATATGCGCTGCCGTTATGGTCAAAGGCTTTGACTGGATGGATAATCGCTCTTGGAGCTACGCCAACAATGCCTCCATTGCTGCTGGCAGCAGCAATCGTGCCTGCGATATGGGTGCCATGTCCATTATCATCAAACGGCAGCAAGTTGCGGTTGATCAGATTTATGCCGCGCGAAATAGCTTGACTAAGGTCAGGGTGATTATAATCGATACCTGTATCTATTACACCTATGCTGACTCGGCTGCCTACAGATTTATTCCACGTTTGAGGTGCCATGATCTGGTCGACACCCCAAGGGATGATTTGTGAGCGGCCCGGTGTATCGTTCTTGATCGAGGCCCGATGCTTTTTTTTTTCAGGCAGTCCATGGACCTTAATTTTGATATCCTCTTCAAAGTAGACAGGTAAGGAGCCTTGTCTGAGTAAGGCGTCCGATTTAAGGGAGCAGGAGAAGGCATGAATAATATTAAGATCACGTATTTTGGAGAGGTGGGTAAGGGAGGGCTTTAAACGCTTCAGATGAGCCCGGCAGTTGCGGTAATCTTTTGCAGTTCTGAAATGAATGATGTGTTTTCTGGATGTTCCTTGCGATTTACCGATTTCCTCATGCAGCATATGAAGAAAATGAATCATGTCCATAAATTCCAAGCCCCCCTTGCAAGCGAAGAATTGAATCTAAGTATCCTATGTACAGGTCATCCTGTTTGATCGTGTTATCGCCTTTTTCTAAATAATTAGTTGCTAAGCCGTGACCGAACTGCCTTAGGCTTCATAGGATGAAGAGAGAGGCAGGGTGTGCGTCTCTTGCTCAACACAAGGAAATGAGGGTTCATTTCCCGAGGATACAGTCGCAAGCGAGGGGGGACCTTCGCTTGTTTCCTTTTGCCGCAAACCGGAGAAATAGTGGGGAGTTGCAATTTTAGAAAAAATAGGTTTTACTTATACATAGTGATAACGGTTGAAGGGATGTGTCTTTAGATGGCTGGCGATTATACACTCAAAATCACTGCAGAAAAGGCTAAAGAAATGCCGATGGTGGATTTGGCTTTCGAATTATTAAAGGCGGTGAATACACCGTTCTATTACAGGGACCTGATGACCGAAATTGCGAAGATTAAGGGGTTATCCGAGCAGGAAGTTATGCAGGTAATCGCCCAATTATATACGGAGATTAACATCGACGGAAGATTTGCTTGCGTAGGCACCAATCTCTGGGGATTGAAGCGGTGGTATCCGGTTGAGAAATCCGAGGATGCTGTTGGCAACGCCAAACGTCCGCGCATTATTAACGATGAAGACGATGATCTTGACGAAGAGGATATTTTTGCCGAAGAGGAAGAAGACTATGGAAACTTCGATGCTGAGCCTGATGAGTTTGAGGCTGAGGAAGAAGTGGAAGAGGACGCCGAGTTCTTTGAGGACGAAGAAATTGAAGGCGAAGACCTGGGCGATGCAACCATTGATGAAGATGCAGACGACGATTCTGAAGATGATTTGGAAGATGATTCCGAATTCGATGATGCAGACGACGAGGATGAATTAGCTGACAAATAACTGGTCTTGACAGCCTGCTGCAGTTCAGAGTAAACTATTGCATGGGCTTTAAAAGAACTTAACAATTTCGCGATCGCGTTCAAAAAGTGCCCCGTCAGTACGGGTGTCACTTTTTTTGTTTTTTTGCAGTTCCGCTTCGCTGAAGCAGGGGCTGTGCTATGCCGCTTATTTAAGCAAAAATTCATAGGAGGATGGGCTACATAATGACTAAATACATTTTCGTAACTGGAGGAGTCGTATCTTCCCTTGGCAAAGGAATTACAGCGGCATCTTTAGGAAGGCTTCTCAAAAATAGGGGTCTTAAGGTAACCATTCAGAAATTCGACCCTTACATTAATGTCGATCCGGGAACGATGAGTCCCTATCAACACGGAGAAGTATTCGTTACCGACGACGGAGCCGAAACGGACCTTGATTTAGGCCATTACGAGCGGTTCATCGATATCAATCTTTCCAAGAGCTCGAATGTGACTACAGGTAAAATATATTCATCGGTCATCACCAAGGAAAGAAGAGGCGAATACTTGGGCGGTACAGTTCAAGTTATTCCTCATATTACCAATGAGATCAAAGACCGGGTCATTCGTGCGGGGCGTGAAGCACAATCGGACGTAGTCATTACGGAGATTGGCGGTACCGTGGGTGATATCGAGAGCTTGCCTTTCCTCGAAGCGATACGTCAGATGAAGAATGATATCGGACGGGATAATGTGATGTACATTCATGTTACCTTGATCCCTTATATAAAAGCAGCCGGTGAGGTCAAGACGAAGCCAACTCAGCACAGCGTGAAGGAACTTCGCAGCCTTGGTATTCAGCCTCATGTCATTGTTTGCCGGACGGAATATTCCCTGACTGAGGAAATGAAGCGTAAAATTGCACTGTTCTGCGATATTGATGCGGCTGCTGTAATTGAATGCAGGGATGCGGAAACCCTCTATGAAGTGCCGATGATGCTTCGTGATCAAGGTCTGGATTCGTTTGTGGTGAACCACCTTAAGCTTTCGACGAATGAGCCGGATATGACTGAATGGGAAAGCATGGTAAGCAGGGTTAAGCAGCTTAAGCAAACAACAGAGATTGCTATTGTAGGTAAATACGTGGCTCTGCATGATGCTTATTTAAGTATTGTTGAGGCTCTGGGACATGCCGGTATTGTTAATGATTCGGAAATTAGCATTCGTTGGGTTAATGCAGAGGAAATATACGATCATAACGTTCATGAGCTGCTGAAAGGTGTACAGGGAATACTGGTGCCTGGCGGCTTCGGTGACAGGGGAATTGAAGGCAAGGTTACAGCCATTCGCTATGCCCGTGAGCAGAAAGTTCCGTTTTTCGGAATTTGTTTAGGTATGCAGGTAGCTGTTGTGGAGTACGCCCGTTCTGTAGCTATGCTGGAGGAGGCAAACAGCTCAGAAATCAATCCGACTACTGCTTATCCGGTCATTGATCTGCTGCCAGAGCAAAAGGATATCGAGAATCTGGGCGGTACGATGCGTTTGGGGCTTTATCCTTGTAAGCTTGTTTCTGATTCTTTGGCAGCGCGCTGCTACAATGAAGAACTGGTTTATGAGAGACACCGTCACCGGTACGAATTCAACAACCAATACCGTGACATCATAGAATCTGCAGGATTGCTTATTTCAGGTACGTCTCCTGATGGCAGACTAGTTGAAATGATTGAGCTTCCTGGACATCCCTGGTTTTTGGCAGTACAGTTCCATCCTGAGTTCTCCTCGAGACCGAATCGGCCGCAGCCTTTGTTCCGCGAGTTCGTCAGAGCGTCGATGGAGACGAGTAAAGAAACATTATTGTAGAGCCTGGCAAAAAAAACAACATTTTTTGTAAATCTCTTCAATTTCTGCTTACCACTCAGAAGGAAATCGATCATGGATAGCGAATTTATATCTCTCAGAGAATTCGACAGATCGTTTTTAATGTGAGCTGGAAGGGAGATTAGGATGAAATGAAAAAGAAAATTTTAATTGTGGATGATCAAAATGGTATTCGAGTCTTGCTTATGGAAGTATTTGGTAACGAAGGCTATGACACTTACCAGGCTTCCAATGGAAAGCTGGCACTTGAAATCGTAAGAAAATCTTCACCCGATCTAGTTCTTCTGGATATGAAAATTCCTGGTATGGACGGATTGGATATATTAAAGCATGTGAAGGCGATTGATTCCAAGATTAAAGTCATTATGATGACTGCGTACGGAGAGCTCGATATGATCAAGGAAGCAACCGATCTGGGGGCCATCATGCACTTTACAAAGCCTTTTGACATCGATGAGCTCAGAATAGCCGTTAATATGCAGCTTAATAACGAATCTAGCAGCGGATTTGCTGTAGGATCCTAAATTAGGATCTTTTTTTATGGCCATTTGCCGCAAATGAGGCAGGCTTGGTTATCATTTGAATGGTTATGTGATATAATAGCCCAGTGTGACTTTGAATGGGATATTATTTTACCTATAAAGAAAATTTGGAGGGAAAATCATGCCACTAGTTTCAATGAATGAGTTTTTGCCTAAAGCAAAAGCCAATAAATTTGCTGTAGGTCAATTTAATATGAACAATTTGGAATTTGCTCAAGCGATAATGGAAGCTGCAATAGAGCTTAAATCCCCATTTATTTACGGAGTTAGTGAAGGGGCGCTTAAATATATGGGTATTGAATTTACAGTTGCGATTGCAGAAGCTGCCGCTAAGAAATCCGGCTTGCCGATTGCCTTGCATCTGGATCACGGAAGTTCATTCGAGGTCGCTATGAAATGTATCCGTGCCGGGTTCAGTTCGGTTATGTTTGACGGCTCCCATCATTCTTATGAAGACAATATCCGCCTGACCAAAGAAGTAGTGAAGGCCGCTCGGGCTATGGGCGTTTCTGTAGAAGGCGAGCTTGGAACCATCGGTGGTGTTGAAGATGACATCAGTGTGGATGAAGAGAATGCCAACTTGGCCAAGCCTGAAGAAGCAATCCGCTTCTATGAGGAAACTGGCGTTGATTGTTTGGCCATAGCTGTAGGTACTGCGCATGGCATGTATGCTGGCGAACCTAACATTCATTTTGATATTATCGAACAGGTTACCAAGGCTATTCCAGTTCCAGTCGTGCTGCATGGCGGATCCGGTGTTCCTGATGAGATGATTTTCAAAGCAATTCAAGCCGGTGTAGCCAAGATCAATGTAAACACTGAGAATCAGGTAGCTTGTACGGAAGCGATCCGTGAAGCGTTAAATAAAGACAGCAAGGTCTACGATCCTCGCAAATATCTCACCCCAGCCCGCAAAGCCATGGTCGATGTCGTTAAATCCAAAATTCAATTATTCGGAAGCAGCAATCAAGCTTAATTTTAGTTTCAATAGATTTTATGGGAAATGCATGCTTATTTATGCGTTTCCCTCTTCTGTTTATTAGATTTGTACCTGATTTAGGGGGAAACGGATACATGTTGGAAAAATTAATGATCGCAGGCGGTCGTCCGCTGCGGGGGACGGTGCAAATTAGCGGAGCTAAGAATAGCGCTGTCGCTCTAATACCTGCAGCTATTCTTGCTGAAACTACGGTGACTTTGGACAATCTGCCCCATCTTAGTGATGTGGCTATATATACAGAAATTTTAACGGATCTTGGCGCTTCGATTGAGTGGAGCGGAGACCAGATGGTGATTGATCCCAGCCGTATGAAGTCGATACCTATGCCTAATGGCAAAGTGAAAAAGCTGAGAGCTTCCTATTATTTAATGGGGGCGCTATTAGGTAGATTTGGAGAGGCGACGATCGGACTTCCGGGTGGCTGTAATTTTGAACCCCGGCCGATTGATTTGCATATCAAGGGATTTGAAGCACTGGGTGCAGAAGTCAGCAATGAGAATGGGGCTTTACGGATTCGTGCCAAACAGCGGCTCCGCGGCGCCAAAATATATTTGGACATGGTCAGTGTTGGTGCTACGATCAATATCATGCTGGCAGCAGCGAGGGCCAAGGGATCTACACTTATTGAAAATGCGGCTAAAGAGCCTGAAATTATAGATGTTGCTACATTGCTTAATGCTATGGGTGCCAAAATTATTGGGGCTGGTACAGAGACCATTCGTATAGAAGGGGTTGATTCCCTTCATGGCTGCAGACATTCCATTATTCCTGACCGTATTCAGGCAGGTACTTATATGATTGCCGCTGCAGCTACTCGTGGAGATGTGATTGTAGATAATGTGATACCTAAGCATATGGAAGCCGTTACGGCCAAGCTCCAGGAGATGGGCGTACATATCTATGAGATGGATGAATCCATTCGCGTAGTTGGACAACCGGAATATGAGAGTGTGGATGTCAAGGCTTTGGTGTACCCGGGCTTCGCAACAGATCTGCAATCGCCAATGGCAAGCTTGTTATGCCAAGCGAGAGGTGTCAGCATATTGACGGATTATGTATATAGCAATCGCTTCAAGCATATTCCCGAATTAGTACGTATGGGTGCCAAGATGAAGGTAGAGGGCCGTTCGGCCATTATCGAAGGCTCCTTTCTAAGCTCTGCCAAAGTGAAAGCTACGGATCTTCGGGCAGGCGCTTCCCTCGTTATCGCTGGTCTTAGTGTTGCCTTTGGAGGCGTTACCGAAGTGACCGGCGTTGAGTTTATTGATAGAGGCTACGAGAATTTGGTTACGAACCTTTCAGCTTTAGGAGCTGAGGTTTGGCGTGAACGTGAGGAATAAACTTGCGCAGATAAGGTAATGATAGCTACTATATTTCCAAGATCAATGAAAAATTTAATAGTTTGGTGGTAGAAATAAATGAGCATGCAACTTGCTGAGCTTGAAGAACAAAAGCTTACAGAACTATACAAGCTGGCCAAAAAGCATCAGATTCCTTATTATGGACAGCTAAAGAAACGAGAACTTATTTTTGCTATATTACGAGCCCAGGCCGCTGAAAGCGGACTAATGTTTATGGAAGGCGTCCTGGAAATTCTCCAAGAGGGCTTTGGCTTCCTGAGGCCTATTAATTACTTGCCGAGTACGGAGGATATTTATATTTCTGCATCGCAGATCCGTAAGTTTGACCTTCGCTCTGGTGATTTGGTTTCAGGCAAGTGCCGGCCTCCTAAGGAGAATGAACGTTATTTTGGGCTGCTTCAGGTAGAAGCTGTGAACGGAGAGAAGCCGGAAACCGCTTCTGAAAGACTCCATTTTCCGGCACTGACACCTCTTTATCCGCAAACCAGAGTGATTCTGGAGACATCCCCCACGAAGCTTTCCACCCGCATTATGGATTTGCTTGCTCCTGTTGGTCTAGGGCAGCGTGGTTTGATTGTAGCTCCTCCCAAAGCCGGAAAAACTCTACTGCTTAAAGAAATAGCAAATAGTATTTCAACCAATTATCCGGAAATTGAATTATTTGTTCTGCTTATTGATGAAAGACCTGAGGAAGTAACGGATATGCAGCGTTCGGTTAAGGGAGAGGTCGTTGCCTCTACCTTCGATGAGCTGCCTGAGAATCACATTAAAGTAGCGGAGCTTGTGCTGGAACGTGCTATGCGGCTTGTTGAGCATAAGAAAGATGTAGTCATACTATTAGATAGCATAACACGTTTGGCCCGAGCCTATAATCTGGTAGTACCACCATCCGGACGCACACTTTCCGGTGGTATCGATCCTGCGGCTTTCCATAGACCTAAGCGTTTTTTTGGTGCTGCCCGTAACATTGAAGAGGGTGGCAGCCTGACCATTCTGGCCTCGGCGCTGGTGGAGACAGGATCTCGTATGGACGATGTCATTTATGAAGAATTTAAAGGTACAGGTAATTTGGAGCTTCATTTGGATCGCAAGCTGGCTGAACGCAGAACGTTCCCTGCTATTGATATCCGGAGATCCGGAACACGTAGGGAAGAAGCTCTTCTTTCCAAGGGTGATCTTGAGAAAATTTGGGCGATGCGCAAAGGGATGAATGATTCGTACGAATATACGGAAGCATTTATTAAAAAGCTGGCAGATACCAAGACCAATCAAGAGTTCCTTGACTCCTTGAATGTTCCAGCTAATGGAAACGGAAGCGGAAGCGGAAGCAGCAATGTGAGTGGAAGCGGGAACGGAAGTGGAACGAACAAAGGGAAAGTGAAAAATTCCGCATCGTAACAAGAAGGAGTATCGCTATGAATTTGGTTTACGCTGACTCAGCAGGTAATGTATACGATCATCCGGACTACCTTTCACTTGGACGCAATGCCGAGATGATTACGGAAATCATGGAAGATGAGCTCATTCCGCTGCCAGAGGGAGCAACACTGGTTAGTCTACCCTTTACAAGGCCTGTTGGGATGGACGTTGCAACGGGAGATATGAAGCTGCTCGATGGTGATTATCAGGCTGTCGGTGCTTTGCTGCCGCAAGGCTTTACAAGAATACTGCTGCCTGGATATGTCAAATCGGATAAAAGCAAGCTATTGCCACTGTTCGGTTATACCGCCGTCGTATGGAAAGAGAACGGCTTCTACGTGGCTGCCCGTGAAACCGACAACCCTTATTATTGGAATCCGATTCACTGTGATCCTCTGGAGCTTGAGAATCAGGTCAAGCACATAGTTGCTAAATATCCCGATAACCGTTTATATGAGCATTTGTCTAACTGTGCTTTGGGTTATGAATGTTTAACAGCTTCCAATACATTCTTGAATCGATGGGAAGGCGCAGTTCCTGTCTCTTATTCATGCAATGCTGGTTGCTTCGGTTGTATCTCTGAGCAGCCGGAGGACAGCGGCTTTCCAGCCCCGCAGACAAGAATGAATTTTAAACCGAAAACAGAAGAAGTTGTTGAAATCATGCTTGAGCATTTGCGGACGCCTGAGAGCATCATCAGCTTCGGTCAAGGCTGTGAAGGTGAACCTTCGACACAAGCCAAAACAATTATTGAAGCTATTAAACAGGTCCGTCAGCAAACGAAGATGGGTTATATTAATATCAACACGAATGCCGGATTGTCAGATCATATCCGCGGCATTGTGGATGCTGGGCTTGATTTAATGCGGGTTAGCACGATCAGTGCGCTTGACGACCATTACAACGCCTATTACAGACCAAGGGGTTATACGTTGAAGAATGTAGAGAAGTCCCTGAGGTATGCGGCGGACCAAGGAGTCATTACCTCGATTAATTACCTGGTTTTCCCTGGAGTGACCGATCGTGAAGAAGAGATTGAAGCTATGGTCGAATTTGTCCGGAGGACGGGGCTAAAGTTAATTCAAATGCGTAATTTAAATATCGACCCTGAAAGCTATTTGGCCATCATCCCTAAAGCTCAAGGCGAGCTGCTCGGAATGAAGCAAATGATTGAAATTTTTGAAGCAGAGCTTCCAGATGTCATATTGGGTTCTTATACACATACCCCTGAATTTTTTGGCAATCCAAGCGGGTCGAGAGCTTGAATTATTTTGAAGTTGCTAATATTTATCCTTCTGTGCTATTATACGTTTGTGTGTGAATTTAACTCTGTTTCGCATAATGATTCAGGGCAGAAAGAGGTGAACTGGATATGAAAGAGGCTCTTCATCCTACTTATTATGTAACTACAGCGACTTGCGCTTGTGGGAATACATTTGAGACGGGTTCCATAAAGCAAAATCTGCGCGTTGAGATTTGCTCGAACTGCCATCCATTCTTTACTGGAAAACAAAAATTCATTGATGCTGGTGGTCGTGTCGACAAATTCAAGAAGAAATACGGTATTTAATTCTGTACGCATAAGTTCACCTCCCTTGGTCATCCTAAGCTTAAGCTTGGATGCGGTAGGGAGGTGTTTTTATGTCGAAACGATTTTTGGGTCTTATAGCGGGGGTATTGTTACTGAGCGGATTAATGGGCTGCAGCAGCGGCGTGAAACAGAAATCACAAGTCAAGCCCTATCCTGAAGATGGATATATGGGGCTTACGAGCGTTAACCCTAATTTTCCATTAAATCCGACTTATCATCATTACCAAGACGATGCTAGCTTGATGAAGGCAGTTTTGGCTCAGTTTCCTGAAATTAAACATTCACAATTAACAATTAGAGGTCCTATTGTAGACGTTAAGCTGCAATACAAAGATGGTTTAAGCCCCTCACAGATAGAGCAGGTCAAATCAGCTGCATATATGGCTCTGAAGACAAATATGCCAAGGTATACAATTCATATGTAACCGACTGACGTCAATGGGATTGGAAGCTGATTGGAAGCTGCTAACGTATTGCTGATAGCCGGATCATAATTGGGCAAGAATACCATGGATATGAACACCTTGTTGCTATTTATCTCTCAATCGGATATACTTATTTTTGCCGTGCTAGATGGGGAGGTAGCGGTGCCCTGTAGCTCGCAATCCGCTGTAGCGGGGTTGAATCCCTGTTAGAGGTACTGTGATGTAAGGTCTGACTTTTACACGTGGTGTTGAGAGTCGGGTCCTCCGCAATGGATGCCTGTGAACCCGGTCAGGTCTGGAAGGAAGCAGCCGTAAGCAGGATTTTTCATGTGCCGGGGGGAAGCCTAACTTGAGCTAACGATAAAAGTTCGCTTGGATCCCTTTATCAATAACAGGTGCACGGTAACTAATGATTTTATGCAAACGCCGATTTCGGCGTTTTTTTCTTTTTCTCTCTTGGAAGGAAATCACTGAATGGGAAGAGAATGTGTTATGAACGAATGAATTTGATGCCGCCGCTTACGTCTTCTTGTCCGTCTAAGAAAGGGTGTTGCCGATTGTCAAAGAAAAAAGTGCCAAAGGTTCAAATGACCATGGATGGGTTGAACAGGTTGCTCCGTCAATATCAAGGGCAAGGTGTGCTTATGATTGATCAGGAAGGAGAAATTCTTCAAGCAAACACGTTTTTTTTAGATGCCTCAGGGTATTCGGCGGATGAACTGCTTGGGAGCCCTATCTCTCAAGTCATTCGAATCACGGATAGCTTACAACATATATATGCCCGGTACTTTGAAGCAAATATGAGCATGGAACAATGGGAAGAGCAGCCAAAGGCTTTTATACAAGCCAGAGATGGAAGAATCTTGAGTCATTACTATTCCATGATTGAATTTATGCAAGGTAATCGGACTGTGTACATATTCTTGTTAGAGGATCAAACTGAGCCCCTTCAGCTCAACTTACTGCAACAATTTTCCGATGCTTTTTTGAAGGATGTAAATTTGGGTGTGATATTGATCGATTTGAATTATGCGTTAATTGATATCAGTGACATGGCATGCAGGGTTCTTGGCCTGGAGCGGAGTTCGATCTTGAACCAGTCGATGGAAAAAGTATTCGAAGCCGTACCTATTCAGCACCAGCTTGTCCAGAAAACAATTTTAGATGGAATGGTAGTTCGCAACCATGCCGTTTCGTGGATGAATGACCAGGAACGTTACGAGCTATTACTCGATTCTAACGTGTTAAAGGATAACCAGGGACAAATTGTAGGCGCTTATTTAATTTTTAAAGATGTTACGAACCTGAGATCCTTGGAAGAAATGGTACAGCGCAGCGACAGATTGGCGATGATTGGACAGATAGCAGCTGGCACTGCACACGAAATCCGCAATCCCCTGACCTCGATCAAGGGCTTTCTTCAAGTGCTGCGACGAACCTTTGAGGTTCGCGGCATGAATAAGGAGCAGGGCTACACGGAAGTTATGCTAACTGAAATCAACCGGATCAATGAGCTAGTCAGCGAATTTTTGCTTTTAAGCAAACCTAAGCATGTAATCTATGAACAAACGGATGTGTCTCTGGTTCTAAGGGAAATACTGCCGATCATTAACAATGAGGCGATTTTGTATAAAGTGCACCTTCAATATGAAGCTGCTTATCATTTGCCGTTGGTTATTGCCGATCAGGAGCTGCTTAAACAGGTTTTTCTGAATTTATGTAAAAATGGAATTGAAGCTATGGTAGATGGAGGGATATTAACGATAACTGAAAAGCTGGATCTGGAAGAACGGAAGGTCAGCATTGAAATTCATGATACTGGACCTGGTATTCCCGTGTTTGTAATCGATAAGATTTTTGATCCCTTTTTTACGACCAAGGATAGTGGTACGGGTCTAGGACTTTCCGTTTGCCAGCGTATTATTCATGATATGGGCGGGAGTATACGCGTAGCCTCCAAAGGCTTTGGCACTACTTTTACTGTAAGCATTCCTTACTCCTGATTTGATCCTCTATTTCATCGTGCGGAGGGTTATAGTATAATGGATTCAGATAATTCTAAGCATGAATTCCTTGAATTATTGGGAGAGGACATTATGGCACATATCGCTTTGTACAGAACTTGGCGTTCCCAAGTGTTCCGCGAGGTTGTCGGGCAGAAGCATATTACTCAAACCTTGCAGAATTCACTCAGAGAAAATCGGCTTTCTCATGCCTATCTTTTTAGCGGCCCCCGCGGCACAGGCAAAACGAGTACTGCCAAAATATTGGCCAAGGCCGTGAACTGTGAGAAGGGTCCCAATGAGGAGCCTTGTAATGAATGCTCAGCCTGCTTGCGTATAACTGAGGGCTCTGTGATGGATGTAGTTGAGATTGATGCTGCGTCAAACCGCGGAGTGGAAGAAATCAGAGATATCCGGGATAGGGTCAAATATGCCCCGACGGAAGTGCGGCAGAAGGTTTATATTATTGATGAAGTTCATATGCTGACTACAGAAGCCTTTAATGCGCTGCTCAAAACATTGGAGGAGCCGCCGGCGCATGTTATGTTTATTCTGGCAACGACGGAGCCGCACAGGCTTCCTGCGACGATTATTTCGCGCTGTCAGCGGTTTGATTTCCGCAGGGTTTCGCTGGAAGAGCAAGTACAGAGGCTGCAATATGTATGTGAGCAGGAACAGATTTCGATTGATGAAGAAGCGCTCCATTATATAGCCCGTCTGTCAGACGGAGGGATGAGAGACGCTCTGAGCTTGCTGGATCAATCCGCTTCTTTCGCGGCAGACAGGATCGCAATCAGTGATATTTTGTCTATTACTGGAGGCGTGGCATCGGATCAATTCGAGAAGCTTGTTAAAGCTATTAAAGATAAGGATTTAGGTGCAGCTCTTGAGCTGATCGACCGGTTTATGCAAGAAGGCAAAAGTGCAGACAAGTGCATGGAGAGCTTAATTGAATATTTTCGGGATTTACTTATGGTGCGAATGGTGCCGAATTCTCCTGCTGTTACGGAGAGGATTTTTGATTTGCCGCATTTGCAAAGTGTGGCCAGCAGCTTTTCTCCCTCGGACATGATGCGAATGATTGAGGTGCTTAACCATTATCAAAGTGAAATGAAGTACTCGGTTCAGCCGCAGACCATGCTGGAAATAGCTGTTATGAAAGTAAGTGAAATTCATAGTTTGCAATCGGGGCCATCAGATCTGCTGCAAACCTCAGCATCTCCGACAGCAGCTGTGCCCTCTCAACAAAGCAATTTGCTTCAGGAAATGAGTGCAAAGCTGTTAAAGCTGGAAGACCAGCTTGCCGCACTGATGAAATCAGGTGTTGCAGTTCAGTCTGCTGATGCTGTCTCGAAAGCCCCTACCCCTAAAGCTCCGCCAGCGTCTGTGCCTTCCAGAAAGTCAGGCCTCAAGCTGGATGCATACCTCCAGGCAGTTCAAGGTGAAGAAACCCGTATGGCATTAATGAAATGGGGGCAAATTCTAGGTACAGTCAAGGAGAAGAAGATTACTGTCCATGCCTGGCTTGTTAACGGAGATTTAGTTTGCAGCCAAGGGGATTCATTACTGGTAGCTTTTAAGAACGAAATGCATCGGGACACAACGGAAAAACCGGAGAACAAACAGTTGATCGAGCAGGTGATCACTGCTGTCCTAGGAAAACCTTTCAGGCTGGTCACGATTATGCGTAAAGAGTGGGATGATGCCCAAGCTAAAGCTGTAGAAGTGCCGCAGGAGGTTTTGGAGCTTCAGCCAGAGGAGAACTTGAACGGCGGGCATAAGGAAGAGTGGATTTCTGAAGCGATCCAGCTGTTCGGCGAAGATCTGGTTAAGATTAATGAAGACTGAATTTGACTGAATTCTTATAGAATTCCTAAATTATAATCCCAAAAAGGAGATGTAAACTATGAATAACATGAATCAAATGATGAAGCAAGTGAAGAAAATGCAGGAGCAAATGATGAAAGCCCAGGAGGAATTGGGCACTAAAGTAATTGAAGGAAGCGCAGGTGGCGGTGTCGTCACAGTAACAGTGAACGGTCATAAAAAGATTCAAAATATTTTAATTAAGCCGGAAGCTGTTGACCCTGAAGATGTAGAAATGCTGCAGGACCTGATTTTAACCGCAGTGAACGATGCTATGAGCAAGGCAGATGAATTGGCCAACAAAGATATGGGTAAATTTACTGGCGGAATGAACATTCCTGGATTATTCTAAAATCTTCAAACTAAAATCTTTAACTAAAAACTAAAAACTTAAACCTTTTAACTTTTAACTACGAAGGAGATCATCCGTTGCACTACCCTGAACCGATAGCAAAGTTAATTGATGCCTTCTCCCATTTACCTGGGGTGGGTCCCAAAACGGCGGGCCGCCTGGCGTTCCATGTGCTGCGGATGAAAGAGGATGATGTGATCGACTTCGCCAAAGCGCTTGTCAGCGTGAAGCGAAACCTTCATTATTGCTCAGTCTGCTGCAACATTACGGACATTGATCCTTGCCGTATTTGTCAGGACAAAAGCAGGGACGATTCAGTCCTATGTGTTGTACAGGAGTCTAAGGATTTAGTAGCTATGGAGAGAACCAAGGAATTTCCTGGCTATTACCATGTTCTGCATGGAGCTATATCTCCAATGGAGGGGATAGGTCCCGATCAAATTCATATCGCTGAGCTGCTTAAGAGGTTGAGTGATGAGAAGGTCAAGGAGCTTATTCTCGCTACCAATCCTAATATTGAAGGGGAAGCTACAGCTATGTACCTTTCTAGGCTCATAAAACCCTTCGGGCTAAAAGTAACCCGCATTGCTCATGGTTTGCCTGTTGGTGGTGACCTGGAATATGCGGATGAAGTGACCCTTACCAAGGCGTTGGAAGGCCGCAGAGAAATATAGAACAATAAGCAGCAGTACTTGGGAGCCGAGAGGCTCTCTTTTATGTTTGGCTGGTTCTAATGCTCCCGCACTGTCCATATGATTTATAGAGAGACTCTTTGGTTATAGAGGAGGTTGGAGTGTGAAGCTTAGCCGGAATTGGTTTCATGTAAAGTGGGGGTTATCGGCCCGTCAGCAGGCGGAGGATGCTGCAAGAGAAAGAGAGCTGCTGCTTCTGGAAATACAAAAAGCTTTGAAAACCTGGGTTCATGCACAAGCACAATTTGAGTATGCCCTGGATAAGGATGAGATTGATTATGCGATCTATTCCCTGGAGGCTGCTGAGAAAAGATACGAAATGCTGCTGAGAAAAGCCAAAAATACGCTGGTAAATAGCGATGGTATTTTGGAGGTGGAGCCATGGTCATCCCCTATGTAATGTGGGCGTTGCTGGTGGTTTCTTCGCTGCTTCTGTTGTATGTGTTATTTAGAAGCGGACAAGCAGGCAGGTGGATCTCGGTACTGGCGATGAATATAGTGTTTGCTGCGCTTATACTTTACGTAATTAATTTGTTTGGAAGTTATACTCACATGAATATACCTATGAATTACCTCACCTTGGCGGTCGTGGCTCTGCTCGGGATACCAGGAGTGCTTCTTTTGATAGCATTGAAGATTGTATTGCTTTAGCAGGAATTTTATTTATTTAGAATTGTTAGTTGAAAAAAATGAACAAATGCATGCTAATAGTTGTTTGTTGAGCCTATAATTTTGTTTTGATTACTGCATTAAACCGTTATTTTAATTTATTTTGTTATTATGGTTGACTTTAATTAGGTTCATGTGTTATCTTATAAAAGTTGCCGCTAAAAAGCGACAGCAGCCGACAACAAAATGAAGCTGATCGTAAAAAAGATGCTGAAAATTGTAGTTGCAAAAAAGAAATCAATGTGGTATATTAGTCTTCTGGCTTTCGAGAGAGAGTTGGATGAAGAATAAGACTGCTAGAGAAATTGCTCTTTGAAAACTGAACAACGAGTGAAGAAGAGATCGCCTGATGAGGCCTCAAATCCTAACGGAAATGAAGCGCACAAGTGATCAAAAAAAGTTTTAAAATGAGATGTAAATCTCGTCAGTTTCGAATTTTGAGCTGTTAAGCTTGAGAATAAAAAGTCGTGTAAGAC
>NZ_JAGGLB010000030.1 GCF_017874215.1 Paenibacillus eucommiae
CTCGCTGATCCCACTGCTTGCATAGGTAGCCACGGTTACAGTGACATTCCCATTCGTTGAACTTGTCGGACTCACTGTCAAATCAATCGTGGGCACGTTGCGGTCAATGTTGCTAATTGCGATCGTCTCAACCGCTTCATTGCCGGCATTATCCCTTGTATAGACGGTATAAGTACCATTCGCAGTAACGGTAAATTCATTGCCGACAATTGCTTCTCCGCCAGTTGCGAAGAATGCTGTTCCTTCATTGCCTGCTGCCCATCTCAGCTCGCTGATCCCACTACTTGCATAGGTAGCCACGGTTACAGTGACATTCCCATTCGTTGAACTTGTCGGACTCCCTGTCAAATCAATCGTGGGCACGTTGCGGTCAATGTTGCTAATTGCGATCGTCTCAACCGCTTCATTACCTGCATTATCCCTTGCATAGACGGTATAAGTACCATTCGCAGTAACGATAAATTCATTGCCGACAATTGCTTCTCCGCCGGTTGCGAAGAATGCTGTTCCTTCATTGCCTGCTGCCCATTTCAACTCGCTGATCCCACTACTTGCATAAGTAGCCATGGTTACAGTGACATTCCCATTCGTTGAACTTGTCGGACTCCCTGTCAAATCGATCGTGGGCACGTTGCGGTCAATGTTGCTGATTGCGATCGTCTCAACCGCTTCATTGCCGGCATTATCCCTTGCATAGACGGTATAAGTGCCATTCGAGGTTACGGTGAATTCATTGCCGATAATTGCTTCCCCGTCAGTCGTGAAGAACGCTGTTCCTTCATTGCCTGCTGCCCATTTCAACTCGCTAATCCCACTACTTGCATAGGTAGCCACGGTTACAGTGACATTCCCATTCGTCGAACTTGTCGGACTTGCTGTCAAATCGACCGTAGGCAAGTTGCGGTCAATGTTGCTGATTGTGATCATTTCAACCGCTTCGTTGCCTGCCTCGTCTCGCGCATAAACGGTATACGTTCCGTTAACTGTTGCGTCGAACGAGCCGCCTGTGAGCACCTGTCCGCCTGTTGCGAAGAACGCAGCAACCTGACTGCCTGTAGCCCATTTCACGCCGTCAATGGCGCTGCCCGTACCATCCGTGCCGACTGTTATAGTAACATTCCCATTCGTCGGTGTTGTCGGGCTAGCTGTCAGGTTAATCGTGGGCACGTTTCGATCAATGTTGCTGATTGTGATCATTTCAACCGATTCGTTGCCTGCCTCGTCTCGCGCATAAACGGTATACGTTCCGTTAACAGTTGCGGCGAACGAGCCGCCTGTGAGCACCTGTCCGCCTGTTGCGAAGAACGCGGCAACCTGGCTGCCTGTAGCCCATTTCACGCTGTCAATGGCGCTGCCCGTACCATCCGTGCCGACTGTTACGGTAACATTCCCATTCGTCGGTGTTGTCGGGTTAGCTGTCAAATCAATAGATGGGCTAGTATGATCAACCTTAAATACTACTGTATATTGTTCTGTAGAGTTGTCTGGAGCTTCCACATCCAAGGTAATTGTCACCGTTCCTTCGGTAAGATCGATGGATGGAGAGTCCGACCCGTACGGCACCAGCGTATGATTGACTTTCACTTCCGAGAACGGGACAACAGGAGTAGGCGTCACGATGACAGCATTCGCATTTGTCATCAGGTTGAAGGTGCGTTCCGCCAGATTGAATGTCAACCCGGGTATGTTAAGTTCCAGGTCTGCGAGCTCTGCCGTGATTGTCTGGAAATGGAGACTGTTAACAGTAGCATAAGTCTTCGAAGTTGATGAATCATAACTATATAGTGTCAGATTGGATAAATTATAATTAAAGATTTGGTTACTCTGGAATGTTATATTCTCGCTAAGGACCAGAACATCCGAAAGTAACGCGTTATAGTAAAATGCTCTATTTCCAATTGTCGTTACGCTATCCGGAATCATCACACTTGTCAGCTTGTTTTCTTCAAACGCTCCAGGCCCGATCGTCGTCACACCTTCAGGAATCGTCAGCGTGGCCAATTCATTAATCTTGAAAGCAGAATTATCGATTGTGGTGAGACTGCTTGGAAGGGTCAAACTAGTCAGCTTGTTTGCTTCAAATGCTGCAGTCCCGATCGTCGTCACACCTTCAGGAATCGTCAGCGTGGCCAATTCATTATACTTGAAAAGAGCATTACCGATTGTGGTGAGACTGCTTGGAAGGGTCAAACTAGTCAGCTTGTTTCTTTCAAACGCTGCAGGCCCGATCGTCGTCACACCTTCAGGAATCGTCAGCGTGGCCAATTCATTATACTTGAAAGCAGAATTATCGATTGTGGTGAGACTGCTTGGAAGGGTCAAACTAGTCAGCTTGTTTGCTTCAAACGCTTGTGGCCCGATCGTCGTCACACCTTCAGGAATCGTCAGCGTGGCCAATTCATTAATCTTGAAAGCAGAATTATCGATTGTGGTGAGACTGCTTGGAAGGGTCAAACTAGTCAGCTTGTTTTCTTCAAATGCTGCAGTCCCGATCGTCGTCACACCTTCAGGAATCGTCAGCGTGGCCAATTCATTATACTTGAAAAGAGCATTACCGATTGTGGTGAGACTGCTTGGAAGGGTCAAACTAGTCAGGTTGTTTTCTTCAAACGCTGCAGTCCCGATCGTCGTCACACCTTCAGGAATCGTCAGCGTGGCCAATTCATTATACATGAAAGCAGTATTATCGATTGTGGTGAGACTGCTTGGAAGGATCAAACTAGTCAGCTTGTTTTCTGCAAACGCTGCAATCCCGATCGTCGTCACACCTTCAGGAATCGTTACCGAGGGCAGCTGCTTATTCTTGAAAGCATTCATTCCGATTTCGACCACAATTAATCCGCTACCCACAGTATTCGGTATGACAACATCCACTCCGCTAGCTCCAATGTAGCTTGTAATGATAGCGGTGCCATCGCCCAGGTCCTCATACTCAAAAACTCCTCCATGCACTGCAGCTTGTACAGTTGATACTGGAAACGACATGACACTTCCTAACAATAGCAATATTGACAGTGCTGTAAGTCCTGTTTTACGTGAAAAACCTCGCAACATCATGAATTCCCACCTTTCATATCTGCATATATGATAACTACGTAGCAATTAGTTTTCATCCTAGCATACTGATATGATAAAATTATGATAGAATTCAATTACAACATCCAATTCTCTCAACATCAAAGGAGCAACTTACTTATATATGGAAGGTCTATGGACACTACCCTCAATCACAATCCTACTATCGGCCATTCTAATGTGCATCATGTTGATGTATGCGATCGTGTACTACCGGGAACGAGGTGTGCGCTTTTTCGTATGGGTATTAGGCTGTAGAGTCGTTTATGCCGGAAGTGTGATTCTCGAGATCAGTCGCACAGACTTGCAATCCAAGCTTTTTTTTCGAAATATAGAGCAAACCGCACTTTTATTCATGGTGCCATTGATGGTGCTATTTGTCCTGGACCTGATCGGCAAGGACAGGTGGTTGAGGCTGCGATGGAGCTTCCCTCTCCTTGCCCTATTCGCTTGCTGGGCCGTTCTGATCTGGACAGATCCTTATTGGCGCATCATTAATAGATCTCAAGAGTTGATTAATGGACACCTGGTCACGACCAAGTCCCCGTACGCTCTAGCTTTCAATCTATTGTGCTATGCCATTATTGCGGGCTGCGTATTCGTTCTGTTCCGTTACATACGAGGCACGCGTCCTGAAATCCGCGGCGCCGGCATGTGGCTGCTCCTGTTCGGCAGCATTCCAGCGTCGGTGGAAATGATGAAGTTATTCATGCCCACTCTCTCTCCGTGGCTTCTACCTCTCTCCGTGTATAGCGGGATTTGTGGCATGATCATGTTCTGGATTATTCTGCGGAAGAAACTATTCACAAGTGTCCCCGTGGCGAGGAACATCGTTGTAGAAACGATGCATGAAGGGATGCTCATTATGAATACGGATGGCAAGATTATCGATAGCAATAGATTGGCTCGTTTACTGTTAGAGGATAACGGTAACCGACCAATTCTAGGCCGTAATTACGGCGAAGTACTCACAGCTTGGCCCCAGTGGCAGTCTGCATGTGCTCACATGGAAGAATGCCGAATCGAGATCAGTACACAGATCGGACATGAGAAGAAATCATACATAGTGAATATCTATCCATTCTTCACCCAGCGACAACGCAAGCTAGGAACCATCTCCATCATTATCGATATTACGGAGAAGCAACAAACGCTGGAGCAGATCGCTCACCTTAACCAAATGAAGGATCAGCTCTTCACAGCGGTATCCCATGACATTCGTAATCCGTTAGCCGTTCAAGTCAACTTGTTGGAGCTGCTAGAGCAAGAGAAAGGACCATCCAGCCAAGCTGGCAACGAGATTATTCATGCATTAGGCGAACAAATTCGCAACACCTATACGATTGTCGAGAATCTCATGGAATGGTTCCGCGGTCAGAAGGAAGGCATTGTGCTGCATCCTGAATCACTTCTCGTATCTGATATTGTCGAAGAAGCATGTCGTTTACTCTTGCTGAACTGTGAGGTGAAGCAATTGACTCTGCACGTCCATATAGATGAAGACATTCGTGTTTACGTCGATCGCGAAGCGCTTATTCTGGTAATTCGCAATCTTCTATCCAATGCGATTAAGTATTCTAATCAAGGTGGCATGATCCAAATAAGTGCTATACCTACCGAGAGCAGGGTCGAAATCTCTGTTACCGATAATGGTGTGGGGATGAGCGAGGAACAAATTCGCCATGTGTTCGATGAAACTCGGTTTGATTCCACTGTAGGCACCGCTGGCGAGAAAGGAACTGGTCTTGGATTACTCGTAAGCCGGCAATTCCTACAAATGTGCGGTGGATATCTCAAGGTGCACAGTAAACCAGGAAGCGGAAGCAACTTTACAATTGTTCTAGAGGGTGGGGATTTGCGATGAGGGTTATTGTGATTGATGATGAGAAGGCCATGCATATCGTGATGAATCACTTACTATCCGAGATAAGCGGCGTAGTCGTGGTTGGTTGCTATCAAGATGCCGAACAGGCGCTGGAGCACGTACGACAAGAAGCCATAGATCTAGTATTCATAGATATCATGATTGGGCAGGATCATGGGTTGGAGGTAGCCCGTCAGCTTCGTTCTACCCACAGTGAGATAGACATTGTATTCGTAACCTCACACAAGGAATTTGCTATTGATTCATTCGACAGCTATCCCCTAGATTATATGATTAAGCCTGTTTCGAAATCACGTCTAGAGCAGACGATCGATCGAGCCGCAGCAAGAATCAGAGAGAAATCCATGATTGCGGACAGCCCCACCGGAAAGCTGAAGGTGCGGGCCTTTGGAGGGTTCGAAGTAAGGAGCGAGCAAGTTGGACTTGCCAAATGGATCTCGAAGAAAAGTATGGAGCTGTTCGCCTACCTGCTCATGCATAGAGATCGCCAGGTTTCCAAAAGCCGGATCATCGAACACATTTACACCGACACTCCACAGATGAATGCTGCACTCTACGTGAATACGAATGTGTATCAGCTACGTAAAACCCTGCATGCACTTGGATATAAGAACATCATTGTCCATTCTCAAGAACAATACTGGTTGCTCCTCGATCAGATCGAGATTGATTTCGTGCAATTCGAAGATCAGATATCTCAATTCTCTGCAATTGAATCCGATCATATTGAGCAGGCATTGGCATGCGAACAACTGTATTCTGGAGAATTATTCGAGGACCGATCGTATGAATGGTCGATTACCGAGCAAGTCCGTCTGCACAATTTGTACGCCCACTTCGCCAAACAGTTGAGTCAGCTTCTGATATCGCATCGAAGATCCGAGCAAGCAACCCTCCTAATCAAGAAGCTGCTTCTAAGCGATGAATGGGACGAGGATGCGAACTTGTTACTACTTCAGGCTTATGGAGAATTGAAGGATTATGTATCATTTACGCAACATTATGCCCACATATCAAATCTGTACCAGCAAGAATTATCCGTTCCCCTTCCCATTGAATTCTCGGAGATGTATGAATACTTCATAAATAAATGCAATAAGACACCTTAGAGCAATTTTCACTCTAAGGTGCCTTCTGTTTACACAATGTGGGCAAAAATCTGTTTCCCCTCAAGTAAACCCTTTACAACAGGCTTTTCAGCCTACTACATCATTCCACCCATACCGCCCATGCCACCCATTCCGCCCATATCAGGCATCGAAGGTTTGTCTTTTTCCGGTTTGTCAGCGATGACAGCCTCGGTTGTCAGGAACATAGCCGCTACGGATGCAGCGTTTTGAAGCGCGTAACGAGTTACTTTAGCTGGATCTACGATACCAGCTTCAAACATGTTAACCCATTCGCCGGTAGCAGCATTGTAGCCAATACCTACTTCTTCTTTTTTCAGACGCTCAACGATAACGGAGCCTTCTTGACCTGCGTTGGAAGCAATCGTGCGTACAGGCTCTTCTAGAGCGCGTAGAACGATGTTAACGCCTGTTTTCTCGTCGCCAGATACATTTACCGCAGAAACTGCGTTATAAACGTTAACAAGGGCTGTACCCCCACCGGATACGATACCTTCTTCAACTGCAGCACGAGTAGCGTTCAATGCATCTTCGATGCGAAGCTTACGCTCTTTCAGCTCAGTTTCAGTAGCAGCTCCGACTTTAATTACAGCTACACCGCCGGAAAGCTTAGCAAGACGCTCTTGCAATTTTTCTTTATCGAAATCGGAAGTAGTTTCTTCCAATTGTGCGCGAATTTGTACGATGCGAGCGCCGATGTCTTTCTTGTCGCCAGCGCCATCAACGATGATTGTGTTTTCTTTGGTTACGCGGATTTGACGCGCGCTTCCCAGTTGCTCTGGAGTTGTTGATTTCAGTTCCAGACCCAATTCTTCAGTGATCAGCTGGCCGCCTGTAAGAGCAGCAATGTCACCCAGCATAGCTTTACGGCGATCGCCGAAGCCTGGTGCTTTAACAGCTACGCAAGTGAATGTTCCGCGAAGTCTGTTAACTACTAGTGTAGCCAGAGCTTCACCTTCAACGTCTTCAGCAATGATCAAAAGCTGCTTACCGGATTGAACGACTTTTTCCAGAACAGGCAGAATTTCCTGAATGTTCGTGATTTTTTTGTCAGTAATCAGGATGTACGGGTTTTCCAGAACAGCTTCCATTTTGTCTGTATCTGTAATCATGTAAGGGGAAATGTAGCCGCGGTCGAATTGCATACCTTCTACAACTTCCAGCTCAGTAGCAAATCCACGGGATTCTTCTACTGTGATAACTCCGTCATTCCCTACTTTCTCCATAGCTTCAGCGATCAATTGACCCACTTCATCGTCAGCAGCGGAAATAGCAGCTACTTGTGCGATGGATTGCTTGTTTTCGATCGGCTTAGCAATTTTTTGAAGCTCTTCTACAGCTGCTTTAACGGCTTTCTCAATCCCTTTGCGAATAACCATCGGGTTAGCGCCTGCAGTTACGTTCTTCAATCCTTCACGGATCATGGCTTGCGCCAGAACAGTTGCAGTTGTAGTACCGTCACCAGCTACATCATTGGTTTTGGTTGCTACTTCTTTAACAAGCTGAGCACCCATATTTTCAAATGCATCTTCAAGTTCAATTTCCTTGGCGATAGTCACACCGTCATTGGTGATAAGCGGGCTGCCGAATTTCTTCTCAAGTACAACGTTACGGCCTTTAGGACCGAGAGTTACTTTTACAGCGTTAGCCAAAGCATCAACCCCGCGAAGCATCGCGCGGCGTGCGTCTTCACTAAATTTAATTTCTTTTGCCATGAAAATGAAACCTCCCTAAGAGTGTTTGGTTAAGTAATAACGAAATGCTAATTTAATAAGTAAGTGTCCGTATGGACTCTATGCATGTGTAAATTGAGTGTGTGTGTAAATTAAGCAAATACTGCTAAAATGTCGCTTTCGCGCAAAATCAACAGCTCGCGTCCTTCGTACTTCACTTCAGTGCCTGCATATTTGGAGAAAATGATGCGGTCGCCTTCTTTAACTTCAAGCGGAACACGCACGCCATCCTTCAAAACACCTAAACCTGCTGCTACGACTTTACCTTCTTGCGGCTTTTCTTTAGCTGTATCTGGCAGCACGATGCCGCTTGCAGTAACCTCATCCTTCGCAATGGCTTCAATGATTACGCGATCACCTAACGGTCTGATCATGGAAAAATAGCCTCCTTAGATATGGTTCTTTTTATATTGTGGGTCATTAGCACTCATAAGCACTTAGTGCTAACAACAATTCTTATGATAATCATTTCAGCGGAAATTTGCAAGTCCTTTTACACATTTTTCAAACTTTTTTGCACCTCTTCATTGTATCCACGGGTTGGACGATTATTCCAAAGAAAAAAGAAAAAGCAGCCGACATCATCGTTAGCTGCTTATTCAGGTGTCGATTCTTGAGCCCACTCAGCATCCTGCAAAAGCTGCTTACGGTGGATTCTGGTCGAAAAGAACACGCCAATTTCATATAAAATAATAAGCGGAATAGAAACAAGAATAGCTGAAATTGCATCTGGTGGAGTAATCAATGTGGACAGGACAACCATCAGCATATACGCATACCGGCGAAATTTCTGCAGCAGCTTGGGGTTCAGAAGCCTGATTTTTGTAAGGAACATAACTACAATTGGCATTTCAAAAACTAGCGACAAGGGAATCAGAATGTTGAACATAAAAGAAAAATACTGCGAAACACCATAAACCTCATTAATCTCAAGGCTTTGGCTAATCGAAGACGTAAAGTGAAAGGCCAGCGGAAACACAACAAAGTAACCGAAAGACAGACCTGCCAGAAAAAATATAAAAACCGCAGGAATGTACATGATCGATGCTTTCTGTTCAGATACGCGAAGACCCGGCTTCACAAAAGCCCAAATATGATAGAGCGCAATAGGCAAGGTTATTAACAAGCCAACAACAAGGCCAAAATTCATATAAAGCTTGAGGGAGTCCCACGGGGAAAAAACATTCCACTCGATGCCATTAGCAGGGGGAACGCTTTTCAAGAACCGGATCAAAGACCGCGCAAATACCAGCCCGATTACCATGCCAATGACCAGCATTAGCAGCACCCACATAATCCGTTTCCGAAGCTCTCCAAGATGATCTACCAGGGACATTTCTTCCTTCATTGACATGTTTCACCAACCTACTTTTTTCTATTAATAATAGCATAAAAAGATAGAATAAAACGTTTACATGATCTCAGGTGGGGCTAATTAATCTGGCAAACGTCTTTCCCGTTCCCGCTGAGGCTGGACTTGTGTTGTAACGGCCTCCTGAGGAACACTTGAATCTGGCAGCAACTGCTCTTCTTTGGCCGAATCTTCTTTGATCGAATCTTCCTTAATCAAATCTTCTTTAACCAATTCGACGGTGACTTCTTTCTTCTGGGGAGCAGGAGGATTTGACTGCATGGCTTGCTTTATCATTTCTTGTGGTGGCTCCATCTTCACATTTTCCACAATTTCACGGGCGCCCTTTTTCAACTCAGCCAGCGTTTTTCCAACCGTGCGGGCAATTTCCGGAAGCTTCTGTGGCCCGAACAAAACAAGCGCGATAATAACAAGCAGTACAATTTCGCTGAAGCCGACATTTTGCAGCATCATACAGCCACCTTTCTATAGTTTAAACTAACAGTTGTAAAGCCCTCCGTACCCCATCTCCGTAATATCACCCCGTACAATTTCCTCACCTGCACAAATTCTAGGAAGCAGCACATCAAAAGAAGTATATGGATCGTGCATTACGCAACCTGGCAAACCCATTATAGGAACATCGTCCAAATAAGCCATCATTAACATAGAGCCTGGAAGCATCGGTGTTCCGTAGCTGACTATCCGGGCTCCAGCCTGCTTGATCGCCCCTGGTGTCCTGTCGTCAGGATCTACCGACATTCCTCCCGTAACGAGAATCAGATCAGCTCCCTGCGCTCTATATTGATGTATGTGCCGCACAATCATCTCACTATCGTCAGGCGTCAGCTGCTGATCTATCACTTCAGAGCCAAGCGCAGCAACCTTTGCTGTAACAACAGGACCAAACTTATCGGCGATGCGCCCCTTAAAAACTTCGCTTCCGGTCGTAATAAGCCCCACACGAAGCTTACGGAACGGCTTCACTTCAATAATCGGCTCACCTGCCTGCCGGAGCTCACGCGCCTGCTGTTCAATCCGCATAACCTTGGCTTCTTCGACAAGGAGCGGAATAACCCTCGTACCTACCAAGGATTGTCCCGCTTGAACGACCGTGTTCGTCTTCATCGTAGAGATAACGACCTGATCCTCTGCATTCGCACGGTCAACGAACGCTTTGTGGATTTTGGCCAGTCCATGAATCGCCGATTTCACATTGACCTTGCCTTCATGAGGCTCTGTGCATGTTACATTTGCGCCGCTTATTGCCCGCGCCATCCGTTCGGCCGCTTCATCCTCATGAAGGTAGCCTGGAGCAAGCTCCATAACATATATGTGTTCCTTACCTATGCTTAATAAAGCGGGAATATCCGCCTCTTGAATTTGGTAACCCTTGCGGAATAATCTCCCCTTGAACTTGCCTGGCAGAATTTGCGTCAAATCATGCGGCAAAACCATGCCAACCGCATCCTCTACCTTCACTTCCCGCAGCATGCCCTCAGGCTTCATCGGTATGCTCTCCCTCTTTGCCAGTCAGAATACCCAGCGCATGCGGCAGCTGATCGATGATAGCCATCAAATTCTCCTGCACGCCCTTCGGACTTCCTGGCAGATTGATAATGAGCGTCCTGCCGCGGATACCGGCTACTGCGCGCGAGAGCATCGCCCTGCGGGTTTTCTGCATCGATGAGACTCGCATGGCCTCTGCAAAGCCGGGAGCTACCCGGTCGATGACATTCAAAGTCGCTTCCGGCGTAACATCTCTTAGCGCAAGCCCTGTCCCACCCGTTGTGAGAATCAGGTCAGCCTGATAATAATCAGTCATTTCGATCAAGGAAGCCATGATTTCATCCATCTCATCCGGAACGACCCGGTACTCGATAATGTCCCCCTGAATTTCTTCCTCAACCAGCTCGCGGATCACCTGAGCGCTAGTGTCCTCCCTCTCGCCTCGGAAACCGCGGTCGCTGGCCGTTAGAATCGCAACCTTCCAGCGCATCAGCGTCACCTCTCTTTCTTATTACTTTACCAGAAAATCATGAAGAAAGGGGAGCATTTCTGTGAAAATCCCCATTTTTACCGCCAGTTTTCGCTAGCAGCATCGTAGAGCTTATGACCATACTCTTTTCCACAGCCTTGCACATATCATAAATTGTTAGCGCAGCCGCAGAAACAGCGGTTAAGGCTTCCATTTCTACCCCGGTTTGACCCGTAGTACGAACGGTAGCTTCTATGTATAACTCGTTATCCCCATTGTCGGAGAATTGAATATCAATGCCTGTAAGCGCAATCGGGTGACACATCGGAATCCAGCTGGACGTTTGCTTGGCACCCATAATGCCTGCCACCTGAGCCACAGCAAGGACGTCGCCCTTCTTCAGCTTGACTTGCTTAATTAGCTCCAACGTTTCGCGCTGCATGGAGATGCTGCATCTGGCGGTTGCTGATCGTTTCGTTTCTGCCTTTTCGGTCACATCCACCATGCGGGCGCGCCCCTGCTCGTTAAAATGAGTCAGCCCGGAGGAAGACTCCATCGGTATCAGCTCCTTTAAGTTTATGCTTAAGCCTGATGCAATTCAAGCGTTTCTGTTATTAGCCCATCTACACGAAAATCATGCCACGAGACAGGCACCTGCTCTACGATCTGCAAATCAAATGCAGCAGCAACCAAGTAGGGCTTGGCCAGCCCGCGTGCTGCAAACAGCTGGATAAACCGGTCATAAAATCCTCCGCCATAGCCCAGCCTGCCAAACGCTTTGTCAAAAGCAAGTCCAGGCACCAGAATCATCGACAAAGCTTCAATATGATGCTCTACAGGCAGCTCAGCTTTAGGCTCTCTAATGCCCCACAAGCTGCCTTCCACGTCCTCATAGCTGCTGACCGCATGCAAATTTAAGCTTCTCGTCTCCTTGACGACCCGCGGTAACAGTACACGCACCCCTTCCTGCCAGCACCACTCCATAAAAGGAGTAATATCAGCCTCTGAGCGAAAAGGCATATAAGTCAGCACGGTAGGCGCCATTTGCTTGACTGTAGTCCCGTCTTCCCCGCCGCCGTCTGGATGCAGAGAATCAGGAGAAGGACTCAGAGTTGGACTATAGGACAAATTTTGTGCATGAGCCAAAAGACGCTCCTTGCCAAGCTCTATAAGCTGTTCATTAATTATGGCCTGCTTGGCGGACCGGATGTCAGGAGTCAGCAGTGAGCGCTTGGCTTCTAGTTCCTTGCGCAGCTCTATTTTACGTTCACGGATGTTCATGATGTCTTTCCCCTTCCTTAGGGGTGGTTTTCCTCATTCTAACATACAGAGATCAAAAACTACACTCATACAAATACACTCCATGGTGAATAGGTGGCAGTCCGCCCTGGAATCAGGTATTCTGAAGATAGGAAAAGAAAATACGACCGGAGGTACTACAATTATGCTGCTGCAAGTGTCAGGAATATCCAAAGGCTACGGGGTTCGTACCGTGCTTTCAAATATAACGCTGCAAATAGAAGATCGCGAGAGAATTGGGCTTGTAGGCGTCAATGGCGCAGGGAAATCTACACTGCTGCAAATCATTGCAGGCGAGCTTTCCTATGATAGTGGAGATTTATTCAAGGCCAAAGAAACGAAGATTGGCTACTTGCGCCAGAACAGCGGCCTGCATACAGACAAATCGATCTGGAATGAGCTGCTGAGCGTGTTCACGTCCCTGCTGGAAACCGAGAGAGAGCTGCGCGAGCTGGAGGCGCTTATGGCCGATCCGCAGCTGCTTCTTGATGAGAAGAAATATGAAACCACCATGAACCGTTATGCGGTTAAGTCGGAATGGTTTCGCGAGCATGGCGGCTATGAAATTGAAGCTAAAATCCGCGGTATTTTGCATGGCATGGGCTTTGGCAGCTTCCCCCCGGACACGGCCGTCAAAACGCTTAGCGGAGGGCAGAAAACAAGGCTGGCATTGGCCAAGATGCTGCTGGAGGAGCCCGACCTGCTGATGCTCGATGAGCCAACCAACCATCTGGACATCGCTACGCTGACATGGCTGGAGAACTATTTACGCGGGTATCCCGGCGCCATCCTGGTCGTCTCGCATGACCGTTATTTTCTGGATGCTCTCGTTACTTCCATTTATGAAATTGAGCGCAACGCCTCCCGCCGCTACACAGGCAATTATTCCCGATATGTAGAGCTCAAAGAAGCCGACTACGAAATTCAAATGAAGCAATATGAAAAGCAGCAGGGCGAAATTTCCAAAATGGAAGAGTTTGTACAAAAGAATATTGTCCGCGCCTCTACGACCAAAAGAGCGCAAAGCCGCCGCAAGGCGCTGGAAAAGCTGGACCGCCTGGATAAGCCGTTAGGCGATTTGAAACGGGCCTCATTTTCTTTTGAAGTGGCCCATGCCTCCGGCAAAGAGGTGCTCCAGGTTGACCATATTGCCCTTTCCTATGATGGCAGCAATATGCTGGTTGAGGATGTCTCCTTTCAGCTGAAGCGCGGCGAGACGGCTGCCCTGATCGGACCTAATGGTGTGGGCAAATCCACGCTGCTCAAAACATTGATCGGCCAGCACAAAGCGGAACGCGGCAGCTTCAAGTGGGGGGCCAACGTTAGCGTCGGCTACTATGATCAGGAGCAGACCGGCCTGACGGCGTCAAACACTGTACTGGATGAAGTGTGGAACAAGTTCCCTCATTTGGAGGAGGCGAGGATTCGGACGGTGCTTGGCAACTTTCTTTTTAGCGGCGAGGATGTTTTCAAGAAAGTGTCTGCGCTCAGCGGCGGCGAAAAAGCCCGAGTCTCTCTGGCCAAGCTGATGCTGGAAAATGCCAACATGCTCATTCTCGATGAGCCGACGAACCATCTTGATCTATACAGCAAAGAAGTGCTCGAATCCGCGCTTATGGACTACGAGGGCACTCTGCTATTCATCTCTCATGACCGCTACTTCCTCAATAAAATGGCAGAGAGCATGCTTGAGCTTTCTCCCCAAGGGTTAACCAGCTATTTAGGCAATTACGATGATTTTGTCGAAAAGAAAGCCGAGCTTGCCGAAATGGAAGCTGCCCGTCTTGCCAAGGAGGCCGGCAAGCTGAAGGCAGCCGGGCAAGCGGGCGGACAGGCTGACCAGCGCCAGGGGGCAGGAAGCAGTTCAAGCGCTGGCGGCTCTAGCTCTGGCTTGAGCTCCAAGCAGGCCACGCGAGAAGAACGTACCCGACAGCGCAAGCTCGAGCAGTTGGAGCTGGACATTGCCCGGCTGGAGGGAGAGGTTTCCGCCATCGAGGCTGAGCTGGCTGACCCCTCCGTGTACAATGACTACATCCTCGTTCAGGAAAAAACGGCAGCTGCCGAGCAGCGTAAAGCAGAGCTGCAAAGCTGCTACGAGGAGTGGGAAGCGCTGCTCTTGTGAAGACTGGCTAGCCGCTGCGACTGCTCTTCCTCAAGCCGCAGCAGCAGCATTGGAACCGCGACGTAGACAATAAGCGTCGCAGCAGCAACAATTCCGGAGTCATTGAGCAGCAGTGCTGCTATGGCTCCAAGTGTATTTGCCGCAAACCCGTACATTAGATACGGGTATTTGTTTTGCCAGAGGACGAGTCTTCCTCTCGGACGAAGCACGAGCACCGCCATCACAAAGAGGCTGGTGATCAGCACTTTGCTCCATGCGGATACACCGATCAGGTGCCGGTTCATCCGCAGCTTGCGCACGATCAGCTCCCGCAGCTGATCGAACTGCCCCTCGCGCAGCGCGTGGAACGCGCGCCCCACATGGCTCTCCCGCCCGGCCGCGGCGGGAGAATCTGCGCTGTTGAGCAGCCACAGCGCCAACAGCCCTACCGCGAGCAGCGCTGCCAGCAGGGTGACCACCCTGCTCCAGCGGAGCTCGCGCAAGCTCTTGCCGGCACAGCAGCATGTGCCGGCTGCGCCGAAGGCGATGGCGGCGCTGAGCGCGCCGCCCGCATTCGCGCCCAAAGACGGTGCCGCCAGGTACACCGTCACTAGCGCGAACACCGCGCAGGCGAGCAGCGCGGCGCAAAGCAAAGCAGACGGCGCCCGGGCGCCGGAGGCACCAGATGCTGCCGTAGGAGTTCCTGCGGCAAGCCGTATATGCCAGCGCTGCAGACTGACCGTCACGGCTAGCAAGAGCGCCCCGATGAGCACACCCATCAGCTCATTGCCGATACCATAATAACGGGCTCCTATCATCGGATCATAGCTTAAAACTGAATACCTCATAGCATAGGCACCTGTTAAACCATCCGTCAAAATCATGACACTAACAATCCAGGCTAACAACGAAAGCGCACTTAGCAGCTTAACTCGCTGAAGTAAATAAGCGCCAACCAACACGACTAGAACAAAACCCGCATACATCCATCCCAAAACAGCTCCTCTTCCAACTGCAAACAACAGCGGCTTTATCCACAAACCCATTACTAGCATCACACAGGGAGCAGCAAGTATAGTTAAGAGGCAAATTCTGCATGCCTTAACGGCCCATTCTTTCCCGATTCCCATGCCTGCATATGGCCGAAAACCTATAAACACCATAAACACCAGACACAGCAGTAAAACAATCACCTCATAAGTAGCAAAAGCAAGCAAAAGCTTCAGCCGCAAACGATAAATAGTCTGCATAGCAGACACATCGCTAATCAGCCACTTGGAATCCCTCTTTTGACTTACCATCTCTACAGATTGCCCAGTCATCTCCTTTGGAATTCTAATACCGAATTCCGTTAACAGCGACGCCGACAGATCCGTGTAAGCAATCACTCCCACCCGCCGGGTAGTCTCCGAAACAAGAAGTCCTGCCCTCACTCCTCCCTCCATATCTGCAGAATAGCGAATCACCGGCGCTAAAAAAGCCTTCTCCTTCACAGCATCTACACCAACTTCGGGTGAAAAAATCCACATAACCCCCTCCTTGGATATTCCTCCCGCTATTACGCCGAGACATTCATCCAGCTCTTGAAGAATTTCAAGCTTAAGCTGCACAAACCTCTCCGCACTATAACTATCCCTATCTGCATAAAGCCGGTACAAATCTCCTAACTCCAGCAGTACGACTCGCTTCTGATTACTTTCCTCTTCCATTACACTCAACAAATGCTTATAATCCGTTTTTACACCAAAGGGCCTGTCCACAGAAGCCATCAAAGCGTCATTTCCAATCACGCCACGGTCCACTCCGCCAGCACGATCCATTAACATCTGCGCAGCGTATCTGCGAAGCTTCTTTGGATCCTCAAAAGTTATCCCCAGATCACTGCTCCCCAAAACCATTCTAAGCACTCCATGCTGCTTCAAACTTTCTCCCAACGTTCCTGGAGAAGCATTCGAAAAGCTATTCTTATTCGCCTTATCCAGAACATGAACTTGTGGAACCAAAACCTCTCCAACGTTAAAAGCAGGCTTTCCCGAATATCTATTCATAAGCTCTAAAGCAGATGCACCACCCCACAGCTCCTTAGCCCCAAAAGTCTGCACACCTGCCATTCCCACAGCATTAGCTCCGGCCCCCAAGCTCACATAAACGTCGCTCATCTGCCTTTTCTGCGTACGAATATTCATCGCTGCAAAGCCGGATTGTTTGACAAGACGTTGTAAATTCGGCATTTCCTCCAAAACAGCAGGCTCCAGCTCCATAAAAGAAAACCCCGGAATCGCCACCAGCACCACTTGCTCAAACCATCTATTTTCGTCCACAGAGGAGGCATACAGCTTTACCGGCAAACACCCCCAAACAGCCAAGCAGCTCAATATTACAATCATAATCCCAATTATATTTCGACCTAAAAACCCTCGCTTTCTCATTTATGCGTCACCCAGCCTCCCTTTTGTGCTAGTCTTAGCTTATCTCCGAAAGAGAAACCTATCCCTAACATTTTCCAAAAAGGCATGGACTATTATGTTTCACAAATTCCCAACCACTTTTCAGCCATTTTTCAACCAACGATTTACAACCATTTACAGCGATTTACAGCTAATTACCAACAAGTTAACAACTACTTACCCACTACTTATCCACAACCAAAAACGCATAAAAAAGAGGATTCCCCTCCTTATTTAGAAGGAAATCCCCACTTCTTCACAATCTTATCCACATTATCCACAAAATCTTCGAAAAAAGTTATTCTGTTGTTATCCATTTCCATGGCTATTTACAAACCCTTAATATATAAGCAATTCTACGACTTATCCCCATTGTACACAGGGTATGTGCATAACTTTACCCACACTGCGTTGTTAGTTAAAATCAGGAGCTTGCCAATTCGGTCTGAAGTGACGCATTTTGTATCCTGACAGCCTGATTGCATGCTGAGAGGAAGGCTTTCGCTACGGCCATTAGCACATCCTGGTCAATGCTTGAATTTTTAAACGTCCTGCCATTTACCGTTATCGTTACCTCAGCTTCACCTGTTGCTTTTTCTCCTGTGGATAAAGATTGAAGCTCCATATCAGAAAATTCCACTGGCATCGGCATTGCCTGCTTAAGACTGTGCACAATCGCCTCAATCGGACCTTCACCCGTAGCTGAATATACCCGCTCTTCCCCAGTCTGATTATTCCTGATGGACACAGACGCCAGCCGTTCCCTGTCGCTGCTGCTTACTACTTGCAAATGAAGCAGCGTATACGGCTCCATTTGACCATGTGCTGCTTCCCCTACAAGCTCCATAAGCTGGTCATCTGTAACAATCTTTTGTTCATCAGCCTTTACTTTGAAACGATTATAGAGATCCTCAAGCTCCTCGTTGTTAAGTTGCAGGCCGAACTGGTTGACGCGATGCTTTAGTGCATGCCGGCCGGAGTGTTTGCCAAGGATAATCATGGAGCGAGGAATGCCCAGCTTCTCAGGATCCATAATTTCGTATGTGTTTCGATTTTTAAGCAGCCCATCCTGATGAATGCCAGCTTCATGTTGAAAAGCATTACGTCCCACAATAGGCTTATTAAATGCAATCGGAAAATGCATAACTCTGCTAACCATACGGGAAGTATTAAAAATCTCCCCCATCACAATTCCCGTCTCTACGCCAATTGTCTCTTTTCGGGTTTCGATGGCCATCACCAGCTCCTCCAGCGAACAATTCCCAGCGCGCTCCCCAACGCCATTGACGGTAACTTCCACATGGGTAACACCTGCCGCAATAGCTGCAAGACTATTGGCAACAGCAAGGCCCAAATCATTATGACAATGCGCGCTGTATTCCACAGTGTTTCCGCCGCGAACCCCTTCACGAACCCTGCGGAACATCCGTCCATACTCCTCAGGCAGCGCATAGCCTACCGTATCCGGAATATTAAGAATCGTTGCCCCTTCAGCAATAGCCGCCTCCAACACTTCAAACAGGAACTCCTCTCCAGTTCTTGTTGCATCCATAGGCGAGAATTCGATTTGATCCACCTGTGATTTAGCATAAGAAACCATCGACTTGGCCATCTCAATAACCTGTTGCCGCGATTTACGCAGCTGAAAGTCAAGATGAATGTCTGAAGAGGACAGGAACAAGTGCAGCCTGCGCTTAGCAGCAGCTTCTGTAGCTCTAACCGCCTCGTCAATATCAGCTTTAACCGATCTGGCAAAACCACATATCTCTATACCTTGAAGCTCTTTCGAAATTTGCTGAACAGCATAGAAATCTCCAGGGCTCGATATTGGAAAACCCGGTTCAATCGTATCTACACCCATCTTCGCCAATTGACGTGCTATACGTATCTTCTCTTCAGGAAAAAGCGATGCACCCGGCGCCTGCTCCCCATCCCTCAACGTAGTATCAAAAATTCGAATTCGCTTGTTATTCTTATTTGTATTCATTCTCAACTTCCTCCTTTGAAATTAAATAAAAAAATAAAAAACCCGCCATCTCTATATAAGAGACGACGGGTTTATTCAACCTGACGCGGTACCACTCTCGTTGGCTCAATCAATTGAACCCACTTAAGACTCCTGTCCTTGCATTTGTACAACTAAGCCATTATGACGGCCTGCTAACAAACGAATTCGACGGAATCACCCTTTCACGGAGGTTACCCGTTACCACCTATTGGCCTGGCCACACAGCCCGTCAGCAGTACCGCTCCCAAGCGAGTTCAAGGTCCTTACGGACTGCGTCGCATCAACCCGCAGCTTTCTGTACCGTCTTTTCGCCTTTACTACTCTTGATCATTGCGTTTTTTGCATATTGTTTTTTATCAAACATCAAAAAAAGCCTACCATCTCCTATAAAAGAGACGATAGGCTTGTGCCTTCCGCGGTACCACTCTTGTTGATTCGAGAAGCTTCTCAAATCCACTCATGCACCCGTTCACGAGGGTCAACCGTCAAAACCTAAAATGGGAAGCAACTCCAATCCCACACTTCAGTCTTGCCGCTCGCAGGCGAGTTCAGGCGATGTTCCGACTGCGTTGCACCAACCCGCAGCTCTCTTGACGAAACGATCTTCCTTACTAATCCCGTTCTTAGCGTTTTTAGATATGCTGTATATTATAGTATGACAAAAAATCAATGTCAATACACATTAAAAACAAAAAAATACAAACAACCTACCACACTTGCCCACCACATTTATACCATATTTTATCACTTTCTGAATTTATTTTATCCAATAATTTACCCCTCTGACGCTTTATTGTTTTATCGCTTTATCAATTTAAAGTAACCCCCCATCTCCCTCAGTTCCAAAGTTTTTAAAACTATGAACACTATCCCCTCTCCTCAGAAAAAAATCCCTTTTATCAAATATTTGTTCTTCTTTCTTCTTTCTTCTTTCTTCTTTCTTCTTTCTTCTTTCTTCTTCCTTCCTTCCTTCCTTCCTTCCTTCCTTCCTTCCTTCTCTCATTCTCTTCCTCTTCCTCTTCCTCTTCCTCTTCCTCTTTCTCTTTCTCTTTCTCTTTCTCTTTCTCTTTCTCTTTCTCTTATTCTTTATTCTTTATTCTCTTTATTCTTTATTCTCTTTATTCTTTATTCTTTATTCTTTATTCTTTATTCTTTATTCTTTATTCTTTATTCTTTATTCTTCAATTTAATCTTTAATCTTTAATCTTTAATCTTTAATTAATTTATTCGATTAATTGTTAAACGCCTAAATGAAACTTCGAATTAGTATTTTTTATTTTCCGAATCCTCAATGACGTATATGTTAGCAATCTTATAAAATATGTAAAAAACAACCTTGAAACAAGAACAAATGTTTGGTATTATTAAAATAATAGAAATTAGGAAGATTGTTTGCATCCAACAAACCGAGGTGAATATCTTGAAAAAGAAACTAGCCCTACAAATCTCACCTTCAACCCTTAACATACAAATAAACACAGACATAACTTCTGCATTACAGAAAAAATTACATATATATGCCATATCAACCGACGAGATTTTTACAAATAACCCGATTACTAGTACCAATCAAACAAACAATATTCCTTCAAATAGTATTCTTACTGCTAGTATTCCATCTACTCATTTCCCAGCTACTCATATTTCATCTACTCGTATTCCACATGCTCGTACTCCTATAGATTCTTCTTCAGATAACGTTCCTACTTCTTCAGAGAAGGTTTCTTTAATTAGCATCCCTTCAAATAACGTTGACTCAGATAACATTTATACAGTTAATTGTAAATTTGTTTCTGCAGCTATTTCTAAAGTTATTTCTACTACAAGCATTCCTACTAATCATTTCCCAACAGAGGAATTTCATCTTCTCTTTAAAGAAGATCAGGATTTCGAAAATACGTTATTTGCAGCCAAATGGCCTAATGGATTTCGTTGTCCGCGCTGTGAACACCGTCATGCGTATAAGATTTCCAGTCGAAGGCTGCCTCTATATGAGTGCAGCACATGTAGACACCAGTCTTCTCTTACTTCAGGCACCATTATGGAAGGCAGTCGTACAGATCTACATAAGTGGTTTCTTACCTTCTTTCTTCTCTCTCACATGGAGCAGGGGATAAATGCCGTCGCCTTAAGCTCTATTATAGATGTTACATATAAAACCGCATGGCTAATGCTTACCAAGATTCGGCATGCTATGAGTCAAGCTGATTTAAAGATTATGCTTTCAGGCGTGGTCAATGTAAATACAGCTACTTATGGCAGGCCTTATAACCCTACTGTTTTCCGCCATCCCCAGGAACATCCTTTACTTATCGGCTCCTCCATGAATGAACAAGGAGAGCCACTTTATGTTAAAATAAAGAAGGTACGAAAAACTCATATGAGAGAAAAGTGTGTATTACGCTTCGGAACAGAGGCATTTAACGAAAAACATGTAGATGTCCAAACCACAGAAATTACATGCGTTACCGCCCGTTTCAGTCCTCTTCGTTTTAAAGGTTTATTAGGGATAGCTAAACAAGCAACCAGATGGATCAATAATACATTCCATGGCCTTGGATCTAAGCATCTTCAATCCTATTTGGACGAATTCTGTTATCGATTAAATCTCAATATTAACAAAAGACCTATCTTCCAAAACCTAGTTAATCTTTGCGCCAACTCATCTTCTATTTCCTATTCGATGTTAACTATTCATAGAAGTTGTTAGTTTGCAAAAGTTCTTCTCTGCATCATGAGAAATATTATGAATTTATACGATATCTGGTATGGAAAAATTACTTATATACTATAAACCTATTAGTACCAAACCTGAGCCAAAGGGATAGTTCCCATAGAAAGATAAAACACAACATATTTATCAGGAGTGGAGGAATTTTAAGTATTCACCATCACTTTAACGTTTTAGCGCGTCATCGTAACATCGCACATCTAACCTAACAAACCTCCGGCACACATTAGGCTCAGATCAACTACTTACCACTCTTCAAGTTTTAACTGTGGTTCTGCCTTTAAGTCAAGCTCAGAAAATTCCTGTTGCTCCCATTTTAGAAACGCCGCTGCAGCAATCATAGCAGCATTGTCCATGCACAAATTCAAAGGGGGGAGTAATAGCGGTACATTAAGCTCGAGACACCGTTCTGATAAGCGACTGCGCAGTCCTTTATTAGCTGCGACCCCTCCTGCAAGAAGAAGTTGTTTGGCACCGAACTCTCTCACGGCCCGGCTTGCTTTTGTGACGAGAACATCTATGACTGACTCTTGAAAACCTTTGGCGATATGAGCTGTTTGAAGCTCTTCACCACGCATTTGGGACCTGTTTACTACGTTTAAAACTGCAGATTTTAATCCACTAAAACTGAAATCATACGATATAGGATCAAGCCAGGCTCTTGGCATCACAATCTCATGATCGGCTTCCTGAGCCAATTGATCAATATAAGGCCCTCCTGGATAAGGGAGATGCATAGCACGGGCTACTTTATCATACGCTTCCCCGGCAGCATCATCTCTAGTACGTCCAATGATTTTAAATTTTCCAGGCTCATCCATAAAAATCAGTTCCGTATGACCTCCGGAAACAACTAAGGCCATTAAAGGGTATTCAAGTTTATGCACAAGCTGATTCGCATAAATATGGCCAGCAATATGGTGTACACCAATTAGCGGAAGCTCAAGTGCACAAGCAAGTGCTTTTCCCGCTACCACTCCTACTAACAATGAACCCACCAAACCTGGTCCCTGCGTAACGGCTATTGCAGATAACTCCTGCAACGAAACTCCAGATTCTTGCACTGCTTCCTCAAGCATCCACGTGATGGATTCAACATGCTTTCGGGAAGCGACTTCTGGTACTACGCCGCCAAAGCGCTGATGAGTCTCAATTTGGCTGGAGACAACGTTGGATCTGATCACTGTTCCATTTTCAACAATGGCCACAGAAGTATCATCACAACTCGTTTCTATCGCCAAAATAAAAACCGATTTACGATTCATTTCTTTGTTGGTCTCTTTGTTTGTCTCTCTGTTTGTTTCTCTGTTTATCTCTCCGTTTGTTTCATCGGCTATCGGTTCGATCATTTTTTCATTCATTGGAATATTCATCAGTCTCAGGACTGTCCTCTCGGTATTTCGGTAAGTCTAGCCACATAATGATGGCATCCTCCCGATTATCGGTGTAATAGCCTCGGCGCACTCCGACTGATGTAAATCCCATTTTGTCATATAAGCGCTGGGCTCTTACATTTGAAGTACGGACTTCGAGTGTCATGCGTTGTGCTCCTAAGAAACTTGCTGTTTTCATCAGCTCTTTTAACAGGCGTTCGCCCAGCTTCTTTCCTCTATATTTATCCCGTAAGGCAATGTTAGTAATATGGGCTTCATCCATAATAAGCCACATCCCACCGTATCCGGCGACCTCTCCGCCCAAATCCATAATCATGTAATGAGCAAATTGATTATTTGTCAATTCATTGTGAAATGCTCCAGATGTCCACGGTGTTGTAAATGCTTCTTGTTCAATTTCACATACCCACGGAATGTCATCATGCCGCATCGAACGGAATTCAAGATAGGCCCCCGATTCCTGCAATTGCTGCTGCTCCACGATTACTCTTCCCCCTTCCCCACTTTAGCTTGCAGCTTTGCTTCTGCTTCAGGCAGTTGGGCATAGTTAGGCGCAAAAGTATGCAGCTCCTGCAGTTCGCCCTTCTGCCACAGCGGATAAGCTAACAAGCCTATATTTTGCGCTTTAATTAAATGAGGAATGACTGTAACCGTCCCGCTCCAGTTTTCAGCAAATTGGGAAATCTGTGCTTCAAAGCTGTCTGTTTCCCCAACAAATACAACGTGTTCAGGGGCGCCCCATTCAACAAGCCCGGAAACCTTGCGTCTAAGCTGGGCATCATCAGCTAATATGGCAACTTGCTCCAGCCATGGCTCCACAACACGTATGCTATCCGGTATAAAAGTGCGCCATTTTGAGAATTCTTGGGTGTCATTTTCGTTATCATTAATCCTATTAACCATATATTCTATTGCATTCCAAATATTTCGTTCCTCGTAAACTCCTGTGAAGGCTTGTCCACGTCGAGCATCCACTAGTGGAATAATCCACTTTGATTTTACTGAATCCGTCCAGCCGTCAATCTGCTTTGAATCCTGTGTTGTATCCTTTGTTGTATCCTTTGTTGTATCCTGTGCTGTATCTTTGATATCCTGTGTCAGGTCATTTCCCTTGATCAGATGGATCATATCAGGCTCACCTGCAGCTACTCTTCTTCCACCAAGTGCCATGGCTTCAAGACTAGATACGCCGATTAAATCGATTCCTAGCGACCATGCGAAGGTTTTGGCAGTTGACACTCCAATTCTGACCCCTGTGTAAGAACCGGGGCCTTTTCCGCTGACTACTGCTTTTAAATCTTTTGGTTTAAGCCCTAATGAGGTGAGCAACTGCTGGATGTTAGGTAGAAGTCCGATAGAATGATTGCGCTCTGCATAGGTGCTTAATTCTCCCAAAAGATGTCCATTCTTCAGCACCGCCACTGTCAAAGAGGATGTCGAAGTATCCATAGCCAAGTATAGGCCCTTGCTATTTATATTTATTTTAGGCGTTTCTGTCGTATCTATATCCATATCCATCATTGTAGGTTCCCGTTCTCCTTCATCACTCGACACCAGCTGCGATAAGGCTCTCCATAAGGAGTTAAGTGGAATAATCGCTCTTGTCCGGCTTGATTCTCAATATATATACTAAGCCGCTGCGGTGGCAGCAATGCTTCTATTTTACTTGACCATTCCACAAGTGTAACGCCTTCCCCGTAAAAATATTCGTCCAGTCCCAGTTCATCCGCTTCTTCCAGAGTAATCCGATAAACGTCCATATGATAGAGAGGAAGCTTTGTGCCTTCATATTCTTTTATAATTGTAAAGGTGGGGCTATTGACCACATCCTCTACCCCAATTGCTTTGGCGAATCCTTGCGAAAACCGTGTTTTACCAGCGCCCAAGTCACCATCCAAAGCAATAATGGAGCCTGGAATTAACAGCAAGGAAAGATGCTTGGCCAATTCATCCGTGTTCTCTTCCCTAAAGGCTTTGTAAGTATAAATCGCCTGCTCCAGCCTCCTCATTCCCCTCTACTTTTTATATTGTTCCTATTATAGCCCTCAAAAAGCTGCCTTAGCAACCACCTTATTGCCTTCATTACCACATCTCTAAAGTAATTACCACTTTATGTACCATCAAACCAACGGTGCAACTTTCGGATTAATCAAAAAAAGCTACTGGGCACATATAGATGCACCAATAGCTTTTGTATAAATTTTTATTAGGAATTCTTCATTCTTCATTTTTATTATTCAATTCTTATTATTCAGTCTCAACTGATTCTTCTGCAGATAAAACAGATTCTTGTTCAGCCAATATGGATTCCGGATTGTTCATTGTGTCAGTCGTGGTTGCTTCAATTAGACCGTTGTGCAAAGTGACGTTGCCTCCTCCCAAACCTTCATTGATCATACGATCAATGTCCATAAAGGAGTCTTCCCTACCTTGATTTTGTTTGTCCTTGTTTTCATTTGGATTGTACGCCATCAGATTTCCTCCTCCCTCATGTAGAATTATTTCAGCTGAATTTGAACTACTTTTTGAATACTTATTGTAACTTTCCCTGTAATCGCTTGGCGCATTCTTGATTTTTCCGAATAAAATTGGGTTTTGAAGACTATACTGAACCAAAAAGGATTTGTAACTATATACTGAATTTCATTGTTACGAGGGGAGACTGCCTGTATGCATACGGTTTGGAAAGGTGCGATTAGCTTCGGGCTTGTTAATGTTCCAGTGAAGATGTTTTCAGCTACGGAAGATAAGGATATTTCCATGCGTTATATTCATAAGTCGTGTACAACACCTTTGTCCTATGTACGGAAGTGTACCACCTGTGAGAGGGAAGTCGATTGGGAGGAAATCTCCCGCGGCTATGAGTATGAGCCTGGTCGTTTTGTGCTTTTTGAGAAGGAGGATCTGGATAAAATATCTGGTGAGGCCACGAAGGAAATAAAAATTTTGGATTTTGTTAATTTAACGGATATTGATCCGATTTATTTTCAGAAGACTTATTATTTATCTCCGGGGGATACAGGGGCTGGCGCTTACAATTTGCTGCTGGAATCCATGCGACAAACTGGCAAAATCGGCATCGCCAATGTCTCTATCCGGTCAAAAAGCTCTTTGGCTGCTATTCGAGTGATCGATAGTTGTATTGCGATGGAAACTATATTTTATCCCGATGAAATACGTCCTATTTCTCAAGTCCCTAATTTACCGGATCCGGGTAAGGTAACTGTTCAGGACAAGGAGCTTGCGATGGCTAAAATGCTCATTGAGCAATTAACAACTCCTTTTGATCCGGAAAAGTACAAGGATGAATATCGCAGCAGATTAGTGGAGGCTATTGAGCATAAAGTTTCGGGCGAAGAAATTCAGACAGCTCCAGAGCCGCATAAGGCTAATGTTATTGATCTGATGTCCGCCTTACAGGCGAGTCTAGATGCCATGAAACCGATCACGGCTGATACTACTGATTCTCACGATGCCAAGAAGTCTAAAGCCAAAGGCAAAAAAGACGGATCCAAAGAAACCGTTTCATGAAAATGCCCGCTTTGTTTTCTTTTGCACCTGTCACACCGTTTGAGCCTGTACGTGATTCGTCTGTGCCTGACGGTGAGCAATGGATTCATCAGATTAAATGGGACGGAGTCCGTATGCTGAGCTATTTTGATGGCAAGGAATGCCGTCTATTCAACCGCAAGGGCAACGAGCGCACTCAAAACTATCCGGAGCTGGTCGATGTTCGCAGCTACAGCGCGGCCGGTTCTTTTATCATGGACGGTGAAATTATTGCTCTGGGAGCGGATGGGAAGCCTTCCTTTCATGAAGTTATGCGCCGCGATGCTATTCGCAAAAAGGAAAAAGTGGCTTCGGCCCAAAAAGCTGTGCAGATCACTTATATGATTTTCGATATTCTTTATTATGAGGGTGAATGGACAACAGGGCTGCCGCTGATTGCTCGTGATTCTTTGCTGAGTGAAGCTATCCGTCCTTCGGACAAGGTTCAGAAGATTGTGAGCTTCAAGGAAGGCCAGCCCTTGTTCGATTTGATGCGCCAGCAGGGCATGGAAGGGATCATAAGCAAAAACCTGCAGAGCACCTACGCTTGCTCAGGCAAGGATAGACGCTGGATCAAGGTGAAAAATTACGGCGATCTTGTGGTGGTCATTGGAGGCTTCACACTGAATGGCGGCACTGTCAATGCTATTCTGGCCGGGATATATGATACGAATGGCCAGCTTCATTATATAGGACATGTGGGGACTGGCACTTTGGCCAGGACGGAGTGGGGCGAGTTAACTAAACGGCTTCGGCCGACGATTCAAGCCAATTGCCCATTTGTAAACAATCACCCCGATATGAAGGGGGCCACTTGGGTTAAGCCGTTGTTTACAGCTAGAATTATGTACTCGGAATGGCGCTGGCGGGAAGGTCGTACGTTGAGACATCCATCCATTCAAGCTTTCGTAGACATACCGCCGCACGAATGTGTGTTTCAGGCGGAGAAGGAGGACGCTGATGGTGACAGGCACTAAGACGACAGGCACAAAAGGCTACAAAAAAGTCAAAGGCACCTTGATTATCGAAGGACATGAGCTTACGATCACGAACCCGGATAAACCGCTCTGGCCTGAAGCACAGATCACCAAGCTGGATTACCTGCAAAATTTGCTGCAGCTTGCCCCTTATTTATTGCGTTATTGCCGCAACCGCCATTTAACCACGATCCGCTTTCCGCATGGCTATGGCGATAAATCCTTTTATCAGAAAAATGCCCCGGAACCAGTCCCGGACTTTGTAAATCTGGCCCCGCTCTCCGGCATTAACTATGTCAATCTCGATTCTCTGCCTACCTTAATATGGCTGGGCAATTTGGCATGCCTGGAATTCCACCCATCCTTCCACTATATTGGCGAAACGACGCCTGCTGAATGGGTTATCGATATCGATCCTTCGCTTGAGGAGGAACCACGGATTATGCTCGCGGCGCAGCTCATTGGAGAGGCTTTGGAGGCGATGCATATCCAGTCCGTACCCAAAACCTCCGGGGCAACCGGGGTCCAAATCTACATCCCTATCCAGCGCGGCTACAGCTTCGATCAACTGCGCAAGCTTGGACATTTCATCGGCTCCTATGCCGTCAATAAATACCCCCGCTTGTTCACCATAGAACGGTTCAAGAAAAATCGCGGAGACCTCATTTATATCGACTATTTGCAGCATGCTTACGGTAAAACCTTATCAGCCCCCTATACGCCCAGAGCGCGTAAAGACGCAACAATCTCCACCCCGTTATTGTGGAAAGAAGTCGCTTTAAACCCTAGCCCGCGTGAATTTAACCAGCACACGATAATTGACCGGTTGAATAGCATGGGAGATTTAATTGATCAAACACCTCTTCAAAATCTGGATTTTGTTCTCGAACACATCGGTGCAAAATAATCTAATCCGGGATCAGATCCGGATCAAAGTCTGATCAAAGTCAGATTAAAGCCAGATCACAACAAGGGCGACAGCAGCCTGGCCAGCATTTCCTTGCGCTTTTCCCAGGAAGAGCGCTGTTCGAATTCCGCGAGTTTCAGCTCCACGCTTTCCTTTAAATCCTCGATAAAATCTTTTTCCAATCGGATGATAGCCTCCCTGTTGTACATCACTGCGTTAAGCTCAAAATTGCTGAAAAAGCTGCGCATATCGAGGTTGGTTGAACCAACCGTAGCGATAAGCTGATCAATTAGCATCACTTTGGCATGCATAAAGCCCTTTTTATATAAAAAGAAACGGACTCCAACCTGCAGCAGCTCATGAAGATAAGATTTGGATGCGTACTGCACCACTTTTGAATCTGGAACGTCTGGAATAATAATTTTCACGTCAACACCACTAAGAGCTGCCAGCTTGAGTCCCATAATAAGGCTTGGATCCGGAATGAAGTAAGGTGTTGTTAGATAGATCCGCTCCTTTGCTGCAGTAATTCCAGCGAAAAAAAGCTGCAGAATGGAATCTGTATGGTCATCAGGTCCGCTTGCTACCATCTGTACAAGTTCCGAATGCTGCTGATTCTGCTCGGGAAATAAATCAGGACCGGTTAGCTGCTGTCCACTGCAATGCGACCAATCCGTCATAAAGGTTTGTTGCAGGAAATACACCGCATCTCCTTGCAGCTTAAGATGGGTATCCCGCCAAAATCCGAGCTTGGGATTGGCACCCAAGTATTCATCGCCAATGTTAATGCCCCCGAGAAATCCGGCCTGCCCATCGACAATGATGATTTTGCGATGATTCCGGTAATTCATCCTTTTATTAAAAAAAGCAAACAGCGGCGAAAAGAAAGAATAGGCCTCCACCCCCGCGGCTTTGAGCTCTCTGAGATAATCGCCGGAAAGCTTATAGCTGCCCACACCGTCATAAATGACTCTCACCTTAACCCCTTCTCTGGCTTTGCGGATCAGAATTTCCCGAAACACACCACCAATATCATCCGAACGTATCGTATAAAATTCGAAATGAATATGCCGCCGCGCTTTACTGATAGCTTCCAACATAGCTTTATAGGTTACATCCGCATTGGTGAGTACGTTAACCTGATTATTTCCGCTGATCGAGGATTCAGGTATATGTTCACAAATAGCCCGCAGCCTGGTGTTTCCGTATATCTCCAGATTTTTTTGTTTGCTGCGCGTATCTAAGGCCGTAGGATTTCCAGCATCATCGATAGCATTGGGTTTGCTTGCAGCCAGCATTGTCTGGTTCAAACGGTGCTTCCCTGATGAACTCTGCCTGGGTAGACTCCGTCTGTCCTCTTTGCCGAGTTTGTTTTTTGTGCTGTGCTTTTTGGTATATTCCTTGGCCAGAAAATAATAGATGATGAAGCCGACAAAAGGCACAATGAACAGAATAACCAGCCAAGCTACTGTTTTGGAAGGGTGTTTGAAATGTCCTACAAGAACTGTTGCGATTTGAATGATAAATAATAATAGTACCACTGCGATCCATAGCACGCATAGTTCCTCCCCTTTACCTTAAATTGCCGCTGCCTGTCTGAACCATTGTCTGATAGATGATCCAAGGTCTCGTTTCTAGGGTTTCTTAGGTTTCTAGGGTTAGCTTGTACTATCTCACTTCTCTCTATGCGAACAGCTCTGGACCCATACAAACAGCTCAAAGAAAAAGATGTGTAATAAATTTTTGCTTTATTGCAGAAAATAACCTGGACAGGAAGGTGAACCCAATGGCATTCGGAACAAAAAAACTTTTGGATCTCGTTCTTCGGCATCGTGGTCAAGATCATGCCGAGGACAAGGAAAAAAAAGATCTGGCTAGCTCGCTGGATTATCATTTCATTGATGAGCTTAAGAGAACACCATTATCGCCAAGCTTGGATGACAATCACAAATTCATGAAGCAGATTTTCCAAGACTGCTCTGATATTATTGTGCGTGAATTTCATATGGACTCTTCCATCCCTGCACTGTTGGTCTTCGTTGATGGTTTAGTAAACACCCAGCTTCTGAACCAAACTATGGAAACGCTGATGCTGCTAAGCGGGGATGATACTGGTATCGATCGCATTATGGAAACAACGCTCCCTGTATCCCAGACAGAAATGGCGGATAACTTTGGCGATATGCTTCTGTCCGTACTGGGAGGGGACGCTTGTCTGTTGATGGATGGCAATGCAAAAGCTGTACTGCTGGGAATCCGCGGAGCCCAGAAGCGCTCTGTTGGAGAGCCGGAGACGGAAACGGTTATAAGAGGTCCCAGAGAGGGCTTTGTCGAGAATCTTCGCACCAACACCGCATTAATCCGGCTCAAACTAAAAACTCCCAGACTGAAAATGAAGTCTATGACAGTAGGCCGGGAGAGCAATACGAGCCTTGTCGTCGTATATATGGATGACTTGGCAATGCCTTCATTAGTGGAAGAGGTAGTCAAGCGGATTGAGAAAATCGATATTGACGCTATTCTGGAATCCGGCTACATCGAGGAATTGATTCAAGACGATGCCTATTCTCCCTTTCCGCAAATGCAAAATACCGAACGGCCTGATGTCGTAGCCAGTGCGCTGCTGGCTGGGCGTGTGGCTATTATCGTGGATGGAACACCTTTTGCTCTGCTGGCCCCCTTTGTATTCGTACAAATTATGCAAGCAAGCGAAGACTATTATGAACGCTACCAGATTGCTACCTTGCTTAGATGGCTGCGCTATCTCTTCATGTTCCTGTCTCTGACTACGCCAGCACTTTACGTAGCCATAACGACCTTCCATCAAGATTTGCTTCCTACAACGCTTATGCTCAGCGTTGCAGCAGCCCGTGAAGCCATTCCTTTTCCCTCTGTGGTAGAAGCTTTAATTATGGAGATTACTTTCGAGGCCTTACGTGAAGCAGGGATACGTCTTCCTAAAGCTGTAGGATCAGCCGTTAGTATTCTTGGTGCCCTTGTAGTCGGCCAGGCTGCTGTGCAAGCAGGTATCGTCTCTGCTCCTATGGTCATTGTCGTATCTATCACCGGGATCGCCTCCTTCACGATTCCCCGTTTCAACGGAGCGATTGCCGTTCGGATGCTACGCTTTCCATTTCTGTTAAGCGGAGCGATCTTCGGCTTCTATGGGATATTCATCTGTATGATGATATTGCTTGGACATTTAGCTAATCTGCGCTCCTTCGGAGTGCCATATTTATCACCATTAGGCCCTCTATCTGTTGGCGATTTGAAGGATGTTCTTCTCCGTACGCCTCTATGGAATATGCGCGATCGCCCCGCATTTATGACCGTCCAGGACCCTAGCCGGATGAGTGATGAAATGGCTCATGAAATTGCCAATGACGGGGGCATGGACGGCAGCAGAATCGAGCATGAGCACAAATCCAGTGAGGAGGGCAAGTAGCATGAGAATTCTCAGCAAAGCAGCCCGTCTCTCTTGTGCGCTTTCTCTCTTGGCCGTTCTTTTGAGTGGCTGCTGGGATCGCACGGAGACGAATGATCTTGCCTTTGTTCTGACGACCTCCATTGACCTTGAGGAAAGCGGACTTTACCGGGTCGCCTTCCTCCTCCCACTTCCTGGGGAAATGGGTGGGGCCGGAGGTGGGGGCGGAGGCACGGGAGGCAGCAAAAGCTATTATATAGATTCCGATGTGGGCAAGACGTACCTTGAAGCAACCGTACGCCTTCAGAACCGCATGCCACGCCGGCTGTTTCTCTCTCATCGCAGGACAATTGTCGTTGGAGAGGCACTCGCCAAGCATGGAATAAAACCGCTGTTCGACAGTTCTCCCCGCCTTCCTGAGAGCCGCTTAAATACTTACATCGTAGTTGCTAAGGGAAAAGGCTATGATCTTCTGAATTCGGAGCCAAGCTTCGAACGGTTTTCCGCCGAGGCTATACGTGAATTAGCCAGACCACCTATTGCCATGGCTACTACAATCAAGGATTTATCTATGACACTTAGTAATAACAATGACCCCATCGTTGCCTATATGCAGGCTACAGAAAGCAAGAAGGGTGTCACTCCAAGCAAAGAAATTGAATTTATAGGTTACGCCCAGTTTCAACTTGACAAAATGATTGGCGTCTACAAGGACGAAGCAGCGAATGGACTCGCCTGGCTGCGGGATAAGGTGATGGATCATATCATCTCTTTCCCTATAGAGCCTAATAAAGACATAAGCATTCTCGTTACTGATGGAAGAAGCTATGTCACCCCCAATATTAAAAATGGAGAACTTTCCTTTGATATTGACATGGAGATCGTAGGTAAAGTAAGAGAGGACGCATCAGGTGAAGACTTAGGAAAATCCTCAGCTACAGAAAATGTAGAGAATAAACTCGCAGCTTATACGAAGCAAACCATCCAAACCACAATTAAACAGATGCAAGAAAAAGGAACGGATTCTGCCCATCTAAAAACGCTTGTTTGGCGCAGATATCCCTATGAATGGAAGCATGGTCTGGAAGCGAACTGGAATGAGCTTTTTAAGAAGGCAACTTTCCATATTAAAGCAAAAGCGTCTATTACCGAAACAGGTCTTATCAATCGCAATTTGATTGAAGAAGGGACATAAACATGAACTTTATTTTCTTAATAAGCTTTCTTTGCATTATGGCACTTGGTATGTACTATGATGCAAAGAAGCTTAAATCTCAGAAGAAGAGTATTCAAATAACTTATTATGCTATTCACGCTTTAACTCTAACGCTCTTTGTAGGCAAGCTGATGCATATTTCCATGCCGCTGCCTGCACGATTTTTTATTCACACTGTCTCCCCCTGGGTTGGCCGGTTGATCGGTATTTAAGCCCACACACAACCCACACGCCAAAAGAAATATACGGAGGAATCCATGGACCAGAAGCAAATCATTAATCAAAGACAGATGGCTTGGCTAACAGCCTCCATTATTACTAGCGGCGGTATTATCAGTCTGCAAAATATTTTGATTCGTGTCTCGAAAGCAGATGCTTGGCTTAGCTATTTGATGCCTATCGTCTACTTATTTGTAATTGCTGCTTTTTTCGCTTTTTTGTCCAAAAGGTTTCCACAGAAGCATATTTTCGATATCTCTATGCTGCTATTGGGCAGATGGGGCGGCAGCTGCCTGAACTTGCTGCTCATCTTCCATTTTTTGATGATCGTGATCCGCGACCTCTCTTCCTTTTCCAGATTCAGCTCCATCATTCTGCTCGATAATACACCGCTGGAAATACTTATTTTACTTCCCTGTCTGGTGCTCATTTATTATGGAAGAACCAGCGTGGAAATTATAGCCAGAGTTAATGATGTCTTCTATCCTTTATTCGTCATTTCGATCTTATCCATGCCCCTGCTGCTCTCCAATGAAATTTATATCCGGCTTTTAGAGCCTGCTCTCACGACGCTGCCTAAACTTATTGGGTATGGAAATGTGCTCAGCTTAGGGGGAATTGGCGATGTTTTTGTCATGGGAGCTTTCCTTCACACGATTGCCAGTGCTAATCAGATTCGCTCCTCCATCCGTAATGGGGCGCTCATCGGCATTTGCCTGCTCACGCTCATAACTCTAATGGAAATCGTAGTCCTGGGGCCTAAAATATCTGGCAACTTTCTGTTCCCGCCTTATGATCTTGTACAAATGATTCATCTTACCGATTTTCTGGACAGACTCGATATTTTCATGCTTGTGATTTGGTTCCCAACCATTACCTGCAAAAGTATCGCCATCTATCTCGCTCTGCTTATCGGCATCGGCAGCCTCTTCAAGGAACGGGAGTATCCTCTTCTTAACAAACCGGTAAGCTTGTTAATTGCCATTATGGCTATACTTTCCTTTAAAAGCACTACAGAAGTGTTTGCCATGGCGAATTTAAGCGACCCTGTTATCGTGCTGCTCTATCAGCCATTAGTTATTATCGTTCTGATTATCGCCATAAAAATAAGGGAACGAAATGGCACACTCAAAAAGCAGCTGACCCATCATACTTCCAAATCTTCTTCCGATCCCTCTGCGGATTCGTCCACTGCTTCGTCTAATGATGTGTCCAACGCAGCGTCTAATGGGGCGTCCAACGGGGCATCCAATGGCAATGCACCAAACGGCGATGCATCCAATGATGGGTGCAATATTGGATCCAACAATGGATCCAATAATACATCACAAGGCGGTACAACAAGCAAGAAATGGATAGATCGCCTTTCCTATCTAGGATGGATCAGGATCGGAAATCTGCTAATCCTGCTTGGCGCACTTCTCTCGGCAGTTGGTCTGATATTCGGTTCACACCATCCCTGGTTAGCCAATATTTGCGTAATGGGCTACATGCTTTGTTTAATTTTCACAGCTTTATCTACATACTTCGAGCTTGCGAAATTAAAACAATCAGGCAATAATGGGTAGATTTAATGACCATTCCCCTTCCCTCATGCTACAATAAAAGAGCACATCCTTGAGTTTGCTGGGAGGAGAGTCACACAATGAAGGAACAAACGATACTTTTTGATTTGGATGATACGTTGGTTCACTGCAACAAGTATTTCGATTCCGTAATTACACAATACGTTCATTCTATGCTAGGCTGGTTTTCCGAGTATGGTGTGAGCTTTGAAGATATCAGGCAAAAGCAGCTTGAGCTCGATTTGATCGGCGTTAGCCAGCATGGCTTTATGGCTAATCGCTTTCCGCAGTCCCTGGTTGAAACGTACCACTACTACTCAGCGCTCTATAAGCGCCATACGAAACGAAAAGAAGAGGACATGCTGCTGCAGCTTGGCCACACCGTCTACGAGTACAGTGCAGAGCCATATCCTCATATGAACGAAACGCTTGAAACACTCAAGAAGTCAGGACATCAATTGTTTCTGTATACAGGAGGAGATATCTCGATCCAGATGAAAAAGGTAACCGACACCGGACTCGACGCCTATTTCCAGGATCGTATCTTTGTTACCCTGCACAAAACGAAAGAATTCATGGAATCACTGCTGCTGCAACATCAATTTGACCGTCGCCAAACCTGGATGATTGGCAATTCGGCACGTACGGATGTGCTGCCCGCTCTTAGTGCCGGCATTCACTCGATTTATATCCCTGCCTCTCAGGAGTGGCTGTACAATACGGTAGATATCGATATTGAGCCCAAAGGCGCTTTTTTCACCTTGCCTTCACTACGGGACGTTCCCGAGGCCATTGGCGAGTACACCAGAAACTTGCCTTCCAGCGTCATTTGAGGAGCGTGTTCTTGACTTAGGCGCGTTACGGAAGGAAGGGCTGTGAGTCCCAACCGCTGTTAAAGATTTGTTCCTTTGAATGGAATCAATGTGAGGGTTGGAACAAATTTTTCAATGCAGGCGCAGGCGCTGGGGATGAAGAGCGTGCAGCTGAGGAGGACCTGAGAGGCCATCTGTCCTCTTTTAACGATGAAAAACATCGTTAAGTTGAGTGCACGCTCAGTTCGGCGGAGGACGGGTTGCTACTAAGCTGATACTAACGCTCATCCTTCTCACTTCCCCTCCCTCTCCAGCTACAAAGTCTCGAACGTGCCACGCTCAAACGGACTGCCAGCAAAAGCTGCTTTCCTGAGGGAAAGGGATAGTGGAGATAGGATGTTCTGAGCTTCCTTTCTGATTCCCTAGGAGGATGAACCTTCACACCGTCCACTTTCCCACTGTAAAGCTGCACTGTGTTATATTTTCTAGTAAAACCATAAAACAAAAAAACTGCGCCCCCCACACCGGGAACCCGCAGTTTTTTTCTATTTCGGCTTACGCCGCTACATCCCGTTTCTTGAAGATGATCCAGGATAGAACGTTGAACAGGACAAAGTATACAGCAAGAACGGCGATGGAGAAGCCCATTGTCATACCTTCAATTAAAGGTCGGCCGCCTTCCAGATACTGAGTAAGATCCGTGTTCGCGAACAGATAATATTTACCCCAGCTGTAACGCATCAGGAATAGGGTGACGAGCTGGCCGGCAAGCATGATAAATATACTAAATCCGATTGCCAGTGATGAGCTGCGGAAAACAGTTGAGATCATAAAAGCAAGCGTCACAACCATAACAAGCTCAACCAGCTTTAGAGCATAGGTCCCGAACACGTGAAGCGGCATACTGCTCTCCTGGACCACACCGTTTGCACCAACACTTAAATAAGGCAGTCCGACGTCCTGAAACCCATACAGAATTCCATTGACCAGAATCGCACTTAAAAACAGTACAAGCAGTAAAAGGAGGGAAAACAGCAGTGTCGACACATACTTGGAAAATAAAATCTTGGTACGGCTTGCCGGGCGAATAAGCAGCAGCTTGATAGTGCCCCAGGTGAATTCACTCGCAACCATATCGCCTGCTATAATAACGGTGAACAGCGTGATAATCTGCACTAGGCCTGACAAAGTCATGACCCCGCCCCACATCGTGTTCTGCACAGGGGGAATGTTATTATCGAGCGAGTGCTGGCTTATTTTAATGCTGTCCTCCATCTGTTCCTTTATGAACTCTGGCAGATCGGGACTGGCGAGCTGCGCTTGATTGTCTTGAATAGATTGCTGTAAAGACGCTCTCCAGTCGCCTCCCTGGCTGTTGCTCTTATCATAATGATCAATAAAAGAAACCAGACAGCAAAAAACGATGAGCAGCACCAGCAAAATCCAAGTGCGCATCCTCCGATATATTTTCATATTCTCATTCTGCACTAGACTAAGCAATTTGATCACTTCCCGTCATTTCTAAAAATTTATCTTCAAGTGATTTGCTTGTCGTGCGAATTCCATACACCTTAATTCCCGCCTCTACCAGCTTCTTATTCACTTCAGCGACTTCTTCTTTCAGCAGTGATAGCAGCAATCCATCATGCTCGATCGTGACGGCAAGCTCCGGCATGGATAGCTCCAAAGCTGTTTTTGCTGCTTGCGCCTGATCCACCTCGAATATGACCTGTGCGGTGCTGCCTTCCTGTACGTAATCTTTAATCAAACGGACGTCAACCAGCTTGCCATTTTGAATAATCGCCACCCGGTCGCACATTAGTTCCATCTCAGAGAGCAAATGGCTGGAGACGATGACCGCGATTCCCTCATCACGGGTAAGCTTCCTCAAGTGATCACGAAGCTCCCTGATTCCGGCAGGATCGAGCCCGTTTGTCGGTTCATCAAGAATGAGCACCGATGGCTTATGCAGCAGCGCTTGGGCAATTCCAAGCCGTTGGCGCATACCTAGAGAATAGGTCTTCACCTTCTCATGAATCCGGTTCTCCAGCATAACTAAACGAATAACCTCATGAATTCGCTCTTTCGTTACACCCGGCACCATCCGTGCATAATGCACGAGATTCTGATACCCTGTAAGAAACTTGTACATTTCCGGATTCTCTACAATGGCGCCTACATGACGAATCGCCTTCTCAAAATCGGTGCGAATCGAGCTGCCGCCAATGAAAATATCGCCTGAGGTAATCGACATAAGTCCTACCATCATGCGGATCGTTGTGGTTTTACCTGCTCCATTGGGTCCCAGAAAACCGAATACCTCTCCTTTGGGCACATCAAAGCTCAAATTGTCGATAATCGTCTTGGAGCCAATCCGTTTGGATATTTGACGAATTTCTACAATCGTTGTTGGACTGGTCATGAATTCTCTCCTTTACTTCTTGAAAAGTTGTACATAATGTTAACAGCTGTTAACAGCATACCAAGCTTACGTCAAACAGCCAAGTGAAAATAGTCATAAAAAGTCACAGTCATGGTCATGTTTCCTTTATGACCGGCAACACTATGATAGGCGCGTTTTTTTTTGTACAATGAAAGAACTAACTAAATGAAAGAACTAAGCTTATGAGGGGATTTTGAAATGATTCAAAGAAGACGATGGAATTGGGTGGACTGGTCCATTTTTTTCGTATACACAAGCTCCTTCCTTCTAAACATGCTCTATTTGTGGACTCAGCTGCAGGGTTTCTCCAATACTTCCCTGCTTCTATTGTCGGCAGCATTCGTAGTGGCTTATACATGTCCCCTGTTATTTTGGCGGCCTCACTATATAAATCCATTTCTCTTCCCGATTGCTGTACTGCTGACATACGGACCTTTGGAGCTGTTCTTGGCTCATTCCCAGCAGGAATTTCTGCATGTCCTATATTGCCCGTTACTCGTTATCGGCTTCCTGTCAGACCGCAAATATGCATGGTGGACTGCTCCTGTTTTTATTTTGGGTTTTCCAATTGCCGCTCAGCTTTTGATTCAGGAGAGGGATACAATCAACACTTTTTCCCTAACTATATGGTATGAAATTCTGTTTTTTGGAATTGGTTTAAGCCTGCAGCGATTTATGAAAACCAACGAAAAAACCGAAAAGCTTTTACAGGAAAATCAATACCAATATCAACTCATTCAAGGACAAAACAAAGTACTAGAGCAGTACGCCAATCAAATTGAGCAGCAGACGCTTGTGGAAGAACGCAATCGTATGGCCCGCGAGCTTCATGATACGGTAGGACATACGTTTACTTCAGTCATTATGGGGATGGATGCGGTATCCTATCTAATCGAGACTTCTCCGCAGAAGGCTGTAGAAAAACTGGAAGTGCTGCGAGATGTAACACGCAAAGGGCTTGAAGAAGTCCGACGCAGCATTCATCAGATGGCCTCCGAAGAAGAGGATTTGCTCCTGTCACAGCAATTGTCCAGGCTGGCCAATGAATTTGCCCTGCATACCGGTACAGTCGTTCAGGTAGAAACCATTGGAACAGAGTACGACTTGCCTAACCCAACCAAGCTCACTTTCATCCGCTGCCTCCAGGAATCGCTAACTAATGCCAAAAGGCACGGCAGCGCCTCCTCTGTCAAGGTAAGTATCAGCTTCAAGCCCCACCAGGTAGAGCTGCATGTGCAAGATGACGGTATCGGGAATGCAGAGCTTCAGGCCGGCTTTGGTATAAGCGCCATGCAGGAAAGAATTTCTGCACTTCAAGGATTGCTTCAAGTAAACTCCGCCATCGGCGAAGGTACATCTGTGGTCTGCTCCATCCCGACCAGAAAGCAGCCGGGCAGTTAGTTAGTGTCCTGCATCTGCGGCATACTACAATATTGCAAAAAACGTATTAAAAGTATTAGGAGGAGAAAAACATGAAGGAAGCCTTAGAGGAGATCAAGCTGCTGCTGGTCGACGACCAGGACTTAATCAGAGAAAGCCTCCATATCGTCCTCGATATGGATCCCGAGATTAAGGTCGTGGGACTTGCGGAGAATGGGCGTGTAGCACTGGAGCTGTGCGAAACGCAGCAGCCCCATGTCGTCCTGATGGATATACACATGCCGATTATGGACGGGGTTGAGGCTACTCGTGAGATCAAAAGCAGATGGCCGCATATTCGCGTCATCATCCTGACCACCTTCCAGGAAATCAATTATGTAGTAGATGCCCTTGGAGCCGGCGCAGAAGGCTATTTGCTGAAAGCGATTCATCCGAAGGATCTGGCAGCAGGCATCAAATGGGTAAGCAGAGGCGGAACGCTGATCCCTCAAGACATCGCCAAGATGCTCGTAGAGCAGCTGCGGGGTGATGCAGCCAAGAATGCGACCGCGATCGCAGATAATGGGCCAGCAAGCAAGCCGAAGAGCTCCCCAGCGAGCGATACAGGCCGCTCGGAAGCCTATGGCCTTAGTGACCGTGAACAGCAGGTGCTTCAATCGATCTCCGACGGGCTCAGTAATAAGGAGATTGCCGAGAAGCTCTTCCTGTCCGAAGGCACCGTGAAAAATTATATTTCCAATATCTACTCCAAATTGGATGTAAGAGATCGTGTACAAGCTTCCAAAAAAGCTCATGACGAAGGCATGTTTTAGTACCCTGCTTACATTAAACCCTGTCTTGATTATGTATGATTAACGCTAGTCAAACCATCTTTGAAAAAATGTTTTTTTCTTTTTATTATTTTTCCGGTAGCTTTCAGTTCGTGAGAAGGTGCCTGGTTCGGGAACCTTGGGAGCTTCAGGCACATTAGAAATTGCGGCCAGGAGATCCCCGTGTTCCTTGTCTGCAGTTTGAAGCAGCAGTTGACGCTCAAGCTCCTCCACTCTATATGTTAAAGCCAGCATATGCTCTTTAAGCTCTTCCAGCACAGCATGTCCATAAGCAGGGGGGGACTCCACCCATTCTAATGCTGCTCCTGCCTCCTGCTTCGCCGCATCCAAACGGAACCGTTCTTTTTCCTCAGTGGTCAACAACGCTTTCAGTTCAGCTGGAGTAATGAGATCCTCACTCTTCATCGGTTCACCTCTTTATCCATACGATTAAGCAGCCTTGAAGCAGCAGCCTTCTTCCTTCCATTGTACCTTACAAATTGGAAACATTCACTATTTAATAGAAAGCAGCTTTCTCTGAAAAACATTCGATTCCATGATCAAAAGGAGCCTAATAAAAAGGCTCCTTCTATATATGTTTAAGGAAGATTGCTAGAGCCCATTAAATATCGATCAACCTCACGGGCCGCTTCACGGCCTTCGTTAATTGCCCAGACGACCAGGCTTTGCCCGCGGCGCATGTCTCCTGCCGCGAATATTCCTTTCACATTCGTAGCGAACTTGCCGTGTGCCGCCTTAGCGTTGGAGCGCTCGTCTTTCTCGACGCCGAGCTGATCAAGAACTGCGGACTCCGGCCCCAGGAAGCCCATGGCAATAAGCACCAGCTGAGCGGGATAAATCTTCTCGCTGCCCGGCACCTCAACCGGAGCAAAGCGCCCTTGCTCATCCTTCTTCCACTCAATGAGGACGGTATGCAGCTCCTTCACGTGGCCGTTCTCATCGCCCACGAATTTTTTCGTGGATATCAGATACTGGCGGGGGTCTGCGCCTTGCAGGGCGGCCGCCTCTTCTTGGCCATAATCCATCTTGTACACCTTCGGCCATTCCGGCCATGGATTATTATCCGCTCTACGGTCCGGCGCTTTCGGCATAATCTCGAACTGAGTGACACTCCTGCACTTGTGACGAATGGAAGTGCCCACACAATCCGTCCCTGTATCCCCGCCGCCAATGACGATGACATCCTTGCCTTCAGCGGAAATGAATGCGCCGTCCTGATGTTCGGAATCCAGCAGGCTCTTCGTATTCCTTCTAAGGAAATCCATAGCCAGGTGGATTCCCTCATTTTCCCGGCCTTCAATCGTTAAATCGCGCCCTTTGGTCGCTCCGCCGCAAAGCACGATGGCATCGAACTCCTCCTGCAGCTTCTCCACCGGATAATCGACGCCAACATGGGCTCCCGTTATGAAGGTAACGCCTTCCGCTGCCAGAAGCTCCACACGGCGCTGGACATATTTCTTGTCCAGCTTCATGTTCGGAATGCCATACATCAGCAGGCCGCCGATCCGGTCCGCACGCTCATACACAGTCACATAGTGGCCTGCTTTATTCAATTGGGCAGCAGCGGCAAGCCCAGATGGCCCTGAGCCAACTACCGCCACCTTCTTGCCGGTCCGCTCTTCCGGAGGCTCAGGCACAACCCAGCCCTCGGCGAAGCCTTTGTCAATAATCGCTTTCTCAATATTCTTGATCGTCACCGGAGCATCATTGAGGCCCACTGTACAAGATCCCTCACACGGCGCTGGACAGACCCGCCCTGTAAACTCGGGGAAATTGTTCGTCTTGTGCAGCCGCTCCAGCGCTTCCCGCCACTGCCCCCGATAAACCAAATCATTCCATTCAGGTATCAGATTATGGATCGGGCAGCCCGCAGCCATGCCGCTGATCAGCTTGCCAGTGTGACAAAAGGGAATTCCGCAGTCCATGCATCTTGCGCCTTGCGTCTGCAGCTTTTCATCTGGGAGCGGAGTTATAAACTCCTGCCAATGGCTGACTCGCAGCAGCGGAGCAGCTTCGGATGCTGTTTCACGTTGATAATCAATAAAACCGGTTGGTTTACCCATTGCGCTTCCTCCAGGAATGAATTTAGAATTAGTTGCCGCCGACTCGTGAAATATCCTTCATGTTCGCTTCGAAAGCAACCATGACTGCTTCCTCCTGGCTGAGCCCGGAGCGCTTGACCTTCTCTATCGCCTCAAACATCCGTTTATAATCCTTCGGAATGATCTTTACGAACTTCCACACATTCTCATCCCAGTGGTTCAACACACGATGGGCAACCTCACTACCTGTAAATGTGGCGTGATATTGGATCCTTGTTTTGAGCTCGTTCATTTCATAGATTTCTTCAGCCTGCTCAAGCAGAACCATCTCTTGGTTCACCCGGCCCGCTAACCCGCCATCCTCATCAAGCACATACGCCACACCTCCGGACATTCCAGCGGCAAAATTGCGCCCCGTCGGACCGAGGATGATGACCTGGCCGCCTGTCATATACTCGCAGCCATGGTCGCCAACACCCTCCACAACGGCACGGACTCCACTGTTTCTTACACAGAAGCGCTCGCCCGCCCTGCCGCGGATATACGCATCTCCATCTGTAGCGCCATAGAAAGCGGTATTCCCGATAATCACATTCTCTTCTGCTGCAAAACTTGATTTCTGAGGCGGGAAAATGATGATCTTCCCCCCGGACAATCCCTTGCCTACATAATCGTTGGAGTCCCCCTCCAGCGACAAGGTAACGCCTTTGGGCACGAAGGCCCCAAAGCTCTGGCCGGCTGAACCGTTAAAGTGAATGCGGATTGTATCATGCGGAAGTCCCTCTGCCCCATAACGGCGGGTGACTTCACTGCCCAGAATCGTACCCGCTACCCGGTTCACGTTATGAATCGGCAAAATCGCGTTGACATACTCTTTATGTTCAAGTGCAGGCTTGCAAATATCCAAAAGCTGCGTCATATCCAGCGAGCGTTCCAGGCCATGATCCTGCTTGATCTGGCAGAAGCGTCCTACTTCCTCCCCAACATCAGGCCGATGCAGCAGTGGCGCCAGATCGATACCCTTGGCTTTCCAATGATCTACAGCCTGCTTCGTTTCCAGGATATCCGTGCGTCCTACCATCTCTTCCACGGTGCGGAAGCCAAGCTCCGCCATCCATTCACGTACATCCTGGGCGATGAAATGCATAAAGTTGACGACATGGCTGGGGTCTCCGGCAAATTTCTTGCGCAGCTCCGGATTTTGTGTAGCTACCCCGACCGGACAGGTGTCCAGATGACACACACGCATCATAATACAGCCCAAAGTGATAAGTGGCGTCGTAGCAAAACCAAACTCCTCAGCTCCAAGCAATGCAGCTACAATCACATCGCGGCCCGACATCAGCTTGCCGTCTGTCTCAACCGTGATTCGGCTGCGCAGGTTGTTCAGCACCAAGGTCTGGTGTGTCTCGGCAAGTCCAAGCTCCCAAGGCAAACCTGCGTGTCTAATGCTTGTTTGCGGAGAAGCCCCGGTTCCGCCATCGTAGCCGCTGATCAGAACAACGTCCGCTTTGCCCTTGGCTACCCCTGCAGCAATCGTCCCGACGCCTACTTCGGACACCAGCTTGACGCTGATTCTGGCCTGCGGGTTAGCGTTCTTCAGATCATAAATCAGCTCTGCCAAATCCTCGATGGAATAAATATCATGATGTGGAGGCGGGGAGATCAAGCCTACCCCCGGAGTCACACCGCGGACTTCAGCAATCCAGGGGTATACCTTGGAGCCTGGAAGCTGTCCGCCTTCGCCCGGTTTAGCGCCCTGCGCCATTTTAATCTGAATTTCGTCCGCATTCACAAGGTAGCTGCTCGTTACGCCGAAGCGTCCGGAGGCAACCTGCTTAATCGCGCTGCGGCGCGAATCGCCGTTCTCATCGCGCGTGTAGCGGTCCGCGCTTTCCCCGCCTTCGCCGGTATTGCTTTTGCCGCCGATGCGGTTCATCGCAATCGCAAGTGTTTCATGCGCCTCCTTGCTGATGGAGCCAAAAGACATGGCACCGGTCTTAAAGCGCTTGAAGATCGTTTCAGCCGGCTCGACTTCTTCAAGCGGAATGGGCTGCCGTCCTGCCTTGAAGCTAAGCAGTCCGCGCAGGGTCATATACTTCTGTGAATCCCGCTCGATCAGCTTGACGAAGTTTTTGTACATCGCATAGCTGTTCGTTTTCACCGCTGTTTGCAGGGAATGAATCGTCTCTGGCGTATAGAGATGCTCCTCGCCGTCCTTCCGCCACTGCAGCTCGCCCCCTGTATCCAGCACACGGTCACGGCCCTCCTGCCCGGAATACGCCCGGGTATGCCGCTGCACAGCCTCATGGCCAACAACGTCAAGCCCTACACCTCCAACAGGTGAATACGTCCAGGTAAAATAACGGTCTATTAGCTCCTGATTCAAGCCAAGCGCCTCAAAAATCTGCGCACCACGATAGCTTTGAATGGTGGAAATGCCCATCTTGGCCAAAACCTTAACGACACCCTTCGTTACTGCCTTTATATAATTGTACACAGCCTTCTCATGATCCATGCCAACAAGCATGCTGCGGCCAATCATATCATCCAGCGTCTCCAAAGCCAGATACGGATTAATCGCACCAGCACCATAGCCAAGCAAAAGTGCAAAATGATGCACCTCACGCGGCTCGCCCGATTCGAGCAGCAGCGCCACCTTCGTCCTCGTCCCTTGGCGGATCAAATGATGGTGCAGCCCCGAAACGGCGAGCAGTGCCGGAATAGCCGCATGCTTCTCATCGATGCCCCGATCCGAGAGAATCAATAGTGCCGCACCCGCTTGAATAGCCTGGTCCGCCTCTACGCACAAAGCGTCCATTGATTGCTCAAGCCCTGAAGCACCCTGTGCAGCTTGAAACAGGATAGGCAGCGTAACCGTTGTGAAGCCCTCCTGGTCATTATGGCGCAGCTTCGCCAGCTCTGCATTCGTCAAAAATGGCGTTTTCAAGCGGATCTGCCGGCAGCTTTCCGGCTCCGGTCCAATTAAATTTCGTTCGGGTCCGATTGTAGTTCCTTGGGCGGTAATTATTTCTTCAAAGTTAGCGTCGATTGGGGGATTAGTCACTTGTGCGAATAATTGCTTGAAGTAGCTATACAGCAGTTGCGGACGTTCCGAAAGTACAGCCAGAGGAGCATCGGTACCCATAGAGCCGATTGGGTCTACACCCGTTTTGGCCATAGGCTCGAGAATTTTGCGGAGTTGTTCGAATGTATAACCAAAAGCTTGCTGCCGCTTTAATAGCGTCTCGTGATCAGAGCCTGGCACATCATTGGCAGCTTTCAAATCTTCAAGACTGATCAGGTGCTTATCGAGCCATTCCCGGTAAGGCTGCTCAGAGGCCACCCTCGCCTTGATCTCTTCATCCGAAACGATCCGGCCTTCCACCGTATCCACCAGCAGCATGCGGCCAGGCATCAGCCGTTCCTTGCAGAGAATCCGTTCCGGGGCGATATCAAGCACACCGACCTCAGAGGCCAGCACGATTAAATCGTCTTTAGTTACATAATAGCGTGAAGGCCTCAGGCCATTGCGGTCAAGCACTGCTCCGATCAGACTGCCGTCTGTAAACGCAATGGCAGCGGGACCGTCCCAAGGCTCCATTAAGGTGCTGTGATATTCGTAAAAAGCTTTCTTATCATCGTCCATCGTTTCATGCTTGGACCAGGGCTCAGGTATCATCATCATCGCAGCATGAGGCAAAGAGCGGCCGGAAAGCATTAAGAACTCCAAGGTATTATCGAACATTTGCGAGTCTGAGCCTTCTGCGTCGATAATCGGCAAAATCTGTTTCATCTCGCTGCCAAACAGCTCGGATTCACACATAGCCTGGCGGGCATGCATCCAGTTGACGTTGCCGCGAAGCGTATTAATTTCTCCATTATGAATTAAATAGCGATAGGGATGGGCGCGTTCCCAGCTTGGGAATGTGTTGGTGCTAAAGCGGGAATGGATGAGGGCTAATGCGGATTCTACGATGGGATTTTGAAGCTCCAGGTAATAGGAATCTACTTGCTCGGGGGTTAGCATCCCTTTGTAAACAATAGTTCTGCTGGAAAAGCTGGAGAAGTAAAACTGGATGTGGTCGTATTTCGATCTGACCTCGTTCTCGATAAGCCTGCGGATGATGTAAAGCTTGCGTTCAAAATCCAGATTGGTTGGCAAATCCCCGTTTTGCCCGATAAAGGCTTGACGTACATACGGCTCTGAGGATTTCGCCGATTCACCAAGCAAGCTATTGTCGGTGGGGAGTGTCCTCCACCCGAGGAACTGCTGGCCCTGCTCCTCCACGATCCTCTCCAGCACATTCTCGCAGGCCTGGCGGTCTTCTAGTGTCTGCGGTAAATAAACCATACAGACTCCATACCTGCCTGCAGCCGGAAGCGTAATGCCTTCCTTCACACATTCCGCCTGAAAATACCGATCTGGAATTTGCAGCAAAATGCCTGCGCCGTCTCCGGTATTCTTCTCACAGCCTTGACCGCCGCGATGATCAAGATTACAAAGCACGCGCAGTGCCTGCTTGACAATTTCATGCGATTTAATACCTTTAATATTAGCTACAAAACCAATACCGCAAGCGTCATGCTCAAACTGCGGATCGTAGAGCCCCTGCTTCTGGGGCAACCCTGTTTTTTTCATAGATTACAACCTTTCTACCCCTTATATTTTTGTAAATGATTGCGCTTTAAAAAAAGTTTTTATATCATATATTAACACTTGAAGCGCCAAAAAATCAATCAAAATCCTATTATGAAAAGCGATTCCGCATCTATGCCTACTTTCCATCATCACGCTGTCCGTTCAAGAAAGCGGGTTCACTCCTTATAGCAAATATTGGCTGTTTCATGCTATGATGGTTATATGTATAATCAAACAACCAGAAGGACAGCTAGGAGGGACTCGGCTTGAGCCTTGAAAATACGTTTGCTTCCGGCCGCATTTGGGAGCCCCTCTATCGATGGGAGAAAACACCCCACAAGGTTGAGATCGAGCTGTTTCAATCTCCACCTGTCAGACGACTGAAATTTCTTCACCATATTGGGGCATCCGCGTTATTTACGCCAATTGTGCACTCTAGACTGGAGCACACGATTGGAGTTTGGTCGTTAATGGCGCATTTTTTCCCGAAGGAACCGCTGCTGCGCATAGCCGCACTGCTTCATGATATCGGGCACCTGCCCTTCTCTCATGCCGTCGAGAAGACGCTTGGCTTCGATCATCATGCACAAACTAATCTGCTTATTGAGGAAAGCTGTATTGCCGATATTTTGCATAGACACAACATATCACCTGCTTCCATCATTGCCATTCTCAATCAAGACAGTCCATTGTCCGGGCATCATACTTTGCTTGGACTGGATCACCTGGACAGCTTTCTCAGAGATACGTATGCAGCAGGCAAGTATACCATTCCTCCTTATGAAATGATAAGAAAGCTTCGTTTCCGGGGGGAATTCATCGAAACCGATCAGGCCGCCGCGCTGCCGTTAGTCACATCCATTATCGATGATCACAGGATGCTGCTGCAGCCTGAATTTCTGGCTATGGACGCCTTATTGGCAAAAGCGGTTATTCACCACTATGACGCCGATCCAGGTGTCAGAGCAGACATTCAAGGCATGGTGGATCACGAGCTGATTCACGTCCTGAAGCAGAGCAAGGATGCTACCGCGAGCGATATCATCAGGGTGCTGCTGCATGAGCCCCATCGCATTATTATCAGGCAGGAGCCCGCGCCGGGAAGCATACAGGTACAAATCCGCAAGCTGTGCAAGAAGCAGCCGCTTATAAACGGCCTTCCCGCTTCAGAGGTTTGCGTGGAAACGGCCAGTAAGCTTGCAGAGCTGGACTCACTTACAGCGACTTATTTTTTTACTTATAGCTAAAATTCCGAAGGGTTTTTCTTTTTATAAACGTCTATTATTCAAAAGAGGAGCAAGAAAGCTGTTCACAGCTTTCTGTCAAGGAAAGGTGAGTTTCTTGCGTAAAAAACGAATCTTGCTTTTATCCGAAGGCTTCGGCAAAGGCCACACTCAAGCGGCATATGCCCTCTCGGTTGGAATTAGGCAAAGCTCAACAGAGGTAATCACTCGCGTTATAGAGCTCGGTGCCTTTCTACATCCCACGCTAGCGCCCTTGGTTTTCTCTGCCTATCGTCGGACAGTTATATCCCAGCCCAAGCTGTATGGCATGCTGTACCGCCATCAATATAAAAAATCGTTGAACCGCGTCGCCGGGCTCGCCCTGCACCGCATTTTCTACTCGCAGACGAAAGCGATTATTGAGCAGTTGAAGCCGGACATTATCGTCTGTACGCATCCTTTTCCCAATATTATCGTTTCCCGCTTAAAGCGCTCGGGACTTTCCGTGCCTTTATTTACGGTTATTACGGATTATGACGCACATGGCACTTGGGTCGACAGCGAGGTAAACAAGTATCTGGTTTCAACGGATGAGGTTCGCAAGAAGCTGCTGTTGCTAGGCGTTCCCGAAAGCAATGTGGAGGTGACGGGAATACCCGTCCACCCTAAGTTCCGCCTTATTCATAGTAAAGAGCAAATTCTGCAGGAATTCAGCCTGAAGGAAATGCCGACAGTCATGATCATGGGCGGAGGCTGGGGTGTTTTCAACAAGGATGAAAAAAGCCAGCTGCTCGATTATGTCGCAGGCTGGCGCGATTCCATCCAGCTTATCATCTGTATGGGGACGAATGAAAAGGCCAGACAGCAGCTGCTGGAAGAGCAGGCCTTCCGTCATCCCAATATCCATGTGATTGGCTACACGAAGGATATCAACAAGCTGATGGACGTATCCGACCTGCTTATAACCAAGCCTGGCGGGATGACCTGTACGGAAGCAGTGGCAAAAGGGATCCCGATGCTGTTTTATAGCGCCATTCCCGGACAAGAGGAGACGAACTGCCAATACTTTGAGGAACAGGGCTTTGGGCAGATGATCACTTCGCTAGATAAAATCGATCACTGGTTCCACCTCTTGCTTGAGCAGTACCCCGCTTTGATGCAGCGCCGGGCCGATGCGATCCACAGCCAGCAGGAAGAGACTCAGGATTGCTCGCAAGCCATCTTAGACTACTTGAACCTCTCTGAAAACAGCTCTTATCTCAAATCATCCAAAGCACCGCTCATTCAAATGTATTGATCCTTTGAATGAGTGGTGCTTTTTTTATTTTTTTGCAAAAATCGGAATATAGATGACATGCCCCCTACCTTTGGCGAATACAATCGAAACTAGGGGGTGATCGCTTTGAAGTTCTTCCGGGGGAAGAAGGAATTCACACTACTGTTTATTCCTGACGCCAACCGCCGAACTGTAAGAATCAAGCTTCCACATTACAGTCTTTATATGGCTCCTGCCCTGATTGTGCTTATTTGGATCGGAATTGCATCGGCGTTTTATTTGCTGCATACCAACTACGAACAGACTATGAGCCTCATCAAACAAACGTTTAATGGACAAGAACGCCAGTTATCCCGTCAAATTACGCTAAAAAATAGTGAGCTGGAAAAGCTGCAAGCAGGCCTCATTGACATATCCCAGCAAACCAGAGCGTTTAATGCCAAGCTGGAGGTGATCAAAAAACTCAAGAACGCAGCGGAGCTTATAACTTTGTCGGGAAAAGCCAGTGCAGACGGAGTTGTTGTGGAGGAAGCAGGAGCGGACATCGCTGACTTGCATACTGCCCTACTGGACATGGGAGGACCCGAGGTTGAGATCACGCCGGAAGACGCCGCTATCCTTCTGGATGGAACCAAGCAAAGCCTGACTATGCTTGTTACCGATCTCACCCTTATGCTTGGAACTCTGGCAGAAACAGAAGCCATGCTGCAGGAGGCAGAGCATCTGGCAAGCATCACACCCACTTTGTGGCCAGTTGCCTCGCGCCAAATTACGTCCCGTTTTGGCATGCGCAGAGATCCTTTCACGAATAAGCCAAGCATGCATACCGGCATGGATATCGCTAGTAACCTGAATGATCCCGTCTATGCAGCGGCAGAAGGACAGGTTATTCTGGCCGAATGGGATTCACAGCGCGGCAACCATATCCGGATTGATCACACTGGCGGCTTGCAAACCGAATATCTTCACTTGAACAAAATGTTGGTAAAAAATGGAGACAAACTGCTTAAAGGCCAATTAATAGGACTCGTTGGCACTACGGGGCGAAGTACTGGAGCACATCTGCACTATGAAGTCCTCAAGCACGAGGTGCCCATTGATCCGAGCCCCTACCTGACCGAGTCCTTGCCTGATTACTGATAGGAAGGAACCGATTACTGATAGAAAGGAAGAACGCTGATGCTGCGGAGGGGAACCAAGAGAAAGCTTGACTCCAAAACGACCGATACGCTTATAGGGGAAGGCACTATTTGTGACGGCAATATCATGTCGGAAGCCAGCTTGCGCATTGAAGGGCAAATGAATGGCGATATAGCCTGTACAGGCGATGTTACCATCGGTCAAAATGCGGTCGTTGAATCGAATATAGAAGCGCGGGATGTCATCATTGCCGGTCAGGCCAGGGGGAATATTCATACCAAGGGAAAACTCATTGTGACGAGTACGGGAACCCTGATCGGCAACATTAACGTAAAATCGTTCGTGATTCAAGAAGGAGGCATTTTTCAAGGCACCAGCAGCATGAGCACTTCCATCGCGGCCGCGGATCGTTCAGCAGCCAACGTCATTGACGCACAAACACATAAGCAGCAGAAGGCTGAGCAAAAAGCTGATCAGAAATCCGATCAGAAATCCGATCAGAAATCTGACCATAAGTCAGATCATAAGTCAGATCATAAGTCGGACCATAAGTCTGGCCATAAGTCCGATCAGAAGGCGGCTAATGCAAATTGACTTGAGAAAAATGCCTTGTGGCGTCCTTTGAGGAGCGTGTTAGTGACGTGGGAGCGTTGCGGAGGGAAGGGCTGTGGGCTCCAGCCGCTGTTAAAGATTTGTTCCCTTGAATGAAATGGATGTAGGGGTTGGAACAAATCTTTAAAGGCGGACGCTTCCTCTCTTCCGCCCACACCCCTTCCCTCTCTCTAGCTACAATCGCACGAACACCAAGCTCAAACAGAACAAACGGAAAGACCCCAGGCGTCTGTTTCCTGAACCAAGGGGATAGTGAAGACAATGAAAATTTGGATTTCCTTACAGATTTTCTTAATCAAATATTTCAGCACTATACTTCTTTATCTCTTTACTGCTTTACCGCTATAAAATTGCACTGCATCATTCAAACATATCCACGCACTCCAGGCTCCCATCCAAACTTATATTTTCCGGCAAAATATTAAAAAGAGGGTGTCCCTCGAGGTCATTACAGACCTTCCGGACATCCTCTTCACTAAATTTACACCCGCTATATCTACAACACTAAATCTACAACCACTAAATTCCGTAATCGTTAAACGGAATTCAAGAAATTACTTGCCCTGCTTCACTTCATCCAGCAGTGAAAGGTCTAGGAAATCAGTGAGATCCAGCTTGTCTTTCTCGATACCTTTGATGTAACCGGCATCGATCGATACTTTTGCCATTTCTTCGATAGCTTCCTTGCTAACATCTGAGGTTAAGCTTAAGCGGGATATGGCTGCTTTGATCAAGTCAAGGTCCATCCCTTTGCCGCTAAGCTCTTTTAGACGGTTATCGATAAGTGTGTAGGACTCATCAGGATTTTTTTGGATAAAATCGATCGCATCCAGGTTTGCTTTAATCGCACCCTTCACGATATCGCGGTGGTCCTTAATGAACGCATCACTAGCAACCAGGATAACTAATGGGTAGTTTCCGTTGTTAGGCGGGATTTTGTCCCAATCAAGAAGAATTTTTCCTACGCCTTGATTCTCAATTTGCGTACCCCATGGCTCTGGGATCAGTGTAGCGTCGATTTCCTTTTGACGGAAAGCTGTAAGTGTATCTGCAGGAGCGGCTGCAAGAATCTGAACGCCTGACTTATCTGTAGTCACCTTCAAGCCCTCTTGCTCCAGCAGCAAGCGGAGGGAAATTTCATTCGTGCTTCCCTTGGTAGGAATAGCAACTGTTTTACCTACTAGATCTTTTACACTGTTAATTCCTGCATCGTTGCGAACAGCAAGCACGGCACCACCGTTATTAGAACCGGAAACGACTTTAAAGTTTTTGCTTTTCAAATATTGATTCGTGGAAGGACCTGGACCCACAAAACCTAGATCAATTTCTCCAGTTGCCAGTGCTGTAGAGAATTCCGAGCCATTATCAAAAGGCAGAACCTCTATTTTCACATCGTCTCCAAAAGCTTCTTGGAAATATCCTTTTTCCAAAGCAACATAGCCGGCAGCATGAGTAACGTTCTTGAAAATTCCCAGTTTAACGGTGGCTGGCTTCGGCTTTGGAGCGGTAGTCTCAGTCGAACCAGGGCTTGGAGATGTGGCCGGTTTCTCCTCCGATTTTCCGCAAGCCGCAAGGACCAGGGAGGTAAGCAGCAAAATTGTAATCATCCATGTAAATTTCTTCATATGATTCCCTCTTCTCTCTATTTATGATCTATTTTTTTGAGCCGGCTAAGCCGTATCTCACTAAAGCTCTATCTTCCAGCTTTTTAAAGCAGAAATGGTCGGAAAGTGTCCCCAAAACGGCGATGATAATGACGATACATAACATCAGCGAGGTATCCCCGATACTGCGTCCATCCTGAAGCAATTGACCCAGCCCAACGCCTCTGGCGATAAGCTCTCCCGCTACTAGCGCACGCCAGGCGAACGCCCAAGCAACGCGCACTCCCGTCATTAAATGAGGGAAAGCAGCTGGTACCATTATTTGCACGAACATCCGCAGGCCATTGCCAGTACCCATCGTCTGTGCGGCCTTGAGATAAATCGGTGGTATATTAATGATACCTGTTCGGCTGGCCATGGACATCGTCCAAGTGGCACCCAGTGTAGTAATGAAAATAACTGATATATCATTCAGTCCGAACCAGATAATCGCAAATGGCAGCCAAGCAATACTTGGTATGGTTTGCAAAGCGACGACTAAAAATCCAAGCGTGTCATCCAAAAAACGATAACGTGCAAACAAAAAGCCAAGAATCGTTCCTAAAGTCAGAGAAATCACAAAGGAAATCAATAGCCGCCGGATGCTGCTAAATGTTGCCTCTAACAATTGTCCATGCACGAATCCATCATAGAAAGCTTGAAAGGTCTGCACGACAGATGGAAATTTCCAGCCCCAATCGAAGATCCTATATCCCGCCTCCCAAGCTATCAGAAGCAGTACCAGAAAAATCGTTCTTCTTAATGCTGTACTCATCACCCATCTCCTCCTTTACAACCTTCTCCAGCTCGTCGGCCAACGTTTCCATGATGGCATGCTCTACATGATGCAGCAACGTATCCGCACTATCTCGAGGTCTCGCCGCTTGTACGGTAAATTCCTTCTTGATTTTCCCTGGACGGGTAGACATTACGAGCACACGGTCGGATAAAATGACGGCTTCCCGAATGTTATGAGTGATGAAAAGGATGGTCTTACGTGTTCGCATCCAAATTTCTTCCAGCTCTTTATGCAAAATGAGTCTGGTTTGCTCATCGAGTGCAGCAAACGGCTCATCCATTAGTAATATTTGTGGATCCATCGCGAGTGCCCTGGCAATTGCTGCCCGCTGTTTCATTCCTCCTGATAGCTCATGCGGATAACGATCCGCGAACTTGCTAAGGTGAACCAGCTTCATTTGCTCCATCGCCATTTCGATCCGTTCCTTCTTGCCTATTCCCTTCTGCTTTAAGCCGAAAGCAACGTTTTCCAAAACGGTTAACCAGGGAAACAGCGCATGCTCCTGAAAAACAACTACACGATCCGGTCCCGGTGCGGTGATACTTTTTCCGTTAACTTTGATACTTCCCTGCGCATAGGGCTCGAGCCCCGCTACTAAATTGAGAATTGTCGATTTCCCGCATCCTGAAGGTCCAAGAAGAGAAACAAATTCCCCTTCCTTGATGTTAAGGGACACGTCGTCCAGCGCCATAAAATTGCCGCCAGTACGTTGGTCAAAGCTTTTACTCACATGATCGATTTGAATCAAAATAGAACACTCCCTAGGCCTCGTGACGTTCGGAGCCATTTTGTTTATACCAACTTATTCTATCGGAATTAGAAATTTTGTCAATGGTTTATTTGGGAATTTGTGAAAAATAATCAGAAAAAAGAACGCCTTGTGGCGTCCTTTGAGGTGTGTTCGTTATGTTGGTGGTTCGGGGAGGGAATGGCTGTGGGCTCCAGCCGCTGTTAAAGATTTGTTCCCTGAATGGAATGGATGAGGAGGTAGGAACAAATCTTTAAAGGCGGACGCTTCCGCTCTTCCGCCCACAGCCCTTCCCTCTTCTCAGCTACAGCCGCACGAATCGCACGAACACCAAGCTCAAATGGACAGCTAGAAGGCGCCTGTTTCCTGACCAGAAGGGATAGTGATGACAATGAACATCTGGACTTGGACTTCTTTACAGCTTTCATGTTTTAAACATTTAAACATTTAACATGTTAACACTATTACCCTTTACCGCAGTAAAACTGTATTATGTCAATCCTGTTAAAGATTTGTCCTACACAATCATCTTTAAAGCTGCCAAAGCAACTCCGATGAAAAAGCCGCAAATCGCGCCGTTGACACGAATCCATTGTAAATCGGGGCCAATCTTGTCTTCCATCATTTCAATCAGCTTGGCATTGTCCAGCTTATCCAGATTTTCTTTAACGAGCTGGCCGATTTTACCGTGATTCTGTTCCACATAGCCAATGATTTGCCGTTGAATCCATTCTTCCCCCTGCTGGATAAGTTCCGGATTATTTTTCACAGAAGCTATCAACTTGGAAATCGTAGGAATGACGAACTGTGGAATAAACTCAGGCTGCTCCACAAACATCTCCGCCCGATCCCTCAGCCTTCCAAGAAGCTGAGCTATTTTCTCTTCGAGTGACAACAGACCGGGCAACTGCTCCTTCCAGCTTTCCAGCTCAGCAAGCAGCTGTAGATTCTGCTCCAGCTTCTGCAGCTCGCTGCGAACTACCTCCAGCAAAGCTTCGCGGCGCGGATGACCCTCCGTTCGCAGCTCTTCCGTGTAGGACAAAATGAAATTTTGCAGAATACCCCCGACCTTGTCTTCGTTCAGCATACCTATGAAGGCATTAACGGCGAATTGCATGAAGCCATTGCCCTGCAAGCCCTCCAGTGCTTTTAGAGCTAGGCCTCCCAGCTGCAAGCGCGTTTCTTCCTTCGCTGCCCAAACGTCTACCTTATCCAAAAGAAAGGAAAAAGCCTTCCCTTCATACCCATGATCCGTTACATGCTTCATCACCTTATGCAGCAGGCTGGAAGTATCTAAATCTTTGACAGCTCTACTGATCTCTTCAGTAAGCAGCGGGGCCAGCTTCTCCAAATCAACCGCCTGGATCGCTTGCTTACATACATATACCATCCCTTTATGCAGCGCTTCATGATGTAAATTCTGCTCGGCAAGCTCTATACCCCGTTCCAGGAAACGAACTTGCTGGAGCCTGGCGCGGATGGTTTCCTTGGACAGCAGCTCATTCTCCACAGTAGATACCAGCGCCTTCGTTATTTTCCCCCTATTATTGGGCAGCAGCGCTGTATGTGGAATCGGAATGCCGAGCGGGTGACGAAATAGCGCACTCACCGCAAACCAGTCGGCCAGGCCCCCTACTACGCCCGCTTCAAAACCGCCCTGAAGCAGCGATTGAACTGTAGAAGCTTCGAAGGGAAGCGTCGCAAGAAAGCCTGCCCCCATAACTCCCAGTGATACCGTTGCAATATATTTCGCTTCTTTTTTCATCGTTAGCTACATCTCTTTCCACTCAAAGTTTAGTCCAAGACTCTATCCCGTATTTTAACATATAATACCGCAAAAGCAGCATAACCATTTCATGTGTTACACAAGTTATGGAAACGAATTGCATACCCATCTTGGAAAATACCTAGAAAGCTGAGTGGCCTGAGCGAAAGGGATAGTCCTCACAAAAAAATTCCACGGCCTGGCGATCGCTCACCTATGGGTTCAACTCCAGTCGTCGGCTGCTAAGCACACAAAAAAACCTCCCTACCCTGGGAGGCATATGGCATATCAAATATGTTTTTACACATTTTTCACTAGCTATTATTTGCTTTACCTGCGGGCTTTAATCAGCCAGACTACTCCCTCTACCACAATGCCAATCACAACCCCACCGATGACCCCCACGAAAAATCCGAGCAGGCTGGACAAATCCTCCCACCCCGTCATATCCCTCGTTGAATAAAATAACATCAGCAGCCAGCCTGCGACCGTTCCGATCGTAGTATACAGCCAAATATGGCGGGCACCCAACCATCCGAGGCCATTGGCAGCAATAGCAATGATGAGAGCCATAGCCGCAAAAGCAAAAGCATGCCGGGCTTCGAAATCCTCCCCCAGTACGATGTACCGATTCAGCCATAACAGCAGCGTCAGCACCACACCATAAACAATGAACCAGATCAACCAAGCTTTACTTCTTCTTCCTGGCAACATCCACATTGTGATCCCACCTCACTAAAGTGTATAGGTAAAGGTACAGGTACAGGTACAGGCTTAGGTTTGTCATGACTTTGATGGCGCACGTATATCTAATTATATATGGGAAGTTATAATTGTCCAGACTGAACGGGCTGCAGCAAGAAAAATGCCATGCGAGTCTGCTACTTTAACGATGAAAAACATCGTTAAATGGAGCACACTCAATCCGGGGAGGTGGTTTTTTTAGTTTTTGCTTCTTTACTTCTTTGTCACTTTACTACTTGCTACTTTGCTGCTTGGCTGCTACTATCACTCTTTCTCACCCTTCCCTTCATTTCCCTTCATTTCCCTTCATTTCCCCTCCTTCTCAGCTTCAAAGTGCCGAAAACATGCTACGCTCTAACGGACTGCCAGCAGCAGCAGAGGTTCCTTCCTGAGGGAAAGGGATAGTGGCCATATGGAAAAACTGTGCTTCCTTTTTGATTACCTTGGAGAACTAATGGTGATTCGGATCGCTTTAACACTGCAAAGCTGCAACGCAAATTCGAAACCATTCACTCCAGGCGTCCCAAAAAAATTATTCTATCTGCTTAGTTCAACAACAAAAACAGACAAACGGCCTACTGCCTGTCTGTCTGTCTGTCTGTCTGTCTGTCTGTCTGTCTGTCTGTCTGTTTTCTGTTTTCTGTTTTCTGTCTTCCACTTCAAGTATGCTCTCAGCGCACGCGCCTGCTAAGCTTTATGCTCCACAACCACCATGGCGTAGCCATCCACTTTAGGCAGAGGAATGCGGATATAACCGTCCACTTGCTCATAAGCCAGAGGCTCTTTTCCTGGTGCCATGTAAACCGCTTCAACCTGGTTGCTTCTCAAATACACGACCCCGTCAGACAATGTTTGCCTGTCTTCGATTACGTTGTATTTGCCTCGCGGCTCAGGGTGGGTCAGCTTGATGTGAACCATGCTCATTTGCTCCTTCTCAGTCACAGTAACGCGCGCTGTAGTAGGAATTCCCTCGCATTTGGCTAACGGCTCAGGCAGCAATTGCTCCAGACAGTACTTCACCATGTATTTATGAACATTCACGGCTACATCCATGTAGGAGGTGAACAGATGGAAGCAGAATTGAAAAATATTGCCTGATCTCGCCACTGCAGGTCTACCGGCATAACGATCCGGTGGTGTATAGAAAGAACCGTGGAAGCCATCCCACTCGCGGTTGAAATACGGTTGGTAATAATCAGCGACAGCTTTTGAACCCTCTTTGGTCTGCAGAAGTATCCCTTGGTTATATATGCCGCACAGCATATCCGGTATTTCTCCGCCCGTATCTTCAAGCATCTTGAAATAAGAGCTGTTCCACGTGTCCTCGCCGTCGTATGTCATATTCCATTCAGAAAGCGCAAACTCTGTACCTTCCGGATTCAACCCGGAACGGCCTGAACTGATGATACCGCCTCCGGCAGCTATATAGGCTTCCAGCTTTGGCTTCAAAACCGCCGACACCTTCACATGGTCAGGCAAAATAATAACCTTGTATTTGGACAGGTCATGATTTTCATTAATGATGTCATACGTATAATGGAGCTCTCCCAGCAGGCGTACCGCACCATTGTGGCATACGTCGATCTTGCCACGCTCCAATGTCAGAATGCCAATATCCGCTGCGGCTTTGGCATAATCTGTCCATGGCTCGTATCGTTCGACCTCCTCGTAGATTTCGCCTACGATCTTATAAACGGCCGGATCCAATCCATCGCGGGGATGCATATGGTCACCGATAGAAGTGGGCACTCCGTTGCTCAGTGCATCCCAACAGTCGTTCAATAGGGAGACTTTGCTCTTCAACCCGCCGAAATCACCCCAATTTACATTGAAACGCCCGGTCATATAGAACGTCTGGATCCCCAAATTACGGGCATACGCAACCTGAGCAGGGAAAAAGTCGTAGCTCCATCCACTCGGCAAGCATTCAATTTCAGCGTGTGTGTTCAGGCCTGCAGAATCCGCTGGCTCTATACCATTTAAGTACAGGAACTTGTCAGGACCGACAATTTTCTTAACTTCTTGCGAGAAATCGAGCAGGGCTTCTTTGGCGAACGCCAAAACATCTTCATCATTCAAAGGATCCATGCCACGCTCTTTCACAGCTTCCAAACACTCATTCCCATGACACGGCCTAATAACTATGCAATCAAGAAAAACACCCTCAACCGGATAACGCTCTACCACTTCCTTAATCATTCCCAGCATATATTCGCGATAGCCCGAATTGAAGCACATATTGCGGAAAAAGTTCGCCGTTCTATCATCATAGATGATTTGGCCTTCTTTATTCACCACTGTCCATTCGCGATGTTTTCTTGCCATTTCATGATCCAGACCAACATTGAAGTATGCGGTTACACCAATCCCCAGTTTGTTGCACTCTTCAACGATTTGTCCGAACATATCAAATTCAAGGTGCGGATGCATAACACCAATTTCCGTAGGATAATAGGCAAAACCGATATTGCATTTGGCAAAAGCATTAATGTATTCGACTTTCGCATCTTTCAACGTCCTAGCAAACGTCTTTGCGTCAAAGTTAGCTCCAAAATCCGGAATAGCAGGCATCGTGTGAAAATCGATGTGAACAGCTCTTTTGATCATTCTCATAACCGTGCTCCTCTGCAATTTTTATCATATATGATTATATATAATTAATTTGTATTATATATAATTACTCCGATAATATCAATCCCTAAACTTCTCTTTTTCAACTTTAAATATCCATTCGCAGGAAACAAAAAAAGAGCCCAATGAAAGCAATTGCTTATCATCAGCCCCTTATTATCCACAGCTCCAGCCAGCAGCTATCTTACAGACAGCAACTATCGATCCGAATGAAAAAAGCGAAACGCATTCCTGCCCTTTTCCTTCACCTGATACAGAGCCATATCGACATGCTTAAGCAGCACATTAAAATCGTCGCCATCTCTCGGGTAAAGTGCAATCCCCATACTTACTGTGGCATGGAAGCTATGCTCACCTAATTGATACGGCTTTTCTATACTGCGAAAAATACGCCTGGCTACCGTTTCCACATTTTCTGCGGAGTCCATCATGGGCAGCAAAATCGTAAACTCGTCCCCGCCCATACGTGCGAACATGTCCACCTCCCGCAAGCAATTCCGTATACGAGAGGCAAAATCCTGCAGAAAGGAATCGCCTATATCATGTCCCATCGTATCATTAATCATTTTGAAATCATCTATATCCACATAAAGCAGCGCAAGCTGCTTGCCGGTCCTTCTGGCTTGGAGGAGAGCCTGGTTTAAATGTTCTTTGAACAAACGCCGATTCGGAAGCCCTGTTAGGGGGTCGTGGTAAGCTAATGAGATCAGTCTGCTTTCCTGCTGCTTTCTCAAGGTAATATCATTAGTGACAAGAGCAATCTGCCTGATTTCTCCGCCCACATCGCGAATTGGAATTGCTACCGTTTCCAGCCAAATCCATCCTTCATTCGCATGTTGAAATAAATACTCCACCTTCTCCTTATTTCCACTCTGTATCACTTTAAAAAACAGCTTTCGGACATCCATCCGATATCCGTGATCTATTCGCGATAACAGCTCTTCTAAATTATTGGGTGGCCTAAACCCAATTACACGATCACAGCTGTCCGATGCATACAAGAGCTTACCGTAAATATCGGTTAGTCCCACCATGTCCCATGCTTCCTGTACGATTTGCCGTAAAAAGCTCTCCAGGTCCACACATAAATCCCCCGAAAGCTCATTGTAATCACAAACCGGCAACGCTTTCACCTCCCCCAAATTGGTGTTAATCCTCCAAATCCGATATACATATACTGCCATGTGCAGCTTGTTCATGCAACAAGAAGTTTTCATGCTATAATAAGAGAAGTCTTGGTATTGGGAATTATTTACTCCCGAAATATAATAGCGATGTTGGCTTAGGAGGTACCCGCACATGTCCGGAAACAATATAATGGTCGTCGATGACGATCCGGAAATCATGGAACTGCTCCATTTGCATTTGATTAAGGAAGGCTTTGAGGTTATTAGCGCCAGCGATGGGCCGCAGGTGTTCGATCTTGTTGCGCAGCATAAGCCCGATTTAATCATCTTGAATGTGAACCTTCCAGAGATGGACGGCATTGAAGTTTGCAGGCAGCTTCGCAAAACAGATAACACTCCTGTTATATTCATTTCCAGTAATTCTGAAGATGATAACGTTATTCTTGCCCTTAGCATGGGTGGAGATGATTATGTCACCAAGCCCTTTAGCCCTAGTCAATTAATGGCCCGGGTGAAAGCACATTTGCGCCGGAGCTCTATTGTCGAACATCAGGAAGATACTCATATCCTCAAATTCCCCGGACTCGAAATTGATTTAACCAGTCATATTGTCAAAGCAGGTCAAACCTCTATTGCTCTTTCCTCCAAAGAATTCGAACTGCTGGCACTGCTGGCCAAAACGCCAAACCGTGTTTATAAAATCGAGCATTTATTCGAGCTGATCTGGAGCTTGGACAGCATGGGCGATCCGAGAACCCTTATGGTACATATAAGCAACCTTCGTAAAAAGATTGAACCTAATCCGGCAAAGCCGCGATACATTATTACACTTAGAGGTGTCGGCTACAAATTTAACGGCTCCTTCACCTAGATGAAAGAGACTGGCCTCTTCATGGGCACAACAAGAAAAACTCCTGTTGCATAGACGATGACGCGTTACCCATCATCCCCCTGCAGAGGAGCTGTTTTTGAAATACTTTAACTATCTTCGAGCATCTCTAAGCTATAATTCTTTTACATTACGGCAAAAACGCTCGATTCCTTCAGGATTAGGGTCTAATTCATGCCCTCCCTCAAAAGCACTCTCCGAAAATCGTTCACTCAGGTTCAGCTTGCTATAAAGCTCTGCAACCTGTTCGATTTCTTTCTTGGCATGTTCATAGAGGAAGGTCTCATCCTGCTTGCCTACATCCAGATGAAGAAAGCGCGGAGCAATCAAAGCACAAACTTCTTCATCCAGAAACGTATTGCCAGCATTAAACCAAGTGAAATCCGGCCAATCTATCACAAAACGATTGTTAATGAAGCAAGAGGAATATGCGGCTTTAATTCTGGTTTCTACTGCCGTTGTAAATAAAGTATAGAAGCCGCCGTAGGACAAGCCGATCATCCCGACCCGCGAAGCATCCATATCCGGTCTGGAGAGCAAATAATCAAGCGCCCGCTGAATTTTATAAATTTCCACTGCAGTTATGGAACTTCCCAGCTGCTTCAGCTGTTTATCGTAAAGGTTCCGGTCCACCCCAGGACCATGCGCATCAGTCCACAGCAATAATTGCGGGGCAAACACAGCGACCCCTTGCCGCAAAACTCTTCGCGTCATATCATTATAATTATTGTCCCCATAGAACCCGGAGCAAATCTCAGGTGTCCCCCCGCCTCCATGCTGGGAAATGACCAGAGGATGCGGCCCTTCTGTATCCGGTATAAATAAGACACCATAGGTCGTTAATCCATAACCAGCCTCTATTTCAACTCTATAAATGCTTCCGAGCTCATCCTTGGCAACAAAGCTTACCTCGGCTAGAGGCGGAGATGCCGCGGCTCCCTGCTGTGAACCGACATCATGGTCTGTCGTGAGCGGCCATCCCAGCATCCCCTTCAGCTGTTCACGGTATTGATGGCTATCCTGTTCATACGCAGCAACGCTCGAAGTATCCGGCCGAAAAAAAAGCTTGCGCTTTACTCCCGCCGCCTCGCGCAGATCTTGAATCAAACGATCAAACTCATTTTTTTGCTTCTCACGATATGTATAACCAACTGATATATCTTCACTATAAAGATAATGCTCCTGATTGCCCATAGCTTCTATTTCCCTCCAATGATAAGTTGCCGTATAGTTATAATTTACAAGCCTCCGCCTTAAGTTTACAATAGGACAAACAAGCCGTCTTTACACTAAATCCGTTTATTCCCAGCAACACTTGTACAATATTGACATTTAAACAACAAAGGAGAACTTCTATGAATGGAAAGCGGATCGTCATTGTGACCGGAGGAACATTGGGCCCCTGGGTTATGGATGAGATACGGCAGGGAGATCTGCTCGTTGGCTCTGACCGGGGCGCTTTATTTCTGCTGCAAAATGGCTTTGTGCCGGATATATCGCTTGGGGACTTCGATTCTGTAACAGAAGCGGAGCTTGCCGATATTCGTGCAGGCAGCAAAGCCTTCCTGGAATGTGATCCTATAGATAAGGACCTGACAGACACCGAGATGGCTTTCAACTGGGCCATGGAGCAGCAACCTGCGGAAATCACGCTGCTAGGTGCTCTCGGGACAAGATTCGATCACTCCCTCGCCAATATCCATCTGCTGCGCAAGGGCATGGAGCTCGGAATCCCTTGCAAAATAATAGATGCCAATAACGAAGTGATCCTCATCAATAGCCCCACCACTATTCACAAGGGCCGCTACACCCATGTTTCCCTGCTGCCGCTGAGCATGGAAGTGACCGGTATTACGCTGAACGGGTTTCTATATCCTCTTTTTCAGGCCACTCTGGTTGTTGGCCAGTCACTCGGCATAAGCAATGTGCTCCTTGAGCAGCAAGGACATATTGAGCTCGCCTCTGGATATTTGTTGGTCATTCAAAGCAAGGACACCTAGGTACCTTGACGCTTAGCTGCCTGTATTACCTAGACACCTAGATGCCTGGAAATCTGGAAGTCTGGCGAAAGCTTCCCGGAGACGTGCCGACTTCTTTTCTGAATGCTTTAGAGAAATGATGCACATCGGCAAAGCCGCAGAAGGAGGCAATTTCCTCCTGAGTGAAATCGGAGCTCACTAGCAGCTCCTTAGCATGGCCAATACGCATCAGCAGTAAATAACGGTGCGGCGGAACGCCAAACTGCAGCTTGAATAATGCGCTAAAGCGGGACAGTGAGAGACTGGCCCTTTTTGCCATGTCCTGTACCGACAACGGCGCCATCAGGTGAAAGGATAAATAAGAGGAGATCCACTGCAAGGACGGAGGTACCGAACCATATTGGCCGCCGCCGCTTGGCTGTCCATAGTCTTCAAGAAGGTATAGGACCAATTCAGTCGCCAGACTCTGTGCTCTGAGCTGCAGCAAGGGCTCCCGGTTCTGCCAGCACTCCACCATTTTCAGGAAGGTATCACGGAATTTCAACGGGCTTCGCGGGGTTAGCCTGACTGGAATATGGATTCCATACAGATCATTCAGCCTCGGCTGCATCAAATGCGAATAAGCGGAGAGATCCAACTGCCCCGCCTTGGTCGGGAAGCTGCTTTCACGTTCAGGATGATAAAAAATATCCATATGCACAAAAGGCGTCCTCGTATCCGACAACCCCCTCAAATCATGCACACTGTTTGGTTGAATCAGACAAAACTCCCCACCGCCAAATCGATATTCTTCCCCATCTATATGAAACAGGCACTGGCCTTCCTGAATATAAATCAATAAATAGTCAAGCAAGCGGCGCTCCGGCATATACCAAGGCTTCCGCTGCGCGAAATCGCTTTGGCGAATGAAGGGCACGACGGCTCTTTCCGCCAGTAATTCTGACAGGTGCAGCACAGCTTCAGCTCCTTTGACAGCTTTTCGCTACATTATATCAGAAATAATATCAGAAATACGGCTTAGTCAAAAAGTTATTTTTGACAAAAACACAGGAAGGGATGACAAAGTATTTTCACTCGGCAGCCCTTACAATAAAGGAGAATACAACTCCTGGAAAAGAGGTCCTTAACTATGGAAACTAAACGAAATGACAATCAATCAGCACAAAACATCCATGATCAATTGCCTAATTTTGAAGAAGAATATACCCTAGCCCCTGAACAAATAAAGTCCTATCAAAAAAATGGGCACACCGTGCTTCGCGGCGTGGCTTCCAGCGCTGAAATTAACGTCTACGAGCCAATTTTCAACAGCCTTGTAGAAGAGCTTAACTACCATAACAAACCGGTTAATGAGCGGGATACGTACGGCAAGGCGTTCATTCAGATCGGGAATTTGTGGGAAAAGAGCGAAGCGATCCGGCGCTTTACTTTTGCCAAACGCTTTGCTAAAATCGCTGCTGACCTAATGGGCGTGGAAGGTGTGAGATTGTATCATGATCAGGCGCTCTTCAAAGAACCTGGCGGCGGACATACACCCTGGCATCAGGATCAAATCTACTGGCCGCTCGATACGCATAATACGATCACGATGTGGATGCCCCTTGTGCCTGTTTCCGAAGAAATTGGCTCGATGACATTTGCCTCCGGCTCTCATACCCAGGGCTACATCAGCAAAATGACCATTTCCGACGAATCACACAGGACACTTAAGGAATTTGTTGAGAAAAAAGGCTTCGAAACCCCTTCCTACGGGGCCATGGCTGCTGGTGACGCCACCTTCCACGCAGGCTGGACGCTGCATAACGCACCAGGCAACCCAACAGAAACGATGCGCGAAGTCATGACGATTATCTATTACGCAGATGGCACCCGAATCGCCGAACCGGACAGCAACGCCCGCCTCAGCGATATGAACAGCTGGTTCCCCGGCCTCGCACCAGGTGACCTGGCAGCCAGCCACCTGAACCCTTTGCTTTACCACCGCAATGCTTAACATGGCTTAGCGTGACTGAACATAGCTTCGTTGCATAGCTTATGCATGGCTCAACATGGATTAGCGCCGCGGCGCGCAGAAGTTCGTTTTTCATGGCGCTATGAATGGAGCATGAACAAGCAAAAAAATGCCACGGCATCAAATGCAAGTAACCTTGCACATGATGCCGCAGCAAAATTATCTAATTGTCTGGTTTTACTTGTTCCATAAAAGTCCTAAAGTTTTCAGCGATTTCTTTTGAATGGGTACGGTATATATAATGCCCTGCTTCAAATAGCATCATTTTTCCATTTACAGAATCTTGTATTTGCTTTTCATGCTCTGGTATCCATCTATCCGTTACTGGATGATTCGCTTGTATAAAGAAAATGACGGGAAGATTTTTTGGGAATGTTAAATCTTCAGCTGCTCTGAAATTATCATACATTTTTTCGGCTTCATTTAAATGGTTGGGATTATACATGTTTTTGTGTATAAGAATTCTCAATTGTTCTTTTGTTGTATCATCATAGGGTAGTGCAGCATAGGGATCATCGCCTAGTTTCACTTGCAACCTGGCGAAACCTGATTTTTTGAGTAGATTAAGCACTCGTATTATTGAAGATTCAATCTTCCTCTCGCTGAGCGTTGGAACACTGCTGTCGAGCCCGACAAATGCAATCACTTCGTCTTCATATTTGTTCACATAATCCAGTCCGTAAAGGCCTGAAATGGAGTGGCCCATTAAAATATAACGGTCAATATGAAGGCGCTGCAGCGCTTCATGAATTTCACTTACAATGTTCTCTGTATTTCGTTCCTTTTCAGTTTGATCACTTAATCCATAACCAAAAGGCTCAATCACAACGATTTTGTAAAAGGGTGACAGCTCATCAATTAGCGGTTTAAAATCAAGAGCGGGCGCTGCCGTTCCATAACCTGGCAGGAGCACGATGGTTTCTTCGCCTTGTCCTTGAATCAAAACATTCATGTTTTTCCCATCTACCGTTACAGACTGACCATAGGGTTGTATTTTTCCTTCCTCTGATTTGCTGCTGATCTTATTAACGACAAAAACAATAGCTATAAAAAGGACGATTGCTATAACTAATACTGCTAATACTCTCAGTAAAATGATAAGCAATTTTTTCATCTTACTATCTGGTTTTCCACTTGTCGTGTCTGGCTTCATTTTCAATATGTCTCGAATTTTCACGCTCATCTTCTCCTGTCGTTATCTGTATATCAGGCTGCCTTAACTAAGTGCTAAAGGTACTAAAGAAAGCATAAACGACGAAGATGTACACCACGTGACGTCAATATGAACTGAATATGAACGAGCGACAGGCAGGATATTAGAACCGCATTACTGCCACAGGGCGAGCAGATATGTTCTAACTGAGGCTAAAGAGGATCAGTCCGACCGATAGTTTGAAACATTACATATGTACAAATCTTCCTATTTTGTGCATATGAAAAAGGAGCTACCGTGGCAGCTCCTTCATCGTTTGTAATCCCCTTCATTAAAGTTCAATAAATCTTAATCTCAATCCGCGTGGCTCAACTTATCCCGTAGTTCAATAGAATCAACAGTTTCAGTCCGATGGTATCCTCTTGTCTATGATTCAAGCCACCACTTTCAATCCTATGATAAAATACTTATAAATCCCACTATAGCCAAACGGCCAAAGCGGATATAATCTTACTCTAGATTACTGGAGGTAGCGCTCCGTACTCGGCCCACTGCTCTTTTGTCGGGCCGTAAAGATCCGGCACACGAAGGCCTGCCTGACGCATCAGGACTGTCATCTGACCACGATGATGAATCTCATGCTTTACGAGAATATCCAGCATTAAGCCGTTTGGCCATTGATCACCATACATATCGCTCATGATAAGCAGATTCTCATCTTTCCAACTGGACTGTATAGCATCAAGGAGCGCTTGTGAGGTCCTCTTATAGACTGACGCGATGTCTGCTGCCGAAGCTGGCACCGGCATATCTTCGCCCGGTCCTTCGAAAGACAGTCCCGTCCGAGATGGCATTTCGTGCAACGTCTGTACAAGGTGCCATGCAACACGTCCAAGCGTTCTATGATCGCTTGTTATCTGTTGGCCAAGAGACTCGTCGGTCAGCATCTCCAGTGTCCGCATTGTTGCTTCCGTTTCATTCTGCCAAGTTGCGGCAAAATCTTTAATGTGTTTATACATATCCAACATCTCCTTTTTGTAATGGAATCAAGTTTACTATACCGAACACTAGTTCGTAAGTAAATATTTACATTTACTTAAACTACCCCCGTTAACCAAACGAAGCTGCCGAAAATCATTGCGCTAATGCGCGGGCGCTAAAGGACGCGTCGGCTTACCTGTTTCGTACGCGGAAACTTGTTGGCAAATGTTACCGGGGAAACTGGAAATATCAGTTCATAGACTCTGTCGAAATCGTCTCGCATCCGTTGAATAATGCAAAATTTTGAAAGCAATTGTTCAAGGCTGTTCGCAATTGCTTTGTTGGCTTTATGTCGTTCTCGTACCAGATGTTTTTAACAACGAGCGTCCCGGCTTTTCGCTCCGCGATTACCTCGGCTCGTCCGATGAGGCTTTCTCCGTATAGTAGAGGCAACACATAATAGCCGAATTTCCGTTTGATTGCAGGCGTGTAAATCTCCCAGGTGTAATCGAATCCAAACAATACGTTGATCAGTTTTCTGTCCCATATGAAATTATCTAGTGGGGCAATCAGCTCGCAGCGCCATTTCGGCGCCGGATTTTGCAGAACGGCTTCAATAAGCGGCAAGTCCTCCGCGCGGCAGTACAGTATATCCTTCAATTGTTCCACGGCAACAGCAACAATGCGAGCTTCGTACAACAGTTGGCGGAAAACCTCGTTGCGCTGCTCCGCTTTCAATCCCCATATGTTCAGCCAGGCATCGGATGCGCGATTCCATAAAAGGCCAATAGCGCCGATTCGACGCAGTACCCGCCACTTGTGATGCTCATGCTCGCCCTCCAGCGGCTCCGGTGCATTCAGCAGATTTGGCTGTATGTACTTCCCGGCGATATCGTAATATTTACGCGTTCCTTTTTTGTGATGTATAATCAACTCGCCTGTCGAGTACATCTGCTCCAACACCGACCGGGATGAATTGTTTCCGCTGCTCCAGTGGATGGCCGATTGCCAAGTGAAATTTCCATCCAATTTTAGATCATCCGAACTTAGCGCACCGTGATTTTGGATGTGAGCCCGTACTTGCTCTATCAACGCTTCCATTTCGGGATAGCGCTTGGCATGTTGTCGGGCGGCCTGCCTGTACCGCTCAAAATACGGCCAGTCCTCGACAGGAATAATGGCCAAATTCTTGTCGGGATAATCGACAAGGCTTCTATCTTGATACAGCAACTCGGCGAGCATGTTCTTGGTAAATCCTTTGATTCGCGACTGCAACACCAGTTCGGCGTTTTTTCCGCAAACATCGATGGGATCGTATTGAATACAGCCGACCTGCCGCACAAAATCCAATACTCCCTGCTTTCCGGTAAATTGATATTCGCCCAACAGCCCGTGCTTCAATAGCAGAAATTGCCGTGCCTGGCGGTTCGTCAATTGGATCATGTACACATCGGCTCCTTAACGAAACAAACGGGAGTAGCTTGCACATGATGATGGATGGCGAGGTTGCTTATCTCAATAAAGTTACTATTTGCTTCTTTCCATAATGATGGTATCCATTGGGGAGCTTCATTAGCAAACCCCTTTCCTAATTTTCCAATAACCGAAAATTGCTCTTTTTCAATGATTTCAACCACGCCTATTCCCCCTATCCGTTGGAAAATACAAAAAAAACAAACAAACACATGTTCCCGTTAAATTTTACCATTGTCTCGAGCATAAAAACAAGAGCTATTGAAAAATAACTGCCCGTTAGCTTAACGCCTATCAGTACATCTGTACAAAAACTTTTATTTTGTGAAGAAGTAAAAGGAGCTGCCGCGGCAGCTCCTTCATCGTTTGTATAGAATCCTTTATTCAGCTATCGTATCCGTTGAACTCAACGCTCTTCCCCCATTCGACGGGTTGTTCCAGGATTACCCCGTCTGTCTCCACCCATTGGGTTAGACTGTTCTCTTTGGCTTGAATAACGATAAAATACAGGTCTTCCGAAGCGGACGTATTCCGCAACGCTCTTACTCCGTCAGGAGCGATTCGAACTGAAGTTCCTTCGAACACATCTAAATCATTTCCGTCCACTTGAAATTGACCTTGTCCTTTAAGAAAGATGTAGAGTTCCTCATTTTCTTGGTGTTTGTGATAGAAGGGGATTTCCGCCTTGGGGGGCAGATTATTGAGTGAAACTTCCATGCTCGTAAGTTTCAAGAAATCTTTTAGGAAAATTTTTCCTTCTACCATTCCTTCCGTGACGTTTCCAAAATTCGAAAACGCACCTGCATGGTTAACAGAGTAATTCGCTTGATTCGACTCCAATTTGCTCACCTCACCTTAGATTAATTGTTCCATTAATAGAATGATAACTGCCCTTCGAAGAGCGCCCCCAAAGACGCCCTCGTCATTGCAGACGTTGTCAGCCGTGGTTATTACTACGATTACACTCGTCAAGCCGGGACTTCCAGAGGTTTAGTCTAAACCAATGTTAAACTAAAAGGCTGGCAGGGTTTTGCCTGTTTCGAGCAGGCTCTTTAAATTGCTGAGAATGGAAGGCCAGCCATTATTAAATCCATCCTTCTCTAATATATCATCGTGACTGAGAGTCAATTTTACAGTAGAGTTCATAGGTGTTAATTCGTATGTAACTTTGGAGAATCGCTCCCCTTCAACGTCTCTGACGCTCCAGGTAACTGTGAGTAAACGATAGGGCTCACATACAAGAACTTCACCATGATGATCAACCTTATCTTTATCCATCAATTTAAAGCTGGAGCCAACTTGCCAATCTGAAATGATTTCACGACCGAAAAAATACTGCTTGGTGAATTCACTGTTAGTTAGGGCTTGCCAAAGCTTCTCGGGTGTAGTTGCGATGTAAGTCGTATAAACGAATGACGTTTCATTCATGATTAGAATCCTCCTCTAAGGCTTGCTTTAGTGTGTTTAATGCTTCAATCCGGTGACGCTCAAACTTGCCGATCCAGCGTTGATAAATTTCCCCGATAGGTATCGGATTAAGATAATGCAGCTTCTCACGGCCTTGCCAAACGATAGTTATAAGGTTTGCCTCTTCCAGCAGCTGAAGGTGCTTCGTAACAGCTTGACGAGTCATAGTCATTTGTTTACAAAGTTCTCCTAATGATTGTCCGTTATTTGCGAACAAGAGGTCGAGTAAATCTCTGCGAGTTCCATCGGCAAGTGCTTTAAATACTTTGTCCATACCCCTATTATATGCAACCATTTAATTGCATGTCAAGCTCAACTGAAAAAAACCTGTAGCATATCCATACTGTTCATTACATTATCCTGACCGTCCATAGCGCTGCACCGGCAGTTTCATATGTGTTTCCAATATTTTGTGCAGATGTCTGCCCCCCTTTTGGAGGAACCTGGTCAGATATTTCAAGCAATCCGGCGAAAAACGAAAAACGACTCCTTTGCTTTTGATGCGAACAGAGCCGTTTTTTTGCCATTGTTCCACGGAAGAAGAATCGCCGTAGTTATGGTCTAATATTCCATATAACTTACATTTTTATCCATATATTTGCGAGTGGTGTCAGCTACGCTGGTATTACATCGTATTGGCTGAAGCTCCCGGATCCGGTACCAGAAAGAGTAAACTACAGCTGCCTGCGGATCCGCCGCGATCGTAATTCAGACACTATCTATACTAAGCAGAGTCATGTGGACAAGTCAGGCTAGAAGTAAAAGTTACCCACAATCTTTGAAAAGGAATCTTTGCTACCGCAAAGCACCACCAGTGATCTCAAGAAGATATTGAATCCCGCCCACCGGACCCCAGGAAAAAAAGGCTGCGGCATCACATGCAAGGAAGCTTGCACATGTTGCCGCAGCATAGAGAATACGAGGACCGCTTTTTAGACGATTAATACGTTTGGATTAAACCATGATTTTACATATATCATTTGTAAATTCTACAGGATCTTGAATAGGCAATCCTTCTATTAGAAGAGCTTGATTGTACAATAAGGTTGTATACAGGTTTAATTTTTCCTTATCATTTTCAAATGCGTCCTTTAAGGATTGGAAGACGGCATGATTCACATTAATCTCCAGCACCTTATCAGCCTTTACATCCTGGTTGTTAGGCATGGATTTCAATATTTTTTCCATCTCTATCGTGAGCTCACCATCTGTAGAGAAGCATACGGGATGGGATCTCAGTCTCTTAGATTCTTTTACCTTCTTTACTTTATCTGCTAAAAGATTTTGCATATGCTCAAAGAGTTCCTTGTTATCGTTCTCTTCGTTTTCCGCTTTGTTGTCTTCTTCCGATTCGATACCCAGGTCGCCGCTGGAGACGGATTTGAATTCCTTCTCCTTGTACTGCATAATCATTTTGATCGCGAACTCGTCGATATCGTCGGTGAAGTATAAGATTTCGTAGCCTTTATCGGCTACCATCTCGGTTTGTGGAAGCTTTTCAATTCTTTCATTGGTTTCACCGGAAGCATAGTAAATATATTTTTGGTCTTCTGGCATTCTGGACACATATTCATCTAGAGTAACCAGCTTCTTCTCTTTGGAAGAGTAGAACATCACCAAGTCCTGCAGTACATCTTTGTGGCTTCCATAATCGCTGTAAATACCGAATTTCAATTGTCTGCCAAAGGATTTATAGAATTGATCATACGTCTCTCTTTCATCCTTTAACAAGCTTTGCAGCTGGCTTTTTATTTTATTCTTAATGTTCTTCGCAATTAGCTTTAACTGCCGGTCATGCTGCAGCAGCTCACGCGATATGTTAAGAGATAAATCTTCCGAATCAACCATACCCTTAACAAAGCTAAAATAGTCAGGCAGCAAGTCGGAGCATTTGTCCATGATCAACACACCATTGGAATACAGCTCTAAGCCCTTCTCGAATTCCTTGGTATAGTAGTCAAAAGGGATGCTGCCCGGAATAAACAAGATAGCGTTGTAGACTACCGCACCGTCCGCACTGATATGAATATGTTTAATCGGCTTATCAAAGCCATAACGCTTTTCAGCATAAAATTTCTCGTAATCCTCTGGAGTAAGCTCACTTTTGTTCTTTTTCCAGATCGGAACCATGCTGTTAACAATTTGTTCCTCTTGATAATCCTCAAATTCACTTTCGCTGCCTTCTTGCAGTCTTTTTCCGGTGATATCCATTTTGATCGGGTATTTAATGAAATCGGAATATTTTTTGATAATCGCTTTTAAGCGATACTCCTCCAAATACTCATCAAAGCTCTCGTCTTCGGAATTCTCTTTGATTTTGAGCACAATCTCAGTACCGATTGAGTCTTTCTCGCATGGAACAATCGTATACCCGTCTGCTCCCGTGGATTCCCACTTGTAAGCGCCATCTTCGCCCAAAGCTTTACTGGTCACAGTAACTACATCTGCTACCATGAAGGCTGAATAGAAGCCAACACCAAATTGGCCAATAATATCATGTCCGTCTTTTGCTTCATTTTCCTTCTTGAACGCTAATGAGCCGCTCTTGGCTATGATCCCAAGGTTGTTCTCCAGATCTTCTTTCGTCATTCCGATACCTGTGTCACTGATGGTCAACGTTCTGTTTTCCTTGTCAGCCACTACTTTTACAAAGTAACTGTCTTTGTCGAAAACCAGCTTCTCATCGGTTAAGGCTTTGTAGTATATCTTGTCAATTGCATCACTGGCATTGGAAAGCAGCTCTCTTAAAAAAATCTCTCTTTGCGTATAAATGGAGTTAATCATCATTTCTAGTAATCTTTTGGATTCTGCCTGAAACTGTTTCTTTTCCATGAATAGCTCTCCCTTCAAAATAAAACGATGCACATTTTAAGTATAGGTGGTTGTCTCTAATATTAGCACTCTAATTCGTCGAGTGCCAGCACATCTTGTTTATAACATTACTCACTTTTTATGTCAAGTTGATATTGATGATGATAGGGATGTTGATAGGGATGATGTGGATAAAAGCGCTAATTTTTGAACGCTCTTCCCAAAGCATTTAAATACCAGAGCGCAAGCAGCACAAGAATAGTCAGCACCAGATTGATGCAGCCAAACAGGATCAAAGATTTGCCGGTTCCGGGAGCCTGACGAAAAAGCAGGCCAAACTGTAAGATGGCAGGAATACAAAATACAAGCCAACTGAAATAAATTAATCTTTCCTTCGTAAATACGATTAACCCTAACAGGATAAAAGAGAAGGGGAGTAAAACCCAGGTAGATAATGATAATTTAAGTCCACTCATGTTCCATACCTCCTTTTTCCCAAATGATTCCCAACCAATTATACCATATTTTTCTGGTAGCTGAGCAGGCTATACTCCCCCACGCTTGCCATACAATGAGCAAAAAAAAGAAGATCAAAGCTTGTAGGCTCTGTTCTTCTTATTTGTCTCAGGCTCTAGCGTCTTCTTTGATCGCTTTCAGATGCTTCATCACATCATTCCCGCCGCGGCCAAAGTAATCATGGAGCTTGGAATACTCCTCGTACAACTTCTCATAGACAGCTGTGTGCTCAGGGATTGGCTTGAAGGTTTCCTTGCGCACTCTCGCCATCTTCTTGGCTGCATCAACAATCGAATCGTAACCGCCCTTTTCCGCCCCCGCTGCTACCGCGCCGAACATGGCCGCGCCCAATGCAGGAGTTTGCTTGGAGTCTGCGATTTTGATTTCACGATTGGTTACATCCGCGTAGATTTGCATAAGCAGCCGATTACGCTGGGCAAGCCCGCCACAGGCATACAACTCGTCTACAGCGACTCCGTTCTCCTGAAAAGCATCGATGACTTTGCGGGTTCCGAACGCAGTAGCCTCAAGCAGAGCACGGTATATCTCCTCAGGCTTGGTCAATAAAGTGCAGCCGATCAATAGGCCTGTCAGATCAGCGTCAACGAGCACCGAACGATTGCCATTCCACCAATCCAGCGCAAGCAGTCCGGTTTCCCCCGGCTTATAAGCGGCCGCCCGCTGCTCCAGCCATTCGTAAACACCGCTGCCTTCTTTATCTGCTGCTTCCTTCACATAGGCTGGAACCGCTTCTTCTACATACCACTGAAAAATATCACCTACAGCCGACTGTCCTGCTTCATATCCCATATATCCCGGAATAATACCGTCCTCTACTACTCCGCACATGCCTTCGACCTGCTTCTCTTCATCTGACAGCACCAAATGACAGAGCGAGGTCCCCATAGCCATAACCATCTTGCCCGGCGTCACCACCCCGACACCCAAAACAGCAGCATGTGCATCTATGATACCCACCGCAATCGCTGTACCCGGCTTAAGCCCGATCCATCCGGCCATTTCCTCCGTCAGCTCGCCGGCCTTCGTGCCCAAAGGCACTACGTCACCGCGCAGCTTGGTTGTCGTGATATCCTCCAACCGCGGATCAAGCGCTTTGAAAAAATCACGGCTCGGATAACCGTCCTGCTTATGCCAATTCCCTTTGTAGCCAGCCGTACAGCTATTGCGTGAGATGCTTCCGGTGAGCTTGTAAATAACCCAATCGGCTGCTTCCAAAAACATGTCCGCCCGCTCGTAGATGTCAGGAGCTTCATTCAGAATTTGCCATGCCTTGGCGATCATCCATTCCGAAGATATTTTGCCGCCATATCTGGACAAGAAGGCCTCGCCGCGCTCTTCCGCTATTTGGTTGATCAGATTCGCCTCATCCTGGGCAGCGTGATGCTTCCAGAGCTTCACCCAGCTGTGCGGATTGTCCTTAAGCTCAGGTGAAAAACAAAGCGGTTCCCCCGCTTCATCAATCGGCAGCATCGTACATGCCGTGAAATCAATACCCAGCCCGATCACGTCAGCCGGGTCTACGCCCGATTGCCGGATAACGGCAGGTACCGACCGCTTTAATACTTCTATATAATCCGCAGGATGCTGCAGTGCCCAGTCAAGATCCAGCTTAACTGACGAATCGGGCAGCTGTTCATCCATTACCTGATGAGGGTATTCGGTAACATGATCAGCCACCTCCGTCCCGTCAGCCAGATCGACAAGCACAGCCCGGCCGGATTGTGTGCCATAGTCTACACCTATTGCATATTTTTTGCCCATAATATGACTCCTTCCTCCTGATTATTCTCTTGTATTATACACTTGTACGTACAACTTATCGAGAGTTATTTTCTACTAAACTCCAGGTCGATTCGCGGATAATAAGCTGCGGCTTATGGATAAGGCTGTCCGCCTGACTATCGCTGGATTTCCCCTCAATGCGATCCATTAACAGCTCTGCCGCCTGCCTGCCTAAATCTGTTTTTGGATGAGTCAGTGTCGTCAACTTCACTTCCGCTGCTGTCGCTAATGAAGAATCGTCAAATCCGACTACCGACAGGTCTTCAGGAACATTTTTGCCTGTACGACGGGCGGCCTCTAACAGTTTTACGGCTAACGCGTCATCCTGACAAACAAAACCCGTCGGAGCGCCAAGCTCCCGGCTTAGCATCCATACCGCTTGCTCAAAAGGCTTCGTATCCATCTCCTCCGTCGTATAATGAATAACGGCATCCGGCTCAATCATAACCTGATATTCCCGATGTGCGCGGATAAACCCCTTTAAACGGTTAACACCCTGCAAATCATCCATTTTGAAAAAGCCGGCAATACGCCGATGGCCCATCCGAAGCAGGTGCTCTGCCGCCAAAAAACCGCCAAGCTCATCATCCACTTTCAAACAAGGACAATTCAACTCCATGTAGCATTCATTGATCATCATATAAGGCATATTTTGCTGCTCAAGCGACAAAAAATAGCTAAGATTGGGATTGCCCCAGGCACTCCTGGTAGGCTCAATGATCAAGCCGCTAAGCGGCTCATTCAGCAGCATCTGCAGGATTTCCCGCTCCTTGTCCTTTTCATTATCTGTACTTGAAATGAGCAGCCTATAGCCTCTAGCCCGGGCAGCAGCTTCAGCGCCGCGCAAGATTAAGGGAAATAAGTAATCGGAGATACACGGAGTAATCACTCCAATAGTTGGCACCTTATGAAGGCCGCGGGCAAGCGGGTTGGTTACGAACGTTCCTTTCCCCTGGACTCTGTACAGCCAGCCTTCCCGTTCCAGCTCACTAAAGGTTTGCCTGACCGTCTGGCGGCTCATCTGAAACAGCACAGCAAGTTCATTCTCGGAAAGCATCTGATCCCCAGACTTCAATCGCCCCGCCTGCAGCCACGAAAAAATTTCCTGCTTTAACTGCATATATTTAGGTATTTGCTTTTCTTTCATAGGTCACCTCAAGACCGAGCTTACAGTGAAATTCATTATGAGTTTTATGAGTTTTATGAGTTTCATTGTGAGTTCCTTTGTGAGTTCCTTTGTAATTCATTAGCAGCTAATCTGCAGCAACAGTCTGTGAATTTACCGCTATTATAGCACTCACCCAACTTGTATGTACATATCGGCCGAGCAACCGCACGAACACTTTAATCAAATGGACATCCAGCAAGGGCTTTCTTTCTTGATTGAAGGAGATTTCCTGGTTGGCAATGGCGCTTTGGATGAGAGCCGCAGCCAGCTTGCCTACTTTAACGATGTTTTTCATCGCTAAACGCAGCAGGTCCTCTCCACATCCTTATTTTAACGATGAAAAACATCGTTAAAACCCCTTTTAACCACCCAGAGAGGCCGTCCGTCCTCTTTTAACGATGAAAATCATCATTAAGTGGCTGATTGGCCTGGAAACACTGACTTTAACGATGAAAAACATCGTTAAGTTCAGGACACGTTCCATTCGGGGGAAACGTGCCGCTTACAGGATACTTACTTTCGCTCTTCCTCCCAACCTCCCTTTCCTCTCAGCTTCAAAATACCAAACCTGCCATGCCACGCTCAAACGGACTTATACTTTCCAGTAACTTCACAAAAAATGCCCCAGCAGGAGAATGACAATTCTCTCTGCCCGGGCACACATAGTAAACCTTTAACTGTATCTTCCCATCAAACGCCCGAGTATACCGAATTACTCCTTATTGTCAGTTTAGATGACAGCAGTTGTGTCGTGATCACTAGTTCTACCGCGTTCAGCAGCTGTATCGTGATCTGTATCGTGCCCCCCGGCAGCCCGCTGCCGTCTAGATTTGCGGAAAAAGAGCAGCTCATAGATGCATGGCACAATGACTAGCGTCAGCAGCGTGGCGGCACTTAAGCCTCCGATTACGACAATCGCCAAACTTTGGGAAACAATACTGCCGCTTTCGCTCGTGCCGAAGATTAAAGGCAGCATCGCGCAAATCGTTGCGATCGCCGTCATCAGAATCGGCCGCATTCTCGAACCGGCAGCCTCCAGCAGCGCTTCCCGGATACTCATCCGCTCCTCATTCTGTTTCACCCGATCCAGCAAGACGATTGCATTCGTAACTACAATCCCGATCAGCATAAGCGCACCAAACATCGCTGTGAAGTCAGGGGTGACGCCTGAAATCAGCAGACCCAGTACGGCTCCGATAGCAGCTAGCGGCAGTGAGAACATGATCGCTAATGGAGCGCGTAGCGTTTTGAAGGTGATTACCATGATCAGGTAGATGATTCCGATCGAGATAAGCGCCGTTATGCCAAGATCCATGAAGTCCTCCGCCTGCTGGGCTGAGGCACCTCCCACGCTCAGCGTAACTCCGCCGGGAAGTGTAAGCTCCTTCATCCTCTTGTCGATCTCCGCACCAACCAGTGATAGCTGACTTGGGTCAACAGTCGCCGTGACTCTCAAATAGGTCTTACCGTCTTTATGATAGTAGCTGCTAGCCTCTTCCGTCTTCACCAGCTTTGCAACTGACGAAACCGGTGCAGGCCCATTGGCCGTCATAATTGTAATACCAGACAAATCCTTCTCTGTATTGGGTTGAATTAAAGGATTCAGTACAACCGTTGAAATCTGATTATCCATGTTCAAGGTTCCAATCGGGATCGGATTTAACATCCCCTGCAGCTGCATGGCAATATCCTGAGCCTGGGCCTCTACCGGGTTGACCTCGAAGGTAAATACCGGTTTTTTTTGCTCCTGATTGCTTTTAACCTTGAGCACATGCTCTATAGAACGGATTTGTTCCATGACTTGAACACTTGCAGCAGTAAGCTGCTCTGCATCACTTCCCGTCACATCGACGAAAACATCAGTCGCACTTGCCCCTGATGCGAAGTCAAGCGCACCTGCGTTCAGCTCGGCTCCAGGGTACTGATCACGCTGCTGCTTGATTTTGGCAATCAAGTTCTCGGCGTTTTCACCTTTTTTCATTTCTATCATATAGGATACGAGTGTTGGCGATACTACACTGCCCATTTTGGCTGCATCAGCACTGTTCCCGTAAGACATGGATACCCATTTGGGTTCATTTTGTTCCACCAGAAATTTCTCAAGCTTCTTCCCTTCATCCACCACTTTATCGGTCGGCGTCTCATCAGGGTATTCAAGCGTGACGGTCAAATTCTCAGCATTGGAGGAATCGATCGCACCTTTGGGCATAGACATATAGATCCCGATGGAGCCAAAAAACAACACACCAGCAATAACAAGTGGCAGCCACTTATGATTTAAGTTCCAGCGAAGAAAGTTTGTGAAGCGTGGGGAATACTGGTGCTCTTTCATCCGAGTTTTCTTCAGGAAGGCTGCGCTGAGCAAAGGAACCACTGTAATCGCAACAAGCAAGGAAGCTAATAACGAATAGGTTACTGTCAGGGCAAAAGGCAGCAGGAAAGCTTGCAGCGATCCGCTAAGAAGACCCATTGGCATAAACACAGCCACCGTTGTAAGCGTCGACGAAGTAATGGCCGTAGCTACTTCCCCAGTCGAATCCTTAATAAGCTGGATGGAAAACTTTTCTTTTTGCAGGCGCCTGTAAATGTTCTCGATAACTACGATGCTATCGTCCACCAACCGGCCGACAGCCACGGCTACACCGCCTAGTGTAATGACGTTGAGCGATACCCCTGAGATGCTAAGCAGATATAAAGTTATGGCCAGCGAAAGCGGAATCGATACGATCGTAACGAGCGTCGCTCTAATATTACGAAGAAACAACAGAATAACAATCGTGGCAAATAAGGCTCCGAGCAGGACTTCCCGCATCATACTATTGACCGAATGCACCACAGATTCCGAAGTGCTTGAAATCACTGTTACTTCAGCGCCAGGTATTTCCTTATTCATACGCTCAGCCGTTTCATGCACGCTTTCGCCTACGGCAACGGCATTAGCATTTGCTCCCTTGGACACAGTAATCATCATGACATCTTTGCCGCCAACGCGGCTTATGCTTTCCTGGGAATTGGCTTGCTCCACTTTAGCTACATCACCAAGGGATACTCCAGGTGCTACAGGAAGCTTTTTCAGCATATCCAAATCCTTGATCTTTGCTGTTACCTTCAGATTGCCAGTAGCGCCTTCAATCGTGCTCTCTCCAACCGAGGCGGACAGGTCACGACCTTGGAGAACACCCATTAGTGCCTGAAACGGAACGCCGCGCTGTTTTAGTTGATCCGGATCGGCCGTAATCGTCACACTTGGTGCAGATTTACCGGTAAGCTCTACCTGGCCCGCTCCTTTTATTTTTTGCAGCTCACTGATAATGAGATTCTCGGCCCGATCCACTTCCCCGGCGCTCATCCCTTCCTTGAAGGAAATCGTCAACCACGAAATCGGAATCATCGAGGTATTGAACTGCACAACGAATGGGGGTGAAACCCGCTCTGGCAGCTGCACCTGACTGACGGCCTGCTCAACCTCCTTCTTCGCATCCTTCATATTCGTTTTTGAATCAAACATAAGATCAATTCGGGCATAGCCATTGCCTGAAGTTGAGAACATCTCCCGCTTCCCTTTGGTCAGGGACAAGGCCTTCTCCAGCGGAGCCGTCACTTGACTCTCCATGGAGCCAGCATCATAGCCGGGCCCGATCGCCGTCACCGTAACACTAGGGTTATCCGCCTCAGGCAAAAATTCCATGGGCAGATTCAGATAGCTAAGCACCCCCACAACCAGCGCCATCACTACGATAATTTGTACAGCCGCCTTGTTTTTAAATGACCAGCTTGTTAACCATTTCATTTGTTAATAACCCCTCTCAACCTACTCATAATAAACACTCGGAATACTTACCCTTTTGTTTCGACTGATTTATTTTACCGTGCTGCCACATGCAGATGAAGCGCCTGCGGACTGGTTTTTTTACTGGACTAAAGTAGAGTATAGAAATACTTCCGAGGAACGAGCGATCTCTTTTTAAACTCACTAAATTGCCCAATAAAAAAAGTGATGGCGCAGGAACAACTCCCACTCCACCACTTTTTAATTGCTGCTTTCCAGTCAGGTTTCAGCATCTTACTTATTTATTGAATCTAATTGAAGCGAAAAGTGAAGGCAATGCCTTCTCCCGAAGGTCCATTCTCTACTCCGATCACAACCCGGTGCAAGTCCGCAGTTCTTTTGACAATCATCAAGCCAAGCCCGAATTTGCCATCTTTGCCTTTTTGAAAAGGCTGAAAAAGCTGCGCGCTCATATCCTCGGATATGGACGGTCCATCATTGCTGATGCGGAGCATCGTTCCCTGCTCATCCTCGTGAAGCACAACACGGACTTCAGACTGTGCGTAGCGGATCTGATTATCGATTAAATTTTCCATCGCAATCATCCACTGCTCTTCATACCCCTCTATCACGAAGGATGGCAGCTCTCTATGCCAGGAAAGCTCCGGCCTTTTCCAGCGCAAGCGCTCCACCGTCTCTTCGATGACATCGGCCAGATCAAATGTAACCTGCTCCGGCCCCGCATACGCCCGCAAATAATCCAGCTTCGTTAAATAAAGCAGGTTCTGAACACGATGCTCAAGACGCTCCGCTTCCTGATCAATAACCAGTATGGAGCCATTCACATCCCCTTTCGGGAAAATCCCCTCTTGAATCGCATTAGTATAGCTGCGTATAACCATGATCGGCGTTTTCAACTCATGCGAAATATGCTGCAAAAAGCTCTGCTGCGCCTGATCCTGCAAAACCAGCTTCTGCCGCATAGACTCTATAGAGTCAGCCAGCTGTCCAATCTCATCCCCGCGCGAGGAGGTTGCCACAGGATCATGCCAATCGCGCTCGGCAATGCGCTTCACCTGCCTGGCCATTTGTCCGAGCGGCCTAGACACATAGCGGACCATCCACAGTGAAGGCAGCCAGCTAAACAGCAGCACCACGAGGATCAGATAAAGCAGCTTGCGGTAAAGCTCAGTAACCAGCTCCTGCTGAAACGTTTCCCACACATAAGAAAACAAATAGGACGATTTCGGGCCTGCATCCGCTTTGCTAATCACATACTGGATGCTCGAATCATCGATGCTCATGCCGTAGCGCTCGGTTTCAGATTTTTGCGATAAAGCCTGCTCCTGTACCCTTTCCCAGAATTGCTGCGAAAAGCTGTTTCTAGGCCCCGTAGGTTTCCCCTTATGATCCAGGATAATATGCCGTACCGTGCGGGAATCCTGTTGCTCTTTATCCCTTTCATTCGGCTTCTGGAATGGCCCTTCCAAGCCCCCGTTAAGAATACTGTTCTGCGAATCCTCAATAGTCAGATAAATTTGATTAGCAAAAAAGCTCCTTAACGTCGAGGGTAAAATTAAAACCAGAAAAATAGAAAGAGCCAGCAATAAAGAAGCAAATACGAGCCATATCTTGATGCCAAGCGGGAGCTTCCTCATCCCGTCACCATCCGGTATCCATAACCGTACATTGTTTCAATCCGCAGCTCCGGCAGCTTTTTGCGCAATCTACGAATCAAATCATCAACTACCCTGTCCGTCCCAAAATAATCATCTCCCCACACCTGCCTCAGCACTTGCTCCCTAGAAAAAGCTTGCCCCTGGTGCTGCAGAAAAAGTAGAAGAATATCAAACTCCTTAGAGGTCAAATCCACTACATCTCCAGAATCGTGAACCATCCGTTTCTGCTCATCAATCGCATACGGCCCTATCTCTCTAACCTGGTCGGTCACTCCCGCGCTTCTTACCGTGTATACCCGCTCAAGCAGTTTTTTGACCCGGATTACCAGCTCCCTGGGCAGAAAAGGCTTCGGCAAGTAATCATCACTGCCCATCTCAAGACCAATAACACGATCGAGCTCCGCATCCCTGGCAGAGATAAACACAATTGGCGTAGTAGGATATTTGGACTTAATCTCTCTTAACAGCGCAAATCCGTCAGTATCCGGCAGCATAATGTCCAGAATCCACAAATCTGCAGGTGTATCCATATAGGGACGCATCTCTTCCCCCGATAAAAAAGAGCTAACCTCCCAGCCCGCCTTCTGCAAATAGGAGGTGAGCACTTGATTCAAATTAGCTTCATCTTCCACTAAATAAATACGATAGGCCATATCCGTTCGACTCCCCTTCCAATTCCGATACCTCCTGTCACAGGGGAACGTTACTTGATACATTCTGGAAATTGTTCTTGATTTCCTGCTATATTAGGAAATCGTTTTGCGGCGTCCTTTGAGGTTAGTATACGTGATGTTGGTGCATGGAGGGAGGGAATGGCTGTGGCCTCCAGCCGCTGTTAAAGATTTGTTCCCTGAATGGTATCGATGAGGAGGTAGGAACAAATCTTTAAAGGCGGACGCTACCGCTCTTCCACCCACAGCCATCCCCTCTCTTTAGCTACAATCGCACGAACCACACAAACACCAAGCTCAAACGGACAACCAGCTAGGGGTTTTCTCTTGATTAGAGGAGATTTCCTAGCGGAGGCAGGCGCTGGGAACGAAGCGGCGGGCAGTTGAGAAGGATCTGCTACTTTAACGATGTTTTTCACCGTTAAAAGCACTGGTCCTCTACACATCCTTACTTTAACGATGAAAAATATCGTTAAAATCCCTTTTAACCCCAGTAGTTAGGCCATCCCCCCTCTTTTAGCGATGAAAATCATCATTAACGTGACGGTTTGACCCGGAACACTTACTTTAACGTTGAAAAACATCACTAAGTGAAACACGCGAAGCACGTGAAGCAAACGAAGCAAAAGAAACAAAAGAAACAAACGGGCTGCCAGTAGAGGTTGCTTCCTGAGGGAAGGGGATAGTGGCGATAGGGAAAATCTGCGCTTCAGATTCTCATACGACTCCAATTCCTTACCACATTAAAACTCTGTCGCTTTACCGCTGTAAAGAATTTTATATACCTAGACATTAGAGAAAAAACGCATGAGAGAAACCATGCGTTCTTCATTCATCTCATCTTCAAGCATCCCCATAGATTCTCATACTTCTCATACTATCCACGTACATCTCCATGCATTCCCGGATCATCACCCGAGTTCATTTTACTGCACTGCAACCCCAGCAGAAGCTTCTGCTGCTTTGGTTTGCAGCTTGGTTAATTGCTCGCTTAAACGCTCATTTTGAACTTTCAGATCTTCAAGCAGCTTTGGCAATACTTGTGTGATTTGAGCTGTATCTCCACTGTCTACAAGAGTCTGCACAGCTGTTTCGAACTCATCATGAAGCGCTTTGCTGGCTTCCTTCTTGGCTTGTGCTGCAGCTTGCGCCTCAGCTTTTGCTGCAGTATCGGCTTCCGTATCGGTAGCAGCTGCTTCTGGTTTGACCGGCTTATTGGCTTCTCTCAGCTGTTTGATTTGCTCATCCGCCTGCTCCTGAGTAAGCTCTCCACTTTCCACCTTCGCTTTGATCGCCTCAATTGCAGCTTTATCCGCATCCCTAAGCGTTTTGATTTGTTCTTCTAACAAATTCTGCGCCTCGAACACCGATTTAAAACCGCTCAACTGGTCAGGAGCATATTTTTCAGTAAGTAATAGTAAGTATTCTTCGCCGTGAACGCCTTTTAATCCAGCTTGTCCCGCTCCTTTGCTTCCATCATGCGAGCCCCCTTTTCCTGGACCTTTGCCTTTACCTTGGCCTCTGCCTTGCCCATCTCCTTCTCGCGGTCCGTTGCCGCGCTCACCTTTATCTCCAAAAGCTGTGCCTTTTTCCTTTATCTCGTGAGGTGTAGTCGCTGATGGCATGCTTAAATCCGTTGCCGCAAAAACCGATACTCCCGGGATAGCTACCATCATCGCAATTACCGCTGAAGCCCATACTGTTTTCTTTTTCATCTTCCAACATCTCCTTTGTGATCTGGTCTCTTAACTACTCCCTTACTATAAACATTCATTTTGGTGCAAATATCGTATTATTATGGGAAATTGTGTGAAGCCGGGAGAAACAGTCATTTTTTTGATTCAAATCTGGACAGAGCGTGTATTAAATAACGAGCCCACAATGAACAGGTACCATTAGAGAGGAGAATGAACATCAGATGTCTTTAGCACTCTTGGAAACACCAACTCCAATTTCAGAAGCCTCCAATACATATAAGTTGTTCGCAGAATCGGATGAAAAGTTCGTCCTTGCCCATAGATATTTAGTTTGGATCGGAGATAATGAGGACTTGGATTTTGAAAATGCCGCAGAAGCAGATGCCAGAGTTTACGACTTGGTCCAATCCGGCTTACCCCGGGAATCGCTCGTCATCAAAACCTATTGGTATATATGTGCAGGAAGCGAGGACGATCACCTGATAGCGCAGCGCTACACGCATTATGACGAAGCCTGTGAAGCTATATCCCGCGCCAAAAAAAGATGGTTCAATCATCAAATGAGCATGTAAAGCACCCAACTTCTATATAAGACTAAAAAGATGGCTAAAAAGGGCTCCCCCACTGATTTTTATTGGGACCCTTTTTTTGCGTATTTCCTTAAATAGTCAAGCTTCATCATACTCCACATTCAAATACTGCCCGAAAAAAGATTTGGTTGCAGGGGTAAGCCGCCTGTTTTTCAGAAAGGCTATGGCGATTTTGCGCGGCGGTATCGGTTCGGCCAGTTTGATTTCAAAAAGGGAGCCGTTGTCTAATTCAGACTGTACGAATTGCTTCGTTACAAATGAAATGCCCAGCCCGGCTTTGGCAAATTCGATTAATAAATCGACACTTGCCAGCTCGATCTCCGGCTCGATCATCACGCCATGAGAAAGTGCGAATTCCTGAATAAATTTACGTGAGCTGCTCGTTTTTGAAAATAAGATGAGCGGGTATTTGATTAGCTGCTGCAGCGAGATTTCATTTTGTACCAAGCTCAAATACCTCGGTCCAACCACGAAGCTGTCCTGTACAGTGATCGTCTCTAAAATAACTAGTGCTTCATCCTGCAAGGGCAGGCGGACGATGCCGAAATCTATGCGCCCCTCCTTCACATTTCGAATAATTTCCGGGGTTGTCCCGTGCATTAAGTCGAGGCGGATTTGAGGATGATCGTTACAGAAGCGACCAAGGGACGGTAGCAAATAGTACTTGCACAGCGAGTCGCTGCTGCCTAATCGCAGTTCGCCTCGCATCAGATTTTTGATCTCTGCAATTTGCCTTTCTCCTGATTCAAGAAGATAAAAAGCTTGCTCCACTTGAGCGTAGAGCACCTGCCCTTCCTCAGACAACCGGACACCTTTGGCACCACGGTGAAAAAGTGTAACTGCCAGTTCATTCTCAAGCTGTTTAATAGCATGGCTTACACTAGGCTGTGTGATAAATAAGCGCTCTGCTGCTCTGGATAAGTTCCGCTCCCTGGCAGCCCAATAGAAAGCGCGATACAGCTCCAAATTGGCAATCATGTATTACCTCCATCTATACCAAGTATGTATATTATCGATTTCATAAATATCTATATGTTTATTATAATCAGGTCTACGAGGATTGATAAGTCGGTTGCACAAAATCATGACTTTAGTCACGAGGTAAAAAAAGCTTATTTTTCGAGGAGGGCTTACATTATGATCATGTTAAACTTGAACAGACAGCTTGACTACAAAGCTGTGACTACCATCCGGACACTTGCCATCGACGCCGTCGATAAGGCTAATTCCGGACATCCTGGCATGCCGATGGGGGCAGCGCCGATGGCCTACGAGCTATGGTCCCGCTTTCTGAGCCACAATCCGGACAATCCGCATTGGATCAACCGGGATCGTTTTGTTTTGTCGGCCGGTCACGGCTCCATGCTGCTTTACAGCTTGCTGCATCTGTTTGGGTATGATCTTCCGCTGAAAGAGCTGCAAAACTTCCGCCAATGGGGCAGCCTTACGCCGGGTCATCCCGAACATGGGCATACACCCGGGGTGGATGCAACCACAGGACCTCTCGGCCAAGGAATTGGTATGGCTGTCGGGATGGCGCTCGCAGAAGCCCATTTGGCTGCAACTTATAACCGTGACCAATTCAAGCTGATTGACCACTATACCTATGCTATTTGTGGAGATGGGGACATCATGGAAGGTGTCACTGGAGAAGCCGCCTCACTGGCCGGACATCTCAAGCTTGGCAAACTAATTGTGCTATATGACTCCAATGATATTTCCTTGGACGGCGATCTCAGCCTCTCCTTCTCCGAAAATGTCCAGAAGCGTTTCGAGGGCTATAATTGGCATGTTCAATTAGTGAAGGACGGCAATGATTTGGAGGAAATCAACAAGGCTCTCGCTGCTGCACAGGCAGACCCACGTCCTTCCTTGATTGAGGTCAAGACGACGATTGGCTACGGAAGCCCCAACAAAAGCGGCAAAGCAGGCGAGCACGGTTCGCACGGAGTCCCTCTTGGGAAACAGGAAACCCTGCTGACCAAGGAATTTTACGGATGGCCGAGCGAGCCTCAGTTCTATATCCCTGAAGAAGTGCAAGCGCATCTGGGCGAATTAAAAAAGCAAGGCAAAGCGAAAGAAGCCTCATGGAATGAATTGCTCCAAGCCTACGGTCAGGCCCATCCTGAATTAGCCAAACAGTTTGACACCGCGATACATGGAAACTTGCCGGAAGGATGGGATGCAGAGCTGCCGCTTTACCAACCGGAGGACAAGGCAATAGCTACACGTGCCGCATCCGAGCTGGCACTGAACGCCATCGCTAAAACTGTCCCTTATTTAGTAGGAGGATCTGCGGATCTGGAGTCGTCAACAAAGACCGGGATGAAAGCTTCTGGCCGCTTAACGGGGGATGATTATGGCCAGCGCAACATTTTCTTTGGTGTGCGGGAATTCGCTATGGGCGCGGCGGCTAACGGTATGCTGCTGCATACCGGTGTGCGGGCGTTCGTTGGAACTTTTTTCGTATTCTCCGACTATCTTCGCCCTTCCATCCGTTTGGCCGCAATTATGAATCTGCCGGTCATTTATGTATTCACTCATGATAGCATTGCGGTCGGTGAGGATGGGCCTACGCATGAGCCGATTGAACAGTTAGCCGCGCTTCGCTGCATTCCGGGCATCACGGTGCTTCGTCCTGCTGACGCTAATGAAACCAGCCTAGCTTGGAAGCATGCGGTGCAAAATCAGTCAGGACCATGTGCGCTGGTCTTATCGAGGCAGGCGCTGCCGATCTTGCCAGGTACCCTCGAGCTGGCTCCGCAGGGATTGAGCCGTGGTGCTTATGTTCTATCTGACGCGATGAATTCTGATGGGGCGAGCAGTGAACCAAAAGCACAGATTATCGCTACAGGTTCAGAGGTACAGTTGGCTTTGGAGGCACAGAAGCAGCTAGAAGAACGAGGTATTCCAATTCGTGTAATTAGCATGCCAAGCTGGGAGTTGTTCGACAAACAGCCACAATCCTACCAGGATGCTGTGATCCTTCCTGATTTGGATGCAACTTTAGCCATTGAGATGGGTTCGCCGCAGGGCTGGCACCAGTACGTAGGCCGCAAAGGGGATGTCATGGCGATAAATCGTTTCGGAGCTTCTGCTCCAGCTGCTCTAGTTATTAAAGAGTATGGATTTACAGTTGAGCATGTCGTGTCCCGAGTCGAAGCGTTGCTGCATAGAACAAGCCGAATATAGAGCCGGTCGAGCTGGTCATCAAACCGACCAAAATTTGTAATGAAAATGAAATCTTATTTTCATCTTGTTTTAATGAATCAAGCCTATAATAAGACTCAACCCCCTTTTTAATATATATACACTTTAGACCCGCAGCCCGTTGCTGTGGGTCTCCTTTTTGTCATTTATCATTTGCAATTCATGCATTTGTTTAAGCTTTAATAACGAAAAAAGGAGCACCCATCATATGATGATTTCTTATGAGACAGGACCCAATAAGTTTCACTGCAGAGCGGCCAGCATTATTTTGCATAATAATAAAGTGCTTCTGCAAAGATTGGTCAATGAACACGCATGGTTCATACCTGGAGGCAGGGTGGAATTCAATGAGGCTGCGGAACAAACAATTGAACGGGAAATGCTTGAAGAATTTGATGTATCTATTTTAGATAGGAGAATGGTCTGGATCGTTGAAAATTTCGTTGAATTTGCTGATAGGCGTATACATGAGATTGGCTTATTTTTTCTCGTTACCTTGCCGGAAAACCACCCCATATATAAACATGACAGTGAGTTTGCAGGGGTTGAAGATGGGTTCATTCATAGGTGGGTTTCTATGGATAAGCTGGATGATTACCTTATAGTTCCAGAATTCGTTGTACCGGAATTAAAGCTCTTAAACATACATGAAGGTATACAAGCAGGCGTAAAACACATTGTAAATAGAAGTGTACGATAAAATGTAAAAGGGTGTATGGCGCGCTACGAGTGCATAACGACCCTCTGATCTACAATGTGGTACTTTTCTTCGATCTTCAGCTCGATGATTTCCTTCATCTTTTGCCGGTACTGCAGTGGCGACATTTTCTCCTTGGCAGTAAAACGACGGCTTAAATAGTGCACCGTTTGAAAACCGACTCTAGCGGAAATTTCGGTAATCGAAAGCTCTGTATTGACTAGCAGCTCCTTTGCCTCCTGGATGCGCCAATTGTTCAAATATTGCATCGGTGATACTTTGTAACGCTCGCAAAATACCCGGCATAAATGAGCTCGGCTCACTGCCAATTGCTGGGCAAGCTCTTTAAGAATAATTTTCTGGTCATAGTTCCCGTGAAAATATTGAAGAGCCTTGCTGGCTACGTCATCGCCAAACTCGGTTTTTCCAAGAAGGACATTCGCGGCGGCATCCCTTTCTTCGGAAAAGCTGGATAGGTTCGTTATCGCAGGAATATCCTCCTGGCTTTCTATGCTGCGGGATCGCTGTATATTCATGATGAATTCAATAAAATTAGCCGTAATAATTTCCTTATATTGTGGTCGACAGTGTATCGCTTCCTCCAGCATAGCTTCCAGAATCATTTTTATTTTCACATTCGGAACGACCATTTTCAACGACATTAGCTTCAGATACGCCTCTAATTGAGGATCGTTGACAAGGGCCTTTACTTCGATCGTACATAAAGGCCTTGAAGCATCCGAAAGCAAACTGTGATTCGTGTCTGGAGGAATAATGTACATATCGTTTTTATGCATATTGTATTGGACACCATTCGCTAAGAGCGTTCCGCTTCCGCCTACCACATATAATAGATGATGAAAGTTATGGCAATGATTGATGACGTAGCTCTCGTACTTGTACTTGCATCTTGATATGAAGAGTACTCTCGTCGATTTAAAGCTCATCCGTTCCTCCACCTCTGCTTATATTTTAGGTTGACCTGGCAGGCCTGCACGCCTTATTCATTAATACTCGTTAATTCTCGTTTCTTTTGCTTGCCCGCCCGCTCTGTTTCCCGCGCTGACAATTTATCAACGATCCTGTCGCACATCTCTTCTTCATCCAGCAGATCTGCCCAGTAAGCCTTCATCTGTCCAGCGAGTAGATGATTCAACCGCCATGGAAAATTCAATTCGCTGTGCATGCGGTAAGAAGATATAATTTCGCGGTACAGCCCATACCTGCTAGGCCTAGATGCAGCCGATTGCTCAGTCCTTTCTATTTGCTGCAAGGCAGGCAGGCTTAGCGTAATCTCACCTATCATATTCTGCGTCCGCCTCGATACAAAGTAGTCAATCAGTATTTGGGCCGCTTCCTTATTCCGGGAAAACCGATTCATCCCAAAGCCGATAGCTACCAGCAGCGTTCGCGGTTCGTGGATATAAGGCACTGGCGTTATGTCGTAATCAAGACCTGTGTTTCGGAGCACGTTCATCCCCATATAGCTGATAAGAATCATCGAGACTTTGCCTTCTATAAACAACTCATTAATATCATCATTGTTTTCTGATAAATAAAGCGGGAATATATCGCGGTTCAGAATAATCTGCTTGCCCAGCTTCATCCCTTCCAGCAGCTTCGTACCACGGAAATCGCGGAGTCTGGTCCCCTCCCATTCGAAGCGGTCACCACTCTGCAGCAAAAATAACGGCCAGCGGTTTTCTGAAAGAATATGAAAGCAGAAGCCAAATCTCCCCTCGTTCTCGGACAGCTTTGTCGCGTTTTTGGCCAAGTCCTCCCAGGTCCAACCCCCATGAGGTTCAGGGATATTACGTTCTTTGAAATGGGCCCGGTTGTAGCACAGTACGATCGGAGAGAATATGGCAGGCAGCACGTACTGCTGATCATCTACTATAAAAGCATCGTTCAAAAAAGGATACACGTCCTCCGAGCCAATAAGAGGTTCCAGCATAGTATGCAGGCCATCTTCCTTCAACTGTTGGAACTGCGTAGAATCCACTGTAATCACGTCAGCCTGCTGATAATCCCGATTCTCATTGAACGGCATATCCGAAAATGGGACGGTATCTACACGGATCCACGGATGCAAGCGGTGAAAATCATCCAGCAGCGTACTTAAAGAAAAATCACGCTCGATCGATTCTGAACAAGCCAATGTCAACGTAACGCTCACACGCTGTACGTTGTTCACCCGGTTGCCGACCCGCGGTATTTTCACGATGAGGCCTTCCTCGACGAGCTTCTCCATACCTTTGCGTACCGACTTATTGCTTAATTGGAACCTCTTGGCCAAATCCGATTCAGAAGGCAGGAAGGAATTGGCGGGAAAGATTCCCCCATGAATATCCTGGCGCAATTGTTCAGCCATCTGCTCCAGCTGGAGCTGAAACTCTTTATTCGTCGGTTTTGCTTTCATTTGAGCAACACTCCGTTTTCGTATGGCTAACTTCAGATTATGATCCTTATACTTCCAGGTGTAATTCCCTAACTTGAATTTCCTTCATATTCCATTACTTTTCTAATGTTTATTTCATGTGTTTATGTACACTAGTTATAATTAAACCACTATTTAATCATCATTATAAGGTTGTAATTAAGCGCTGTCAACACTAAAAACGTACACTAGAAGGCGTTTAAACCCTCATTATATACATCAGAGAACAAAGTATTGCCAGCATCACCCGGCGGGAGCTCCGATAGCTCTACTTCCATGCATATCAAGCTCTTGGAATAAAGAATCCTGAGGACTTTTAATATATAATGAAAGGACTACGCTTAAACTAAAAGAAGTTACACGGATTTCAAAAATAAGTGTGTACTTATATTTCTGGAAAGTAGGGAAACTATGCCCCTCAACATATTAGTCGTTGAAGATGATACGGATATTAACCGGCTGCTAGGCACTCTTTTGGGCAAGCAAGGGTACCAGACAGAGTCGGCGTTCTCCGGTAGTGAAGCGAAGCTGCTTTTGTCTATGCGGGAGTATGACCTGGTTTTGCTGGATTTGATGCTGCCCGGAATGCCCGGAGAAGAACTGATGAAGGACATCCGCAGTCACTCCTATGTGCCAGTCATCATTATCTCGGCTAAGGCGGAAACGAAAGACAAAATCGAGTTGCTCAAATATGGTGCCGATGATTATATAACGAAACCTTTTGATAAGGATGAGGTGCTGGCTCGGGTAGAGGCACAACTGCGGCGTTATAAAACATTCAGCCTTACTGAGCAGACAGCCAAGCAGCTGATTTATCAGGACCTTGTCCTGGATATTACTTCACGAACCGTTACATTGGCGGGGAATCCGGTCTCCCTTACTTCCAAAGAATTCGAATTGCTGACGATATTGGTACGGTCTCCTGGCAAATTATTCACGAGGGAAGATTTGTATCAAGCCGTGTGGCATGAAAAGTATGTCATTGAAGATAACACGATTAACGTACATATGAGCAATTTGCGCAGCAAGCTATCCAAAAACACCCCTGATCGAATTTATATCGAAACGGTTTGGGGCATCGGCTTTAAAATGGTCTGACTTTTTGCAGACTCTATTCGGACTCCATGCGAACTTTATGCTTTCTTTACGATTTTTTACGCTTCGTTAAGGACTTGCTGACAACTGATTAGGTAAAGTAAAGGTACGAGGTGATCAAATGATGTCAAACAACATAATATTAGCTGCACAATCATTGAACAAAACGTACGGATCCTTTACTGCTCTCCACCCCACTACCCTATCCATAGCCAAGGGGGAGATTCTTGGACTAGTTGGCAAAAATGGAGCCGGCAAGACAACTTTGTTAAAGCTTATTACGGGTCAGTGTCTCCCTACGGGTGGGGAACTGACGTTATTTTCGGAGACAACCCCCGAAGGGCTGCGGCAGGCGAGGCAAAGGATGGGGGCGATTGTAGAGACACCCTGCTTTTACCGTGATATGACGGCTAGGCAGAATCTGGAGTACTACCGGATTCAGCGCGGAATTCCTGGTAAGGAGAGAGTTGAGGCGGCGTTGCATGAAGTTGGTCTGAGGGATACGGGCAGCAAGAAATTCAGGGATTTTTCCTTAGGAATGAAGCAGCGGCTGGGACTTGCTCTGGCGTTGATGAATCATCCTGATTTTCTTGTATTGGATGAGCCGATAAATGGTCTTGACCCGCTGGGTATTGTGGAAATACGTGAACTACTGCTGACCTTGAACCGTGAAAAACAGATCACGATGCTCATTTCCGGACATGTGCTGGCAGAAATGCAGAGCCTGGCCACCACTTATGCGTTTATCGATGGGGGCAGAATGATCAAAACAATGACCGCACGGCAGCTTGAGGAAAGCTACGGACATTATCTCAGACTGGTGGTCGATCGCGAAACTGGAGCGGCGGCTCTTCTGGAAAGACATTTCCCAGATATTCGGTACAGTATCCAGCCCGACAAGTCTGTTCACATTTATAATTTGCAGGGACAGGCGGATGAAGTGACCCGGGTACTAGTAGGTAATCATATTCGGCTTTACTCACTGGAAAACAGAGGGACGAATCTGGAGGATTATTTTGTGTCCTTAGTGGGAGGGAGCAAAGATGTCTAATTATTTGAAAAGTGAGCTGTATCGGCTTGTTCGTAAAAAGGCATTCTATTTCTTTCTGGCCATTTGCATGCTTGGGCCTCTCATTGTAACATTATTGACAGCAACAACGGGAGGCGAGCTATACGCAAATACGGAGTTTGCCTTCAAATCGGCTATGAATATGTGGAGCTTAGTGTTTATTATAGTTCCAATCATAGTCAGTTTCTTGGTATCAGATGAATTTACCGATGGAGCGTTAAAAAATACAGTTGCGTATGGAATTACTCGTAGTACCGTTTTTTATGGCAAATGGATCATGGAGCTGCTGTTTTTGGGTATCTCCTGGCTGGTGACTTATATTTCATTGACTGCTAGTGTGTTTCTGCTGTTGCAGAACAACGGAACGACCCATTTTATGGATTTCACGGCGTCTATTGCAGGTGTACTACCACTGGTTCTCGCTGCACTTACTGTTTCCCATTGTCTTTGTTTTTTGACAGAGAAGCCGTTGCCCCATCTGGTATCTTATGCGCTCATAATCATTGCCTTGCCCGAGCTGTATTTCATGTTTGCTCATGGTATACCAGCATGGAGAGAGATCGTGGACAGGGTTCCGCTATTTCCTTATGCGGCGGCCAATGACTTCTTCTGGATGAAGTCAAACGGATTGCTTCTCTGCTGGATCATTGGAACAGCGTATGTACTTCTTGCTTTTCTGACTAGCGCCAGATGGGTGAAGACGAAAGAATTCAAGTAAAACCAAGGGAGCGTGACAAAATTGTTAACTGCTGTGTTGGCCGGAGTAGCGATCCTTTTTGCCACGCTTTATTGGTTGTTACGCAAATCTCTACGGCGGGCGACCGATCAAATTAGACAAATTTTGTCCGACCCGCTTACTAACCGGCATATCCACCTTCGTTCGCCTGACAAGGAACTGGAAGCGTTGCTGGTTGAAGTGAATCGGCTGCTCTCTGCCAAGCAGACCGATCGCATCCTTTATGAGCGAAAAGAAGGACAAATTCGCAAGCAGATTGCCAATATTACGCATGATTTGCGTACTCCGCTCACCTCGATGCTCGGCTATATGGAGCTGCTGCAGGAGGAACACCTGTCCACTGAAGAGGCTGAGGAATATCTGGTTGTTGTGGAGAAGCGCGCGAAGGCCTTGCGGTCACTCATTTGCAGTTTCTATGATTTATCAAGGATTGAAGCCAAGGATTATCCCATCGTGCTGCAAAAGGTCGATTTGCAGGTTCTACTAAAGCGGGTATTGGCCGATCATTACTCTGAAATTACCACTGCAGGATTCCAGGTCGTTCTTGATCTTTCGGACACGAATTGTTTTGTAATAGCAGATGAGGAGAGCGTGATACGCATTTATATGAATGTGCTGCAAAATGTTCTGAATCACGGACAGCGTTCCCTGCATGTGTTTCAAGGTGTGATGGATGACAAAATGGTCACGATTCTCTCCAATGAAACGATATCCCTGCAGGAAGAGGATCTCCCCTATTTGTTTGAACGAAGCTTCACTGGGGATCGAGCCCGTACGGAGCACAACAGCGGTTTGGGGCTCGCGGTAGTAAAGGGATTGATAGAGCAAATGGGCGGCTGCGTTCATGTGGAATATCATGCGTCTCTGTTTACGCTTCATTTGGAGTGGAATACACCGACAGCGACAAAAAAATAACGGAGCCCCTAGAGTGGCCCCGCAGTTGATCTTTGAATGGATGTCTCTATTGTCACTAACGTTTTTACTATCTCTATTGTCTCTACTATTTCTACGTATTTCTAATTTCTACTAGCTCTAGCTATATCTATATAACCCACCCATCCGTTTTGCTTATTACCACCCATGTGGAAACGCCAAAAGCCCTGAAACGAATATAGGAACCAGGAGCTTCACTGTACAGGCTGGTGAATGCACTACCTGTTCCAGCAATTATGCTCACACCACTTGGTGTTGTTATTGTTTTTCTTCCTGTGCCGACAACCATTAAACCAATTTCTGTTCCTACTACAGGGACCGGCAATTCAAAGCTCTGGGAACCGTTAACCGAGTATGCGAAATCACGTCCGGTATGCAGTATGGAAATGCTGTAGCTAGCACTGCCTATGGACACCGTATGGCCGCTTGAGCTGGTGATCGTCACCCTGGTACCCTCGTTGATGAATTTATTTACTGATGCGTCCTGCTCAGGTGCATAGATGATTTTGCCGCTTAGATCTACTGCATCGGGTGTAATATAATAAGATACATTCACATCGGCTTTGAACAGATCGGGTCCCAACTGCATAGCTAATGGATACAGAGGACTCACACGATAACCGGCGGATGCTTTGGAGAATTCATTGTTCGATGCCCGAATCGGCCCGCCATTCAAAGTAAAACCGTCAGTACAATATACGATATTCCCCGTTACTTCCAGCATACCGCCCAGTGTACCCGCCTTCGAAAAATCATTAAAAGATGTCGATGCTATTGAGCCCGTAGCGTTGGTTATTTTCACCCATTCGACTTCCGCCTTATGAACCGTAGAGCCGGCTAAAACGCACGTATCCACATGTATGCCATCGATATTATCTACTTTGATAGCCCGCTGGCAGCTGACCTGGATAGGATTGAAGGCAGTGCTTTTGATGCTCAGTGCATTGCGGGTTCTGTTGCCGTCATGACGAATCATACTGCCCGTAACATCGTAGAAAACACAGGTATCGAAGCTCGTTAAAGTACCACCGAAGGGATTGGTATCTCTAAGGTCATCACTCCACCAGCCGTCCTGCAACCCGTCGAAGGTTACATTTTCAAAGTGATTGAACTCATCATAGGTCGCCCGGATGCCACTTCTTGCGCTATGTAGTCTCGTATTAGCCGTTAAGCCAAACGTTCCTATGAAGACACGGCTGAGCTTTAATCCGGGAGAGCTGTAGGAATCAATAAGATCTCCTGTGAAATTCTCACTCGCATAACAAATATCCATATCCTGGATGAGTCCCGAACGGGAGCCTGAACCATAGTAGCGAATACCGAACCCGCTTGATGTCCCTGAAATTAATAAAGTCGTAGTGCCACGAATGGCATTATTAGTACCACGATAACCTTGACCTACAAGCTGCAGCCCCATGTCTTGAGTAATGCTGAGTACATCAGGCGATACAACGTAAACCCCTCTCCCAAACAAAACTCTGCCAGAGGTATACGCAGTTATCGTACTGCCTCCAATTTCCTGCAAGATGGAAACGGGGTTAGCCCTAATGGAAGCTATTGCAGCTAAAATTGCCACTGAATTATTAGTAACACCATCAGGCAGCGCACCAAAGTTTTCAACATGGCACTCACTTGTGTCGCTGCGAATCCAGGCAATATTACTGTCTACAATAATAATTGAACCGTTGTTATCGACAGGACTAACCAGGTCGCTGACAGCTATGCGAGTGAACATTCCTCCGCCTGTTGGACCTCTCCCAAGAATGGGACTGCTAACCCAGTCACTGCTATGTGATGTAACATAAACCTGCTGCCCGTCAAACGACCCCGCAGTTACTCGCAAGGTAGCGATGTCAGGGATTTGTTCTATTTTGGATTCACAGCAATCTTCTTCGTTGTTGGTGTTTTCGCTGTTGGGACTGTTGCTGTTGTGATTGTTCTTCCCTTTCCCTTTATCCTTATCCTTGTCCTTATCATTTTTCTCCTTTTCCTTGAAGCTTTCGGCACCAAATGCCATCCCGCCTGTTGCAAGAACTGCCGCCCCCGCTACCCCCATAGAAAGCAAAAGCTTTCTCCTGCTAATAAAACCCGCTGATCTACCTTCACCTGCTTGTTCCATTTCCAGCTGTTCTTCTTGCTCTTGTTTATTATGTTCTGACATCCCGATTCCTCCTGTTACATCTAGTTTTTTCAATTCTCGAATCCATTCCATTCATGAAAACGCTATCAAAATTGAATTTTGGAGAAAACAAAAACGCCCCCTTCTTGAAGCTATCTTGTGCCTAAACTGTTTACCATTCAATTATATAGGGTCGTTATTTCTTTTTCTTTAGTAAGAAAACGTTGTTTTTTGTACGTTGTTGATCTTTTTCAGTCCAAAAGGGACGAGACCCTCTATATGGAATATAGGTAGCGCCTCTGAGATATGTGTTCTTCACTTGGGTGCGTGGCGGAGGGAAGGGCTATAAATATAAAGTGCAGAACAAATAGAACAAACCATTCTCAAGCGGACAGCCAGCAGGCGTCTGCTCCCTGAGGCAAAGGGATAGTGACCATAATGAAAATTGAGACTTCCTTTAAACACAACCAAATACAGAAGAAAGGCTCTCGCCCATCCCCTGCATTTTGTTACCCATAAATTACTTACTGGAAATTGTCACCGTAGAAGTGGCAGCATTCCATTCAACTTTTTTGCTCAAGGTTTCTGTTATAAATCTTACCGGACCAAGTGTCCGCTCTCCCATTATTTCTGCAGGAGCACTCATCTGGACTGCGTCCCCATTCACATAAGCAGTATGACTTCCAATTGAAAGTACTATAGTCTTATCAGCTATGACAGCCGTAACCGATCTTGCTTTGTCGTTCCATGTGACAACTGCCCCGAGGGCTTCAAACAAAGCTTTCACTGGCACTAGAACACTTCCTGCTTTGTTGACGGGTAGTTGATCTGCAAAATCAACTTTTTTCCCGTCCAAAACAATCGATATCCCCTCTGCCGGAACAGCAGGTTCATTAGGTACAGAAGGTACAACTGTGCTCTCAGGCAATGGAGTAACTTCCCACCCAAGCTGCTGCTGCAGATTGGCAAGTCTGTTTAATGCAAAGGTCTTTATAGAACCCGCTGCCATCATCCCCATACCTTGTCCCATACCTTGTCCTGGTCCTTGACCCTGACCAGGCCATTGGCCGCCTCCATTTGGACCAAAGCCGCCTGCCGGCGGAAACATGCCATCAGTCTCAGTCGATCCTTCAGGACGTGTTGGCACTGTGCCATCCGGTCTGACCAGAGGCGCAGCACCATTACCAGCAGGCATACCCGCTCCTCCAGGTCCTTCTGCCGCTCCTTCTATCCCTTCCATTCCTTCAGGAGGAGCCATACCCGGCATACTGCCTCCTCCTTGCATACCTCCGCCGTTTATGTCTCCTGCAGTTGAATAAGCTATATTGGCTTCAAACTGCTCCATCGTATAAAATTTCGTCGGGTCTGCCTGTACGGAAGGTCTGATGAGATCAGCAAGCTCCGTTATTCTATCATCGATTCCTTTGAGATATACGGTAAGTTCAGATACATATTCAAGATACTTCGCTTTATATTCAGGTACTTTCAAGAGATTATTGATCATCGGAACGCTTTCCATACTTATGCCGAGAACAGGAACATCTATGGAAGCAGTAGTGGCATTCGTATTTGCCGCCGTAGGTGCCGTAGATGCCGTAGTTGATGCACTTGATGCACTTGACGCACTTGACGCACTTGATGCACTTGGTGCACCTGACGCACCTGACGCACCCGTCGCACCCGAATCAGTTGATGCAGGTGTCGTTGTAAAAGCGCCCCGGCCTCCTCCGGAATATCCGTTAAACGACATGTTGAAATCCCAAGGTACAACCGTGAATTTACCAGCGGCATCACCATACAACAGATAATTATGACCCTTGTCCCCGTTGTAGCTATCATAATTGCCCAAAACAGTATTCGCGGCGACGTATTTCAAAGCAGAATCAACGTCCAATACCTTTTCGATGTCGCCTTTTTCACCATCTTTCATTGCATTTAGTACGCTTATAAAATTTTTCAGGGATGCTTTGTTATCCTCTGTGCCCGTCTCATAGGTTAATGTTTCATATTCGCTGCCTTCTTTATATTGAAGATAGCTTTTTTCCTCCGTGTCGTACAGGACACCATCGTCGTAATTTTCGCCAAAGTTTCTTTCTAGGTAACTATCATCAACAGATTCAACGCCAACGTAGAAGCCATACAACTCGCCGTTGATATACAGGTTTGTAAATACGGTTAATGGAGCGTCAAGGCCTAACTCTCTCAATGCCTCATAATGAAGATATTCACGTAAAAAGGACGGGTCCGAATAGCTGTTGTTCAAAACTAGTTTATCCAGCCCAAGCCATGTTTGCGATTTATCGTATTTATCAAATTTAAACCTGAAGCTGTATCTGTCAGAATCACTCATGCTGGCAACAGACTTTAATGTTAAATTGCCTTTTGTTGAGAAGCCTACATTGTCCATCTTTTCTCCATCGACCTCGACCGACACATTTTTGTACTCCTTGTCGAGAGGGCTTGCAAGTATACTTTTCCAATCCTCATCTGCAATGGTAACCTTCACATCTATGATTTTGTCCCCAGCGAACGTGGATTCATAGTCCTGGGTTATTCCCTCCGCAGCCGCAAATGCCGCCGAATAACTTCCCATATTGCCAACAATCGAAACTGCCAACGCAATACTTAATGTCGCCACTGCAAACTTTTTGAACAGATTTTTTAGTTTCATTTTTCAAGTGCCTCCTATAGCTTATATTTGTTAAGATTCGTTTTGTCTTGTCCCTCTGCTACTAAATTAGTGCATGGACCTTAAATGAACCTTAAACAAATCTGCATGGCGGAAATTGAAGACTGTAGATGATTGGAAAGGGGCCGATGCTTCTGCATGGCTTTGTCCATGACCCGTGTGTTAAAATGAAGGATATTTCTTCCTGGCCGCGCCAATCGCTCGGCAGGTTATCAATGATCCTTTTACAAGCAGGTGCACAATATGAGTAAATCTTTGAAAACTCCTATCCATAAGATGATTGCCGATATTTTTAGAACGCTTGCTTTTACTTACCGGCAAGTTTTCATCTTTGAGGTGCTGTACAAGACGCTTACGCTGTTCATATTTATTCCGGCGATCTCTTTCATCTTCCACAGGCTTCTTCGCTTGGGCGGGTTTGCTGGCGCCACGAATTACGAGCTGTTGCATTTCGTTGTCAGCAGATATGGCTTTTTATGCATGCTTATTCTGATCCCGGTCGCCTCGATGCTAATTTTTTTGGAATTTTCGGTTCTTGTTTTCATCGCCTATTACGGGCAAAACAAACAGAGAATCGGGATTATCCCGGCGTTTCTGCAAGCGATCTCCTATCTCCCATCACTTTTCAAATACGGGTTTTTGGGATGGGCGCTCTACTTGCTGCTCTTCCTCCCCCTGCTGGGTTTGGGCCCTGGTTCCTCCCTGCTGCCTTCCTTGCAAATTCCTAATTTTATCTCGGGTGAGCTGTTCAAAACAGGCGGGGGCACGCTGCTCTTTGCTGGCGTGATCGCCATCATGGCCTATTTCAACATTCGGTGGACCTTCCTGCTGCATATGATCCTCATCGAGGGAACGACCAGCTTCCGTAAAGCCGCCAAAAAAAGCGCTGCCCTCCTGAAAAAAAGCTATATCCGAATGTTTGTAGTGATGCTGTGCGTGTTTCTTTTGTTTATGATCGTCGTGGTCTTGATGATGGCCTTGATCTTAGGTGCTGTGGCCCTCGTTTATTTAGCTTTACCTCAACAAACTGGATTTGCCGAAGTTGTACGATCCGTCGTTTCGAAAAGTGCTGTGCTTTCCCTGTACCTTGCTACCTTGTTCGTAACGCCGCTTTATATCACTACCCTCACCAGGATATACGCAGCTAAAGCTGACCCGGGCCATGTTGTGCTGCAAATGCCTGAATGGAGAGCCAGTGAAAACCGCTCCTCTCAGAGCCAGGGATTGCTGCATAAGCATAAAAGAAAGCTGATCGCACTCGGACTAATTACCGTCTTTGCGACAGCACTCGTACTTGTTCCGGCCATCGGCGACGTCAACCTTGGCGATAAGAAAGCGACGATTATTGCCCACCGGGGATACACTTCAAAAGGGCCCGAGAATACGCTCGAAGCGATTCAAGGCGCCATAGAGGCCCATGCGGATTTTGCGGAAATCGACATCTTGGAAACAAAAGACGGAGAGCTCGCCGTCATTCACGACACTAACCTGAAGAGGCTGACTGGCCGCAATGCGGAAGTTTATGATCTGACGATGGATGAGTTAAGGACGCTGGAAGTGAAGCAGGGGAATTTTACAGGCCGAATCAGCAGCCTTGCGGAAGTAATGAACGCGACCAGAGGGAAAATCAAGCTGAATATCGAAGTAAAAACGCATGGAAAAGAACGTGATTTGGTGAATACCTTCATCCGGACCATACGTGAAAATGATTTCCAGACGGATTGCATCGTACAATCTCTGGATTATGAAATCGTGCAAAAGATCAAAGCCGCGGAGCCGGAGCTTCAAATCGGTTATATCATCTTCGCTGGTGTTCCTGATCTACAACGGATCCGCGCCGATTTTGTCGTCATGGAAGAATATATGGTCAATGAATCGGTAGTCGCTTCGGCTAAACAGCAGGACAAACCGCTCTATGTATGGACGGTGAATAGTACGGATAGCATGCAACGATTTTTCAGTATGGACGTCGACGGAATCATTACCGATTATCCCGAAGATGCGATCTCCATTGCGGAAGAACTGCGCAGTGGGTTCTTAGTTTCCTTGATACAGTGGCTCAACAACCTGCGGATTTAAGCGAGGAACGTGATTCAGATTTTCGCGTTCCCCAGCGATCCCGCGGCAAACTGCGTTAGTTCAAGCTCTTGTGTCCGTTAGCGTAATAACTGAACCTAGGTTTTCCGGATTTTTATCTCACCTTCTCGGTTGTTTTCTTCGTCCCATGTGACATGGATTTCAAACGTTCCATCTTCAAAAAAAAAGGAAATCTTCTGCGAATTGATTCTTGCATCGGCAGCTTATATGCATCTTCTATGTTTACCCAAACTGGTCTTCCTTCTGGAGAACTTTCAAGCACATCTCCCTTAAAATCTTGCGTAATGTAATTGAAAATCATATATCTGTCATTTTTAACAGTATTTGCATATTCATATAGTCCCTTGTAAACAAGATTGGTTACTTCAAGTCCTGTTTCTTCTTTCACCTCTCTTATTGTTCCCTCAACAATACTTTCTGGAAAATCAATTTTTCCGCCAGCAGGAATATACCCTTTAAAATTATCATGCTGCCTATCATCTTTTTTATTAAAAATTAATGACTTTTCCTAATCCTTGTAATGCCTCAAATATTTTAGTATCGTCTCTAGGGTCCTTATTTTTTCCATAATGTATTTTGTACGTATCGTTATCACTTTCTTTATGCCACACAGAAGAGATTCTTGGAATATCAAGAGGATTAAATTGAGAAGATAGGTAGGACCAAAAACTCCCTGTATAGATTCTTTCATTACCCGCAACTACAACAAAAGGTTTACCACTTGCTGGTACTTTCCCTTCTAACTTTTCCTCTAAACTGATACCTTCCATCATTGTGAATTCATGTTCTTTCCAATTGTATGTCCTAATTTCCTTGTCGGTAAGTAAAGGTATATCTTCTAACGGAAGATCATCAAGCTTTGTACTCATGGTTTCAGCAACAGATAAGTCCTTAACCAAATAGATTGAGAATTCATTAACTGCGTTCTCCTTATTGCCATTATTACAGCCAACATTCAGGATGATTATGAGTAATATAACATTTATAATTGCAAGTAATTTTATTTTAGATGATATCATAAGAACCCCTCTCTCAAGTCTTTTTGATGATGGCGTCCTAGCTAAAGCCTACAATGTGTCAAAGCCCCCTCTTCCGGATGCGCCAAACTGCCCATGCACTAACCCCATAAAGCAGTGCGCTCGTATAAAACAAAGCATTAATAGTCAGCCAATCAATCAAGTATCCTCCCAAAATAACCGCAAATCCAGAGGCGACAGATAGCCAGAAATGATAAGAGCCCATAACTGCGCCGCGGGCACCGCGCTCTGTGCTGTCAGCAAGCAGCAAGCGTTCGCTCATTTTCTGCATCGCATTACAGGCTCCCATAAGCAGCTGCAGCATAAGCACCCAGGCATAAGAAAGCACCCACGGAAAGGCGAGCATCGCTGCCATCATGCCGAGAGAGCTAATAACGAGGAACTGCAGGGCATGCCGGTCCAGCCGCGGAGCGAGCCACTGGGATACAGCGGCGGAGCTGATCGTAAAAACAGCAAACGCCAATCCGTACTTGGAGTAGCTGTTACCCAGATTTTTCAAAAACAATAAATAATAAGGATAAATCATGCCGGCAGCCAGCGTAAATATGCTCTGGGAGCGAATAAGCCATTTGATATTCATCCGACCGCTCATTCCCCTTTGCCATTGTATTGTTCATAAAAATAGTTCATAAACAGATGTTCTGGATCGTATTGATCCTTCTTGGCGAAAAATTCCGCTGACCGCGGATACACAGTCTGGAACTGCTGCAAGCTTGGATAGGAGGCATAAGGCAAATAATACGTTCCACGATGCCGGATGACCTCATCAATGATCCTCTGAATCGTCGCCTTACTCCCGGCCTGCGCTTGATCGGATAGCGGCATATGAAATAAACAAACGAGGGCAAACATATTTTCTCGCGCATACGACAGCAGTGCTTCTTCATCCTGATTCACATAACGGACCGTGATGTTCAGAAGGTTCAAATCCGCTTCCTGCAGGACGTTTTTCATACTTTGGACAAAACCTGAGAACTCCTCCACGGGAATAAAATATTCCTGCAGCAAATCCCCGCTCCCCGCCGTCCGGTATTCCATAAATTCAGACTCGGAGCGCATCGCATTATTGCGGCTGATGGCTGAGTTTTGCAGCTTGGAAAAATAAAATTTTTGAAGCTTCCAGAAAGCATCTTTTCCCCAATCAAAGGATCGGTTCACATTAAAAAGAAGCTTGCTGGGAATTACCCCGTCCTCACGGACACTGAGCTTATTATGCTTCTCCAGCGCAAGCGACTCATCGTGAATATAATTCATCGCGTACATTTCCGTTAGGAAGCTGCTTGGAGCAACCGAGATGCGGGCAATATGCATGCGAATATTCTGGTTGGGCAGGATTTGATTCCTGAAGTAGTCGCTGTATGCCCCGATAGCCACAGCCTCCGTCACAATCCGGTACATCTCATCTACCGTCAAGGTTAAGGTCACATCCAGAATTATCCCGAACAACCCGTATCCGCCAAGAGCCAGCGGGAATAAGTCCGCATGTTCCGTGCGGCTGACCTCGATAATCTGACCATCTGCAATCAGCAGCCGAAATGATTCCACACTATCGATCAGCGAGCTGCTGCGAATATCCCTGCCGTGTGCATTTATACTGATGGAGCCGCCAACCGTAAACAAATTTTGTGATTGCATCGTCTTCACCGATAATCCGTATGGATTGATTTTGTCCTGGATGTCCTTCCAGGTGGCGCCTGCCTGAACGCGTATTTTTTTCCCTGCTGGATCAAACGCCAGGATTTGATTGTAGCTGGTCATGTCAATGACGATGCCGTCTTTGTAATACGTATGTCCGCCTTGGCTGTGCCGCTGGCCTGCAATCGAGACCGTCCACTTCCTCTGCTTAGCCTCTTTGAGCAAAGCAATAAGCTGCTGTTCTTCCTTGCCCTTCACTACCCGCTCTACTTTGACGGGATGCAGCCGGCTGTAATCGGTGACCAGATAGGGGTCTTGGTCTGAGGTGTTATTTTTTATAAAATTAAATAAACATAAAGCAGCAAGTAAAAGTAATGCAATTCCCTTTTTCATCGGCCCCTCCTTTGCTGTACGCTTCATTAAGAAGGGCTCCGCCGGGATCCTCACTGGATGAATAAGCTTGTTAGCGTATAGGCAGCCATTTCAGAACATCTTGGATTTTGGCATCCCAGTAATCCCATGAGTGGTTGCCTGGCCCCTCGTCATAAAGCAAATCTAGCCCTGTTTGTTTACTAGCATCACGAAAAGACAGATTATCCTGATACAGGAAATCGTCAGTTCCACAGCATTGATAAAATTTAGGTGCAAGCTCCTTCGAATAATCGCCGCGCTTCAGAAGCCACAGCAAATCATCCTCTGTACCTGTAATGTCTGCATCTCCATAAATCAGTTCGAAAACACGTTTAAATGCACCCTCATTTGCTTGCCCCTTAATAAAAGAAACCATATCCAAAGCCCCAGACAAACTGGCAGCCGCAGCAAAGCGCTCTGGATGACGAAGCGCCCACTTAAACGCCCCATATCCCCCCATCGACAAGCCTGCTACGAAGTTATCTTCACGGTCATCCGACAGCGGAAAAAAGGAACGGGCAATTGCCGGAAGCTCCTCACTTAGAAACGTCCAGTATCTATTTCCATAAACCATGTCACTGTAGAAACTATGATGAACGTTGGGCATCACAATCGCAAGGCCAAGATTTGCTGCATAGCGTTCGATCGATGTCCGGCGTACCCAGGTCGTTTCATCATCCGAAAATCCGTGTAGTAAAAACAAGGTTGGATGCAGCTTCTGCTCTTTGCGCTGGCTGCTCATTCCAATCTGGGTAAGTGTTTGCTGCGGTAAAATAACGCTCATAGACGTGCTCATCATCAAAACATCAGAGTAAAAGTTACATTGAATTAAGGCCATAACTAGGGTCATCCCTCCAAAAGTTTATTAGCAAGATTATTCAGCAAGCTCCAGCACACCCAGCTCCATACAAGTATCAAGCAACAGCGTCTTGACTCCAGCCTGAAAACGAATTTGGATGCGCTCCTCTTCGATTTGAACAACCTCACCCTTACCAAAGGCGCGATGCCTCACCATCGCTCCAGATTTTAATTCCGCCTTGTTGCGGATCGCATTGGGGTTATAGGTGATTACAATCTTCATTTTATCAGCTTTGCGATGCTTTGGCCTTTCTTCTTTCGAAGCTTGCTTGGGAGGTGACACAATCCTGCGAACCATAGAGAGAAACCGGGACTCTTTTACCTCTTCGCCATCCCGTTCTATATAAGTCAGCAGCTCCAGCTCTGTTTTGGCCCGTGTCATTCCCACATAAAATAAGCGGACTGCCTCCTCCAAATAGGACCGGTCACCATCAGCACTTTTTTCCAAATCAGTGTTAGCCGGAATAATGCCTTCAATGAGATCAATCATAAAGACTCGCTGAAACTCCAGCCCTTTGGCACTATGAAGCGTTGAAAAGGTTACCGCATTGCCAGTCTTATTCGACTTCGAGCTTTTCATAACGGACTCTAAATACTTTAAGCGCTTCGCAAAAGATTCCATCGTTTCAAGCGTATTCGCGATTTCCTCCAGCGTATTCAGAATGCCTATCAGGTAATCCTTTCTGAATCCAAATCTCTCGCTCATTTTGGCGATTGCTTTCTCATAGCCTAATTTGTGGCGAATCACCCGTATAGCATCGAGCGGCGGAATGTTCTTCATTTTCTGAAAGATCTCTTTGCAAGCCTGCAGCTGCTTAACCTGATAGTCCTGCAGTTCAACGTATTGAAGCAAATTGTCAAACACCGATTCATTATTTTGTATTTCCTTCAAGGCTGCCATCTGTTGTTTCGTAATATATCCGCTCAGCTTGGTATGAATTTGCTCCAGAAGATCCACCCGCTTGTCCGTAAAGGACATCCGCATAAAGTTCAAAATATCAGCAATCACCCAATGAGAGAAAAAACGATTGTCGGAATCCTTCATATAAAAAGGAATACCCGCCCGTTCAAATGCATTCATAATACTTATCGAGGACGAATTATTCCGGTACAGCACCGCTATGTCACTCAGGTTCTCAACCGCCTGGATCTCTTCCACTAAATATGCAGCTTGATTCGGATAGCACACAAGATTCTTGATTTGGATTGGCTTCTGTGGAGGGTTGCTGGTGAACATGTTTTTGTCATAGCGATTTTTGTTCTTTTTGATAAATTGATTGCTCGCATTCACTATGTCCTGGGAGGACCGGTAGTTCTGCTCCATAAAAAGCGTGACTGCATCCGGATACACTTTCCTGAAGTCCAGCAAATAGGCCGGTTCTGCGCCGCGCCAGCTGTAAATCGATTGGTCATCATCTGCGACGACGCATAAATTCCCATGCTCACTTACCAGCTTCTCGACAATGGCATGCTGGACCATCGAGGTGTCCTGGCTCTCATCCGTTAACACATAATCATACCGCTGCTGATACTTGCGCAGAAGCTCCCGATCCTCACCCAAAACCTCATTGCCTATGGTCAGCATATCATCGTAATCTATCAACAGCTTATTCGAGCCCGACCGTTTAAAAGCCTCATACGCCCGCAAAACCTGCTCAGCCTCCGGCACATCACAATCAACAAGTGACCATTGGTTTGGAGGCAGCATTTTGTTTTTGATGTAGCTGATATAGGTGGTAAGCTCCTCCATTTGATCATCCGTGATAGATTCGCCAACGATCGTCTGAAACAATCTTCGCAAAATAAACTTCTTATGTAAAGGAGGATGCTCAGCATTAAAATCACCTTCCGCTCCCAAATCGACAGACCCTTCAATCAGTTGGAAGGCAGTACCCGTCTTGCGGAAATGCTCCCTCACAATCTCGAAAGAGAGGCTGTGAATGGTAGAAAAATCAACCGGCGGAAGCTCAGGAAAAAAGCGTTTGAAACGCTCACGCATATCCGCCGCTGAGGCCCGGCTGAAAGTCACGGCCTTGATGCGCTGCGGCGATGCTCCTTTTTCTTCGATCAAATAGCCTATTCGCATAATAAGCGTCGTCGTCTTGCCAGAGCCAGGAGATGCCAATAGAAGCAGTGCGCCCTCGGTTTGAAGAACAGCTTGCTTCTGAACTTGATTTAAGCTAACACCTAAAGCTGCTTCCTTCCTGCTAAAAAAATCTTCACTTGCTTTCATCTCCGACATTCCCTTTCGAATGGTTTCCAATCGCCAAACACGGAATGAATCATAGAGCCCATCCCTCCATCTGAAGTCATGTCTATGGTCACTGCATGCAGACCTTCCCCTCTTCCAGGGTCTATTACACTATTATGACTATCATAATCTATTTTAATACTTTCTGGTATTGTTCAAAAATAATGCATCTTTAAGCATAGAAAAAGATAAAGAAATTATTCGGTAAAAGAGTATGCGTATATTAGGCATGGGACATAAGCGTTGATTGCAGGATTCTCCATTACTGACGGCGAAGTAACAGCCGAATGCGGAGATACGCGAACAGCCAATTATTTGCTAGCCTTTATGGAAACGTTAGTGGTCAAGTACAAGGCTTGCAGAAAGGAGCTTGACATGGAGCGTTTAACAAGAACACAAATTCTCGATTTGGTGACAAGGCTTTGCAATGGGGAGGGGAGCGAAGAGGAGGCGGATGAATGGATTGAAATGCTTCAGCGGAACGTCCCTCATCCAGAAGTAAGCAGCCTTATCTTTTGGCCGGAGGAGGAACTGACACCGGAAGAAATTGTTGAGCAAGCGTTCAATTATAAACCGATAGCTCTTAAGCCTCCTTATCCAAGTGGAGAGGATCCGAGGGAATAAATTGCAGGGAGTTATTGCCTCTACAGGCGGCGGGATGAATCGTTGCCTTCTTCGTGAAACTCCAGCCCACTTTGCGTGCAATCATATCTCGGCTCAAGTGTGGAACGGCTGTCTGGGCATCGCCCGAGCCTACGGGATAGTGCACAGATAGAAAATGAGAGCTTCACATAAGAAGCTCTCACCACAAACGCTTTGCATCCCCTTTAAACCTTCAGAATTTTCCGCAGAAAAACATTTCCTTCCAGCCTTGGACCATATACATCCGGAAGTGTTGCTACGGGTATGAATCCATTTTTTCCGTAAAACGCGATAACATCATAATCCTCTGCATAAGTCATCATAAACAAGCAGTATACACCTCGATTTCTGGCATAATCCTCTGCGTGCTTGAGCAAGATGGAACCAATCCCTTGTCTCCTGTGGTTTTTATTCACGCCAATTTGAAGCACTTCGGCTCGAGCTCCTAACGCTTCAATTCCTTCCGGGGCTTCTTCATGTAAAATCGTAACAATCCCAAGTATATGCCCATGAATTGGATCATGACAGGCAAAGAACTTCGCCCCTCTGGCATAAAAAGAGCTTATTCGTCTCCGAAGCCATTGCTCGTGATTAGGATTTCCCCTATTTAAATGAACATGCTCAATCTCAGCGATAATGTCCAAGTAAGGCTCGATGTCTGCCTCGCTAATGATCCTTATACTATTCAATATTAAAGCATCCTTTTCAAAATCAATATTATCCTGCATTAGCTGTAAACACTCCGTCTCATTTTAAAATATAAATGTATAAAAAATTAAAATATTAAAATATTAAAAGGACAACAAAGCACAAAAAAAAGCGGACTGCCCCAAATAGGCACTCCGCAGGTATCTGAACCGCCAAGTACTTGTAATGGGTCGAAAAGACACACTTATCCCGTTATACAAAAACAGAAATTTTGTGCGGCTTCAGATCTACATTACAAGGACGTTGGCATAAAGTATAAATTCCCCTTCCGATATAACTCCCCTTACTGTATCATCGTTTGGACTCAGATGTAAACTTTTTCCTTATCACTTGGTTAGACTTTTTGGATTTCTTAGGCTCTTAGATTTTTTTCCACGGCTCTGTAGATAAACGCTTCGCATAAATACTCAGCTTGATATACTTCTCAAGTTCCTTCAGCTCCGATACCTGCATGATGCAGTTCGTGAAGCTGGTTTTATAAGTGCTTAAGGCGACTGAGATTGCAGCAGGTATCGCTGCTCCCAATGACGCACTGCTTGCTGCCAAGGACTGAGCGAAAGCAATTCCGGCTGCTTGACTGGCTTTATTCTGACAATTTTCCAGCTGCCGTTTGGCATAATCCTCAATGCTTCGGGGATGGCACAAACGTGCTATTACACTAAATTTAGACTTCTTCATAAAGATGCATACACCTGTGGAACATAGCTCTGCCTTGAATTCAGGAACACCTCCTACTGTAGTCATAGGGTATTCGGAAGCTATCGAATCGGCTGTCTCCGGGCATGGAGAACCGATCTGCAGAGGCAGCGAATAATCACCAACATCCAGCTTGGTCGGCAAACTAAATTTAGGAAAGTCGATTTCGTCTGCCACTTTTTTCTGCCAAACCTTGATCTGCTTCTGCGCCTCCTGCTTCGCCTTCTCTGCTAGCTTCGCCGCTTCCAGCGCTGCCTGCTGCTTCGCCTTCTCCGCTAGCTTCGCCGCTTCCAGCGCTGCCTGCTGCTTCGCCTTCTCCGCAAGCTTCGCTGCTGCCTGCGCTGCCTCCTGCTTCGCCTTCTCCGCAAGCTTCGCCGCTTCCAGCGCTGCCTGCTGCTTCGCCTTCTCCGCTAGCTTCGCCGCTGCCTGCGCTGCCTCCTGCTTCGCCTTCTCCGCTAGCTTCGCTGCTGCCTGCGCTGCCTCCTGCTTCGCTTTCTCGGCTGCTTTCGCGGCCGCCTTTGCCGCTTCTTGCTTCGCCTTCTCTGCGGCCTTCGCTGCTGCCTTAGCCGCTTCTTGCTTCGCTTTCTCCGCTGCTTTCGCGGCTTCCTTCTTCGCCTTTTCGGCCAGCTTCTTCGCCTCATCCTCTGCCTTTTTCTTCAAATCCGGCAGCGGGTTCTTGACCTTGAAATTCGGCCAAAATCGCGTATCCTCCATGTATCCCTGCTGCGTGCTATGCTGTGCCCCATATAGCGTGCCATATTGCCCCGGCGGCTGTTCGCCTCCCTCGGTTATTGTTCCAACCGGCTGATGCACATAGGACTGGTACCCGAAGTAGGGAGACCATGGAGCCGGATACACTCGAGGAGGCTGTGGTGAATAAACCGGATAGGCTAAATAGGAATAAGGTACAGGCATGGATAGCGGCACTGGGTAATAAGCGCGGTAAGCGAAATAAGGATATTGGTAACCATTTAAACCTTGAAAATGCGAATGATACACAGAGTTCATGCAAGGAAACCTCCCGAATTTACAGACCTTTTTCTTATCCTACAGGATATGTGCCTATATGAATTTGGTGATTTATCACCTTCCCCCTTTTGCTTGCTTATGTTATATAACTTATGATATATTTTAGTTAAGTAAACTTAACTTTATAATAAATTAATATGTTAATGCGATTGAATCATTTTATTTTGAACATTAACGATCACCACTGCACTTTTTCACTATCAAAACTAGCACTTGAATATGCAAACTGTTCGCAACACAAAAAATGCTTAGGAGTGGGTTCTAATGACAACAAAGCAGCAGCAATTCCAACAATTCTTCCATACTTTAGCTGAAAAAGAACACATCTACGGTGCCGTATTAGTGGCAGACAAGGGAGAAGTGATTTATAAAGCAGCGTTCGGCTGTGCTGACCTGTCATCTGGGCGAAAATTAACGACTAACTCCGTATTCGAGCTCGCTTCTTTATCCAAACCGTTTACCGCTATAGGGGTTATTCTTCTAGAGGAGCAAGGCAAGCTGCAATACGATGATCTTATTGAGCGTTGGCTGCCCGAGCTGCCTTATCCTGGCATAACCGTCCGTCATTTGCTCTGCCATACCTCCGGCCTGCCCGACTATATGGCACTCTTCTTCGAGCACTGGGATCGGTCGCAGATTGCAACGAATCAGGATGTATTGCAGATGCTCATCAAGTATCATCCACCTGTTCACTTCCAGCCCAATGATAGCTGGCTTTACAGCAATACTGGCTATGTGCTGCTAGCTCTACTTATAGAGCGAATCACAGGACAAACCTTTCCCCAATATATGCAAGAAAACATCTTCCAACCGCTCGGCATGAAAGACACCAGAGTATATAACAGAAGGTACCGCAGCGAGCAGATTCCGGACTATGCTTATGGATACGTCTATGATGTGCATGCTGGAAAGCTCGAGCTCCCCGACCTGGTGGAGGAGACAAAATATGTTACATTTCTCGACGGCATTCAGGGAGATGGCACCGTAAACTCCACCTTGGACGATTTATTCAAATTTGACAGGGCTTTGTATACACATGAATTTCTTAGCAAGGCTTCACTGGAGCAAGCATTTACACCTGCAAGAATGAACAACGATGAAACCTTTGATTACGGCTTTGGCTGGATACTGTACAACACAGAAGAAGCTGGCAGGGAAGTGAGTCATAGCGGGGGATGGCCAGGGTATGCGAGTACGCTGTTTCGTTATATTGATCATGATCAAACGATCATATTTCTGAGGAACAAGGAACAGGAGGTCGAGTTCGAGCAAGCGACTATTGAGGCCATAAAGCATATTTTGTTCGAACAGCCCTATGTTGTCCCGGAGCGGCCGCCGCTGAAGGAAGCCTTGGCTTTAGATCCTGTTATTTATGAGAGGTATGTGGGCACTTACCGTTTTGAAAGCAATTCTGATATCTTCGCCAATATAACTATAGAGGAAGAGCGGCTTTTTATGCAGTTGACAGGTCAGGTTAGACTGGAGCTTCATCCTTCGGCTGAAACCATATTTTTTCTGCGTTCCCTTCCTGTAGAGGTCGTGTTTACTATGGAGCATCCAGATAAAGCAAACATGCTGACCATCATTCAGGAAGGATCGCAGGAGCAGGCACAGCGGATTTGACGAAACTGACGGGAATTCAGCTAGGAAATGACCTCTTTGCGTACTTCTTTACGGGATTCTCTCAATAAAAAGGTCAAAGGCACAGCAAGCACACATATGATCGTTGCAATCATAAAAACATCCTGAACCCCCAATATCATGCCTTGTGATTTCACCAGCTGAGTCACCGCCGCGCTACCTTCACTAAGCTCTTTCTGATGGGTCAAAGATCTTGCCGCCAGCACAGAGCTGAAAATACCGATAGATAACGCTCCTGTTGCTTGACGCACCCAGTTCATCACTGAGGACGCATGGCCTGAATTTTCTTTTGGAATAGCAGACATTCCCGCATTTGTAACCGGCATAAAAGCTAGGGCAATCCCCACGTAACGGAACGTCATCCAGGCAGCAACATAAAGATGAGTAGCAACCAAGGTGATATGACTCAGCTCCCAAGTCGAGATGACTAACAGCATTATACCGCTTAAAATCAACCAAAAAGGTCCCACTCTCGTATACAATTTGCCGACAACTGGAGATAATAAGGCCATCACCAAAGAGCCCGGCAGTAAAACCAACGCTGTATCTAAAGCTGTGGAGTGCTGAATATCCTGCAAATAAATTGGAATTAAAAAAGTACCCGAATACAAAGAAGCCGTAATGATACAGTTGACAATCAGGCTGTACGTATATCGTTTTTTCTGAAACACTCTCAAATTAAGCAGCGGCTCCTTGACCGAAAGCTCTCTCCGGATAAAATATACCAAGGCCAGCATACCGGCAGCCAGAAACATGAGAGTTTTCCCAGAGGTCCACCCCCAGCTATTACCTTGACTAAAAGCGAGTATCAATGAAGAGCTGCTTACAAGCACCGTTATAAAACCTCGTAAATCAAATATTTTCGACTGGCTTATCCTTTGAAAAGGAATGCATTTAAGCGCAACCGCGATAGCAATGAGACCGATAGGCAGATTAAGAATAAACAACGATCTCCAGCCGAAGTATTCAGTGAGCCAGCCCCCCAGGGTTGGCCCAAAGGCTGGGGCTAGCATCGAAGAAAGACTCCATAAGCTTAGGGCGAAAGCCTGTTTATCTTTTTCAATAAATTGATAGATCATCGTCATCGTAGTCGGAATAATTAAACCGCTGAAGACTCCCTGCAGGATCCGAAAAACAATCAAGGATTCAATATTCCAGGCAATAACACATAAGCCAGAAAACAGAGTAAAGCCAGATAAAGCAAATACATATAACCGTTTATAGCTCCACTTGTCACCAAAATAGCCAACGGTCGGAGCCACCACACCTGTAGCCAGCAAAAAGCCCGTTATCAGCCACTGCACAGTGCTTATCTCCGCATGAAAGTCTGTCATAAATATCGGAAAAGCCACATTAATCGTTGTGGAACTCAAAATAGACATAAAATTCCCAAAAAAAATAGCCATAATAATGAGCCAAAAGGATGAATTGGATGAACTTCGTGCTGCACGGATATTCACTTTTTCCTCCACCTTTATAAATGGGTTTATTTGTTTATAGTTGTATGATACAATCAACTTGTTTAATTGTATCATACAACTATCTCCCCAAAAGTCAATACGGGAAAAGGTCCACTCATTTCCTATGTTCATTTTTATGTGCAGAAAATAAGCAAAAGGGGCCATTAAAACCATGGAAGAAAACAATTTGGAAGTCATCGATTATGAATTAGTGCTTCTTATTCGCCGCGCCTCTTTGGACAAAAAACTTGGAGGCCTTGACCGGTCAACCTATACCCTCCTACACCAGCTTTCCAACAATGGGCCTGTAGGTGTGAAGTCATTAGCGGAAGAATTCCGGCTAGACATTTCCACAGTAAGCCGGCAAACAACCGACTTGGAGTTAAAGGGATACGTGAAACGGCTGCAAGAACCAACAGATGGAAGGGCCAGCTCCTTTCAAATCACAGAATTAGGCACGCAGAAACTAATGGAAGCCAAAAAAGCCCGGCTAGCCAGGCATTCGCAATTGTTCAAGGACTGGTCCGATGAGGAATGTCAGAAATTCGGAGAATTGTTGGCCAGACTCAATCGTACGTTTATTGAGTGACGCAGGCTGGGCCTGGCAACAAGGCCCCCTAGGAAGGCTGTCGATTAGCTTTGGACCAAGAATAGATGAGCCCAGCCCCGGTGATTAACCTAAGTGTTTATTTCCAATACTACGCATTGCTGCTGCATATTACTGTTTATCACCGAGACCTAATTCATCAGATCATAATGATTTCTGAACACGGCTTGCTTTAACAAGCTCTACAACACATGAAAAAGCATCCTCAAGCTTCATTATTTTTTGCTCCGCACGGGCACGTTCCTTGAATTCAACATTTCCTTCGGCTGCATGCTTTCCTACCACGATTCGGATCGGAATGCCAATCAGGTCGGAATCCTTGAATTTCACGCCGGGACGTTCATCGCGATCATCCAAAAGCACTTCAATACCGCAATCAACCAATCGTTGATAAAGCTCCTCCGCTGTCTTCATTTGAATCTCATCTTTAAGCGATACGGGGATTACATGGACTTGAAAAGGTGCGAGTGCCATTGGCCAAATTATGCCCTGCTCATCCTGATTTTGCTCCACTATGGCCGATAATATCCTGGAGACGCCGATCCCATAACAACCCATGATCATCACCTGCTCGCTGCCGGATGCATCCAAAAAGCGGGCACCCAGCTTCTCGCTATATTTCGTCCCAAGCTTAAATACATGCCCCACTTCAATTCCCCTGTAAAATTGTAAAGAACCTTCCTCGCAGCGTGGACATATATCCCCTTCAACCACATTACGAAAATCACCGATATGCTCAAGCGATAAGTCCCGTTTCGGCTGAACATTACGAATATGATAATCCTGTTCGTTGGCGCCAGCAATCCCGCGGCTCATATCAGCCACTCCCCGATCCATGAAAACGGGTATCGTCAGTCCGACAGGACCAACGAAGCCAACAGGTGCTCCAGTCGCTTTGGCCACCACTTCCGCATTGGCGATCTCCAAATTTTCAACGCTAAGGACATTCTTTACTTTAATCTCATTGACTTCATGATCCCCTCTAACCAATACGGCAATAGCTTGGCCATCCGCTGTATAAATCAGCGTTTTGATTATTTCATTCGCTTCAACGCCTAAAGCCTGAACAAGCTGATCTATCGTACGGATGCCTGGAGTATGAATCTTCTCCTGTTCTTGTGCTAGATCTTCTTGCTCCACAGTTAAGGAGCCTGGAGTTTGAGGTACAGTGCCTGTGCCTATGCCTATGCCTGTTCCTGTTCCTGCTACTGCTCCTGCTACCGCTTTTTCAATATTGGCCGCGTATTCACAGTGTGGGCAGACAGCAATTGTATCTTCACCGATATCAGCCAGTGCCATGAATTCATGTGTGCCGCCCTCACCGCCGATTGCACCCGCATCGGCCTCCACAGGCCGGTATTTCAATGCACAACGGTTAAAAATCCGTTGATAGGCATCATACATCTTCCAATATGTTTGATCCAGTCCCGCCCAGTCCGCATCAAAAGAATAGGCGTCTTTCATTAGGAATTCCCTTCCTCGCAGCAGACCAAACCGCGGACGCCGCTCATCCCGAAATTTCGTTTGGATTTGATACAGCGTAACCGGCAATCTCCGATAAGAGCTAATTTCTCCCGAAACCAGCTTGGTAATGACCTCTTCATGCGTGGGGCCAAGAGCAAACTCCCGCTCATGACGATCATGAAGACGGATGAGCTCAGGTCCATACACGGCATACCGTCCGGACTCTTTCCATAGCTCTGTTGGCTGCATCGCAGGCATCAGCATCTCCTGAGCACCTGCCCGGTCCATCTCTTCTCTTACAATCTGCTCCACCTTACGAAGAACACGCCATCCTAAAGGTAAGTACGTATAAATGCCAGCTGCAAGCTGCCTTATAAAACCCGCTCTCAGCATCCATTGATGACTGATCACCTCGGCATCGGCTGGTGCTTCACGTAGAGTGGTTGACAACAAAGTATTTTGACGCATAATTCATTAACCCCCTTATTTTATTTACAGCATTAAAAATGAGATAGACACCCTCGTAGCGTCCTTTGAGGAGGGTATTCTGGACTTGGCAGCGTAACGGGAGGGAATGGCTGTGGGCTCCAGCCGCTGTTAAAGATTTGTTCCTTTGAATGGTATAGATGAGGAGGTAGGAACAAATCTTTAAAGGCGGACGCTATCGCTCTTCCTCCCACAGCCATTCCCTCATTCTGCTACAATCACACGAACACCATGCTCAAACGGACAGCCAGCAAGTGTTTTCTCTCTGGATTGGAGAAGATTTCCTAGCGGGCATTGGCGCTGAGAATCAAGAGTTTAAGAGGATTTGCTGCTTTAACGATGTTTTTCATCGCTAAAAGCACCAGGTCGCCTCCACATCCTTACTTTAGAAAAACATCGTTAAAATCCCTTTTAACCACCCTAAGAGGCCATCCGTCCCCTTTTAGTGATGAAAATCATCATTAACTTGCTTTTGATCCCGAAAACACTTCCTTTAACGATCAAAAACATCGTTAAGTGAAGCACACGCTCATTTCTCTCTTCTTTCAGGAGAGGCGAGATGCTTATTAACGCTATTAACGCTCTTACTACTACTCTTCCTCCAACATCCCTTCCCCCTCAGCTTCAAAGTGCCGAACCTGCCACGCTCCAACGGAAAAATACCAGCAAAAGTTGCTCTCCTGAGGGAAAGGGATAGTGGCGATAGGGAAAATTTGTGCTTCCTTTCTGATTCCCTTGGAGAATGAATGGCACACTCGTTCGCTTTATCACTGCAAAGCTGCACTGTGTAACACCCACTCCTTCCCTCCACTTCAGGCACCCCAGAAAAATTATACTTTTCAGTAAGATTCCAACAAAAAAACACACTCGTCAGGGACGAATGTGTCGTGGTGCCACCCTATTTTAACCACCCAAATGAACATGGTGATTCTCAAAAACGGATAACGGACGATTCCGGTAACGGTTACTTGACTTCTCCGCTACAGCTCTCATGGTGGGAAGGATTCACTCGCAGCCAGAAACCTCTCAGCCTAGGGTCTCTTCTCTGTATCAACGATTCATTCTCGAACCTCGTGTCCATGGTCTAAGCTATTTTTTGATATGTAAAATTGCAGGAAATTTCATAAATGATAACAAACCAATTTCAATCAATTTACACGATAATTGTCAGACAGTCAAGCCGTTCTTTATTAACTTCCTTACTGAAGTTCATCAATAGCAGCTTTCATTTGCTCTTCAGTCATGAAACCCACTTTTTGGTGCGCTATATTCCCATTTCTATCAATAAATATGGAAACAGGAATGGACTTAACCTTGTACGCTCTTGTTACGCTTTTGTCCGAGTCTAATAACACACTGAATTGATAGTTGTGCTCTTCGATATATTTGCTGACCTTATCTTTATCTTCACCAACATCTATAGCCAAAACAATCAAGTCCTGATCCTTGTATGCCTGGTGAATCTTTTCCATATCGGGCATTTCTTTTTTACACCATTTGCACCAGGTCGTCCAGAAGTTGATATACACATTTTTGCCTCTCAAATCCTTCAAAGATACCTTGTTTCCGTTAAGATCCGTTAATGTAAAATCAATAGCTGGCTCAAGCTCCTCCACTTCGGGTTCATTTACGACTGCATTGGCTGCATTGGTTGCCTTGGCTTCGTTTGCTGGCTCTTTGCTGTTTGCAGCTTCGCTTTGCAGGGCAGAAGAAGAGCGGTTAGTATCCGCACTGCTTATGCTGTAATTGTTAGTCACATAAATGGAAATCAGCACAAAGCTCAGAACTGCACCCCATAAAAAAATATGTTTCCTCATGCTTCAGGCTCCTTTTATAAATTGAACAACCCGCCGTATTGGCTGAATATTTCCAGCTTGTTGGTGAATACAAGAATACCCATCACAATCATGATAACTCCACTGACGATGGAAACAATCGGGAGATATCTGGACATTTTTTTCAAATAAATCGATAGATTTTCTATTAAAAGCGCAGAGAGCAGGAAGGGCACAGCCAAGCCTAAGGAATAAATGGCCAGCAGCAAGACACCTTTCTCGATCGTTTGCATGCTGCCTGCATAAATGAGAATAGAAGATAAAATTGGGCCGATGCAAGGAGTCCAGCCAACGGCGAATGCCATGCCCAGCAATATCGAACCGAGGTTTTTTCCGGAAGAACCGCTCGGCAAGAGCCTTTTTTCTGAATACAGCCATTTGATCTTAAATAATCCTGTCATATGAAGCCCGAAAATAACAATGAGAACTCCGCCGATCTGCTGGATTATCCTTAAATTGGCCGATACCAGTTTACTTACTGAGCTTACAGAAACGCCAAGGAGGATAAAGACGATCGAGAAACCCAGGATAAACAAAATGGATTTAAATACTACATTTAATTTTTGTTTATTCGTAGTCAATTCAGCCACTGAAGATCCAACGATATAGCTCAAATAAAGAGGTATAAGCGGCAAAACGCATGGCGATAAAAATGAAAGCAAACCGGCCGAAAATGCCAATATAAAATCCAAAACGCTTCTCCTCCTAGTTACAAATCTCAGCCAGTTCATCACATATTCATGAAACAAACCGTTAAATTTCCCAACATTTTAATAGGTTTGTCGATTGTCAAGGTTATGAAGTCTCTTCTTAAAACCATGCCTGTTGATTAAACACTAACTGATTTGCCAAAGCCACCGATTCTACGTTTGAAAATGCCTGAAATAACCATTAGAAAAATGGGGGAAATGGGCGGCCCATCGGCCACCCATTCCCGCTTTGTTTCAACTATCTTATTATTTTGAAAGCAGGTTATACAGAACCTGTGCTACTTGAGCTCTTGTAGAAATGTCTTTAGGCTCAAGCTTCGAGCTGCTTCCTGTTATAATTCCGCCTTCTACAAGAGCCTTGAATGCTTCTTGTGCGTAGCCGGCAATTTGTCCTGCATCAGTAAAGCTCGCTACGGTTGCGTTCGTTTTCTCTGCGGGGAGTTCTCCCAGCACGTCAAGCGAGCGGTACAGCAGTGTGAACAGATCCTCCCGCGTGATTTGCTTATCCGGAGCGAATTTATTATCGCCGATTCCCGTCGTAATGCCGAGGCGTTTGGCCGCAGCCAGGTAATCGGTATAATAGGTGTCTCCCGCATCAGCGAAATTAGCAGCTCCGCTCTCATCTGGCGCAATGCCATAAGCATTCAGCAGCAGAACGATGAACTGGCCTCTGGTCACTGCAGCATTCGGGCTGTAATTATTGTCATCGGTGCCACTGGTAATGCTTCTGGCAGCCAGGAAGCTTACTGCATCATTGTACCAGGAAGCTGCCGAAACATCGGCAAAGGTAACTTTGTTGTACCCAATGATATATTGGGAAAAGTGCGTTGTTGCAAAGTTAACCGTTCCTGTAGCCGGGTTATATTTACCGCGCACGGTTTCCAAATTTCCGGAATCGGTTACGTAGTAAACGATAATCGAGTTCTGCTCTTCTCCAAGCTTTAACGAATAAGGAATGCTAACCTGTACTTGGCTTCCGCCAAAGGTTGAAATGCTGTTTTCACCCGCAAATACGGAGAAGTCATAAACCGGTCTGTCTCCTAAAATCTCCTTGCTTTCCTCAGTCAAGCTGGATCTGGCAATGATAATACTGATGTCGCCAGTTCCTAACGCTGAACTGATGCTCTTAACAGCTTTTGCGTCAAAGGTAACCGTTCCGAAAACAGCATTGACCTTAATGTTATTTGTTCCACTGACCAATTCGTTAAAGGAGCTGCGCGGTATCGTTAATTGAACCGTTTTGGTTTGAGTCGTTGCTTCCACTTTGAATTCCACAACAGCTGGTTTCCCACCTGCTTCATTAGCCTTAGCGCGCTCAAGCAGGCTGGCAATTGTTTCAGGTGAAACGGCTGCTATCGTCGCCCCTGTAGACTCGTCAGTTGTGGCCGGCACTTTAACTACCGGAGCTTTAGCATCACCACTAATGTTTTCGTCGCTCGGCGTTGTTGCCGGGGTCTCCGTTGATGGCGTCGATGTCGAAGGTGACGTTGGTGTTGATGTTGATGGACTTGATGGTGCTACATAGGCTGGAACAACTACATCCACTGCCGGACTTGCATCGTATCCTGGCTTGGCGGCAGCTCTTACTTGATAGGTGCCTGATGATAAACCAGTGATCAATGTATCTGTTACGGCTGTGTAAGCGGATGCTCCTGAAAGCTTGTATTCAAGCGCTGTCGTTGTGCCCGTGATGCGTCCATCATTGTTAGCATAGGAAGTTGGCGCTACGCCTGCTAACCCTGTTGGCGCTGCTTGTTCCTGGTTAACAAACGCTGGAACGACCACTTCTACAGCCGGGCTTACACTGTATCCCTCTCTTGCTTTAGCCCTAACAAGGTAAGTGCCTGGTACCAAACCAGTGATCGGGAAACCTTCCACAATTTCATACTTTGTTCCTTCAGAGTGCTTATACTCCAGAATTGTCGCTGCTACATCTGTTACTTCTGTTACTTCTGTTACGTCTGCTACGTCTGCTACATTTGTTATCTCTGTTGTTTCTTTTGTTATTTGTCCATCAATGTTAGCAATGGTTGTTGGTGCTACACCCTCTAGCCCTGTTGGCGCTTCTTGAGCAATTTCACCATAAGCAGGGATAACTACCTCTACGGCCGGACTTGCATGATAACCAAGTTTAGCTGCAACCCTGACAAGATAAGTGCCTGGTGCTAAGCCAGTAATGGATGTACTTGTTTCAGGAGTACTTGTCACAGCTTTATAAGCTTCGTCTCCAGACAGCTTGTATTCCAACTCTGTGGATGTGCCTGTAATTGTTCCATTATTGTTATCTGCAGTAGTTGGTGCTGTAGCAGCCAGCCCTGTTGGAGGGTTCTGCTCTGCAAAAAACTCTGGAATAACTACACTTACCGGTTGGCTTGCATCGTAAAGATATTTAACCGGATTTGAAATCGGACCATTGATGCCCTCTTTAGCAGCGTATCTTACTTCGTATGTACCTGCTGCCAATCCAGTGATTGAAGTGCCTGTTACAGGGGTATAACCTGTATTTGCTCCTTCCAGCTTGTATTCCAATGCTGCTGTTGTACCCGTTATTTGCCCATCATTACCATTAAATGAAGTAGGCGATACGCCAGTCAATCCAGATGGCTTTAATTCTACTCTTGAGAAGAGTTTATTCAACCCGGCGATGTAAGTGTTGTAATTTTTACCTTTATTTTCACCTGTTCCATAATCCGGCTGAATATTCGTCCATGAGTACATCAATTCAACATGTCCTAGAATCGGGGCGCTATTGCCATTAGCGTCCTTGTTATCTTTATTGTAGACAAATACATAAGGAGCCTGAAGCTTATTGGCAACGAAATCTTGGCCGTCAACTGTGTATTTAACGTTGTTTGCACCAGCACCTGACTTCTGGTATTCAGTTTGGATATTCGTTAAATATTTGTTCACCCAGTCCACATAAAGATTTGCGTTGGGATGGCCGGTAGCCCTGATTTGATAGAAGTTGGCATTATCTGTCCCGTTTGGAATGCCCGGAGTTCCGCCGATGCCGCCGTCCAGCTTGGTATCCCAGTTATATACTTTTTCGATATTGTATTCTTTTGCAACTTTATTAACATATTTGGCAATTGCTCTTGTATTGGCGCACCAGGAGCAACCGATCAGGAATACATAAGTACCCTCGCTATCCAAAACATGCTCCAACTCATCTAACGTGACAGGATCTATGACGATCTCTCCATCGGATTCATCAAAAATCGTTGTTGCCGCAAATTTATTATAAGATCCTGGAATATATACAGAATTTTCAAATACATCATATTTTGCGACCGGTGACCCATTTGTCCCTGGCACTGAGATGGCATTAAAAACTTGCCTTACTTGATCTTTATAAGCTTTAATAGCAGCTTCATTTGAGCTGTCCACAACACCATTTGTTAAAAGAGCATTGATACTCTCCAAGGAGGAAATAATAGGCGTACTGTCTATCCCGTTTTTGTGATTTTTATCGTAGACAAACAGGAAGGGAGTTTGAATCTTGGCTGCTGTACCTTCAAGCGTTTTTTGGGAAATAGTATAGGTGTAGTTCACTTTATTTGTACCAGCTACATGATCATTAATATTCTTCAAATATTTATTGACCAGATCCACATACCGTCTAGAGTAAGGACTGTTGATCGACTCCGCGATGTCAGTTGCAATCGTTTTGCCATCCAGTCTTGTATCGAAGTTGTGTATGGTTGTTATGCCATATTCCTTCGCCACCTCGTTTATATAGCCTATAGCGGCTTGTGTATCACTGTTCCATGCGCCGCCAAACAGGACAACGTAGGTGCCATCGCTATCAAGCAGATAGTCAAGCTCGTGATAGGTTAAAGTTCGATAAACGTGCTCTACATTCGCCAGCTTCTCATATACACTTTTGAAGTAATCTGCGCTCGTATGGGTGCTATTCGCGCCATTGGAAGGTACTTCTGCATTGGCATTGCCTGTTTGAATGACTGGCAATACAAGCAGCACCGCCAACAGCAGCGCCAGGATTTTTTTTGCATTAAATGATTGTTTCATAGTTATCTCCCCTTCTCCTCTCATCATTTGTAATATTTGGTTTAGCTCCAATTAACTAATTAGCAATCTTCTTCTCCATCAACTGCGCAATCTTCGTCCACTGCAGGAGCTGGTGTCGGTGCTGCTGGAGCTGGTGCTGATGAAGATGGTGATGACGACGATGAAGAAGAAGAAGAAGCTTCTACTTTGGATGGTGCTGGAGTTGCTGCTGGTTTGGATGGAACTGCTACTGGTTTAACTGTTGATTTTGTCGTAGAGATAACTGGCTTTTTAGGTTGAACCTCTTCTTTTACTGGTGCTGAGGCTGCTTTCACTTGTTTTTCTTCAGCTGCTGGAGTTGGGACTGCTTTGGGCTCCGTTACTTCCGTTTTTGCAGCTGGAGCCGTTGCTTTTGGTTGCGACACTTCTGCTGTTTTTACAACTGGGGCCGTTTTCGTTTGAGCTGCATCTGCAGTAGGTGCTGCTGCCTTCGGTTGAGCTTCTTGGGTTGCTGCAGCCGCAACAGTCTTCGATTGATTTGCATCAGTTGCAGCTGGAGCTGTTTTGGATTGGGAACCCTCTACAGATGCTTCAGGTTGAACTTCAACTGCAGCTGTAGTAACCGCCGCTTCAACTGCTACTTCAGTTGCCGCTTCCTTCTGATCAGCTGCGGCAGCTTCCGCTTGAACTTCTGCAGTTGTAACAACTGCCGGCTCTTCAGCCTTAACCTCCTCAGTTGCTGTGGACGCTGCTGCTTCTGGCTGGCTTTCTGCTGTTGTTACAGCTACGGTTGCGGCAGGATCGGTTACAGACACTTCTTTCGCTTGCTTATTAGCAGATACAGCGGCATACGTTAAGACCAGAAAGGCCACCGTTGCGATAACTAATGTTGTAGAAAGCTTGGATAAGGCAAACTTTTTCATGATCGTATACATCCCCTTCGATTCGCTCTGTGAGCTTTTTGTTTAAACATTCATTTCTGTTTCACTACATTTGGTGGATAAAATAAGTAAAATTACAATTTATTTCTTTTTCTCCTCCTTAGAGCTTTAGTTTTCGGATAAAAAAAAGGAGATTCAACAAAGAGCGATCATACGCTCTCGTCAAATCTCTGGTGGTCCAGTTGATTTATCGTCCTTCATCATCCAACAAAACGATCAAAACGATTTTCCATCATTTTGTTCCTACCCCTATGTTAGTAGCGATGAATGGAATTGTCAATCACAAAATTATTTTTCCCATCGATTTAGTAGGAATTATAAATGAACGTTCTTGAATCGCTAATTTCTAGTCGTATTTTGCCCGGAATCACATATACTAGTGCTAATCATAAGCCTCCCTGGCAAAAAATAATAATTGACAATTATATGTGTTGTCTGTACATTTAGTCTATTATTCCGACAAAAAAAATAGGTTTAGGAGGGTTTAAAGAGAAATGGATAACATAGAAAATAACTTGCTATCTGCCATCGAAACAAATTGGTATAGTTTTGTCATTTCTATCTTCGTGTTCGGGATCTTGTTTTTCCTGGCACGAAAGCGTGTCAGCTTCGGAACTCGGGTGCTAGTGGGGTTGGGAATAGGTCTAATTGTAGGTATTCTCTTTCAGAATTTGGAATCATTTGAGATTAAGGGGATCAGTACCTTCGGCAGCATCTATGTTAGTTTAATTCGAATGCTCGTTATTCCACTCGTATTTATACTTGTACTGAACAGTATCGCTTCATTAACCAGCTTGGAATATTTGCGCAAAATCGGCATCAAAACGTTCGCCTGGTTTCTGGGAACGACAGCCATAGCCTCCATTATAGGTCTGTTGATTGCCTTGCTGTTCAACCCTGGGCAAGGTATCCAGCAAGCTGTGCCGGAGGATTTCAAAGCCCGTGAAATTCCTACATTCTCACAAGTTATTCTGGATCTCGTACCTTCGAACCCCTTCAATGAAGCGGCGACGGGCAAAGTTGTACCCGTACTTATCTTTGCTATTTTCTTGGCCGTGGCCATCATTAAAGTCGGTTCTAAAAACGAAGCCGCAGTAAAACCTGTGCGGGATCTCATTCAATCGTTGACACAGGTGCTGCACCAAGTCGTCAAGTTCGTGATCCGCTTGACTCCCTACGGCGTGTTCGCGCTAATTGCCGGAATTACCGCTCGTTATGGCTGGGACACCCTGCAGGAGCTGGGCAGCGTAATTATCACCTCCTATGTCGCATTGATTTTGCACTTCGTTCTCATATTTGGCGGCCTGGTGCTGGTTGTTGCCAAAGTGAACCCGATCAGGTTCTTCCGCAAAATCTATCCGACGGTGGCCGTAGCATTTACGACTCGAAGCAGCTACGCAACACTTCCAGTCAATCTGGAAGTCATTACGAAGCGGCTCCATGTCTCCCCCAGAATCGCGAGCTTCGTAGCTCCGTTAGGGGCATCCGTCAACTTCAACGGTTGCGGCGGCATATGGCCAGCTATCGTAGCTGTGTTCACAGCGCAAGTATTCGGCATTACCCTGACACTAACAGATTATATAATTCTGGTACTTGTTAGCATCATCTCTTCCATTGGTGTTGCCGGCGTTCCAGGACCAGCCGTAATTTCCACAACGGTCGTACTGACGGCGCTCGGTTTGCCGCTCGAAGGCATCGCACTCGTAGCAGGTGTAGAAGCTCTTATCGATATGGGACGCACAGCTGTCAACGCAACCGGGACGACTGTTACCGCGCTGCTCGTGGCCGATTCCGAAGGAGAATTCGATCGCGAAGCGTTCAATCGTGATGAGGACGAAGAAGTTGCCGTAAATGCGATTTAACTAAGCAAAATGCCTTATGATGCCCTTTTAGGAACTTGTTCGAGGCTTGGGTGATTTGGGTGATTTGTGGAGGGAATGAATGTGGGCTCAACCCACATCCATTCCCTCTTTCAGCTTACAATCGCACAAACACCAAGCTCAAATGGACGGCCAGTAAGGCTTTTTCTTTTGATTGGAGGAGATTTCTTAGCGGGCGAGGCGCTGGGATGAAGAGAACTGAGATGACTTCTACTTTAGCGATGTTTTTCATCGTTAAAAGCATCACGTCGTCTCTTCAACCTTACTTTAACGATGAAAAACATCGTTAAGTAAGTGTAGCACTCATTTTGGAGAGGTCAGGAAGTGGGCTCTAGCAGCCCCTTCCCTAACTCACGAACTTGAAGCCCTTTATTCCAAAACAAAAACCTCCGACCCTGCTACCGCAGCGGAATCGGAGGTTTTCTTCTGTGTTTACTCCACAACAACTTTCAAAACCGAAGCTTGACCCGGATACGACAGCGCCATAAACCCGGTTGACCACGCACTGGCTTCCCGGCCTATTAACGATTTGTCGAAGCCGGAAGCTGCCCTTTTTCCGCCCACCATCAGGATGCCATCTGCAGTAAGTTTTACCCACGCAGCTTCGGGGGCGTCTGTATCAGCTTCTTTTTCACGCTCATCCACGATTAAAATCCGATTTCGTGCTTTATCATAATCGCTGATCTTGCCTGTGATATCAGCCTTCCTGGTACAGCATTTCTGGACTGACAGCTTCAACGGGAACTTCGCATTGGCAAGCTCAAACAAAGTTTTTTCCACAGCTGCAAGCTCAGTTTCCGACATCACTCTTTCCACATCTCCAAAGCTCCTGATCACAATCAGAATATGATCCTGCCCAACCCCCATGCTCTGAATCTGGATCGAATGCTGAGCCTCGATTTTTTGCCTGTGATCATTTATGCTTTTATTGATGGCTTCCCATTCATCCTTCAATACCAGATTTGAAAGCTCGGATGGCTTCGGAGCTTCTACTGCGATAACAGGAGGCCAGGGGTCTGTCTTTTCATCAATATTCCCTAATGTAAGCACGATACATAGAAGAAAGAGCTCCAATAACCTTTCCATAGGTCCCACCCTCCATTCCTTTGTTCAGCCTCTTAAGCTAAGTATTTTTCCGTAATCACCTTGATATGATGAAGCTCATGACCGGCAATGATGTAAGCCAAGGCCCTCGCGGTTAACTCACTTTGATTGGCTGAGCCACTTCTTGACCACGCTTCATCTGGCAACCCCCTAAGCAAAGTCAAGGTTGAACGGCGAACGAACGTGTAATCCTCAATCAATTCAGCCAGTGTACTCGAATCAAAGGAAGCTCCTTTTATGAAATCATCCTGGTCATAGCCGGCTAAAGGCGTCTTATCCCCTCTGGCTATACGGAGCAAACGATAACTCATAATGCGTTCAGTATCTGTAATGTGACCCAGCACTTCCTTTAGACTCCACTTTCCTGCAGCGTACCGGTAACTCCCCTGTTGCTCTGGAACACCACTAAGCAGCCTGGTTGTGTCCTCAAGACCTTGTGTTAGAATCCCACTAACATCTCCATCTGGAACTAAGCCAATATACTGTTCATAGTAAGCACCGTATTCTTCGCTTGAAGGCCGATTCGTCATTCTGCATCATCCTCTCTTTATTTTACAATATACACCACTTGATTGCCTTTTTACTACTCTTATACTACATTTGTAAGCATCGGTATTTGAATGTTATTAGGATTCTCAGCGCTTTTTTTCTGGAAAAAAGGAAACATTAAACGAGGAGGAGGTGAACGAACGTGATTTATTTATTGCCGTTAATGTTAGAAAGGGTCGGAATTATTGTTATTGCTGCCTTCTTGCTTTCCCAAATGAAGTCCTTTCGCCAAATGGTTCATTACGAACATAAAACTGCGGGAAAAATACAGCTTATTGCTGTTTTTGGATGCTTCGGGATTATAAGCAATTATACGGGAGTTGAAATTAGCGGGAGCTCTATTGTCTCACAGACTTGGTTAATGGAGGTGGATCCGGATAACGCTATTGCCAATACGAGAGTTATGGGAGTTGGCATGGGCGGATTGCTTGGAGGACCGCTTGTCGGATTAGGAGCAGGCTTGATTGCCGGTTTACACCGGTATACGCTTGGGGGCTTTACGGCGGGTGCTTGTGCTGTTTCTTCTATTTTGGCTGGACTTGCAGCGGGTTATTTAGGCAGATGGTACCGCAAAAAAGGTCTGATATCACCATGGTTTGCTGTTGTCGTCGGCTTATTGATGGAAGTTGTTCAAATGGTTATTATTTTGCTTACCGCCAAACCGTATGAAGCTGCTTGGAAGCTTGTTCAAATGATTGGCATTCCGATGATTATTTTCAATGGATTCGGCACACTTGTTTTTATGTTTATCATTCAATCCATTTTACGGGAGGAAGAGCGGACACGCGCCCTGCAAACGCATAAGGCTTTCTATATAGCCGATCAAACATTGCCCTTTTTCCGTCAAGGCTTAAATCCCCAATCCTGCAAATCAGTAGCCCAGGTGATGTTAAAATTAACAGTGGCAGATGCGATTGCGATCACCAATGATCATCAAGTGTTAGCCCACGTTGGCGAAGCTTCTGATCACCATATTCCCATGCAAAAGCTGGCGACCGGACTCACGAGAAGTGTTTTGGAGCAAGGAACAATCATGATTGCCAAGTCCAAAAAAGAGATTGATTGCTTTGATCCTCATTGCATCCTGCAAGCCGCGGTAGTTTTGCCCCTGCAAGTGCATAATAGAACCGTAGGTACGCTAAAGCTTTATTTCAAAGATCCCAGCCGTTTAAGTCAAGTGGAACAACAATTGGCCGAAGGCTTAGCGAAGCTGTTTTCTACCCAATTGGAATTAGCTGAAGCAGAGCTGCAAAGTAAATTGTTGAAGGATGCGAAAATTAAGGCTTTGCAGGTACAGGTGCACCCCCATTTTTTATTTAATGCCATTAATACGATTTCAGCTTTATGCCGCACTGATCCTGAGAAAGCAAGGAAGCTGCTGCTGGAGCTCAGTGTATTTTTCCGCAGCAATTTACAGGGTGCCCATCAATGGTTAATTACACTTGAAAAGGAACTGGAGCATGTGAAAGCCTACTTGTCACTGGAGCAAGCGCGGTTTCCAAATAAATATACCGTTGTGTTCGACATTGAGCCGGGTCTTGAAACCATATCCATTCCACCCTTCGTGCTTCAGCCTTTAGTGGAGAATGCGATTCGTCATGCTTTTTCACAGGTAAAAAGCTCTCGCGAGGTCAGGATCTGCGCTTACAGTAAGGCTGAAAACATGTATGTAACAGTTGAAGATAATGGCAAAGGGATTACTGAAGATAAGCTGGGATCACTGGGCAAACAAACCGTAGACTCTATAGAGGGAACAGGAACGGCGCTGTACAATATACAAGAACGCTTGGAAGGTATTTATCGCGATCAGGCAAGCTTTCGTATCGAAAGTGAACCCGGAAAAGGCACAAAAGTGCAAATTATAGTACCTTTACATGGAAAACAGGAGGCTTACGAGGAATGCTAAAAGCATTTATAGTGGATGATGAACCGTTAGCCAGAGATGAGTTAACCTATTTCTTGCGTAGAAGCAAGCAAGTAGAAGTCATAGGTGAAGCAGATTGCATACAAGATGCGATCGAGCACATTCAAGCGCTGCAGCCCGACGTTGTTTTTTTGGATATTGAGCTTGCCGAAGACAGCGGCCTCCAGCTAGCCGAAAAATTGCTGGCAATTGAACCTGCTCCTGCCATTGTTTTTGCAACAGCTTATGACGAATATGCGCTGCAAGCTTTTAATGTAAATGCGCTCGATTATATATTAAAGCCCTTTGATGAAGTGCGGATTCAACAAACCATTGAGAAAATCGAAAGGCTGCAAGCAACCAGTGACAAAGAGCTCTCAGCAGCAGCTACGCCAACTCGCATGCCCACCGGGCAAACAGGTAAAATTGCAATCAGCACCGAAGAACGGATTTTATTAATCGATATCGATAAGATCCTGTTCATTAATTCCGCAGAAGGCAAAACATTAATCAAAACGCTAGACAATGAATATAAAATTGCAGAGACGCTTGTCATGATTGAGCGAAAACTGCAGTATACATCTTTTACACGTGTTCATCGCAGCTACCTTGTGAATGTGCAGCATATCGCAGAAATTCAGCCCTGGTTTAATGCTACGTATCATTTAATTATGCGGGAGGGCTCCAAGGTTCCGGTAAGCCGCAATTACGTCAAAGAGCTTAAACAACTGCTAGGCTTTTAAAGCTTATTTGCCCCTGCAGGGATTAGCATGTATTTCAGCTTTGTATTTTGGCATCCCATCCCTTTTATCCTGTATCTCATCGTGAAAACCGTATAATAGCGCTTTCATCAAGTAAAATAGAGACTGTTCAGAAAATTAAACAAAAAACACAAGAGCAGCACGAGATCGATACGATAAAGGTTATATGGGAGGCTTATTCAATGTCGGCAGTTACAATTATGATTGGCTCTATTTGCATATTAATGATAGCTTACCGTTTGTACGGTACGTTTATAGCGGTAAAAGTTCTAAAGCTGCAAAAGCTGGATGAATCCAGGGCAACACCTGCTCACGATCTGGAGGATGGAAAGGATTATGTCCCCACCAACCGTTGGGTATCCTTTGGTCATCACTTTGCCGCCATTGCTGCGGCTGGTCCCCTCGTAGGACCTATTTTAGCTGCTCAATTCGGCTATTTACCTGGTCTATTATGGCTGTTGATTGGCGCCGTAATCGGAGGAGCGGTTCATGACGCTGTTGTTTTATTTGCTTCCATGCTCAAAAATGGCAAATCCTTATCCGAAGTAGCAAAAGAAGAATTAGGGCCTGTGGCAGGCTTTTGTACGGGACTAGCTATGTTATTTATTATTACGATTACTATGGCCGGTCTGTCCATGGTCGTATTGCATGCACTTGAAAAAAATCCTTGGGGAACCTTCGCTGTAGGCATTACCATCCCCATTGCTATGGGAGTTGGCTTGTATTATAAGAAAACAGGCAATTTAAAAGGCCCATCTACGGTCGGATTTATTCTCATTATGGTTGGAGTTTTTGCCGGTCCGTCTATTCAGCATACAAAGCTTGGCGAATGGTTAACTTTTGATATGGGGACTCTCGCTATTATTTTGCCCATATACGCTTTTTTTGCTGCCGCTTTACCTGTCTGGCTATTGCTTGCACCTCGTGATTACTTAAGCAGCTTTATGAAAATCGGCGTTTTTATTGCGTTAATCGTTGGTGTATTTATTGTAAATCCCGCTATAGCCTTCCCTGCTTTTACAGATTTTATTAATGGAGGCGGCCCCGTTATAGCAGGTCCCGTATGGCCGTTCATTTCGATTACAATCGCCTGTGGAGCTATTTCCGGATTCCATGCTTTCGTAGGCTCTGGCACAACCCCCAAAATGCTTAATCGCTGGAGCGACATTAAAGTGGTTGGATTTGGAGCTATGCTTGTAGAATGTCTAGTTTCTATTATGGCTTTGATTGCTGCAATTTCCTTACAGCCAGCTGATTATTTTGCCATTAACTCGCAGCCGGAGGTATTCTCCACGTTGGGGATGTCCGTTGTCAACCTTCCGGAGCTGAGCAAAGAAATTGGCCTGAATTTGGAAGGAAGAACAGGCGGGGCCGTAACCCTTGCTGTTGGCATGACCTATATTTTTACCGAGCTTCCCTGGTTTAAAAATCTGGCCTCTTATTTCTTCCAATTCGTTATCTTGTTCGAAGCCGTCTTTATTTTAACAGCCATTGACGCAGGCACCCGTGTTTCCCGTTATCTGATTCAAGATTTCTTTGGTGAATTCTATAAACCGTTAAAAAGAGTGGATTGGCTGCCGGGCTCTATATTCGCCAGTGCATTAGCCTGTTTACTGTGGGGGTACCTCCTCTTTTCCGGAGACATTGGTTCTGTATGGGCGCTCTTTGGCGTATCGAACCAGCTGATGGCATCCATCGGATTAATTATCGGAGCTACCGTCATTTTGAAATTTGCAGATAAGCGGTGGTATATATTAACTTGCCTTGTCCCCCTTGCTTATTTATACACGACCGTCAACTATGCGGGCTATTGGATGGTAAGACATGTCTATTTAAACCCCGCTGCCTCCGGGTATAGCGTATTAAATGCCGTACTATCCATCATCATGCTGATCCTTGGCGTTATCATTATCGTCACAGCTATTAAAAAATGGATCGAGCTTTGGAACACTCCACGGGTGGATTTAATAGGAAGAGCGGCGAAAGGGATTTAGGGCAAACCACCTTTTAGCGTCCTTTGAGGAGCGAGTTCAAGTAACTTAAGTGCGTGGCGGAGGTAAGGGCTGTGGGCTCCAGCCGCTGTTAAAGATTTGTTCTCTTGAATGAATGGTTGTGAGGTGGAAACAAATCTTTAAATGCGGACGCTACCGCTCTTCCACCCACACCCCTTACCTCTCTCAGCTACAATCGTACGAACACCAAGCTCAAACGGGCAAACGCTGGGATGAAGATCGCGCGCAACTGAGAAGGACCTGCTGCTTTAACGATGATTTTCATCGTTAAAAGCAGCAGGTCCGCTCCACATCCTTACTTTAACGATGAAAATCATCATTAAAATCCCTATTTACCACCCAAAGAGGCCATCCGTCCTCCTTTAGCGATGAAAATCATCATTAAAGTGACTGATTGGCCTGGAAACCTTGCTTTAGCGATAAAAAACATCGTTAAGTCAAGCGCACGCTCCATTCACCGAAAGGCAGACTGCTACAGGTGAACGGCTTCTCTGTTTGCATCTCTAGTAGACTGATTCCAAAATAATGACATTATATAGAAATTGTGGTATACTCTAAGAAAGAGAATGAACGGAGAGATACCATGCTCCCGGCAGTGTTTCAAAGTTGTTATCCTCCATGGAAATCCAGCCTCATAAAATCAATTATTACTTGCAGCGCCGCGATCCCGATTTTGAAACCAAACGTGCTCAGGTCCTCCATGTTTATCAGCAAGTTGAGTTTATCATGGAAAATAATGAAATCAAACCGCTGTGTGATGTTTACTTGTCATATGATGAAAAGCCGGGCATTCAAGCGATTGAAAATACGGCGGATGATTTGCCGCCTGTACCCGGCGAGCATAAAACGATTGGACGAGATTCTGAGTATAAACGTCACGGTACACTTAGTTTGCTTGCAGGAATAGATCTCGTCACAGGTGAGGTTATTGGCTCGGTTGAAGAACGTCATCGTAGCCGAGAATTCGTCGATTTCCTTAAGAAACTGGACACACATTATAAACCAGAGTTACGTATACAAATCGTGTTAGATAACCACTCAGCACACATCTCTAAGGAAACAAAAGCTTACTTGGAAACTGTTCCAGATCGGTTTGAGTTCATCTTCACTCCTAAACATGGTTCGTGGCTGAATGTCATTGAAACCTTCTTTGCTAAAATAACTAAACAAGTATTACGGCATATTCGTGTCAAATCCAAAGAAGAACTTAAGGAACGTATTGAACTTTATCTTCAAGAAGTCAATAAAAATCCTATTCCATTTCGATGGACATATGGTATGCAGGAATGATGCTTGAAACAAACGTTATTTCAGAATCGATCTACTAGTATGGCGATATACTCAATTAAAAGTAACTTTTATAAGATTTTTGTGTCTATTTAAATCAAAGAGTTGTTGATTTAATGACCAATAAAATTATGATCATAATAATGTTTGTCAGATCAACCCTAGGAACTATCGAGATCGAGAGGAGCCTTAAAAAGACATATGAAATGAACAGCTTCGCAGAATGGGCGGATTCACAAATTGTGATTTGAAAAATTGGTTAATAACTCCTTGACTTTTTGTATTTAGTACAATATAGTAAGTAGTAAGTAGTAAGTAGTAAGTAGTAAGTAGTAAGTAGTAAGTAGTAAGTAGTAAGTAGTAAGTAGTAAGTAGTAAGTAGTAAGTAGTAAGTAGT